>NZ_CP051305.1:0-1446281 GCF_024181385.1 Treponema sp. OMZ 798
ATGAGCGAATGGGATTATAAAATTTTTTGGGATGAAGCTGTTAATCAGTTTAAGGAAGAGTTACCCCTTTCTATATTTTCTATGTGGTTTCTGCCGTCTAAGTATGAAAAATCTACGGAAAATTCCGTATATCTGAGTGTTCCGTCGAAATTTTTTAGAGATCAGATGGTTCATAATTATAAGAACAGTATCGAAAAAAAATTATTTGAGCTTTCAGGTAAAAATTTATTTATAGATTTTATCATTAAAGCAAAGACTTCTGAAGATATTTCTAAAGAAGAAGATGAGGAAGCGGCCGATAAAAAAGCAGATGCCGAAAAGCCGTCATCAACGGAGCCTAAGAAAAAATCTTTAAAAGCTGAGGGCGGAAGGGGGCAGCATCCCGATTTGAGGCCTGAGTATAATTTTGAGGACTTTGTTGTAGGGCCGAATAATAACTTTGGAGTAAATGCCGCTATAGCAGTTTCTACCAATCCCGGAAGCGCTTATAATCCGTTTTTGATTTACGGAGGGGTTGGTTTGGGCAAAACCCACCTTATGCAGGCTATAGGAAATAAAATATGGAACACGACAAAGCTTAAGGTTATTTATGTTACGGCAGAGAACTTTACAAACGAATTTGTAGAATGTGTTCAAAAAAAGATGATGCCTGCATTTAAGAGTAAGTACCGAAAGGCTGATGTCCTTCTCATAGACGATATCCACTTCTTTCAAGGAAAGGTGGAAACTCAAGAAGAGCTTTTTCACACCTTTAATGAGCTCTATGAAAAAAATAAGCAAATTGTCTTTACCTGCGACCGTCCGCCTGCAGAGCTTAAAAACCTTTCACAGCGTTTAAAATCGAGGTTTGAAAGGGGATTAAATGTAGACTTGCAAACACCGGCTTACGAGATACGCTATGCGATTCTTTTAAAGAAAATGGAAAAACACAGCACAAAGATTCCGAATGAAGTTATCGACATGGTTGCAAAAAATATTTCTTCAAATGTCCGTGATTTGGAAGCAGCCTTAACAAAACTCATCGCCTATACCGAGCTTACAAAGAAAACTATGGACGAGGCTACGGCAAAGAATCTTTTAAGGGATATTTTCGGTTCTACTCGTCAAAGGAATGTTACTATCGACCTAATTCAAAAAACGGTAGCCGATTATTTTAGCATTTCGATTTCGGATATTAAAAGCAAAAAACGCACGAAGAGCTTTTCATTCCCGCGTCAAATTGCGATGTTCCTTTGTAGGGAAATGACCGAGTGTTCTACAACCGAACTGGGCAACGAATTCGGAGGCCGGGATCATACGACCATCTTGCACGGCTGTAACAAGATTGAAGAACAAATTGCAGCCGATCCGAGCTTAGAAAAAATCATCCATGATCTTAGAAACACGATAAAAGAAAATACGAATAAATAGCCGGAAACCCAAAATAATTATATTTTTTTGTATTTATACCATGTTTTTATATACTTTTGCAGTATTATGCTTTATAATTATAGTAGAGTATCATATTTAATTGGGATCCGGCGATAGGGCATAAAAATTTGACATTCGGTTTCTGAAAATGGAGAGGTAACAAAATGCGGAAAAAGTTATTTTTACTTGTAGGAATTTTATTTGTTATATTGGCCGGCTGTGATCAGTTTTTGAGAGATATTGAAAAAGATTTTGAATATTGGGCATCTACAATTATCGTTACGGATACGGCAATCCCCTATGCGGGAATAGATAGCGAAGGCTATCCCTGCCTTTCGAGCGAAAACGATAAACTCATAACAATAAAAATAGTAAATGCGTTAAAATATGAATTTAAAATGCCTACGGATCCGGGAGCTCCTGCCGACATAATAACTTTTGGAAGCGGAGTAATCGGCTCAGGTGCCGGTACCCCCCCCCCCCGAGTACAACACGGATTATACCCTTATTCAAAATGGTGCCGGCCAACTTAATCTGACATTAAAAAAAGCTTTTTTACAAAAAAACGAATGGGGTAAGGCAGACCTAAACCCTTCAATTACCATTTACAGCAAAGAAGGCAGAAAATTTTTAACTCACAGCTTTAAGCTGAGGGTAAACACTCCTCCTCCCAATCTCGAGAAAATAGACTTAGTAAAAACAACCGGAAGTCCGTCATACTATGTTTTATGCTTTAAGGCTGAAGGCATTGGTACAAAAGTAAACGGCTTATTTTTACACGGTGACGGTTATGAAGGTTCCAACAATAAATTAAAACTATTAATACGCAAAGGGAATGAGCCCGAGCAACCGCATGAGCTCGCCTTAACTTCTTCGGGCGTTGGTACTAATAGTACTTTTATAGGGAACGGTGGTTTATCAACATTGGACGGTACTTCTATACCTCCTGGTTCTGACGTATCCAACCTTTGGACAATCCGGTATAAAACCGATGTTGTAGTAGATACAGGTGCCGCAGTAAACTATACAATCCGATTAAAGGATAAAAAAGGTCTTGAATCCAATACAGTAACATCAGGGACACAGCTGCCCCATCCTACAATTAAGTTTACCTATGTACATGAGCCTGACAATTATATAACCTCAGGTATTTACTCGACCGGAAGCGATATAATTGCAAAGATAAATGAGACAAATTCCACCGCGTTAAACCCGATAAAAATTTATACGGCATACAACGATATGGTAACATTGGAGGCTTTCGGCACTTATGGCCCCGGAGTTGTAATAAGGGCCGAGCTGAACGGCATTCCGGTGCAATATGCTTCGGATATAGAGCTTACTGCAAATGAGTCCGGAGCGGATTATAAACTTGAACTTTGGGCAGAAGGCGGCGGCTTTACTCCAAGTAAAAAAATAACCTACTATTACAAGGTTTTTAACACAATAAAAGCAACAAATCCCAATATACCTGTATGGGGAATTCTTAAAAAAGCTGTAAACAAACGGGATTCAATAACCATCGATGGTACAATAAAGGCTTCAGATAGTCCCGATAATAACAAGGGAGAAATTATCATACAGTCTGGATCTGCATCTAGAACGGTAAGCATAAAAGGCATAAATAATGCAGCTATTGATGCAGACCGTAAAAACCGCATTTTTTATATGTCAAGCTGGCGGCTGACTCTTAACCTAAAAGATATAACACTTACAAACGGAAAAGCTGACAGAGGAGGAGCTATAAACTGCGGCCAAGGTCCTATAAATTTTAAAGGAGGATGTATAATCAGCAATAATACGGCCACCGTAGAAGGCGGTGCTATACATGGCCGCTCTAGTACCATAAATTTTGAAGGAGGATGTAAGATAAGCAATAATACATCACCTAAAGGCAAAGACATATATTTATACGACAACAGTAAATTGTACATAAAAGACAGAATGACGGTTGATTCCGGTAATCAAATATATATAAAGCCGAGTTCTACCGATTCCTATTCAAAGTTTTATATAACCGGAGAACAGGATATCACTAATCCTATAAACATAAAAATAGATGCTGCTGGTATAGACGAGCTTAAAAATAAGCCGATTATTGAAGGCAGTGGTTATACTCTCAAAGAGGAAGATATAGAAAAATTCGAACTTTACAACAACGGATATATCATCAACCTTGACCATGAGGTTGATGTTGCCGTATTGAGTAAGATATATAATTCCTCATCAATTACTAATTGGGCTCAGCTTCAAAACGCTATCACGAATGCTCCGTCAGGTGCTGTAATTAAATTAGGCCCCGGTACTATAACAGCCGGATCAGATAGTAGTGAACTGACTGTTTCTGGTCCTAATAAAACCCTAACAATAATCGGCAGCAGCAGCGGTACTACCATAGGCGCAGATAATAAGCATCGTGTTTTCGTTATGGAAAAGTCCAACATTAAGCTCAAATTGAAAAACTTAACCATCACAAAAGGTAAACATAATGATGTAGACGGAAAAGGTGGAGCTGGTATATATGTTAAAGCTTACACTACAGGCAGCTTGACATTGGTAAATACGAAAGTAGACTATAACACGGTTAATGCTGCTGCCGGGCCTGTACAACACATGGGAGCCGGTATTATGATAGAAAATGCATCTGTAAAGGTTTTTATAATCGGAGGCTCAATAAGCAATAATAAAATAGATTGCAGCACAACAACATCCACAGCCACGACTGAGCTTCAGGGCTGCGGTTTATATCTTGGGAATAGCTCGACTACGGTTATAAAAGGAAATACTCAGATTAAAAATAACTCTTATACAAAAAGAAATGATAATAAAACTGTAACTTGTTACGGTGCAGGTATATATCTTACCGGCAGTTCAAAACTTACCATAGGGGAAAACGGTGCAGACGATGGCGTTAGTCCTACAATATCAGGTCATAGTCAAGTTTCCGGTACTACCTGTCATGGAACGGCCATAGCTATTGCCGGTGGACGAGTAGACTGGCTAAGCGGCCGAATAATAAATAACGGCGGAAGTACTCAAGCAGTGTACAACAGTGGAGGTACATTTAATGCTAACGGTCACACAGCAAATTAGTTTGGGAATTCGATCCGCGGATTTGATAGCTGAAGACTAAGGCAGAGCCTTCAGCAAAGAGTCAAAGAGCCTTAATTTTTATTTTGATTGACAGCTTGGCCTGTTTTTCTTTTCTCCAAGCCTTGCAAAAAAGGGGCTTTTGTGGTAGTCTTAAAGCCTTATGGCTGTCGATTTTGTTCATCTTCATGTTCATTCGGATTTTTCTCTTTTGGACGGAGCCGCTTCGGTTAAAGGGCTTGCGGCAAAGGCCGAGCAGCTGGGGCAGACTGCCCTTGCTTTGACCGATCACGGCAATATGTTCGGCGTTATAAATTTTTATAATGCCTGTAAAGAAAAAAATATAAAGCCCATAATCGGCTGCGAGTTCTATGTTGCTCCCGAAAGCCGATTTGAAAAAAAAGAAACTCCGGGCGGAAAAAAATACTATCACCTGATTTTATTGGCAAAGAACGAAACCGGTTACCGCAACTTAATGTTTCTTTGTTCCAGAGGATATACCGAGGGCATGTATTATAAGCCCCGCATAGACGATGAAATTTTGGCACAGCACTCCGAAGGGCTTATATGCTTGTCGGCCTGTCTTGCAGGAGAGCTTCCTGTTCTTTTACTAAACGGAGAAAAGGAAAAGGCCGAGTCCCATGTACGCAAATACCGTGAAATTTTCGGTGCCGAAAACTATTTTATAGAGCTTCAAGACCATGGGCTAAAGGAAGAAAAAAAGGCTTCCAAGCTTTTAATTGAAATGGCCCGCAAGGTCGGCGTTCCCTTGGTTCTAACCAACGACATTCACTATATAGAACAAAAAGATTATATAGCTCAAGATATCTTGATGTGTATCGGAATGAAAAAACTCAGAACCGATACCAACCGCATGCAGTTTGAGGGAAGCGAATTTTATTTTAAGTCGGGAGAAGAAATGGCTAAGCTCTTCCCCGAATATCCCGAAGCAATTTTGAACACTGTCCGCATTGCCGAAATGTGCAATCTGGAAATTCCCCAGCCCGGTCCCATTCTTCCGATATACAAAATCCCTGAAGACTTCAGCTCAAAAGAAGACTATATCCGGCACTTGGCTGAAGAAGGCTTAAAAAAGCGTTATCCGGTTATTACCGATGAAATCAAGGAAAGGCTTAACTACGAGCTCGATATAGTTATAAAGATGGACTTTGTCGGCTATTTTTTAATTGTTTGGGATTTTATAAATTGGGCAAAAAATAACGGCGTCCCTGTAGGTCCGGGGCGCGGCTCCGGAGCGGGCTCAATCCTTGCATACTCTTTGAGGATTACCGATATAGATCCCCTAAAGTACAACCTCCTTTTTGAGCGCTTTTTAAATCCCGAAAGGGTTTCAATGCCCGACTTCGATGTAGACTTTTGCTTCGAAAGACGGCAGGAGGTAATAGAGTATGTTCGTCAAAAATACGGAGATGAAAACGTTGGTCAAATCATTACCTTCGGAACCTTAAAGCCCAAGGCCGTAGTAAAAGATGTCGGCCGCGTTTTAAACATTCCGCTTGCCGATGTAAACGCCATTACAAAGCTCATACCGCCCAAACCCTTAACTGACGGTGTAAAAGAGGTTACCTTAAAATATGCTGTTGATGTAGTTCCCGAATTAAAAGAAATGGCAGAAGACCCGCAATACAAGGAGCTTTTTGAAATAAGCATTGCTCTTGAAGGGCGTAACAGAAACTCCAGCCTTCATGCGGCAGGCATAGTTATAGGTAAAACGGTCTTAACCGATTATGTTCCGCTTTATAAGGACTCAAAGACGGGAAAGGTTGCGACACAGTTTACAATGGACTTAATTGAAAACTGCGGTCTTGTAAAGATGGACTTCTTAGGCTTAAAAACCTTAACCCTTATAAAACATACCGAAGACCTTATCCATAAAAGAGGAAAAGAGTGGGAAAAATTCTCTGTCGCCGATATAGACTATTCCGATAAGGAAACTTTTAAAATGCTTAGTGATGGATTGGCTGCTGCAGTATTTCAGTTTGAAAGTCAGGGTATGCAAAATATTTTAAAGCGGGCAAAGCCTTCAAAAATGGAAGACTTAATCGCTTTAAACGCCTTGTACCGTCCCGGGCCTATGGATTATATCAATCAGTTTATCGAATCAAAATTCGATAATTCAAAAATAAAATATCCTGACCCATGCCTTGAAGACATCCTAGCCGAAACCTACGGCGTTATCGTTTATCAGGAACAGGTTATGCAGGTTGCCCAAAGAATAGCTGGCTACTCCCTCGGCCAAGCCGATATTCTCCGCCGTGCTATGGGAAAGAAAAAAATCGAGGTTATGAAAACCGAAAAAGAGAAATTTATTAAGGGTGCAGAAGCGAAAGGTTTTAGTAAGGAAGATGCAGATAGAATCTTTGAAATCCTTATTCCCTTTGCAGGCTATGGTTTTAATAAGAGTCATGCAGCAGCCTATTCGGTTTTAGCCTTTCAGACGGCTTATTTAAAGGCTCATTTTCCTGCAGAATTTATGGCTGCTAACTTAACCAACGAAATTACCTCGACCGATAAACTTCCCGAATATATTGCCGAAGCCGAAAAGATGGGGCTTAAAATTCTTCCGCCCCATGTCAATTCTTCCGATCCTTATTTTAGCGTTTCACCCGACGGGAATATTATTTTCGGTCTTTTGGGTATAAAGGGTGTCGGAATGCAGGCTGCCCATGAGCTTGCAGAAGAGCGCGAAAAAAACGGAAGGTATAAGTCCCTTATCGATTTTTTGGAGAGGAACGATCTTCATACTCAAAACAAGCGTAACCTTGAAGTTATGATTAAAACCGGCTGCTTTGACGGTTTGGGGCAGGAGCGCTCTACCTTGATGGTAAACTTAGACGGTGCAGTTGCCTATGTTTCTCAAAAGAAGGAAAACATGAGCACGGGACAGGGCAGCCTTTTTGAAGGCTCCGGCATAAAAGAGTTTTCGGACTTTGTTTTTGAAAAAATCGAAGAGTTCCCCAAAAAGGAAAAACTCCGGCTCGAAAAAGAATTGATGGGCTTTTATATTTCAGGGCACCCCTTGGATGAGTACCGCAAGGTGATAGATAATTCGGCCACTTTGGATATTTCGCATCTTGCCCGCGCTACCTCAAAAAAGAGATATGTTCTTGTGGGTATGCTTACAGGTGTCAGGCAGCATCAAACAAAAAAAGGCGCAATGATGGGCTTCGGCGCTTTTGAAGACTTAAACGGAACAATCGATTTAGTCTTCTTTCCGAAAACTTGGGAAAAGTACAGAGCTGTCCTTTTGCCTGAAACCGTATGCGGTTTTGCAGGGTCTATCGACAACAGTGACGGAGAATCCCATTCCTTCTTGGTGGACGATGTTTTGGAAATTGATAAATTACAGCAAAAGGCTTTAAGCGAGGTTCATATTGAGCTTGATGAAAATATAACGTCGGCAAAGGAATTGACCGGCTTAAAGGATTTTTTGTATGAGCGCTCAGGGAATTGCGATGTTTATATTCACGCAAAAGATGAGGATAAGGCTTATATAATTAAGGCATCGCCTCAAATTAGAATTCCTTCAACTCCTGAATTTATTGAAGAGTTAAGCATGCAGTTTGGGGTTGAGCAAATTTGGCTTGAATAAAAAAAGGATTAAATTTAAAATATATAGGTAGAGAGGTTTATATGATAGCATCACTTTTTAACACATTGGGTTTTGTAGTAAAGATTTATTCTTATCTTTGTATTATTTATATTTTTCTTTCATGGTTCGGTTCCCATTCAAGAGGCGGCTTTCTTTATGAAATTTGTAATCCTTATTTAAGCCGGTTTAGAAGATTTAAATTTACTCAAATCGGAATGGTGGATTTTTCTCCTATTTTGGCTATCGGTATTTTGTCTCTTTTTGCTAATATACTTTTTCAGATTGCAGATACAAGAACTTTTTCTGTATTAAGGATTGTACTAAACCTTGTGGGTATAGTTTGGTCGTTTTTTTCTTTCTTGCTCAATTTCTTTATTATCATATTGATAATCAGGCTGGTTCTTGATTTTTCCGAAAACTACCGCCAAGGTAATTTTGCTGATATGCTCGATAGGTTTTTGTCCCCTGTTTTTGTTAGAGTTCATAAATTATCCGGCGGAAAATTTATGAGTCTGAGAAAACAGATTATCGTATGTTTAATAGTTTTAATTCTTGTGCGCTTTTTACTGGGAGCCTTCATAGGATCCTTGGGTGTAATGTTTACCTACTTTAGGTTTGTATAACTTATCTGGCTTCGGCCTCAAGCTTTTCCGCTAAGGAGAGGAGGTTTATGCTTGTATGTATTTGTTCCTTTACGGCAGCAACTTCCTCGCGGAAACGGCTATTGTTAACTCCGGCTATCACTGCCCAGTTAGTAATAGTTGCGTATAAGCTTGTTTTTCCGCCCCCAAGGATTCCCGTTAAAATCAGTTCAATCGATTTTAGAGCGTCAATACTGGAGGTTATAAGCTGCTTTGCTTCAGACTCTACCGTATGCATCAAGCCCTCAATTTGATTTTTATTTTTTAAAGTTGCAGTTTTTTCTGCACGTATTTTTGCAAATGTTGAACCTATGTCTCCTGTAGGCGATAGGCGGTTTTCAAACTTTTCAAATTCTCCCTTGCGGTGTTCAAGTACATTGTATGAGGTTGTGTACTCGTTTAAATTTTCATGCCGGTAAAAGTTGCCTTCTACCAGGATTGTTTTTAGGGTTTCAGATAGTCTTTCGTTATAAAAGGCATAAAAAAATGTTTTTAAGAATAAAAAAGGAAGTTCTTTTTTGAACTTACATTCTACCCATAAGTTCCGCCATGGACAAAACTTCATGGATTCTAAGTCTCCTACTTTTAAGAGGTTAATCATCTGCACTTTAATGTTAAACTTTTTTTGTTCATATGACCAAGTTGACCATTTTTGATTGAAGCGCTCATACCAAGCCTGCTTAAAGTAAATAAACCAATCTTCTCCGCCTGTCAGTTTATACGGCATCCAATTGATATCCTTTTTGATGTAGCGGGTAATGTCGAGAAGAGGGACTTGTTTTAAAAATATTCTTATTGCACCGAGGGCTTCAATTGCATCTTTTATAAATTCGTCAGCTTCTCTTACCATCCTGCTGTCATCATCTATTATTGTTTCCTGAGCATGCATTAAAAATAAGGCTTGCAGAAGATTATGAGGTATATTTTTTTTGGAATAAAGAATCGATGAAAGGACCTCCATTTCGGGCTGTATTGTAAGGGCCTGGCAGGTAGCGTTTGAATCCGAGATTACATTAAACCTTAACAGGGTCTTATCCAAGGCCAGAGAACAAAAGGACTTCATCCATTCTATGGCCTGCGCACATTGGTACATTTCACTTTTTTCTTCATCGGTTAAATTTGAAAAAACCGAATCTATTTTTCTTAAAAAGCCTGTTCTTATGTTTGAGGAAACTTCCGAGCCTATCTTAATTGAAAAAGGATTTGTTTCTTTCATAAGTCTCTCATATGTTGCGGGAGCAACAAAGGAGCTTACCAGCATATAGAAAGAGCCCTTCCCAGAGTCATATGCGGAAAGAAGAGAGGTAAAAAACAATTGTGTTTTTCGTAAATTTTTTAATTCCGTGTAAAATACGCCTGTATAGATATTTTGATGTATATTAATATATGCGCCGGCCGATCTTTTAAGGTTTTTTGCCATTCTCTTTAAAAGTTCTTCACTATATATTACTTTTAAAGGGATGGAGCGTAAGAAGGATCTTATGGAAAGCCATAAACGTATCAAAAAGGGCTCGCTTGATATGCCTGCACTTTGGTGTTCTCTTATTCTCTCCGAAAGGCTGTCCCTTTCTTCCGGTTGTGCTTCACCGCTGAATTCTTCCATACTGCGCTGAATGCTTTCGAGTAAACTTTGCGTTTCTTCTGTGGATAATGATTTTACTAATTGATCAAATGTTGACAGACTTCTTTCCATATCTTTATATATTATCGTAAATTTTTAAAAATTCTATAGGGTATTGGCAAGACTTATAAGATATTTTTATACGGTTAAATCGGTCCCTACGGGAATCGAACCCGTCTTTTAAGATTGAGAATCTCATGTCCTAACCGATAGACGAAGGGACCAAATATGATATAGAAAAATTCCCCAGGGAGGATTCGAACCCCCACAAGCAGAACCAGAATCTGCGGTGCTACCATTACACAACCGGGGAATGACAGGACAAGAATATATCACCAAATCAAAAAAATGTCAATAAGGCTTTTTGGACTAAATTGTCTAAACCTTAAATTTTAGAAGCTCTCCGACAGCCGTTTCATTCATGCTGTCCGTTATAATGCGGGTAAGCCCGTCAAGTTTTTCAACTTTTGTATAGCATAAATTTTTTTTTTGTGTTAAAATGAGCGGTTAGGAATTAGAGTATGCAAAATTTAAAAAGACTTCTATCATATGCAAAAGGACAAAGCCGGCTTTATGTGCTTGCCCTTATTTTTACGCTTTTTTCACAAGTAATTGTTGCTATGCAGCCACAGTTAATCCGAATTACAATAGACTCGGTAATAGGCGGCGCTCCCCTGCCTTCAGGCTTAATATCCCGATTGGTTGCCTTGTTTAAAGATCACTTAAACGGAACAAGCGGGCTAGTTGCAATGGCCTCACTGGTAGTTACCTTTTCTCTGGTTAGAGGGCTTTTTACGTTCGGCCGAATAAATATAGCCAGTATCGCAACCGAACGTTCAATAAAGACTCTTAGAAACAGGCTGTACAATCATATCCAGCTTCTTCCTTATTCTTATCATTCAAAGGCGGAAACGGGAGACTTGATTCAGCGCTGTACCTCCGATGTCGAAACCATCCGTTTGGCCCTGTATTCCCAGATAATGGACACTATAAGTGCCGTGTTTTTGATAATTTATACTATTTACCTGATGGCCCAATTAAACACAAAGCTGATGCTTATCTCTTTTTGCATTATGCCTTTAACATTTTTTTCGTCGGTTATATTCTTTAAAAGAATTCAAAGACAGTTTAAAAAGGCGACAGAGTATGAAGCCTCGATGACTACAGCCGTGCAAGAAAATTTAACGGGCATCCGTGTCGTAAAGGCTTTTACCCGCCATCAATACGAAATAGAAAAATTCATTAAGCGTAGTGAAAGATACCGAAATCAAAATTTAAAGATAAACAACAGCTTTGCCGCCTTTTGGGCTTTTTCCGATTTTCTTTCGATAGCCCAAGTTTTCGGAATAATCATTTATGGAAGTATGCTTGCCTACCGTAATGAGATAACGGCCGGCGATCTAGTCGCATTCATCTCTTATACGGGAATGTTAATCTGGCCTGTCCGCCGCTTAGGCCGAATCATAAGCAATATAGGAAAATCCTTTGTTTCGGCAAACCGTATTGAAACTATTTTAAATGAAAAGGCTGAAGATATTTTTCCGACAAACGAAAAACCCGAAATTAAGGGAAACATAGTTTTTGATTCCGTTTCGTTTTCATATCCTGAAACACAAAACCAAAAGATACTCGACAATGTTTCTTTTAGTGTCAAAAGCGGGCAGACCCTTGCTATTCTGGGACCGACAGGCTCGGGAAAAAGCTCCCTTGTGCATTTGCTTGCCCGGCTTTATGAGTATGATTCGGGTTCCATCAAAATGGACGGAAGAGAATTAAACACTATCGACAAGGGCTGGATAAGGTCGCAGGTAGGGCTGATATTACAGGAGCCTTTTTTGTACGGCAGAACTATTATGGAAAACCTTAAATTGGCAGTACCCGATGTTTCCGATTCTTCTGCCCGTCACTACTCAAAGGTAGCTTCATTGGACGATGAAATAAATAAGTTTGAAAAAGGCTATGAAACCTTGGTCGGCGAGCGGGGCGTTTCCTTATCGGGAGGCCAAAAACAAAGGCTTGCAATAGCCAGAACCCTCATCAAAGATTCTCCCGTGCTCATCTTTGATGATTCTCTTTCGGCTGTAGATACCCAAACGGACATAAGCATCCGTTCCGCATTAAAAGAAGAAAAGGGAAATAAAACTATGATTATAATTTCGCATAGAATTTCAACTATTTGCGATGCAGACAATATAATAGTTTTAGAAGACGGAAAGATAAGCCAAGAAGGAACCCATGAACAGCTGATAGCCCAAGAAGGTTTATACAAGAGAATTTACGATATTCAAAGTGCGGTAGTACGATAAGGAAGTAAAATTTATGGAAGATTTTGATATAGATAAAAATAACGAAAAATTTAAAAGCGGAGTTTGGAAGAAGGTCGTAAAAGAATTTGGTTATTTTAAGGAACTGCTGGTGCCGGGTGTTCTTTTGGGCGGTTTTATAGGGGCCTTGGATGTTGTACAGCCCAAGATGACTAAATATGTAATAGACACCTTTGTAAAGGGGCGGGATTTAAGTAATTTTAATGCCGTAATTATTTTTACGGGAGTATTCTTGTTGATTTCGGCGGCTGCTACCTTTTTATTTATAAAATTTGTAGGCCATTTGGAAATAAAAATGTGTCACCGCCTTAGAACAAAGTGTTTTACAAAATTGCAGTCCCTTTCCCTTTCATTTTACGATAAAAATGCCGTCGGCTGGCTTATGTCGAGAATGTCTTCCGATATAAACAAATTGTCAGGCATTGTTGCATGGGGAGTAACCGATCTCTTTTGGGGCTTTTGTATGATGATGACTGTGATAGTTGTGATGTTTGGCGACAGCCCGAGTCTCGCCCTCATAGGCTTAATGACCCTCCCCATAATCGTCATTTTCAGTATCTATCTGCGGGGAAAAATTTTAAAAGCCCAAAGACGGGTGCGTAAGATAAATTCTCAGTTGACGGCCTCCTACAATGAAGATATCCAAGGTGCTAAAACAACCAAGACCCTTGTGAGAGAAGAATTAAATGCAAAGGAGTTTGTGTCTAAAACCGAAGAGATGAAAACCGCCTCTATCAGGGGTATCTTAATTTCTTCTGTTCTTATGCCGACCGTTCAACTAATCGGTGCTGTAGGCACAGCCCTCATGGTCATTTATGGAGGAATGTCTGTTGTTTCGGGTGCCATCACAATAGGCTTACTCGTTGCATTTTTTTCTTATGTTACGCAGTTTAACGCTCCCTTGGCGGAAGCAGCCGACCTCTTTGCAGAATTTATTTCGGCTCAGGCAGCCGCCGAACGCATCTTCGGGCTTCTTGAAGAGGAGTCCGAGATTAAGGACAAGGAAGAAGTGATCAAAAAATACGGCACCGCCCTTTGTCCCACAGACGAAAAAAGGCCTTCTATTAACGGAAGTGTAAAATTTGAGGATGTTTCTTTTTGGTATAAGGAGGGAGAACCGGTGTTAAGCGGTTTTGACCTAAAGGTTGAAGAGGGGCAGACCATAGCCTTGGTCGGAGCTACGGGAGCCGGAAAATCCACCATCGTCAATCTTTTTTGCCGGTTTTATGAGCCTAAGAGCGGCCGTATCCTTGTGGACGGCATAGACTATACCGATATGCCGGAAAGCTGGATTCACGAAAACCTAGGCTATGTGCTTCAGTCTCCCCATCTTTTTTCGGGAACGATTGCAGAAAATATCAGGTACGGAAAATTGGATGCAAGCGATGAAGAAATTATCGAAGCCGCAAAACTTGTCGATGCCCATGATTTTATAGTAAAAATGGAAAAGGGTTATGACACGGAGGTCGGCGAGGGCGGAAGCCTTCTTTCCACGGGCCAAAAGCAGCTTATTTCTTTTGCCCGCACCTTGGTAAGAAATCCTCGCCTCTTCGTTTTGGATGAAGCTACTTCTTCTATCGATACCGAAACCGAGCAAAAAATTCAAAAGGCCATCACAACCGTTTTATCGGGGCGTACCTCCTTTGTTGTTGCCCATAGATTATCGACAATAAGAAATGCAGATAAGATAATAGTTGTTGAGGACGGAAAGATGATTGAATGCGGCAGCCACGATGAGCTGATGGAGAAAAAAGGCCATTATTACGAGCTTTATACCCATCAGTTTATCAATGAAGAGCAAAGGTCGCTCAATATAAAGAGCTAAAATTATCGGATCTTGTAGTTGTCTTTTTACAATTATCAGTGTATAATAGACAAAGGAGGAATTGAAAATGCAAAAACTCTACTCGAAAATATTTATCGCAATTTTATGCACGGCTCTTGTGTTAGGCTGTAAATCGACTCCGAAACAGGCTTCTGATGCTCCGTCAGGGCCCGGACAGATATCCGTTAATTCGGTTACATGGATGATAGAAAGATTGGATACTTCAATATGGAACGGAACGCTTAAAGATAACGGTGAGATGTTTATAAGCTTTTTTATCAATTATGAAGGATCTTTTAATACAAGTGATGTGCAAAAACTATTGGTTGAATCCCCTGTAGATATGTGGGTATTAAACTCTTCTCAACTTGAAAAGATAACCGAAATTGATGACAAGGCTAAGATAGCTTCTGTAAAACGCCTTCAATGCGGGGAAGGAGCCGGTTCCGTTGCTCTAGGAAAGTGGAAATTCACTCTTACGGATAGAAACGGCAATAAGTATGAGCAGGTTCTGGATATCACCGGTTTTGAAAAAAAAGCTCAAGATAAGATTATCGAAGCTAAAGATGAAGAAGGCAGCGTAGCTGACGTTGAAGCAACGAAAGAAGAGATAAAAATGATAGTTCCTCAATCTTCATCAAAAAATGAGATAGCCGCTCTTTCGGTCCCTGTAATCAAATCGGTTTCAAAGGATGAAGAGTCAATAGAAATTTTCTTTTCGGTAAATGATGAACGTATAAAAAACGGCTATTTTTGGTTCGATGTGCCTGGCGAAAAATACTATAAGGATTCAGGTTCTATGATAGATGCATCGGGAAATCCTGTAAACGGATGCAGGGCTTTTTCAAAAGACGGAAAAGAATGCCGCTATATCTTACGCAAGGATGATTCCAACTCGGAATGGTTTGATAAGATAATTGCCTGTTTCTTTGTTGTGTCCGATACAAACAGGGTGTCTTCACCTTGGGAAGAGAGGAATAGAACCGTAAGTGCCAAGGCTGAAGTCAAATAAATTTATGATGGTTAAGAGGAAAAGATGAAAAAGAGATTATACAAATCATCACGGGATAAAAAAATTTTGGGAGTTTGTGCAGGGCTTGCCGAGTATCTGGGTGTTGATCCTGTTTTAATAAGACTCCTATGGATTCTATTTGCCTTATTTGTGGGCTCCGGAGTTATTGTTTATATAATAGCAGCTGTCATCATGCCCTATGATACGGAAGTTAAGGATGATGATGAAACATATGAATATGCTCCGCGTGATTGATTGGTCCGATAACGATTAAAGTAAAAAGCTGCCTTTATAGGCAGCTTTTTTTATTCTAAATTACGTGAATCATAACTTGGATAGTCTTCGTGCTCTCTATCTTTTTCGGTATAAAGCTGTTCCTTGATATCTTGAAAAAGAGCGTCATTTATTTGAAAATTTTTTAAACTTTCTTTTTTACCTTTTAAAAATGCATCGAACCATAACACCGAAAGGCGGGCATAAAGTTGAAATGCTTCTTCATCATATCCTCCTGACAGCGGGGTCTTATAAATGTCCAGGGCTGCGTTATGCTTTATATTTTTAAATGAAAGAAAACATGCAGGGACTTTTTTATTTAAGTTTTTAAAAAACTTGTAGGTTTTTTCGGGATAAGCCGTCCTATCAACTTCCGAGGTTAAGAATAAAACGGCGCTTTTAATTTTTGGGAATTCGTCGCCCAATTCTTCATTGGAGCTTCCCAAAATTTCGACAAACGGAGATGCTCCATTGTAAGGATGAATTGCGCTTATAGCTTTGACATCGGGCATAAGGCTCGCATAATAAAAAGATGCAGGGCCGCTCATTGAATGGGCTACGATACCTATGTTTTTTATATCGATTGAATTGAATAAACCGTGGGCCGGGTCTTCATTTTTTTCCTTCATCAAGTTTTGTACAGCAGTATAGGTTGGAAGCCAATCCTTTGGGTGTGTTTTTTTCTTTGAAGTAAAAAGGGCTGCAGCATATCCATATGATGCAATGTAGTGCCCGATAGGCAAAAAGCCGTATTTATAATTAGCCCAGCCATGACTGACCAAAATAAGAGGATATTTTCCTTTCTTTTTAGGTATATAGACTGTAACTTCGCCTCTTATATTTTCCGCATTTGAAAGGCTCTTGTCCTCTTTGTTGTCATCCAAGGTTTTTTTATAAACTCGGTTAAAACCTATCATATTTTTGTCATTATAGGCTTTTATGTCGTAGGGACCTTCAAAGGTTTTATGTTCGTTTTTTAAGTAAGAATTCATAATAAATTAAAAGAATTTTTTATGATCTTCTGCTGCCATTACAAGGCCGTCTACCAGCCCCGGCTCCACACTGGAGTGCCCTCCGAATAGGACTATGTTCAAATTCGATTTAGGTAATTTTTTATGTAGTTTATAAGCGGAAAATGGAGGACAGTCCATATCGTACCTTCCTTGCACGATAGTAGAGGGGATGTCTTTAATCTTATCGCAGTTGTTTAGGATGTAGTTGTCGTCTTTAAAAAAGCACTTGTGTAAAAAGTAATGACATTCTGCCTTGGCCATAGCCAGGGCTTCTTCATCGCTCATATCATAGACACCGGGGAAGAGGCGAACTAGGGCCGACTCCCAGCGGCTCCACCTATGGGCGGCTTCAAGTGCAAGTTTTTTATCTTCGCCGAATAGGCGTTTTGAATAAGCCCTTACCAATGAGCTTCTTTCTTCCTGCGGTATAAAATGTTGGTAGGCTTCAAAATCTTCAGGGAAGAATTTGGATGCTCCGCCTTCTTCATATATCCAGTCTATTTCTTGTTGTGTTCCTAAAAAGATGCCTCGTAAAATTAAGGAGACTACCTTATCGGGATGGGCAATTGCGTAGATTAGGGCAAGGGTGCTTCCCCAGCTTCCTCCGAAGACCATCCATTTGTCAATAGCTAAGTGTCCGCGAAGTTTTTCTATATCCTCAACCAGATTTTCGGATTTATTTTCTTTCATCTCGCAAGGCGGTAAACTTTTTCCTGCTCCCCTCTGGTCAAATAAGACTATTCGGTAAAATTCGGGATCAAAGTATTGGCTTGCAACAGGAATGCAGCCGCCTCCAGGCCCTCCGTGTAAAAAAACTACGGGTCTTCCCTTGGGGTTGCCGTATTGTGCATAATAAATACTGTGTATATCCGAGACTTTTAAAAAGCCTTCATCAAAAAGCGGTGTTTTTTCGTATAATATTTTCATAGATTACCTCATTGCATTTATAATAGACCTTTTGCTGCGGAATTTCGAGATGATGAGTTTTATGCTAACATCCTTATCTCCCTATCATTTTATTTTACCAAATAGTCTTTACTTCATACAAAGGAATTTTTAAATCTCTTGTTATTATAGTTAGGTTATTTTCCATAGCTTGTGCAATAAGCAGTCTATCAAACGGATCTTTATGAATATCAGGTAACTTTTTTATTCGTTCCACATCATATTCCGTAGGATTAAGATAAATAAATTCCTCATTCTCCAGAACAGTTTTTAATTGAGAAATATTAATTTCAAAATCAAGAGTTCCTTTTGCTTGTTTTATCGCGATTTCCCATAACGATACGAAACTGAAAAAACATCTTTTTGCTTCCATCAAATTTCTTACAGTAATAGAAAGCTCATTGCTTCCTATTACATACCAAATTATTGCATGAGTATCCAATAAATACATCACATATACTCCGCGAATTCTTCAATAGGCTCATCAAAATCTGGAGACATTTTGCAAGGAATATCTTTTAAGCAGCCAAAACCTTTTTTTTGACTTTTTGATCCGGAATTTTTTTCTAATGTAGTAAATTTAAATAAAATATAATCCACATAAGAAGAAATTTCTTCAAGAGCTGTTTGCGGAAGCAACTTTAATTTTTTTTCAAGACTACTGTATAACACAATATTTCCCCTATTTTTTATTAGTATATCATAAATTTCAATTTTTTTCTATGTGTATGAAATAGTTATATTATTAAAAAATGTAATTTCAGATAAATTTGATTAATTTTTTTCTCTGCCTTGAATAATTTTTACTTTTATATTACACTGGTTGGCAATGCCGAAAAAAACTTTTTTAAATTTACCTCAAGAAAAACAGCAAAGAATCCTCGAAACTTGCAAAAGAGAGTTTGAAGAAAAACCTCTTTTTCAGGCAAGCGTTTCTGATATTGTAAATACTCTGGGCATAGCAAGGGGCAGTTTTTATCAGTATTTTGAAAATTTGGAAGAATGTTTTTTTACGATTTTAAGCTCCGAAAATATGGATGTTCATGCTCTTTTTCAAGGTGCCTTGAGAGAAAACGATAACGATTTTTTTAATGCCCTTTTAAGATACGGCGAGATTCTTTCAAAGGAGCTTTATAAGCCGTCAAAGCGGAATTTATACAGGAACCGCTTTCTTTATTGGACTCCCGACTTGGATAAGGCTTGGCTTGAATACAGGAAGGAAAACCTCCAAACCGAAAAAGTTGCCGAGATGGAAAAGATATATTTTTCAAATCTTAAAAAGACATCTCTTTCCCTTTCGACCCATGAAGATATAAAGGAACTTATAGAATTCACCAAGGCCATTGTTCATAACCTTATATCCCGCTCCTTTATCGAAAACTGGGAAGCGGAAGAATTTATGAAGCTCTTTCAAAAACAAATAATGTGGATGAAAAACGGGCTTAAAGGCGGGGAGTGATTAGATTGATAATATTTGCTAAAGATATAAATTAAATTTTAGGAGAAATATTTATGAAACAAAAATTTAAATTTGCTGCTATTTTAATGCTTGCAGTTTTCGGCTTTCAGTTATGGGCCGGAGGAAACCGTGAAAACTCAGGCACAGAGGTCTTTGCAAAAGTTACCGATCATCGAGTCCGTAAGGTTCTGATACAAAAAAAGCCCTCTCGTCTTGTTACTCCTTTTTATATTTTAAGTAACACAGCTCTTGCAATAGGCTGTAGGGATATCATCGTTTCAGGCGACGGCGGTAAGGGCGGGGTAAGACCCTTTATAAAAGAATTTGCCCCCGAATTAGCGGAAAAACCTGTTTGCGGTTCTGCAAAGGCTTTGAACCTTGAAGCTCTTGCTTCGGTAAATCCCGATCTCATCCTTGTGCCGTTTAAGGCGGCTGATCAATTGCCTCAAATAGAAGTATTGGGCGTGCCTGCCTTGGTTGTCGAACCTGAAACTATGGAAAACTTTTTCAGCTATGTAGAAATGCTGGGCAAAGCAACAGGTAAAAATATCGAAGCCGATAAACTTCTTAAATTTTATAATGAAATTTTAAATGATGTAGCAGGTTTTATAAAAGGTGAAGCCCCTGTTTCCGTTTATATGAACAGCCGCTCCGATGCTTTAAATGCGTTAAGCCCTAAAATGTTTCAAGCTGAGCTTATCAAAGCAGCAGGCGGTAAATTGGTTACGGAAGATATAAGGGACACCTACTGGACAAAGGTTTCTCTTGAGCAAGTACATAAATATGCACCTCAAGTTGTTGTTATGGCCGCCGGTGCAAAAAAAGCAGTGGCGCTGACTTCTAAAACTGAATGGAAGGGAATCCCTGCTGTGGACGCAGGAAAAATCTACACTTTTCCTTCATCAGTTGATGAGTGGGATTCTCCTATTCCGAGTTCGTGCTTAGGTATCATTTGGCTTGCAGATAAATTGCATCCCGGTAAGATACCTGAAAATTATCTTGAAACAAAGGTAAAAGCATTTTATAAGGAATTTTTCGGTAAAGAAAAAGATTTAAAATCCTTGAATGTAGAGTGAAACAAAAATATAAGATATTTTTAATTATTATTCCGATTGCTGCGGTATTCTTTTCGCTTAGTTGGGGGAGGTATTTTATTTCGTTTTCAGAAATATTTAAAATACTTATCCCGTTAGGCGGAAAGTATTCTAATTCTGCCTATAATGTTTTTATAAATATACGGCTTCCCAGAACTATATTTGTATTTATTGCAGGAGGAGCTTTGGCTTTAAGCGGTACAAGTTTGCAAAGCCTTTTTAGAAATCCTCTTGCCTCTCCCGATATTATAGGTGTTTCTTCCGGTGCGTCGCTTGGTGCTGCCCTTGCAATAGTTGTTTTTCATGCAAGTCCTTTTATTGTTCAAACATTTGCCTTTGCAGGAGGCATAATTGCAGTTATTTTGGTTTTACAAATTTCCCATATAGGAGGAGAACATTCTCTTATAAGGCTTATTCTTGCAGGTATTATTATAAATGCAATAGCAGGTTCTTGTGTTTCGATTATTAAATATACGGCTGACCCGATGAATGAATTGCCCGCTCTTGAGTTTTGGCTGATGGGCTGTTTTAATATTATTACATGGCGGAATTTTATTGTGTTTTTGCCGATTGTATTTTTAGGATGCGGCTTTATTTTTTTATACCGAAGACAGTTAAATATTCTATCCTTGGGAGATGAAGAAGCTGCAAGCCTCGGCGTATCGGTAAAAAAAATGCGGCTGCTTTTTATAGGGGCTGCTACCTTATTGGTTGCCGTTGTTGTTTCTGCTGCCGGAATAATAAGTTGGATAGGCTTAATCGCTCCTCATATCGTAAGACTTCTTTTTGGGAATAATAACGATAAGCTTGTTCCTTTTTCGTTTATATGCGGAGCATCTCTTTTGCTTGCTGCAGATACCTTTGCCCGTTCCATTACAGGAGGCGAAATTCCTATAAGCATTATAACGGCATTTATTGGAGCTGTTGGGCTTGCAAGTTTTATGTCGGCTAAAAAAAGGGTAGGCTATGAATACGGCTTTTGAGCTTAATAATGTTTTTGCCTCAAGAGGAAAAACTCAAGTCCTTAAAAACATATCTCAAAAAATTCCGCAGCATAAGATTATAAGTTTGATAGGAGCAAACGGTGCGGGAAAAACCACCCTTTTACGATTATTAGCCGGTTTGGAAAAACCTGTAAGCGGAACACTGTCGGTATTGCAAAAAGATTCAAAATCATTAACACGGAAAGAATTTGCACGCTATGTTTCGTATATTCCGCAAGAGCACCGTCCTGTCTTTGCTTACACTGTAAGAGATTTTGCGGTGATGGGAAGAAACCCTTATCAATCGGAAATAAAAGCTCCTTCAAAAGAAGATTGGGAATTTACGGACTATGTGCTTGAAAAATTACGATTAAAAGATTTTGCAGATCGGCCTTATACCCATTTAAGTTCGGGTGAAGCCCGTCTGATCTTGCTTGCTCGCGGTATAATTCAAAATGCTCCTATCATGCTCTTAGATGAGCCTACGTCAAATCTTGATTTTTATAATGAGCATAAACTCATGGAAATTATATGTAAACTATGCAAGGAAGAAAAAAAGACCATAATCATTTCTATTCATAATCCGGCTCTTGCAATTCAATATTCCGATATTGTTTACTGTATTCATCAAAATACAATTTTTGAGGTAATAGAACGGGCCGATAGTTCTTTTGACGAGAAAATAACAAGAGTGCTCAATCTCATTTATAAAAAAAATGAGGCTTCACAAATCCATTTAAAATATGTAGATGATAAACCCTTTGTCTATATAAAGCCTCATTTTTTAAGATAGTTTTGTAATCTCTTCAATAATTCTTTCGGGTGTTGCTGGGTAGTCGGTAATGTTTGTTCCCAATGCATGATTTATTGCATTCATTGCTGCCGGCCCCGGTGCAACGGCCGAAATTTCGCCTACGCTTTTTAGACCATAGGGAGCTTTTTCGTCTTCGCTCTCAATGAGAAGCGTTTTTACGTTCGGCATATCCTGAACATTTAAAACATGGTATTTTGAAAGAGTGCTGTTTTTTATATAGCCTTCCTTGTTTCTTATAATTTCTTCCGAAAGGGCCATGCCTAAAATAAATTGACAGCCGCCGTGAATCTGCCCTTCTGCCAATAAGGGGTTTATGGCTTTTCCTATGTCGTGAATTGCGAGCAAATCTGTTATTTCTACGAGACCCGTTTTTTTGTCGACCTTAACTTCGGCAAAGCAGGCAGCAAAGGCTGCAGGGTTTGTTTTTTGTTCGTGGTGCACATAAACAGAAGTTTGATCGGATAATTTTTTTTCGCGCATCGTTGCAATTTCGCCGTAAGTGTAGCTTTTCTCTGAGTTTTTAATTTTTACGATACCGGAATCAGTGTACATATCTTCAAGGGGAATGTTTTCTACCTTATTTAAAGTATCGAAAAGTTTTGCCTTTAATAATTCTCCGGCTTCAATTAGGGCTCCGCCTGCAACAAAGGTTACGCGGCTTGCCTGTGTTCCTGCTGCATCATAAGGAGTTATTGAGGTGTCCGCTTCAGGCATTGTAATTGCAGACGGATCGATATCAAGGGCTTCTGCCGCTATAAGCTTCAAGGAGTCGATTGTTCCGCAGCCCTGCTCGTGTACCGCAATTTTTACAAAAACGGAACCGTCGGGGTTTAATATCATTTCGGTATTTATAAAATCGGGGAATGCACCCAGATAGCCGTTTCCGTGTGTGGCACAGGCAACTCCTACTCCGTAAGCATAACGCTCGGTATTTTGTTTGTGTATGTTGTTGTATTTATTTTTCCAATCAAAGGCTTCCATTCCTTTAATGATACATTCTTTGACGGCTGCCTTTCCTAAATTCGGTCCTCCTACAGGGTCATCATCATATGGATCAACCAAATTTTTAAGGCGAAATTCGCAAGGATCCATTCCCAATTTTTTTGCGGTATTTGTTATATTGATTTCTGAAACGGCATGGGATTGCGGCCCCCCGTAAGCGCGGCAAGCTCCTCCGGGGATTCCGTTTGTATAATATGCTCTGCCGTGGAATTCCTGATTATAAATTTTATAAAGCCTAAAAAGTTTTTTTGCATAGGCATTTGTTATGCTTGTATTATTTGTGTCATAGGCTCCGCCGTCGATTAGGGTTTCAACCTTTCTACCCAATATAGTGCCGTCTTTTTTTACGGCTGTTCTGATTTTTACCTGAGTAGGATTCCGCGAAAATGTTCCTATTATGCTTTGTTCTCTGTCCATGTAGACAAGCACGGGGCGTTTACAAATCCATGCTGCTGCTCCCGCCGTAAATTCCAATAGGGGCTGTTGTTTTCCGCCGAAAGAGCCTCCCATGTTTGTCTTAATTACCCTTATCTTAGAATAAGGAATTTGTAAGATACGGGCCATGTGCATTTGTACTGCAAAAACGATTTGACCCGGACTGTGTATTATCAAATTTCCGAAGTCGTCAAATTCTGCCAAGGCGATGTGAGGTTCTATTGCAAGGTGGTGAGTGCGGGGTGTAGAACCGATGTCTTCTACTATGTAATCAGCTTCAGCTGCTGCCTTTTCAAAATCACCGCAGGATATTTTCTTTTCGTAGGCCAGGTTGGATTCTCTTTTAAGGATTATTTTGTCTTGAGCGGCTTCTTCAATGCTTGTTATAACCGGCAGTTCCTTATAGTGTACGGCTACTTTTTTTACGGCTTCTTCAACAGATCTTTTGGTTTCGCCTAAAACTAAGGCTATTCTGTCGCCTACAAAGCGGGCCTTGTCATTTAAAATATATTCGTCACGGTGTGCAGCTATTCCTGTAAACCATTCCATACAGTTATAAGGAACTTTCGGAATATCTTTGTAAGTAAGAATTCGATAAATTCCTTTTACCTTTAATGCTTCATCAAAATCAAAACTTATTTCTGCATGAGGTTTTTCGCTTAGGATTAATTTACCGTAAAGCATATTATAGCGTTTTATATCCGCTAAAAATTTTGTTGTGCCTGTTACCCTTTCAAGGCTGTCTTCCCGCTGAAATCTTTTACCGATGTATTTATATTTATTCATAACAAACCTCATCTTCTTTTAAACTTTTAATCAGGTCTTCAATCAATCCTTCGACCGCCGTCTTTTTGTAAAATCTTGAAGAGCGGGTAGGGATTGCATTTTCTATTTCGTTATGTGCAATATTTTGTAATTCTTGAAGATTAATATTTGAAATATTTTTTCCTTCAAGGTATGTTTCAATGTTAACGGCTTCTACGGGTTTTATTCCTACAGCTCCTAAGTAGGCTCTTACATTTGTCAGTAAATCAATATCGGGTGTGTATTCTACTGCACAGCTCACCTTAGAAATCGTGACGGCTTTCCGTGCCCCGACTTTTTTAAACGCACTCACTCTGTTTTTTTGAGGAATTAGAATTTCGGTAACAACCTCATTTTTTGTTAGAATTGTTTTTTCTCTTCCTATTATAAATTTATCGATGGGAATTATTCTTTCTTCTCCGCTGCAATGAAGAATTTTTACGGAAGCTCCATAACAGAACAGTGCTAAACTGCAATCTGCTGATTGGGAGGCGTTACAAATATTTCCGCCTAGTGTTGCACGGTTTCTAATTATGGTGGAGCCTAATTCATAAGCAGCCTGATATAGGGCCTTACATTTTTCTTTTATCATAGTGTTTTCACAAATTTCGCTCATGGTTAAAAGAGCTCCGATATGTAAGAAGTACTTTGTTTCATAAACAGTTTTAAATTCTTTTATCTTTGTTATATCGATAATGCTGTAATCTGTAATCTTATTGTTTTTTAAGTGAATGACCAAGTCGGTTCCGCCTGCAATTATAAAAGTGGAATCGTCTATATTTTTTAAAATGTTTAACAATTCTTTTTCTTCTTTAGGAGAATAGAACATTAGTTTGCCTCCTTTATTGCCGCTTCTATGGCTTCAATAATTTTAATATAGCCGGTACATCGGCAGATGTTTCCTTCTATGGCTCGTTTTATTTCATGGAGGCTTGGATTTTTATTATTCATCATAAGAGCTTTTGCACTCATGATAAAACCCGGAGTGCAAAATCCGCATTGTACGGCACCGTATTCAATAAATTTTTTTTGTAGAATATCAAGTTCTCCGTTTTGTGCAAGGCCTTCAATAGTTAAGATTTCACAGCCGTCAATTTGTCCGGCTAAAACGGTACAGGATGTAACGGCTCTTTTATCCATAATTACGGTGCAGGCACCGCATTCTCCTTCAGAGCAGCCTTCTTTTGTTCCGGTTAGATTTACCTCATCCCGTAAAAAATCGATGAGCCTCATTTTTTCATCTACCTCTGCCTCAATAGGACGGCCGTTAATAATTGTGTTTATCTTCATTTAAAACCTCACCTTCCATTATACACTAATTTTTAAATTATTATAATATCTTAAAAAATCCGTAAAATCTGAAATTTATTAAAGCCTCATTTTAATAATTTTTTCATAAGTTTCCATATCATCAATATCAAAGCCTTCGATTGTGTTTTCAACTATTAAGAATTTTGAATTATCCTCATTTATTAAAGAAGCTCCTCCCTTATCTTTTTCAAGTTTTAATAAGTCTTGCCTGTATTTTGAAGGGATGATTACCGGAGAGCCCCTGTCATCTCCGTACTTAGAGTAGATAATGTACTCCTTGTTTTTGCTGTATAGTTCTAAAAGATTTTTTATTGTAGAAACTTTTAAAAAAGGCTGGTCTGCCGTAAAGAACATATAAGCCTCTGCTTTTCCCGAATTTTCAACTCCTTTTTTTATGGCTGCGGATTTGCCTTCCTCCGCTCTTGCATTCGGAACAGCTAAAATATTTTTTTGTGAAGCATAAAATGAAATTTCGGCATCATTGGTTATAACCATTTTTTGTGTAAATTCAATTTGAGAAATGCTGTCTACTATGTATTGGAATATTTGTTTTCCGTTTATGGGCAGTTTTAATTTATTTTGCGGCATTCTTTTTGAAAATCCGCTTGCCAATATTATTGCAGAAATTTTCATTGTATCGTTCTCCCGATTTTGTGAGCTTGTTAAAACAAAATTTTATTTGTTATTCCTGTAGCTTTGAATTATTTCGCCTGCAATGCTGACTGCAATTTCTTCAGGAGTCAAGGCTGAAATTTTTATACCGACAGGCAGGTGAACTTTTTCGTTGTAGATATTTTCCAAAGAGGTATTTGCAAAATGCTCTTTATAAGAAACTGCCTTATATTTGTTTCCGACAACGCCTATATAATAAGGCTCTTTTTTTAAGACGCTTTCCAATACCGTGATATCATGTTGATGGCCCCGTGTCATTATACAAACATAGTCGCTCTTTCTTATATCGATGCAGTCAACTTCGGAAAAGTCCATAATAATTTTTTTTATGCCGGGAAAATCTTTTTCGCTTATAAAGTCTTTTCTGTCATCGATAACCGTTACATCAAGGTTTAAAAATTTAAACAAATTTGCAGCCGCTTTTGCTATGTGGCCTCCGCCGAAAACAAAAACCTTCATCGGATTTTTTATTTTGATTTTAAATAAGTCTTCTTCTTTGTATGTATCATTTACGCCGGTAAAAGGATATAGCTTTCCGTTTATTTCTATCGAAATTCCTAAATCCTCTTTTAGATTGTATACCAGATATACATCATTATCTTCAACCGATTCAATTATTTTATCTAAGTATTCAAGTATTTTTTTATTGTTTACATCAATGTATTGATAATGAATGGTGTTATAGCCTCCGCATACCATTCCAAGATTTGCAGCTGTCATTTTTGAAACTTCATACTTGACATTTTCCGATTTTTTATTTTTTAATAACTCAACCGCATGATTTGAAACCTCATACTCTTGACTTCCTCCGCCTATTGTTCCTGCATATCTGCCGTCTTCGGTAACGAGCATTGTAGCTCCGACTTCTCTGGGGGCTGAACCGTGTTTAAAAATTATTGTTGCCGCTATAAAAGGAATATTTTTTAGAACCAAACTGCGGGCTTCTTCTATTATCTTTATCATATGAAAAAGCGGGTCATTAAAGACCCGCTGATTATCTTATTCTACGATTTTGTCCACAAAGAACATCTTGATTGCCGATATTACCTGTAGAATGAAAATGAATAATACGACAAAACCGCCTGCTGCCGCTAAAGACTTAACGCCTGCAACACCTTGTTCGCCACCGCCGAAGGCTGCCATAACTATGGCAACGACACCGATGATAACACCCCAAAGAACCTTTAAGTATCTGGGAGCTTCGGAACCGATAGGGATATTTTTGATACACATAGATGCAACATTGTTTGCTGTTGCATCGGCTGCTGTTACAAACGATATCAAAATTACAAAGAGGTTTACCGGAACAAGTATGGCTGCAAGAGGAATGTTCTTTATAAATTCAAATAATCCCATAACCGCATTTGAATTTTGAATTACGCCTACCAAGTCAACCTGACCTGTTAACTGCATATTTAAGGCTGTGCTTCCCCATACTCCGAACCAAACAATACCGAATACTGCGGGAAGAACAAGGTTTACAATTAAACATTCTCTGATAGTTCTTCCGTAAGAAATCTGTCCTAAGAAGATTCCCGTTACCGGTGCATAAGCTACCCAGAATGCAAAGTCAAAAAGAGTCCAAGATCGTGTAAGAGGTGCTCCTCCGATATCGATAGGATCCAAGCCCCATCTCCAGAAGTTGTGGAGCCATTCTGCCATACCTGCTGTAGTATTCCGCAAAATGTAAAGGGTCGGGCCTGTTACAAGTAAGAGGATGAGCAAGCCGTAATAGAAGTATGCGTTAATGCCGGCAAGTTTCTTTAATCCCTTATCAAGACCTACATAGGAAGAAAGTGTAAACATTGCAACAATTAAAACTCCTACTACTATGAACATTGTCAAACTGTTTGATACGCCGTATGAAGCATTTAGACCGGTTATTATCAATGTTATACACATTGTAAGAGCCGTACAAAGACCGATTGCGATTGCAAGCATTGAAAGGGTATCGATTATGCTTGATGCAACTCCTTTTTTAATTTTGTCTCCGAACAAGGGCTGTAAGGTTGAGGTTACGTTTAATTGTTCTTTTTTGTTAAAATATATGTAAGCTACAACAACACCAGCAAGGGCATAAATAGCATAGGGTATAAAGGTCCAGTTATAAAAACATCTTCCCATTGCAAAGCGGGCTGCTTCTGCGGTTCCCGGCTGAATACCTATTGCATCTAGTTCTCCCCATACATTTCCCAAATAGATAATGGGCTCGTTTACACCCCATGTTACGATTCCTGTTGCAACACCTCCCGTAAGGGTCATAGCAAACCATGTGCCGAAAGAATATTTCGGTTTTGCATCTTTACCGCCGATTCTGACGCTTCCGAGTTTTGAAAACATTATTACACAGGTAATGATAAATACGGCCATTACCGTAATTTGATATAACCAGCCGAAACTTTCCAGAGACCATGCAAAGAATTTATTTGAAAGGCTGGTAAGTGCTTCATTGTTTACTATACCGATAATAGCGGCAATGAGTACAAACGAAAATGCCGGAATAAAAACCGACCATCTTATTTCTTTTTTTGCGTTATCATTCATAAAATGCTCCTTAGATATTTAATAGTTTTTTTGATTTTATAAACTCGTACATTGTTTCGATGTCACGGCTTATATTTCTGTCTTCATTGTAGAAGGGTAAGACTTCTCGTATAAGAGAATATGCTTTTTTTGTTCCTTCGCCCAACTTTTTATTTCCTCGCAAGTCGATTGCCTGTGCTGCATGCATAGCTTCAATTCCGATAATATAACGTATATTATCAAGCATTTGAAATATTTTATAACATGCCAAGGGTAAATTACTTGCGTGGTCTTCAATGGTTCCTGCCAGAGAATAAAAATCCATCGATGACGGATTTGCCAAACCTCTGTTTTGTGTGTCCAACATTGTAAAGGTTTTTTGAATTGTACCGAAAGCAATAGTTTTTACATCTTGAGGTGTTAAAAACCTGTTTAGTTTGGTAAAATTCGGATCTGCAAGCTTTATCATTCTGTAACAAGAAGTCTTGGATAAGTGACTTAAAGCTGTGGCAAGCATTTCGACTCCGATTGCTAGGGATGTGATCTCAAAGTTTGCACTTACAAAGGAGGAATGTTCATCGATTATTATACATGGATTATCGTCTGTTGTGTTCATTGTAGTAAGTAATTGTTCTTTGACATAATCCATTGCATCATACATTGTTCCGTTGACCGAATGAGCACACCTAAAGCTCAAGGGGTCTTGTAAGGCTCTTTCAGGATCGGGATCATGTAAAAAACTGCCCTTTAAAAAGTCTCTGCACATTTTGGCTGCTTTTATTTGCCCCTTGATTCCTCTGACGGCATTTACATCTTCTCTTAATGATTGAACAACTCCGTTAAGTCCTTCAAGGCTTAAACAAAATATCAGGTTGGACATATAAACCAAATCTTCTATTTCTTTTAAGACAATGGCGGTCATTGCTTCACCTTGTGCATTGCAGGAGACTATGCTCAAACCGTCCTTGGGGCCTAGTTTTGCGGGCGTAAGTCCTACTTTTTCCATTGCAATCTTGGAATTCATTATTTCTCCGTTAAAAGAAACATCTTCCTCCCCGATAAAGGCAAGGCCTATGTGGGAGAGGGTCGTTATATCTCCTTCCCCGATTGAAGACCTCATGGGGATTCTCGGATGAATTCCAAAATTCAGAAAATCTCTGTAATGGTGTAAAAGCTCTGCCGAAATTCCTGTGTGTCCTGTTAGTGCTTTGTTTAATCTTAATAGCAAGATAGCTCTTACCTGTTCATCAGGGTGATAGGGTTTTACTCCTAAACAATGGCTGTTTAAAAGGTTGCGGTTATAGGCAGCAAAAAAATCCTCATCAAATTCTTTATCCTTGTTCCAGCCTACTCCTCGGTTAAGACCGTATACGGGCTTTCCCTCAGCTGCCATATCAAATAAGATTTGGCGGGCTTTTTTTACCCTGTCTTCCGCATCATCGGAAATTTTTACCTGCCGCTTATTGTAAGCGACAGAGTATACATCTTCCAAGGATAATGGGCTGCCTGTTAAAATTAAAGCATCCATAAATCAAACCTCCTTAAATTCACCTAAATAATTACCGGATTGGTTCCGCATTTGTCTATGAGTAAAAGACAAATCAATCTTTTTTTATCTATTGGGTACTCTAAGATTATATACTAGAAATTCCGATATTGCAAGAAAATGTATGAAATTTTACTAAAAAAGTTCCTTAATACAGAGCCAATTCTATAAGCTCATTGTTTTCCATGATAAAAGGTTTTGCCGTAGTTTCGTCATGGTAGTGTTTATATTTTAAAAACAAATAATTATAGCAATCTTCCTTTGTACTGAATTTTATTGCTTGAAAAGGTTCATCAAAAGAAAGTTTTTCTACAAACAAAAATTTGCCCTTGTTTTTGACTAATACACCTGCATGGCCTATAAAAAGAAAATCACCGTCAAAATTATCGTGCAGGACAACCGAAAGCATTTTTGCATTTTTATCGAATTTTATATTTGAAAAATGCTCTTTCATCTTTTGAGCATGAATGCGGATATCCTTAGTGTTTTCGGTTTTTACCTTTGAAAAAAGTCTTTTAAATTTTTGAGTGTCTTGATCATTAAAGATTTTTCCTGTACTGACGGCATCTTTGTCCATAAACAGTAAAGAGTCATCAATTTTTCCTTCTCTGATTTCAATATTGCTTTTTAAAAGCATAAAGGTATTTATTCTGCAATTTGTGCCTATAAAGTCTCCTTTTTTTGCCGGCCACAATTCATAGATTTTTTCCAGATCATACTCCGGCTTGTCTTTTTCAAATTTGCCTCTTAAACTAACTTTTTCTATGGTTTCGTTATAGTCGATAACTCCATTTATAAAGGCTTCTACATTTTTGCTGTCCAAATTTGCATTTAAAGCGGTTTTTACTTCTTCTAAACTTTCCTCATCGCTCATGTTTGAAAATAAGGGTTTATTTTTTTGACACGATATAAATACAATAAAAATGGTCAAAACCAATGCTAATATTTTTTTCATTTTTGCCTCCGATTTTTTAATCCAATATAAATTCATATTCCCGATATATGAGATTATCTTTAAAATCAAAAATATCGATAGATATGGTTCCTTTGTCATTTATTAAACAGGCAGCTATGCGGTTGCCCGAGTTAGAAATTTTCATGTCCTTGCAGGTAAATTTTATATCCGTATTTTTATAGGCATTTTTTATAAACTGCATATATTCATCAGTCCCTTTAATATTCTGGGATCCGTTATTGAATAACTGCCATACAACTTCAGGATGTAAAAATTTTTTATATGCTGCCCAGTCCCGCTTATTTTCCGCCTCAAAAAAATTTTGTAAAATTTGCTGTGTTTCCATTTAAGCTTTCCTTCTGTACGAAATTTTAAACAAAATTTCGCACATTTTTCAAAACCATTTTTGGTTTATTATATCTACAAGTATATAATATTTTTAGTTTTTAGTATATTGCCTTAATATTTTTCAAAATAAATTCAAAAACCTCTTGACAAAATGACGGTTTGTCATTATATTGTTTATAAATAATGACAGTGTGTCATCAAGGAGTTTTTATGTACATTGTTGAATCTGTTTTTGATTTGAGCTATTTGGCTCTGGTTATGGCTCTAAGCATAAAGCTTTTGTTACAAAAGGATAGAACAGCAAAGCTGTTTGGGCTTATGGCTCTTCTTTTAGGTGCCGGGGATTCATTTCACCTTCTTCCCCGTGTAATTTCTATGTGGCACAAGGGCGGTTTTGAGGCAAATGCCTTCTACCTCTCAATCGGAGTTTTAATAACCTCCATTACAATGACTATTTTTTATCTTATGTTCTATCATTATTATAAGATAAAAACCAATACAAGCAGCAGGACAAAGGATATGCTTATATACGGTTTGGCACTCATAAGGTTGATACTCACCCTTATGCCTCAAAATGAGTGGGGTATGGCCGATGCAAGCTATACTTGGAGCATAATCCGTAATATCCCCTTTGCTGCTCTCGGTGCTGTTTTGATTTATTTCTTTTACCAAGCTAGAAAAACCCCCGGCTTGGAGCACATGGCCTTATTAACTGCCTTGAGTTTTTTATTCTATTTACCGGTTGTATTGTTTTCAAAAACCGTGCCTGTTGTCGGCTCTCTTATGATGCCCAAGACTGTGGCCTATGTGGGAATTGTATATGTAGGATTTAAGCATTTTATACCCAAATTCAACCTAAGAAGTATCTTGGAGAATTCTTTTGTGTACTTGATTTTAGGTTTGGCCGCCGGTTTTTTTTTTAGGGAATTTACAAAATTCAATGCCTTTGACGGTATAACTTATCTAAGCTTGATGCATGCCCATGTTTTGGTTTTAGGGGTTGTACTTTCCTTGGCTGCCTACCTTGCATTTAAACAGGTTCCGGCTCTTGACGAAAAAAAACTTGCCTGTGTCACAAGGGCTAATTATTTTTGGAATACGGGGCTTCTTATTACTGTAGTCCTCATGCTTTTGAGAGGTATTATTACCGTTTTAGGAAATAATTATACCTCAAAGGCCCAAGATGCAGCCCTTTCAGGCATAGCCGGAATAGGCCACATCCTTTTGGCTTTCGGCCTCATATATACATTTTTGATTATTCTTAAAACAAGAGAGGATTAAAAGATTTTTTTATCATGGTTTAAGAAGGTCTCTAAAATCTAGTAGATTTTAGAGACCTTTATTTTATGGTCAAATTAGAGTTGTTCTATTTCTTTAACTGAAAGGCCTGTTGCTTTTGCAATATTATTGTGCGATAATCCCATCTCAAGTAAATTTTTTGCTGTTTCAAGGGCTTTTTGATGAGAACCCTCAGCCAAACCTGTTGTCCGGCCCTCAGCTAATCCCTCTCTTCTGGCTTCATTCCTTTCACATTCGACATACATCTCGTATTTTTCGTTAGAGAGTTCTATTGCCATTCGCCTCTCTTCATCCGTTACCCTAAAGAGTGTCGCTTCTGCCATTTTTATACCCTCCTCTAATCTGCATAATTCTTCCAACATCCCGCTTTTTTTATCTTCTTCATAGTTGGCTAAAAACCTTATCCAAAAATCTTTTAAATTATACTCTTCAAGCTTCTTTTTCATAGTATAAACTATTAGCTCGTTTAATTCAACATAAAGATATTGAATTACCGAAACTTCAGGCATCCTGACAAGCTCAGCGTTTTTGGGAACATCGCAGCCAAAGACCGAAAGGCTTATGGCGTACAAAAAGTCGTCTTCTTTAGGCTCAGTCTTTAAAAAGCGCGAAGCTAACCGCATAAGATACATTTGACTCCGCCTTGGATAGTTGGTTTTCCAAAATTGCTGCATTTCAAGGTCTACAAGAAGGCCTGTGTCGGTTTTAATTAAAAAGTCTAGGCGGTAGGTTTCAGCCGATGGTCTGTCGCGGATGAGCTCGGTATTTAGGATTTCGGCCTTTTTGATTTTACCGTAAGAATCTTCTAAAAAAGCATTGAGAAAACTTATAAGAGCCTTGTTTCCTTCCTCGCCTTTTGAAAACATCAGCTTAAATACCCAATCGGTCTTGGGGTTTAAAATAGTTTTTTCATTGTTCATACAAACTCCTTTGAAGGCGTTATTTTCTTCCCTGCCTTCACATAATTATAGGATTCTAGGTTGAATAAATAGTAAAATTTGAAAAGTTAGAATGTCAAATGACAAAGGTCGAACGAGGGAAAGTTCGAATGTCAAACGGTAGGAAGTACGAATGCCAAACTTCGCACCTCGTCCTTCGTCCTTTCCACTTCGTCATTCTCACTTTGTTCTTTAGCCGTAAGCCCTTTTTTTCCTAAACCTGCCTTAAAAACAAGCCGAAAATTTAATGAAGTAACAATAGAAGAAACACATAGGAGGTTCATATGCAAGCACTTGATGTTCGTATGCAGGCTTTGCCGGTAAAAGAGCCGGAAAGAGAAGAACCTGGGGACATTAAAAGAGCTGATACGGAACCTGTAAGAAACGGAGATTCATTCCTGGCAATGATCAAAAAGATGATTGCCGCCGCCAAGGATGGAAGCAAGGAGATTGATGAAGCCCGATTTGAAGATGCCCGCCTTAGGGAAGATAAAATGAGGGATTCATCGCTTCAAAAGGAAGCAGGAAGGCAAGATACGGAATTCTCGGCTAAAGACTCGGCCCGTAACGCCAAGAGTTTGAATGCTGCCGAAACCGATAATCTGCCTAATTCCAAAGAAGCTTATTTAAAAGAGCCCAAGGATTTACTAAAAAAGCCTACGAACGGAATTCAAAAGCTGAACTCGGAACACTTGCAGGCTGAAAAGACACAAAAAGATATGCCTGAATTAAATCTTAAAATTCTCAATGAAGATTTTAAGGGTGAAATTAAGGACTTTTTGCCTCAAGATGTAAAAGAAGATGAAAATCTTACTCTTCTTTCCGATGAAGCTTTAAAAAAGTTGGACAAGGCGGGAAAGAAAAAAGCTCAGTGCCTTGACGAAGAAAAGGCTGAACAGGCAGGAAAGTTGGTATCCTTATCCAAGGCCGATAAAAAAGATTTATCAAAAAAGATAGCTCCTCAAAGTGAGGCTGTGAAGGAAAGCTTAAACAAAAAGCCGGTTTCCAAGTCTAGACCTAAGATTTCTGTAGAAGACTTACGCTCGATGCCTTCAGTTCAATCGGATGCTGCTATTCATACGGCAGGTTCCGAATCGAGGGTGGAAACCGATAATTCCGTCGATATGGTAATCGATTTTAGCGGTAAGCCTCAAAATACGGCTCAGGGCGGCGATCTTCAAAACACTCAAAATGGAAGCGAGGCTCAAAAGACTCCCCAAACTTTTTCAGCTATGCTGAGTCAGGAAATAAGAGAGTCGGCAGCAGACTTTGTACAAGCCGGAAAAATAGTTCTTCGAGACAATAATGCAGGAGAAATAAGGCTGCATCTAAGGCCTGAAAATCTGGGAGCCGTAAAAATCAATTTGGAGCTGAGTGAGGGGAAAAGGGTTACCGGAACAGTAACTGTTGCCTCTAAAGAAGCCTACGAAGCCTTTGAAAAAAATTTGGATAATTTGGCTAAAGAATTTAAAGAAAACGGCTTTGAATTTGCCGAATTTAATTTAGATTGGTCGGGAGCTTCGGGTCAAGAAGGCTTTGCCGAAGGTTTTGAATCCTTTTCGGGCTTTGCCTATAAAAATCCGGAACAAGATTTAAGGCAGCTTGAAAAAACGGCCGATAATCTGAGTACCTACAGTTACGTTTATGGTTCAACTGTAGATCTTTTGGCTTAAAGGGGAATCTTATGCAAGTAAATAATATTAATAGAAGCGTTGTGAACACCGCTCTTGAACAAGCGGAAATGATGAAGGATTTTAAATCCGAGATGAGTCCTGAGGAAAAGGCTCTTTTAAGCCTTCAGGTTGACACCTTAAATAAGCAAAATTTTGCAGAAACGAGGGTTCCTAAGCAGCAGCTTGGAAAAGACGAATTTCTTCAGCTTTTAATTGCTCAGTTGACCCATCAGGACCCTACATCTCCGATGGAAGACACTCAATTTATCGGGCAAATGGCTCAATTTTCATCCCTTGAGCAGATGACCAATATGAATAAAAACTTTGCCGCCTTAAACGAGCTTATGACAGGCTCATCGGCTGTAAACGCCGTCGGCAAAAAAGTCGACCTTGATTTAGGTTCTTCTAAAGTTTCAGGATATATTTCGGCCGCAACACGCGGTATAAATCCTGAAGTTATGGTAAACGGAAACTGGTACAACTGGTCTGCCGTTAAAACGGTTTATGCAGAAAACAATTAGGAGGCAATAATTATGATGAGATCATTATTTTCGGGTGTTACCGGAATGCAAAACCACCAAACAAGAATGGACGTTATCGGAAATAACGTAGCTAACGTAAATACAACAGGTTTTAAAAGAGGAAGAGTAAACTTCCAAGATTTAATTTCACAGCAATTAAGCGGCGCAGCCCGTCCTACCGAGGAACTTGGAGGTGTAAACCCTAAAGAAGTCGGCTTGGGTATGATGGTTGCAAGTATCGACACAATCTTTACACAGGGAGCCTTGCAGACAACAGGTGTTAACACCGACCTTGCAATCCAGGGAAACGGCTTTTTTATTCTTAAAGACGGAGAAAAATCTTTTTATACAAGAGCCGGTGCTTTCGGTTTAGACAGAGAAGGAACCTTGGTAAACCCTGCAAACGGAATGAGAGTGCAAGGTTGGATGGCAGAGGAAACCGATGGTTTTAGGCTTATCAACACTTCAGGTCAAACCGAAGATCTTATTATTCCTATAGGCCAAAAAATAGATGCAAAGGCAACTACAAGCGTAGATTATGCTTGTAACCTTGATAAGCGATTGCCGGAATTGCCGGAAGGAGCAAACAGAGCACAGATTTTGGAATCTACATGGTCTACCGAATTTAAAGTTTATGATAGCTTCGGTGAAGCCCATGAGCTTCAAATCGATTTTGCAAGAGTTCCCGGAGAGGTCAACGCTTGGCAGGCGACCGTAAATGTTGATCCGACAAATGCAGAAGCTACAGCAACAAGAGCCGGAATGGGAACAACCGATGGTGTTGAAAACAGCTTTATAGTCCGTTTTGATAATAACGGACATCTGGCTTCCGTTACAGATACGGCCGGAAATGTAAGCGGTCCGGCAGGTAAGGTTTCCGTGCAAGTTTCTTTCAATGTTGTGGGAGCAAACCCTGAAGAAGGCGGTGCTCCGACAAGACAGACCTTGGATGTAAATTTGGGGGAAATAGGAACTTCAATAAATACCATAACACAGTTTTCTCAGCAGAGCAGTACAAAGGCTTACCAGCAGGATGGTTACGGTATGGGCTACCTTGAAAACTTTAGAATTGACCAAAGTGGTGTGATAACCGGCGTTTATTCAAACGGTGTAAGACAGGAGCTGGGGCAAATTGCTATGGCAAGTTTTACCAATCAGGGCGGTCTCGAAAAAGCCGGTCAGAATACCTATGTTCAATCCAATAACTCGGGCGTTGCCAATATTTCTACATCGGGCACTGTCGGAAAGGGTTATCTGATAGGCGGAACCCTCGAAATGAGTAATGTAGACCTAACCGACCAATTTGTAGATATGATCGTAACTCAAAAAGGTTTTCAAGCAGGTGCTAAAACAATACAAACTTCAGATACAATGCTTGAAACAGTCTTGAACTTGAAACGATAGTATGGTATAATCTAGGGTATTATTTATGGTACAGGTAACGCGGCTAAACGGAACAAAGTATTGGATAAATCCTCATCAAATCGAAACGATAGAGTGTAATCCCGATGTTACTTTGCAAATGCTTTCAGGAAAGTACTATGTAATTAAGGAAAGTCCTGAAGAAATTTTGGAAGCTATAGTCGCGTACCGCCGTAAAATCGGCGTATTTAAAAATGAGTTGTAGCAGAAGCAAAAAGGGGAATATATGGATATAGCGTCGTTTATAGGAATATTCGGAGGTATAGCAGTTGTAGCATTCGGTGCCATCCTCGGCGGTTCGGCCGGAGGTCTTATTCACCCGGCTTCAATGTTCATTACGATGGGCGGCTCCTACATGTGTCTTTTTTTAACCTATCCTTTATCTTATACAATAGGAATTTTCAAGGTTGTTGCAAGGGTTTTTAAGGTAACCGATTACGGAGAAAAAGCCTTAGTACAGCGCTTTGTCGCTCTTTCCGAAAAAAGCCGCCGTGCAGGCCTTCTTGCTTTGGAAGAAGAAATTGAAGACTTTGAAGATCCCTTTATGCGTTCGGGTTTACGGAACGTAGTTGACGGTATTGACGGTGAAGCTATCCGCTCTCTTATGGAAAACGAGCTTAACCAAATGGAAGAACGTCATAATACATGGATTTCGCTGGTAAACGCTTGGGCTACGCTTGCGCCCGGTTTCGGTATGTTGGGAACGGTTATAGGTCTTATAGGTATGTTGTTGAACTTGGATGATAAGAGCGCCCTAGGTCCTAACATGGCTACGGCTCTTGTTACTACCTTTTACGGTTCTCTTATGCAAAACTGGTTATTGGTTCCTATAGCAACAAAACTTATGTACCAAAACAATATGGAAGTAAAATCAAAAGAGATGATTATAGAAGGGGTTTTGGGAATTCAAGCCGGAGATAACCCTAGAATTTTGGCTCAAAGGCTTGTTACATATTTGACGCCTTCCGACAGAAAGGCAATAGAAGCTGAAGTCTTAAAGGATTAAAATGGCAAGGAAAAAGAAACACGGAGCGGCTGCCGCAGGAAGCGGATGGCTTACCACTTATGCAGATATGGTTACCCTCATGCTTTGCTTCTTCGTAATGCTTTTTGAGCCGTCCGAGGTTGATGTAACTCAGCTATTGGCTCTTTCTGCATCAATAAGCGGCGATCCTACGGGAGGAGGTAAGTCGGTTTCTGCAGGCCGGCTTTCAGACCTCGGTAACACCATAAGCTCCATGCCTTCAATGGAAAAAGGAAAGATGCTCGCAAGTGCCTTAAAAAAGGCTGTTTCTCTTTTTGCTCCCGAAATAAAAACAAATAAGATTGCAGTTACAAGCGATGAGAGGGGAATAGTAATAAGCCTGGCATCGGACGTTTTCTTTTACCCCGGAAGTGCAGATCTAAATATTGCCGAATCCAGAGATACTCTTTTAAACCTTGCTCAATTTTTATCTTCTCAAGATTTGGCTTCCTATAGGTTTAGGGTTGAGGGGCATACCGATTCCGGAGTAACGGATCCTACCGTATGGAAAAGCAATTGGGAGCTTTCATCTGCAAGAGCAATAAATATTTTGCACAGCCTTACAGACTTTGGAGCTCAAGAATCCAGATTTTCGGTAGCAGGTTATGCAGATACCCGCCCTATCTTTTCAAATGATACGGCAGAAGGAAGGGCCTACAATAGGCGGGTTGATATAATTATTCTTGATGATGCACACTTTTAGTAAAAATAAAATTGTGCCGATTATAATAGTAAGGAGAAAATTATGGCTGATAATGACTTAATGGATGACGATGATATTCAGGAAAACATGACTTCATCAGTAGATACCAAAAAAAGAGGTGCAGGTCTTATACCCATGCTGATAAAGTGGGTTGCTATTGTATTGGTTGCTCTAATTTTCATTGTTACCGTTGTAGTTATTACAATGAACATAAGGGATAAACGAGGCTCCTCGCATTCAATATCTCCTGTTTCTGAAGAATACCGTGAAACAAGGGATGTACTACAATGGTATCAGGCAATAGGTATTTTGAAAGTACATACGGCAGATAGAATTCCTGCAACATTGATAGTTGATGTCGCCTTGGGCTATACCAACAACGATAAGTCGACACCTCAGGAGCTTTCTGCAAGAAAGGTTGAAATAATAGACTTTTTACGCTCTTACTTTAAAAGCAAGACTACAGCTGAATTAAGGCAGGAAGAAAAAATAAAGATTGAAATAAAACACGAAATAAACGATAATGTACTTACAAAAAATAAAATAAAGGATGTTCGATTTACGCAATACGATATTGTTGAACAATAAAGGATAGGAGAGCCATGACAGAAGTTCTTTCGCAGGATGAAATAGATCAGCTTCTCACCGCAATAAGCTCAGGAGATACGGATACAGAAGATTTTCGTGCCGTTAACGATACCCGTAAAATAAAAATTTACGACTTTAAACGTCCCGACAAATTTTCTAAGGAGCAGATGAGGACGGTACAGATGATGCATGAAACCTTTGCCCGTCTTACAACCACCTCTCTTTCGGCTCAGCTGCGAAGCATGGCTCATGTTCACGTAGCAACTGTAGAACAGCTTACATATGAAGAATTTATAAGATCAATACCTACGCCGACAACCTTGGCGATTATCAACATGGATCCTTTAAGGGCAAGTGCTCTTTTGGAGATAGACCCCTCGGTTACCTTTTCGATTATAGACCGCTTGTTCGGCGGTAAGGGACAGGGTTCAAAGGTTCAAAGAGAATTGACCGAAATCGAAAGCTCTGTTATGGAGGGCGTTATCGTCCGTATTCTTGCAAATATGAGGGAAGCATGGACTACCGTAGTCGATTTACGTCCCCGCTTGGGAAACATAGATACCAATCCTCAGTTTGTTCAGATTGTAACCCCCTCGGAAATGGTTCTTTTGGTAACCTTGGAAACAAAGGTAGGAGAGGAAGAAGGAATGATGAATATCTGTCTTCCTTATATTACCCTTGAACCGATTATCTCAAAACTATCGACGCAGTTTTGGTTTTCTTCGGTTAGGAGGGCATCGACAGGTCAGTATGCGGCCGCTATTAAGGATAAACTCTCATCGGTTGAAGTTGACATGGTTGCAGAGGTAGGCTCTTTAGATGTTTCAATCAGGGACGTTCTTAATTTGAGAGCCGGAGACGTTGTACGCTTACCCAACGTAAGGGTAGGGGATCCCTTTAAACTCACAGTAGGAAGCAGGCCTAAATTCTCCTGCCAGCCCGGTGTAAAGGGTAAAAAATTAGCAGTTCAGATTTTGGAAAAAATAGAAGATATTAGCGGTGATGAATTCGAAGAATTAACATCGGAAGGAGATGAGTTGTATGAGTGATGGTTCAATTTCTCAAGATGAAATAGATGCCTTGTTATCGGGAGTAGGCGGAGGCGGAATTGCGCCGGCCCCTGCTGCAGGTGCGGGCGATGATTTGGCTAGTTTTAAAAAAACGGCATTGCTTCAATTTATAAAAGAAAATATTCCGGGGCTATCTTCTAATTTGGAGTCTATGACCGGTAAAAATGTCACAATTTCGGAGCCGATTGTAGAGCTCTCAGATAGAGAGACCTTTTTAAGAAGGGTTTCCGAAATGACGGTTGCTACCCTTATTGATTTTTCAGGATCTATGGCGGGCGATCATGCCTTTATGATGAGTCCTGAGCTTGCAAAAAAAATAGTCAGCTTGGTAAACCATGAAGACAGCGTAGAAATAGACGATATGGCCCTTTCGGTTATAAGCGAGACAATAGCGCAATATGTCGGTACGGAGTTGAGCTACCTTGAGCGTGCCGGGCTTACCGGGGTTTCATCTGCTCCGGCAGAATCTTCACATGTTCCTAAGGCTATGATGAGATTGCCTCAGCGCAGCTTTATAAGTGTCACTTATAATGTACAGCTTGATGACTCAGCATACCAATTATGGGAGATTCTTCCTGAAGATGTTGTCGATAAAATAGCCTCGACAATTGCAGGTCCTGATCCTTCAATGCAAGAAATGGGCGGCGATGCCGGAATGCAGGGCATGGCCGCAATGGGAGGTATGCAAAATATGGGAGCAATGCAAAACGGAATGATGGGCGGTATGCAAATGGGAGCTATGCAAGCGGGAGGTCCTGCACAGCAAATGTTTGGTTCAGGTATGGCCCAAGGATCGCCTCAGCAAGGAGGAAGTATGCAGGCTATGAATAATATGGGCATGATGCCTCAAATGGGAATGGGCGCTAATGTTCAGCCTGTTCAATTTCCGCCCCTTCAGGGTTTTGTAAGTCAGGAAGAGCAGGGTAATATCGGTCTTATCATGGACGTCTACATGGAAATGACCGTAGAATTAGGGCGCACAAAGCGAATGATTAAAGAAATCCTCGGAATGGGTGAGGGGCACATTATTGAGCTTGATAAGCTTGCCGGTGAACCTGTCGATGTTCTTGTAAACCACAAACCTATAGCCAAGGGCGAGGTTGTAGTTATAGAAGAAAGTTTCGGTGTCCGTATTACCGAAATTTTATCTCCGGCAGAGCGTATTTCGGATATATAGAATTAAAATCGGGTGGGGGCCTTTAATGAGCTTGGGGAAAAAGCTGTTTTTTGTTCTTTTTTTTCTATTTTCGATAGCCTTGTTTGCAGAAACAGACGGAGCTTCTAAAGAAGATTCTTCTTTGCCTCCGGAGTCGGGTATTTTATTGGATGCAGGCACAAAAGGGAATATTGATACGAATGAGGGTAACTCTGCATCTGCCGGAAATGAAAATACCTTTGATTTAAATGTTGCAGAAAGAGCTCAATCCCCTGTTTCAAACCTGTTGAGAGTACTTATATCCTTAGTTATAGTATGTATTTTGGCCTATGTTGTGCTGAAATTTTTAAAAAAGTCTTCACTATCTTTTTCTTCTGATAGTCCTTATCTAAAAAGTGTCGCCTCAATTAATCTTGCCCAAGGAAAAAGTATTCATGTAGTTACCTTGGGCGAAAAAGCCTACCTTGTAGGTGTTACGGATTCTTCAATAAATATGATAGGAGAGGTGGAAGATAAGACCCTTGTCGATACTATGAATTTGGACGCCGAGAGGCGAAGTTCTTCTCCCAAACAAGACTTTGCTTCTATGCTGTCGTCGGTTTTTAAGGGTACGAAAAACAACAGTATTGACGCAAACTTTTTTGAAGCACAAAGAGAAAGGCTGAACAAGGCTGCACAAACTCAGATGCCGGAGGAAAGAGAATGAAAAGAAATCTTTTAATTCTAATCTTTTTCGGCATGATTCTTTTTATTCCGGTTCAAGTATTCTCGCAAGGGAATTTTCCCGGCGGTACTACAGCGGGAAGGACTGATGCCGATCCTAACAGGCAGGCAGGGCGAATTCCCTTTATCGATTTTTCTATAAGGGAGCCTTCGACAAATAAGGATGTGGCCTTCTCCGTTCAGCTTTTGATTTTTATTACCCTTATTTCGATAGCTCCAAGCATCTTGTTATTGATGACGAGCTTTTTGCGTTTAAGCATTGTTTTAGACTTTGTTAAAAGGGCCTTATCTTTGCAGCAAGTACCGCCTACTCAGGTTTTAAACGGAATAGCCTTCTTTTTGACCATGTTTATAATGTGGCCGACCTTTACCCAGATCTACAATAATTCCTATAAGCCTATGAGTGAGGGACAAATCGGAATTGAAGAAGCCTATAAAGAGGCGGAAAAACCTATGCGGTATTTTATGTACAAACAAATGCAAAAAAATCCTACCCATATCCGTACCTTTATGGCCATGTCTAAGCTGCCGAAACCGAATACCCTTGCAGATGTTCCGACACATATTTTGATTGCAGCCTTTATCCTGCATGAACTTACAATCGCTTTTCAGATAGGTATATTTTTGTACCTGCCCTTTATTATAATAGATATGATTGTGGCAAGCATACTCATGTCTATGGGTATGATAATGCTGCCTCCTATTCAGATTTCTATGCCGTTTAAATTGATTCTCTTTGTTATGGTTGACGGCTGGGGACTCCTCTTCGGTAAACTATTTGAATCTTTTTTATAGGGTTTTAAACGTCTTATATCATCTTGCTGTTCTATTTTACCCGCTGGAAGAATCATCTGAAATTTGTTATAGTGTAATCTGAGGTTTAAATGAAGACTATAAAAATTATTTTTCTTGCAGCGCTGGTGCTGCTTTTTTTTGCCTGCGGGGGAAATAAAAATATTGGGGGGCCTAAAGTTGTTACGGCCTCATTGGGTGCAGAACCGAGTATTTTGGATGCTGCAAAGGCTTCGGATAGGTACTCTTTTGTAGTACTGGACTACATAAACGAAAACCTTACCGATATCTTAACCGAAGATAATGGGGAAAGAAAGATCCTTCCTGCTCTTGCCGAGTCTTGGACGCATAATGACGATTATACCGAATGGACCTTCAAATTGCGTGAAGCTTATTGGTCTGACGGCGTAAAGATAAGGGCTGAAGATTTTGTGTACAGTATTCGCCGTATCATCAATGCCGAATCTGCCTCTCCCATGGCAATGTACTACGACTATATTAAAAATGCTCAAGCAATTTTAAAAGGAAAACTGGATTATTCCGAAATAGGCATCAAGGCGCTTGACGAAAAAACTCTTCAAATTGTAACTGAAAATCCCATAAAAAACCTTCATGAATTTGCTGCAAAAATTCCTCCCCAGAGGGAAGATATTATAAACCAATTCGGATTATCCTACGGCAGTGAGGCCGAAAAAATAATTTGCAGCGGGGCCTTTAAGGTAAAAAGCTGGGTGCACAACAGCAAGATAGAGCTTGTTAAAAACGAAAAATTTTGGAATGCCGAAAGGGTAAAAATAGATGCTCTTACATTTAAAATAATAAATGAAGAAAATGCCGGCCTCGGCGAACTTTTAAACGGAAGCATCGATATTGCAAATGCTTATTCCATAAGCTGGATAAACAAGCTAAAGAAAGAAAACCGCTTTGCCGAAATACACGGAGTTGACAGCCGCGTTCAATATATTTTTATGAACCAAAAGGATAAGTTATTTTCAAATAAAAAAATTCGTCAAGCTCTTTCGGCAAGTCTTGAGCGCAAAGAAATTTGCACGGACTTGTTTGACGATATCTATAAGCCAGCTTACGGCTTTGTCTCGATTGCAACCGAGCTTGAAGGTAAAAATTACCGAAGTCTTGCAGGCGAGCCTATTCAAGAATTGATAAAAAAAGTACCTGATCCTAAAGCTCATTTTATTGAAGGTTTAAAAGAGCTGGGGCTTGGGGATGATCCTTCAAAGATAACGATTTCGATAATGTTCCCATCACATGAAAGTTCTAAATTCAATGAATATCTGCAAAACCGTCTTTCAAGCGTACTTGGAGTAAATGTAGAGCTTGATAAAATCGAGGGAACGGTTTTTAAAAAACGGAATAAGAGCTTGGACTATCAAGTCGGCTTTAAATCGTGGGGAGGCGGCATTGATACACCTGCCAGATATTTGGACCTTTTTTTACCCGGAAACAAAATTGTTCCGATAGGCTGGGAAAATAAGGAGTATGTTGATTTGGTGCAAAGGGCAAAAAAAAGCTCCGATTTTGATGAACAGTTGGAATGTTTTAAAAAAGCGGAAATGATTTTATTGACTGAAGAATGCGGAATTGCTCCTTATGCAAACCAGACCTACAATATCTTTATGCAAAAAAAATTAAAAGGAGTTAAACAGTTCTATCCCGGAACTTACAACCTAAAGTACGCCTTTGTTGAAGAATAAAACTAAGTCTTAGATATAAAATAAACCGCTTACAAGGTCTTATCTTGTAAGCGCTCTTCAATTTTTAGCCGCTTGATTATAACGCGACCTTATTATTCTAAAATTTATTCGTAAAACTACAAACTTTAAACTAGACAAAAGCTATAAAATGAGCTAACATATTGGTATATAATCAACACATGGAGGCTTATGTTGAAAACGAAGTATATCGATTTGCCTACAATGGCAAAGTATCTTAAATCTGTCGGTGCCGAAACTGTTATTAAGAGGCTTGTTCCTTATTTGGAAGAAGATTATAAAAGATGGAACGATTTTGATAAGGTTCCAAGGATGGCTCATCACAGTCCTATCGGAGTTATTGAACTCATGCCCATAGGGGATTCCAAAACCTATTCTTTTAAGTACGTAAATGGTCATCCGGAAAATCCTAAGCACAATTTTTTAACCGTTATGGCTATAGGAGTTTTAGCTGAAGTTTGTACAGGATTTCCCCTTCTTTTGAGCGAATTGACTTTAACAACGGCAGTCAGAACTGCCGCGACCTCGGTAATGGCTGCAAAGTATCTTGCAAAACCTAATCCGAAAAAAATGGCCCTTATAGGAAACGGATGTCAAAGTGAATTCCAGGCTCTAGGTTTTCATCATATTTTGGGAGTAGAAGAAATTTATTGCTATGATGTTGATCCTGCTGCAACCGATAAGCTCATGGACAATCTTAAAAATGTAAAAGGCTTAAAGCTCATTAAGTGTAAGAGCACACGGGAAGCCTGTAAGGGAGTAGATATTATCACGACGGTTACAGCCGATAAGAAGAATGCCATTATTATTACTCCCGATATGGTTGAGCCCGGTATGCACATAAACGGTGTAGGCGGGGACTGTCCGGGTAAAACCGAGCTTGACTCAAAGGTTCTATCTATGGGAGACGTTTATGTAGAATTTGAACCTCAAAGCCGAATTGAGGGTGAAATTCAGCACATGGACGAAAGCTTTAAGGTTACCGAAATTTGGAATGTAATCAAAACAGGTAAACCCATTAACCGCAAACCGGACGAAATTACCATTTTTGACTCTGTAGGTTTTGCCCTTGAAGACTTTTCAATTCTCCGTCTGATGTATGATATAGCTAAGGATGAAAATGTAGGCGTTCCTCAGGAGCTCGTTCCTGTTTTGGAAAATCCGAAAAATTTGTATGGTATGTTAAGATAATCTTCATTCCATTATAGTTTTTAACAAAGGGCTTAAGACCTTTATAAGGTTTAAGCCCTTTTCTTATCTAATTTGGTCTAAAACCATATTTTTTTCTGCCGATATACTGAATATGGATATCATAACTTATTCGGATGCGGTGCATCATAACAATAAATATAGGCAAGAAAAAAAAAGGAAACCGGCTTTTTCTCATGCAGAGACGGTTAGAATCTACTCTGCCGTTAATCCGCAAAAAATTTTATTCGGTTTATCCGAAAATGAGGTTAAGGCAAAGAAAGTTAAGCTTAGTTCTAGAGAAGAGTCTTTGATTGTCTTTGTTCTCTTAGCCATGCTTGCAGCAGGTCTTATCTTTTTTTATTTTCCGATTTTAAAATTGAATTGGGGCCTTTCATCGATAAGATCTATCTCATTTTGGGAAGAGCCTTCATCTGTAAATGCAATGCGTCAATATGCCATGCCTTCTTCCGATTTATCAAAGGGAGGGGGGGGGACTCATCAAGAAACTGCAGAAGACTCTTCTTTTTCCCCTGCGGATGTGCAGGATTTTATTAGTGCAGTCGATTTTGAAGAATATATGGTTTCAAAAGGGGATACGGTAAGCGGTATTATTCAAAAATTCGGCCTTAAAAATTTGGGAACCCTTCTTTCCGTAAACGGAATAAGCAGCGCAAAAAGGTTAAGGATAGGGCAAAAACTGATTATTCCTTCGATTGACGGACTTATTTATACGGCCGTAAAAGGCGATTCCTTAAGTTCTATTGCCGGTAAATTTAACCTGCCTATCAATGTAATCTTGGATGCAAATGATCTTGAAAATCAGACGGTAAGCATAGGTCAAAAGCTCTTTATTCCGGGTGCAACGATGAGTTCCTTTGAGCTTAAAAAGGCCTTGGGAGAGCTTTTTATTTATCCGATAACAGGAAGGCTTACTTCGCCGTTCGGCTATAGAAGAGATCCTTTTACCGGAAGAAAGAGTTTTCACACAGGTATCGATATTGCGGCTCCTACGGGCACACCTATTAAACTGACCCTTGACGGTAAGGTTTCTTATACAGGCTATTCTGCCGTTTATGGTAATTATGTCATTGTAACCCATTCGGGCGGCTATCAGTCAATGTACGGACATATGCATACGATAAAGGTAAGGCGGGGCCAAATTTTAAATCAGGGCGGAATTATCGGAACTGTAGGAAATACGGGAAGATCTACAGGTCCCCATGTTCATTTTTCCGTATATAAAAACGGGAAGTTAATTAACCCTTTAACCGTATTAAGGTAATCAATTTTGCATAAAAAAAGCAGGACGTGTCCTCTCACGTCCTGCTAGATTGTATTTAGGCTTAACCTAAATACCAATCGGCTTAAGATACCTGACTTAAAAAAAGAAGGCCGGTCAGGGTTAAGACCATTTTGACAGGTCTGCTCCTTCAATGTCGAATACAAACTCTTCGCCGTCTCCGACCATCAAGCATGGGATGCCGATCTTCCCCTCCTTTTTGAGCTGAGCAAATTCAGCCCGTTCATCCCGATATTTTAACAAAAACTTTAGATAACCTAAGTCTTCAGTAATGTCAAAATAACGGAACTTTACTCCTTTTCTTTCTAAATATTCCTTTGCAGGCCCGCAATCGGGGCATAATTTACTGGCAAATAAAAATAATTGTTTTTTCATAGTTTAATACCCATCCGACATTTGGCGGTTTATATCTCTTTGGCAAAGCTCTTGATATACCAAGGCCCTGTCTTTGAGTTTTGCCTTAATTGAATCGGCAAAGGGCATGTATCGCCAAAATACTTCCCTAACTTCTTTATCTAATTTTTGGATGCCTTCACTTTCTTTAATCATCCAAGTTATATAATCCTGTATAAAGTATTCCTTTATATCGCCTTTTAGTTTTTGGTTTTGAAACCATTGGTAATAGTTTCCTGTTAAGCCTTCTTCCATCCAGTAGTATGAGGCTTTTTCTTTAGCAACCTGCCAGCGCAAGTCGGCTGTGGCCATTAGGAGCGACACCCTTAAGCTTTTCGGGTACATAGGAATTACGATTCTTCCTCGGCTTGTTACACGGTTATACCTATCAAAGGGCTCCCAGCAAAAGCCTATATCGCCATAGGTTGGAACCAAGATAACAAAGGGAGGTATCCGGTTTAATTGATTTTTATATTGACGGCAGTAAGCTTGAACATCTATGTCTTCAAGCCACTTCATTTCCCTTAAAATATTTTCACGGGTACCTAATTCTTTTGAAGAGCTCCTAAGATATTCACGGGATAAGATTGGAAAGTGATTGCCTTTTCTTCCGCATGTCATCTTAGCCATTTGCTTTACGGTATCAAATTCGCCTTCGGCCCCGGACATATTTGTCGTAATTCCGCCTGAAGCATCGGCCTTTTCCCTTAAGCTGCGTACATCTGCATCAGCCTCTTTATAGTCGGAAATACAGTTTTGCAGTTCTTTGTCAAAATTGAGGAGTTTTTTTAGCCTTTCATTTATTTGCAATATCTGCTGTTTTTGTGATTCGCTGTAAGGTGATTTAACATTTGAGAAGTTAGCCAGCATATCATGAGAGAACATATTATCGATTTGTTGTTTTATGGAGTCTTCAAATCTGCTGATTTCTTCGGATTTTGCTCTTAATAAATTGTCGGCCGTTTGCAGTTTTCCCTTGGCCTTTTCTAAAAGCTGGTTAAATCGTGAGTTATCGTCTCTTTTTGGAACCCTGACTTCATCTGTTGCTGAAGGATTGATTTTACCGCTTCCTATTTCTCTAAACCATTCATCCAAATAATAGACAGCTTCGCAATAGGGGTTTTCGTCTATTATTTTTGCAAACATATCTTTTTGTGCCGTTGTTAAAAGAGTGGGGAGAACAAGGCCGTATCTTATCGCGTATTGTTTTTCTTTTGAAGATTTTCCGGATGCAATTTTCATGACCATATCGGAAACAAGGTTCCAATAGGATGATTCAACCTGTTGTCTGAATACGCTTCTATCTTTAGGATCTGTAGCCGTCAAAAATTTGGTTAAAGATGCATGAAGACGTTGCGCGTTTTCTCCTTCGCTTTTTAACACTATCTTGTAAAATTCTGCTGTATCAAATAAGGTATGCGGTGTATCTGCAAAAAATTTTTCAACTTTTTCAAAATGAGTCAGAGTAAGATCCGGTTCACTGGGATCCCGTTTTGCTTCTCCTCTGGCTTCAGGCGCCATTGAAAGCATAGTCTCCCTGCTTAACCCTCCGGTCTTTATACTGGGAAAAGGATTAGGTTGATTTATATCAAAATCAAAACTACCGGGGGTTGGTGGTGCCTGTGCCGTGCTGCCTGAAGGCATTACTACATCTTTGAGAAGCTCATCAAGATCTATTTCAGTTGTCGAATCCACCGATTAGCCGCCTTATTAAATAAATATGTCAGAAATGTACCAACTTTTAGTATTGGAGATAAGGGGAATTGAACCCCTGACCTCTTGCATGCCATGCAAGCGCTCTACCAATTGAGCTATATCCCCATAAACATAAGAGGATTATATCAGTAAACCTAATACTGTGTCAAGTGTATTTTAATAATTATCTAAAAAATAATTTTGATTTATAAAAGTCATCTTGCCCAATTAGAATGGGCTATGATATAATACCATGAATTGATATGAATATAAAATATTTTTATATAAGCCTATTTTTTGTCTTCTTGATTTCAAGTTGTGCAGGTTTAAAAGAATGTCCTTTTCCTGAAACCTCTGCTGCTCCTTTAAAAACAGGGGATGCAAATAAAATTCAATACGAATTGCTGCGCTCAGGAAATAATGCAAAAAACGGAATAGATCAAGTTATAAGGGAACAAGGCCGATTGGATAATCTTTATGCAATTATCTACGGTAATCATGTTACGGTTCCTAAGATTGATTTTAGCCGTAAAGCAGTTGTAGTTATAACAAGCGGTCCTTTTAGGACAGGAGGGTATAGAATTGAAATTCTGTCGGCTATAAAAACGGGAAATTCCATTGAGCTTGTATGGGGACTAATAGGTCCGTCACCTAAGGATATTGTCACACAGGCAATAACAAGCCCTTATAGCATATTTGCCGTGTATGCCGAACCAAATGATACTATAGTATTAAGATGCAATGATAGCTTAAATATTAACGATAACTTAAACCGCTTATAATCGCCTCAAAAAAGGCTGTATATAAGAATAGTTTTTATTTAGGAGGGATATGATGTCACAAAAAGCAAAAAATGTGCGAATGTATGTAGTAACACTATGTAGTATTGTTACATTTGTTTTTATGCTTACCAGTTGTAAGCAGACAGCTTCAGGAGGATTTTTGAATGATACAAATTTTTATAATCCGGAACAAGAAAACTCTTCACTCAAATCGCTTAAAATAACCGAGACTCCCGGTTTTATCTTTGACGGAACCAAAACCGAGTATCACAATATTCCGGTTCCTTATGGAGAGGTTCATATTACGGCCGAAGCTTATACCGGTGCTGAGGTAAAAATTGACGGCAAAGTTAGTACTGATCCGGGCTACGGCACTGTTGCGATAAGTGCCGCAAAGCTTCAGGTACTTGTTGAAGTAATCAAGGGCGGTAATTCTAAGATCTACAGCCTTAACTTTGTTGAAGCCGGTGCTACCGTAACTGTTGAAGTCCTTGTAGTAGATTCTATAGGAGGTACAAAGGTATCGGGCACCACGCTTAAGGTCTTTGACCCGGCACAAGTGGCCGGGGCAGCGCCGGTTAAAACAGTTCAGGTTAACAACGGTATCGCCAATATAACAGGCCTTGAGCCGGATAAACGATATGACTTTAAACTTGAAGGTATCGAAAAAAAATGGGCCGGTTCCTTGATTGAAAACTACTATGTTTCTGCACTAAAAAACCAAAAACTTACTATGATTCAATTCCCGCATGGCGATCATACGCGAGGAGTTGAGCCGCCTAAGGTAGCTTCAATTATGAAAGCGGCTGCTGCAGGAGGGGGTGAAACACCCATAAACGACGGCTCGTCCATTGATAACAGCCTAAAAAGCATTAAGGTAAACTTTACTTCAAGTGTAGGTGCCGTCGAAGCGAAGGACGGGAACGGCTTTGGGGCTAAGGTAGGTATGGGAATGATTCCTAACGACCTTAGCGGAATTTATGGCAGTTATTTTGGCACCGAATTTTCTGCCGGAACTTTTACATCAAAATACGAATTTGAGTTAAAGCCGGGTACAGGAGACTTTATCTTCCCCAACGGAAATTTCGATCTAATAGTTGTAGGTTACGATATTGCAAATAACCGTGTCGAAAAACACATAAGCATTAAGTCGGAAAATTCCGCAAGCGGAGCCCCCTTGGATAATGCCGTATTTAAGAATATTCTTATAATTGTGGAGCGTATCCCATATTCGGCAAATATTTATTCGAATGACGGAGGGGATATTACACATATAAATTTAATGGGCGGTTCCGTTAACGGCAATATAATTCCATTGGCCCTTGATCCCATAGGAGGACATAGTTCTTCATATACGTCGATCATACAGTTCAATCTTGCGGGTACCGGCGGAAAGTCTGTTCCCATTATCGGCTTTGATTTTTACCGAAAAAAAGCCGGTACAGAAGATAAATTTGAACGAGTAAGCCGCACAATTTACGGCAAGCCTATGGTTGAAACATTCCCCGGTGCGAACTTGCATCAAGGTTTTGATACTGATTCGCGCTTGGAAGAAAATGTAGAATATGAGTATAAGGTTATAGCCTATAATGCAAGCCATACCGTAGAGTCTCCCGTATTAAAGATGAAGGTAATGGAAGCCTTTACCTATGAACTTACGGCTCCTGCCAACCGTGTTCTGATTTCAAAGGCAGATGCCCAAAACATGAGCTATACCTGCAAGATAAGTAATCCTAAGCTCCTTAAAAAGGACGAAGCAGACTGCTTTGATTCGGGGCTTTTAGTAGTTGACGGGCGTGGAAAGGTTCTTTTCGGTTCCAAATTCCAATATTATTACAATAGAACGTACAAGGATGGAAATAGCGGTCCTGACCTTCTTATAGATCTCGTACAAAACGGTAGTGTATACCGAAAGGTTTCATATCAGGATATTTTGAAAGGGCAATTGGCGCAACCGAATATTGGTGTTAACAGTCTTGAAGACCTTATTAAGGTAAATTCTTCAACAAGAGAGATTACCCTTACTCCTAAATTTACTCAAATAGGTTTCTTTAATGTTGAAGAATACTCAGCGGGCCAGCCTCTTACATACACGGCAGGCACAACCTACCAATGGGATATACAGGATTGGGGTGATGATGCTTATGATTTAAATGATGACTCACCGCTTATGGTCATCAAAGATCATACTTATGTAAACCTCGACGGTACTATAGGCATGGTTCAAATCCAAACTTTTGGTAATACCTATTCTAACGGTGCTAATGCTGTTAATGGAAGATTTACCTTTACGGTAACAGAATAAGGATATGGAGGATTATAATGAAACAATTTTTTTGTTTATTGACGGTCTTAGCCGTTACACTGGTTTCATGTTCTTTCGGAATTAAAAATCCCGAAAGTTTAAAGCATGAAAAAATTGAGGAAAATTTAAATTCAGGCCTTCCTGTCTTTACTGAAGAAGGACTTGAAAATATTGTAGAAGGTTCTTTTATCGTAAAGACCTCATCAAACTTTGATAAGACCCTTTTTGAAAAAGAAGGCTTTGAGGTTAGAGGTTTTGTTTCTCTTCGAGGGGAGGGTCTCCGCTATTGGAACCTTTACAAGGAAGGAAATGCAAAAAAGAATCTTTCAAAGGTGCTTTTTATTAATGGCGTTCTTTCGGCCGAGTACGATTACAAGGTTGAAGTTCCTAAATATACTAAAAAACCAATATTACAAGGTAAACCTATTATAGAGGCTAGAGGCCTTACCGATGGAAACTACCTTAACGACCCCATAGCAAATGCTTCGGATTACGGGCTTAAAATAACCGAAGCCTTAAAAGCCTATAAAGACTTGGGTTACGGTCCAAAAGATGTAGTTGTAGGCATTATCGATACCGGCATTAATATGGAGCACCAGGATTTTAAAGATGGCACAAATTCTATCGTCCTTTATGCAAAATCTGCCGCAACCGACATTACAGGAGCAAATTATATAGGAAACGGAAAGCCCTTTACCGAAATACCTATAGGCCAAAACTGGGATAAAGAAGCTCATGGTACACACTGTTCAGGCTCCATAGCAGCCCGCGGCGATAACGGAGTGGGCATTGCAGGTGTTGCATGGAAAAATACCAAAATTATCTCTTATCAAAGTTTAGGTATTACAGGAGGGGGCAGCGATTGGGCTATTTACGGCGCAATGGCCGACCTGGTAGAAACTGTAGAAATTTTGCGTAAATCTAAGGCTGAGCGCTCTGATGAAGAAAAGAATAAGCTCCCTTCGTATCTTAGAGATACCGACTACCAAATTACCCAAACAACGGTTCCCGTAAATATGAGTTTGGGCGGTTCATACGGTACCGAATTTGAATTTTCAGTTTTAATCTATGCTATAAAAAACAATATTCTTCCGGTAATAGCTATGGGAAATGAGGGCCGCTATACGGCGGCCTTCCCTGCCGCCGTCCCCGGTGTGCTTGCAGTAGGGGCTACCACAGCACAAGATAAGCAAAAAGACTTTAGCAATAAAGGGGCTTGGATAAGCATTTCCGCCCCCGGTGACGGTGTTATGTCTTGTACCGTATATGGAGATGATTCTTATCAGAGTATGAGCGGAACCTCAATGGCGACACCCTTTATTACTGGAACAATAGGCTATCTTTTGTCCTTCGGTAATGCCCATAATTTGACACCCTATCAGATTAAGACCTTACTCGAAAAAAACGCCGACAAGATTGATGGAATGGCTGATTTTGATGAACGCTACGGCTATGGTAGGGTTAATGTTTACAAGGCAGCCAAGGCTGTAACTGACGGCGTTGCTGCAATCCCTGCTCCAAACGATATCTACAGCGAGGCCGAAATAACCGTTAAGGTAACCAATAAGGGACAAGCGGTATTTGGGAATAAAATTACTTTAATTGATGAGGTTACCAAGGCTCCTTTGGCCTTTGTTGCAGATTTTGGAGGTGAGCCTGTTGTCTTTAAAGGTCTTATCAAAGGCAGAAGCTATTCTGTTTATACCAATTTTGCCGGGGAAGCTAAAAAAGAAAACTTTACGGTAACGGGAAATAATCAAGAGATTACTATTGCTTTCAATATTTAGCTGCCGTAACAGGATTTAAGCTCTTAGTGCTTTTACCCCCGTAAGACAAATGCCTTAAAAGGCTCTTACGGGGGCTTTTTTGTAATTTCTGCCTAGGGAGTGCATATGGAGACAAGTTTTCTTTTTAAACCTTCAAGTCCCTTTCCTGTTTTAACCGAAATTTCGACAGCTTCAGGATAGCGTTCCTTTAATCTTAAAATTTCACCCTCATCAAAGACTTCATCTATTTTGTTTATTGCAATTATGACCGGCTTTTCCTTGCATGAAAGTTCATCCAAGACTTGCCTTGTAACTTCAAGGCATTCCGTCATTGCAGGATGGGAGGCATCGCAGACTATTATTAAAAAGTCTGCAAGGGCGGCTTCTTCAAGAGTTGAACGGAAGGCATCAATCAGCTGGTGAGGCAGATTGCTTACAAAGCCTACGGTATCGGTTAACAGAACCTGAATATTTTTTTCATCCGTTTGTAAAAAAACTTTTCTGGTTTCGGCATCGAGGGTGGCAAAAAGCTTATCTTCGGTAAAAATTTCGGTTCCCGAAAGTTTTTTTAAAAGAGAGGATTTTCCGGCGTTTGTGTAGCCTACAATCGCCCCTATTTTTTTGTCTCCCTGTAAGCGGGTCTTCCTCTGTTCCTTTCTTTGAAGCCTTACCCTTTCTACCTCTTTTTTGAGCTTTGCAATTCCGGTTTTTAAGGTTCTTCTGTCAAGCTCCAGTTTTTTTTCGCCTGCACCTCTGGAAGCTCCCCTTGTTCCCTTTGCTCCGCCCCTTTGCTGGGCTAAGCTGGTCCATCTTCTGGTAAGGCGCGGCATAGAGTACTCCAAGCGGGCAAGATCCGCCTGCAATACCGCTTCCCGCGTTTGAGCCCTGTCCGCAAATATTTGAATGATAACCTCGGAGCGGTCTATAACGCAGGTATTTAAAGCGGCTTCAAGGTTCCGCTGAATGCGGGGGCTTATAGCACTGTTAAAGACAACAAGATCGGCTCCTTCATCTTCTATAGCTTGAGCAATTTTTTCAAGCTGTCCCGAACCTACAAGAGTCGCAGGATTTTCCTTTGCCACTCTAAAGCGGAGAGAAGATAGGGGCTTTAAAAAAATGGTCTTAACAAGGCTTTCGAGTTCTTTTTCTTCTATTTCTTTTAGAGCCTCTCCACTCTTTTCATGTAAAGACGAGCGGCTTATATTCGTTTTTACCGGACTTGATAAGATATCCGTAAAAATAAGCAAGGCCTTTTTTGTTTCATTATCGGTTATGTACACGCCGTGAAGCTCCTTGTAAGTTATCGGTTACAGCCTGCTCAACAGCCTGTTGAATAAATTGATTTAATGATATTCCTTGAATAATAGCTTGCCGTTTCGCTTTTTTGTGTATTGTAGGAGATATTCTTACATTAAAGCTCCCTTTGTATGATTTTTCAGCCGGTTTTCCTGCTTCTTTGCATAGCTCAATATAATCTTCAACAGCTTCAATAAAGGCTGTTTTTAATTCGTTTACGGTATTACCTTCAAATGATATTAAATCATCAATACATTCTATTTTTCCATAAAATATCTCATCATCAGCATTAAAATGCACCGAACCTAAATAATCTTTATATTCCAAAAAATCTTTCATAGTACCCCCTTTAACTGCAATTCATAAATAATCTGTTCAATTTGGTATTGCTTCAATTCATTATTTGGATGCGGCTTATGAAGGCGGATAATATGCCCGTCAGATAAGTTGATAAATGCAACCCTCGATCCTGATGTTTTGCCGCTCTGTGTTTCTACATAGCCCAATGCCTTTAATAATCTTTTGAGTTCATTATATGTAAAATCCCTTGGTTTAGATAATAACCTTTTTATAAGTTTTTCATCCCGACTCATATCTTATCTTAATTATATTGTGTTTTTTATAAAAATGCAACTGTATAATAGTTGCATTTTTATAATTTTTGTATCATTATCAAGCATGGATTCCATTCATCCCACAGTGTAGGAAAAACTTCCAATTTTTTAAATCCTTGTTTTTTATAAAAGGCTATTGTTTGGTCATATTCTTTATAATGCCCCTCATCTACCGTTTTTACCTGTATATAATCATATTTGGTTGAAGCAAATTTTTTAAGCTCGTTAAATAATAGGGTTCCGATTCCCTGATTGTGATACATTTTTTTTACTCCCATACAATGCACATCAGCACATTCGGAGCTTGATTCGGTTAAGGTTATAAACCCGATAATTTCATCATCTTTCTTTGCTGCCCATAAATCCAATTCTTTTGAATCATTGATATACTCTTTTGTGCTTTCTGGTAAACCGAACCATTCGGGTAAATCTATCAAGACTTCTTCAACAATTTTTGCTTTTTCATCCTTGTTTTCTATTTTTAGAATTTTTACCAAATTTAATCTCCTCTTGTTCTTTAAATCGACTATATCCTAAGCCTTTTAAAAGGTGAGGGCTTACCCGATTTTGGGTAAGCCCTTTTTTTAGAGTTTTGAATCGTCTATCGAATTGAGCCATTTTTCGCATTCGGGGGTTACCGAAGCGATGCAGCCTTCTTCAAAGGGATTCTTTAGGTTTGCAAGTTTTAAAAGCTCCAAGAAGGGGAGGCTTCCGCCGGCCTTGCAGAGGCGTAAATAATCTTCCCAAGCCGTTTTGCGGTCGGCATTGGCCTTTACCCAAAACTGTAGGGCGCAAACTTGGGCCAAGGTGTAGTCTATGTAATAGAAAGGAGAAGAAAAAATGTGTCCCTGCTTTATCCAAAAGCCGCCTCGGTTAAGGTATTCGTTATCGGCATAATCGATTGAAGGATTGTATTTTAATTCTATCTTATGCCATTCCGCCTTTCTTTCGGCAGGGCTTGCTTCGGGGTTTTCATATACCCAGTGTTGGAACTCATCGACTGTGGCTCCGTAGGGGAGGAATTCGAAGGCTCCCGAAAGATGGGTAAACTTAAACTTTTCGGTTTGGTGCTTAAAGAAAAGCTCCATCCAGGGCCATGTGAAAAATTCCATACTCATCGAATGAATTTCGCAAGCCTCAAGGGTGGGCCATCCGTATTCGAGAAGACGGGCATCCCGGCTTTGATAGGCTTGGAAGGCATGGCCTGCTTCGTGGGTCATAACCTCGACATCGTGCTGGGTCTTGTTAAAGTTTGCAAAGATAAAGGGAACCTTGTACATGGGGAAGCCCGTGCAATAACCTCCGCCTGCCTTTCCCTTTGTTGAAAGTAGGTCCATTAGTCCGTAATCGGTCATAATGCCGAAGAATTCCTTTGTTTCGGGTGAAAGCTCGTTGTACATCTTCTTTGCCTGCTCAACAATCCAATCAGGCTCGCCTTGGGGAACGGCATTTCCCGTAAGGTATTTGAGGCCGGTATCGTAATAATAGACCTTATCGAGCTTTAATCTCTTGCTTTGTCGCTTTTTTAAGGCCTGAGCAATCGGAACAACAAGCTCATAAATCTGCTTGCGGTAGTTTGCAACCATTTCGGCATTGTACTCGGTTCTTCCGAGGCGGTCATAGGCAAGCTGAACAAAGTTCTTGTAGCCGAGTTTTTTGGCTATCTTTGTGCGTACCTTTACAAGTTCATCATAGATAGAATCGAATTCGGCTTCGTTTTCTTCAAAAAAGCTGTAGTAGGCCTTGGCCGCAGCCTTTCGTACTTCTCTATCCATGTCCTGCATAAATGGGCTAAGCTGGGAAAGGGTGCGTTTTTCGCCTTGGAATTCGATCTGGGCAGAGGCGATGAGCTTACTGTATTTGCTGGTAAGCTTATTTTCGGCCATTAGGTCGTCCATAATTTCGGGGCTGAATACCTTTAAGGATAGGTCGGTTAAATCAAAAACCTGATGACCGAATTCCTTTTCAAGCTCGGCTCTAAATTTCGATTTTACCATTTCTGCACCGAATTCGTTTGAAAGCTTGCTAAAAAGAGGGCCTGCCTCATCATAAAAATCGTTTTCTTTATCGTAGAATTCGTCCCTTGTATCGATGGTGTGTCTGACCGAGGCCAGCGAAGACATGGTGCTGTACTCGCGGTTTATGGCCTGTACCATATCGATAGCTTCGATCTGCTCTTTTACCGAAGCTGCAGCCTTAAATTTAGATAGGGCATCGGCAAAGCCCTTTTCAATCGCCTTCATATCCGGCCTCGTATAAGGCATTTCCTTAAACGGAACCAAAGGCAGAGTTTTTACTGTACATGTGTCTGACATAAGTTCTCCTACTGAGGAAACAAAGGTTTCCGAATTTTTTACAAAAATAAGTATATAGAAGAAATCCTCTTATGTCAATTGAAAATAATTTTGAATTATAGCTTTGTACTCCTCTATTGTTGAGGCTTGTACTAATTCTTGGCGGAGTTTTGAGCCGTCGGGTATGCCCTTGGTGTAGGCGACAAAGCGTTTACGCATTTCGCGGCAGCCTTTTTCTTCTCCCTTTTCATCGCATAAAAAAATGAGCTCTTTAAAGCCGGTGCGGATTTTTTGTTCCGTGCTTATTTCTCCGTATGTTCCCTTGGTCAAAAGCTCCCGCGTTTGTGTAAAGATAAAGGGGTTTCCCATAGCCCCGCGGGCAAACATTATGCCGGCACAGCCTGTTTCTTCAAGCATTTTTTTGGCATCCTCAGGCGAAAAAAGATCTCCCGATCCGAAAACAGGAATTTGATAAGGCTTCGCAAATTGAACCAGCTCTGCAAGGATGTTCCAATCGGCCTTCCCCGAATACACCTGTGCACGGGTGCGCGGATGTAGGGTGAGCATTTTAACCCCGGCATCAATTGCGGCTGAGGCTGCTTCTTTCCAGTTGAGTTTATCGGCGGTAAAGCCCGACCTTATTTTAAGAGTTACGGGTATCTTATATGGAGCCATTGCATCATTTACCGCCTTTACAATTTTGTATAAAAGCGGGATGTCCGTCATCAAAGCCGAACCTGCTCCGTTTTTGGTAATCTTTGCCATAGGGCAGCCCGAATTTATATCGATACATTCGGGAGAATATTTTTCGGCGATTATTACGGCTGTTTTTGCCATGTATTCGGGATTTGAGCCGAAAATCTGCACGGCATAGGCCTTTTCGTTAGGAGATCTTCCGATTAGGCTCTCGGTTTTATTGGAATCCCTCACGAGGGCCTCTGAGGAGACCATTTCGGTGTATGTAAAATCGGCGCCGCAGTCCACGCAGATTGAGCGGAAGGCCTTGTCGGAATAGCCTGCAACAGGGGCCAAAAATATGTTTCCCGATAAAAGAAGCCCGCCTATTGAGACGGGCTTGTAAAGCGGTGTTTTTGCCATCTTATTCCGGCAGCCTGAAGAGTTTGCAGCTGTTTTTCCAAAGCTGATCGGCAAGTTCTTCAATATCCATCTTTAACATTTCAGCCATAAACTTTACAGTCTCGATTGTATTGGCCGGCATATTCCTTTGGCCTCGGTATACCGAAGGAGGCATGAAGGGGCTTTCGGATTCGACTACGATTCGGTCAAGAGGAAGCGCCAATACCGTATCGTGCAAGTTTCTTGCATTGCGGTAAGTCAAATTTCCTGCAAAGGAGAAGTATAGGGGAAGCTTTAAGGCCTCTTTTGCATAAATATCGTCTTCTGAGTAGCAATGTAAAACGCCGCCCTCTTTAGGAATCCTTTCTTTTAATATGTCAAGAAGGTCCTTGCCTGCTTCCCTGTTATGGATAATTACAGGAAATCCCGCTTTTGAAGCAATGTCAAGCTGGGCTATAAAAAGTTCAATCTGAGAACGCTTGTCTCCGTATTTTTTGCAATAATCAAGACCTATTTCTCCTACAGCCACTACATTGGGCAATTTTAAGCTTTCTTCTATAATTTTTTGCCAGTCCTTTCCCGGGGATGTAACTTCGGAAGGAGATACGCCTACGGCATGGTATACTGCAGGTGAAAACCTGAGAGTCTCGTACACCTTTGAAAAGTCGTGGAGGCTGTTACATATACTTATTATCCTTGTTACAGAGCCTTGTCTGGCTTCCTGTACAACCCGCAACTGCTCAATCGGATCAGAATATATCAAGCCGAGATGAGCATGAGTATCAAAAATCTGCATATTATTCTTCCATGTAAACTGATGTTATAAATTTTTACCTATTAACTAAGGTAACACTACCGTCTTGTACAGAATAGCATAGAAAAGCGTAATCGTCAACTTAAATTTTAAAAATTGTCAATAATTTATGTTAATAATAAAAATAGCTTGCTTTTTTGATGGTTTCGGTATATGATTATGGTGTAGGTATATTTTTGGAGGTATATTATGTATAATCAATGTTTAGATCCTTGGTGTATAGCAACTATCGTTTTGTTTGTTGTTATTTCGACAATCCATTTGATTAAGTGTTTTAAGCAAAAACAAAAATGGGCAGATATTACAAAGTTTATGCTGATGCCGTCTTTGCTTTTATTCTTTTTGGCTTTCACTTTTGTTAATGTTCAAAACTTCTCTATTTTACACATTTTAATAATTATTGCTCTGATATCCAGCTTTTTTGGGGATGTTGCTCTTCTTTTTGATAGGGAAAAACAAAACTTTGCGCTTGGAATTTTATTTTTTGCGATTACCCAAATCTGTTACATAGTTTTTGCAATACTCGGTGCTAAGGTTGATTCTATTCCCCTTATTCCCGGAATTGTCACGGCTGTGATTTTTTTAGTTGTAATTATTTACAGCATAATGAGAACAAAAAAACACTTAAAAGGTCTTAAGCCGATTGTAATAGCCTACGGGCTTATACTCTCATCGATGAGCTGGCTCTTTATAGTTTTTGCCTTTGCAAATCCTTCAATCGGACTTATATTGGCTGCTGTAGGAAGCATTTTGTTTATCGTCTCGGATGCTCTTGTTTCAGCCCAATACTTTTTGGGCGGTAAGGCCGGAATGCGCTTTATTATTATGAAAACTTATATTCTTGCCCAACTTTTAATCATATTCGGTGCTATAGGAATTATAGGAGCTTAAGAGTTTAAAACTCTCAGCTTGATAAGCGGCAGCGGTTAAGACTCTTATCCGTTGCCGCTTAATTTTTGTACAGCCGATATTAGGATGTTTTTTAGATAAATTGGTATTGCTCTTTATAACAATATATGGCATAATTCTATTTTAGAAAAATGCGGAAATACGCAAAAATCTAAAATGAGGTAAGATGTTTATGAAAATAGCTGAAAGACAAATTTATTTGCAAAGATTAATCTCAAAAATGAATAACGGTATGATTAAAATTATTACAGGAGTGAGGCGATCAGGTAAATCGTTTTTACTTTTTAATTTATTTTATAAATATTTGCTGAAACAAGGAATTAAAAAACAAAACATAATAACACTTGCTATGGATGACTCTGAAAATTCAGAATTTTTAAATCCTGAAAAACTGGCAAGTTTTTTGCAAAACAGAACGAATGATGAAACTGAGCCGTACTTTATTTTACTGGATGAAGTTCAATTGCTTATTAATCGCGAAGAATTAAAAAACAAAGATTCTTTCATTAAGCTCTATGGAATATTAAACGGTTTATTGCGTAAAAACAATGTTGATGTTTATGTAACAGGGAGCAACTCCAAATTGCTTTCGAGTGATGTACTGACTGAATTTAGGGGCAGAGGAGATGAGATACATATAGCTCCGCTTTCTTTTTCCGAATATTATCCGGTTGTTCAAGGTGATATATATGCAGCATGGAATAATTATCTCATGTATGGCGGAATGCCTTATATTTTACGCCTTTCAAATGACGAAGAAAAAGTCCGTTATCTAACACGTTTAAATAGTGAGATATATTTGAAAGACATCAGTGAAAGATATGCAATCTCAAATAGCTCCGGTATGGAAGAATTGCAAAAAGTTATTTCCTCATCAATTGGATCGCTTATAAATCCGCAAAAAATAGTTAATACTTTTATTACAGGCGGACAAAAAGGAATTTCAGCACCCACAATAAAAGACTATCTTCAATATCTTCAGGACGCTTTTTTAATCCAAAAAGCGGAAAGATATGATGTAAAAGGAAGAAAATATATAACAACGCCGGTAAAGTACTATTATGCCGATACAGGACTACGTAATGCAATTTTAGGATTTAGACAATTTGAAGAAACGCATCTCATGGAGAATGTTATATACAACGAGCTTATTTTCCGCGGGTTTTCCGTAGATGTCGGTGTCGTTGAAATAAATTGTAAAGAAAATAAGGGCAATGTACGCAAACAACTTGAAGTAGATTTTGTTGCAAATCTTGGAAATAGAAGATATTATATTCAATCTGCATTTGCAATTCCCGATTTAGAAAAAATGCAGCAGGAGCAATCTTCATTGCTGCATGTACCTGATTCCTTTAAAAAAATAATAGTTGTCGGAACACAAAGTCCTATTTGGAGAAATGAACAAGGCATAACTATTATGAGCATTTATGACTTTTTGCTCAATGAAAATAGCCTTGATGTTTAGGTTTTAATCTGAGAGAATGCCGATTTGATAAAATTTCTATATTTACGGCAGCATCCGAATACCAAATCAATTTTATTTATAAGATTCTCTAAATTCTATTCGCTCAATTTTCCCGATTTTTTTTCAATATGCACTTTTCTTTTGCTGAAAATATGTTATAATGCTTTTAGGTGGTATAGATGATTAGTGATAGACAGAAGCTGGAGGCTTTAAGTAATACTCCTCTTTTTGCAGGATGGGATGAGGTTTACTTAAAGGATATAGCCGATAGGGCAGGGATAGACAGCTATCAAAAAGGCGATGTTATTTTTAAACAGGACACATGCGGTGACCGTTTTTATATTATTGTAGAAGGAAACGTTATCATTTTGTCTCCTGAAGATAATTCCGTCCTTGCCGAATTTGTAGCAGGCGAGATGTTCGGCGAAACGGCAATGTTGACCGGAGAAGAACAAAAGGCAATCGCTTCTGCCAATGAAGATACTGTCATCCTCTCTTTCCCGAAAGACGGTACACCTATGGAAGATGTCTTTAAGGATAATCCCGTAACCTATGCTCAACTGTTAAAGTCCTTCTTGGTTATGGTTTCAAGAAGAACCCGGAAGGCGAACTCTTTAATAAAAGAAAACTCTCCCATAATGCAGGAATTACAAAAGCAGGTTTATGGGGATAAGCTTACGGGTCTTTTAAACAAGGCCTATCTTGAAGAAAACATTGCAGAGTTTATGAAAAGCTCTTTTTCTCTTATTATGATGAAGCCCGATAATTTTAAGGCTATCAACGACACCTACGGCCACGAAAAAGGCGATGCCTGTCTTACCTTTATAGGCAATCATTTAAGCCGCTTTTTGGATACAGATTCGGTTTTAATCCGTTATCAGGGGAACGAATTTGCCGTTTTAACGCCCGAATTAGGACGTACCGGGGCTGCAAGTTTAGCCGAAAAGATAAAGGCAGAGCTTGAAAATTTGGATATATCTCCGGTCTTAAACAATGCTTTTAAATTGAGCATGAGTTTAGGTATCTTGCTCTATCCGGATACAAAGATTGCAAAGCCTGAATTTATAAAACAATGCTCCGAAATGCCTCTTATAGGAAGAGCCCGTGGCGGCTCCCTCATTCTATTTGAGGAGGATATAAATGAATAGCTCAAAACAAAAATGGCTTGAAATTTTACAGACGGCACGGCTCTTTGCTCATCTTTCTCTGGGTGAGATTCAAGTTTTAGCTGAAGCTATGTTTTATTCCGAATTTGAAGAAGGGCAGGCCTTGGTTTATGAAGGCGAATCGGGCAATGAGCTTTTTATCATAGTCAAGGGTTCTATTTCCGTTTCGGTAAAATCCGAAGGAAAGGAAATTGAACTTGTCCGCCTCGGAGCAGGAGACTTTTTCGGTGAGATGGCTATGCTTGAACAGGAGCATAGGTCGGCAACCTGTAAGGCTGTAGAATCTACTTCCTGTCTTGTTTTAAAATCCCAAGATTTTTCTTCCCTCATTATCGATCAGCCGAAAATTGCTTCGACGGTTTTGTACAATATGCTTAAAATCACAGGCAGTAGATTAAGTAAAACGGACGGGCTTTTGTCGCAGATAATCAGATGGGGTGATGATGCAAAAAAACGCGCCATTACCGATGAGTTTACAGGGCTTTACAATAGAAGATATTTAGATGAGTCCTTTGAAAGCCTATTGAAGCGCTGTGTCCGCCAGCACATCGGGGTAAGCTTTGCCATGGTGGATATCGACCACTTTGGTCAGCTTAACAGGGACTACGGAGCCGTTTTTTGTGATAAGGTTCTATTAGCCATTGTCGAAGTTTTTAAGCGCAATTTTGATACGGACGATATTTTAATCCGATACGGCGGAGATGAGTTTTCATTTATTATCCGAGGAATGTTGGAAAGAGCCGAATATCAGTGCAAAAAAGTATGTACCGAGGTTAACGCCTTGACCTTTCAAGAGCATCCCGAGTTACGGGTTTCATGCTCGATCGGCCTTGCAGCATATGACGAAAAGATGACAACAGCTGAGCTTTTAAAATTTGCCGATACAGCTCTTTATTCTGCAAAAGAAACCGGAAGAAACAGGGTTTTTGTTTATAAAAAATAGCAGTATCTTCCCCTATTGTAATTTTCCTTAACAAGTGATAAAGTAAGCCAAGTAAATTTTTTTTACATTCTTTTTGGAGGCAAAATGAATTATCTTGAATCGAACAACCTCGCAATTATCGCTTGTCCGGGAGGAGAAGAGTTTGCAAATTTAACGATTAGGAATTTGAAGCATATCTATGCCCGTAAGTTGTACCAGCAAAGCGAAAAACTTGCAAAGAGGTACAATACCTCCGCTGAGGATATGATTCAAAAGTTTAACTTTTATAACGATTTGTTTGCAGGCAGAATGTCGGTAAACAAAGATACAAATAAAATCCATGTACCTAAATTTAAGGTAGATGCCCGTTTTACATACTTTATGAACGGGGAATTTAAAACCGAGCTTCTTGAAACAGTCCGAGGAAAAGATGTTTATATTTTTCAGGATGTTGAAAACAAGCAGGAAATTATAATTAACGAAGGAAAAAACAAGGTAGTCTTTTCAGTAAATGATCACCTTATGTCCCTCATCGTAACCATAGATGCAGTGCGCCATGCCGGTGCAGGAAGAATATCCTTGGTTCTTCCGGTTTATCCTTACAGCCGCCAGCATAAAAAGAAGGGAAGGGAAGGTTTGACGGCCAGCTTACTCGGTCATATTTATGAAGACCTCGATGTAGAGCAGATTATAACCCTCGATATCCACTCTCGCGAAATTGAAAATTCCTTCCATTCTGCACGTTTACAAAACCTTCATGCAAGTTATCAGATTATCCGTGAACTTACTAGAATACTCGATTTAAGTGCCGATTCGGAAGAACAATTTGTAGTTGTTTCTCCCGATTCCGGGGCTGTCGACCGCAACAAATTCTATTCGTCGGGCTTGCAAAAACCCCTCGCCATGATATATAAGGAAAGGGATTATTCCGTTGTTACCCAAAATGCCAAACAGTCGAATATCATAAGCATTAAGCTTTTGGGAGATGTAGAAGGAAAAAACGCCTTCCTCGCAGACGACATGTTGGGAACGGGAGGAACTCTTTTAAAGGCTATGGAATTCTTGAAGAGCAAGGGAGCAAAAAAGGTTATAGCCGCAGTAAGTCTTCCCTTCTTTACGGGAGATGCCATTCAGCAATTTGATGAGGCCTATTCCAAGGGGCTTTTTTACAGGGTCATAGGTACAAACGCCGTTTACCACACCGAGTTAAAACAAAAAGAATGGTATATCGAAACCGATGTATCGGGTCTCTTTGCTCAAGTTATTACGCGGCTTCACGAAAACCTCTCGCTTTCGAGTCTCCTCGATAACAGGGATATTATCGAAAAATTGCTTAAAAATGCATCAATGCCTAAAAAATAATTTTTGTGCTGCCGTCTTTGACATAGGAACTTCCTCCCTCAAAGGAGCCCTTATAGCCGAAGACGGCAAGGTTTATACTCAAGGCCGCTTATTTTTTCCTCAAAACCTTGAAGCCGAAACATGGCTTGTTTCTTTTGAAAATCTTTTTAAACAGTTTTCCGACTTTGCGGAAAAAAAAAGCATTGAGATTTGCGGTATCTGCATTTCGGGGAACGGACCGAGCTTGGTCGCCGTATCGGAAAAAAGCGAAAGCAGGGATTTTTTGCTTTTATGGAACAAGACCTCTTCCGAAACCTCTAACGGAAACGCCAAAGAGAAAAATCCTCTTTACGGTAAGTCCATCTTTTTGCCGCGCTTGGACTTATTCAGAAGCTCTTACCCGGAAATATTCGATAATGCAAAATATATTTTATCGGGCCCCGAATATTTAATTTATAAGCTTACAAAAAATGCGGTGACCGTTTTACCCGAAAAGAGATATGTATCCGCTTATTGGTCGGATGAAGAGCTAAAGGCCTTATCAATACCCAAAAAAAAGATCCCACCCTTTGTTCCGCTAGGCGAGCACTGCGGCCTTTACCGTAATATCCCGGTTTTTGCAGGGCCTCCCGATTTTATAGCAGCCCTCATCGGCACAAACACCTTGAAGCCGGGAAGGGCCTGCGACAGGGCCGGTTCAAGCGAGGGAATAAATATCTGTATCGAAGCTCCTCCTGAAAGCTCCAAACTGAAAGGCTTACGCCTTCTTCCTTCTCCCATTCCTGACCTTTGGAATCTTTCGTACATAATAGAGGATTCGGGCAGCCTTTTTTACGAATATATAAAAAAGCACGGGGGGAGTTTTATGGACTTTGATGCCTTTGTGCACAGTATAAATACTATCGAGTCCTATAAAGAAAATGAAGCGGAAGGAAGGGCTATCATCGAGGCTCTTGCTTTTAAGGTAAAAGAGGGAATGGATTTGCTTGAAAAGGCCGCAGGTTTCCGCCCTGTGTATACACTCTCGGGCGGGCAGGCCAATAACAAACTTTGGCGGGAACTAAAGGCCGAAATTACGGGCAGAGAATTTAAGGTGCTGCAAATAGCCGACGCCGAGCTCTTGGGCAACGCCGCAATAGTTTTTACTTCTCTTAAACCCTATGCCTCAATAAGCGAAGCCGCAGATGGAATAGCTATATTCTAGCCTGCCGCATAGCCTTATGCGAGAGGCTCGCATAAGGCGTATAGCTGTTATGCCCTAAAATGTGCTGAACTTCTTTTTTTGTTCGGTTTGATTGCCGACCGGCGGTACTTTCATCTTCTCAAGGGCGCTGTAGGTTGTGTATGCGTCATAGTGTGCAGTCTTTACCTGTATGCCGCCTATTTCTAAAGCATTACAGTTGAAAAAGACAGCGGCAAAGTTTATTCCTGAGGCATTGTAAGGGCAGTTAAGTTTTACTTTTTTTAGAGAAGAACAACCTTTAAAGCAGTAAGACATATCATTAACGCCTTCAGGAATATCGGGGCCTTTAATTAAACTTGTGCAGCCTGAAAAACAATTACTCATATTCGTAACATTTGCGGGGATATTCGCAAGCGATACAAGATCGGTACAGTCTCTAAAACAGCTTTCCATACTTACAAGACCTGCAACCGTTTCGGGCAGTTTAAGGTCTATTTTTTTAGGGGATGCATTCTGTATCTTTTGCCCGAGTGCTCCCGGACCGGAGCTATCGCCCTTAAAGGCGGCAGCCGGTATGGTTCCGGTTATTTCGATGTAGTAGACACCGTCTGTAGCCGCCGGTTCCGTGTTAAGGTAGTTTTCCAAATCGGCATAGTCTACCGGTACATATAAAAGAGGCGGAGGATGCGGCAAGATGATAGGGCTTTCAACACCTCCCGAATCTTTCTTGATTAACTTCCACTTTTTTGTGTCGCGGGCCTTGTAAAAAGCATCTCTTAAATCTGCGGGAAGGGGATCGGTGAAATCATAGTTGTGTTCATTCGAAGATGTTTTAAAAAGAGTGCCTTTTGCTCCATCACCCGCTGCACAGGTAGGCAGATTGGTTAAAATGCCGGTAAAAGCGGCCGCATTAAGTTTATTTTCGTTGCATGTGAATTCCTTTAACTTAGGAGTGTTTTGAATTAAAAGGCTTTGCAATTCGTTATTTCTACAGAATAGTTTCTCCAATTTAACCGCATTTTGCACATTAAGACTTGTTAATTTATTTTCGAAGCAGACAACAGACCGTAATTCGGCTAAGTTTTGCAGATCAAGACTTGTCAGTTGATTTTTGTCGCAGACCAGCTTTTGTAAGCCGGAAAGGCCCCGTACATCAAGGGCGGTAAGCTTGTTGTTAAAGCATTTAAGCTCCGTAATAGAGTTGTTTTTTAAGATAATCTGCGAGCCGGTTGCGGTCAAGGCGGTTGGCACCCGCTTGGTATATCGGTTTTGTCCGCGCCCTCTACTTCTATTGAACCGCTCGTGCATACTACCGTAACAGTGATTGTCGGTTTACTTGGGTCTACGATAAAAATTGCCGCGTTTGATATAATAGGCAGTACAATTTCTTCACTGATGCTTGCACTGTTGTATTTTTTGAGTGTCCAGTGTTTTTCGTCACGGGCTTTTTCAAAGGCTATTCTCAAGTCTGCCGGAACGGTGCCGTCGAATTTGTAGTTTCCCTCGTTATCGCTCGGGTCTTCGCTGAAAAGAAAACATTCGGCGCCGTCGATTGCCTGCCGTGCGGGCAGATCTTTCAGTATGGCGGTCATGGCGGCGGCATCCAGTTGATTAGCGTAGCAGTTCAGTTAACTTGTCTACTTTAAGTGCCGTTAATTGGTTTTCGTCGCAGTCCAGGTACGATAATTTAGTCACATTGTCTACATTAAGCTCCGTTAATTGGTTCTGATAGCACTTCAGGGCTTGCAAGTCGGAAAGTTCCTGTATGTCAAGGGCGGTAAGCTTGTTCCCGCCGCATTTAAGCTCTGTAATTACGGCGTTTTTTAAGGTGATTTTGTTATCCGCCGCTATTGCCGTAAGTTCGGTTTCTTCACCGCTGTTTATGCTTGTTTTGTCCGCACCTTCTACCGTTACCTTGCTTCCGCCGGAGGTTATTACCGTAATTTTTATTGTTTTATTATCAGTGTCTACGGTAAGAACAGCCTTGCCGGGTGTAACAGGCGTAATTGAGCCTCCACCCCCTCCTGCGGCGTTGGGGCAGGCTGTAAAGAGCCCGATAATCAATAACGATGCGGCAAGTGTGAGGACTGCCGCCCAACTTTTAAAGCATTTTTGGCTTTTGTTTGTGTGTTTCATAAGAAACCTCCTTATAATTGTGTAATTTAACCGCCAAGGGCGCAAAGATATTTAAGAGAGATGGTTTTAGATGTGCATTAATTATTCTTGGCGGGGTTTGCCTATTTTGCGTGTTTTTTAATTTAACCGCTAAGGGCGCGAAGGACGCAAAGAAATTTGAGGGAGATGTTGTAAATTCCTTTATAATTCTTTGCGATCTTGGCGATCTTTGCGGTTTATTTAAAAGAGTGCTGAGTGCTGAGTGCTGAGTGCTGAGTGCTGAGTGCTGAGTGCTGAGTGCTGAGTGCTGAGTGCTGAGTGCTGAGTGCTGAGTGCTGAGTGCTGAGTGCTGAGTGCTGAGTGCTGAGTGCTGAGTGCTGAGTGCTGAGTGCTGAGTGCTGAGTGCTGAGTGCTGAGGTATTATGGGGGCAAATTCTGCTTTGTCAAGTAGTTTGACAATTTTTTGAGAACTTTTTATTATACTACACCGATACTCTATTTTTCTTTTCATCCTATACATTATAGCGCAAGTTTTTGAGAATAACAACTTTTTGGGGAAGTTTTTTAATTTATTTTGGAAAAGGGGGAAATGCTGAATGACGAACGGCGAGTGAAGGGAAGTTCGAATGGCGAGTGCCGAACTTCGCACTTCGTACTTTGCCCTTTGTCAATTTTAATAATTTATGTTATAATAATGGGCGAGGAGGCGCAGGAAAATGTCTAAGCATAAACGCAGCTATAAAGATTCGGTATTCGTTGACCTTTTTGCAGAAGACGAAAAGGCCAAGGAAAACTTTTTGTCGCTCTATAATGCCTTGCACGGTACTTCGCTTACTGCTACTGAAGATTTGAAAAATATCCGATTGGATCAGGTTCTCTATATGGCTTTCTATAACGATGTGTCTTATCTGGTCGATAACAAAATAATAGTGCTCGCGGAACATCAATCGAGTATCAATCCTAATATGCCTTTGCGGTGTCTTGAATATATCGGCCGCCTGTATGAAACTCTCTTGGAATCAAAGGAAAAATACAGCCGTAAACTCCTAAATATTCCGACACCGGAGTTTTATGTTTTTTATAATGGAGAAGAAGCCTATCCTTCCGATAAAACTCTGAAACTATCGGATGCTTTTATCGAAAAATCTTCATTGCCTAGTCTTGAATTAACCGTTCAAGTAATAAATATCAACCAACAAAACCGCCATCCTTTATTGGAAAACTGCAAGACGATGTATGAATACACCGTATTTGTGGAAACTGTGCGCAGATGGAAAAAAGAAGACCCTCAAAACGGCTTTCAAAAAGCCATCGAGGAATGTATACAAAATAATATTTTGCGTGATTATCTAAAACGCAAGACCAAGGAGGTAATAAATATGTTGCTCGCCGAATATGATTACGAAACAGATATAGCAGTACAACGAGAAGAAAGCCTGATGATTGGAATACAACAAGGAATTGAACAAGGAATTGAACAAGGAATTGAGAGAGGCTCTTACCAAACCAAACTTGAAATGGCAAAGTTGATGAAGGGGATGAATTATCCGATTAACGATATTTGTACAATATCGGGTTTAAGCATTGAAGAAGTGAAAGCATTATAGGGATCGCTCTTCTTCATTTCCCCTAACTTGAACTGTCCTCTTTAAACATGTATAATGTCAGGCTATGCAAGAATCGAAACCGCTTATAATTCAAGGAGACCGCTCCATTCTTTTGGACATTCACGACCCGGAGGCAGATGAGGCTCGCTTTGCCCTTATACCCTTTGCAGAGCTTGAAAAGTCGCCTGAACATCTTCACACTTACAGGCTGACTCCCCTCTCGCTATGGAATGCGGCAGGGGTCGGGCTTTCAGCCGATTCTATTATGAAAACTCTCACGGGCTTTTCCCGCTTTAAGGTTCCCGAATCGATCTTGGTTTGGATGAAAGAGACGATGGGCCGTTACGGGAAGATAAAGCTTCTCCCTCTCGAAAAGCCTCAAGAAGACAATACTGACATTATAGAAGAAAAAGAAACCGGCGCTGCAAATCTCGAAACTGTTGAGGCGGAATTCTTGCGGCTAAAGACTGAAAACGCTCTTATTTTTAAAGAACTAAAAAGCAGTAAGCTTCTTTCAAAATATCTAATAGAAGACCCGGATGAAGAAAACTCTTTTTTAATTTCTCTTTTAAACAGGGGAACGGTAAAGCAGGCTCTTTTAAAACAGGGCTGGCCCGTGAAAGATGAGGTTCCCCTCCGCGACGGCGAGCCCTTAGATATTTCTCTAAAAGAAAAAACTTCGAGCGGGGCCGAATTCGAAATCAGAGATTATCAAAGGGATGCGGCTTCTTCCTTTGTGGGAGATAAGTCGGCAGGAACGGGCTTCGGTACTATTGTTCTTCCCTGCGGTTCAGGAAAAACTATAGTCGGAATGCTCACGATGAGTCTTCTTAAAACAAGCACCCTTATTCTTACTCCCAATGTGGCTGCCGTTTACCAGTGGAGGCGGGAGCTTTTGGATAAGACAAATATAAGCGAAGAAGATATAGGTTTATATACCGGTGAGGTAAAGGAGATAAGGCCTATTACGATAGCCACCTATCAGGTACTCACTTGGAGACCTAGCACCGATGCGGCCTTTCCTCATTTTAAAATTTTTAGGGAAAGGGCTTGGGGGCTTATAATCTATGACGAGGTTCACCTATTGCCCGCTCCCGTTTTTAGAATTACGGCCGAGCTTCAAGTTATAAGAAGGCTCGGGCTTACTGCAACCCTTGTGAGGGAAGACGGCTGTGAAGGCGATGTGTTCAGTCTTGTCGGGCCTAAGCGCTTCGATGTGCCGTGGAAGGACCTGGAGCAAAAGGGCTGGATAGCAAGGGCTTATTGTACCGAAATCCGTGTAAACATTGCTCCTTCAAAGGAGATAGAGTACGCTGTGGGTACAACGCGAGAAAAGCACCGCATTGCAAGTGAAAATCCTGCAAAGCTCGAAGTAGTCAAAAAACTTTTGGCCAAGCATAAGGAAAATCAAACCCTTATAATCGGGCAGTACCTTTCCCAACTTGAGACAATTGCAAAAGAAATAGAGGCGCCCCTTATTACCGGGAAAAATACAAATGCCGAAAGGGAGGTTTTGTATGATGCATTTAGAAAGGGGGAGATAAATGTTTTGGTGGTCTCTAAGGTTGCAAACTTCGCCATCGACCTGCCTGATGCCTCGGTTGCTATTCAGGTGTCCGGTGTGTTCGGGAGCCGCCAAGAAGAGGCACAGCGCTTGGGCAGAATCTTGCGGCCTAAGGAATGCGATTCTCATTTTTACAGCATCGTAACTCGCCAAACCATAGAAGAGGGCTTTGCCGAAAAGCGTCAAAAGTTTTTGGCTGAACAGGGCTATGACTATTCGATTCTTACCGAAGCCGAACTGGATGACTGTGCCGGAAGCTCATCTTAATTTAGGAAAACATAGATGAATATTGTTTTGTTTTCAGCTGATGATTTTTTAGACGATGATTGCGTACAATCTTATTGCGTAAACTCCGATTTATCCGATTTAAATGAAGAAAGATTTTTTCAAAATGCCGAAGATAGGTGCTGTGTTTTTTACAAAAACGATGAACGCTATCAGCACATAAAAAAGGTCTTGCATCTAAAGGAAGGCGATGTTTTTAAGGCCGGTCTTATAAACGGAAACATAGGAAAGGCTCTTATCTCTCACCTTTCCGAAGAAAAAATAGTTTTTTCTTTTTCTCCGAATGCATCCGTCAAAAGCAGGGCCGATAAGGGTGCCGGTAAAATTGATGATAACACAGATGCCGATAAAATTGAAAGAAAACCGCTGCCTCTTCCGCCGATAAAAATAATCTTGGGCTTTCCACGACCCATTCAGTTGAGGCGCATCTTGCGGGATGCGGCTAGTTTGGGTTTTGCAGAAATCATACTATGCGGAACGGAATTGGGAGAGCGTTCCTATTTAAGGTCGAACCTTTCAAGTTCCGAAGAAATAAAAAAATACATTATCGACGGAATCTCGCAAGCAGGCCAAACCCTGATGCCTAAATTTTATTTTTGCAATTCTGTAAAAGAAGCTTTAAAAGATATAAAAAACTCCTCGTTCAAGGGGAGCAAGGTTCTTCTCGACATAGGAGCCTTTCCATCACTTTCTACGTTTAAGATGCAGGAAGGGGAAGATTTAACTATAGCAATCGGAAGCGAGAGGGGCTGGACTCAAAACGAGCGGGAATCATTTTTAGCCGAAGGCTTTGTTTCTTACTCGATGGGAAAACGCATCTTACGCACCGAAACTGCTCTTACTTCCGCCTTAGCCGTTCTCCTTGCAAACAACGGTTTTTGGGGATAGGGCCATTGGGCTTAAACCTGCCATATAAGTTCATTTTAAAAACGCCGATTTTTATAGGGCTTGGATTTCCTGAATGCTTAAACCTGTTCCTTGGGCTATTTTATCAATATCAATTCCAAGTTTTTTAAAAGCAGCCGCTGTTTCAAGAGCTTTTTGGTAGGCTCCTTGTTCAATCCCCTCTTGATAACCAACATGTTTCCAAGAAGCCTTGTCATGTTCGTATTTCATTCGGTTTTCATAAAGCCATTTTTCTTTCGGGCTCATTTCCATTATTTCAATAGTTGTATTTGCTTTTGCCATCATCGGTGATTCTTGGGCTAACATATTACGGACCTCCCTATCATCGGTTTCAATAAACTTCAACCAGTTATAAAGTTTTTTTTTCTTTTCATCCTGTTCAATATTTTCTTGTTCTTCAATCTTGGCTAAGTTTAAAAAGTGGATTTCAAGTTCATCAGAAAGTTTGTCGTTCAAGTGCTTCTCTACTACATTATACTCACTGTGAATCAGATTGTTCAAATTAAAACCTTCACCCACTATGTTTATTGTAATACATTTAGGCAATTTTGTATACACTTCACCTGTTTTTAAGTTTTCCGTATACATTTTAGCCCAATAAAAGATAGTTCTTTGAGCAAACTCACTGTTCCACCTGTTTTGAATTTCTATATCGATAATGGTATTGTTTTTTAGGCGTAGTTTTACATCTAAAACACCCGTTTTATCGGTTATCGAATCCCTATGAAACTCCTTATCCAGAAGTTCCAAGCCTGCGATGGTTTCAGGTGGAATGTCCAAAATACATTCCAGAAAATCTTGAAGAATGTCTTTGTTTTCCTCTACTCCGAACACTCGTTTAAAGGCATAGTCGTTACGGAGAGTGATTTTAAATAGTTTTTCCATGTTTAATCTCTCTAATAGTTTTTTAAAAGAAGAAAAATTTTCCCCTTTCATAATTATTGTATAAAAAGTTTGTAATAAATGGTAAAATTTAAAAAATTGTTGACTAATTTAATATAAAAAACTCGAATAGCTGTATAAGCTTTTTTTCCTCCCCTATATTTTTTCTTAAAAATGTGATATACTCTCAAGAATTATATCGTTCGGAGGGTATCTTATGGAATTGGAAGAAAATAAGTTTGAACAAATCGAATATTTATTATCCGAAAAACGGTATATTGAAGTACAAAGGCTTTTGGCCGATTTAAACGAGGTAGATATAGCCGAATTTCTTGAGGCCGAATCGGCACAAAATGCCATTCTTATGTTCAGAATGCTGCCTAAGAGCATGGCCGCCGAAGTTTTTACCCTCCTTCCTACAGAACAGCAAAGTAAATTTATAGCTGCCGCTACAGACAGGGAGCTGGTTTCCATCTTGGATGAAATCTTCTTGGACGATATGGTAGATATTGTTGAAGAGATGCCTGCAAATGTCGTAAAAAAAATCCTAAAAAATACGGGCAGTGAAGAGCGGATGCTCATAAATCAGTTTTTAAAATATCCCAAAGATTCGGCGGGAAGCCTTATGACCATCGAGTACGTAGGCTTAAAAAAAGGAATGACCGTTGAGCAGGCCCTTGCCTACATCCGCAAGATAGGTTTGGAAAGTGAAACCATTTACACCTGCTATGTTACCGACCGAAATCGCATTCTTGAAGGCTTTATTTCTTTAAAAGAATTGGTACTCGCCGATGGGGACAAAAAGATTGAGCAGATTTTTAATAAAGAGTATATCTGCGTGAACACCCATGACGATCAAGAAAAGGTTGCCTTCACTTTTAAAAAGTACGGCTTTTTGGCCCTCCCTGTTGTCGATAACGAAAACCGGCTCATCGGCATTATTACCGTTGACGACATAATGGATGTTATGGAGCAGGAGGCTACCGAGGACTTCCAGAGGATGGCCGGTATGCAGCCCAACGAAGAAACCTACCTCGAAACCGGAATTTTTAAACTTGCAAAGCATAGAATAGGCTGGCTTCTTTTGCTCATGGTATCCGAAACCTTTACGGGAACCATAATCGAACGCTATAACCATTTACTTGCCTCTATGACTATTTTGACGGCCTTTATTCCCATGCTGATGGATACGGGAGGAAATTCGGGAAATCAGTCTTCCACCCTCATTATCCGAGGTTTGGCCACAGGAGAAATCGACTTAAAGGATTGGAAAAAGGTATTTTTTAAAGAACTGGGTATCGCCGTTTTGGTAGGTCTTATCTTAGGTATTTTTAGTTTTTTAAAATCGGTTTTCCTCGGAGGAAAGAACCCTATGATAGCCCTTACTGTGGGAGCCACCCTCGTTGCAACCGTAACTATCGCAAAGATTACGGGAGGTCTTCTCCCTATTATGGCAAAAAAATTAAAGCTCGACCCCGCAATTATGGCAGGGCCCTTAATTACAACCATTGTAGACACTGTAAGTTTGATTATCTATTTTAAGATAGCCGCAGTTTTGTGTGCAGGGATGTTTTAGTTTATGAGTTTTTTAAGAAATCTACGGTATAAAAAGCTTTCTCAAAATGCAAGGGTAGAGGATCTGGTAAAAGAAACCTTCCGCAAAGCTATTCATCTTTGTGCAGCCCTTGTTCCCCTCTTTGCAAGATACTTTTTTTATCCGACAGTTATAGCCTTGTCCGTAATAACATGTCTTTATATAGTCTTTGAAATTTTAAGGTTAAGGGGCCATCAAATTTTTATGGTTTCAAGCATTACGGGCTTTGCAGCAAGAGAACGGGATAAGGGAAAATTTGTGTTAGGGCCCGTAACTCTTTCGGCCGGGGTTATCAGCACTCTTCTTATCTTTCCGTTTAAGGATGCAAGTATAGGAATTATGGCCTTGGCCCTAGGCGACGGCCTTGCAAGCCTTGTAGGAAAATTTTGGGGAAGGCATCACTTAAATATTTCCAAGGATAAAACCATAGCAGGAAGCATAGCCTGTTTTACGGCGGTTTTTATTTCTACCTTCGCAATAAGTCTGAGTCTTGTAAAAAGCTTGTTTATTGCCGGCATCGCTGCAGGAACGGAAGCCCTCCCTCTAAAAGATTTTGATAATATACTGATTCCTCTGGTTTGTGCAGGGGTTGCTCTTGTGTTGGGCATGTAAGCAGAGTCCGGCCTATAGAAATTAAAACCGGATTACAGGCTTAGGCTAAGGCAAGCCTTAGGATTTCTTCAGGACTTGAAATTATTGCATCAGCTCCTGCGTTTTCCAATTCGGGACGCTTTCTAAAACCCCATAAAACGCCGATAGTAAAAAGACCTGCATTTTTTCCGGTTTGAACATCCGTTGCCGTGTCTCCTATGTAAAGAAAATCTTTTTTTTCGAGATTAAGCATTTTTAAAATTTCATAGACGCCTGCGGGGTCAGGCTTCAGGGCTACGGAATCCCTGGCACCAAGGATACACGAAAAGGTGTTTTCGCCGAAGATGGTTTTAACAACCTTTTCTGTCGTCGAGTGGGGTTTATTTGAAAGCACGTTTACCGAAATTCCGTTTTTGATTAGGCCGGCTAAAAGCTCTTTGATTCCGGGGTAGGCTTCACAAAGATAAACAGGGTCGGCATCATAGGCTGCATTATAACCTGTAAGGATTTTTTCTTCCAATTCTTTGTCATTTTTTCCTGAGCGTTCAAGCACTCTTTGTACGAGCTTTCTTGCTCCGTTGCCGGTTAAAATTTTAAATTCTTCAGGATCGACAGCCGGTATGCCGTGCTTGGCCGTTTCCGTATTTAAAAAATGAGCTATCGAGTAAAGAGAATTGGTTAAGGTTCCGTCCAAATCAAAAATACATGCTTTTTTCATAAGGCCCTCATTCTAACAAAAATAAAAAATCTATGCAAGGTCAAAAAAAGAGTCCGCTTCCATATATTCTGCTTTTGGTGTATGATGAACACATGGGTAAGAAATTTGAAAAAGAATTGCCGGTTTGCGGCTTTGAAAGCTGTCTAGCCTTGGCAAAACATCATCCCGAAAAAATCTCACGCCTGTTTTTTTCGGAAAAAAGAGCAAAACAGTTCGGCGAGGTTTGTAAGTATTTGGCTTCCAATAAGAGATTATATAGAATAGTCTCCGATGATGAGCTGGAAAGGCTCTCCGAATCGGTTCATCATCAGGGGGTAACGGCGATGATTTTTGAGCCCGAGATCCCTGTATTGGAACATGAAACGATAAACATTTGGGCTCAAAATAGGGCTCAGGTTTTGATGCTCGATGAAATAGGAAATGCAAACAACCTCGGTGCGATAATAAGGAGTGCTGCCTTTTTCGGTATAGAAAACATAGTTTTAACAAAGGAAGATAAACAGGCTTCGATTACTACCTCGGCTTACAGGGTAGCTCAAGGCGGAATGGAATTTGTGAACATTTTTAAGGTTTCGTCAACGGCTTGGTTTTTGCGTCAGTGCCGCGGAAGGCTCACATGTATAGGAACCGACTTAAAAGCCCACCACGAAATAGCCGACATGGGAAGATTGATCGAAAGGGATGAGGCTTGCGTAATTGTTCTAGGAAATGAAGAAAGGGGAATAAGCGAGGAAGCTAAAAAGCTTTGCTCGCACCTTGTAAAAATAAAGGGAAGCGGCAATGTGGAAAGCTTAAACGTCGCCCAAGCCGCAACCCTTTTTTGCCATGCTCTTAGTGCAATAAATCTTCGATCTTTTTAATTACATATTCTTTTAAAGGAAGGCCCGAAATCTTAATATCCTTCGGGTCTTCATAATTCGGAATAAGTTTAAAAAAGTTAATATATATTTTATTTTCCTTTATGTAGAATTCTTCTGCATGGGCCGGAATAAAAATGAGTTCGATCTCATCGAATTTTGCCGAAGCCTTATATTTTTCGGTAAGCTCTGTAAGGTTTAATGTCTTAATCGGAGCCATCATATTGTGCATGGTCTGTAAGTCTTCCAAAATCCACATATTGTTATTCCAAAAGCGGCTCTCGCTCATCGTGCGGTCGTTAAGTCTTTCCCTGTTGGAAATTGCAGACATAACCCTGCGGACAGAATCCTTAGAAAAGTCCCCGTTGTAAACAACTTCCATCTGCGGCTTTTCGGCAATGCTTACAAAGTAATCATCTCCCATCTTATCCTTTGAAGCTACGCTTTCCCAAAAGAAAACCATCATTTCCAAAACATCAAAATCAATCTTTATATTTTTCATAAAGAAACCTCCAAAAAGTTTTTTTAATCAACGAGGATTTTACACCTATTGCCGTTTTTTTTCAATGAGGTCTATTTTTTTATTCCCGACACCCATTTGGTGTTTAGGATTAAAATTACGGCAATCAGACCGGCCGTTATGTTCGAAAAAAGATTTCCCCAGTATATCGAGTAATAGGAAAGATATTTTTCGGTTGTAATTATAAATATGTAGCGCAAAAGCCAGATACGCAAAATACCCAACATTAACGGAACCTTGGTTTTTCCGAGGCCGATAAAGGCTCCCTGAATTGTCATACATATACCGAATCCTATTACCGAGTAGGTGTAAATGTGCAGGGCCTTTACTGCGATTTCCCCTATTTGGGGCATTTCGGGCTTAAACATTGATACAAGATAGGCTGAAGACGGCACTATGATAGCTATAAGGACTGCTCCGCTTATTGCACTTGTGATACAGCCTAAAAGGCAGGACCGCTTTGCTTTTTGGGGATTTTCGGAGCCTATATTCATACTTACCATAGTTGTAACTGCAGCGCTAAAGCAGCCGGGTATATTGAAACAAATTGTAGATATATTGTTTGCAATACTTTGACCATTTAAGATTACTGCGCCGTAAGGCTCCATTTCTCTGTTTATTAAAAAAAAGCCTACATATATAAAGGCATAATTGAGCATTGCCGGGAAGCCGACCCGTAATAATTCGTATATCGCAGGAGAGGAGAATTTAAATTGTTTTAAAGTTAGTTTATCGGGTGTTGGTTTCAAAAAAAGATCGTAGAACATCCACGCTGCGACTACAATATTGGCTAAAAGAGAGGCGAGAACACAGCCGTCTATTTTCATTCTAAAAATATATAAAAAGATAAAGTTGCCTATGATTTTTATGATAAGCATTATGATCATTCTTATAAAGGGAGCTTCCGGCTTTCCGTTGGCATTTTTTATACCGTTGTATATAGCTTCCATAAAGCTGAGAGGCATTACAAGACAATAAAGCGAAATATACCTAAAAACCAGCGGAGCTATTTCACTTTTGAGCGTATAGCTTATTACCGTTCCCAGTATAAATAAAACGGGAATTGAAACCAATCCCAACAAAAAGGCAAATACGAAAATCTGCGTGGCAATTTTTTTGCTTTCATCTATGTTTCCGCGCCCGTTGAGCTGTCCGATAATTGCTGTAGCTCCAACGCTTAAGCCTTGACCAAGCGCTAGGACAATGAAGATAATAGGCTGGGAAAAGCTGACTGCACTTGCCGTTACATGGTCGGTAAGTCTGTTTATAAAGAGACCGTCAGTAAAAGGCATCATAGCTTGCAGCATAGCCATCATAAGAGCCGGTAAAGAAAGGATGATTAATGTTTTGATAGGTGAAGCGGTTAAAATAAGCTCTCGCCTTTGTGCTGTGGTTTGTCCTATAAATTTAAGCTTCATATTCTCGCTATTCTACCCTATTATTAAAAAATAGGGAAGACATATAATTATAAAAAAATATTAAAAATTACTTGATATTATTGACATTTTGTGTGTATATTGTATTATAAATATATCCATCCCTATCATTTTTTCATTTTAATTTAGATATATTAAAGATTTCAGCTGCTTTAGCCGATAAGCTATCGGTTAAATTATTGAATTAGTTTAGGAGTATTTTATGAAAAAAATAACAATGTATTTATTGATAATGTTTAGCTCTTTGAGTTTGCTATATGCAGGAGGATCAAAAGATATAGACAGTGTACAGATGACCAACACGGAAAGCTGGCAGCAATCGATAGATATATCGGCTAAGAAAAAAGGAAAATACAATGTATTGATAAAGGCTGTAGATATAGCCGGTAATGAGGGTTATGTAGGTCCTTTTAATATGTATGTAGACCCTAATTCAGACTTACCGATAGTAAACATAAGTAATCCTAAAACTGAAGCAGTAGTATCAGGTAACTTAAACATAATAGGAACCTGCGTAGACGATGATGCTGTAGAGTATGTAGAGTTACGCATAGACGGCGGAGAAAATATATACCGGGCCAAGGGGAAAGAATTTTGGTCATACTATATAAACACTGAAAATTTTGAAGAAGGAACTCACACTATAGAGGCCTGGGGCGTAGACATTAACGGCGTAAAGGGAAAATCAGTAAAAAACAGATTTTACATAAATCGGCTGTCGCCGATTACTGAGATAGGCAATAAGAGTATAGGAGAACTTGTTTCAGGTAAGATAACAATTGACGGAACGGTAGAAGACGGTAACGGTATAGAAAGACTGCTATATTCATTGAACCATGGAGAGAACTTTGAAGAAGTAAAGTTAGCGTATAACAAAAAAACAAAGCAATCAACGTTTTCATTAAAATTAAACACAAAAACGCTGGAAGACGGGCCTAAGGTAATTTGGTTTAAGGCAATAGATAAGCAAGGAAGTATAGGCATACACACATTTTTGTTGTTTGTCGATAACACAGCCCCTATCGTAGAATTTATCTATCCTGAGGACGACAGTCCTGCTGCTCCGGTATTTTCTGTTGCAGGGAAGGCTGGTGATTCGGCAGGTTTATCAAGCCTTTCTTGGAAGTGTAATGGAGAAGAAGGCAGTTTTGAGCTTACTGCGGGTAATAATTATTGGATAAAAGAGTTCGATGTTAGTAAGAGCGGAGCTAAAAGTGCTGTTGTCGAAATAACCGCAAAAGATATAGCCGGAAACATAGTAAGAGCAAAAAAGACATTTTACATAGATCAAAATAAGGGAAAGCCCGTAATCGAAATGCTAAGCCCTGTCCTTGATGGAAAGGTTTCGGGAGATCTCTATATCTCAGGAGCAATTTATGACTTATATGGACCAAGTGAGGTAAGATACAAGATAGACAAGGGGGAAGAAAAAATAATAGACGCCTCCGATGCAGGTTTTGCAGCTGTAGAAAGCGGATTGAGTGCAGGAACTCATACATTGACTATTTATGCGGTTAATAAAAAAGGCATTAAAGGAAATCCTTTAAGTGTAAAGTTCAGCGTAGAAGGGAAGGAGCCTGTAATCGCTTTTGATAACGGGCAGACAATCATCCCTGTATATACGGCACAAACAAAGAATTCTACTTCTGTCCATGTAAAATCGGCTTCCGGGTTAAAATATATAAGTGCAGGCTTTAACGGAGAAGAAGAATCCGTTTTACCTTTAAAGACCGGACAAACCGATTATGTGATAAAGACAAATATAAGCGGAAAATCGCAGCCGGGTATATATACAGTGTCTGTTACGGCAACAGACATTAATGATAAGGTTAGCAAACAGACTCTGGTTATCCGAGTTTTAAATGCATCGGGAGCAGGCGGTGAAGAAAACTTTGTGTGGTCTAAAGGCAAGATAAATGAGAGCAATCAAATAGTATTGATAAACGATAAAGCCTTGGAAGGGATTTACCAGCCTCGGGACGGAATGGTCATAGAGAGTTTAGAAGTAATAGGCGGTAAAAATATTGAAGCAGAGCAAGAAGGAGAATTAATAAGATTAAGGATAAAAGAAGAGGGCGTATATAAAGGAATCGGAGTAAAGATAACCGATAGTGAGGGTGTAGTTTTTACAAGCCCTTTAGTAGATATTCTTTTTGATAAGAGTTCTCCTAATATAAATCTTGAAATGAGCGAAGCAGCTTCTTTTGTGACAAGTTCTATAAATTTAAAGGGTAATGCTGAAGATTCGGTTGGAATTACAAAAGTTGAATATAGCTTAGGAAGCGGTTCTCCTTATGTAAAGTTATCTAACTCATTTAACGAGAAGATAAATATAAGCGGACAGGCGGACGGTCCCATTGTTGTTACCGTAAAGGCAACAGATGCAGCCGGAAGAGAAAGCTATGAGAGAAGACTGTTTTATAAGGACAGCGAAGCTCCTGAGGTTGTTATGATTTTGCCGGAAGGCGGAGAAAAGGTAAACGGTTCAATATACTCGGCTTTTAAGGTAAGCGATAGGTTTGCCGGAGTAAAGTCTGAGTATAAGGGAGCAAGTAAGGGTGCCGAATGGCAGAGCTTTGAATATAGCTCCTTACCGAATCTTATAATAGGCAGTGCAAAAGAGCCCTTGAGTAAGAATATGCTGTTTAAGTTTACTGACCTTGCAGGCAATTCAAGAAGTTTTAATAGTTATAGTTTTGAAATAGACAATAGCGAAGATGCCCCACGGGTAGACTTACATTTACCGAATGAAAACGAAATAATAATAAAAGACTTTGAAATATCCGGTATGGTATATGATGACGATGAGGCAGCAAAGATCCATTATAGGATAGATAAGGGTGCTTATAAATCGATGGATATAAAAAACAGCTTTTCTATACCTATTTTACTAAGCGAGCTTACGGATAATGAACATGAGATAACCATGTATGCTGAGGATATTTACGGAGTAACAAGCCAGCCTGTAACCAGAAAAATCAGAGTGTCTCTCGATGTACCTCAGGTTGCAGTTTCTTACCCTCTTATAACTGACACAGTGCAAGGGGTAAGCGTAATATCCGGAAGTGCATTGGATAAAAACGGAATCAAGAAGGTTGAAGTATCCTTTGATAACGGGCAGACCTATAACCTTGCAGAAGGCAGAGAAAAATGGCAATACCGTATAAATACCCATATAATAAATGACGGAACCCATGTAGTTTTTGTAAAGGCGACAGATAATTATGAGCAAGTATTTTTATACTCGACATTGATAAACATAGATAACACGCCTCCTATATTAAAACTTGAATATCCCTTAGCCGGTTCAAAATTGGATAACAACCTTTTTGTATCAGGTCAAGTTTATGATAATGTTTCTCTTGAAGGAGTAATGTTAAAAATAAAGAGCCTTGACGGAAAATCGGTGCCTCAAAAGCTATCCGAGATCAAGCTTGAAAAAGATATAATTCTTTCAAAAGATATAGATATAAGCTCATTGCCTGAAGGAAGGTATAATCTTGAGATAAGCGGAGTAGATAAGGCCAATAATACTAATGAGGCTTCTATCAACTTTGATGTGTATAGAAAGAAGGATAAAAACAAGATAGAGTTATTGTATCCTTTAAACGGCGAAACGGTAAGAGGCGAGTTCAATGTATATGGAAGGCTGATGGCTGATAATGGTGTAGAAGAGGCCGCTTTATATATAGACGGAAAAGAAGTTGAAAGGGTTTCTGTATCTAAAACGGGTTATGTTTGTTTTAAATTAGACAGTGAAAAGCTCGTAAATGGAGAGCATAGCCTTGAGTTAAGGGCAAACCGTGCAGGTGCCGGACCGCTTAATTCTGAGGTACATAAGATAAATTATGGCGCAGAGGGGCCGTGGATCACCATAGACAATTTTGCGATGGGAGACTTTGCAATAGAAAGGCCCTACCTTAGAGGAAGAGCCGGTTATACAGTATCCGAAGAAGAAAAGACCCGTGTCTACTCAAAGGGTTCTACATCTGAGGATAAAAGAGCTTTTAAAGCAAAGCGCGTTAAGTATGTAGAAATCAGTTTTGACAACGGAAAAACCTTTGCTCCTGTTAAGTCGGCTGCTAATTGGAAGTACAGGCTTGAAACAGAGGATATGGCAGAAGGAAATCACTTTTTATTGTTAAGGGCCGTTATGGAAAATAGAGAGGTAGCGGTTTGTAGGACAATAATAAAGATAGATAAGACAGCTCCAAAAGTTACCTTGATATCGCCCGGTGAGGGAGGCCGGTACAATGGAGCAATAGAGTTTAGCGGCTTATCTTCAGATGACATAGAGCTGTCAACTGTAGAAGCTCTTTTAAGGAAGGGAGATAAGGCTAGTTATGGAGTACCAAAGTTTATTCAAGGCTTGCATGTTGAAGGTGCGTTTTGGGGAGCGGCCTTATGGGATATAGGCTTAGGTTTAAGCTTTTTTGATGATAACGTAAAACTCCAGCTTCATTATGGGCAGTTTTTACAAAGTCAGTTTAATCTGCTATATGGCGGTAACCATAAGATGAGATATGGAGGGCATATAATATCGTTAAAGCTATTGGCAAACGTATATGAGCTGCCTTTTGGATATTATTTTGGACCTGATTGGAAGTGGTTATATTTGGATGTGGCCTTGGGTGCACAGTTTGGATTGTTTACGCAAACCCAGAGCGGCCGTCCTCAAGTATTGTCAGCTTTGCTTATGCAGCTTGAGTTTCCTAGAGTTAAATTTCATAAGCAAAAGTATTTCAGCGCTATATCCTTATTTACAGAAGGACAATTGTGGTTTGTACCTACTGATGTAGATTCTAAGGGAAAAACGTCTGCGATAAGATCTGTAATTCCTAATATATCTGTCGGCTTAAGGTTTGATATATTTTAATTTAGGAGGAAATGAATGAAAAAGAACAAAAAATTTTTAAGTTTTTTAGTATTAAGTTTATTTACGGTGATAATGTTACTGACATGTAAACCTCTTGTTTCGTTGGGAACTACGGTAGACGTCTTACCGCCTGAGGGAAGAATAACCTATCCTGAAACAGGAGAAACGCCTATCCGGGGCAGCTTTATTATAAAAGGGACCGCCTTTGACGATGAAGAAGTCAAATCTGTATCGGTTATGTTTAAAAATAAAGAAAACCCTGGAATACAGAAAGGCCCGTTTCCCGGGCATGTTACTGCAAGCGGCAGCGGAAACGTAACTTGGGAAATAGCGATAAATAACGAGTCTACCGGTACTGAAGATGGTCATCCCTTGGTAAAGATTTATCCCATACCTGATGGGGAGTATGAGATTACCGTTACTATCAAAGACAAGAATGATAAAATTACAATGCTAAATAAAACTTATAAGATAGATAATACTCCTCCTGTATTTATTGTTTCAAGACCGTCATTAGTGGCGATCGATGAAGACCCTTACCCTACTGTAGACCAATATGGTGCAGTTATGAAAATAGAAGGTTCGGCAGGTGATATGCATGAATTGAGTTTGATTACATTAAAGGTGAGAGATGATTTATCCATAACAAAACAGAACAAAGAAAATTCTGTTGATATTGTTATGGCAGCTTATCCCGACCAATACTATTCAGATTTGATAAATAACGGGGTAAATATAGATAAACCAATAAGAGCCGATATAAAATTGCAGGATAACGCCCGTATGTATAACGGAAGCGTAGACAATAAAGGAAACGAATCAGATTTTTATTACGTAAAAAATGAAATAGAAGGCTCTGTTGATTTAAATAAATATACGGCAAAGGTAATAAGCGATTATTTCTCCGGTAAAAAGGGAAAAGACGGGGGGACATCTCACGAACAAGCTATATATGATTTAAGAAAATCTGAAAGTGAAAGTATCCGAAATATTTTATTAAATAAACAAGTAAAACCTTCAAAAAATAAAAGCGTATTCTCTTTAAATCCGGATAAGTCTCCCGGGTTTAAGGTTATCGGAGCTCATCCGGTAATCTTCCCTGAAGGATCAACTAATCCGGCTCCTCTTCCGGCTCCAATGTTGTTCGGTTCTTCTTCTTCCTTAACTGTTGAGTTATATCCGAATATGGACAAGAATGCTCTTGTTGCCGGTACAGACTATGCAGGAAGCGAATTAAAAGTTATTCTTTGCAAGGGTAATACTGTTACAGATTTAAAAAACGGTAATTATACCTCGCAGTCTCCATTTTTTGATGCTACAGTACCAAGCCCTGATTTTTCGGGAGTTACGCAAAGCGGAGGACTTATAAAAATAACTAAGCCTCTTCCTGGAGACATTGAGCCGGGACTTTATAGGATTAATGTTGAAGGGCACGATGTAAAAGGAAACTCAGATTTTACACCATATAATGATAAAAATAAACCATCAAATGGTTTGCTTATTGTTGATTTTAAAGCGGCCGGAGCTCCATATATGTTTCCCCATCAACCTAATGAATATCAGAATGGAGATGTTGATATAAGCTGTGCTGTTGAAAATCTTGCAGGCGGTTCGGTCTACTATAAGATTGATTCGCCCGCAGATGCAGAGACGCCTACGGATACTGATTTTTTGTTAACTCAAGTCGGGGCAACCAATATATATAAAGGTAAAGTTAAGGTGGCTGGACTTTCAGAAGGTAGGCGTCATATTCATTTTCGAGCTCGCAGTACAAATTCAGTGTTTGCGGTTGGGCAGGTTAGTTTTGTACTTGACAGGACAAACCCTAAAGAACCTTCATTGCTAGACCCCCTTCAAACTGTATTCAGTACTTGGTCCCGTACATTTAAAGGAACAGCAGCGGATATGCCGATAGGCAGTGATCTTATGGGTTCAGGTATAGATAAAGTAACCTATAAGATAGGGGCAAAAATCGGAGGCAATATTAACTATGAAGCAGATGAAACACCCGCAAGATTAATTCCTCCGGAAACAGGTTTGACTGAGTACAAATGGGAGGCTATTGTAAGTTTCCGGCAAAAACAAGAAAACTATGTACTTGTAAGCGTATATGACAAAGCAGGAAATAAAACCGATAAAGAATTCGGTCCTTATGAGGTAAATACCGATGCTCCGCAGATTAAATTCGATGATGTAAGGTTTTCGTTGGGGGCAACATATGTTGAGGCGTCACCCATAACCTTAGTAAAACAAAATACCGTTATCGGTAACTATGCAAATAAACAAGCTTCTTTCAGGATTTTCGCAAAAAATGCTTTTGGAATTAAAACCGTAAAAGTTTCGATAGGCGGCGGTGTAGAAAAAAACGGAACAAAAACAGGTGTTTCCGGAGACTATGAGGAATGGACAATAAACGATGTTGATCTTGCTCATGTTGAAGGAAATCCCAATTTTAAGCTTTATGTTGAGTCTAATTCAGGTACAGTAACCGAATGGCCTAATCCTATAGTAGTTGATTTTACAGCGCCGAAGGTAACGCAGTCATCTCCGGATTTACAAAACATCTTTTTCAAAGAAGTAAAGCTGATGGGCAACATAGTTGATGAATCGGCTTCCGGAAATGTAATTACCTCAGGCGTTAATGAAATGACTGTAAAATATAAAATCGGTAACTCAGGTTTTCTAACATCTCATGTGCATAACAGTGAGGAATTAAGCAAAATAATTTATTCAGGCGGAGCATGGACTATAGTAATTCCGGATATAGCAAAATATCAAACCTTTAGCGGTGTTTCAGCTCCCGGATTAGGCAGCAGCATTTATAGTATTCCTATAGTATTACAGGCATCAGACAAGGCGGGCAATGAGGTTACTTCTTCTCAATTTAGTGTGAAGTTTGACCCTGCCGGAGGTACACCCTTCGCCGAGCTGGTTTCACCAAAAAATGGTGATGCCCTTGGAGGCGATATATTAATAAGCGGAAGTGCCCATGTTGCAAACCCTGCTTCAGGTAAAACCGTCAAAAAGATTTATTTACAGTTGGGAAAAACTCGGGCTGAGCTTGAAGCAAATACAGCTTGGTCTTTAAATAACCAAAACTACGGATCAGCAACCGGAGTTCAAATTTATCCTGACTCGGGTAATGCTGATGTGTATTATTGGAACCATATTCTCCCATCCGAAGTGAAAACAGATATTTTAGCCGGAGCCGATAAAAAGGAAGTATTTTTACGCGTAAAGGCAGAAAATAGCGACGGACTAATCGGAGATTGGACTTCTATAGTTAGCTTTACAATAAATACGGATGTTGCCCAATTTACCGGTATAAAGCAATTAGTGCCGAATAATGCTCCTCCTCCTGATTATATTGAAGAAACGTACGTTCAGAATTCGGTTTGGGTAAAAGGTGATTTATTTAAAATAAAAGGTGCTGTAAGGCATAGTGCCGGTATAAAGCCCAACATTAAAGCCGAATCACCGCCGACATTGCCGGCCGGATATCAAAGTCTTGATACAAGCAATACTTTAGGCTGGTTTACTGAGGGAAATATTAATGATAACGGAGATATTGTTACTGTAGGAGGTTTACCTGGCTACGCTTTTACAATTCCTATCAAAACATCTCATTACACAAAAAAGGCAGGAAATATTCAGTTTGATATTTCGGCTATAGATGCCCGTAACGATGGTTCCTCCGTTCCGGTATCTTATACTATAGTTCTTAGATATGATAATAGTCTTCCGTCTGCAGTATTCGGAACGGCTGCCGGTAAATTTAAAAAGGCTGTATTTACCGCTACCTCAGCTTCAGGTGTTTCGGTAAGTCTTCAAGGTTCTGAAAATATAACACAGGCTGTTGCAAGGCTTAAAAAGAATATAGGTAACCTTGTCTTATTTGCTGAAACAAAGGATGGATCGGCTAAGGCTGTTAAAATAACTAATATAGAGGTAGATGGAAGTCATGCAAAAGTAACCTTTGCAAGTACAGGTATTTTTGCAGATTCAGCGAACTGTATACTGATTGAGCAAAATCCCATTGTTTTCGATAAAGATGGCAGCAATTACCAACTGCAGGGTTTTGCCTATGACAGCGGATCTAAAACAAAGACCCTTTCAGTTAAGTTTGGCGATACATCTATGGCAGATATTAATAAATTTGATGCTGAAATCGGAGACTTTGTAAGTTTTAAGCATAGTATAGAAACTAAAAATATCAATGACGGTATGTATAGCTTAAAACTTAATGCAACCGATGATGCCGGTAATAAGGGTGATGAATATTCATGTCCCATATATGTGCGTAACAAGCCCTTAAAGCTAACGAATGTAAGCTTTAGTACGGATCTAAACGGCAGCAATTCTTATTCTAATAATGTGAGCTCCGGCTTGATTGAAACAGTGACAAAGAATGGTGATGATTCATACATAGATGAAGTAAAAAATTACAGTCAAACTATTGATATAGCAAGTGAATTTACTATTAAAAATGCAGATAAGTCTCAAATTAAGTTTGAATTACTTGGCGGTTATGGAGCACGCAGTTATAAACTTTATAAGGCTGATAGCTCGGGTAATCAGTCAGGAGCGCCGGTTAAAACCGGAACTCTCAGCTCTTCAAATTCGAATCCTGAGCTTAACGATGCGATTAATTTTGAGAACGTAGATTTTGGAAATGCTGCAATACAGGATGGTGATAATCAAAAATTCGTTATTGTTCTAACGGATAGTGCTTCAGTTGAGGATACAGGGCGAAAATTAACTCTTAAGGTAACATTTAACGTAAAAACAAAGGATACCCGCAAGCCTTCTGCCTTTGTTTCTCCTTTCTATTGGAATGGAGAGAACGAAAACAGCCTGGTATCAAACAGCCGGGATAAGGGGCATATTGAGATTGCAAAAGTTTCATCCGGTGCAGGAGAAAGCGATGTTTCGGGACAGGTTGTTATCAGAGGAACAGCCTATCATCCGACCAAGCTTACCAAGCTTACACTTACTGTGGACGGATCGGAAAAAAAAGCAGAGTATGCTGCCGGAAGCTGGACCTCCCTGACTGATTTAAAGGTTAAAGATACGAGACTAGACGTAAACGGTCACTGGGTGTCATGGGAGTATAGCTGGATAACCGGAACACCGGGAAACAACAAGCAGATTTTACTTAAGGCATACCACAGCGGTACAGTAGTAAGCGGCAATACAGTTGTAGGTAGTCTTACGAAAAAAAATGCCCAGGCACGAACGGTTCAGTCTCTTACCCTTGCTCCTGGTGATAAGGCCGTGCCCGGACAATTTATCCGTATTGTTGGTAAGACCGGTTCAACCGATGCCGATGCTTCATATTTGCTTCCTATAACATCGGTAAACGGCTCGGTTGTTGAGTGGAAAGATGTACTTCTTCCTACAGTAGCCAATCCTGCTACAGATGATACATTGATGTCTTATTACCTCTATCCTGTAGGGTATGCGGGCGATGAACCTTCCTTTAATAAGCCGGCGATGAGCGTAAATGTGGTGCCCTATGTAACCGGCATAAAAACAGCTCTTTCAAAACTCGGCGGAAACGATCCCGACTTGTATGCACGGACAGCAACGGGCCGCTATCCGGTAGAGGATAAGGAAAAAATAGAGATACAGGGCTTTAACCTTACCGGTGCTGCCGTAACGGTGGGAGGCGTTTCCTCCGGAACTTTGACCGATACAGGATCTCCGTGGTCTTTGACTCTTGATGCCGGTGCAAAAAGCGGTGCTCTTGAGCTTACCGTAACTCCTTCAGGAGGAAGTGCAGTTAAGGCCGTCAACAATATCAACAATAACGAGAAGCCATACAACAAGGCAAAGAAAACCGCCAGTAACGATAAGCTGACGGATGACCTTTTCCTTGATGTCTGGCAGTTTAACAGTAAAGCTGCTTTGCCCGGCCGCGGTGTTATAACCGAACCCGTTATGCGTATCAATCCTTCAAACGGCATGATAGGCTTTGCCTTTGCCAACGGCCCCGACTTTTTCAGTATGAGTAACGGAACAAGCAATTCGTATACAAAGTGGCAAAGAAACTATGACGACTATGGTAATGTGGAGTTTGTATACGACAGTGTAGGAAAGTCACACGGTGTAGCTGTAGGACGGGATATAAACTCGGGCGGTAATCAAGGCGGTAAATTTGCTTATTTTACAAGTCAATGGGGAACCGGCAGTGTTTCGGATCAGGGTGCCAATTATAACGGACAACAATCCTTACGATTGGAATCTATCGGGCAAGTTGACGATATGAATGGATCAGGAGGTGCCATACTCGATAAAACCCGTATCCAGCACCCCTCTCTTGCGGCGGCAAAACGTACTGCTAATGAAACACGGGTTTATCTTGCCTATTATGACGGCATAAACGATCAAATACGGTTTAAGTACGGCACTATTGCGGATTCATTGACATATACAAGCCCGCCTGCAAACAATGAAAATCCCAGTCCGACCCGATTCGGGCAGTTTGTAGATGAAGCATCGAAACGAGCAGTACAGCCGTACAGCCAAGCCAATGTAAGTATCGTTGCAGGAGAATATAAAAGCAGTTCCGCCGTTGTTAATACGGGTAACGCTACGGGAACCTATTTGTCACTAGGTGTTGTGTCGGGTACCACGGCGGCGGCGGATACGGCCGTCTTAATTTGGTTTGACGAAACGAACCGAAAGCTTAAATACACCTATAAAACCGATCCGCAAAACGGAAACCACGCTTCTCAAAGCGGCAACGGCAGCGGAACTTGGAAAAAACCTATAGATGTTTTCAATAAGATGAATGTGGGCGAATACTGCAAGATTGCCGTCGATAAGGCCGGCGGTATACATATTGCAGCCTTTGACTCGGATACGGCTGATTTGAAGTACGCTTATTTGGCAAGCTATAATGCTGCGAGTTTCCAAACCTCTACGGTTGATTCTTACGGCATAGCCGGAACTCATATTACTTTGGATGTCGCATATACGGCGGCCGGTAAGCCGGTACCCTATATAGGCTACTACTCGGCTTCCGCGGGACGCTCCAAACTTGCCTATCTTGTGGATACGGAAACGGGCGTATCCGGCTCGGCCCAGGGTACCGATGATACCGGCTACTTTACCGGTAAGTGGGAGGTTTCGGTTGTGCCGACTGCCAGCCGTGTCCAGCAGGACAATATCAACGTCGGCGTATGGAAAACTTCCGGAGGTGTTATCAAGAATTCCGTAACCGGCACGAATAGTTCCGGTATTGAAAACGGTACGGTATACGGCAACGGTACCGCAAATCCCGTGCTGGCTTATGCTATACGGCAGGCGATGAACGGCTATATCGAAACTGCACAAAAGAAGTAATTGTATGGCAAGGTAGTTCCTTGTGCCTTGCCGGACGGCGAAGTTTGAGGCTTCGCCTCAAACTTCGTTGCTGCGTGGAACCACTGCCGCCCATGGCGTTACATCCGTGCGGCTAATAAAAATCCCCCCATCGGATTATCCGGCGGGGGGATTCCAATTTACTAATACTTAAAGCTTTTATATATGGTTTTAAATATTTCAAGATATCGATTAAAATTATTAGGATTGGAAGTAAATGTTAAAACATATGCTTCATTTCCTTTCATTTCAACAAACTGTATTTGGGTTACAAGTATACCATTTATATTTCCCGATATTATATGGTAATTTTTTCCTTCCTCTATCAATTTAAAATCGCCGTACACGATTTTTAGAGCTTCTCTTCCTGTTTCCAAATATTTTTTTACCGTATACTTTGTGGGTAATTTTTCAACCGCTAAATTAGCATTTTCTTGAAAGTCATCATTTTCCTCGATTGGCGAATACAACATAAATACTGTAGCCGAATCGATTCTCTGTGCCATCCAGCCTGATGGGACGGTAATTTCATAATTATCGATTTTTATTCTCATACCGTCATCGCCAAAAACTTTTACCGCTGACAATGATATTAACAGCAGTATAAATACAAATCCTTTCTTCATTTACGACTCCTTAAAATATGGGATGTTTTTAAAAATAAATTTTAATACCTGTTTATTATTCTAGTGGCTTTTTTATAAATTGTCTAGTGTAGGGCCCGTATTTTTTTGAATCATCTTATATAAACCTGAACCCCTTAATCTGTAATACTATGCTTGAATTCCCTTAAAAGCTATTGTATAATAGTCCTTATGTTAAACAAGCAAAGAAAGATGACTTGGCGGACTTATCTCGCCTATGGGGCTGCCGATTTATACGGCGGAGGATGTTTTTTTATCGTTACTACATTTGCAATGTATTATCTGGTAAATGTAATAGGACTTCATCCGGTACTTGCAGGGCTTATTCCTGCAATCGGAAAGTTTTGGGATGCTATATCGGATCCTATGATGGGCTATATAGCCGATAATACACCGCAAAACCGCTTCGGTAAAAGAAGGGTGTGGTTTTTGGTCTCGATTGTTCCGATTGCTCTTTCCTTTATCATAATTTGGTTTCCGACCGGGATCGAAAGTCAGGCCGGAAAATTTATCTTTTATACGGTAGCCTACATTATCTTCTTTACGGTTTCTACTGTTTCGTACATACCTTATGCGGCTCTTTCAGCCGAAATAACTAAGGACTTTTCCGAAAGAAATAAACTCAACGGTTCCCGCCTTATGTTTTCTTTTATAGCTACCCTTTTAGGCGGACTTTTGGCTCAGCCTATTATCGATGCCTTTCACGGCAGTATGATGGGCTATTTTGTGATGAGTATAGTCTTTGCCCTCATCTTTGCCCTTCCGTGGATTCCTCTTTATTTTGAAACATGGGAACTGCCTGAAGAAAAACCTCAAAAAAAATCCGAAGCTAAATTTATAAAAAACTTTTTGTCTCTTTTTAAAAGCAAGTCTTGTAGAATTCATATTGCTATGTATGTATGCTCCTATGGAGCCTTGGATATAGTAATGTCTTTAGTTCTCTTCTACATTGTAGATTATTTAAACCGCGGAAGCGTTTTTGTAATAGCCCAAGGTGCTCTTTTGCTGACCATGATGGCAACCCTGCCGATTCATAACCGCATAATAAACAAGAGAGGACACAAGCCTGTCTATGTTGCAGCCCTAATCATCTTTGCTGTTTCTATAGTTCTTATGTCTCTTCATACGCCTCAAACAAATTCGTTTTTTTTAATATTGAACATGGTATTTATGGGTGTCGGAATTTCGGCAAACAATTTGATTCCTCATCAGCTGCTTCCTTTTTTGGCCGACATAGATAAGCTTATGAGCGGAGAAAACCGTGCCGGAACTTATTCGGCGGCTATGACTCTTACCCGGAAGTTGTTTTTAGGCTTGGTGATAATGACCACAATAGGCTTTGTTTTAAGCGGCATAGGTTATAAAAATCCCGTCCCCTCGGTTTTGACTCAAAAGCAATTTAAAGAAGCTCAAGACTTGGCCGTAAAAAATAATGAAAATTTCGAAAAAATAAACAAGTATTATTCTTTGCTGGAAGACGGAAATTTTCATTTAAAATACATGAGCCGAAACACTGATGAGATTATCAGCTCTATCGACAAAAAAGTAAAAGGTAACTTTGATGAGATACCCGAAGCTGTTTTTGAAAGTTTACTTTCTTCTTTTGATAAAAAAGACTTTGAAAAGATCGATGAAAAATTCTTGCTTGAGGCTTCTTATATAAAATCGGGAGCTGTTTATAAAAAAATAGAACCGAAAGATTTTTATACTAAGACCGATTTGTATGATTTAAAAGTTTTGTTGGATAAAATAGATTTTAAATATTCAGGTATAGGGCAGGTCCAAAAACCACAGCAAAAGGAAAGCACCTTAAGAGGTGTCAAAATTTCTTTTATAATAATGCCTTTGTTTATGATTCTTTTCGGTATCTTCTTCGGCCTTAAATTTAATGTAAGCCCCGAAAACCATAAAATTATCCTTGAAGAGTTAAACAGATTGGAAGCCGGAGGCAAAAAAGAAGATGCTGATGAAAAAACCAAGCAGGTTTGCGAGCTTTTGATAGGTGAACCTTACGGAAGAACTTCTTAAAAGCTATCACAATAAAAATCAAAGATAACAAAAACAATAAGAAAAACCTCCGAATCCGTAAAGACTAGGAGGTTTTTTATTTATTCTATAAAAGTCTTATGCTTAGCCGCCGAAAAATAGCGGAACCAAGAATGAGGCCAGCAAGATTATAAAGGCCCCTCCCAAGCGGGACGATATCTGAGCAAAGGGCATCAGCTCCATTCGCTTTGAAGCTGTAAGAACGGCAACATCTCCTGTTCCTCCCATGTTTGCCATACAAAGACCCGCAGTGATCGCAGCTTCAATCGGATAAAAGCCTACAAATTTTCCTATAACTCCGGAGCCGATTATTGCACCTATTACAACCAATAGTACGAGTACTACATATGCGAGACTGAAAGCTCCGATAATGTCACCGAGGTTTGTATAACCTATACCGATACCTACCAAGAGGGCTGCGGTAAAATTCTTTGCAACAAATTTATACCATAAGGCACAAGCGTTTTCAAATGTCTTAGGTAAGATGTTTGCAGCTTTTACAACAGCAACGCTGATAATCATCCAAGCATAGGTATGAATATTTAAACCTACAAGTTTAAATAGGTTGGATACTATATTTCCCCAGGTAAAGAAGGCTGTTGCAATTACTATGGCGATTCCGAATTCTTGCAAAGAAAAATTCTTTTGCATTGCTTCATCGCTTGGAACTTCGAATGTTCCGCTTGCAAGAAGTTGACCGTTTCCTGTCCAAGCCGGTTTAATTTTTCCGAGCTTGTTAAGCATTCCGCCTGCGACTATGGCAAGAGCATTACCCAAGGCAACAGCCGGGACAAGTTTAGAAAGGATTTGCTCTGCAGGAATTTTTAATGCAGAAGCAAAAACTTGCGAAATAGGTACGGCTCCGGCTCCCATTCCTCCTCCCATTATGGGAATACCAATGTGAGCAATGGCTTCGGTTGCTTTCATTCCAAAAAGCGGAGCTCCTATAGCAACAAAGAGTAAGGCTACAGCAACAGAGCCTATGATGCACGGGAAATAGCGTATAGCTGCCTTAATTAAAAGTTTTCTATCCATTCCTAGGATTGAGCCTGTAATAAGGGCTGCAATGTAAAAGTCTAAAAAGCCTCCTCCCTTCATAAAGGTCGAAATATTTTTTAGGATACCTTCAGGCAAGATATGATAATAAGCGAGGGCGCTTGAGGCGAATATAATTACGATTGGTCCTCCGCCGAAGAATGTCTTTACTATAGGAGTATTGTCTCCGATAATGTTTAGCACTTCGCCAAGCACCATCATCAAGAGAAGGGCTCCTATCATTCCACCCGGCAGCTTGTTCCACCAGGTTGCAGCAATTACAACGGCTGCAACAATAACGAATAGTATGAGGGGCATGCCTAAGATCTCATACTTTTTGTTTTCGTTTACCATAACATAACCTCCTTATTTTTTTCTTATTCAGAAACGACTATATTGGTTAAATCGGTTAACTTTAATAATCTAATAGCGTTCTTACTGTCTTGGACCAATAATCCCCTGTCGCTAACTGTTATAGGTGTGTAAGGTAATACTTCAACTGCCGACTTGGCTTGGAGTTCAAGTTTATCGTTATAGCGTCCGATGAGGTATTTTCCGTTATTATCGATTACGGCATAATAGTCTGCCTCATTTTTAACTAAAACGCTCTCTGCTGCAATATTCTCTTGACTTTGTTTAACAATCTCTAAAGATTTTGCATCGATAAGAACCAAAGCTATAACTGCATTTCCTGATTTAGTGCCTGCAATTGCCATAAGGTTTTTGCCTACAATATGCAGGTTTCTTCCTCTGATTGTGTTGATACCCGAGGTTCTAAGCTCTTCTTCGGTTTTAAGGTCTAAAAGAACAAGTTCAGAAAGCATCTTTGAGTCGTCTACAACCTTTAAACCATAGCCGGGAATTGATGAGGCAATGGCAGCATCGCCTTCAGCCTTTTTCTCTGCCTTCTTTTCTTCGATAATTTTTTGTGTATCTGAAGCAATGTCCTTTCTGTCAGTTTGAGCTTCTTCAGTCTTTTTTTCGGCCATCTTTTCTTCTTCTTTTACTTCTTTTTTGGCCTCATCAGCTTTTTTTTGCTTTTCTTCGGCAGTTTCCTTAGCCTTTTTAGCCTCTTCTGTCTTCTTTTCGGTCTCTTTTTGAGACTTTTCAGCCTCTTTTTTCTTTTCTTCGGCTATTTTTTTATCTTCAGGTTTACCTGTTTTTACTGCCTTCTCTTCAGCTTTTTTAGCCTCTTTTTGTTTTTGCTCTGTTTCTTTCTTTTGCTTTGCAGCTTCTTTTTGCTTTGTATCGGCTTCTTTCTTTTGCTTATCGGCTTCTTTTTGCTGCTTTACGGCTTCTTTTTTTGCAAGCTCTGCACGCTTAGCGGCTTCTTCACTTTCTCTTTCTTTTAGGTCTACCATGTCTTTGCGTTTTTCAAGGTCCTTGTCCTTATCTTCACGCATTTTTTCGACAACCTTTTTATCCGAGATTGAAGTAGTGTCTACGGTGCTTATTGTTCCCGTATATTTTTGATCCGTTAGAGGAATAACTATTTGGGTTTGTCCCGGCCATTCATCGTAACGTAAGGCGATACCGGCTTTTTCTTTTGTTAAATTCTTTGTAACAATAGGCTTGTATTTTTGATTAAAAAAATCCATATTTCCGCGGTAGACGGCATTATATATTGTAACAAAGTGTGCAAGGGTTGCGGCATCCTTATCGGAATATCCGTAAGCGGCTTTCAAATATCCTGCAATTATCAGCCTGACGTTGTTAATATGATCAACACCGGCATTTTTCCCGATAATGAAAATATCTGCATCAAGACCTTCTTTTATTGCAGGATCAACACAATGAATAATTGCATATCTATTCATATCGCCTGCACGTCCGCTTTTTACGGCTCCTGCAAGATTCGATCCTATTCCTCTAATTGTGTCAGCACTATCTACCACATCATGAGGTCCGGTGTAGTTAATAAATTCTATAGTCTTGTTTTTTACAGAATCAATTTCAGGCTTGTCAACTTCAATTGCAAACCCCGAAAAAACTACCATAATTAAAAAAAACGAAAAAACTAATAGCCTTCTCATAAGTAAATCCTCCGTTCTTTCTATTTTACTATATTTTTGATTTTTTGTCTTGCATAATTTTGAATAATATTGGAATAAGGGCCCTTAATAATGTAAAAAATATTTGAAATTGCAGCAGATGCTGTCTCATTGGAACCGAACCTCATCAAGGCAGTCAAACAATCGCAAACTGCGGCCATAAGGTTTATGTCATCGTATTTTGCCTTTCCCATGACAAAGCGGATTCCATCCATTGTCCGCCCGTCGGGGTCGTAGGCAAGATATTCCAAGCCCCTTAAAATCCCGGCAAGAACATCCGGATTATCTATTTTATACATTGCGCCCAAGAGAATATCCCGATACTCATAGGAGCCGAGCCTTCCTAAAAGCTCTGCAGCTCTTGACCTGTCAAACGAGTTAAAATCTTGAGAGAAATATGAGGCCTTCCTCTTGTTTTCCAATATGGTTTTTAGCCGGAAGGCATAGCGGGGTTCTTTTTCGCCTACCGTGCCGTCTTCTATTTCTTTTTGTATAACATCTAAAAGTTCTGCCACAGTAGCATATTCCACAAAAAAAGGTAAATCTTCCTTTCCCTTGTCGTCTTTTTGTATTATAGAATAAAAATTTTCGGGAGCTTCGCGTTTTGTTCCCTTGCGTAAAAGCTTGGTTTCGACCCTGTAAGCATTTAAAATTTCATTTGTTATCCCGACCAAGAGTCCGTTTTCGGTTATAATGGGAAAAAAGAGAGTTTCGGGTATCTTTTTTTCCCATTTAATGCGCCCGGTGTCGGTAATCAGACAGCCGAATCCTTTTGCGGTAATATTGAATTCGTTAGAGATCGCATAGCAATTAACTCCGCCCGAAAAATTACCCGAAGTTTTTTCTTCCCATATAAGTTCATTTGTTTTTAGATCTTTAAAAATCAGCTTGCCGCTTTCAAACATGTAAAGAACTTTTCCGCCCTTATAAAAAACATTTTTACATATTTCAGGTTCAATGCTTTGCCAAAGGGCTTCAGATCCGCCTCCCGTTTTATAATAGGAAATCGAGCCGTCCGTACATGCAAGTATATATCCGTCAGGGGCTTCTCCTATGGCCGAAACGGTCTTTTTAAGCCTATGCTGCTCTACAACCGATCCGAAGATAGAAATGCGCAAGAAATCTCCGGACTTTAAAATCAAAACTATATCTTTTGATCCGGTTTCTGCAGGTTGAAAGACGGGAGTAGAAACAAGGGGCAAAGACCATTTTAATTTTCCTCCGGAGGTGAGGCATATTATATTATCTTCTTGAATTATAAAGATGCGTCCATCCCGTGCAGTATGTATAGGAAAGATCGGCTTTTTCTTTAGGGCATAGGTCCAAAGAGGCATCCCCTGAGAGGAAAAGGCTTCAATATTTCCCTTTGTGTTCACCATGAAGACTATTCCGGCTTGAGAAACCGATAAAAACTTGCCGGGGAAACCTTCAGTGTTTCTTCGCCATAAGAAAGTCCCTTGCGAGGTAATGCAGTTTAAGGCCTTGTCATCTCCTGCGGTGTAAATGTTTCCGTTCCAAAAAACCGGAACAGTTATATTTTTCCCTGCAAAAACCAAGGTCCAATGAGCATCAAGGGTTTGAGCCGATACTTTGAACGAAAACAAGGAGAAAATAATTAAAATAAACCACAGGTGTTTTTTTTTCATAATTTTACTCGCATCGGTTAAAATATAAAAGGAAATACCCTCTTAGGCTTTAGAGCCGCAAATTCTTCGGGAAATTCTTCCCTGTATTTTTTGTTTATGGCATAGGCTCTTGGAACAAGGTTTGCGCAAGTCCAAAAAGCGAACAAGAGGCCTACAAAGCTCCATGAAAGAAGAGCAAAGCCGAACCATTCCAATATTTCGCCGAAATAATTGGCGCTGGATACATATTTGTACATCCGTTTATGAGGAAAATAGTGTGAACTATCACCTGGTTTTCGCAAAGAGCGGATATACTTGTCCGAATCTATATTTATAGCCATTCCTATTAAAAAGATAAGAACTCCGATTATAAAACGAGGATCATAAAGCCAAGAGATAGGATACATGGTTTTGGGTGAAAGGTAAAAAAGCCATGCTCCGATTAAAAAGGCATTTATGGTATTAAATGTAATTCCCATCAAAACTATGAGGAGGGGCATCTTACTTTTGCCCTTAAGTAAAAAAGGAAATATAAAAACTCGTTGAGCATAGTGCAGTACAAAAAAAAGACCTATTATAATTCTCACAAAATTTTCAGGTTTAGCCCAGACGGACATGAGCACTATCATTGTTATAAGAGTAGGAACTTCCATTAAAAACCAGCCGAGCTTATTGTTAAAAGAAAAGCCCCATTTTTTATTTATCATCTTACCGTATCCGGCCGGAACAAAAAACAATACTACAAAACAAATTAAGCCTACGCCGAATAGGACAAGCTGTGCAATATTAAAGGTAAATATTAGTCTTTCCATAGGTGTTAAGTATAGATTATCCGTGTATCAAGGTCAAGAGAGGGAGTATAAGGCTCAGGGCAAACGCATCATAGTTTTATCTTCGCAAAAAAATAGGCTGTTCAACCCGCCTTTCGCCGCTATGCGGCTGCAAGAGGGGTATTCACAGCCTATTTTTTTGCTATTTTATTTACCCTCATGATGCGTTTGCCCTGTCCTAAGGCCAAGGAAATCAATTTTGCAATAAAAATTTATACCCTTTTAAAATCAGTTAATCTATGCTATAATGTATGAAACCACCGCCGTCCATGGCGGAATATAAACTAGAGGGCAGAGTTATGAGTACGGCAAACAGAAAATATAAAGATTCGGTATTCGTTGATCTTTTCGCAGAAGATGAAAAGGCTAAAGAAAACTTTTTATCGCTTTATAATGCCTTGCACGGTACAAATTTACAATTATCTTGTCCTGTAGAAAACATAAGGCTTGATAATGTTATGTACATGAACATAATCAATGATGTATCCTGCCTTGTATACGGTAAAATCATCGTATTGGCTGAGCACCAATCCATAATCAATGAAAATATGCCCTTACGCTTTTTACAATATACAGCAAGACTGTATGAAAAACTTCAAGCACCGACCGACAGGTATTTAAAAAAGTTGTCAAAAATACCGACACCGGAGTTTTATGTATTTTATAACGGCACAGACGATTATCCTGAAACTGCAACGCTAAAACTCTCCGATGCCTTTATTACGAGACCTGAACAGATACCTTTGGAGTTGACAGTGCAGGTTTTAAACATCAATACCGATAAGGCAAACAAAGTTCTAACAGCATGCAAACCGCTTGAAGAATACAGCCTATTTGTAGAAGAGGTAAGAAAGCAAACGCAGCTTGACCATGAAAACGGCTTTACCAATGCAGTAAAGATATGTATAGAAAAAGGAATCTTAAAAGAATACTTGACGAGAAAATCACGGGAGGTAATAAATATGTTGATAGCAGAATATGATTATGATACGGATATTGCAGTACAAAGACAAGAAAGTCTGATGATTGGAATCAAACAAGGTATTACACAAGGTCTTGAACAGGGCTCTTACCAAAAAGCTATCGAAACGGCAAGGTTATTAAAACAGTTTGGAGATTCAATTCAGAAAATTACACAAGTTACAGGGCTCTCCGAATTAGAAGTAGAAGCGCTGTAAAGATGTTTGGTAATCAATATGTTACCGGCAGAATATGATTATGAAACAGATATAGCTGTACAGTGCAGAAGAGCGAGAAATAGCCTTTGCCGAAGGAATTGAACAAGGCTTTTCTGACGGTTCTTACCAAAAAGCTATCGAAACAGCAAAACTGATGAAAGATATGAATTACCAGATTAGTGATATTTGCACAATATCGGGCCTAAGCAAAAAAGAAATAGAAGTCCTATAAGGTAAACATATTATCGGCGAATATGGCGGTATGACAGTAATTTGTTTTGCCGTAAATTAAAACCCTCTCCGATTTTAAAACCGAAGAGGGTTTCTAAGCTAAAAATCAGCCGATAATCGGCTTGTTCGATAACTATGTTGCCGAACAGGTTTAATTTAGGCTTGTTTTTTTAGGGTTCCGTCAGGTTTATAGAAAATACCTCTGAGAATCAAGGCCAAGGCTCCGTCGCCTGTTACGTTACATGCAGTACCGAAACTGTCCTGAAGAGCAAAGATAGCTATGAGTAAGCCCGTTCCTGTGCTGTCAAAACCTAAAACGCTTAAAACAAGTCCCAATGAGGCCATAACCGTTCCTCCGGGTACGCCGGGAGCTCCTACTGCAAATACACCGAATAAGAATGAGAATAAAATCATTGTTCCGAAAGAAGGAAGAGAGCCGTAAAGCATTTGAGCTATAGTCATACAGAAGAAGGTTTCGGTTAAAACCGAACCGCAAAGATGTGTTGTAGCACCGAGCGGAATTGCAAAGTCTGCAACTTCTGAAGGAAGAGCATCGGACTTATGGGCACAGCGCAAGGCTACAGGAAGGGTTGCCGCACTTGACATAGTTCCTACAGCTGTAGTATAAGCTGGACCGTAGTGTTTGATAACGTCTAAGGGGTTCTTCTTTGAAACAGCTCCTCCGATAAGGTAAAGGAGGGTAAGCCAGATAAAGTGCCCTATTAAAACGATTATGATAACCTTTAAAAATACCGGAAGCTGCTTTGTTAAGCTTCCGCTGTATGCGAGTTCTGCAAAGGTAGTTGCTATGAAGAAAGGCAGAATAGGTACAACTATGCGGTTTACAATTTCCAAAATCATTTTTTGGAATTCTACTAAAACCTTTTCGACGGTTTCGGCCTTTGTCCATAATACGGAAATGCCGACAAGAATTGCCATAATTAAAGCTGTCATAACAGGCATCAGAGGGGGAATAGATAAAACGAAGGCTGTTTTCGGAATGTCAGCCAATGAACTCATAGAACTGGGTACGTGCAAAAATGGAATCAAAATATATCCCACAATAGCAGAGAATATTGATGCACCTACAGCAGACATATAAGATAAACCTAAAAAGGTTCCAAGCATTTTTCCTGCATTGTGCTTTAAGCCGCAGATTGCAGGAGCAATGAAGCCGAAGATAACCAGAGGTACGATAAAGAAGATAACCGAACCTAAGATTGCCTTAATTGTGTTGATGACGGCCATAACAGATGCGGGGACAAAGAGTCCGAGCAAAATACCGGCCGCAATACCGATACCGAGTTTGGGCAAAAGCCCAATCTTTTTTTCGTTTGCCATAAAAAACTCCTCACATTTTTATGATGTGATATTTTAGCAGTTTTAAATAAATTTGTCCATACGATAAGAAGCTTCTATTAATTTTATTCTATTTCTTATTGAATATTACCCCTCAAATTGGTATATTATATGGACGATTATAGGAGTTTTGATGAAACTATTAGATATACAAGGACTTCAAATGTCGGTTGATGAGAAGCAGATTCTTAAAAACCTTAATTTGAGTATAAACAAGGGTGAGGTTCATGTAGTCATGGGCCCCAACGGAGCAGGGAAGTCTACCTTGGCGGCGGCCATAGTGGGAAATCCGCGATATACTATCGATAAGGGCGAGATTTATTTTGAAGATGAGCTTATAAACGAAGTTCCCGTCTATGAAAGAGCCCGTAAAGGTATTTTTCTTTCTTTTCAGATCCCTGAAGAGGTGCCGGGCTTAAAGATTGAAGAGTTTTTGCGTGCCTCAAAAGAGGCTGTAACGGGCGAAAAAATACCCATGATAAAATTTCACAAGCTTTTATCGGACACGATGAAGCAGCTTAAGATTAATCCTGCCTATGCAAACCGAAGCTTAAATGTCGGTTTTTCGGGCGGAGAAAAAAAGAAAAACGAAATATTACAGCTTGCTATTTTAAACCCGAAACTCGCAATCCTTGATGAGACGGATTCGGGGCTGGATATAGACGCTACAAAGATAGTCTTTGAAGGCGTTTCCAAAATACGCACCCCCGATATGGGAATTTTGATTATTACCCATCATAATAAAGTTTTAGATTATATAAGACCTGACTTTGTTCACATCCTTGTTGACGGCAGCATTGTAAAAACAGGCCGTCTTGAACTGGTAGAATATATCGAAAAGAACGGTTACGAAAACATAAAAGAAAGCCTATGAGTAAGCCTGTAAACCAAAACACAGATAAAGAAACAGAGGAGACAACTCTCTTTCAAGAAAGAAAGCGTACCTTTGTTTCGGACATAGAACGCGGAATCTATGACATAAAGGACAGCATCGATTATAAATACTCGACAGGGCTCGGCTTAAACGAAGAAGTCGTAAAAAAAATCTCCGAACGCAAAAAAGAGCCCGATTGGATGCTGGACTTGCGCCTTAAATCCCTCGCATATTTTAATGCCCGACCCATGCCGGACTGGGGAGCGGATATTTCCGACTTGGATATTCAGGAGATTATCCACTACATTGTTTCCGATACAAAGCCCTTGGCTGAAACATGGGATGATGTTCCCGAGGAAATCAAGAAGACCTTTGACAGGCTGGGTATACCTGAGGCAGAACGCAACTCCCTCGCAGGAGTTGGTGCCCAGTATGACTCGGAGGTTGTTTATCACAGCCTAAAAGAAGACTTGGAAAAGCAGGGCGTGGTCTACTTGGATATGGAAACCGCCGTACACAAGTACGAAGATATAGTAAAAAAACATTTTATGCAGCTTATAAAGCCGAATGACCATAAGTTTGCAGCCCTCCACGGAGCTGTTTGGTCGGGAGGTTCCTTTGTCTATGTTCCCAAGGGGGTAAGGGTCGAGCTTCCGCTTCAATCCTATTTTAGATTGAATGCCCAACAGTCGGGTCAGTTTGAGCACACCCTCATAGTTGTAGAAGAAGGAGCCTACCTCCACTTTATAGAAGGATGCAGCGCTCCAAAGTACTATAAAAATGCCCTCCATGCAGGAGCCGTCGAGCTTTATGTAGGCAAAAAAGCAACCTTGCGTTATTCTACCATCGAAAACTGGTCGAGAAACCTATACAACCTAAACACCAAGAGGGCCATAGTCGAAGAAGACGGAGCTATTGAATGGGTTTCAGGTTCCTTCGGTTCAAGGGTTACGATGCTCTACCCGATGAGCATCCTAAAGGGAGACCGCTCCCGCTCGGAGTTTACAGGGGTTACCTTTGCTTCGGAAGGACAGTGCCTCGATACGGGAACAAAGACCGTCCATATCGGAAAAAACACCGTTTCGGAAATGCGCTCCCGCTCCATCGCAAAAAACGGAGGAGAGGCAAACTACCGCGGACTTTTGTATATAGGAGCAAATGCAGCGGGGGCTAAGGCTTTAGCTGAATGCGAATCCCTAATGCTCGACGATAAATCCCGCTCCGACACGATTCCGATTATCGAAGCTCATACCGATGATGTGGACATAGGCCATGAGGCAAAAATAGGAAGGATAAGCGAATCGATGGTATTCTACCTTATGCAAAGAGGCTTGGATGAGGCCGCCGCAAAATCCCTAATCATCAAGGGCTTTGTCGAACCCATCTCGAAGGAGCTCCCTCTGGAATATGCCGTTGAATTGAATAACCTTATTACAATCGAATTAGAAGGAACAATAGGATAGATATGAGTGACAGAACTTATTTTAAACGGCTTGACTATACAAAAGCGGATGTTCCTACAAAGCCTTTTTGCAACTTAAACTGCCGGGCCGGAGATAAAAGTATAGAGCAAATGCCGATTGAGCAATTTTTAAAAACCGCCCCATCGGAAGATATAGAAAACTTCTTTGACTTTACAAAAACAAGGCGCGAAAAAAATTGCGGCCTCGGGGATAATTATGTTCAAGAGGTAAAGGATAAAAGGAATTCGGGTATTTATGTAAGGGTAAAAAAATCGGAAGATAAGGAGTATGTTGCCAATATTCTAATCAATTTTACAATGGATCAGGCTAACAATGTTCTTTATGATCAAAATCTCATTGTAGTTGAAGAAGGAGCAAGGGCCAAAATCTTTTTTTACCATGATGTGAAGGCCTACGACTGCTCAAAGGCCGATATTTTTAGAAACGGCTTATTAAGCATAGTTGCCGGAAAAAACTCTCAAACGGAATTTATAAAGGTGCAAAATTTGAGCCATTGCGGCATCAACTTTGAAACCGTAAAGCTTTATGCGATGGAGAAGGCTAAAGTTACTCTTTACGATATTCAGCTTGGAGCAAAGATAAACGGAGCGTCAACTTCTACCTATATGCCGGAGGAGTGGGCCGAGGTTCAAATATACCCCCTTTACTTTGCAGATAAGACAAGGCGCATCGACTTGGAGCAAAATTTTATCGTCAACGGAAAAAACTCCCTCGGCGCAATTACCGCAAAAGGAGCCTTAAAAAACAAGGCTCACAAGATGTTCCGGGGCAATATCTTTTTAAACAGGGGCTGCTCAAAGTCCATTGCCCGCTTTTCGGACAACACGATTATGCTGGATAAGACTACCGTCGGCTCTACAATCCCGACCATCTTTTGCGATGAGGATGATGTTATCGGCGAGCACGCTGCGAGCTTTGAGGCCGTAAACAAGGCAAAGCTTTACTACCTTATGACCCGGGGCTTTGACGAGCTGAGCGCCAAAAAACTCATAATCGAAGCCGCTTTTAAACCTGTCTTTAACCGAATTGACGATGAAGCAATCAGAGAAAAGCTTTTGGAAGAGTTTAGGGTGAGCTTGGATGAGATAACGGAATAACTCCTTTTCCGATTGACTTTTTTTTCAAATATTGAGATATTTAGAGAATGAGTGATAAAAAAGAAATTGTTCCGATTGAAAGTTTGCTGCCGCAAAAGCTGAATATTATTCCCTTGAGCGGCAGGCCCATTTTTCCCGGCATTTTTACGCCGCTTTTAATTAATGCACCCGAAGACATAAGATCGATTGAAGATGCTTATGCGGGCGACGGCTTTATAGGGCTTACCCTTCTTAAAAACAATATAGAAAATCCTCAAGCCAAGGACTTGTACAAGGTGGGCTGTGCCGCCAAAATTGTGCGCAAGATAAATCTGCCCGACGGCGGACTCAATGTTTTTATCGCAACGCAAAAACGCTTTAAGATACGCAAAACGGTCAACGATACAAATCCGATAGTCGTAGCCGTTCAATACCTTGATGATGAAGAAGAAAAAAGCCACGAGGTGGAAGCTCTTACCCGAGCCCTCATAAGCGAGATGAAGCAGCTTTCAGAAAACAATCCCTTGTTCTCTGAAGAGATGCGGCTCAATATGATTAACATTGACCATCCCGGAAAAATAGCCGACTTTATCGCAAGTATCTTAAACATTCAAAAAGAAGACCAGCAAAAAATTCTTGAAACCCTAAACGTAAAAAAGAGGATGGAAGAGGTCTTTGTTCACATTAAAAAAGAACAAGAACTTTTACAGGTTCAGCGCAAGATTCAGGAAGACCTTAACATGCGGGTCGAGAAAAACCAGCGCGATTATTTTTTAAGGGAAGAGCTAAAGTCAATCAAAGAGGAACTTGGGCTTACATCGGATCCTAAGACCAATGAAGAAGAAAATTTTGCAAAGAGGATAGAAGAATTTCAGTTTACGGGCGAGGTAAAAGAGGTGGTGGATTCCGAGTTCGAAAAGTTTAAGATGCTCGATCCCTATTCCTCCGAATACATAGTTACCCGCAATTACTTGGAAACAATTCTTTCCCTTCCGTGGAAGAATTCTGAGCCGGAGGAGTATGATATTGCAAAGGCTCAAAAGATTTTAAACAAGGATCACTACGGGCTTGAAGACGTAAAGACCCGAATAATAGAATACCTTTCAGTGCGTAAGCTAAAAAAAGATACCAAGGGTTCTATCATCCTTTTACTCGGCCCGCCCGGTGTAGGTAAAACGAGTGTCGGAATGTCTATCGCCCGTGCTATGTCTAAGCCCTTCTTCAGGTTTTCGGTCGGAGGCATGAGGGATGAGGCCGAAATAAAGGGCCACCGAAGAACCTACATCGGCGCCATGCCGGGTAAAATCCTCCAGGGCTTAAAGATAGTAAAAACCAATTCTCCGGTCTTTATGATTGACGAGGTCGATAAGATGGGGCAAAGCTATCAGGGCGACCCCTCAAGTGCCCTCCTTGAAGTTTTAGATCCCGAGCAAAATATAAACTTTAGAGATCACTATTTGGATTTGCCCTTTGACCTTTCCAACATAGTTTTTATCCTCACGGCTAACACCCTCGATTCCATTCCACGTCCTCTTTTGGACAGGGCCGAGGTAATAAAGCTTTCGGGCTACATCGATGCCGAAAAGGTACAGATAGCAAAAAAACACCTTATTCCGAAGAGTCTTGAAAAGCACGGCCTCAAAAAAAATCAGGCGGTCTACAGTCAGGAGATGCTCCTTTATATTGCCAACTCTTATGCGAGGGAAGCCGGAGTGCGCAACTTTGAAAAGAAGCTTGATAAGATTCACCGCAAGGTCGCAACCGAAATTGTAAACGGTAAAAGAAAGGAAGACGAAAAGCTGACAGTAACAAAAGCCGATATTGAAAAGATGCTCGGCAAGGTTATATTTCGCGATGACGATATCAAAAAGGCCGATGTTCCCGGTACCTCGATTGGTCTTGCTTGGACTTCGATGGGAGGAGATACTCTTTTGATAGAAACGGCATCGATGGCCGGAAAGGGAGGCTTTAAACTTACGGGCCAGGCCGGAAACGTTATGAAAGAATCTGCCGGTATAGCTCTTTCTTGGACAAGAATGTTTGCCGTAAAACATAAGATAAAAAATGCCGACTGGTTCGACAAAAATATAATTCACCTTCACCTACCCGAAGGGGCGACTCCCAAGGACGGACCTTCCGCAGGTATCACCATGGCCACGGCTCTTTTATCTCTTTTTTCGGGTAAAACAATCAAGCCGAAACTTGCAATGACGGGAGAGCTTTCACTCACCGGCCAAGTCCTTGCCATAGGCGGCCTAAAAGAAAAAACCATAGCCGCCCGCCGCAACGGAATAAAGGATGTCATCATTCCGCAGGCTAACACAAGGGACTTGGACGAAATCCCCGGCCACATTAAAAAGGGCATAAGCTTCCACCCCGTAAGTCATGTCGAAGAAGTCTTGGAAATAGCCTTTAAGGGTGCACTGACAAAGAAGAAGAGGTAGGGGAAGACTTTAATTATACTTAAAAGCAGATTAGCTGCTTGGGGAGTAGTTTTTTAAGGTATAAATCTAGTTTTAATATTCAAAACAAGGTATAATATTAGATATGAAACCTAAAGAGAAAAAAGAAATTTTTGATTTCCTAGAAGACAATAAAAATATTCTCCAATCCTATGGTGTAAAAAAAATAGGTCTTTTTGGTTCTTATGTACGTAATCAGCAGAATAAAAATAGCGATATTGATATATTGGTAGAATTTTATGCCGGTAAAAAAAATTATAATAATTTTATAAATTTAGTTTATTACTTGGAAGATAATCTGAATACCGAAATAGATTTATTAACCATAGAGAGTTTAAGCCCATATATCGGCAATAGAATACTCAATGAGGTTGAATATGTATCGATCGAATGAAGATTTATTTAAACATATTTTTGATGAAATTCTTTTTTTAGAATATGAAACAGATAATATGACAAAGGAAGTGTTTCTAAAAGATGAAAAAACTCAACGGGCATTTGCACGAAGTATTGAAATTATTGGAGAAGCCGTTAAAAATATTTCAAATGATGTAATCATTAAATATAAAGAAGTTCCATGGAGAAGTATTGCCGGTATGAGAGATAAACTTATTCATGGTTATTTTTCCGTTGATTATGAAATTGTGTGGGATGTCGCAAAAAATATTATTCCTGAATTTAAAGAGCAGCTGATAAAAATTATGAATGCGGAAAAAAATAAAAGTGACAGTTAAAGAGATAATTGCTGAAATCAATAACATAGAAATAGATATTACTCATTTTATAAGTATCTACAAAGCTGAAAATAGAGCCAGCAATTACAACGATTGGAATCATAAAGATGTCATAGCTCATTTGCTTGAATGGATTGCATTTTCAAAGAATAAGCTAAATGCCATTGCACATAATCAAGATTTTCAAGAGGTCAGTAATATTGATATATTCAATAAAGAAAATTATGTCAAAAATAAAAATAGACATATTGCCGAGTTGCAACATGACATAATCGTTGAACTAAATGAATACAAAAAGGCTGTGCTGTTGTATTCAGATGCTGATTTAAAAAGAAAAGATTTACCGATAGGTTTTTCTTTTGAACTATGGCGGTATATGGTAATGGATACTGTTACCCATCCTATCATGCATTTATTATATTATTTACTCAAAACAGAAAAGTATGAATTGTTCTTTAGATTATGCGAAAAACATAATGAATTATTTTATCGTTATTCAGAAAGAAATCAAAAAAGATTCAACATGGGTTGAAGTTGATTATATGGCAACATGGAAATATGGATATGATTTTATTCTGGATGCAGTTCAAGTTTTAATCGATATGGATTTCAAAGATAATACCCAAAAAGCAGCTACTTTTTTTATTGCCGGAGCCTCCGATGAAGATCATATCGAGGAATTAAGAAAAGCCAACCTTAAAGTAAGAGAATGTCCTGTATTTCAAAAAGAATGCGGGGGAATTTCGATTGCAGGCAGCAGCTCATTTATGGAGGTCTCATTTCAAATTTGTTTCTTTAACCAGACTAATGTTATTAAATTGTTTTGTCCGGTAAAAGAATACTTCGAAAAAAATGGTGATCGGGTCTTTGATAACTATCTTAATAGTATTGAAATAAAAGCATATTGTGCAGATACAGAAAGGAGAGTAAGAGAAGAATTGAAACCTAAATTAAAAAAATAAAAACCGCATAACACAATTTTCAAATCCGACAAACCGGTCAAGGCTGTTTGTGTTTTAAAACAATGTAGGTTTATAATTATTAGTATGATAGACAATAGCAATTATTTAATATATTAAATATTTTTATTTATCTATTGACAAATATGCACTATAATGCATATAATATAATTATGTGGAAAGTTAATGTAACGGAAGAATACGAAGAATGGTATAAATCTTTGGATAAGGATAGTATGTCAGAGTTGTACTATTTGACGGAGCTTTTGAGATTAAATGGTCCTGAATTAAGCCGTCCATATGCGGATATTATCCATGGTTCAAAGAAGATAAAAAATTTAAAAGAATTAAGAGGCCGAACTTCTGAAACAGTTTTAAGAGTTTCTTTTTTCTTTGATAAGGAAAGAAAAGCAATTTTGCTTATAGGCGGGGATAAAAAAGGTGTAAATGAAAAGAAGTTTTATAAAGATTTAATAAAACGATCGGAAGAAATTGCTGAAAAATATGGATATATTTAGGAGGTTAATATGAAAGATGCGTTTGAAATGATGGAAAGATATATGAGTGAGGAAGAAGTAAGGAAAGCAAAATTAAAAGCAGAAAGAGAAAATTTTTCGATCAAATTAGCTAGGATTAGAGAATTACAGGAACTGACTCAAAGCGAGATTGCAAATTTTAGTCAATCATCTGTTTCAAGATTAGAAAAAAGAAAGGATATAAAGCTATCAACACTTATTGATTATATTGATAGTATTGGAATGGGACTAGAAATAAAAATATATCCTAAATTAACTAATTCAAAAGTAAAAGAAGAAGTTTTATTAAGAACATAAGATATCCTAACACCCGCTTCAACGTTGACATTTGATAGGTATTTTAAGATACTTATCTCGTAAAATATTACGAATATTGGAGGTTAGTATGATTGCTATAAAACCAGTTTCGGATTTACGTAATTATAATGAAGTTTGTGCGGAACCGGCCTATAATATTTTTTTTGATCTAAAAATAAATTTATAGGAGACGTGTAGAAATATTTAATAAAAGTTATTGACAGCAAGTACCTAATTTTGTTATAGTATAAGTAAGGAAAGTAAGGAGGTGCTTTATGGAACTTGCAAAAGTAACTTCAAAAGGTCAGATTACAATTCCTCTTACGATAAGAAATCTGCTTGGATTAAAAACCGGTGATAAAGTTTTTTTTAAGGAGAATAGAGGAAAGGTTTATATTATGAATGCGTCTCAAATAAGTTTATCAAATATTCAAGCTCAAATGCAAGGAGAAGCAGAAAAAGCAGGCTTTCAAACAGAAGATGATGTCATTACTTATATCAAGGAATTACGGAAAGCACGTTGAGAGTTTTTGTAGATACAAATATCGTTATTTCTGCGATACTTTTTCCTAATGTTAAAACGGCTAGAGTCTTTTCCCATTTGCTTGCAAAGCATACGGTGATAATTTATTCATATACAAGGGAAGAATGCGAAGAGGTTTTTGAAAAGAAATTTCCGTTGAAAAAAGAACTGTTGGATATTTTTTTTGATGGAATTAGTTTTGAAGAATTTAAAAGTCCTGAGAAAATTGATGAAGATCAATATCCAAAAATTCGGGACATAAAAGATTTACCGATTCTTGTATCTGCAATTTTATCTGATTCCGATATTTTGATTACCGGAGACAAAGATTTTGAAGATATAAAAATTGATAAGCCATTAATTTTTACGCCAACAAAATATTTTGACTTGATTGAAGAAATAACCTAACACTCGCTTCAACGCTGACAACTAGGACAAATCCGTTTGTAGGTTAAGCGAATGTTATGCTCACAAACCATAGTCTTAGTATGAAAGGAAGGTATTAAAACTGGAATTGAGAGAAATAGAAAATATTGCCAAAGAAAATTATTCCGCTGCTAAGCTTCAAAATAAATGGTATGAATGCGTAAATTTTGCTTTTTATTTATTAGATAAAAAAATTGAATCTAAAAACATATATATTTTGGCAGGCTTAAATTCAGATGATTATGATAATATAAATAAATATTTTCTTGCTGTCATTGATGAACTTAAAATAGTTAAAATAAATGAAAATATTAACTATAATTTTTTGTGCTATTTAAGTAGAAAAATTCATAATGATGAAATTGAAGCGATATATGCGCTTACAATAAAAAAAGAAATAATGTTATAGCGACAGGCAGCGGTAGTATGCAGCTTTTCACTGCTTACTAAACTATTATCTGCTTGACATATACACGCAAAACGTATATAATATGACTATGATAAAGAGTTTTGCGGATAAAGATACGGAACTTATCTACAATCAAAAGTTTTCTAGACGGCTTCCTACTACAATACAGAAAGTTGCCTTGCGTAAACTGATGATGTTGGATAACGCAAAATGTCTGGAAGATTTACGAATGCCGCCTAGCAATCATCTGGAACTTCTTGTTGGAAACAGAAAAGGTCAGCATTCAATCCGTATAAATAACCAATGGCGTGTCTGTTTTACCGAAAAAGACGGGCATTATTATGATGTAGAAATTGTGGATTACCACTAGGAGCAAACTATGTCTGATTATATTGAAACACCTACAATGGGAGAAATCCTTAATGAAGAATTTTTCATTCCTCTTGGTCTTTCTGCCTATAAAGTTGCAAAAGAAATAAATGTTCCAACTTCCCGAATTCAGGATATTCTCCATAACCGCAGGAGAATTACCGTAGATACATCTTTGCGTCTTGCAAAATTTTTCGGAATGTCCGACGGATATTTTATGTCATTGCAGAATGATATAGATATTCGGAATGCCAAATTGGAACTTGCTCCCCAGCTGGAAGAAATAAAGACTTATGTGTATGCGTAAAAAAATGCCGTCAGAGCAATAATATAAATAGTATTCCTGAACTTGAAAAACAGGGTATTTTGCAATACAGGGAACTTATTCAAGGATATTATAGAATTGTATATGAAATTTTAAGTGATGCTGCAATAATACATACAATTATTGACGGTAGAAGAAATTTTGAGGATATCATCATTTCAAAATTATCCCGCTATTATGAAAGTAAAATATAAGTTTCTAATTCAACTTTTCCCTAACCCTCATTCATTGACTAATTATAATCATTTATGATAATATATCTAAAAATTTAATATATTGTGAGGTCATTATGATAGAAGTAAATGCTATGGGACAGGCTTGTCCTATTCCCGTTATTATGGCAAAAAAGGCTGTAAGAGAAAATACGGGGAAAGAAAATATTTTGGTTAAGGTGGATAATGAGGTTGCAACTCAAAACCTTTCGAAGATGGCAGCTCAGCTCGGTATAGGGGTTGAAGTAAACAAGACAAATGAAAAAGAGTTTACCGTTCTTTTAAAGGCCGCGGAGGGTGTAAGTTTAAATCCTGTTGCGGTGCCTCAAACTTCAAGCGGTGAATATGCCGTTGTTATAAACTCGGATCAGATGGGATCGGGAGATGAAGGCTTCGGAAAAAAACTTTTAGAAGGCTTTATCTATGCTCTCACAGAACAGGATGTGCTTCCCAAGTTCGTTATCTGTTATAATTCGGGAGTAAGGCTTACAACAGAAAACGAAAAAACCGTAAACGACCTAAAGGCTCTTGCTTCTCAAGGCTGTGAGGTTCTTTCTTGCGGACTATGTCTTGACTTTTACGGGCTTAAAGAAAAGCTTCAGGTCGGTTCTCACACAAATATGTACCGCATCACCGAAATTATGCGTACCCATTTTGTAGTGCGTCCCTAAGCTTCAAATTATAATTTAAGAAGATATCGAGGTTAAAAGATTTTGAAAACCTACGGCATTTTTTCGTTTTCGTCTTCTCATCATGCGATAGCGGCTGAAGCCGTAACTTCAGGCGGAAGAGCCTCGGAGGACGGGGGGCTGACTGAGGCGAGGCTTATTCCGCTGCCGCCTGAGATTTCTGCGGGCTGCGGACTTGTTCTAAGGGTAAATGAAGGCGGAATAAAAGAAGCCGCTCGCCTCCTAGCCGAGGCCGAGATTCCCTACACGGGAACCTATCTATTAAAAACAGAAAAAGGTGAGAGGATTGTGGAAAAATATGATCTATCTTGACAATAGTGCAACCACTCTTCAAAAGCCCGAAAGCGTGGCTCAAGAAGTTTTTCGCGGGCTTGCTTCAAACAAGTTCGGGAATCCGGGCAGAGGAGCTCACTCTTCGGCCCATGCAGCCCTCACGGAGCTTTTTAAAACAAGGCAGACCCTTGCAAGGCTTTTTAACATAAAAAAAACCTTAAATGTTGCCTTCTGCCAAAATGCTACTTCCGCCTTAAACCTTGTAATAAAAAGCTTATTTTTAGGCAAAGAAAAGGATACCCACATCATAACCACCGCCCTTGAGCATAACTCGGTTTTGCGCCCCCTTTATCAGCTTGAAAAAGAAGGGGCTCACCTTTCGGTTATTCCCATCGAAGAAGGCTTTTTGCGTTATGATCTAATCGAAAAAGAAATCGAAGAGCACACCAAGGCGATTATAGTAAACCACTGCTCAAACGTCATAGGCTCAATCTGTGATTTGGACCGGGTTCATTCCATATGCAAAAAACACGGACTAATCATGATTGTGGATGCTTCTCAAAGTGCGGGGACTATTCCTATAGATGTTTCAAAATACGGGCAAAGTATCTTTTGCTTTACGGGGCATAAGGGGCTTTACGGGCCTCAAGGGACGGGCGGAATTGTCGTAAACGGCGCCTTCGATTTTGCTCCCGTCTTTTCGGGGGGAAGCGGGGTTCATTCTTTTGATAAGGCTCACCCTTCCGAAATGCCAGACATCTTTGAAGCCGGAACCATGAATGTTCCCTCCTTTATGGGCTTAAATGCCGGCGCCTCCTATGTTTTAAAAACAGGCATTGATTCCATTCAAAAAAAATTGGCCGATTTAAAATTAAGCTTTATCGAAGAAATAAAAAACATTCCCAATATCAAAATATACGGAACCCCTTGGAGCGAAAAAACGGGGCCTGTTGTAGGCCTAAACATAGGCTCCATCCCGTCGGGCGAAATAAGCCGCCTCCTCGATGAGGATTACGGTATTGCAAGCCGCCCGGGAGCCCACTGTGCTCCCTTGGTACACAAGGCTTTGGGCACCGAAGAGCAGGGCATAGTACGATTCAGCTTTTCTTCGTTTAATACCTTTGAAGAAATCAAGCAAGCTGCCGAGGCCTTAAAAGAAATAGCCGGCAAGTCATAAAAAAAGCGGCCGATTTTAAAATCGGCCGCTTGCTTAAAATCTTTTAATAAATATTAAGAATTATTTATCCGTTTAGATAACTGCTCCTGAAAGCTCGCCTGGGGCCTTTTTGCCTCTGGTAATCATCTCTCCGGCTTTTTTACCCTTTGACGTTGCAGCGATAAAATATGATGCAATATAAATTGACGAATAGGTACCGCTTATAAGACCTACAATTAGGGCTAAGGCAAAGTCCTTCATGGCATCGGTTGTAAACACATAAAGAGCTACAACTGCAACCATTGTCGTCATTGTTGTAATAATTGTTCTGGTAAATACTTCAGTTAAAGCCTTATCCAAAACTTCGTTACATTCAAGCCTTGGCTCAAGATGAATCTTTTCACGGATACGGTCAAAGATAACGATTGTATCGTTTATCGAGTAACCGATAATCGTAAGGATTGCAGCTATGGTCGTCGAATTAAATTCCATCTGAGTCCATGAGATGAACATAACCATTACCATTGTATCGTGAAGCAGGGCTAAGATAGCAGCTACAGAAAAATTCCACTGGAAGCGGAACATTGCATAAACAAAGATTAAGACCAAGGCACCGCCCACAAGTAAAATTGCCTGTTTGGCCAATGAAGAAGAAAAGCGCGAACCTACAAAGTCTGTTCCCATAACTGCAATGTTTTCAGTGCCGTAGGCAGCATTTAAAGCAGAGGTTATAATTGAGCGCAGCTCTTTGTTTGCATTTTCGTATTTTCCGTCATCTGCTAGTCTTATCTGAAAATACCTGTCTTCAGGTGTTCCCAATTGCTGAACTGAAACCGAAGGAATGGAAGAAAGAGCGTGGCGCACCTCATCAGTGCTTATTGGTTTAAGATTTTTATCCAAATAATGGAGTCTAAAAATTTCTTGAGAAAGACGGGGTGAGGATTCCGAATCCGTAAACAAGTCTTTGAGCAGTGTGTTTGCAGATGCATTTATTTTAACCTTTAGACCTTCGATAGAAGCAATACCGTCAGCAAAGTCTTTAAGAGTCGGATTATCGGCAAACTTAAATACGTAAGATTTGTTTTCTGCATCCAGAGAGGTGGTCGTAATTGAAATGTCGGATATACCTTGTGAAAAGGAAACTGTTAAAGGCCCTTCATAGGAAAGCTCTACTGCCGTAGGTGCAATCTTGATCTTTTCAATAAAACCGGCCTGAAAGTCAATACCAAAATTTATTCCTTTGGTGAAATAGCCTATAATTCCAAAGGTCATAAGCCCTATACTGATAATTACGCCCGGAACAAAAAATTTTGAAAAACTAATTACTTTTTTCATTTTCTAACTTCCTCCAGCTGATATGAATCTTATTTAATTTTAGAGTTTGAGTTCCGAAGTCGAATATTAAGCGCGAAACAAACAAGGCGGTAAATACTGAAGAAACAACGCCTATAGCTAAGCTGTATGCAAAGCCCTTTATCGGTCCTGTTCCTAGGATGGATAAGAAGAAGGCTGCAATGAATGTTGTAATGTTGGAGTCCATAATTGCAGAAAATGCATGTTCAAATCCTGCATTTATAGCGGCTTCCCTTGTTTTACCGAGTTTAAGTTCTTCTTTTATTCTTTCAAAAACAACAACGTTAGCGTCAACAGCCATACCTATGGTCAAAATCATACCGGCAATGCTGGGCAAGGTAAGAGTTAGGTTAAAGGCTGAAAGAATACTGAACATTATATAAAGGTTTAAAATTTGGGCAATACAAGCGTTGATACCCGCTTCTTTATAGAATACAAGCATGAAGATCAAAACGGCTATTAAGCCCCACTGTAAGGCCATAATACCTTCGTTAATCTTTTCGTCTCCTAAGCTGGCTCCTACAACCTGCTGTGTTTCAAGCTGGAGAGGAACATTTAGCCATGCAGTTCTTAAAACCGTTTTAAGGTTATTTGCCTCTGTTGCAGACATTCCGCTTATACTTCCTGCTCCTCCCGTTATAGGTTCTTTGAGGTTGGGGGCAGACTTTATCTTATTGTCCGAAACTATGGCGAGTCTTTTTCCGACATTGTTTGCCGTCAATTCTGCAAATATCTTTGCTCCTTCGGCATCAAGTGAGAAGTTTACTAAAGGATTATTGGATCTTTGATCTGCTGAGGTGTCTACGCTTACAAGATGCTTTCCTTCAAGACCTGCCTGTTTTTTTACAACTAGGAAGGGCTCTCTGTCGTCTCTTTCGTCTATGCCGTAGGCATCTTTATGATATACGCCCAGAACCATGCAGTCTGCAGGTATAATTCCGGGGTTTAAAAGATTGTATTCTGCATCAAAGGTTTTTCCCGGATTGTTTCGGTAGTACTCTCTAAAGGCCTGTGTTGCCTCATCATCCACTATATGAAAAGCCAAAATACCGCGTCCCATGATAATGGAGTTTATCTTATCTGCATCGGCCGCTCCCGGCATTTCAATATAGATTCGATCATCTCCTTGGCGTCTAATTACAGGGTCTGTAAGGCCGAACTTGTCTATTCGGCTTCTGAGGGTGTCCATGGCTAAAGTCATGGCGGCCTTCTTTGAGTCGGCTATGGTCTCGCTGCTTGCTCCGTCTGCAGAAATAGCTGCATCCAAGTCGGCTTTGATAATAACCAGCATACCGCCTGAAAGGTCAAGTCCTAATTTTACGGCATTTGTTTGATATTTTTTTATACCTAAAATCGAATCCCTATACGCAGTTTCTAAGATAGGCTGGGCTACAGGAATGAACTTTTCCTTTGAGGAAAGCTTAAAACTTGCTGCCACATCTTGAGCTGTCCATTGAGAGGGAATTTCCATACCTAAGGCCTTTCTACGGGCCTTAGCTTCTTTAATGATAGGATCATATTTTTCCGAAAGAGGCTCTGTTGAATTTGAAGCAGCCATTTCTATAAGTTTGTCCACATCAGCTCTTGCCATGTTTTCGGAATAATCTTTAATCTTTTCTCTTGATGCCAAGGCTAATGCCTTATCTTCTTGATTTGTCCAAAAATACCATTTAAGGGTAGGGTGTAAGAAAACAAAGCACAAGGCAATGACAAGAAGAACAACGATAAATCTAAATCTTTTGCTCATTATTTATCTCCCTTTGCGGTTCTAAGTTTAAAATTTAAAACCGCAAATTGTTTTATTTTGATTCGTTTTGTGAGGCGCTATCGTTGCTTTCGGAGTCATTTGATTTTTTTCCGAATAAAGATCTTTTCTTTTCTCCTTCCCCGCCGAAATCGGGCTTGGGAGGCTCATCTTTTAAAACGGCTCCTACTGCAGAACGGTTAATTTCGATTTTGCAGTTATCATCAACTTTTATGATAATGGTCTTTTCTTTTGTAGAACTCACAACACCATGAATACCGCCGATAGTGATTATCTTATCTCCCTTTTGAAGCTGAGAGATCATTCTTTCTGTTTTTTGCTGTTCTTTTTTTTGCGGGCGTATAAGCAAAAAATAAAAAATAACGAAAACCAAGAGCATTGGTATTAAAAAACCGAAGGAGCCGAAACCGCCCGGAGCTGCTCCTTGTAATAAAGGCATAAAATTCATAAAACCCATCCTTTTTAAAGTAATTTAAAATATAAATATAGTGAAACACAATACCATATTTTTACATATTCAGTCAATAAGAGGTAAACTTTTAAAAAATAGTTTTTTTTATGTTGAATTTTATAAAACTTTTTTTCTGAAATTTTACTAAAAATTGCGTTTACAAGCCTATAATTAGTTGAAAGCAAGGGAGCGGCGCCGCCTTAAGCTTTAGTAAAATTATTGAACAAGTGTTCAAATTAAAGTTATTTTTTGATTTTTGGAGGTATGAAATGAAATCATTAAACTCGCTAATTATTGAAGGAAACATGGTTCGGGAACCTGTTTTAAAAACTACGGCAAATGGGACTGCCTTATGTACCTTTGCTATTGCTTCAAACCGAAACTACAAAAAAGATAATGAATTTGTGCAGGAAACTTCATATTTTGATGTAGAAACATGGGCAAGTCTTGCAAAATTATGCGAACAAAACGGGGCTAAGGGCAGGGGAGTCCGTGTTGTCGGCAGAATTAAGCAGGACAGGTGGGTTGGTACGGATGGGAAAAATTACAGCAAGGTAAAGGTCGTTGCAGAACATGTAGAATTTAAGCCCGTCTTTAAAAATTCGGGCGATAGGGCCGAGGCAAGAGAGGAGGTGCTTATTGAAGAAAAAGTAATGACATTTTAAATAATTGTGCTATCAGGGCCTAAAACGATTTCTTTACCTAAAAGCTGCTTTACAGGTTATTCACTCATCGGGCCTTGATAGCACCTTATTAGGCATATAGCTTTTTTACTATAAAAAGGCCTAATCTGCGGGGTAAAATTCTATACAAAAGCAGCAAGAAGGCGTAAGTCCAATCATAAGGATAAAAAAATCCGATTTTCCGCTTTTCGGCGAGGGAGACAACGAATTTTCCTAATCTTTCGGGGTTCATTCCTTTTTGCTCGTCCTTTTCCATTTTGGAAACGCTTTTTGAGATTCTCCCATCATAAATATCGTCTCCGGCATTTGATTTGTCCCTCGCAGCCGTGAAGGGGGTAGCAACGTCTCCGGGCATTATCAAGGCACAGTCTACACCGAAGGGTTGAAGTTCCGCTCTAAAAGCTTCTAAGAGTTTTCCTAAAGCAGCCTTCGATGCCGAATAAAAGGCCTGAAAGGGGATGGCAATTTCTCCTGCTATAGAGGTGATCACAAATATCTTTCCGAAAGACTGAGGTCTCATATACGAGGCTGCAACCCTTATAAATAAAAAAGCACCGAAAAAATTTACATCCATCTGTCTTTTTGCATCTTCGAGACTTGTAAATTCCACAGCTCCCGAAATGCCGAATCCTGAGGCACAGACGGCTAAATCAATCCTTCCTTCCTTTTCCCAAATATCGGCAAAGGCCCTTGTCAGTTTTTCTTCATCCGTAATATCAAGTGAAATATGCTTAACTTTATCTTCCTGCAAGCTTAAAAATTCTCTGCGGCTCATGGTGTATACAAAATAATTTTTTAGAACCAAGGCCTTTGTAATCTCAAGGCCTATACCGCTTGAGCCTCCGCTTACCACCGCTATTTTTTTCACAACTATATCCTCTTTTATTTAATTGAAGTCTGCCTCATTATAGGTAAAAATATAATTTTCTTCTATCGGAAAAATTGTAAATTGTGCGGATACTTGAAAATTTATAAATCTTCATATATACTTGGCGGGTAAAAATTTATCCTAAGGAGTTTAAAATGATTTCACGAAATGCAGCTTTTAGAGAATCTAATTTACCTCTTCCTTCAAAACAAACCGGAAAGGTCAGGGACTGGTATTCACCTGAAGCAGGCAAGCGCTTGATTGTAACAACCGATAGAATTTCTGCCTTTGACAGGGTTTTAACAGCTCTTCCGTATAAGGGGCAGGTTTTAAACCAGCTTTCTCTTTGGTGGTTTGAAAATACCAAGGATATAATCAAAAATCACATAATTTCTTGTCCGGATCCTAACTGCATTCTCGTAACGGAGGTTAAGCCCCTTCCCATAGAGGTAATAGTGAGGGGATACATTACGGGTGTAACTTCAACGGCTCTATGGTATAGGTATTCCTTAGGCGAAAGAAACATTTACGGGTACGATTTTCCTGAAGGCTTGACAAAAAATCAGGCTCTTCCTAAACCGATTATTACACCCACTACAAAGGGCGGTCCCACGGGTCACGATGAAAGGCTTACCTGCGATGAGGTAGTTTCGCAGGGCTATCTGTCAAAAGAGCAGTGGAACTCTGTGCAAAAGGCAGCTCTTGCCCTTTTTGAGTGCGGCCAAAAAAGTGCAAAAGAAGCAGGCTTAATTTTGGTTGATACAAAATACGAATTCGGTGTAGATAAGGATAATAATATTCTTTTGATAGATGAGGTTCATACCCCGGATTCTTCACGCTATTGGAAGCTCGACACTTATGAGCAAAGACTAAAGGAAGGTAAGGAGCCCGAAAACTTCGATAAGGAATTTGTAAGAATGGCCTACGCCGCAAAGGGCTACCGAGGCGACGGCGAAATACCGGAACTTGATGAAGATGTCTGGAACGAGGCTATTCAGCTTTATATTACGGCCTACGAAAAGTTGACAAAATCGAAATTTGTTCCGGGAGAATATCCGGCCGAAGAGCGCATAGCAAAAAACTTAAAAAAGGCAGGTCTGATGTGAAACCTCTCGTAATAATACTTATGGGCTCGTCCTCGGATATGAGCCATGCAGAAAAAATAGCCTCAGAGTTAAAGGTTTTTGGAATAGAGTATGCTATAAGAATCGGCTCGGCTCATAAAACGGCAGAGCATGTTGTTTCTATGCTAAAAGAATATGAGGCTCTCGATAGGCCGAAACTATATATTACAATTGCCGGAAGAAGCAATGCTCTTTCAGGTTTTGTGGACGGCTTTGTAAAGGGTGCGACAATTGCCTGTCCTCCTTCTTCCGACAGCTTTGCAGGGGCAGACATTTATTCTTCTCTTAGGATGCCATCAGGCATTTCTCCTGCCCTGGTGTTGGAGCCTAAAAATGCCGCCCTCCTCGCTGCAAGAATCTTTTCGCTTTACGATAAGGAAATAGCAGGCGCAGTCAGATCTTATATGGAATCAAATGCTCAAAAAATAATTGAAGATGATTCCAAACTAAAATTAACAAACTAAAATTAAAATCAAGGCAGTTTTATATGTACTATAAGACTGCCTAAATAATATTATGGTGGAATAAAATGCACAAACGATTTTTTTTAACGGCTGCACTATGCTGCCTTTTTGTAACTAATCTTTATACTCAAAACACTGATGAAAAACTCGAAGCCGGTAAGCCGGTTGCTGTTACGGCTTATAAGATTGAAAGTGTTGAATACATCATAAAAGGTTTTACTAAGGTGAAACCCCTATCGGCTAAAGTTCCTGTGGATACAAATCGAGTGTTTACCTCTAAAGAAGAATTTGATTTATATATAGCAGAACTGAATTCGGAATTCACTAATATGAGGACAATAGAGTCCCATGAAATTACTTTCGATTTTTTGGAGTCTCAAAATAATATTACTCCTGTAAAGCTTAAAATATATGTTAAAGATACATGGAATATCATAGCCTTGCCTTATCCGAGCTTTGATTCGAACAAAGGGCTTGAGTTTAAAATTAAGTTAAAAGATTTTAATTTTTTAGGTTCTCTTGAGCCTCTTACAATGGACTTAATATATAACCGTAACAATGATGGAAAATCTTCTTTTTCACTAGGATCAAATTTTGCTCTGCCCTTTTATATTAATCCGGTGAAGCTTCTTTGGAGCACTAATGCAGGAATGAATATAGATCAGGATAAAAATTTCGGATTTAACTTTGGTACTGGGCTAAATGCTTCATATAAACCGGGTGTTGATTGGATTACTTTAACGGCAGGTATAACTCAGGGTATAAATGTTTATGCATCTCCGTCAGAAAAAAATTATTATCTTACAAACGGTTTTTATACATCTTTGTCTTTTGACATATATAAAAATCAGACCTTAGGTACAATCACATGGACTCCTTCTTTTGGTATAAACGGTAATTGGAAGTTCACAAAAATTATCGATGAGAATAGAAAAGGATTAAATATTAATTGGGCCCATAGTTTTGATATGGGAAGAGTGAACTGGATAAATAATTTCCGGCAGGGTTTTAATTTAGATTTAAGCAATACGTATACTTATAATACATATAGAAAGGGAAATGTAGATGTTTCTTTTGAACTCGAAACAAAGGGCTTTTATTCTTTCTTGGATAGGGTAGGACTGTACGGCCGGCTTGATTTCCATTATAACCTATTTACTAAAAAGTCAAACAGGGGCGGAGAAATTTTGCGCGGTATTTTAAATAAACGGATTTCTACAGATACGGCTATTAGTTTTAACTTTGACGTACCTGTAAAAATCGGAGTTTTTAAATGGGAAGAAATTACCGGAATTGAATGGACCCGCTTTTTCGGATTTGAGTTACATATATCTCCATTTTTAGATATGGCCTTGGTACATGATACCGAATCAAACACTTATTATAATCCTAAATACGGCTGGTATTCGGGCGGTTTAGAAATAATAATGTATCCGATAAAAATGAGAAGTATTTATGCGCGTATAAGCTATGGGCATGATCTAAGAGAAATAAAAAATAGAAAAGGCTATGCAAAGCGTGACGGCGGGCCCGTTTCCGAAATTTTTATCGGTATAGGTCTTCATTATTAAAAAAAGTATTCCTAAAATATGGAGGCAGAATGCGGTTTAGTTCCCATTATAAAATGGAAGGCGATGATATCATCGATTATGTCTTTGAGCACAGCAATTTTTTCGATGCAAATGAAAATTTAGTTTATGAAGAAATAGGAGACGGCAATATAAACTACGTCTACCGAATTTTCGAAAAGGGCACAAAAAAATCCCTTATTTTAAAACAAGCCGATGTTCAAACGAGGGTGCGCCCCGACGGATATTTAAATCCGGATAGAAGCGCACGGGAAGCCGGAGTTTTAAAACTGTATAATGAATGTGCTCCAGATTTTTCGCCGAAAGTAATTTATGCCGATCCCGTGATGGCCGCAATCATAATGGAGGACATAGGTTCTTATTCCAATTTAAGAAAGGAGCTGATGGCCGGTAAAATATTTTACGGACTCGAAAAATTAATTGCAGGTTTTATTGTAGACACATCCCTACCCTCTACCGATTTAGGTTTGGGCTATCAAAAAAAATGTCAAGCAGCTTTTAAATTTTATAATCCCGATCTTTGTAAGATTACTCAAGACTTAGTCTTTACTCATCCCTATAAGGGTGTGAGGGGAAGAAATATTTTCCTGCCCGAAAATGCCGATTGGCTTAAAAAAAAGTTTTATGAAGACTCAAAGCTCATTGCAAAAGTTGCGGCCTTAAAAGAAAAATTCAATAATTACCCGCAAGGGCTTATTCATGGGGATTTACATTCCGGTTCTATCTTTGTAAAAATCGAAAATGAAGAAACAAAGATAAAAATAATCGATCCTGAATTCGCATTTTACGGACCGATAGCCTATGACCTTGGAAATGTGCTTGCTCATTTTATATTCGCTGAAGGGTATGCAAAGTACTCGTTTATCTTTGATGATGAAAATAAAAAGGCTTCATTTTTACTTTGGATTGAAAATGCAAAAAAAGATCTGCTTAAATTCTTTTCTATTTTTGCAAAAGAATTTCTTATTAAGAATATAAAAGACCCGATGTATAAAAATGAAATTTTTATTGACGATTATATCGAAAAAATAAAAATAGATGCAGTTTCTTTTTGCGGTACCGAATTAAACAGACGGATAATCGGTTCTGCAAAAACGCCTGAAATTACCGGTATAAAACAGATAGAAAACCGCATCCTCCTCGAAAGAGAATTAGCTGAGGCGGGATGTGCCATGATTTTAAACCCCGAAGAAATTTTAAGAGGGATTAAAGCTTGATGAAGGTGCTTGCCGGTTTAAGCGGAGGCGTTGATTCCGCCGTTGCAGCAAAACTATTAATCGATCAGGGCTATGAGGTTACAGGAGTTACGATGAAGCTTCTGCCGAAACTATCCGGCATTTATAAGGAGCAGACCGATGATATTGAAGATGCAAAAAAAGTTGCCGCAAAACTCGGTATAAAACACATGGTGTACGATATGCGTGAAACTTTTAAAACTGCAATCATCGACTATTTTGTTGAAGAGTACAAAGAAGGAAGAACGCCGAATCCCTGCTTTATATGCAACAGCAAAATTAAATTCGGCCTTTTTTTGGAGCAAGCCTTAAAGGACGGCTTTGATAAGATTGCAACAGGCCATTATGCAAAAATAGAAAAAACCGAAATTGAAGGCGAGGAAAGATTTTTACTAAAACAGGCTAAAGACAGCCAAAAAGATCAAAGCTACTTTTTAGCTCTTCTTAATCAAAAGCAGCTTTCCCGTTCTATTTTTCCGTTGGGAGATTTTACAAAAGAAAAAGTGAGATGTATGGCCGAAGAGGCGGGGCTTATAAATGCTCACCGCCCCGACAGCCAAGACATCTGCTTTGTTCCCGATGATGATTACACGAGGGTAATAAATGCCCTTGCAAAAGATTCTTTTAAAGAAGGCAAATTTGTAGACACGCAAGGAAAAGAAATAGGCAGGCACAAGGGCCTTCAATATTACACGATAGGCCAAAGGCGCGGGCTTGCTATCGCGATGGGCTATCCCGTCTATGTCGTAAAAAAAGATGCACAAACAAACACTGTTACTGTAGGTAAGGACGAAGAACTCTTTGCCGAAAGCCTCATCGCTTCAAATGTAAATATAATCTCAAAAAAAATAATATATAAGGAAATAGATATCGAGGTAAAAACACGCTACCGCCAACAAAAGAAAAAAGCAAAATTAATTCCGCTAAAAACTGAAGATCTTAAACCTACAGGAAAATTTAAGGTAGAATTTCTAGAGCCCGAAAAAGCCGTCGCCGAAGGACAGGCCGCAGTTTTTTATGACAGGGATTATATTATCGGCGGCGGCATAATAGAATCGGTAAAGAGACCGGGAATACTTTAAAAAAGACTTGACCGCATATGTATATTGTATAATAAGTAAGGAGTTATGATAAACAACTTGGCAGAAATTCTGCCTCATTGTTTATCCGGCGAGTTTTTATAGGAGAAACTGTTCATGTTGTATAAAAAATGTTATTTTAAATTACATGCTAAAATTGTTTTGCTTTCCATTATTCCGCTTGCATGTTCTGCGGCGATTCCTTTGCTCTTAGGACAAATAATAGATAGTTTAAGCAAGGGGTTTTCACCCGAAGTATTTAGAACAATAACAATTTGTTTTATCGTTATCTTTGTTCAAAAAATTTTTAATTTTATTTGGAACTATAATTTTAATACGGCAAAAAATATTGTTGCCGCCTCCGAGACCGAAATTCTTTTTGACGAGTTTTTAAGTGCAAAGTCTAATTTGGCAGGTACCTTTAATAACGAAAAACTTTTAAACCGTATCGCAAATGAACCTTATAAATTAGGCTCTCTTTATGGGATAAGTCCCGTAATGCTTGTCAACAACATTATGATGTTTGTATTGGCTTCCGGTGTTCTTTTATATTTAAATTGGCAGCTTTTACTTTTAACCTCTCTTTTTATTCCGCTGATTTATCTTATAGGCTGCTTTGTAAGAAAAAACATTATAAAGTATTCGAAAGAAAGTTCTTTAACTTCCGAAAAATTTCTTTTACACTTAGGCGAAGCCTTAAAGGGTTTTTCGGATATAAAAATTTTTTCTGCCGAAAAGAAAATAAAAACCTCCTTAACGAAGGTAAGAAGAGATATGCTGACAGTGGAAAAATCGGAAGAGTTTTATCAGAGGCTTTATAGGGATATAAACGGATTTTTATACACATCCTTGCCTCTTATAAATTTGGTTGCCGGTTTTATATTAATGAAATACGGTAAAATCACATTGGGTTCTACAATTTCATTTTATATGTATGTCGGGCATTTTATCGAACCCGTACAAAACCTTGCCGACTTGCGTATGGCAATTTTAAATTCAAACGAAAAAAAGAAACTGGTTGATGAGATAAAAAAGGAATTTGCCGCAGATTTGGCAGGGCATGATAAGGCTGTCGATTTTAATTCACTTTTATTAAAGGATATAAAACATTCGTTTGAAAGTAAGGACATCAACATTAAAACCGATATAGATATTTCTACTTCGGGATTTTACGGCATTTCCGCCCCCTCCGGATTGGGTAAAAGTACAGCCTTAAAAATTCTTTCAGGTCTTTTATATTCCGAAACGGCCGGCCTGTATATTGGAGGGAAGGAAGTGAAAAGCTTAGACCCTGATTCTCTTAACGGAAATATTTTTTACATAAACGATAAGTCGATAATTTTTCAAGGTACTGTTAAAGAAAATGCTGAACTTACGGAAAATGCAAATATTACAAAAGAAGTCTTTGATTCTATTTTTGATGAAAGCGATAATCTTTCTCTTGAAACAGAATTGGAAACTGAAGGAGCAAATATTTCGTTAGGCCAAAAGCAAAGGGTTGTTTTATTAAGACTTTTTGCCCTTAAAGAAGAACCTAAAATCATCATATTGGATGAAGCTCTTTCGGGTCTTGATGAGCTAAGGGAAAGGCGGACTATTGAAACCTTGCGTAAGGCATTCCCTCATTCAATTATTCTTTTTATAACTCACCGCAAAAAATCCTTTGCTCTCTGCGATAAGGTTTTTGAATTTAAAGAAAGTTAATTGAATTTTTTAACCTCAAGACAAAGTTCAAAAAAAATGATATAATCCCGCCATTATAGATGATAAACTATTAGGAGATTTATTTATGATAAAACTTGCCACAATTGCAGGATCTGACGCTTCCGGAGGAGCCGGTTTAGAGGCCGACTTAAAAACCTTTCAGGAATACGGTGTATACGGAATGGCTGCCGTTACGGTAATTGCAACAATGAATCCCGACAAGGAATGGGGCCATGAGGTTTTCCCCCTTGATGAGAAGACAATAAGAGCTCAGCTTGAAACTATTTTTAAGGGCATAGGTGTAAACGCCGCAAAAACGGGAATGCTTGCAACAAACTACGCAGTTGAACTTTCTGCCGAGTACCTCAAAAAATATGATGTAAAAAACTATGTTCTCGACCCCGTAATGGTTTGTAAGGGCGGAGACCTTGCTTTAAACCCTGAGCTTAACAATCTCATCATCGAAAAACTTTTGCCTTTAGCAAAGATTATAACGCCGAATCTTTTTGAAGCGGGGCAGATTGCTAAAATGCCTACTCCTTCTACAATCGAAGAAATAAAAGAAGCCTGTAAGATTATTCACGGAATGGGCGTTCCCTATGTCTTTATTAAGGGTGGAGCCAAGCTGGAAGGTGAACAGTCGGCTGTAGACATTTTTTATGACGGAGAACAATTCCTAAAAGTGGAAGGCGGTCTTATCGACACAAAATGGACTCACGGAGCAGGCTGTACAACAGCCGCTGCCATCGCAGCCGGTTTAGGTATTGGCCTTGAACCCTATGAAGCTGTAAGGAGGGCAAAGAAATTTATAACTTTAAGCCTCCAAAACGGATTCCAACTCAATAAATGGGTAGGCCCCGGTAATCCTGCCGCATGGCGAAAGAGCTTTAATTAATTTGTAATTACCGACGGGTAATGAGCGGATGAACCTCTTATTACCCTTTTTTATCCCTTCTTTAAAGTAACCTCCTATGACAAATGTCATATTTAAAACCTAAAAAACATGACAATTTTTACTTTTAAAATTTTAAAAATAAGGTATAATCTATCCATAAGTGATATAGAAAGTTTTTATAGGGGGACATTATGATTTTAACGGTAAAAAATCTTGTAAAAAGATACAACGAAAAAACGGCACTTGATCATTTTAACATGGAAGTTAAAGAAGGTGAAATTCTCGGTCTTTTGGGGCCGAACGGATGCGGAAAAACTACAGCCATAAACTGTATGCTTTCTCTTTTAAAACACGGGAAGGGCGAAATCAATATTTTCGGTGAAGAGATGAAGCCCAATGCCCTCCATATCAAAAAAAGGATAGGCCTTGTTCCTCAAGAGGTTTCGGTTTTCTATAATTTTACTGTAAGACAAAATATAGATTATTTTTGCGGCCTTTATGTGAGCAATGCTGCGGAGAGAAAAAAGCTGATTGATGAAGCGATCGATTTTGTAGGCTTAAACAATTACGCTTCCTTCCGTGCAAAAAAACTTTCCGGCGGTCTTTTGCGTCGGCTCAATATTGCCTGCGGTATAGCCCATAAACCTGAGCTGATCTTTTTGGATGAGCCGACAGTTGCAGTCGATGCTCAAAGCCGCAACTTCATTCTTTCAGGAATAAAGGAACTTGCAAAAAAGGGCAGCACCATTGTGTATACTACCCATTATCTTGAAGAAGTGGAAGAGCTTTGCGATAGAATCATCATAATGGATGAAGGACGCGATATTGCAAACGGAACTTTGGAAGAATTGCACAAGCTGATCCGCACGAGCGAAAAGATGGTTGTCGAATTTGTTGAAACCAAAGACAATCTGCAAGAAGAACTAAAAAAAATCCCTCACGTTTTGGAAGTTACAAAAAACGGAAACGAATTTTTAATCAGCTTTGAAAATTCGATTAACAACTTAAATGAACTTATCTTATTTATAAACAATAAGAACTTGGCTTACACCAAGTTATATTCGGAATTACCCAGCTTAAACGACATTTTCTTGGAGCTTACGGGAAAGGAGTTAAGGGACTGATGAAATTCTTTTTACGCGAAATAAAATATTATAGCATAGATATGCTTCATTCTTTGGACGGAATGTTTTGGACCCTTATATACCCGATTCTTCTGTCCTCACTTTTTTTTGCAGTATTTTCCGCCGTGGATAATTACGATAGGGGCAAAATAGAAATAGGCATTGAAAAGAACAATCCTATTTATATGCCTCTTCAATTTACAGGAATGTTCAATGCAACCATAATAGACGAAAGCGATGCAAACGAGATGCTCCGTACAAAAAAAATAAAGGCCTTTGTTGAATCCGATCAATCTTTAAGGCTAAGCGAAGACGGATTATCTCAGACAATAACAAAAACGGTTATAGATCAAATAAAACAAATTAAAGCTTTAGATATTCCAATCAATTCTCTTGAGCACGGTAAAAATTATATTGAAAGTAAAAATGAAAAGATGAGTTTGACGATTATCTTGTTCTATTCTCTTTTGGCAATGGTTTCGATTTACACAATGTTCGGGTCACTGGATATTGCCGTAAAAATACAGGGAAACATTTCAAAGCTTGGGGCAAGAATTTGTACAACGCCTATTAAGCGCTTTTATTCTTATCTTGCAGGAATTGTATTTTATATTATTTTTAATCTTACGGCCAATCTCATATACATTTCCTTTGTGCTCTTTGTTTTAAAGATACCCTTTATTACCGATTTTAGGCTTACGCTTTTACTTTTGGTTTATGCAAATGTTTTTGGTGCAGTTGTAGGTTTATTTATAGGTTCTATGTCCATAGGCGATGTCCAATCGAAAAGTATGGTCTGTGTTTTTACAAGTCTTTTTTTAGCCTTCTTATCAGGATTGATGGGACCGGAGGTAAAAGTGTCTCTTGAAAATGCAATACCGATTTTAGGTACGCTAAATCCTATAGCTATTTTTACTACTAACCTTTACAATATAAATATTTTGGGGGAATATAATGCAATATCCGAATTTTTTATCGTCTACACAATAGGTATTATCATTTTTTTATCGCTTTCATTTATTAATTCAAGGAAGGTGCAATATGACAGTTTATAAAAACTTTTTAAGATTGGTTTGGACAAGAAAAGTGAGTACCATGATTTATGTTGTGATTTTTTTGTTTATAAGTTTTATGACACTAAAATCTCAAAACTCTCAGGTAAGCGAATTTGCAGAAACTCCTTTAACCATAAACATAATTGATAGGGACGGTTCTGAGCTATCAAAACATTTAATCTCTTATTTACAGTCAAAGCATGATGTTTATATCATAGATGAAAAAGACAAGACTAATGAAGAGATTTTACGGGAACTGAAAAAAGGAATTTCCTTACAAAGAATCCATGCAGGGCTTATAATAAATGAAAACATGGAAGAAAATGTGACTAAGGGCAAAAAAGCTCTTATAAGTTTTAAAGATGACAGAAAAAAATCCGGCTTTTATATAGATCTTCAGGTGAACATGTATTTGGCTTTTGCCGCAAGCGTAAAAAAAGCTCAAGGAAATTTTGATTTTCAAAAAATAGAAGATGCTTTGAAAGTAAACACAAAGGTGAATAAGGTTAATTTTCAAAAAAACATTTCGGTAAATATTTGGTTTAAAATCTTTTTTAACTTTTTGGGTTGGATAGTTTTTTCGGTTATTCTTAATTCGGTAGGCTGGGCAATGTTCGAGCTTAATAATGAGCGTTTAAAGATGAGGAATAATATCTCGCCCCTTTCTACCTTGCGCTTTGTTTGTGAAAATTTTTTGGCTCAATTAACTGTAGTAGTTGCAATTCTTTCAATTTTAATAGGCTTTGCCGTTATTACAAATATAACAAGACTTGATAACATTCCTCTTCTATTCTATATATTTAATGCTTTAATTTATACGGCTGTTATTTTGAGCCTCACCTTTATGTTTAATTCTTTTTTAAAGAAGGGTTCGGTTATGGGGATAGTTGGTTCAGTTCTTCCTCTCTCCCTGGCTTTTATTTCCGGAGTCTTTGTGGAGCAGGAATTGCTTCCCGATTTTATTGTAAATATCTCCCGGCTTTTCCCGACATATTATTACATAAGCGCAAACGAATTTACTCAAGTTAATTTATCGATTGACTGGAAAAGCATCGGAATGCTGTTTTTGTTTCTTCTTCTTTATTTTACGATAGGAACTTACTTTTCAAAATTGGGAAGGTCTCAAAGCAGAATAGAATTTACCCAGCAATAAAAAAAACCGATAAGATTTTTATCTTATCGGTTTTTTTGTTTAAATCATTCCTTCAACCATTAACTTTTCAAACCATAAAAATGATCCGACTGTAATCGTTAAGGTTCCGTTAACAGAGGGTGTTCCCTTTTTAACGTAAACGATAATTCCGTTGTCTTCAAATTTATCGAAATTATCAATATTGTTGGGCACGCCGACATACACGGTCGGTTCTAACCTAGTGCCCCCTCAAGATGCGCACATTTGAAGTGCACAATAAACCGAGTCTGTATTTTTTGCTTTAATCTTATCTCTAGCAGAATCTTCAACTCTAACATTCATGTTGGGCCTCCAAAAAATAATTGCAATCCGCCTTATCAATACGGTGTGAATTGTTTAGGCTCTTACAGACTTAAAATAAGAATTTTTACCGTAAAAGTCAACAAAATTCTAAAATATTTTTCGTTCAAACTAAGCCGAGCAGTCACAATCATCTACAAAGAACAAGAACCACTTATCTTCAATATCGAAAAAGTAAAAGGTCTTTTTGATAAAGCCTTCATCCAAAATAACGATTTTTAAAATAGCCTTATAATCTTTGGGTAAGTCTATTTTTAATTCCTTTATATCTCCATTTTGAAAACTTGCAGGATCAACGGCTGTAGGAAGCTCTTGTACGATGGCACAATATACACCGTCTTTATCATTTGACTCTTCACAAAAGCCTCCTTTGGGCATTTTTTCATAAAAGGGTATTGAGCCTCCGAACTTATTTGCTGAGGGGATTGTAGAAAAATCGGTGCTTTCATCAAAGCCGAAGTTTTCCTCTGCCGAAAAAAGCCGGACCGTCGTTCCGGGATTATAAAAACGTCTGACTCCGTATTCCGGATGTACAAAATCGGCTAATTTGGAGCTTGAATTTTTTAAAAGAAGATTAAAATTGTTTTCCCAATACACATTCGATAAAAATGAAAAAGCAAAAGAAATGAGTTTTCCCTCATCATAAGAATTATTATGAGAGGCTACTGCAGAAGTCAACTCAAATGAATCAATTATATGAGTTAAAATATCCCTATATGTATCGTAATCTTTTTTATTATATTCAAATCTGATTTTATAAAACTTTTCATTTATAGCAAGGGCCTGACAAAAAAACATTTTATCCTTCGAATAACCTTTTAAAATAAAGCCGTCGCGCCCCATGTTTTTATCGCTTACAGTAAACTTTTCAGATTCCTTTTTTTCGTAAAGGTCGGCGGTTTTAAAAATAAAGTCAGGACCGGTTTCTTCTATATCCGAAACGGAAACCGATAAACTCACATCTCCGTCATTGCTTGCAAATACTTGTTCTGAAGGAGAACTTTCTAACGGTTTTAAAATTTCTGAAGGATAGTCAATCTCATATCCTTCTTGTGTATTTGTGTATGTTAAATATTTTCCGCTAAATTCAGGCTGTTTCTTTGAACATGATAGTATAAAAATTAATGCAAAAAAAATAAAACCGATTTTTTTTAGATTGAACATATTGCCCCCATAAAACTATTATAAAATTTTGCAGGTAAAAAGAAAATGCACTGCAGAAGTCCTGCAGTGCATAAAAATTATTGGATTATTTCTTCGGCCATGTCTATGGTCATCTTCTTTATATCGGTGAGATCTGCAGACATAATAATCTTTGTTTTTTCATCTATAGAGCTTAGAGCGCTTATCCATTCCTGAGAAACGGTGAGCTTTGCAGCTTCCATACCGCCTTGGATTTGGGTAGAAGCGGCAATCTTCTTAATACCCTCGGCAGTTGCTTCGGCAACCGCAACAATTTCGCGTGCCTGACCTTCCGCTTCGTTTATCATTCTTTCTTTTTCACCCTCGCTTATGTTTACGGCTTCTTCGTAAGCGGCTCTCGAAAGGTTAATAACCGTTTCCATCTCTCCGACAGAGTGGGCTATTTCGGCTCGCTTTTCGCGTTCGGCCTTCATCTGGTTTTCCATTGCATCCATGATAGAATCGGAAACTCTTATGTTTTGAATTTCGTAGCGTGTAACCTTTACGCCCCAAGGATCCGAGGCCTCATCTACAGCCTTTACGACCTGAGCGTTTATCTGTTCTCTGGCCTCGAAGGTGTCATCCAAATCAAGCTGTCCTACCACCGAACGCATGGTTGTCTGTGCAAGCAAGATGGTTGCATAGCGGTAATCCCGTATACCGTAGCTTGCCTTAATCGGATCGAATACTTGAAGGTAGAGGATACCGTCAATGCGTACTTGAACGTTATCCTTTGTAAAGCAGTCTTGAGCAGGAACATCTATCGCTTGCTCCTTTAAATTCTGCTTATATTTTACCCTATCCAAAAATGGAAACAGGATGTGGAAACCTGCATCCAAGGTTGTGTGGTATTTTCCTAAGCGCTCTACAATTAAAGCTACCTTATGAGGAACAATGCGGATGCTTCTAAAAAGGGCAACAATAAAAACTATGGCTATGATTGCTGCAATAACAATCGGGATTATAAAATTAAGCATTTCTACCTCCCTCCGGTGTCTTTATTTCTTTACCGGCATTTTTAATAATGTCGGTAAAGGCTGCAAGACCTGCAATGTTTTCGGGGTAAACCGAAACATTGGATTTTTTGATAATGTGTTCAAACCTTTGAATATAGTTTTCGGCAAGGCGGATACCCATAGCCGTTCTTCCTCCCGGCTGAGAAAGGGCATCTGCAATTAAACGCAAACCTTCGGCTGTCGCATTACTCGTTATCTCGATAGCCTTTGAGCGTCCTTCAGCGAGATTGATCCTTCGTTGTTTTTCGCCCATAGCCTTGTTTATGGCTTCCTGCTTTTTACCCAAAGAAATATTTATGCGGGATTGCTGTTTTCCTTCACTCGAAAGAATATTAGCCCGCTTTTCGCGTTCGGCCCTCATTTGCCTTTCCATGGCTTCGAGGATTGTGCGGGTAGGAGTGATATCCCGTATTTCGTAACGGGTAACCTTTATGCCCCAGTTGTCGGAAGCCTCGTCTAAAGCCTTTACAATATTGTCGTTTAGGCCTTCTCTTCCGCAAAAGGTTCTATCAAGTTCCAGCTTTCCTATTTCGCTTCGCATAGTTGTCTTTGCAAGCTGAGCAACGGCATAGCGGTAATTGTCGATTCCGTAGCTGGCCTTAACCGGATCAAAAATCTTTAGGTAGAGAATGCCGTCTACCTGTACCTGAACGTTATCGGCTGTGATACAAACTTGCGGATCTACGTCCAAGGCTTCTTCCTTTAGGTTTTGCTTATAAGCAACCCTGTCTATAAATGGGGTTAAGATATGGAAACCCGCAGTAAGAGTCCGCGAATATTTTCCAAGCCTTTCAATAACATAACTTTCCTGTTCCGGAACTACAACGGCTATAGAAAATAAAATAATAACCGTTATGACCAGAGCAATGTATAAAGCTATCATCAGAGCGACCTCCTAATTTAATTCTTGGTTACTAAAATTTATATTTTAATGACCCTTTTGATTGTAACTTGTTTTGTAAGATTTGTCTATAGTTTTAACATGATGAATCGGGTTATATCGATTTTTTCCTCAGTTATGTCTTTATTCTTTTTTAAGTACTTGCCGAGCTTCGGTCTTCTATCTTCTTGCAAGTTTTTCATCTTTATAGTAGTATGAGCTTTCTTTAATTTAAGGAAGCACCGAACCTATGAAAGAACCGCAAGAAGAAAATAAGGACTTTCTTACCACACAGATAATTACGTATCTCGGAAATAAAAGAACTCTGATAGATAAAATAGAGGAAGAGGTGAAGCTTATTTCAAAAAGCTTAAACAAGGAAAAACTTATCTGTGCGGATCTTTTTTCAGGCTCCGGTATAGTTGCACGCATGTTAAAAAAATATGCTTTAAAAATAATCGTTAATGATTTGGAAAATTATTCGTATGTGATAAACTCATGTTATCTTACAAACAAAGAAGAATATCCTAAAAAACTTTGCGATCAATTAAGAAAAGAAATTATCTCTTCTTGTTCAGATAAAAAAATCCCGGGCATAATTACCGAAAACTACGCTCCCAAGGATGACAACAAAATCGAAAAAGGAGAAAGAGTTTTTTATACACATCAGAATGCTCTTTTAATCGATACCTATAGAAATCTTATCGATAAAATTGTACCGGAAGAAAATTTAAAGAGATTTTTTTTGGCCCCCTTAATTACCGAAGCTTCAATTCACGTAAATACGAGCGGTGTATTTAAGGGTTTTTATAAGGACAAAAATACGGGGATAGGCTGCTTCGGCGCCAGCGGAAAAAATGCCCTAACAAGAATCTTAGGCGAGGTGGAATTAAAAGAACCCGTCTTTAGTAATTTTAATTCCGAACTTGAATTTTTTACAACGGACGCTGTAGAGCTTTCAAAAAAAATAAAGAATATAGATATCGCTTATATCGATCCGCCTTATAATCAGCATCCATACGGTTCAAATTATTTTATGCTTAATTTAATTCTTAAAAATAAACTTGATGTTCCTATAAGCAAGGTAAGCGGAATTACCCAAGACTGGAAGCGTTCCGCCTTTAATAAACCTTATCTGGCTTTAAAATCTATGGAAGAAATTATCTCTTCTCTTGATTCGAAGTATGCAGTTATTTCTTATAATTCGGAGGGCTTTATTTCTTTTGAAGATATGACCGGGATGCTGCAAAAATACGGAGAATTAAAAACCGTCGAAATAAAATACAATACTTTTCGTGGAAGCCGAAATCTTAACAATAGAAACATTCATGTTTCGGAATACTTGTTTGTTTTAAAAAAATAGATTAAAATACCTGTGATGGAAGAACAATTATCTAATTTTAGAATTAAACAGGGCCGCAGCGTTTTTAGTGCGTACAATGGAATCAACTCGTTTTCATTTGCTCTCGTTACAGGAAACACAATCACTCTTTATGCTCTTGCTCTAAAAGCTAACAGTACCGTCATAGGTTTGCTTACAGCCTTTATGTACATGTGCTATTTTACAATTCCCTTAGGAAAGCTGATGGCTCGGCGTTTTACAATTGTAAAAACCTTTGCTTATACTTGGTTTTTGCGAAACAGCTCGCTTTTACCCATCTTGTTTATTCCGTTCTTTTATTTTAGAGGCGAAAATGAAGCCGCCATCTTTATGCTCTTACTTGCAGTAGCTCTTTTTAATTTTTTCCGTGGAGCCGGAATAGTTGCAAACAATCCGGTCATAAGCCTTTTGGCTCCGGGCAAGGATCGAAATTCTTATATAGTCAAAATCTCATTGACAAATAACTCGGCAGCCCTTGCAGCCATAATATTTTTAACCGTCTTTTTATGGTTTTCTCCAAGACTCGGAATCGATATAGTTTCTACATATAATATAACTGCAATAATAGGAATTATTACGGGCTTTGCAGCCTCGGCTCTTTTGCTTAAACTTCCCGATCCCGATTTTGAAAGGAGAATGGAGGCTGTAAAAGAAGCTAAAGCAGAAGGAAGAAGCCGAAAGGAAATACGAAAGCTAAAGAAAGGAAACCAAAACCTGCAAAAGGGTTCTTTTTTTGCTGCTGCAAAGGAAGCCTTTGGCGATAAAAATTTTGCGCTCTATATTTTTTCGTTTTTTATAATTCAGTTCGGAATAAGTTTGGCCCGTCCCTTTATAATTGTTTATGGAAGATCGGTTTACGGTATACCCGATAATTTGGTAATTATCTTTTCTCTTGCTTCAACTATGGGTTCCCTTTTGGTCGGGCTTTTAATGCGTCTTTTAATAGACAGGATGGGAGCAAAGCCGATGTATGTTATTTTTACGGCACTCAGTGTTGCAGCTCTTTTTCCTGCAATTGTAGCTCCTGCGAGAGAAATGCAGCTTATCGCATTTATATTTTTAATTCTGTTTTCGATGATAACCAACATGGGCTTTTCCGCTCAAATGGATGCATCTCAGGCCTACTTCTTCGGAATAGTTCCGTCAAAATCCTTGATGGATTTGAGTATGCTTAATTTTTTTGTTATGGGTATTACAGGAGCTCTTGGTTCAATCTTGGGCGGCCGCATTTTGGATATGCTCCAAACCTCAGGCTTTTCCAATTTGAGTATGTACCGTTTATTTTTTTCGGGCGTTATAATCTGCATCCTTTTCGGAATGATTTTTCAGATTAGGCTTTTAAATCTTGGAGGCCGCCTTGTAAAAGATGCTCTTGCAGTTATTTTTTCGCCGCGCGACATGAAGGCTTTAAACCTTTTATATAAACTGGATTCGAGTGAAAGCCTTCAAACGGAAGAAAAAATTTTGCATGAACTTACGGCAACAGCTTCTCAAGAATCGGCCGACAAGTTAAATCAATATATGAAGTCTCCCCGCTTTTCGATAAGATATTCTGCAATGAAGTCGCTAAATTCCTTAGAAAAACTTTCGGCAAAAAATAGGGAATCTCTTTTAGAAGAATTGAATAAGGGAGAATTTACTACGGCCGCTCTTGCTGCTAAAACCCTTGCCCATTTTAATGTTTACCAAGCTGTCGAACCTTTGAGAAAAGCCATTGAAAGTGAAGACTATCTTTTGGCCGGAGAGGCGATGGTTGCTCTTGCCCGCCTTAAAGATGAGGCTTCTCAATTTAAAATTTATCAAATCCTATCGGGAACACAAAATCCTAAAATTCTGCTTGCAGGCATTAAGGCTATGGAAACTTATAGGTCGGTAAATTCTATTCCTTTTATAATCGACTTGCTCCGCAGGGAGGGACTTCCTTCCTTGGTAGAAGATGAGGCTTATTTAAGTTTGGCTTCGATGATGAATGTGGAGGGCGGTTTTTATTTTGCTTATGACCGCTTTAAAAACGAAGCGAGAGATACGGGAGCTATTTTTACCGACATGCTGGATGAAGCCTTTGCAAAAAGAAAAAATTCTGATCTTGAATTTAAAAAGATAATTTTAACATTTATAAGCGAAGCTTCAAACGATACAGAATTTATAAAATGGTTTTTAGATTTGGCTGAAGATTTTTTAGGCATGAATACGGCTCTTCTTTTGAGCGTTGTAATGGATGTCGATATGGTTACAAATAAATCCTTTAGATTTTTCTTGTGCTATTGGGCCGTGTCGATTTTTAAGGAACCGAAATTGGCAGCAATCTAAACTAAGGAGTGGAATATGAATGAGGTTATTGAGAACATGCTCACTCGTGTGAGTGTCCGTAAGTTTACGGCAGACAGGGTCGAAGACGAAAAGCTTAAAACGATTGTAGAATGTGCTAAGGCTTCTCCGACAGGTAAAAACAGGCAGATGAGAAAATTTACCGTTGTGCATAATAGGGAGAAAATACAGGAACTTGCAAGGGCTGTTTCTTCCGTGCTTGATATTCCGAATTATCGAATCTATGACTGTGATGCGTTGATACTCATAAGTTTTGAAGAGGATGACCGCTTCGGCTACTGCGATTCTTCGGTTGCAATTCAAAATATTTATCTTGCAGCCCATGCCTTAGGGCTGGGGTCGGTTTGGATAAATCAGCTGAGGGAAAAATGTAATTCGCCCGAAATAAGACGCGTTTTAGATTCTTTTAATATTCCTAAAAATCATGTTGTCTGCGGAATATCCGCTATCGGTTATCCTGCTGAACATCCCGAACCTAAAACACGTACCGAGCCTGTGGAATTCATAAATTAAAAGAATAAAAAAAGACCGGTCAACTTTTGCTGTAACCGGTCTTTTATATTAGCCAAAACTATCTAATAATTTTTAGAAGTTTCCTGTAGGTTTTACATAGGGGAGGTAATCTCCGTAACCTTCTTTTTCCATGTTTTCATAAGGGATAAAGCGCAGGGCTGCACCGTTTATGCAGTATCTTAAACCGCCCGCATCGGCAGGACCGTCATCGAAGACATGACCGAGGTGTGCTTCTCCGGTTTTTGAAACAACTTCGATACGGTTCATACCGTAACTTCTGTCTTCCAAATACTCAAGGGCTTGAGTGGTAATAGGCTTTGTAAATGAGGGCCAGCCGCAGCCTGCATCGTACTTGTTTAATGAAGAAAAAAGAGGCTTCCCTGTTGTGATGTCGACATAAATTCCTTCAGCATCAAATTTATCGTACTCGCTTGTAAAAGGTCTTTCGGTCGCTTTTTCTTGAGTAACGGAAAACTGTATTGTCGTTAAAGATTTTTTTAATTCTTCTTTTGACGGCAGTTTAAATTTACTCTCATCATAGAGCGGTTTTAAAGCAAGGGTTAAGTCTATGTGGCAATAGCCGCCGGGATTTTTTTCAAGATAGTCTTGATGATAATCTTCTGCAAGAATAAAATGACGCAGTTTTTCTACCTCAACAACAATCGGCCTTGAATATTTTTTTTGCATAAACTTTACAAAGCTTTGTATTTCTTTAACCATAGAATCATCTACATAGTAGATGCCCGTCCTGTACTGACGGCCTGTATCGTTTCCCTGTTTGTTTAAGGATGTCGGATCTATTATTCTAAAATAATGAGCCAATAACTCCTGCAAACTTACTGTAGAAGCATCATAAACTATCTTTACAGTTTCGGCATGATCACTTTCCTTTAAGCCATTGTAGCCCGCTTTTGAGCTTTTGCCGTTTGCATAGCCCGTGTCCGTTTCTTTTACGCCCGGTATCTGTCTAAAATATCCTTCAACGCCCCAAAAACAACCGCCTGCAAGATATATTTCTTTAATCATTCCGTTTCCTCCAATGGGTAATTTTTGCTCTGCCTGAGCCTTTGTGCATGATAGGAATAAAACTATCATCAGCAAAAGACTCGTGTGCATTAAGATGTTTTTATTTTTCATATCTAATTCCTCTCGAAAAAAAATTTACATCTTTTTTTTATAAAAAACAAGGTATTTTAATAATAAATTTATTTTATTGTTTTTTGTTTGCTGCTTTTTTCTTTATGGTTCTAATAAGACGTGTTGCCGATGTAGAAATAATTAAGCCTATTGATATGGCTATGGCTATAAAAGCTGCTTGAACTCCTTCGCTTACCCCTTTTTCTAACCTGTCAGTGACGAAAAAGAGCATGGTCTTATAAACCTTAAAGCCGGGAACCAATGGAATTGTGCCTATAACGATAAAGCATGTAACCGGAGTCTTTTGAAGGACGGCAAACCAATCAGCTAAGAGGCCTACTGCTAAGGCTCCTGCCAAGGTTGCAAATATATAATTGACACCCATATTCTGAAAAAATATTAAGACCGTCCAAGAGATGCTTCCGCAGAGGGCGCTTAAAACCGTATTTTGTTTCGGAACCGAAAACAAAAAACAAAAACAAAAACTTGCTATAAAAGATGCTATTGCATGTATGTAGAGCGGCATTATATTCCTCCAAAAAGAGAGTAAGCGAAAAGAACGGAACCTATACCGAAGGCGATGGCCACGGCGATGAGTACAGCCTCACAGGTACGGGCAATTCCCGAAATTAAATCTCCCAAAATAAAGTCCCTTATACCCGATGTAAAGGCGACTCCCGGTACAAGTGATAAAACGGCTCCAACTATTATCATGTCAAGATTTTTTACAAAGCCTACATGATAAAAAAGAATGGTTATTATGCCTACAAAAAAGCCCGCTATAAAATTTCCTAAAAATACCGTTTTAGAAAACCGGGTAATCCTATCATTTAAAAATACGGCAGCAAAGGTTGCAAGAAAGGTAACGATAAAATCGTTTACCGTACCGCCTAGAAGTACGGAGAAAACTCCGCAGCCTATTCCGGCCGTCGTCAAGATAAGCCAATAGGGATAACCTTTTTCTGCATCAATCTTTTTTAAAATATCGAGGGCCTCAGTTTCAGCGATTTTGCCTTGAGTAAAGTTTCTTGAAAATTCGTTTACCAATGAAATCTTTTTTATATTGCTGCCGCGGCTCTTTATATTTTTAATATACGTAGTGCCTTCTTTTTTGTCGTCACCTATCATTATTACGGTAGGACTTATAAAAACGGCTATATCTGTAAAACCTCGCGAAGCACAGATCCTTAAAATAGTCTCTTCGGTTCTATTCATCTCGGCTCCGTTTTTTATTAAAAGCTCTCCGGCCGCTAAAGCGATTCTAAAAATTGAAACCGCTTTTTTTTCTTCTTCCATTATTTTCCCCAGTCGTGTTAAAGTCTTGAACCAAAATATAACACAGGCGATTGAAAAAAACAAGTAATCCTGTGTTATGTAAGGGTAATACCGCTTGCAATTTATACGGTACGACTTAATCGGTGAAACTTAAATTAGAGGCAGTACTTTATTTAATGCGGATTTTATGATATAATCACTCAAATATGGATTATTATGTAGTTCAGGTCAGTACAGGTAAAGAAAAGAATTTTATCGAAGATGCGGAATTTAAAAATAAATTTAAAGAACTATCTTATTCTATAGTTTTTCCTCAAAGAATTTTAAAGATAAGAAAGTCCGGTAAGGTAACGGAGAAGCAGCTGCCTGTTTTTGCTGGGTATTTGTTTATAGGTGCTGATGAGATTTCAAAAGAGTTGTATCAGCATATTAGAAAGTGTAAAGGCTTTTATAGATTTTTACCTAATAATCAAGAACCCAGATCTTTAGAAGGAAGAGATTTGGAAATCCTTAATCAATTTATTTCTTTTGGAGGGGTTGCGAAAATTTCACAAGTCGTATTTGATGAAAATGATAGAATAAAAGTTATTGAAGGTCCTTTAAGCGGACTTGAAGGTTATATTGTAAGAGTGAATAAGAGGAAGGGAAGAGCTACCGTTTGTCTGGATATGTGTCAGACTGCTTTTTCTATCGACTTAGGATTTGAAACAATAAAGAAGGAAGAAAAAAATGGACCGTCCTAATAAGCAAAAATCTTCTATATATATAGTAGGCGCAGGTCTTGCCGGAACTATGATTGCGCATGAAATTTCGGCAAAAAAAATATTCGGTAAGGTTGCCGCATTCTTGGACGATGATCCTAAAAAAATCGGAACCAAGATTGATGGAATCCCGGTATTCGGTCCCATAAGTGAAACGGTTCATTTAATAAGAATAGATGCAGGAGATGTGGCTCTGATTGCAATTCCCAGTATACGCTCCGAACGTTTGCGGGAAATATATGAGCTTTTAAAATCGGCAGGGTTTTCAAAAATAAAGTTGTTACCTGCAATTTCGCAAATCATTGACGGTTCGGCGCATTTGGTGCAGGCCCGCGAGATAGACCCGCAGGACTTACTTACCCGCACTCCCGTCACAATTTCTTTAAAAAAAAGTTTGGCATACCTCAGAGGAAAGCGTGTTTTAATTACAGGTGCCGGAGGTTCTATCGGGAGCGAACTCTGCCGTCAGCTTTTATCCGGCGGTGCCGAACGCCTCTATCTTTTCGGGCACGGAGAAAATTCCATCTACCAAATTTATAAAGAGCTTAAAATATTGCAGGCAGGCGGTGTCGGCGACAAAGCTACAATTGTTCCGGTTATAGGAGAGTTAAAAGACTGCGAGTATATGCGCTACATCATCAAGCAATTAAAATGCGATGCGGTTTTTCATACGGCGGCTTATAAACACGTTCCTTTGATGGAAGAAAATCCTGTTGCGGTTATCGAAAACAATGTCTTCGGAACAAAGAATCTTTTGGATGCCTGTGTCGAATTCGGAGTAAAACGCTTCGTTTTAATTTCGACCGATAAGGCTGTTGAGCCTGTTTCGGTTTACGGTGTTTCAAAACTATTAAGCGAAAAATTGGTATTGCAGGCTGCCGAAGCCGTAAAAGAAAAAAAAGATTCGGCCTACATGTTTGTCCGCTTCGGAAATGTTTTGGGTTCAAGAGGTTCTATCTTTCCCTTATTTGTAGAGCAAATACAAAACGGAGGTCCCGTTACCGTAACCGATAAAAAGATGATCCGCTTTTTTATGACAATCCCCGAAGCTTGTTCCTTGGTATTGCAGACTGGAGGTGTCGGCAAATCGGGCGAGTCCTATCTTCTCGACATGGGGGAACCTGTAAATATTTATGAGACGGCAAAACAGTTGATAAGCTACATGGGCTTTGAACCTGAGAAGGATATTAAGATAGAAATAATCGGCCCCAGAGAAGGGGAGCGTTTGGAAGAACCTCTTTGGTCATCAACCGAATATCTTGAAAAAACCGATTACGAAAAAATTATGCGTCTCCGCGATAAAAAAGAATTCGATTCTAAAATCTTAAACGAAATTTTAAAGACCCTGCACCCTTTTTGTTTTTATAGTGAAGAAAACAAAGATGACTTCCGCAACAAAGAAAAGATGCGCAAGTTTTTAGAGGAAAAAGAGCTTTTAAGATAAACCTTGACATATATTTGAGTTGTGTTATACTTATAAAGATGATATTTATAACCACCACGGAAAACTAATTTTACTGTTTAATAAAACCGCGAAAAAGATGTCTTGTTGCGTAATTTGTAAAATTTTAGTATGCTTTTGAAAGGTGTTTGCAAGCAGGAGTTTAAGATGAAAAAAATTATCTTTCGAATTGTTATTGCTGTTTTGATTATTGGAACTGCCGCTTTTTTTATTTTATTTTCAAAATATTCCGAAGCAGATGAGCAAAAATATAAAAATTCTTATATGTCAAAAAAAGAATTGGAAGAAGATTACGCCTTTGTTTGGGATTTTATAGAAAACGGTTATCCTTTTAAAAATGTTTGTATAAGAGCCGGAACTGATTTAGAAAAAATAAAAAAAGATTATTTTAAAAAGTTACCGGATATAAAAGATGAATTGGAGTGTTATTTATTTTATATGAGTTTGCTTTCTAAAATACAAAATAATAAACATATTGGGCATCTTGATGTATATGATGTGTATTCATTAAATTCGGATACATATAGAGTACAAAATACTAATGTATATGATAATGATGTAAAAGTAAATTCGTTTTATTATTTACTTCTTATGAGAATGAACTCTGCAATAGAGCAAAATCGTTCGGAAGAGATATTAAAAAAATATGATTTAAACTTAAAGCCTACTATTGATTTGGAAGAGGAGAATGGTCTTCAATCTTATTTTGAAACAAAAATTATTGAAGATAAAAAAATTGCCTATTTAAATATAAAAAGCTTTTATACGTATACTAATGAAATTAAAGAAGCATATAAAAAAAGACTGAATTCAATTTTAACTTCATTTCAAGATTATGAAAATTTAATCATAGACCTGCGGGAAAATAGAGGGGGTGTTAGACGCCTTTGGCAAGATTGTATTGTTTCTCCCTTAATTAAAAAAGAGCAGGAGTTTTGCTGGGAGGTTGCTTATAATAGTAATAATAAATTTACAAAGGCTTTTATAAAAGATTTTCATTCCAGTAAACTTGAACCCAATAGAAATTTCGATTCTTTTAGTTTTAGCAGCAAAAATAAACCCGATAAAGAAAATTTTGATTCTATATGCAGTTATACAAAAATTATTAAACCCTTGCAGCCTTCTATTAATTTTTCAGGAAAGATTTGGTTATTGATAGGATCGGCCGCCGAATCTGCGGCTGATGAATTTGCATCATTTGCAAAGCAGACAAAGTTTGCGAATGTGATTGGAGAAAATACTTCAGGAAACGGTCTTAACAGCAGCTGCTTTTATTTAAAACTACCCAATAGTTCCCTTCTTATCCAAAGCGATATTTTGTACGGTCTTAATTCCGATGGTTCATGTAATTCCGAAGTAGGCACAGCTCCCGATATTTATAATCTCCCCGGTAAGGATGCCTTAGAGACTTGTTTGGAAGAAATCAAAAGATTGGAAAATAAAAACTAGTTTTTTACCGTTTAATTTAACCGCCAAGCCCGCGAAGGGCGCAAAGAAATTTTTAGGGGAGAAGAAAAACTTTTGATGGAGCAAAAGTTTTTCTTCTCCCCTAATATAGCGGTATGGATTATCATTAAGACAAACCTGCGGTTTTTCTTAATAATCTTTTTCCTTTGCGTTCCTTACGGGTTATTAAAAATAAATAAAATTGTAAACTTCTAAAATAAACACTTGACAGATTACAAAAGTATGTTAAGATTAAATTAAGGTCTTTTTAAAAGACTAAAAATATTTGAATTTAGGTGTAGGAGCCTAAACAAAGGAGTTTTTATGAAAGACTTATTGAACAATGGGTTTTCAGCCTGTGTCTGAAACAGAGATGCTGATGGTTGAGGGCGGTGCAGGTGATAATGGGCCGCAAAAAGGTAAAGATCCTTTATGTCCATTTCCTGATGAAGGCGGAGGAAAACCGAAAGAACCGAAAGAACCAGATCCTGGTTCCGGCGGAGGCAGTGGTGACCTACAAAATTTTAATGTATGATAATAACAATTAATCGTTGAGATGGATTTCTGTCTCAACGATTAACAATTATCATATTAAGGAGAATTTTTATGAAACCTGATGCTAAAAAGAAAGTAGAATTTTTTTTTATTTGTGCTTTAGTTGTTCTAGTAATTTCTTTTTTTGCATTTTCTATATATTTATCAAAAAAAGAGGAAAATGGAGAGTTTAGTTTTAATTCATTCAAATCGGGTTTTATTTCTTTTGAAGATTGCATCGCTGATTACGAAGCTTTTTGGGATTTTATCTACACCGAATATCCTTTTACCGAAGTATGTGAAAGAAAAGGAGCCGATTTAAAAAAAATAAAGGACGAAGGACATAAAAAAATTGAATATTCAGCCCCCATAGATAGTCAAAACTCATATATATCTTTTTATGCAAAACTTTGTGAAGATATCACTTCCCGTTATTTTACAGGTCATCTTTATCCTGTATCTATGAGAGATTATGAATATGGTATGGCTTCTTCCGATTCCTATTTTAAGTTATATGATGTAGATTTAATGAACTCTTTTTATAGTGCTAAGCCTTATTATACCGTTAATTCTTTAATAGGCAGCGGTGCAAGAATGGTTAAGGCCGATATAAAAATAATCGAGGAGGGTAAGATAGCTTATGTAAGGATAGATTCTTTTCGGAAAAGAGGATATGCAAAAGAGTATGTACAGTATAAAAAGGATATGAAAAAGTTTTTCTTGGATACCGAAAAATATAAACATATAATAATAGATGTATCTCATAACGGCGGGGGAAGTGTTGAATGTTATGACAGTGATATTTTGAGTTATAATAATATTGGCAGAAATATCCGGCAAAAAATATATTTTTTATGCTCAAAAAACAAATATACAGAGCTTAATCCTTCATTTAAAAACAATCAAATAGATATAAAAGAAGTTCCCAATATAAAAAATGCAAATACAAAAAAAAATACTATAGCTCTTTATGAAGAAGATGCTGCCAGTTTTCAAGAGTTGTCTCCCGGATATGCTCCGCCCAAGGATAGGAGATATTGGTTATTGATAAGCGGAAAAACAGCCTCGGCCGCTGATAGGCTTGCAGGTTTGTGTAAGGCTTCAGGGTTTGCGACCCTTGTAGGCTCTAATACGGGAGGCTTGGGACATAACGGTTTCTATTCTCCTATTCACATGATGCTCCCGAAAAGCGGACTCCTTATAAAATTCGATCTATTGTACGGATTAAATTCTGAAGGATATTGCACAGACGAATTCGGCACCGCCCCCGATATTTATAATCTTCCCGATAAGGATGCTTTAGAGACCTGTTTGGAGGAAATACAAAAATTAGAATCGAGAGATTAATTTAACCGCGAAGTTCGCAAAGGGCGCAAAGAATTTTTAGGATGTTTTTATAACCAAATCTTTAATATCCCGTTGCGGTCTTGGCGTTCCTTGCGGTTATTAAAAAAATAAAAATTATAAATTTATGTAAAGAAACACTTGACAGATTACAAAAGTATGTTAAGATTAAATATAGTGTCTGAAACAGAGATGCTGATGGTTGAGGGCGGTGCAGGTGGTAATGGGCCGCAAAAAGGTAAAGATCCTTCATGTCCATTGCCTGATGAAGGAGGTGGGGGTAAAATAACACGACCTCCTAGGCCTGGAGGCGGCGGCGGAGGATCAAGCTGTGGTCACAGTTAAATAAGTTATTATTAAAAGATAGCCGGTTTAATATTAAATCGGCTATTAATTAGGAGCGCTTTGTGAAAAAATCTCATATATTTATAGTTATAAAATGTTTATTCTTAGCCGCCTTTGTAATATGTACAATTGTTATCTCAAAAAACCGGTATAAAATATCAGGTTTTATAAGTTTTGAAGACTCCGAATCCGATTACGAAGCTTTTTGGGATTTTATTTATAACGAATATCCTTTTACCGAAGTATGCGAAAGAAAAGGGGCCGATTTAAAAAAAATAAAAGAAGAAGGTTACAAAGAAATAAAATCTTCATCTCCTAGATATAGTCAAAACACATATATATCTTTTTATGCAAAACTTTGTGAAGATATCACTTCCCGCTATTTTACAGGTCATCTTTATCCTGCATCTATGAGTGATTATGAATATGCTATGACTACTTCCGATTCCTATTTTAAGCTATACGATGTAGATTTAATGAACTCTTTTTATAGAGTTAAGCCTCATTATTATATTAATTCGCGTATAGGTTATAGAGGAGTCGTTAAAGCTGATATAAAAATAATAGAAGAAGGTAAGATTGCTTATGTAAGGATTGATTCCTTTTGGTCAGGAGGATATGCAAAAGAGTATATACAGTATAAAAAGGATATGAAAAAGTTTTTCTTAGATACCGAAAAATACAAGCATATAATAATAGATGTTTCTAATAATGGCGGAGGAGATGTGAAATGTTATGACAGTGATATTTTGAGTTATAATAATATTGGCAGAAATATCCAACAAAGAATATATTTTTTATGCTCTAAAAATAAATATACCGAGCTTAATCCTTCATTTAAAAACAATCAAATAGATATAAAAGAAGTGCCCAATATAAAAAATGCAAACACTAAAAAAAATACTATAGCTCTTTATGAAGAAGATTCTGCCAGTTTTCAAGAGCTGGCTCCCGGATATGCTCCGCCCAAGGATAGGAAATATTGGTTATTGATAAGCGGAAAAACAGCCTCGGCCGCTGATGGGCTTGCGGGTTTGTGTAAGGCTTCGGGTTTTGCAACCCTTGTAGGTTCTAATACGGGAGGCTTGGGACATAACGGCCGACATTCACCGATTTATATGATGCTTCCGAAAAGCGGACTTCTTATAAAATTCGATCTATTGTATGGATTAAATTCGGAAGGCTATTGTGCAGACGAATTCGGCACCGCTCCCGATATTTATAATCTCCCCGGTAAGGATGCCTTAGAGACCTGTTTGGAAGAGATACGAAAATTAGGGGAAAAGACAAACTTTTGATGGAGCAAAAGTTTTTCTTCTCCCCTAATTTAGAGGTATGGATTATCATTAAGACAAACCTACGGTTTTTCTTAATAATCTTTTCCCTTTGCGTTCCTTACGGGTTATTAAAAATAAATAAATAAAAACGAAAAAAAATATTATAAATATTTGTAAACATCACTTGACAAATAAATAAAGTATGCTATACTTAACCTAATCTTAAATTTGAGTTTAGGTGTAGGAGCCTAAACAAAGGAGTTTACATGAACAATTTATTAAGAAAAGGGTTTCAGCCTGTGTCTGAAACGGAGATGGTAATGGTTGAGGGCGGTGCAGGTGATAATGGGCCGCAAAAAGGTAAAGATCCTTCATGTCCATTGCCTGATGAAGGTGGTGGGAGAATTGGACGTAAAAAAAAGCAGAAAAAGACTTGGGATCTCACTCGTTTTCCTGAAGAACGTTTTGGTCCAGATACTATAGGTGGGGTATTACCAATTACTCCATGGATGTTATATCGTTAATATTAGTTTTTATTGCTGTTAAAGATATTTTTTTGCGTATAGTAACTCTTTATGATTAAAAAAATTTTAGGTATCTTTCTTGTTATTAACTTACTATTCTCTTGTTCAAAAAAGATGGAAAGTCGAGATAATAAATTTATGTCGCTTAGCCAAATGGAAAAAGAGTATGAATATTTTTGGAAATTTATTTACGAAGCTTATCCTTATAAAAATGTATGTATTAGAAATGGTATTGATTTAGAAAATATCGAACAGATATATAAAAATAATCTGGAGAGTATAAAAAACGAATTTCAGTATTATAAATTTTATAAATATCTTATTGCTCAAATAACCGGACATAAGTATTATGGACATTTTTATCCTTTAAACTATACTATGTATTACTATGATATAAAAACGTGGTTACCCGAGTATGATGATTATGAATTAGTTAAACCTATTCAAGAAGATGAAAATGTAATTAAATTTTATGATAAAGGTTTGATTGAATATGAAACTGTTTTATATAAGAATTTTACAAGTTCTAAAATGTTTTGCAATAAACCTTATTCAAACACTATTGAAAAATTTGAATTTAAACCTCTTAAAGAGAATGAAATATTTTATATAAAAATTCCTACATTTATGAATTCAGATGATTTTGATTGGGAAAAATTTCATGATGTATGGAAGGAGATTTGCATAAAAAATTATAAACATATAATTATTGATGTTCAAAATAATATGGGCGGATCTATGAGCAATTGTGAGGATTTTATTATTTATCCGTTTTTAAAAGAAAATAAAATCTACAAGGCTTTTGTAATGTATAGATATACTAAATTTTCTGATAAATATATTCCTTATTTTTTTAACCAAGAAAAACAGGAACTTGAAATTTCAATTAGTAAAAATGAAATTTTGGATTTACCTAAAATTAATCAAGATGATAAAGAAGAATTTAACATTTTTTACACAGTGTTCTATAAACTAAATCCTATAAATTCAAGTTATAATTTTGAAGGCAAATTTTGGGTTTTGGTTGATTCAAATTCTTTTTCTGCATCAGATAGGTTTGCATCTTTTTGTAGGCAAACGAAATTTGCAACAGTAGTAGGCTACAATACAGGGGGTGATGGATTACAAGGTTTTCATCCCGTATTCTTAAAATTACCTGATAGCGGGTTAATTATAAAATATGATATGTTTTATGGTCTAAATCCGGATGGTTCATGTAATTCCGAAGTAGGCACAGCTCCCGATATTTATAATCTCCCCGGTAAAGATGCCTTGGAGACCTGTTTGGAGGAAATAAGAAAGTTAGGGGAAAAAACGAATTAGGGGAGAAGAAAAACTTTTGATGGAGCAAAAGTTTTTCTTCTCCCCTAATATAGCGGTATGGATTATCATTAAGACAAACCTGCGGTTTTTCTTAATAATCTTTTCCCTTTGCGTTCCTTACGGGTTATTAAAAATAAATAAAATTGTAAACTTCTAAAATAAACACTTGACAGATTACAAAAGTATGTTAAGATTAAATTAAGGTCTTTTTAAAAGACTAAAAATATTTGAATTTAGGTGTAGGAGCCTAAACGAAGGAGTTGTTTTATGAAAGATTTATTGAACAATGGGTTTCAGATAGTATCTGAAACAGAGATGTTAATGGTTGAGGGCGGTACAGGTGATAATGGGCCGCAAAAAGGTAAAGATCCTTTATACATTCTTGATGGAGATGGTGAATATACACCGCCTCCACCTCCTTCTAATGGCGGCGGATGTGGTGATGTAAATTGGGTTGAGATGAGATAGGAACTCTAATTCTAGGACACCCCCTCACAATTCTATGATTTGAATTGTGAGGGGAAATTATCGATATGAAAAAACAATTTTTATTTATTTTAATATTTATTTTTATTCTTTCTTTTTCATGCTCGGATTATACAAATGGCGATGAAGTCAGATTTATCTCTTATAAAAAAATGAAGGCTGATTATGAATATTTTTGGGATTTTATTTATAAAGGTTATCCCTTTAGTGAAGTATGTGAACGTAATGGTGCCGATTTAAAAAAGATAAAGAGAAAAAATTATGAATACCTGCCGGAGCTAGCCTCTGAAAATGCTTATCTTGCCTTTTATGATAGACTGTGCAGACAAATAACTGTGGGAAAGGCAACCGGTCATCTATATGCTGCAGATAAATATGATTACAAATACATATTTAAAAAATCATCAGCTGTTCTTCCGATTTTTAGCAAATTGTCACTTATAGACGGTTTTTATTCTAAGCTGATAGGCGGAAGATCAAGTATTGAAGCCGAGAAAAATATATTCTATTGTGATTTTTTTAATGATGAACTTCCTTGTTATTCATGTGATATTTATACGGGGTTTTTAAAACGCATAATAGAACCGGGTAAAATAGCTTATGTAAAATTGGACTCATTTTTAATAGTAAATCGTGAGATAGAATATCAATACCTTAGAGATTTAAAAGATTTTTTTATTGAAACTGCCGACTACAAACATATTATTATAGACATACAAAATAACGGAGGCGGGTACACCGATAACTACGAAGAAATAATATCTCCAAATATAAAGGAAAATCTGACAGTAGTCTCTTATGGTCTTTATAACGAAAATAAATATACGAATCCTTATTTGGAAATGTTTTTTAAAGATTATAGAGATATAAAAAAGATAGAAAAACATGAAGTTCCGAATATAGAAAACTGCGGTACCGCAAAAAATGATAAGGCTTATAAATTGGAAGATGTAATTTGTTCTCGTCGCATTAAGGGATATAAACCTTGTGAAGATAAAAAGTTTTGGCTTTTAGTAAGTGATGATGTATATTCAGGTGCAGACCGTTTTACTTATGTGTGTAAAAAGACCGGTTTTGCTACAGTTGTTGGGACTAATACAAAAGGATCCGGAACTAATGGTTTATGGCCTATGTATATCGTTCTTCCCAACAGCGGCTTATTGATAAAGTTTGATTTTATGTACGGTTTAACCGACGACGGCTATTGCACAGACGAATTCGGCACCGCCCCCGATATTTATAATCTCCCCGGAAAAGATGCCTTAGAGACTTGCTTGGAAGAAATAAGAAAATTAGGGGAAAAGACAAACTTTTGATGGAGCAAAAGTTTTTCTTCTCCCCTAATTTAGAGGTATGGATTATCATTAAGACAAACCTACGGTTTTTCTTAATAATCTTTTCCCTTTGCGTTCCTTACGGGTTATTAAAAATAAATAAATAAAAACGAAAAAAAATATTATAAATATTTGTAAACATCACTTGACAAATAAATAAAGTATGCTATACTTAACCTAATCTTAAATTTGAGTTTAGGTGTAGGAGCCTAAACAAAGGAGTTTACATGAACAATTTATTAAGAAAAGGGTTTCAGCCTGTGTCTGAAAAAGAGATGCTGATGGTTGAGGGAGGTGTATTATATTAGCCCCCTGTAGATGAAATTATGGGAGCTGAGTGTTATAAAATGACTGGTAGAAGTCGTCATTTTTCAGGTATACGAGCTGAGAAATATATAAATGGAATTTCAGGAGCAGCATCCGTTGCTTCAGCATTGAATACTGCTAGAAAATTTGATTCGATTGGTACTTCTGGTCTTTTTTGTGCTGTTAAAAGTATAAACGATTGGTTCTAAAGTTAGATTTTATTAAAGATTGTCCTATGTAATTTTGTATTTTACATAGGACAGTTATTTTTTATGGGAGTTTAATGATGAAAAAAATTATCATTCGAATTATTATTACTGTTTTGATTGTTGGAACTGCCGCTTTTTTTATTTTGTTTTCAAAATATTCTGAAGAAGATGAGCAAAAATATAAAAATTCTTATATGTCTAAAGAAAGATTGGAAGAAGATTATGCCTTTGTTTGGGATTTTATAGAAAACGGCTATCCTTTTAAAAATGTTTGTATAAGAGCCGGAGCTGATTTAGAAAAAATAAAAAAAAATTATTTTCAAAAATTACCGGATATAAAAGATGAATTGGAATATTATTTATTTTATATGAGTCTTTTTTCAAAGGTAAGAAATGATAAATTTATAGGTCATCTTGATGTATACAATATTGATTATTTAAATCCCAAGACTGATAGAGTACAAGGCACTATTGTTTATGATAATGATTCGAAGGCAAACGGATTTTATCAATTGCTTCTTAGACGGGTGAATACCGCATTAAAACAAAATAATTTGGAAGAGATTTTTAAAAAGTATGATTTAAAGTTAAAGCCTCCTCTAAGCTTGGAATTTGAAGATATTCTTGAAAATTATTTTGAGACAAAAATTATTGAAGATAAAAAAATTGCCTATTTAAATATAAAAAGTTTTTATACGTATAATGATGAATTTCAAGAATTATATATAAAAAAAATAAATTCAATTTTACACTCGCTTGGAGGCTATCAAAATGTAATTATTGACTTACGGGAAAACAGAGGCGGTTTTAATACACTGTGGCAAGAGCATATAGTCTCACATCTTATTAAATATAGTTTGGAATATTATTCCCACCTTGTATATAATAATCAAAATAAATTTTTTAAGATTTTAGAAGATAACTTTTTATTGGTAAAGCCATTAGAACCTAACGGCAATTTTAAAACGGTGTTTTTTTCTAAGCAAAATGAAGACGATAAAGAACTGTTTAATTCTATTAGAAGTTATTTTGCCGAAGTTTTGCCTTCTCCGCCTTATATTGATTTTAAAAAAATATGGGTACTTATCGGAAACGATACTATATCGGCTGCCGATGAGTTCGCAGCATTTGCCAAACAAACGAAATTCGCAAAACTTATAGGAGAAAATACCGGCGGCGGCGGTTTGAACTGGCTTCCTAAACTGTATTTACAGTTACCTAATTGCGGCTTGCTAATCCAAAGCGATATGCTTTATGCTTTAAATCCCGATTGGACCTGCAATGACGAAGTAGGCACCGCTCCAGATATTTATAATCTCCCCGAAAAAGATGCCTTAGAGACTTGCTTGGAAGAAATCAAAAAGATAGAAGGCAAAAATTAACGGCGGATGAAACTTATCAGGCAATTTGACGGGACGGATTGCGGGGCGGCTTGTCTTGCTATGGTTGCATCCCATTACAAAGCAAAATACTCTGTAACATCGATCCGTGAAATTGCCGGAACCGATACGCACGGTACAAATCTTGCGGGACTTGTAAAAGCGGGTGAGGCTATGGGCTTTTCGGTGCAAGTTTTAAAAGGCGATAAGGAAGCCCTAAGCCAAGACCTGCCGCTTCCCTTTATTGTCCATATAAAAAAATGTGAAGAAAAAAGAGAATTTTTTCATTTTGTTGTTGTCAAAAAAATAAAAAACAAAAAACTTACAATATACGATCCAGCAGGGGAAAAGAAAAAAATTGATATTGAAGAGTTTGCAAAAACATGGACGGGGTATACTGTTTTTCTTAGTCCCTCAGCCGAGTTTAAAATACAGGATAATACCAAAGGATTTTTTGAACGCTTTGCTCCGCTTTTAAAACCCTATATCCACGAAATAATTCAAGTTATAATAGCATCTTTTTTATTGACTTTTTTGGGTATTATAAGTTCCCTTTATTTTAGATACATAATAGATGATGTAGTTTACTCAAAAGCTTTTACGTCTCTTACAAGTCTTTCTATAGGAATAATTATTTTAACTCTTTTTTCCTCAGGGCTTTCTGCGGTACGCTCTCATATTATTTTGTTTTTTTCGTTAAAGATGGATTACCATCTTATCTTTTCATATTTTAAGCATGTGTTTTCTCTACCTATAAAATTTTTCGATACAAGAAAAACGGGCGAAATTCTTTCCCGCATAAATGATGCTCAAAAGGTCCGTTCTGCCCTTTCCGGAACGGCGGTTTCGGTTGTCATTGATTCTTGTATGGTAATTATTGCAGGCGTGGTACTTTATTTTAAATCTCCCTTTCTTTTTTGGATAGGTCTTATTACCGTGCCGTTATCTTCTATTATAATATGGCTTTTTTCAAAAAAATTTGCAAAGGCCTACCGTGAACTTATGGGTCAATTATCCGAAGTACAGTCATACTTGGTTGAAGCCGTTTCAGGGGCGGCCTCATTAAAAGCTCTTAATGCAGAAGATTCCGTTTATGATGAATATGAAAAAAGAGAGGTAAAGTCCGTAAAAATAAACTATAGACTTGGAGTTTTAAGCAATATTCAATCTTTTTTAAATTCTATTTTAACGGGTTGGAGTTCCAATATTATTTTTTTTGTAGGGACTTATTTAATTTTAAAAGATCAATTTACCGTAGGACAGCTCATCTCATTCAATGCTCTTTTGGGCTTTTTTACAAGTCCTCTCCAAAGGCTTTTAACATTGCAGCCTAGTTTGCAGGAAGCCTTTGTTGCAGGAAGCCGCTTGGGAGAAATTTTCGATTTAAAAAAGGAAATAGCAGATGAAGGGTATTGGATAAAACCTGAAAAAATTTTAGGCAATATCGAAATCAAAGACCTGATTTTTAGATATGGAACGCGTAAGCCTGTTTTAAATAAGATATCTTTAAACATAAATGCAGGGGAAAGTATAGGCTTTGTCGGAGCATCAGGCTCGGGAAAAACAAGCCTTATTAAACTGCTTTTAAAATTTTATTCGCCTGAATCAGGCTCAATAAAAATTGACGGACATAATATTGAAGATATAGATACAAAAGCTCTCCGTGCAAAAATAGGCTATGTGCCGCAAGATATCTTTTTATTTTCCGGAACCATTGCAGAAAATATTTCTATTCATGATGACAATGCTTCTATTGAAGATATTATAAGGGTTTCTATGGAAACGGGAGTACACTCTTTTGTAGAAAACCTTCCTGAAAGATATAATACCATTCTTGCAGAAAGAGGTGTAAGTCTTTCAGGCGGAGAAAGACAGCGCATAGCTCTTGCCCGCGCCCTTATATCGGATCCTGATCTTTTAATTTTTGATGAAGCTACAAGTAATCTTGATACAATATCCGAAAAACAAATTCACGGTATAATCGAAAACATAAAAACAAAAAAAATAACCACTCTTATGATTGCGCATAGACTTACAACCGTAAAAAATTGCGATAAAATTTTTGTAATGCAAAACGGCGTAATTGCCGAAGAAGGCAATCACTCATCTCTTTTAGAAAAAAAAGGCTTATACTATAGGTTATGGAATGGAGATGTCCTATGAAAGTAAGGGATTTGGAAACGATTAAAAATAGAATTCTTTTTTTTGAGTACAGGCTTCCGATAGTTTATACCTGCTTTATCTATATAATTTTATCCGTCTTTATAATTACTCTTTTATGGATATGCTTTGCAGAAATGGATCAGACGGTAAAAGCGTCCGGAATCTTACGATTAAAAACAAATACTTCAATAGGTAAGGCGGCTTATTCAGGTACCGTAAAATCAAAGAAATTTAAATCCGGTTCTAGAATAAAGAAAGGGGATATTCTTTTGATTTTAGAAACAGCCGATATTGAAGAAGATAAGACTAATACCGAAAACGAAATACACCGGTTAAATAAAGAGATTAATAATCTTCTTTCATACGAAAAGGCTGTTCATTCGGATAAAAATAATATTCCTTTGGAACAAGCCATAGCTAAGGCCAGAGCCGAAATATATTTTGCAAAAAAAGAAAAGTTAAGAATCTTTTATGAAGAAGCAAAAGAAGAATATGCTCATGAAAAAGAATTACCTTCTTCAATGAAAACAAAAAAATCGTTAAGTTCACTTTTTGATAAAGTTAAAATTGCAGAATTGGATTATAAAACTTTTAGTGCTCAAGAAATAATAAACATAGAAAGTGAAAAAAATCTTCTTACACAAAAACTTGAGTCTGCTAAAAAAACTTTAACCCGTCTTAATAAAGAAATATACGAAAGTAAAATAACATCTCCTCTTAACGGCACAGTAGAAGAATTAATTAGAATAAATGAAGGAGACTATATATTTTCAGGTACGGAAATACTCCGTATCATTCCGGATATGATAGAAGAATTAAAAGCTGAGTTGATAATATCCGATAAGGATATAGCCGAATTAAAAATCGGTATGGAAGTAAATTTAAAATTTACGGCACTGCCGCCTTCCGAATACGGTGTATTAAAGGGTATAATTACAAATATTTCCAATGACAGCTTTAATAATCAAAATACTCCCTCATTTTTTTTAGTCGATGCCGATATCCTTTCTTCTTCTTTAAAAAATAATGAGCAAAAGGAAGTTAAGTTAAAGCCCGGAATGAGTACCGAAGCCCATATTATAATAAAACGTAAAACAATTATAAAATTTATTTTAGAAAAACTGGATTTTGTTAAATGAAGCGTATCGGTTTAATATTGTTGTTTTTGATTTTCCCATATTTACTTTTTACTGAAAGCCGTGATTGGGAAGAATTTTTTAATGAACGGCTTTCATATTCTTTATCAGCATCCTTAAACGATATCGAATTAAAAAAAATAGAGCTTTTGGAATATAAAGAAAAAACAAAATGGATACCCTCTCTTTCTTTTGACTTTCCAAAGCTATTTGCATGGAAAAATATTCCTGTAGAACTTACTAATACAAATTCATTAATTAAGAAAAAATATGCTGATGTTTTTAGCGGTAAGTATTCTCTATTGTTAAATCAAGCCTTGCCCTCAGCCGGAAATATTTTATTTTCATTTAATTTTAATTATGAGAACTTATTACAAAGTAAAGAATTTAAACATACTCCTTCTTTTGCGATTCAATTTACTCAGCCTATAACTAAATATAGTTTCGGGTTTTTAAATGAAGCAAAAAAAATAAACTTTTTAAAAAGCTCGGTTAAAGAAAAAAGATTTGCACTCTATGCCGATTTTATTAAAACATTTTTAAAATCGGCTTTAAATATCGAAGTTTTAAGTGCAGAATCGGAATACTTAAAAAATAATTATCTTTATGCAGCAGAACAATATTCTGCAGCCGAAGCTGAGTTTAAAAAAGAAAGATTTAAAAAAAGTGAATTATTAAAAGTAAAACAAAAGATGATTGAAGCAAAGCAGGAATACGATCTAAATCTAAATTCTTTAAATAGATTAAAGGAAGAGTTTGTCTTAAATTATAATTATGAGTACTCTTTAATGAATGAAAAAGATTCTTCTTCTCTTATTGATTTTTTGGAAACCGTTTTTTTTGATTCGTATATTTTTGATATACAAAATACCGAATATGAAATATTTTTATTAAACTCGGAAAAGGAGCAAGCCCATATTAAAAATGCTCCCCGTTTTAGTATAGGCTTTTCGGTTGATCCTAATCCCTTAAAAAACAGGTTTTCCTCTTATACATCCTCATGGCAAAGCCTTAAAAAAACTGAATGGCTGCCTGAATTATTTATATCCTTTTCTTGGACTCCCGACTATACTTTTACACAAAAAAAAGAAATAGATTTAATCGATTTAAAAATATCTTATGCAAAAAATAAACTTAAAACTTTAAAAGAAAAAAAAGAAATTAAAAATAAGGCTAAAACATTACGAATAAAAAATCTAAAAGAAGATTTACATATTCTTTCTGAGAATTTAAATCTTTATCTTGAATTAAATGAAGAATATAAAAAGCTTTATAAAGATGGAGTTATAACAAACCTTAATTTATTGGAATACACCGTAAGCCATTACCACCAAAAACTTTTAAAATTGAAAAAACTTAAAGACCTGATTTTTGAAATCTTTTAAAAAAATTGCAAATTTATGCAAAAAGACTTGACATATTACAAAAGTATGTTAAAATTAAATTAAGGTCTTTTTAAAAGACTAAAAATATTTGAGTTTAGGTGTAAAAACCTAAACGAAGGAGTCGTTTTATGAAAGATTTATTGAACAATGGGTTTCAGATAGTATCTGAAACAGAGATGTTAATGGTTGAGGGCGGTGCAGGTGCTTCAGATATGGTAATAGATGGTGATAATCCTGGAGCTCAAAGACCAACACCGCCTCCACCTCCTTCTAATGGCGGCGGATGTGGTGATGTAAATTGGGTTGAGATGAGATAGGAACTCTAATTCTAGGACACCCCCTCACAATTCTATGATTTGAATTGTGAGGGGAAATTATCGATATGAAAAAACAATTTTTATTTATTTTAATATTTATTTTTATTTTTTCTTTTTCATGTTCGGATTATACAAATGGCGATGAAGTCAGATTTATTTCTTATAAAAAAATGCTATCCGATTATGAATATTTTTGGGATTTTATTTATAAAGGCTATCCCTTTAGTGAAGTATGTGAGCGTAATGGTGCCGATTTAAAGAAAATGAAAATAAAAAATTATGAGTCCTTATCGGGTCTGGCCTCTGAAAATGCTTATCTTGCCTTTTATGATAGACTGTGCAGACAAATAACGATAGGAAAATCAATCGGCCATTTATATGCTGTGGATAAATATGATTACAAATATGTATTTAAGACATCAATGATAGGAGGTCCGTTTATTACTAAGGTTTCACTTATAGACGGTTTTTATTCTAAGCTGATAGGCGGAAGATCAAGTATTGAAGCCGAGAAAAATATATTCTATTGTGATTTTTTTAATGATGAACTTCCTTGTTATTCATGTGATATTTATACGGGGTTTTTAAAACGCATAATAGAACCGGGTAAAATAGCTTATGTAAAATTGGACTCATTTTTAATAGTAAACCGGGAGATAGAACATCAATATCTTAGAGATTTAAAAGATTTTTTTATTGAAACTGCCGATTACAAACATATTATTATAGACATACAAAATAACGGAGGCGGGTACGCCGATAACTACGAAGAAATAATATCTCCAAATATAAAGGAAAATCTGACAATAGTCTCTTATGGGCTTTATAACGAAAATAAATATACGAATCCTTATTTGGAAATGTTTTTTAAAGATTATAGAGATATAAAAAAGATAGAAAAACGTGAAGTTCCGAATATAGAAAACTGCGGTACCGTAAAAAATGATAAGGCTTATAAATTGGAAGATGTAATTGAACCTTCTTATATTTTAGATTATAAGCCTTGTGAAGATAAAAAATTTTGGCTTTTAGTAAGCGATGGTGTATATTCAGCAGCAGATCGTTTTACTTATGTGTGTAAAAAAACGGGTTTTGCTACAGTTGTTGGGACTAATACAAAAGGAGCCGGAAATAACGGTTTATGGCCTATGTACATCGTTCTTCCCAACAGCGGTTTATTGATAAAGTTTGATTTTATATATGGTCTAACCGATGGCGGTTATTGCACGGATGAATTCGGCACTGCTCCCGATATTTATAATCTACCTGGTAAGGATGCCTTAGAGACCTGTTTGGAAGAGATAAAAAAATTAGGGGAAAAGACAAACTTTTGATGGAGCAAAAGTTTTTCTTCTCCCCTAATATAGCGGTATGAATTATCATTAAGACAAACCTGCGGTTTTTCTTAATAATCTTTTCCATTTGCGAAGTTGAGCTTTAGCTCAACTCTTGGCGTTTCTTGCGGTTTATTTTCGGGGTCAAGCTTAACCGCGAAAAAGGTGTCTTATTGCATAATTCTTAAAATTTTAGTATGGTTTCGAAAAATACTTGCAAATAAGGAGTTTAAATGAAAAATAAGATTCTAGTCATTTTACTGTGTGTATTTATATTTTCTTGCTCAACAATGAATAGTAAACATGCAGCTAAAAATAAACTACCGATTTATATATTATCAGGAAAAGTGCGGATAGAACTTATACGTCAACATTCTGTATATCATCATCAAAATGATTCTATAATTAAAATTCATAGGCAAGGTGTAAATAATGATTCACTATTTGAAAAAGGAATAATGTTTTTTAAGGCGGGTGAGATGTTTGATCAATCATTGGTATTTTATGACTCTATTATAGCTAAAGTTGTTGCAGAGGAGCAACCTGCTGAAATAATGTGTAGCGGAAAATATTATAAAATTACTCCTGATAACAAATCTGGGATAGTTTTTTCTTTTTATAAAAATTAATAAAAAAGAGTTATTGGTATTTATAAAAAATACTTAACAAATAAATCTTTTCTGCTTAACATAATATGCGAATAGTGTTATAATGCGTTTTGAGGAGAGATAAGGAAATGGTTGGGATTTAGAATTTGGAAACGGCTCATTTGTTAAAGTTTCAGGCGGAGGAGGTTCTTTTTCAGTTCATTCTATTAGATTTTCTATAGGTTTTAGTTACTAAACTATTAAATTAAGGAAAGAAAATGAAAGTTATTCAATCTAAAAAAATTATCACAAAAAAAATATTAGCTATGAGTGTATTGATTTATATTTTTTGCTGTGCTGATTTGCTTTTTGCTTTCGATTTTGCTCCCTCGTGGGATTTTGGACACATCAACATTGCAGGAAGTTTTTCAAAAGATTCACAAATCCTATATGGTTCTGGAACTTTATTTGATATAAACCTATCAGATGCTGACACAGGGGTAGCATTTTCTTTCTCGCCTTTAGAAATAGAATCAAATCAACAATTAGGGAAAACCAATCTGTTTTTTATAAATGCTGAATTTTCATATAACACATTTAATAATCTATATAAAATATTTCGCTTAGCAGTGTTTGCTAGAATAAATTGGCTTACAGAATCTAATACTTATAAATATAGATTTATGTCCGGTCTTGAATTTTCAATAATGGCGGAGATGTCTCCATTTTGCGATTGGAAATTTCCACTTATTTTTAAGGCTTTTTCAGCTAAGACAGGTTTCAGATTAGACTATCCGGCTAAACCTTCTTTTTTTGTAGTGCAGGCATAACACTTTCACTCCCCTTTTATGGCTTAAGTCAAAGTGCTAATAAAAATTAGTAATAAAGTAAAAAAATTAAAATAAAAAAATTATAAATTTATGTAAAAAACACTTGACATATTGCAAAAGTATGGTACACTCAAATTAAGGTCTTTTTAAAAGACTAAAAATATTTGAGTTTAGGTGTAAAAACCTAAACGAAGGAGTCGTTTTATGAAAGATTTATTGAACAATGGGTTTCAGATAGTGTCTGAAACAGAGATGGTAATGGTTGAGGGGGGAGGAGGTGCTTCAGATATGGTAATAGATGGTGATAATCCTGGAGCTCAAAGACCGACACCTCCACCACCTCCATCAGGAGGCGGAGGTAATTCATATTCCAATCAGTAAGGTAATATGATTCAACGAAAGGACTGCATGACGTTTTTTAGGTTGTGTAGTCCTTTTTATCGGCATCCTACAATGAAAAAGAAAAAACTAATATTCCGAACTATAGTATCTATTTTTGTTTCCGTGTTTGTTGCAATAGCTCTTAGTGTATCAAAAAAAAATGATACAATATCCGGTTTTATTTCTGCTGAAAAAATGAAGGCTGATTATGAATATTTTTGGGATTTTATTTACAACGGCTATCCTTTTAGTGAAGTGTGTGAACGAAAAGGTATAGATTTAAAAGAAATACAACAAGCGGGATATAGATATTTATCGGATCCTATGATGCAACATGGATATTATTCTTTCTATGGTGATTTATGCAGAAAAATTACAGGAAATAGATATATAGGCCATCTTTATCCTTCAGATTATTTTGATTATAAGAAAATATTTAAGCAGACTACAGCTCAGTTTCCATTGCGTGAACAAGAAGCTTTGATAGATAATTTTTATGCTTCAATGCCTAAAACAGGTGCTTTTGCCGAGAAAAACAATATGCTATATGCAGATGATTTTAAAAATATAAATCCTCCGTTGATGGGGACTCGTAAGTACTCAAAACCATATACAAAGATAATAAATACTGATTATATTGCATACATAAAAATCAATTCTTTTCTTATAACGGAAGGGAAAGAAAAGCAAGAGTATATAAAAGTCTTGGAAGATTTTTTTATTGAAACGGCAAATTATAAACACATAATAATAGATATACAAGATAACGGAGGCGGATATATTGAAAATTATGAAGCAATAATATCTCCCAATATAAAGGAAAATCTGACAATAGTTTTTTATGGTCTTTATAATGAAAATAAATATACTGATATTTATTTAGGTATGTTTTTGAACTATAACGATGTAAAAAAAATAAAAAAGAATGAAGTTCCAAATATAGAAAACTGCGGTACTATAAAAAACGATAAGGCTTATATATTAAAAAATATAATTTTTTCTCGTTCTGCTAAGGGATATAAACCTTGTGATGATAAAAAGTTTTGGCTTCTTATAAGCAGTGATGTATACTCAGGAGCAGATCGTTTTGCTTATGTGTGTAAAAAAACAGGATTTGCTACAGTGATCGGTACCAATACGGGAGGTGCCGGAACAAATGGTGAATCGCCTACGTACATTGCTCTCCCCAACAGCGGCTTATTGATAAAGTTTGATTTTATATATGGTCTAACCGACGATGGCTATTGCACAGACGAAGTGGGAACTGCTCCAGATATTTATAATCTTCCCGGTAAGGATGCCTTAGAGACCTGTTTGGAAGAAATAAGAAAGTTAGGAAAATAGAATGATAAAGTTTTACCTAAAGTTTTTATTTTTTTTACTTGGTTTGATTTTATTTTCATGTAAGGTCTCCATTGAAGAAAATATTGATAACCAAGTAGAAGTATTTGAATTTGAAATACGGCCTATGGCTAGGATAGTTGTTCCGGCAAAACTTGGTAATGTATCTTGTAACTTTATGATAGATACAGGATGTGATTTCTCGGTTCTCTCAGAAGAATTTGCAAATAAAATCGGTAAAAGTTTTTTATTTCCTACGGTTATTAAGACATTTTCCGGGAGCGGTATTAGTCTTGGAGGTAGATGGAAATCAAAAGATGTATTAAGAATAGGAAGTTTTAATTTCGGAAAATTACAATTTGTTATCGGTGAGCTTGATGATTTTATGTTAAAAAATATTCACGGAATAATCGGTACCGATATTTTACAAAAATGTATTTTAAACTTAAATTATTCAAAAGGAAAAGGATATCTTATCCCCCGATCAATTTTCAATGATAAAGAATATTCAAAATACGAGAAATTAAAAATAGACAGAAAAAGTTTAATGCCTGTCGAAATTGAAAATAAAAAATATAAGTTACTTGTAGATTCCGGTGCAGAAGGTATCTTTTTGGATATCGATAATAGAATAACTTTTACTGATTCGGTTGTTGTAAAGAATATTGAATCTAAGTATGATACTATTATTTCTTCTGTTAAAATTGATGGTAAATTATGCCGATCGCAAAAAGGAATTAAGATAAATAACATTCTTATTAATGATATTGTGTATCAGACATATAAATTATCTAAAAAAGTTATATTTAATTCTGAAAAAATAATAGCAGGTATTGTATTTATATCCAAATTGGATTGGGTTTTTGATTATTACAATAATTCGGTGTATATTTTTAAACCGGACAATTTTACTTCTGATTTCAAAGAACATAAAATTAAAGAAGTTGTTTCGTATCGTAAATTAAATGCTCTATGGTTAAAATGGGAAAATAATGAAAATCCTCTTATAAATATAACGGATATTAAAAGCAGTGATAAAATTATTGAAGTCAACGGAGTGTCTTTTAAAGAGTGTATTGAAAAACTGGGTTATGAAAAAGGTTATGATGTTTTTTTATCTGTGATTGAATCTTTAGATTTTGATTCTATCACTGTTATACGGGAAGATAAAAAAGTTATCTTAAAGCGAAAAAAATAACTAGGAATGTATTTGTTTCACTTTTCAATTTAACCGCAAAGCGTTGAGCTTATGCTCAACTTCGCGAAGGGCGCAAAGGAATTTTAAGGTAGCTTTTATAAGCAATATTTTAATTAGTCTTTGCGGTCTTGGCGTTCTCTGCGGTTTATTTTTATAAAGCCCTTGATTTATTGCAGAGTTGTGATATAATTAAAATAGAATTCGGTAAAGGAGGTAAAATAAATATTATGAAAAAATTAATATTCCGAACTGTAGTATCTGTTCTTGTTTTGGTGTTTGTTATAACAGCTCTTATTGTATCAAAGAAAAATGACACTGTATTTGGTTTTATTTCTGAAGAAAAAATGAAGGCTGATTATGAATATTTCTGGAATTTTATTTATAACGGCTATCCTTTTACTGAAGTATGTGAGCGCAAAGGTGTGGATTTGGAACAAATACGGCAAGAAGGATATAAATACTTATCTGATCCCATGATGCAATATTCTTATTATTTTTTTTATAAAGATTTGTGCAGAAAAATTACGGGAAATAAATATCTGGGGCATCTTTATCCTTCCGATTATTTTGATTATTACTTCAATTATTATTTTAATTATAAAACAATACTTAAAAATGATTCAGCTCAAAATCCATTTATTAAGAAAGAGACTTTGATAGATAACTTTTATTATCATATATATCAGGCAGATGCTATTAGTGATAAAGACTATATGGTGTATGCGAGAACCTCTAGTGATAGGATTGCTCCGTTAATAGGAACACGTACATATTCAAAGCCGTTTATACAGATTATCGAGACCGGCCGTATTGCATATATAGAAATCAAATCTTTTTTTACAACGGGAGTAGAAAAACAACAAACGTATCTAAAAACTTTAGAAGATTTTTTTATTGAAACGGCAAACTATAAACATATAATAATAGATATACGAAATAATGGAGGCGGCCGTTCAGAAAATTATGAAGCGATAATATCTCCGCATATAACGAAAGATATGAATATAGTTTTTTACGGCCTCTATAACGAAAATAAATATGCGGATGCTTATTTGGATATGAATTATATGGAAATAGAAAAGATCGAAAAGTACGAGCTTCCTAATATAGAAAACAGCAGCACTATAAAAAACAATAAAGCTTATAAATTAAAAAATGTAATTTCTTCTCGCCCAATTATGGGGTATGAACCCTGTGAAGATAAAAAATTTTGGCTTCTTGTTGATGGCGGTGTATACTCTGAAGCGGATAGATTTGCTTATGTGTGCAAAGCAACAGGTTTTGCTACTGTGGTCGGGACCAATACAGGTGGAGCCGGAACAAACGGTAAATCACCTGCGTATATTGTTCTTCCCAACAGCGGTTTATTGATAAAGTTTGATGGCCTGTATGGTTTAAATGAGGAAGGTTATTGTTCTGATGAATTCGGTACTGCTCCGGATATTTATAATCTTCCCGGCAAAAGTGCTCTTGGAACCTGCTTGGAAGAAATAAAAAAATTAGGGGAAAAGACAAACTTTTGATGGAGCATGCTTAACCGCGAAAAAGGTGTCTTATTGCATAATTCTTAAAATTTTAGTATACTTTGCTGCTGATTTTATGAGGCAAAGGACTAAGATTTATGCAAGATGCTCCGGTTAAAAAAACGATTCCTTTTTTTACTCCTTCCTTTTCTGATGAAGAAGAACAAGCTCTGATAAGGGTGCTCCGTTCAGGATGGCTTACTACTGGAAAAGAAACTCTTGAGTTTGAAAAAGAGTTTGCCGCTTTTACCGGAAGTAAGGCCGCTCTTGCCGTCAACTCGGCTTCAAACGGGCTTATGCTTGCAATGGATGCCTGCGGTATAAAGAGCGGAACTAAAATCTTGACTAGTCCTTATACCTTTATTTCGACGGCAACCTCAGCCCTACACTTAGGCGGTGATGTAGTTTATGCCGATATAGAAAAAGACTCTTACAGTATCGACCCTGAAAAAATTGAAAATATATTAAAAAAAGATAAGAGTGTGAAGGCTATTGTTCCAATTCATATTGCGGGAAATGTTTGCAATATGAAGGCTATAAATGATCTTGCAAAAAAATATTCCGTTGCCGTGATAGAAGATGCGGCTCATGCTTTTCCTTCAAAGACAAAAGAAGGCTATGCCGGTACTTTCGGAACCTGCGGCGTTTTTTCTTTTTATGCAACAAAGACAATTACGACGGGCGAAGGCGGAATGATCTGTACCAATGATGATAAAATTGCAGACCGTATAAGGCTCATGCGTTCTCACGGTATAAACCGCACCATCTGGGACAGATACACCGACACAAAGGCCTCATGGAAGTACGATGTTACGGCTGAGGGCTGGAAGTGTAACCTGCCGGATATTCTTTCTGCAATAGGAAGGGTTCAGCTTAAAAAGGCTCAAAGTTTTTTTGAACAGCGTAAAAAAATTGCCGAAAAATATAATGCTGCATTTGCAGGGAATGATTCTTTTATTCTTCCACCTGATGGAGAAGGCAATGCTTGGCATCTTTATATTTTACGGTTGAACCTTGATGCTTTAAAAATAGGCAGAGACGAGTTTGGTCAAGCCTTACAAGAAAGAGGCTTGGGTATTTCGATGCATTTTATACCTCATTTTGAAATGTCTTATATAAAAGAAAGGTATGGTTTAGATCGTTCCGATTTTCCGGAATCAAATAAAAAATATTTGCAAAGTTTAAGTTTGCCCTTCTATCCTTCAATGAGTGAAGATGATGCCGATTATGTTATTGAAACAATAATTAAACTTGCAAAATTAAATAGGCGCTAATTTATGGATAAAACTTTTGTTTCCGATTTGGAATTTGAAAATCAAGAATGGGCTTGTCTTATACGCTCTTCCGATACAGATGCTAAAATTATAGATATAGAAATTCCCGAATTACCTGAAGGTTTTTCTTTTTTTTCTGCAAAGGATATTGTAGGAAAAAATTCCATCAGCTTTTTAAAAACGGAGATGCCTGTTTTTGCCGACGAAAAAATAGAGTATGCCGGCCAGGCTGTAGGAATTTTGATAGGCCCGGATAAAAAAAAGTTATTTGAACTTTCAAATCTTTTTCAAATCAAAACTCAAGGTCTTTCGCGTCCCAAGGCTCAATTTACCTTTGAGGAAGAAGAAAAAAATTATTTTGATTATCCTATAATTTCTCGGGAAAGTTTAAGTTCGGGAAATGCTGAAGAAGTTTTTGAAAAAAGCTCACAAGTGGTTTATTCTACTTTTTCTTTTAAACAAAGATATCACTATCATGCTGAAACTGCCTGCGTTAAAACAAATTGGATTGATGACAGGCTTGAAGTTCATCTTGCAACCCAGTGGCCTTATCAGGTTTTAAATTCTGTTTGTAATGTTTTAAATTTACCGAAGGAAAAAATAAACATAATTTCACATGCGGAAGCCGAATCTCTTGACGGAAGAATTTGGTTTCCTGCTTTACTTGCTGCACAAGTTTCCATAGCATCTTTTTTGACAAAGAAAAATATAGTGATTGAATTTTCCCGTCAAGAAGATTTTCTATACACGGCGAAGACTCCTGTCGTTATGATTCAGCATAAGACTTCCGTTTCCGAATTGGGAAAAATTACGGCTATGGATGTTTCGATAATTGTGGATGCTGGTTCATTTAATCCTTTTATAACTCAAATGCTTAAGCAGATGGTTGTAACTGCTGCCGGTATTTATCATCTTCCCGTTTATATGATTAGTGCCGTCGCAATAAAAACCGAAAAAGGTTTGACGGGTTTATTTTCAGGCTGGGGAGATTCTTATGTAATATCTGCATTGGAAAAACATATCAGTGAGATAATCAATCAGCTGGATTTATGTCCCATTCAATTTAGACTTCAAAATAATTTGAAAGTAGGGCAAAAAACAATTACGGGAATAAAAAAAGAAGAAAATTTTATTTTTGAAAATATCTTAAAGGCTGTTTGCAACACCAGTGATTTTTATAGAAAGTTTTATGCTTATCGATTGATGAATAAGGGCCGTAAAAACCGTTATGACGGAAACTGGAGAGGTATAGGAATTGCTGTAGGTTGTCAATATAACGGCTTACACATTCTTGTAAAATCGGGAATGAATTATAGTGCTGAAATAACTTTGACAAAGGACGATAAGGTCTTGGTTAAGGCCGAACCTACCTCAGAGGGCTTAAAGCGTATTTTAAAAAAACAAATTGCAAAAGAATTGGAAGTTGAAGAAAATCAAATTGTTTTTTTAGGAGCTTCAACCGATGAAATGATTCCCACAGGAGCTTCAACTGCATCCTGCGGTATCAGCATCTTGCCTGACCTTATTGCAAAATGCTGTACGGGAATAAAAAATCAAAGATTTAGAAAGCCTCTTCCTATTACCGTAAGCAGAACCTACAAGCTTTCACGTTCTAAAGACTGGGATAACGAAAGCTTAACAGGTCATCCCTTTATTTCCGAAACTCCCGGGGCCTGTGTTATTGAGCTTGAACTTGATCCGAGTACCTATCAAATTAATGTAAGAGGTATTTGGTTTGCCTGTGATCCCGGAAAAATATATTCAAAAAAAATGGTGCATAGAAATATTCATAAGACAATTGCAAATGCCGTCTCAAATATTTCTGTAGAAGATATTAGAGAAAATAATTTACTTCCCTCAAATTATAAAATAATTGCAACAGGGGCGATTCCTCCTATAAGAGATTTTATTTTAGACAGCGAATTAAAAACCAGAGGTCTGGGAGAATTAGCTGAAAGTCTTGTACCTGCAGCCTATATTTCTGCACTGAACCAAATTATGCTTAACCACGAACGTATAGATTTTTTACCTGTCTTTACTGAAGATATTTTTAATGCCGTTACAAAAAGCGAGGCTGTAGATGAAGATTAGTTTTAATTTAAATAAAACCGCAGTTCAAATTGATGCTCCTGCAAATGAAAGGCTTTTATCGGTGCTGAGAAGGGAGTTTAATCTTTTAAGCTTAAAAAGTTCATGCCTAAGCGGTCAGTGCGGTTCGTGCACCGTTTTAATGAACGATAAACCCGTACCTGCATGTTTTGTTCCTGTATTTAATGTTGAAGGAAAAAATATAATAACCTTGGAATATTTTAAAACAACCGAAGAATATAAAATAATTGCAACAGGTTTTGATCAAGCCGGTGTCGATATGTGCGGCTTTTGCGATGCAGGAAAAATATTTTTTACATATGCAATTTTAAATTCTAATATAGATATCAGTTCCCCTGATGCAGAAGAGATTGTAAGAAAATATTATTCGAGTACGATGTGCCGATGTACAAGCTTTGAAGATTTATTTTCGGCTATTGAAAAAATAGGTAAAAATCAACGGAGAAAATAGAGCTTATGATTGAATTAACTAAAAATAGTATTGTTTATAGGGTACGTCATATGCAGGAAATGCAGGCTATCTTAAAAAATATTTCAAATATAAAACCTATTGCAGGCGCTACCGGTTTTTTAAACCATCAGACTGAAGAGATACTCGATTTACCTGAACATATTTTGGATTTGAATTTTTTACCCGAATTAAAAGTTATTTCAAAAACCGAGCGCTATTTCGAGTTCGGTGCCGCCGTTACATTAAATGATATATTGGATCTAGGTAAAAAAAATATTCCGCCTTCCTTATATTATTCGATAGAAAAAATTGCAAATAATGCCATACGCTCTCTTGCAACAATAGGCGGCAACATAGCAACGGCAAACCCTCTTGCAGGAACTTTTTTACCTATGCTCGCTCTTGATGCAAAGCTGGAAATCAGAACAGCCGAAGATATTGAATGGGTTCCATTTGCAAGGTATATTGATAAGAGTTATGCCGAAAAAAGACAAGAAAAGTATATTATCAGCCGGATTAGAATTCCCAACGAAACATGGACAAAGAGTTTTTATACAAGGCTCGGCACTCCCGGATATATAGGAAGCGATACAGCCTCGTTTTTATTTTTGATTCTTATTCAAAAGAATATATTATCAGATATGAGATTGTTTTTTGCATCGGATAAACTTATAAGGAATAAGGAATTCGATAACTTGCTTTTAGGAAGATCTTTGCCTCTTTCTCAATCTGAAGTTCCGGTAATTATTCAAAAAGCAAGACAGATTTTTACTCCCGAACAATTTTCTTCGGAGTTTCATAATTCTTGTTTTTATAATTTACTTGAAGATAACTTGTACAATCTGACCTAAACAGGGTTTAAATATTATCTAAGGTATACTGCTCTATTTTATTTCCGGACTTACAAGCTATTTCATATAGGCACATATCCATAACAAGGTTTTGAAGTCCTGTACCTAAGGACCTTAACTCCAAATCCGTTTCCGATAAGAGAGCAATTATTTTTACGCATTGAACCTCATTCCAGAGTTTTGCAGCTCTTCTGTATTGAGATAGTGCGGTCTTTCCCGAAAAACCGAAACGCTTTAAAGCAAAATCATCCAAGTATTCGTTACCCCGATGTATTTTGTGCCAGTCCTGTAAGCGCCTAAAACAATAGCTTAAGCCTGCAATAATTTGAGCCGGTGAAGAATTTTTTGAAAGTATTATCTTTTGACTTATGGATAAGGCTGTTTCGAGGCTTCCCATTGTTAGGGCATTAAAAAGACTGAAAGGCGTTTCTTCTTTATTGTGCGCAAAAAGTTTTTCGATATCTTCCTGTATAAGATGTGAGCCTTTTTGAAAGTAGAGTACCAAGTGAGAACAGGCTGTTTTTAAAGCGTCGGTATTATTTTCTACTAATTCCAAAAGTTCATCTACAGCTTCATCTTCAATCTCAATGCCTTCTCTAAAAAGAAAAGATCTTATCCACTCTTGTTTTTTGTTTTCAAAAAGTTCCCAAAATATTTTTTGTTGAGTTTTAGAAACCGTATCGCTTATTTTTTTTGCAACAGATGTTTCGTCGGAAACTAAAATTAAAAAAGAATCGTTTGTATTTTCTTTTTTTGAAACGGATTGAATCCAGTCTGTAAGCAGATCGATGTCTTCTTTCTTTTTGATAAGCTCTGCCGATTTTAATATGAGGAGCTTTGCCGAAGAAAAAAGAGATGCGTTTTGTAATAGTGAAATTATACTGCCCATGCCTGTATCTCCTGCATAGACGGTATGCGTTTCAATATCACCGTATTGCTTTGAAAGAGTTTTTAACACTGTGTCGACAGCGGTGTTTCTTTCTCCGATTTCAGGCCCCATAAAAAGCCAAACAGGACTTGTCAATTGTTTCTCCCTAAAAAAATTTATACACAGCAGTATACAATAAATACAGGACTTTGTCAGCCGCTCTATTCTACAATTTCACTAAAGGCTAAAGCTATTGCCTTTGCAATAGCAACTGAGGCCGATCTATGAGCTTCTTTTTCGGTAAAGCCTGCACCTCTTTTGCTTATATGTTTTTTATAAAGGATTTCTTGTGTGCGCAGATTTTTTATTTCTATATGTGCATTAAGCCTCACTAAAAATCCATCGGCAGCCTTTGAGACTTCGTCTGTTTCTATCCTTGCGTGAATAAAAAAATCCGTAGATTGGTTTTCGTTTTTTGCAGACATGGTTTTAAAATTCATATCTTCTAAAATATCGGAAGTTTTTTCTTCGGTAATTGAGCTTTTAATATCAGCCTGTTCTATAAAAAGCGAAACTGTTCCTTTTTTTTCGTTTTTTATTTTATTGTCATGTTTTTTAAATTCAAAATTTATCACTTGTTTAAAAACAATTTGCTGAAGATCTCTGACAGCTTCTTTATATTCATCAAAATCTTTTGATCCGAGGATTTGTTTTATTTCGGAAATATCCAATTCTATTCTTATCCGGCTTTTGTTTTCAATTTTTTCATCATGTAAAATAAAATGTGCAGTTCCGTTTTGATCCGTTTCAACACCTTCGATTATTATGGATGTAGTATTTTTTATTTTTGTTTTGTAGCTTATCAATAAGGGAACTCCTTCTTCAAGGCTTCCTATATCGATGGGAATTAAAAATTCGTTTGAAGGATCTTCAAGGCCGGCTTTTTGTACATTAAGCTTAATCTTTTTTAAGCTCTCTTTTGCTTTTGAAATATTGTTTCTATATTTTATGTCATAGTTTTCTATTTGCGAGTTCAACGCTGCAGAGGCTGCTTTAATATAATGAAGAGTCGCAGAGTAATATTTTTTATCTTCAAAAAATTCATCAGCTTTTTTTTGCGGTTCGCTCACCGATAAGATTTTTTCTTCTGCAATTTTTAATAAGCGGTTTCGTTCTTTACGAAGCTCATGCTTATCGTATTCGGCCAAAAGATAAACGGTAACGCTGTCTTTGCCTTTCTCGGTATAGCGGTTTTTGATTTTTAATTTTTTTATATTAGCAGCTGAAGACTGAGAAATTTCGGACTTTAATATTTTTTCAAGATTCTCAACGGAACCTAAAGCTGTCGTCGTCGTTTCCGTTTTTATTGATACACCTAAGTATCTTATGATTTCATTTATAAGATTATTTTTTGCATCCGTTTCTGCAAGGGTAAAATCTGTGTTTGTTCCTGAGGCTGTAAAGTATTCGTAATTTTCATCACCTGCCGGTACCTTCTCTATCCAAGCAGGATACTGTTCCTCGGTTTTGTTTTTATAACTTGCACAAGAGAATAAGGTTAAGGTTAAAATCAATAAAATTAGTATTTGTTTTTTTTTCTGCATATTCTTTATTTTTTAAAGGAATAATGCGAAAGAAAGAAAATTTTATAATTTATAGCTTATAAATAAAGGCTTTTCTTTCTTCCGCAATTTAAAAGATTTATAGGCCTTCTGAAAGAGCTTCCCTTACTCTTTCACGGACAACCTTCTCTTCTTCACTCTTGGGTTTATCCTCGTCTGCTCCGTTGATTGCGTTCTGAATGAGCTTATCCAAGGTTTTTTTGGAGATGCTGTATAAAACTAGGTAGGTATAATCATCTCCAGTGGGATTTCCATCGGCGTCAAAGTACCTCATCTGAACCCAATAATCAGTTTCTTTCTTAAAGCCGGAAAGTTTTGTAGAAGTAACCGTTTTGACTATGTCTTCAAGGTAGCCTTCAATCTTATCCTTATCGCCTGCAGCGGCAGCGGCAGCCTTGCTTTCTACTCTTACCTTAACCATCCTTGCCATTTCGGAAGGGACTGAAAAATCTCTTGTCCATAATTCGGCTCCCTCCAAACTTTTTGATCTGGGTGATTCAAACTTAAAAAGATAAACGTCCTTGCTCTTATAGTCATCCGTTCTTTCGATAACATTGGGTTCTTCTGCAACCCAGCCGGGGACAGGCTTATCCCATTTAAGGTTTTTGTGATCGAGCATTTCCGGCTTTTTAACCTTGCTCGAGACGGTTCCAAGCGGTTTTAATTTGTTTGCACAGCCTGATAAGGCTATAACTGCAAATAATGCAAGGAACATAATTTTAATTGCTTTTTTCATATCTTGCCTCCTAAAATAATGCAAATATATTTTTAAAATTAGGCGTATTTTACGTCCAATTTAAAAGCCCGATTTAAATGTTAAGGTCTTACCTCTTAGCATTACCAATTTTATATTTTCGAATCCCGGGACGGAATCTGCTGCATCGTAAATAACGGCTTCAAGGTCATCAATCGTTCCGAAAAATGAAACGGCGTATTTTGTTTGTGCCGAGGATTGATATAAGGTTTTTATATCATTGAGATTTTCGCTTAAAGCCTTTCTAAGGCGGGACATGCTCTTGCTGTCGGGAGTTTCGTTTATGATAACTTCATATCTTATACCGCGTGAATAGGCCTTGGCCAAAAGAATCTTTGCCTGGTCTATAGCCATAGGTAAAGCCTTGTTTACTGCTGATTGGATGGCATTCGATTGGGCATCATAGCTGCTTACTCGGCTGAAAGTTTTTTGACTTGTGTACGGAACAGCTCCCAACAGTTCGCCTGTTGAAGGATTAAATATTTTTAAGGTTATTTTAGCCGAACCGTAATAGCCGTTTGACTCATAACCGCCTTCGGTTACCGCATCAATTTCCATATAGACATCGGCATTCAGCTTTTGGGCTATCAGCTGAATGGCAGACATTCCTTCTTCGCTGCTTTCCTGATATATGACGGCTTGGTCTTTTTTTAGTTTTTCTACCTCTTTGGAATCTATTGCCCTGTATCCCTGTTTTAGAAGAAAGGCATTGCCCGTTTCTACTGCTGCTTTTAGTAAAAATCTGTCTGCATTTGCTTCTTCTGCATCAAAGACCATATAGGTCATGTTTTCTATGTAATTATTTAAAAATTGAAGATTTTTTTTGCCTTCGCCGGAAGCTTGGGCTTCTTTTAAAATAAGATCTGCATCCTTAGGTTTTTGTGCGGAGTTGGGGTTTTCATTCAATTGTCCATCTCCGAAAACCAAGTCATCCATAGTTTTATTGTTTGAAGTTTTTTGTGAAAAAATCCCTGCTGCAGAAAGAGCGGCCGAAACCTCATTCATTTTTACGGGGATCTTAATCTTGATTATATATACATCGCCTGTTTTTGACTTTTGTAAAACATCCATTTTTTCATTTACTACATACTTGTTTGGATATTCAGTATTGTAAAGCTCTTCTCTAATTCGTTCGTAATTGTTTTTTTCCGATTCGGGGCCTATAATATCTATGACTCCTTGACGGATTGCTCCTACTTTTGCCTTATTTATTGCCTGCAAAAAAGAAACATCTTCTCCCATTGAAGTATACTCTTTTGTTTCAGTGTAAGCCGGCCTTTTTACGTCTAAGGCATCTTCAATACTTGCACATGAAAAAAAGAATAAGGGTACAGATAAAAACAAAAAAAGTGAAATCTTTCTCATTATATTTCTCCTAAAGTTATAATTTTATTGTAAAGCCGACTCCTGCGGTAAATCTTAGGATTCCTCCTATCCCATCGTGAAAGGTTGAACCTATTTTTACGCCCGCATCGCCCCCTATTTTAAAATTCTTTGTTACAAGAAAGCTTGCATGTACAAAGGCCCTAAGTCCTGCTCCTCCAGGAAGCGGAATCTTTTCTTTAGAACCGGTTATAATCATTGTATAATAAAATTGCACAGTAGGCAAGATTTGTAAACGTCTAAGGTAGGTATTTCCTATTTCGGCGCCGGCGAATATTGTTATAGGAGCCCCTAAAGAAAGCAGTTTTGGGAAATGCGTGTCAATCGTCATCTCAGTTCCAAAGCATGGTCTAAATCGGTAAAATCCTCTTGTCCCCGAAATATGAAGGCCGAAAGTCCCTCCTGCGTCATATAAACCATTTTCGAGAGAAAAAACGCCTATTTCTCCTAGGGCATAAGCCCTGTATTCAAATGGCCCGTGAGGAACTTCCTTAATAGGATCTCCTAACTTTAAGGGATTTTTTGAATAAAGTATTAAGCCTTCCGAAAAATCGTTTTCTGTTTTGGTAACAACAATTAAGCCTGTTTCTTTCTTTCCGTCCTCGTTTAAAACAACATACTCATCTCCAAGTTTCACACCCATTTTTTTCCCAAGCTCAAATGTAATGGTGTTTTTTTCGGACTTGATTATACCTGTCTTTATCTTAAATGCTTCTATTTTGCGCAGCTCAAGATCAAGTTTATCTGATAAGCTTGAAGCGGCTGCCTTACAGGCTTTTTCATAAGAGTAACTTGCAGATTCTATTCCTACAAGAAATTCTTCTTTTAGATCTTCTTTTGGAGAATATACGGTAAATTTAGCTGTAAATTTTACGCAAAATCCGTCAATTTCTCCCAAAAACAGATCATTGTATTTTTCTTTTTTGATGGAAATGTTTTTGACTACCGGTACGGCTACATAGTAAGAGTTGACTAGTTTCTCCCAATCTTCTCTTGTAAAGGCTTCAAGGCCCCTTAATACATCCTCAGGTATGGAAACATTTTCTTCACGGGATTTGAGGATGACTTCGGTAAAGGCATCTGCATCCTCTGTAGTTAACCTGTATTCTAAGCCTATTATATTAAACCTTTCTAAGCTAAAAAAAACATCCATGATTGCTTCATCAATCATGGCAATGAATTCGCTTGAAGTATAAAGATCTTCATAGAGTGTTGCAAATACGGCTACATCCTTTTTTTCGCTGACCTTTTGTGCATAAAAAGGGAGTGAGAAGAAAAATGTCATAAAAAGTACGGAAAAACAAATTTTTTTCATTTTTGTCTGCTTACTTTGCCTTTCTCCTTAGTTTATTGGCAGTATATACCATTTATTAGGTATTTTCAAGTAAAGCCGTTGCCTTTTTTCTGTGCGAAATTTTAGACAAAATTTCGCATATTTTTTTGCGAATATAAGACTCTGATGTGTTTGCCCTGATTACATCTTGATTAAAATGATAAAACCTGATATATTTGTGAGGAAATATTTAGGAGGACTTTATGTCAGAAAAATATGATTTGGTTATAATTGGAGGCGGTCCCGGCGGTATGGCCGCAGGAATTTATGCAGCCCGTTCAAAGTTAAAGACTGTTATTCTTGAAGAAAAGCCCAACCAGGGCGGACAGTGCTTCATAACAGAGGAAATCGAAAACTACCCCGGTTTCCCCGAATCTTCAGGTCCTGCACTAACCGAGGCCTTTCAAAAACATGCCGAGAAATTCGGTGTTGAGTTCAAAAGAGCAAGGGCCGAAAAAATCGAGCTTGTTCCCAATTCACCTACACGAATCGTTCACGGAAGTGACGGCGTAAAATATGAATGCTTGGCTGTTGTTGTAGCAACAGGTGCAAGCGCAAGAGAGCTCGGCTGTAAGGGTGAAAAAGAACACTGGGGTAAGGGTGTTTCATACTGTGCGACCTGCGACGGTGCCTTCTTTGAAGAATGCGAAATCGTAGTTATCGGCGGCGGAGACTCTGCTGTTGAAGAAGCTATGTACCTTACAAAATTTGCCGACAAGGTAACTATCGTTCACCGAAGAGATGAACTTAGAGCTGCAAAATCCATTCAGGACAAGGCCTTTGCCAATCCCAAGATGGCCTTTAAGTGGAATGCCGTTGTTGAAGAAGTTTGCGGAGAAGGTCTTGTAGACAGCGTTATCTTAAAGGATACAAAGACAGGAGAAACTTCCAAATTCGATACCGAAGGTGTATTCGTATTTATCGGACACAATCCTCAGACAGCCTTTATTCAGGGCTTGGTAGACCTCGATGAAAACGGCTACATCCTTACAAACGGAAAAATGGAAACAAACGTACCCGGCATTTACGGCGTGGGCGATGTTATTCAAAAAGAATCTCGCCAGGTTGTTACAGCCGCAGCCGACGGTGCCCTTGCAGGTATCTGGGCCGGTCACTATATCGACGATATCAAAGCCAAAATGGCTATGAAAAAATAAGGAGATACGATAAACAGTTCGGCGGGAATTCGGCCTCACTGTTTACAAAAAGTTTTTATAGGAGAAAAAAATGATTGAATTGACAAAAGAAAATTTTGAACAAGAAGTTCATCAGTCAAAGGGTGTAACCTTTGTAGATTTTTGGTCGGACGGATGCGTCCCTTGTAAACAATTAATGCCTGATGTTCATGCAATGGCAGAACGCCATGCAGGAAAGGCTAAGTTTTGCTCATTCAATATTGACGGTGCAAGACGAGTCGCCATGAAAGAGCAGGTCTTAGGTCTTCCTACAATGCTCATCTATGTTGACGGAGAGCGAAAAGACGGTGTTACAGGAAGCGACTTAACCATCGATCAAATCGAAGAGATGGTAAAAAAATACATCTAATTTTACTTAATTTTTAATCTTTTAAGCCGGAGGAAAGGTGATAAACTTTTTTGACGGCTTTTTAAAGATACGGTTTAATAGACCGTGGGCAGGTTCTCCCTGCCTCAATAAATTTTATCCTAGGAGGATGCTATGGTTGAATTGAAAACCAAAAAAGTCATCATCATTGGTGACCGAGACGGCGTTCCCGGGGAGGCTATTAAGCTCTGTGCAGAATCGGCAGGTGCTGAGGTTGTATATGCTGCAACCGAATGCTTTGTCTGAACAAGCGCAGGAGCAATGGACTTGGAAAACCAAAAGCGAGTCAAAGATTTAGCTGAAAAATACGGTCCTGAGAACGTAATCGTTCTTTTGGGCGGTGCAGAAGCCGAATCTTCAGGTTTAGCCTGCGAAACTGTTACAGTAGGCGACCCGACTTTTGCAGGTCCGTTGGCTGGAGTCTCGTTGGGACTCTTGTGCTATCACGTGGCAGAACCGGAAATTAAGAGCCAAATAGACCCTGCGGTCTATGAAGAGCAGGTAAGCATGATGGAAATGGTTATGGACGTCGATGCTATTATCGCGGAAATTTCGGAATACCGAAATAAAGGCTGCAAATTTCTGTAATGCCTTTCGGAGCTTATGAGTTTTAAACCATAGGCTTCTTTCGTGTTAGTCGGCGGTGCGGTTATACAAAAATGATTCCATTCTTTAAAATGGAGCATCTTGTAGCTGCACCGCTTTTTTTATTTACAGCGGGATAGGTTTTCATAAAATAAAATTACATATCAAGTATGTTTTTTTTTCGACTTTTAGAAGGATAAATAATGGCTAAGAAAAATAACGCAAACATAGGTTTTGAAAAACAAATTTGGGAAGCGGCTTGTGTGCTTTGGGGATTTATTCCTGCCGCTGAGTATAGAAAGGTCATCATCGGTTTAATTTTTTTACGCTATATTTCCAATGCTTTTGAAAAGCGGTATGCAGAGCTTGTTGCCGACGGCGAAGGGTTTGAAGATGATAGGGATGCCTATGCCGAAAGGAATATTTTTTTTGTACCCGAAAAAGCCCGATGGAAGGTTATTGCTGCTTCGGCCCACACTCCCGAAATAGGTTTGGTAATCGACAAGGCTATGCATTCTATTGAAGAAGAAAATAAAAGTCTTAAAAATGTGTTGCCTAAAAACTACGCGAGCCCCGATTTGGATAAAAGAGTTTTGGGCAATGTTGTAGATCTTTTTACCAACATGGATATGGAAGAAACGGAGGATAGCAAGGACCTTTTAGGAAGAACCTATGAATATTGCATAGCCCAGTTTGCCGCCTATGAAGGGAAGAAGGGCGGAGAATTTTATACTCCTGCGAGCATCGTAAAAACGATAGTTGAAATTTTAAAGCCTTATTCAAACTGCCGGGTTTATGACCCCTGCTGCGGTTCGGGCGGAATGTTTGTTCAATCCGTAAAATTTTTAAAAGAACATTCAGGCAAGCGGTACAGCATATCGGTATATGGACAGGAAAGCAATGCCGACACATGGAAGATGGCCAAAATGAATATGGCTATTCGCGGAATAGGTGTAGACTTCGGCTCCTATCATGCGGACACCTTTTTTAATGATCTTCATCCGGCTCTTAGAGCAGACTTTATTATGGCAAATCCTCCCTTTAATTTGTCAAACTGGGGACAGGAAAAACTAAAGGATGATGTAAGATGGAAATATGGAGTTCCTCCTGCCGGAAATGCAAACTATGCTTGGATTCAGCACATGATTTATCATCTTGCCCCTAACGGAAAAATCGGCCTTGTTCTTGCAAACGGAGCCTTGTCAACTCAAACGAGCGGGGAGGGAGAAATAAGAAAAAAAATTATAGAAGATGATCTTGTTGAAGGTATCGTAGCTATGCCGACCCAACTTTTTTATAGCGTTACAATCCCCGTAACTCTTTGGTTTATTTCAAAAATTAAAAAACAAAAAGGAAAGACCTTATTTATCGATGCCCGAAAAATGGGTTACATGGTTGACAGAAACCACAGAGACTTTACCGATGAAGATATTCAAAAGCTCGGCAAGGTCTTTGAAGACTTTCAAAACGGAAAAACAGAAGATGTTAAGGGCTTTTGCGCAGTTGCCTCAACTGAAGATATAGCAAAACAAGACTATATCTTAACTCCGGGGCGCTATGTCGGGGTAGAAGAACAAGAAGATGACGGTGAACCCTTTGACGATAAGATGAAGCGTCTTACCTCCGAACTATCCGAACTTTTTGCAAAATCCCATGAACTTGAAACCGAAATCCGCAAAAACCTGGGAGCTATCGGCTATGAGATGTGAAGGTGGAGATGTTGGTGTTATAAAGATGGAAACTATTCCTGCATACAAATATTGTAAATTTGTTACAGATGGTACTCATGATTCACCAAAAAGAACAAATTTTGGAAGAAAACTTATTACATCTAAGCATTTAGGAAGATATGCATTAGATTTTCAATCTGCCAATTATATTTCCGAAGAAGATTATCTTAAAATAATAAAAAGAAGTAATGTTGAGCAGTGGGACATTTTATTCAGTATGATAGGCACAGTAGGAAATATTTATATTGAAACAATGCCTAATGTTGATTATGCATGTAAAAATGTAGGCATATTCCAATGCGGCAATGATCAAAATAAATCTAAGTGGTTGTATTATTATTTACAGACTCCTAAAGCAAAAAAACATATTTATTCTTTTATTAGAGGTACAACACAAGGGTATATTCCTCTGGTATCATTACGAAATATACCTATTGATATTATTGATTTTACAACGCGAGATAAAATAATTCAAATACTGTGGTTATTGGATGAAAAGATAAAGAATAATATGCATATAAATGATAATTTAGAGCAGCAAGCACAGGCCATTTTTAAAGCATGGTTTGTCGATTTTGAACCGTTTGGCGGTATAATGCCTGATGACTGGAAAGTATATAAACTAGGAGACTTTTTACCTGTTATAACCGGTAAAAAAAATGCTAATGTTTCTTCCTTAAAAGGGAAATATCCTTTTTTTAGTTGCTCCCATGATATAAGCTGGACTGATGAATACTCTTTTGACGGATATGCTATCCTAGTAGCAGGTAATGGTGATTTCAATGTTAAGTGGTATGACGGAAAATTTGAAGCATATCAACGTACTTATGTATTAATTCCGAAGGATCCAAGATATACAAGTTGGTTATATTATGCCGTTAAACATAATTTATCCGACATTACAAGGGCTGCTAGGGGATCCGTTATCAGTTTTATTACAAAAAGTAATCTGGAAGAGTTCAGTTTTGTTGCTCCTAAAAATCTTGAAAAATTTAACCTTATTGATAAATTTATATCTATTAACAAAATAATTGATCATAATATAAAACAAATTTATCTACTAACATCCCTCAGAGACACTCTTTTACCAAAACTCATGTCAGGCGAGATAGATGTTTCAAATATAGAGATATAGTACGCAGAAATAAGATTTTCATTAATTAGCTGAAAAAAGTGGGACGAGGCAAAATGGCTGCCCTGTTAATCAATTATAGATTTATACTGACAATCTAATATTTTATTATTATATTGTACTTGCAAATTTTTTATTTTGTATTATAATGTTATATGGAGGTAAGTATGGCAAGTACATTAGTACAAATTCGAGTTGATGAAAAATTGAAAAATGATGTGACTGCTGTATATGAACAGCTGGGCCTAGATTTATCAACAGCTGTACGTATATTTTTTAAGCGAAGCATTGCTGAAAATGGAATTCCTTTTAGTATGAAGTTGGAAAATACCAAGCAGAATGATATAAAAAAACAAATTCCGCCTGAAATTCTGTCTGCAATGCGTACTATGTCGCAAAGTGCTGCTATAAATGGTGTGGCAGAAATGAACCTTGATGAAATCAATAATGAAATAGAAGCTTCCCGTAAAGGACTATAATATGCCTTTGTATGCTGTCATTGATACAAATGTTCTTGTTTCGGCATTTTTAAAAGAAGATTCTATTCCCCGCTTTGTTATTAACTATATGTATTCAGGTAATATTGTTCCAATCTACAATGAAGATATTATTGCAGAATATTTTGATGTATTGCATCGTCCTAAATTTTGTTTTCCGCCAGAAGCGGTTGATATTGCCGTTAATGAAATTCAAAAAATAGGCTTAAAATTTGATGGTATAAAAGTTTTAGATACAATGCCTGATCAGAAAGATACCGTTTTTTATTCAGTCACATTACATGCTAGGCGTACTTTCGAGACTTATTTAATTACAGGCAATATAAAACATTTTCCCAGAGAAGATTTTGTATTAACGCCTCATCAAATTTTGGATATAATTGAATGTCAAACTTAGTGAAGTTTAAAACCATTTTAAGCCTCGGCTTAAGCCGATAAATTATCATTTATGAGCTTATTTATCTCAATTTTACTATCAATTGCTCTAAGTATTTTGGTTAGTTTTTTCTGAATTTTATATTCAAAATCATGTATATCAAATTTGTTTATTGCAGATTTATCACCTCTAGGCATCTTAGTACCCTTAGAAGTTTTCATAACATAGTCAAAAAAACGATCGTTCGCTAAATTATAATAAATAAAATCATAATAATAATTTTCTTTAGCTCGAAATACAAGAACATCATTGGAGCAAACTCCATCATGTGTTGCGAGCCATATTTTTTTAAAATACGGTCTAATATTTGATACCAAAATATCATTGATTTTGTATTTATTAGTACTTTTAATATCAGGAATAGATTTTGATGGTATAATTCCGTTTTTATTCGGTAACATATTTTCTGTAGATATATAATTCAAATTTATGAGATGGTCATTTATAATTTTGTTAAGTGGAATTTTTTCAGTTATAATGTCGCATATATATTCTAGCGTTGTAATCTTATTCATATTTTCCTACCCTATGTATTTTCTATGTGCAATTTTTACATTGCTTTGTTTTACCATTGCGTATTGCAAGGTGGTATCTATACGTTTATGCCCTAAAAGCTGTTGGAGCTGCTCAATGGGCATTCCCTTATCTATTGCCATTGTTGCCAATGTCCTCCTGAATTTATGAGGATGAACCTTAGAGATACCAAGTTTTTTACCGATCCGCCTTAATCTTACTTCAATTCCTCCGATGTTCATTCGTTTGTGCGGAGACCTTAACGATACAAAAAGAGCCGGGTTATTGTCGGTTCTATGTCGTAAATAATCTTTTAAATGTATCTTAGTTCTTGCATCAAAATATACTATTCTTTCTTTGTTTCCCTTTCCTAAAACGATGCATTCCCTTTCATTAAAATCTATATCATTCCGGTTAAGAAGAACCATTTCTCCAATCCTCATGCCTGTTGAAGCAAGCATGTCTATCATGGCTAGGTCGCGTTTTTCCATGCAGCTGTCTCTCATAAGCTCAAGAGCTTCATCGGAGTAGGTTTCTTTTATATTTGTTGCAGTTTTAACCTTATGGATTCTTCTTACAGGACTTTTTAAAATATAGTCTTCATCTTCAAGCCAAGAAAAAAAACTTGATAGAATACGTCTAATATTATCTATGGTTACCTTACCGGAATTGTTTTTGTATTGATAATCTGTTAAATAAGAGCGTATGTCCTCAGTTTCAATTTCTTTTACATTTTTTTTCATATAATTAAGCATAGATTGAATTGTGGAGTAATAGTATTTTAAGGATTTTTCAGAACAGCCCTCCACCCTCTTTGCAGACAAGAATAGATTTACAAAATCAATTTTTTCATCTTCCGAGTTTTCTTCTTTTTTATTTACTTCATAACTAAAAAGAACATGCTGAATTACCGTTTGTAATTTTTCGATCTGAGCATTATTCAAATGAGGCAGCATTTTTTGAGTAATGTCATTAATAAGTCTTTGTTTCATTCTTATTTTCTCCTTAATTACTATGGTATCGGCATAATTTTAACTTAGCTCTTTTTAGATAAATGATAATTTAGAGCAGCAAGCACAGGCCATTTTTACAAAAAATTTTATAAATATTTCTCATATTCCTAATGACTGGAAAAAGAAAAGTTTATTGGATATAGCCGATTTTTTAAATGGTTTACCAATGCAAAATTATCGCCCTGTCGAGTCTGAAAAAGGGATTCCTGTTATGAAAATAAAAGAACTTAGACAAGGATTCTGTGATGCTAATAGCGAACAATGTTCACCAAGTATAAATTCAGAATATCTTATACAGGCAGGTGATGTTATTTTTTCATGGTCAGGAAGTTTAATAGTTGATTTTTGGTGTGGGTTAACTTGTGGACTAAATCAACATCTTTTTAAAGTTACTTCAAATAGATATGATAAATGGTTCTATTATTCTTGGATTAAATACCATCTTTATAGTTTTATCAATATAGCTGCAGATAAAGCTACTACACTCGGTCATATTAAAAGAGAGGATTTAGCAAAAGCGGAAGTCATAGTTCCTAATCAAAAGGATTATATAAAATTTGCTAATTTATTGGAGCCAATATATAATTTAATAATAGCAAACCGAATAAGCAATACCATGCTTACATCCCTTCGTGACACCCTTTTACCGAAACTCATGTCGGGAGAGATAGATGTTTCAAATATAAAGGTATAGGATGCATAACCGACAGCCATTTAAGAAAAAATAATTGATTGTCTCTTAAAGTTATTTTTTTATAATAATTCATTAGTATGCTTGATAAAAAGTATCAAATTTGATACAATATATTTAATGAAAATGGATAAAATAGTTGTAGCCAAATTTTTTAAGACCGAAACGGGAAATGAACCTGTTCGTGATTTTCTAAAAGATTTAGCACCGGCTGATCGAAAAACAATAGGAGCGGATATAATGGCAATAGAAATGTCTTGGCCTCTTGGATATCCTGCTGTAAGGAAGCTTGATTCAAATTTGTGGGAGGTGCGTTCGAATATTTCGGATAAAAGAATTAGCAGAGTGTTTTTTACGATAGAATACGGTAACATGATATTGCTTCATGCAATTATAAAGAAAACTCAAAAAACTCCTCAAGAAGATATAGATTTGAGTAAAAAAAGAAGAAATTTAGTATTAGGAAGGCATTATGAATGAGAAGTACATAGGAAGGTCTTTTGATGATTTTCTTGAAGAAGAAAATATTGAAGTTGAAGTTAGAAATGAAGCTATAAAAAGATTAATTTCATATAATTTATTGAATGAAATGAAAGCTCAAAATATTAACAAAACAGAAATGGCAAAAAAAATGAACACATCACGAGCCGCATTAGATAGACTTCTTAATCCTAAAAATGATTCGGTTACCTTGGCTACGCTAACAAGGGCTGCTAATGTATTAGGCAAAAAGTTGGTTTTACAATTACAATAGTATATTGAGTTCTTTTAACCAATGTTTTAATTTAACCGCTATTTAAGCCGATAAATTATCATTTATCATAATACCGTCTTATTTGACTTGGCAATTCATCGATAAAAGGTTATAATCTAAAAAAAGCCATAGAAGGCAGAAAAAACATGTAGAGGCCGATATGTCGACATCATTTACCGAAAACGATTATGAAAATTCAATTATTGAGCTGTTTAAAAATAATTTGGGATATACTTATGTTTACGGTCCTGATGTCGAGCGCAATTTTTCGAGTCCGCTATATGATGAGGTTTTAGAGGATTGTCTTTACCGCTTAAACAGCGGGCTGCCAAGGGAGGCTATACAAAATGCTCTTTTTAAATTAAAGCATTTTGAAAACGGGGAGCTCGCTCATAAAAATGAAATTTTTACAGACTATCTTCAAAACGGCATACCTGTACATTATCTTGATAAAAATGAAACACGGTCGGGAATTGTATATCTCGCAGATTATAAAAATCCTCAAAACAATTCCTTTATAATTGCAAATCAGTGGACCTTTATCGAAAACAGCAATAAACGCCCCGATATAATTTTATTTTTAAACGGTCTTCCATTAGTTTTGATGGAATTAAAGTCTCCTTCAAGGGAAGAGACCGATGCTTCCGATGCATACCGCCAAATCCGTAATTACATGACCGAAATACCTTCTATGTTTATCTACAACTCAATCTGCGTTATGAGCGATCAGTTAACTTCAAAGGCGGGAACCATAACTTCAGGCGAAGACCGCTTTATGGAATGGAAAACAAAGGACGGGAGTTACGAAAACACTCAATATGCCCAATTCGATACTTTTTTTGAAGGCCTTTTTCAAAAAGAAAGGCTGCTTGATATTATAAAAAACTTTATCTGCTTTTCAAACGAGGGTTTGCAAACTTTTAAAATTCTTGCAGGCTACCACCAATATTTTGCGGTTCGTAAGGCCGTTTTCTCCACCCAAAAAGCTGCGTACAGTGACGGAAAAGGCGGAGTTTTTTGGCATACCCAAGGCAGCGGAAAATCTTTATCAATGGTGTTTTATGCGCACCTATTGCAGGAAGTCTTGGAAAGTCCGACAATTGTAGTTATAACGGATAGAAATGATCTTGATGATCAGCTTTTCGGTCAGTTTGTTAAGTGCAAAGAATTTTTACGCCAAGAACCTATACAGGCTGAAAGCCGAAAAGACTTAAAGAAACTTCTTGCCGGAAGAAAAGCAAACGGAATAATTTTTACGACGATGCAAAAATTTGAAGAGTCTGCCGATGCTCTTTCAGAAAGGCGGAATATAGTTGTTATGGCTGATGAAGCTCATCGAGGGCAATACGGACTTACCGAACAAATTAAAATAATAAAAAATAAGGCCGGAGAAGATGTCGCAAAGAGGGTTATAGGCACTGCCCGTATTATTCGGAACAGCCTTCCCAATGCGAGCTATATAGGTTTTACCGGCACTCCTATTTCTGCCGCTGACAGGAGTACCCGTGAAGTATTCGGAGACTACATCGATATTTACGATATGACTCAGGCAGTGGAAGACGGAGCAACTCGCCCCGTGTACTATGAAAGCAGGGTTATCAAACTTAAGCTTGATAAAAAAACTTTGCAGCTGATTGATGAAGAATATGATCTCATGACTAAAGATGCCGATGAAGAAGTTATCAAAAAAAGTAAGCATGAACTCGGCAAGATGGAAGTGCTCTTAGGCAATGATGAAACTATAAACTCCCTAGTGAACGATATACTCTTCCATTATGAAAACAACAGGGAACATCTGCTTACAGGTAAGGCAATGATAGTCGCTTACACCCGTGCCATAGCTATGAAGATTTACAAAAGAATCTTGGAACTTCGTCCCGGCTGGGAAGAAAAGGTTGCCGTTGTTATGACTTCTGCAAATACCGATGACGAAGAGTGGAGAGAGATTATCGGGAACAAAAACCACAGGGACAAGTTGGCTAAAAAATTTAAAGACAATGCCGGTCCTCTAAAAATTGCAATTGTAGTAGATATGTGGCTGACAGGCTTTGATGTTCCTTCCCTTGCGACTATGTACATATATAAACTTATGGCAGGACATAATCTTATGCAGGCTATCGCCAGAGTTAATCGTGTATTTCAAGATAAAGAGGGAGGATTGATCGTCGATTATGTGGGAATAGCCGGTGCCTTAAAGCAGGCTATGAACGACTATACAAACCGCGATAAAAATAATTACGGCGATACCGACATTTTAACCGCTGCCTATCCTACCTTTCTTGAAAAGCTTTCTATATGTAAAGATATGTTCCATGGATATGATTATTCAAGTTTTATGAAGGGCAGCGATCTTGAAAGGGCCAGGACAATAAGCGGTGCCGTAAACTTTATAGTTGCCCAAGAAAAAGAAGAAGAGAAAAATATCTTTATAAAAGAAGCTCTTATGATGAGGCAGGCCTTATCCCTTTGTTCATCCGTAGTTGAAGAAAGTTTGCGCTTTGAGGCTGCCTTTTTTGAATCGGTCAGAGTCTTCCTTTCAAGGCTTACAAATGCAGGAAGCGGAAAAAAGATTTCTTTACCCGAAATGAATGAGCGTATAAATTCTCTTTTACAGCAGAGTATAAAAAGCGAGGGCGTTATAAACCTCTTTTCTGACATTAAAGAAAAATTCTCTCTTTTTTCTCCCAAGTTTCTTGAAGAAATTTCCAAGATGAAAGAAAGAAATTTGGCTGTCGAATTATTAAAAAGACTCATTGCAGAACAGGTAAGAGTTTATCGAAGAACCAATGTAGTTAAGTCCGAAAAATTCAGCGAGATAATGCAAAGAACCGTTAATTCGTACCTAAACGGGCTTCTCACAAATGAAGAGGTTATAGCCGAAATGCTGAAACTTGCCAAGCAGATTGTAAGTGCCGAAAAGGAAGGGCAAGACCTCGGCTTAAATGCCGAAGAAGCCGCCTTTTACGATGCCCTCACCAAGCCTCAGGCCATAAAAGACTTCTATCAAAATGAAGAACTGATTGCAATAACCAAGGAACTCACCGAAACCTTGCGTAAAAATAAGGCCGTAGATTGGCAGAAAAGAGAAAGTGCACGGGCTCATATGCGTATGCTCATTAAAAGACTTTTAAAGAAGCATAAATATCCGCCTGAAGGTATGGATGATGCAGTTCAAACCGTTATGGTTCAGTGCGAGCTTTGGGCCGACAATCTAATGGACCATTATTATTTTGACAACGAAAATAATAACTATGCAGAAATTGCCGCAGATAGAGAAGAGGTTTATCTGTAGCCCAATTTTCCTGCGGTAAACTAAAAATTATAAATGACTATTTAGCCAACAAATCTTCTTGAAGTCTTTATTGTTATTATTATCGTTTCTATATGAATCTTTTGATGATGCTTCATAAATACCTAAAAACTGTTTTAGACTTGGTACACGAAACTTTATTCCGTCTAGTTGAATAAGTTCTATATCCGATTCATAAATACCTGCAAAATCATACAATGCATCAATTGTGCCGTATTCTACGCTCACTCCGGTTTTTTGAAATTCATGCTCATGAACATCTATTAAATTATATCCTAATTCTTTCATAACCGCCATTATTTTGTCCCAATTATAAATTCTAAGTTCGTCAGGAGCTTCCCATCCTCTTGGATCGCCTGGAACATGAATATCAATATCTGACGGCTCCCAATCTTCTTTTGATATAAATTCTAATCCTAAAGAACCCATTAGTGTAGGTATGATTCCGGCTTTATTTAAATGTAAACAAATAGTCTTAAATTCATCAAATAAAAAACTCATTTCTCCTCCATAAATTCTAAATCGTCAGTTTTACCGATTGTAGTTATGCAAGCACAAAAAATCAGGTTTATTTAAGCAATGATAGCCGGAAATTAAAAAAAGCTGCACGGTGCTTTTTCACAATGCAGCCTTTGTTTGTTCTTATTTTTTCTTCAACCTTACCTTCGGTTCGCTTGCGATTCCGAATTTGGGGAAGATTCTGTCTATTCCGAAGAGGGTAAACAATAAAATAGTTGCAACCGAAATATGGGCCATAAAGTTATACTGTATTATCTGGGTTTGGCTGAATTGGTAAAGAGGATATACCGTGCCTGCGATGCCGATAAAAAAGCTTAAATAAACATGCCAAGGAATCAGCTGGGATCCGAAGATACCGAGGGCAGAAGAGAAGGTTGCGTTTCTCAATTTTAAAGAATAAAGGTCTTTTTCATCTCCTTCTACATTTTCTTCCGTAATATCTCTTATTATCGGGCCTACCGTAACTATTTGAGCCATCTCATCGGCAAGGGCTGCATTTCCCAACAAAGAGATGATGCCGTTCCAGAACATTAGCTGTCTTACGTTTCGGGAAAGTTTTACGGCAAGGTTTGAAAGGGGCCTGAAGGCATCCATCTTCGACATTATGCCTCCGAAGGCTGCAACCCACATCATCATTATGATAACCCATGAGCCGGCTCCCACAAAGCCGTTATACACTATGTCAAAAAAGGCGAGGAGTCCTGAGACCGTTCCTGCAAAGCGTCCTAAGATAAAGCATGATACAATGCCTGCTCCCAAGCAAAGGAGGGTAGAGTAGCCTTTTAAGGCAATCCCTATAACCAGGATGAGGGGAATTACCATGTAAACCGGAACTCCGTGCTGTACCTGATGGAGGAGGTCGACTGCAACAGGCTTTTCTTCAGCCAGTTTTTCCCAAACATCTTGGGGAATAGCCTCGATGGCTTTTTGCGGGCTTACGGCATCTCCGGGGAGGCTCAAGCCTGCAACCAAGAAGAGAACTCCGGCTATAACTAAGCACATTAAAGACCAAAGGCCCTGATTTTTCATACGGTGGGTAACCTCAACCCTGTGAATACCTGAGCTTACGACTGTTGTGTCCGAGATAAGACCGAGGTTATCGCCGAAGCAGGACCCGCCTGCAATGGCTGCAATGCTTAAAACCATGTTTCCGCTTAAAATATGGGTCATCCACAAGAAAATCGGAGCACAGGCGGCGAAGGTTCCCCATGATGTTCCTGTAGCAACCGACAATACTGACGAAACCAAAAAGGCAACAAGGGCAACGGTTCTTGCCGATATACCTATGTTCAGACTCAATGTAATAATCGAGGCTCCGACCCCTGTAGACATAAAGGCATCTGCCATGGCATAGGCAAACATGAGAATAAAAAATACCAATTGCATTTCTTTAACATTGTCTACGGCAGAGTTTAAAATATCGTTGAATTTGAATTTTTCGGTTATCATAGCAACGATGGACGCATATATTACGGCAATAGGGGCTATGATTAAAATGTCCAGTTTAAATCCCAAGGCAGTCGAAAATGATTCAATATTCGAAATCATCATCAGACCTGCAAGCAATAAGACCGGAGTGAGCTTAAAAAAAGCGCGCATAAAGTCTCCTTTTATGTGAAATAAGGGTGCCAGTGTATCATATTAGTAAAAAAAAGTGTATAGGTGTTGGATATAGAGATTTACATCATAAAAATCGGATTAAACGCTTTTAAAGATTACATGAGGCTTTTTTTCTTCATCATAAATAATTTTAGCATCCACATCATATAAGGCCTTAATTACTTCTTCCGTTATGACCTCATCTACGCTGCCTGAGGCGATAATCTTTCCTTCTTTTAGTGCATATATTTTGTCGCAATACATTGCAGCTATGTTAAGATCATGGATTGCCGATATGACGGTTATTTTTAAATCTTTTGCAAGGCTCATAAAATGCAGCTGATGTTTTATATCCAGATGGTTTGTAGGTTCATCGAGAATGAGACAATCGGTATTTTGCACCAAGGCACGGGCTAAAATAATTCTTTGTTTTTCTCCTCCCGAAAGGTTGGAAAAACTTCGTTCTGCAAAATCTTTCATATCAACCTGTTCTAGTGCCTTATACGCAAGTTCAATATCTTCGGCGGAATCACGCTCCATAAATTTTTTATGAGGCGATCGGCCGATCAAAACCATTTCAAGTACGTTAAAGTCAAAATGAGTTTCGTTGTGCTGGGCAACTACAGCCATCTTTTTCGCCGTTTCTCTAAAGGGATAGTCATTTATGTTCTTGTTGTCTATAAATATGGTTCCTGTTTTGGGTTTAAGGACACGGTATATACATTTGAGCAAGGTGCTTTTTCCCGAACCGTTGGGGCCGATTATACCGACAATGCCTTTATCCGTAATTGCAAGGTCAATGCCGTTTAAAATATTTTTATCACCGAAGTTAAATGAAAGAGTGTTAATGTCAAGAAGCATTACGATTTCCCTCCAAACCCGTATTCTTTATTTATCAATAAATATAAAAATACAGGGGCTCCTACAAGGGATATGACTACTCCTACAGGGATTTCTCCAAGAGAAGAGATTGATCGGGCAAGTACATCCGCCCAAACAAGAATGATAGCACCGATTAATACTGAAGCCGGTATTATGTTTTTATGATTAGTCCCCCAAAATATTCTTGCAATATGAGGTACTATGAGTCCTATAAAGCCTATAATACCTGCATTATATACCAAAAAACCTATAACTGCAGAACACATTAAAAGGTAGATTTGGCGGTAAATATGTAAGTCTTTACCTAAGGTAATTGATACGCTGTCGCCCAGGAGCATTAAATTAAGAGTTCTGTATTGCGTCATAAAGGCAAAAATGCTCAAAAATACGATAACGGATAATAAGCCTAAATTTTCCCATTTTGCTCCTCCGAAACCTCCCATCAGCCAAAAAGAAATACTTCGTATAGCTTCTCTGTTTTTTGTAGTAAAAACTATGAATGAAGAAAATGCCGAAAATATTGTACTTATAGCGATTCCGGCCATTAATAATTTTACGGAATTGGCTCTGCCGTTTATATTTGCAGTTGTCATCACAATTACAGATGCACCGAATGCAGAAAAACAAGCAGACAAGCCTACATAATTGGGGCCCAGACTTGCTCCTATCCCCAGGGCAATAGCCAAGGTTGCTCCAAGAGAAGCCCCTGAAGAAATACCCAATATATAAGGATCTGCCAACGAGTTTTTTACGATAGCCTGCATTACAACCCCCGTTAAAGCCAAGCCCATACCGGTAAGGCAGGCTAAGATAATTCTAGGCATCCTTACAATCCAAACGATATCTACAGTAGATTTTTTTACTCCTTCAAGGCTGCCTATTCCGAAGATTTTATATTGAGCGATTTTTAAAATATCGGCGGGCACTATATTTACGGCTCCGAATCCTACCGATAGGATTATTGAGAGTAGAAGTCCCGCCAAAAGAAAAAGAAGTGCTGAAGATATAAAAATTATTTTCAGCACCTTGGTTTTATTGTTTTGCATATTATAGGTCAGGATATAGACCTGAAATGATAGTCTTTATTCCGTCATAGGTTCTTATGCCGCTTGCATAAACCTCACTTAAATTAATCGGAAAAACTTTTTTATTTTGAATTGCTGCTATGCTTTGTAAGGCCTTATCTTTTGTCAGCATTTCTATAGATTGATCTTTTTCAATATAGTCTCCAAAATAAACGGTAAATATAACATCCGGGTTAAGCTCTATAAGCTCCTCTTTTCCTATGCCGTTTTTTTCTTTGCCCACAAGGTCTGCCCCGACTTGCATCGCAATTTGTCCGCCGATTGTTTTTTCTCCATAAACACGGTATTGCCCTTCTTTTTCTACCTCAATTATTATAGCCTTTACTTTTGTTTTTCCTTCAACATGTTTTTTTGCTGCCTCAATTTCGCCTTTCATCTTATCGACAATCGATTGCGCTTTGTCTTCTACATTGAAAATTTTACCTATGTTAAGAATATCCTGATATTCATTTTCGAGAGAATCCTGTTTTTTTAAGCCGGAATTTTGCCATATATAGGTTTTTGTACCTCTATCATGCCAAAAATTTACATCCCCATAACGTTTTTCGCCGAATAAAGATGACCATGCAAAAATAAAATCGGGCTCCATGTCGATAACCTCTTCTTTTGTAGGGCGTTTGTCACGGTAATCTACTTTGCTAAAAGCTTCTTTAAATTCATCTTTTACAGGATCATCAAGACCGACAGCTAAAATGAGTTTGTCTGAAAGTCCGAGTGCAAGCATAGTTTCTATCGGGCTTTGGTAAAAGGCAGCGACTTTTTCAGGGGCTTTTTCAAATGTAAGCTCGATAGGTTCTGCCGCATAGTTATAAGTCGTGATTGTTACAGGATAATACTGTCCATCCGCTTTCGGCATCGTTTTGCCGGAATTTTGTGATTGATTTTCTTTAGGACTGCACCCTAAAAAAAACAAAACTGCCGATACTAGCAGTAGTGAGTAAAAAAAAGTTTTTTTCATACTTCCCCCAAATGTGTTAATTTTACGGTTTCAAACTTAAAAGACTTGAGTTTATGCAGCAGGTACAAAGATACTTTGGGGATCTTATTAGTTTATAGAGAAAACAAAAAGGCTATAAGTTCCTTCAAGCGTCCGGTACTTTATCGCTCGTAAAGCACAAGGTTTAAGCCCTCTACAGGCAGGTATTCTGACTTCGAGCTTCATCATCTTTTTAAGCCTTCCCCGATTCCTCTCGAGTGACATATTTTAAAAAGACTCTTCTCTTACAGCGGCGGGACCGTGACGGAATTACACCGTACTTCCCTTTTAACCGAATTTCGGCACCTGAAAGGTTTGAAATGTCGCGTCCGATTTTAATGCTTTTGTAGATTAATGTCAAGGCTATAATTTATCGCCGTTTTTATAATAAAACTAAGATTTACACTATAATTTTAATTATTTTTATAAAAATTCCCAAAAATATGAAAAAAAAGTCTTGTTTAATATAATCAATTGTGTTACACTTCTTACATGAAATATCATGTTGTATTGTTATTTATATTTTTAAGTTTGTTTGGCTGTAAAACTACGCCTAAGAAATTTTCCGAAATTTCTGCAACAAAATCCGATAAAACATTTAAAAGAAGCATTGATTCTGATTTAAAAAAAATTGAAGAAGCCGATAAATCTTCGCTGAAAATTGTTGAGATCGCTTATGAAATTTTAGCTCAAGGAAATAACTTTAAGGAAGGTCTTTCATCAATTATTCGGTTACAAGAAGATCTTGATAAGCTTTATTCCATTTTATATGCAGATTCCGTAAAGGCTCCAGTAATAGATTTTTCCAAAAAGGCAGTAGTTATAGTTGAAGCAGGGCCTTTTAGCACGGGAGGTTATTCCATTATTCCTGTGTCTGCAACAAAGTCAGGTAAGATTATAAAGTTTGTTTTTGAGGTATCGGCTCCGGGGCCTATGGATATAGTTACTCAGGCCTTTACACATCCCTATTTGATAGTTGCTGTGGATGCAGATCCTTATGATGATATCTTTATTGAGGTTAAAGGGAATAATAAAAAGAAAAAATATAAATCTAATTTTTAAATGATTTAAGGTATTATTTGGTATAAAAAATATTTACTTATGGATGACATTTTTTAGATTATTTTGATAAATAAGGGGGACTTTTATGTCACAAAAAAAATGGAACGCTTTTGCGTTATTTGTTGTTATTGTTTTGACTGTGCTGCTTGGATCTTGTTTTCATGAAGCAGGTCAACATTTCGGGCCGGAAGACGGGATTGCCTTTTTAGATATCTTTGTTGTAGATTCGATTGGAGGAACTGTGGTTGACGGTACAAAGCTAAATGTAATTGACTGTGAAACCAATCATACAGTTTATTCCTCTGTTTCTGTATCCAATGGAAGAGCAAGCTTGGTACTTACTTCCGGGAAAAAATATGACATCAGTCTTGCTGGAGAAAAGGGAAAGTGGGCCGGTTCACTGATTCAAGACTATTATGTGGATAAAGTATTGCAGCAAAAGCTGACAATATTTCAGTTTAAACATGGGCAGATAACAAGAGGTGTTACCCCCCCCCGTATCGAAAAGGTGATGGGTCTCGATATCGACTTTAACTTGATTTCCGATATAACCGACGGTTATACTATTAATGACGCTGTAAAACATGTTTATGTAGAATTTACCTCAAAGGTAGGTGCTGTAGAAGATGTTGCTTGGAGCGGCTTTGGAGCAAAGCTCGGAATAGGAGCTGTCCCTTCAGGTTCAAGCGGTATTTACGGTTATTACATACCGGACTCTGATCCTAATGACGGAATTTTTAAGTCAGAATATGTCTTTAACATAGAACATGCTTCATTGCCTAACGGCGATACGGAACTTGTAATAGTAGGTTACGATATCGCAAACAACAGGGTCGAAAAACACATTCCGGTAAAATTTAATAAAACCCCTGCAGGAAACGATCTTGCAAACGCAGAATTCGACGATCCTTTTATGATTATGGAAAGGGTTCCCTTTACAAATAATACCTTTTCGGCTGACCCTGATCAGGGGTTGGTTCAATTAAGTGCCGAGAGCGGTTTAAATCCTGCTGCCTTAATGCCCATCGGAGGTGAAAATTCCTCTTATATGGCAGTTGTTGTTTTCCAAGTTGTTGATAAGACTACTTCTGCTAAGATTCCTATTATAGGTTTTGATTTATACCGTAAAGAAAGAGGAGCAAGCGATGAGTTTAAATTCGTAAGCAGGACTCATTACGATGCACCAAAGACGAAAACCAGGCCCGGTTGGGAAGTTCATCAAGGTTTTGATACATCTTCGGAGCTTGAAGAAGGTAAGGAGTACGAGTATAAGATTAGGGCCTTTACTGCAAACGGCAATTTGGAATCCGGAGTGCTTACCGGTAAGATTATGGAATCCTTTACCTACACCTTGGAAGAGCCTAAGAACCGCAAACAGGTTCCTGTTGCTCAAGCCTCAGGCATATCTTACTCCTGTAAGATAAGTAACCCCAAGCTCTTAACTAAGGAAGAGGCCGATTGGTGTGATCTTGGTATATTGATTCTTGACGGACAGGGTGAGCCTGTATTCGGCTCAAAATTCCGCTATGTGTTTGACGGCGGCGATGGTACTCCCGACTTATGGATTGATACCATAGGGTTCGCTCCGGGAGACGTTAAGCGTTTTTCATATAAGCAGCACCTCGCTGCGCCGCTACAAAACTATTACGGAATTACTGGCCTTGATGACCTTATAAAGGTTGACTCTGCTGCCGGCCTTATCACCATTACCGCTAAATTTGTAAAAATACCTAATTTTAATGTAGCTAAAGGCGCTCCCATGGAATATCAAGCAGGTGTAAACTACCAATGGGATATACAGGATTGGGGAAAAGATCCTTATAGACTAGACGACGACAGGGCCTTAAGAATAGTTAAAATGTATGGGTCTAATCAATCTAGGTCTATGGGAAACAACAGTTCAAGCGGTTCCAATGCCGTAAACGGCAGGTTTACCTTGGTAATTACCGAATAGGAGGTTTGATATGAAGAAAAAAATATTATTCTTTTTAATTGCAATGACTTTAATCCTTTCTTCCTGTAATTTAGGCATGTATAATGCCGGTTCGGGAGTATACGGCGGGCATACGTCGCAAGATATAAGCGGTTCGTCAATTGAATTGCCGAATGGTGCAAATTATGCACCCAAGGATGAAGATATAGTTGACGGGTTCTTTATCGTTAAGACAAGGGACGGCTTTGATAAGGCTCTTTTTGAAGAAAAGGGTTTTGCAGTCAAGGGAAAGATTTCTCTTGCAGGTACGGGTTTTACTTACTGGTATCTTAATAAGGAAGGAAATGATAAAAAAAATCTATCCCTTGCAGCTTCGGTAGAAGGAGTGCTTTCAGCCGAGCATGATTATAAGGTTGCAGAGCCTGACGGTACTAAGGTAAATAATCAAAACACTCAGCTTGTGGACCCTGCCGGTGAAGGAACCTACGGGCTTACGGATGGAAACTACCTGAATGACCCTATAGCTCACAATTCCGATTACGGACTTTCGATAACCGAGGCTTTAAAGGCATATGAGGAAATCGGGTATGGGGATAAAACCGTAGTTGCAGGTATTATAGATACCGGTATAAACATGAAGCATAAAGATTTTAAAGATGAAAACGGAGAGTCGATAGTGCTGTATGCAAAATCCTGCGCTACCGATGGTACCGGTGGTACATATATCGGTGATGGAAACCCCTTTACCGAAATTCCTATCGGACTAAACTGGGATAAGGGAGCACACGGCACGCACTGTTCGGGCACTATCGCCGCTCGCGGTAATAATAATATCGGTATCGCCGGCGTTGCATGGAAAAACACAAAACTCATTTCATATCAATCGCTGGGAGTTGAAGGCAGCGGTAGGACTTGGTCTGTTTACGGCGCAATGGCCGACCTTACAAAGATGGTTACAATCTTGCGTAAAGCAAAGGCTGATAGAACCCCGGCAGAGAATGCTGCCTTGCCATCTTATTTACGAGGCACAGATTTTCAAATTACCCAAAAAACGGTTCCCGTAAACATGAGCTTGGGCGGCTCTTACGGCTCCGAATTTGCATTTGCGGTTTTAACCAATGCAGTAAAACACAATATACTCCCGGTAATTGCTATGGGTAACGAAGGCCGATACACGGCAGCTTATCCTGCAGCCTTCCCGGGCGTATTGGCAGTTGGAGCTACCAACGGTAAAGACAAAAAAGTGCATTTCAGCAATTCCGGTGCATGGATAAGCGTTTCCGCTCCCGGCGACGGTATTAAGTCTTGCGGTATCTATGGTAACGACTCTTATGAAACTATGAGCGGTACCTCGATGGCGACCCCCTTTGTAACAGGTACTTTGGCTTATCTTCTTTCCTTCCCTGAGGCTCATAACTTGACCCCCTATCAAATTAAAACCTTGCTTGAAAAAACTTGCGATAAGATTGAAGGGGCAACAGGTTTTACCGACAGCTTAGGACACGGACGCGTTAATGTGTACAAGGCTGCAAAGGCATTAAAAGACGGTAATGTTTCTCCGGCTAATGATATTTATAGCGAGGCAGAAGTTAAGGTTGCCGTACAAAATAATGACGGTATTTCAAACGATATAGTTCCGGCTAAGATTACTCTTGTAGATGAAGTTACCAAGGCTCCTCTAGCCTATGTTGCAGGTTATGGAGGTGAGTCTCCCGCATTTAAGGGTTTAATTAAAGACCGTTCATATTCGGTTTACACTTCTTTCTTCGGTGAGGTAAAAAAAGAAACCTTTACTATGGGGGATGCCGATAAGAATATTACCTTCCAGTTTAATAAGAAGCTTGTCTTTGTTTCGACCGTTAAAAATCTTCATTATAACGGCGGTAATGATAAAACCGATACTATAATCACCGTTTACAAGGCTGATGCCTCAGGTGATCTCCCTGCAAATGCCCAACCGATTTTAAGGTATGATTACGATGCCCTTGATACGGCTTATTTTGAGGCTGAACATGGTAAAACGTACTACGTAAAAATTACCGGCTATGGTGCTCTTACAGGTTCTAAAAACTACGTTATAAGTATTGACAGAGCTCCTCTTCCCGGAGATGAGAGCCTCGATGATCCGGCACGGTCACCGAATAATGCTGTAACAAATGACAGCCACGAAGACGATGACACGGCTGCTGCTGCAAAATTAAAAGGTAATGCCTGGCAGCAAAAGTATGCCTGTAACCTTGTGGCTCATCCTATAGGTTCTGCAAACACTGATGAAGATTGGTTCTATGTAGAGTACCCGTAAAAAAGGGATTATAACTTAAGTATAGGCAGTGTGCTGTTTTAAGTACGCTGCCTTTTTTCCTTAAAACAAAACGATTTTACTATTGACATTTTTTTTTCTTTATGGTATAAAGAACGCTGATATTTACATTATGATTTAAGGCCTAAAAAGGCTTTAGATCGGTATTCTTTAGAAGTTTTGCATTGCCGTAAAGCCTTTTAGGCAGGCGTATGCCGCCCTCATTTATACAAATAAGGGAAGAATTCTTTAAAACTTCGCAGGATGCCAAACCAGTCATCGGAGTTACGGTTTAAGGTGATCAGGTGGGTCCGAATGCTGTCCGAAAACCTATGGGCGGTGGATAAAAAGCGTTTTTCTTTCTATAAAATAGAGAAAATGCTTAAATCTTATCTGATTTTAATCACTGCTTTATGTTTCTCCGGTTTGTTTCTTTGTTAAGCTTGTTTTTCGGTTACGAAAGACCGGTTAACTTTTTAATCTCGTCATTTTTAATGCGGGAAATATTAGACTTGCCTACGTCTTTTAGGAGGATCTCATGGCAAAGGAAAAATTTAACAGAACGAAAGTTCACATGAATGTTGGTACCATCGGTCACGTTGACCATGGTAAGACCACTCTTTCGGCAGCGATCACTACGTATTGTGCAAAGAAGTACGGTGATAAGCTTCTAAAATATGACGAGATCGACAATGCGCCGGAAGAAAAAGAGCGCGGTATTACTATCAATACCCGACACTTGGAATATCAGTCCGATAAGAGACACTATGCACACATCGACTGCCCCGGCCACGCTGACTATGTTAAGAACATGATCACGGGTGCTGCCCAGATGGACGGCGGTGTTCTCGTAGTTTCCGCTCCGGACTCGGTTATGCCCCAGACAAAAGAGCACTTGCTTCTTGCCCGACAGGTAGGTGTACCTTCAATCATCGTATTCCTCAACAAGATTGACCTTGTTGATGATCCCGACCTTGTAGAGTTGGTAGAAGAAGAAGTTCGAGACACCTTGGCTTCTTACGGCTTCCCTGAAGATACGCCTATTATTAAGGGTTCTGCTTTTAAAGCTCTTCAGGAAGGCGCTCCTGCCGAAGATACAGCCTGTATCGAAGAATTGCTCCAGACAATGGACAGCTACTTCCAGGATCCTGTTCGAGATGCCGAAAAACCCTTCCTTCTCCCCATTGAAGACATCTTCACAATTCAGGGTCGAGGAACAGTTGTTACAGGAAGAATCGAACGCGGTATCATCAAGATGAACGAAGAAGTTGAAATCGTCGGTATCCGCCCCACAAAGAAGACTGTTGTTACGGGTATCGAAATGTTCAACAAGCTTCTTGATCAGGGAGAAGCCGGAGACAACGTAGGTCTTCTCTTGAGAGGTATTGAAAAGAAAGAAGTTGAACGCGGACAAGTTCTCGCTAAACCCGGTTCAATTCATCCTCACACCAAATTTGAAGCTCAGATTTACGTTCTTTCAAAAGAGGAAGGCGGACGACACAGTCCCTTCTTCTCAGGTTACAGACCTCAGTTCTATTTCAGAACAACCGATATCACAGGAACTGTAAACCTTCCTGAAGGAACAGACATGGTTAAGCCCGGCGATAATACAAAGATTATCGGTGAACTTATTCACCCCATAGCTATGGATCAAGGTCTTAAACTCGCTATTCGCGAAGGCGGACGAACTATTGCTTCGGGTCAGGTAACTGAAGTTATCGAATAAATGATGCAAAAAAACGGCGCTTGCGCTTTTGTAAGTGCCGTTTGCATCTCTTCGGAGGGAATGATGACAAAGGAAAAGATTCGCGTAAAGCTTCGCGGATTCGATGTAGAATTGGTTGATCAGAGTTCAAAGGCTATTGTACAGGCTGTTCAAAAAGCAGGCGCAAAGGTTTGCGGTCCTATCCCGCTTCCCACTCGGATTAACAAATTTACAGTGCTTCGCTCACCCCACGTAAACAAAAAGTCACGTGAGCAGTTTGAAATGCGAACGCACAAAAGGTTAATCGATATTATCGAACCTTCGGCGGATGTTATGAATGCCTTATTGGCATTGGAACTTTCAGCCGGTGTTGATGTAGAAATTAAACAATAAGATTTAATTAATGGTAGACGGCCTTTAATCAGGGGTGCGTACCTTAGGAGAAATTAAATGATTGGACTGATTGGAAAAAAAATCGGTATGACCCAAATCTTCAATGAAGTCGGTCACCTTATGCCGGTTACAGTTATTCAGGTAGAACCCAATACCGTTGTTGCACTAAAGGACAAGGAAAAGTTCGGATACTCTTCAGTAGTGCTCGGCTTGGGTGAACTCAAAGAAAAGCACACCAGTAAACCCTATGCAGGACAGTTCAGCGGAGACATTAAGCCTTTAAAACTTTTAAAGGAATTCCGTGATTTTGACAAAGAAGTTGCAGTAGGTGATAAACTCGGTGTAGAGGTTTTTGAAAAGGTTCCGTATTTAGACATTACGGCAATTTCAAAAGGTAAAGGTTTTCAGGGTGTTATGAAGCGATGGGGCTATGGAGGCGGTAGAGCAAGCCATGGTTCTAAGTTTCACCGTGAAGCAGGTTCGACGGGACACTGTACAACTCCGGGCCGTTCTTTTAAAAATACGACAATGCCCGGAAGAATGGGTTTTGACAAGGTTACCGTTCAAAATTTGCAAATCGTAAAGATTGATCCTGAATTGGGTGTTATAATGGTTCGCGGTTCTGTTCCGGGTAAAAAGGATGCAACTGTATTCTTAAAATCCGCAGTAAAGCGGGCTAAATAAGGACGGTAGAAGACATGGAAAAGAAAGTCTATTCAGTCGATGGTAAAGAATTGAGGACAATTAATCTTGATGACAAGGTGTTCGGTCTTCCCGTAAATGATGATGTTATTTACTACGCCATCAATAATGAACTAGCCAATAAACGAGTCGGAACGGCTTGTACAAAGGGCAGAGCTGAGGTTCACGGTTCAAATTCCAAGCCTTACAGCCAAAAAGGTACAGGACGCGCACGACGCGGTGATAAAAAATCCCCTCTTTTAGTCGGAGGAGGAACTATTTTTGGACCTAAACCGAGAGATTTCGGCTATTCTATGCCTAAAAAAGCAAAAAGATTGGCTATGAAGTCAATTTTGAGCCTTAAAGCTCAGAACGACAGGTTAGTGGTTGTTGAAGATTTTACGGTAGAAAGCGGTAAAACACGCGACCTTGTAAAGATTTTAAATAACTTTGCAAAGGACGAGCGCACTGTTGTTATTCTAAAGGACGACGATTCCTTGGTAAAAAGAGCAGGACGCAATATTCCGCATCTTTCATTCTTGGCATATAACCGCCTTCGAGCCCATGATTTATTCTACGGCCGAAAAGTTATCGTGCTTGAATCTGCCGCAAAAAATCTTTCCGATTTTTACGGATGTAAGGAGGCCGAATAATAATGGAATACAATGATATACTTATCGCGCCTGTTCTTACCGAAAAAAGCACAGAACTTCGCGAGCAGGGCAAATATGTTTTCAAAGTAGCGCCAAAGGCTACCAAGATTCAGATAAAGGAAGCAGTACGAAGATTGTTCAATGTAAAAGTTACCGATTGTACTGTTGTTAATGTTCGAGGAAAGACTAAACGTCTCCGCTACAAGGAAGGTAAAACTTCATCTTGGAAAAAGGCAACCGTAAAACTTGCTAAGGGCGAGACGATTAAGATTTTTGAAGGTGCGTAAGCCTTAATGTGCTTATGCTAAGGGGATAGCAAAATGGCTCTAAAAGAATATAAGCCGATGACGCCCGGATTGCGCGGACGAATTGATTTGCGAAAAGATGAAATTACAGCTCAAAAGCCTGAAAAGTCCTTGACTACAGGCAAAAAGAACAGAGCAGGACGCGATTCAAGAGGACGCATTTCAGTTCGAGGCCAAGGCGGCGGACATAAACAGAAATACCGACAAATCGATTTTAAGCGAAACAAATATGGTATTCCGGGCACTGTAAGGACAATCGAATATGATCCTAACCGCAGTGCAAATATTGCATTGATTTTTTACGCTGATGGAGAAAAGCGATATATCATCGCTCCCAAGGGTTTAAGAATCGGTCAAAAAGTTATGAGCGGCGAAATGGCTACATTGGATGTTGCAAATGCTCTTCCTTTGGAAGCAATTCCCGTCGGCTTTACCGTGCACAATATTGAGCTTACAATCGGAAGAGGCGGACAAATGGCGCGTTCGGCAGGTGCCGGCGCATTGGTTGCTGCAAAAGAAGGTGAATATGTTACCATAAAGTTGCCTTCCGGAGAAACTCGCTTGGTAAACAAAAAATGTTATGCAACAATAGGCGAAGTCGGCAATGAAGATCACATGAATACAAGTCTTGGCAAAGCCGGTCGATCAAGATGGCTTGGAATTAAACCCACCGTTCGCGGTATGGCTATGAACCCGATTGATCACCCCCTCGGAGGCGGTGAAGGACGAGGAAAGGGACGACATCCCGTTACTCCTTGGGGTCAGCCTTGTAAGGGTTATAAGACCCGCAAGAAGCGCAATCCTTCGGATAGCTTCATTGTCTCAAGACGAAAGAAGAAGAAGTAGGGGGTTGCAAAAGTGTCAAGATCAGTTAAAAAGGGACCTTTTATTGCAAAGAGTCTTTTTAAGAACGTAAACGAGATGAACAGATCGGGCAAAAAGAAGCCGATTAAGACTTATTCCCGCTGTTCTACAATTATACCTGAAATGGTCGGTAACACTATTTCGGTACATAACGGTAAGACGTGGATTCCGGTTTATATAACCGAGAATCTTGTTGGACATAAACTTGGAGAGTTTGCTCCTACGCGCACATTCCGCAAGCATGCAAACTCTGACAAGAAGGTTGGAAGATAGGTGAATGAAGATGACTGAAAGAACAGGATATCGAGCAACAACTAAATTTCTTATTGCATCACCTACCAAGGTAAGACCGGTAGCAAATGTTGTAAAAAACAAGCCCTATCCGGAAGCAATGGCTATTTTGGAAAATATGCCGCAAAAGGGAGCCGTCTTAATTTCTCAGACAATGAAATCGGCTGCCTCAAATGCTCTTTACAAAAATAAGCAGCTTGATGAAGACATGCTCTTTGTTAAGGAAATTATGATTGACGAAGGGCCTAGGCTAAAAAGAATTTGGTGTCGCGGCAAGGGCCGTGCGGACATTCTCTTAAAGCGAATGTGTCATATCACAGTTGTCGTTGACGAGAGAGCAGGAGAGTAGATATGGGACAGAAAGTAAACCCTACAGGATTAAGACTTGGTATAAACAAAACTTGGTCGTCTCGCTGGTATGCAGGCCCCCGAAATTATGCCGACTTGTTGCTTGAGGATTTAAAAATTCGAGCTATGATTCAGGAAATTCCTGAATGCAAAAATGCCGACATTGCCGAAGTTGAAATCATCCGTCATCCCCAGAGGATTACAATTATGATTCATACGGCTCGCCCGGGCGTTATAATCGGTGTAAAAGGCGCCAATATCGAAAATATCGGAGCCATTGTACAGAAAAAGCTAGGCAAAAAAGTGCAGATTAAGATTAAGGAAGTAAAGAGAGCCGAATTAAGGGCTTCTTTAGTTGCTCAAAACGTTGCACGCCAGCTTGCCGGAAGAGCTTCTTTCCGAAAGGTATTAAAGCAGGCTTGTTTTAATACGATGAGGTCCGGTGCTCAAGGAATAAAGATTAGAATTTCAGGACGCTTAGGCGGTGCTGAAATGTCGCGAACCGAAGAAATGAAGGAAGGACGAGTTCCTCTTCACACACTTCGGGCAGATATAGACTACGGTTTTGCTGAAGCCGATACAACCTACGGAAAGATAGGTGTTAAGGTATGGCTTTACAGCGGAATGATGTTTGGCGGAGAACAAAAAGAAGATGCAGGCGCCTTGCTCAAAAAGCAAAGAAGACCCCGATCTGAAAAACCCGCTCAAGCAGGGAGGCAATAATTATGGCATTCAGTCCCAAACGTGTAAAACATAGAAAGGTTCAGCGCGGTAGAATCAAGGGCGAAGCTACACGATGCAACAACATCGATTTCGGCGATTACGCCTTAGTTTCTCTTGAGCCTTTTTTGCTTACAAACAGACAAATTGAAGCTGCCCGTGTTGCTTTGAATCGTAAGATTAAGCGAGGCGGAAAATTGTGGATTCGAGTTTTTCCGGATAAACCATATTCAAAAAAACCCGCTGAAGTTCGAATGGGCGGCGGAAAAGGCGCCCCCGAATACTGGGTAGCGGTTGTAAAACCCGGAACTATTATTTTTGAATTAGCCGGCGTTGATAAGAATTTGGCCGAACAAGCTATGACCTTGGCAGGAAGCAAGCTTCCCTTTAAGACAAGGTTTGCCGAGCAGATTCAGGCCGACTAAGGAGCGTTTAAAATGAAAAAGAAGTCAAAGTACAGAGAAATGTCGTATAAGGAACTTGTTTCAAAACGCAATGATCTAAAGCAAAAATACATGGATTTGAGATTTCAAGCTGTGGTAGGCCATTTGGATAACCCTCTTGAAAAGAGAATTATGCGTCGTGAAATAGCGATGTTAAATACCTTTATCCGCCAAAAAGAATTGGCAGGCGAAGGTGCAAATTAGGAGCTAACCCGTGGAAAAAACAGAAAACACAAAAAAAATCGGGAAGCGCGAGTTTGTCGGAATCGTAACAAGCGACAAGATGGAAAAAACCATCGTTGTTGAAGTCCGAACCAAAAAGCTTCATAAGCTTTACAAAAAATACGTATCGAGCAGTAAAAAATACAAGGCGCACGATGAAGAGAACACAGCTCACATCGGCGATACGGTAAGAATTGTAGAGCATAAGCCTATCAGTAAGGATAAGGCTTGGATGCTTACTGAAGTTATTGAGCGGGCTAAGTAAGGCAAGGAGTTAAGGTAAATGATACAGGTTGAAACAAGATTAAACGTTGCCGATAACTCAGGCGCTAAACTCGTCGAATGTATTAAGGTTATCGGCGGATCAAAACGCAGATATGCAGGTATTGGGGATATAATCGTTGTGGCAGTTAAAGAAGCCTTGCCTACATCGGTTATTAAAAAGGGCGCGGTACAAAAAGCCGTTATTGTGCGTGTTTCAAAAGAATACCGTCGTCCCGACGGAACTTATATTCGTTTTGATGATAATGCTTGCGTAATCATCGACGATAATAAAAACCCTAAGGGAAAACGTATTTTCGGCCCTGTAGCCAGAGAACTTCGTGATCATGATTACATGAAGATAGTTTCTCTTGCTCCGGAAGTTCTTTAAGGAGAGTTTATGGCAGGAAAGATGAAAATTCACCGCAATGATAGTGTTGAAATCATTGCCGGTAAGGAAAGGGGCAAGCGGGGCGAAGTCGTAAAGGTCTTGCAGGAAGATAACAAGGTTATCGTCGGCGGGCTTAATATGATAAAAAAAGCCATGCGCAAAAGAAGCCAGCAGGATCAGGGCGGAATTGTAGAAATTGAAGCTCCGATATCTGCATCCAATGTTATGATTATATGCAAAAAATGCGGCAAAACCCGAATTGCATACGAAATAAAGGACGGCAAAAAAATAAGAGTTTGCCGTAAGTGTGGAGAAACGTTATAATGAGTAATTACGTACCTCGGCTTAAGAAAGTCTATACAGAACAAATCATGCCCGAGCTTAAAAAGGAATTTAACTACAGTTCTGTTATGCAAATTCCTCGGCTTAAAAAAGTCGTAGTAAGCATGGGTGTTGGTGTAGCTCTCACGAATAGGAAACTACTTGATGCTGCAGTAACTGACCTTGAAACAATCACCGGTCAAAAAGCTGTGAAAACAAAGGCAAGAAAGAGTATAGCAAACTTTAAACTTCGTGAGGGAAATGAGATTGGGGCAATGGTAACATTACGCGGTGCCAGAATGTATGAATTCTTAGATCGCTTTATCAATGTTGCTTTGCCGCGTGTTAAGGATTTCCGCGGAGTTAACCCGAACGGTTTTGACGGTCGCGGAAACTATTCAGTGGGTATTACCGAGCAGATCATCTTCCCCGAAATCGACTTCGACAAGATCGAACGCATTTCAGGATTGAATGTGAACGTAGTAACTTCTGCCGAGACTGATCAAGAGGCAAGATCGCTTCTTGCAAAGTTTGGTATGCCCTTTAGAAAGTAAGAGAGGATTTCATGGCTACAGTTGCAAAAATTAATCAAGCTAACAGAAAAGCGAAGTATCCGACACGACAGTATAACAGATGTAAGGTTTGCGGACGCCCCAGAGGTTATCTGCGAAAATTCAAGATGTGCCGTGTTTGTTTTAGAAAATTAGCAAGCGAAGGGCAAATCCCCGGCGTTACAAAGTCAAGTTGGTAGGAGGTAGATAATGAGTGTTTCAGATCCAATAGCAGACATGCTCACTAAAATTAGAAATGCTGCTTCCGCCGGTCACGAATCGGTTGATGTTCCTTCTTCAAAAATGAAATGGGAAATTATCAGTATTCTTAAATCGGAAGGTTATATTAAAAACTTTAAAAAGATGACCCAAGAAGGGGCAAGCAATATCCGTGTATTCTTAAAATACGATGATAAAGAATCTTCGGTTATTCACGGAATCGAAAGAGTTTCAACACCCGGCCGCCGAGTATATTTAGGTTATAAGAGCTTACCGAGAGTTTTTAACGGCTACGGTACTCTTATTGTATCGACTTCAAAGGGTATCATTACCGGAAAAGCTGCCGGCGAAAGCCAAGTAGGCGGCGAGCTTATTTGCAAGGTTTGGTAGGAGGAGCAATATGTCAAGAGTTGGAAAAATGCCTGTTGCTATTCCTGCAGGTGTAAAAGTAAATGTTGCAAACGGTACTTTTACCGTTGAAGGCCCCAAGGGAAAACTTTCACAAAGCTATCATACCGAAGCTGTTGACTTTAAGATTGAAGGCGACCATGTTCTTGTAACAAGAAAAAATGATGCCCTTCAGACAAGGGCTTATCACGGTTTATACCGAAGCCTTCTCAGCAACATGGTAACCGGCGTAAGCACAGGCTTTACAAAAACCTTGGTAATCAATGGTGTAGGTTATAGAGCTGAAGTTCAAGGCAAACTCCTTGTAATGGCCCTAGGTTATTCAAACGACTTTTCAGTTATTATTCCTGAAGGAATTGAAGTAAAGGTTGATCAGTTAAAGGTTATTATTTCCGGAAATTCAAAGGAAGCAGTCGGTCAGTTTGCTTCTCAGGTACGAAAGTTGAGAGGCCCTGAACCCTATAAGGGCAAGGGAATTCGTTACGAAGACGAAATCATCAAGCGAAAAGTCGGTAAGTCCGGTGTAAAGTAAGGGTAGTATTATGGACAAAAAACGTAATGATAAAGATAGAAAAAGATTTAAGCGAAAGATGCACATTCGAAAGTCTATTTTCGGTACTGCAGAACGCCCGCGCATGACCGTTTTCCGAAGCAATAAGCGCATTTCGGTTCAGGTTATTGACGATGTAGAGGGCAAGACATTGGCTGCCGTTTCTACAATGGAAGAAGATCTTCGATCGCTTAAGGTTAATGTTGAATCTGGGGCAAAGGTCGGTGAAGAAATCGGCAAGCGCCTCAAGGAAAAAAATATTGACACTGTTGTTTTTGACAGGAACGGATATCTTTACCACGGTGTTGTAAAGGCCGTTGCCGACGGTGCAAGAAAAACAGGAATTAAGTTTTAGGAGAGGTTATGAGTCATCAAAAAGAATCAAAACGAGATAACCAGCATACCGATAAAGAATATGTTGAAAAGCTTGTTAAATTGAACCGAACAGCTAAGGTTGTAAAGGGCGGACGCAGGTTCTCCTTTTCTGCTCTGACTGTTGTCGGCGATCAAAAAGGACGAGTCGGATACGGTTTCGGTAAGGCAAATGATGTAAGCGATGCTATCAGAAAGAGTATCGAAAAGGCAAAAGCCAATATGGTAACCTTTCCGCTTAAAAACGGTACGATTCCTCATGAGGTTCAAGGCAAGTTCAAGGGCTCTGAAGTTCTTTTGCGCCCTGCTTGTTCCGGTACGGGAATTATCGCAGGCGGTACAATCCGTGCTATTATGGAAGCTGCCGGTGCTACCGACTTGCTTTCAAAGTCTTTGGGATCAAGCTCCGCAGTAAACGTAGTTAAGGCAACCTTTGATGCTGCAAGTCTTTTGATGGACGGCAAAAAGATTGCTAAAAACCGCGGAAAAACCCTTTTGGATGTATGGGGGTAAGTAAATGGCAAAGAGAATTAGTGTAAAATTAGTAAAAAGTACAATCGGTCAAAAGCAGCCGGTTTGTTCGACTATCCGCTCTTTGGGATTAAGAAAGCTTAATTCCACAGTTGAGCATGATGCAAATCCTGCCGTCTTAGGTATGGTAAAACGCGTTGCTCACTTGGTTGAAGTTAAGGAGTTAAACTAATGTCCGAATTTAATTTAACTGTTCCTGCAGGAGCAACTCATAAAAAGAAGATTGTAGGACGCGGTTCTTCTTCCGGCTGGGGTAAAACCTCCGGAAAGGGACATAAGGGTCAGCAAGCCCGTTCAGGCGGCAAGGTTTATGCCGGCTTTGAAGGAGGTCAGATGCCCTTGTACCGACGTGTTGCAAAAAAAGGATTTTCAAACTATCCTTTTAAAAAGGAATTCTATGTTGTAAACCTTACCATGCTCGAAACAAAGTACAGCGATGGTGAAACCGTAAACAAAGAGTCCTTAATGCAGAAAGGGCTTCTCCGAAAAGGTTCTCTTTATGTTAAAGTTTTGGGAACAGGAGATATAACAAAAAAATTGACGGTTGATGTAGATAAGATTTCTGCATCAGCTAAGGAAAAAATAGAAAAGGCAGGCGGAACAATAGTTCAGTCTGAAGCATAAAAGGCGGTAAAAAATGGCTAATAATGTAGTTGCAAATATGTTCAAAATAAAGGATTTACGAAACCGTATTTTCTTTACGATCATAGTTTTAGCAGTTTTCCGCTTAGGTTCGGTACTCACCATCCCCGGTATCGATCCTAGGGCTCTTACAATGTATTTCCGTCAAGGTCAGGGAAATGCTTTTGCAGATCACATGGACTTCTTTGTCGGAGGAGCATTTTCGAACTTTTCGGTATTTATGCTCGGTGTAATGCCCTATATTTCGACTCAGATATTGATGCAGCTTGCCATGATTATTTTCCCGCGCCTTAAAAAAATAGCGGAAGAAGACGGAGGACGCAAAAAGATTCAGGTTTGGACAAGAATCATAACCGTTTTTGTTGCCCTTCTTCAATCTTCCGCTGTCGGTACATGGGCCAGAGCAATTCCGGGTGCCGTTGTAATTTCAAGTCCTGTTTTACACTTGTTTATTACGATGGTTACGGTAACAACAGGTACCATGATTACCGTTTGGATGGGTGAGCAGATTACTGCAAGAGGTATCGGAAACGGTATTTCAATGTTGATTTTTGCAGGTATCGTTGCCCGTCTTCCTCAGGCTGTTTGGGAATTGATCAAGCTTGTAAGCACTAACGAATTGAACCTTGTGTTCGTAATTATTGCTTTTGCAATGTTTGTCGGAATCATAGCCTTGGTTGTTTACGAACAACAAGGTCAGCGCAAAATACCGGTTCATTATGCAAAGCGCGTTATCGGCCGAAAAATGTATGGCGGACAGAATACTTATATTCCGTTCAAGATTAACCCTTCAGGTGTTATCCCCATCATTTTTGCTTCGTCATTTTTGACCTTCCCCCTCATGCTTTCACAGATGTGGGGTCCGAATGTTTCTTGGTTGGCTGCAGTTGCAAGATTTTTGCGTGCAGACGGCTGGGGCTATAACATTCTATATGTTGTTTTGATTGTTTTCTTTGCTTACTTTTATACACAGGTTGCACTTAACCCCACGGAAATAGCAAAACAAATAAGGGAAAACGGCGGATCGATTCCGGGAATCAGAACCGACAAAACTGAAGAATATTTACAGAAGATTTTAAACAGGTTGATATTGCCCGGTTCGCTTTATTTGGCTGCAATTGCGGTACTTCCTACTGTAATTCAGTGGGCATTTAGTTTCCCCAGAAATATTTCGATGTTGATGGGCGGAACTTCACTGCTTATTTTGGTTGGTGTTGACTTGGATACCATGAGCCAAGTTGAAGCATTGCTTAAAATGCACCATCATGACGGCTTGCTTAAAAAAGGCAAGATTAGATCAAGGAACCTATAGAATTTTTTTTAAGAATGATATAAAATACATTCTTTAAAGGAGTGGATATGAAGGTTAGAACAAGTGTAAAGCCTATTTGTGATAAATGCAAGGTTATTAAGCGCAACGGAATAGTACGGATAATCTGTACAAACCCGAAGCATAAACAAAGACAAGGTTAACGGAGGACACTGGATAATGGCTCGTATTGCGGGAGTTGACCTCCCTAATAAACATGTTAATGTTTCATTAACGTACATTTATGGAATTTCGACTTCATCGGCAAACAAAATTTGTGAAGCCACAAAGGTTGATCCGATGAAAAAAATGAATGATTTGGATGAAGCCGAATTAGCTGCAATCCGTGAAGTGATTGACAGAGAATACAAGGTAGAAGGCCGCCTTCGAACCGAAGTGGCTTTAAATATCAAGCGTCTTCAGGATATCGGATGCTACCGAGGACAAAGACACAGAAAGGGTCTCCCGGTACGCGGACAGAGAACTAGGACAAATGCCAGAACACGCAAGGGTAAGAAGAAGACCGTTGCCGGTAAGAAGAAATAATCGTGGTTGGAGGTAATTAAAAACATGGCTACTGTAAAGAAAAGAAAAGAAAAGAAAAGCATATATGAAGGCAATGTTTATATTCAAGCAACCTTTAATAACACAATTATTACGATAACCGACTTAAAGGGAAATGTTCTTTCATGGGCATCTTCAGGCGGCTTAGGCTTTGCCGGTGCCAAAAAATCGACACCCTTTGCGGCTCAGACCGTTGCAGAAACAGCTGTACAAAAATGCCAGCCCTACGGCTTGCATGAGGTTCATGTTTTTGTAAAAGGACCCGGAGTCGGCCGTGAATCGGCTATCAGAACGCTTGGAACAATGGGATTAAAGGTTCGCTCAATCAGCGATGTAACTCCCATTCCGCACAACGGCTGCCGTCCCAAGAAGACGCGCCGAATATAAGGAGACGTGAATGGCCCGTAAAAATCTTTTAAAAGGATTTAAGAAGCCGAAAGGCTTGGAATTTGCTCAGCAAGAATCAACCGAAAGCTATGGTAAGTTTACGGCATCCCCTTTTGAGACAGGTTTTGGAACCACAATCGGAAATTGTTTGAGGAGAATTTTATTATCCTCTATTCAAGGTTATGCCATATCGGCAGTGCTTATAACATCGCATGATGCCGACGGAGTACCCCATACGATTTCAAGTGAGTTTGAAAATATTCCGAATGTCTCTGAAGATACGCTGGAAATTTTGAATAAGCTAAAGCAGATCCGCCTCCGTTTATCGGATGAATCGGAACAAGGTGACTTTCATTTTGAATTTAAGGGGCCTGCGTCGATAACCAGCAAAGATTTTGCCGTTGAAGGACAGCTTGAAATTTTAGGCGAACCTTTCCATGTTATGGAATTGATGAAGGGTGCTAATGTTTCGTTTGATGTTCAAGTAGATTTCGGCCGAGGTTATGTACCGGCAGAAGTTAATGAAAAATACATTGAAATTGTCGGAACCATTCCGATGGACGCAATCTACGGTCCTGTTCTAAAGGTAAGCTATTCTATTGAACCTTGCCGAGTAGGACAAAGAAACGACTACGATAAGCTCATCCTTGAAATTTGGACTGACAGCACAGTCAGACCTGAGGATGTTTTGGGCGAAGCTGCAAAAATTGCAAAAGATCATTTTTCCATCTTTATTAATTTTAACGAAAATGATTATCTTGGTGAAGATGAAGATGATGATGAAGAAGCGGCAATAAAGCAGCTTTTAGCAACCTCGATTACTACTCTCGATTTTTCCGTTCGGGCTAAAAACTGCTTGGACTCTGCCGGTATTAAAACTCTCGGCGAGTTGGCTCAAAAGTCGGAAGATGAGATCGAAAGTATGCGCAATGTCGGCAGAATGACTTTGAATGAAATTCATGCTAAGTTAGCGGAATACAATTTGCGCTTGGGTATGACTGATTACAGTCATCTAAAAAATACGATAAAAGTATCAAGACAGAAGGAAGAAACAGATGAAGCATAAGAACGGCTTTAATCCGCTCTCGCGTACAACTGCACATCGCCGTGCTTTGCACCGAAATATGGTTACATCGCTATTTAAGTACGAGCGGATTACGACAACAAAACAAAAAGCGATGGAAGTACGCCGAACTGCGGAAAAATTGATTACCCGCTCAAAGGTTGATACGTTCAACAACCGAAGGCATGCTGCAAAGTATATCTGGGATGATGATATTGTAAAAAAACTATTCAGCGATATCGGTCCTAGAATGAAAGACAGAAACGGCGGTTACACCCGGATCTTAAAAATCGGCTTCCGTGAAGGCGATGCAGCTGATGTTGCTATCTTGGAACTTGTAGACTATGACTTTGAAAAAAAGGAAAAGGATACAAAGAAAAAAGATGATTCAAAAAAATCCGATGACAAGAAAGCTTCCAAAAAAGAAGCAGGCTTTAAATCATCAAAGAGTGAATCTGAACACAAAAAGAATACCGACCAGGTAGTAGATAGTTCATCAAATCGGAGGTACAACCGTGTCAAAGGCTCATAGAGGTAAGGGTATCCGCGCAGAGCAAAACCGCGGACGCGGGGTATGCCCCGTATGTAACAAAACCGGAATCAAAGTTTTATACGAACAAGAGATTAACGGTGCAAAATCAAAGATCTGCAAAATATGCAGAGCAAACATCAAGAATAAAAAGGCTGCCGAACCATCTGCAGAAAAACCGGCTGAAGCATCGGCCGAATAAATTATTAAGCCTTTTTTGCACAACGCCCGCCTTGGATGCGGGCGTTTTTTTATATCTCTATGTTTTTTCCATGGAGATTAGTGATACATTCCTGCATATATTTTTCATCATGTTCCTTGTAAATAGGATAGGTCTTTTTGATTTTTTTTAGGTCCTCGTATGGCGGACATTTTTTTCCTCTGTAATTTTGATCTAACCATTCTTCTGAAACCTTATAGCCTCTTTTGTGCATCTCTTCCATTACCAGTTTATGGTATTGAAAAAGTTTGTACGGTGAATATAAAAATACATAGTCTACTACAGAATGCTTTTTCCCCCAGCCGTTTCCTCGTAATGCACAGCATTCTCTGTGCTGGCCTAATAGCTGCTGTGTCGGTAGTCTTTGTATCAGGTCTTGGTGCCATAGTCTCATTTTTTAACACTCTATGATATTTTTTGTTTTATGTAGAAACTGTATCACAAAATTCCGGCCTTTTTCAAGCATTTTTTCACAAAATTCCGGTAAAAATTATTAAAAAAAATCACAAAATTCCGACTATTTTTGACTTTATTTTCACAAAATTCTATATTTTATTCTTCTATTAAGGCAACTGCACCGGAATGTTTCTGAAGCGGTTGCCTTCTTTCTGTGCGAAATTTTAAACAAAATTTCGCACATTTTTCAAAAAAGGGCAAACGCATCATGGGGTTAAATAAAATAGCAAAAAAATAGGCTGTGAATACCCCTCTTGCAGCCGCATAGCGGCGAAAGGCGGGTTGAACAGCCTACGTTTTTTGCGAGGATAAAACGATGATGTGTTTGCCGCTATATTCTCCGATTGACAAAGACTTCCATAATAAATAAAATTATGTTGATGAAAGAAAGCAACTTAATAAGCAATTTCCACACCCATACTTATTTGTGTAAACATGCTGACGGCAGGCCCGTCGATTATGTAAAAGAAGCTATAAAGGACGGCTGTTCGGCCCTAGGTTTTTCGGACCATTGCCCCTATCCCGATTCTTCATGGGATTATTGCCGTATGGGAGAGTATGAGATAAATCTCTATAAGAGCATGGTGGAGGAAGCCGTTATTGATGCGCCCTTCCCGGTATATTTCGGCTTTGAGTGCGAGTGGCATCCTCGCTATAAGAACTGGTACAAGGATTTTTTAAGAGGAGAAATGAAATCCGATTTTTTGGTTTTGGGTTCCCACTGGTATGATTCTGAAGGAGTATTGGAATATGCACCTAATCTTACAAAAAAAGAACTTTTCGGATATATAGATTTTACAATTGACGGGATGAGATCCGGGCTTTATAATTTTTTGGCTCACCCCGATCTTTTTTTGGCGAATGTTTCAAAGATAGATGCCGATCACATGGCTTGCTCCAAAGCTTTGATTCAGGCAGCTATTGATCTTGATATGCCTATAGAAATAAACGGTTACGGCACTTTTAAAAGAAAGATTGAACGTGCCGGAGCTGATGAGTTTATTTACCCTGTCCGGCAGTTTTGGGAGCTTGCTTGGGATATGGGGGCAAGAATTATCTGTAATTCCGATGCTCATTTTCCTGAGCATACTATTTTGGGCTGTAGGAATGCAATAGCTTTTGCTAAGAGTATAGGAATTAAGCCCATAGATCCGGCTAAAGCCCTGGGTTTTGAATATTTGGACTCTTCTAAACTTATAGCAGCCAATGAATAAAGAAAATTTGAGAGCTCTTCATATTATAGTCAAGGGCAGGGTTCAAGGTGTGGGCTTCCGTTATTGGACGCGTTCTCTTGCAAGGAGCCTTAAAGTAAAAGGTTGGGTGTGCAATCGTGCAGATTACTCGGTAGAGATTCTTGCAGAAGCCGATACGGAAACTCTCGGAGAATTTGTTTATGCTCTCAAACACGAGCATCCCTATGCCCGTGTTGAAAGCCTTAGTTCCGAAGAAGTTCAGGTGAAAGGATATGCTGACTTCCGAATTGAAGTATAATAAACTTAAACCTACATTCAAACATCTTAAATAAAAGTTTATTCTACCTTATCGTGCTTTTCGCCGCGAGTAACCCTTCCCATCATAAGCCAGGCAAGAAGGAAAAAACATGCACAGTATACAAAGACTGCTCTGTGGCCTGCAAAGTCGATTATAAGACCTGCAAGGAAGGGAGCTATTATTGCAGCTCCTTGAGAAAAGGTATAGTATAAACCTGTGTAAAGACCTATGTGTGAAAAGCCCGCCATTTGCCAAAGCATTGGGAAGGAGTTTGCTATTATGCAGATCCAAAAAATACCGAAGATAAACATCATACCCCAAAAAAGATATTTTATTTGTCCTCCGGCAAGTCCTAGGATGGAGGCAATTTCGGTTAAAAAGAATTGAGCTAGACACAAGCTTGCAACAACGACCAAGGCGATTCTTATCATTCTTTTTCGTCCCCACTTACTTGCTGCATAGCCCATTGGAATGGCCGATAGGGCTGAGGCTATGCCTACCATTCCTGCCGCAAAGGCTCCCTGACCTGTTGATACGCCGAAATTTTTTATGCTGTACTCGGCGATATAGGGCAGCATTCCTTGATAACCTAGGAACCATAAAAAAAGCGAAACAAGAACAAAGAGGGCGCTCTTATCAGGCTTTTCTTCTCCTTCAATTTTTCTGCCTGCCAATACGGTTTTCATTGCCTGTATAAATGGAACTTTTTTTTCTTCTTCTTTTTCGGGAGAATCGGGAGGCGGAACATTCTTTTCTTTTACGAAGAGAAAGAGCATTAGGGTTGCAAGGATTACCAAAAGACCTGCTGCAGGAAAAGAAAGAACATCCTTTGTGTGACCTATAATGGGCAGGACTGTATCTACGTCCATTAAACGGGCTAAAAATAAGGTTCCCACTATTGCTGCAATGTTTCCCATAGTATTTATAACTCCGTTGCCTTGCGAGCGGAATTCGGCAGGAACAATGTCAGGCATTAAGGCGATAACGGGGCCCCGCACCGATTGTTTAAATAAATTTAATAGAGCTAAAACTATAACCAATGAGGCCAACGAGGTTTTTGCTGCATATGGAATAAAGCTAAAAGAAATTGCAGACAATGGAAGCAAAATTATAATCCACGGCATTCTCCTTCCTATTTTTGTCCGTGTTCGATCCGACCATGCCGAAACGATGGGGATTAATAATATTGCCAAAACATTATCAAGCGACATCAACATTCCGACAAGCCATTTGAATGGAATATAACGGCTTAAAAAAATCGTTACATAGCTGTCATACAATGGATCCATAAGTCCCATCGTAAAAAAACCTGCTCCGATCAAAAAAGTTATCGGAAGGTATTTTCTAAATCCGTCTTGTGGTTTCATAGTTTCTCCTTATGTAATACACTTAACAGTATAACCTATATTTGGTATAATCTCTATAGTAAAAATAAAAATTATTTCATTTATGAGGAAAAGAAATATGCATAAAGAAATTTTACCTAATGCAAAAAGGCCTCTTTTGTTTGGCCATAGGGGTGTTCCGAGTCTTGTGCCCGAAAATACAATTGCCTCATTTAAGAAGGCTGTAGAGATGGGTATCCCCGGAGTCGAATTGGATGTGCATTTAACCAAGACCGGAGAACTTGTTGTTATTCATGATTCCTCAATTAAGCGCACCGGAAGAATCTATGAAAATGGAAGGCTTATTGAGGCTCCGGATTTGAAAGTTGAAGATTTATCTTGGGAAGAATTACAAAAATACGACTTCGGTCTTTGGTTTTCAAAAGAATATGAGGGAGAAAGGCTACCATTGCTGTACAATGTGCTTAAGCTTTTAGGTTCCGATATCTATGTCGATATAGAAATTAAAATAGATAACTTAAAATACAAGGGTGTTGTAGAAAAAACTTATCAGGTTTTGCAGGATATTTTAAAAATTCTGCCTGAAAATCCGCATAGATTTTTGGTTTCTTCTTTTAATCCCTTTGCAATAAGATATTTTTCAAAGATATGTTCCTATATTCCTACTGCCTTAATCTATGACAACCATCCCAATACTCCCTTCTTTTTAAAAAAGGGCAGGGGACTGTTATTTTGTAAACCTGATATTTTAAAGCCTTCTTATAAATGCTTTACTAAAAAGAGAAATAAAGAAGCTTGGTGCTGGACTGTTGACGATAAGGAAAAGGCCGCGGAGCTTATCAAAAAAGGAGTAAGCGGAATTACTTCTAATAGGCCTCAGGATATAAAGGAGATTTTATAAATTCTTTAAAACAAGATTAAGGTTTTCTTTTAGTTTTTGCATTTCTTTAGGAGCCTTCATTGAATGGCGGTACATAAACTTATTTCCGAATTCGCTCTTATATGTTAGTTTTAAGATGAAGGCGATAAGAAAAAGAGGACAAATTGTAACAAGATAAAATTTATTGGGCGAAAGCATTTTCCGTTTTGCCAAGAGCCTAAAATTATCCCTCATCGTTTTACCCGCTTCGTACATAATTTTTTTGTTTAAGTATACTGTTTCAGGTTCATCGCTTTTATAATAAGCATCCGCAAGCGGAACGACCATTGCAAGATGGGAAAGCTGCCAATTATGCATATCGGGGACAATCTGATAAGGAATTCTGCTCTTTTTAAAAAGAGAGGCTAGAAGTTTTGATCGTTCAGTGTGTTTGCCGTCTTTTTCCCCGAATGTTGTAGGCTGAATAAGACGGGGAGTGAGAGCTGCATCCAAGATACCGTCATCAATACTGCCGCCTGCTCCCGGAAAGGCCGGTAGAATTTTCCCTTTTCCGCAAAGTTTTTCAAGCTCGGCATAGGGGCTTATGGTATTTACCATTGTAACGATGGTTTTACTCTTGTTTTCTTTTAATTCGGTCAATGCTTCTTTTAAGTTATCTTCACGGACGGTCAAAAAAATAAAATCATAGATATCATCATCAAAAACTTTTTCAAGCACTTTCACATTTACAGTTTTTATTTTATTTTTTTCAAAATAGGATAGACCTTTTTCTTTTATCTCCTGCAAACGGCTTCCCCTTGCATAAATTGAAACATCAGAGCCTCCTTTTGAAAAATAAACCGCATATAAACTGCCTATAACCCCGGCCCCATAAATTAAAATTTTCATTTGTACAGCTTACTCCATGTTCATTGTATAAATATTTGATTCAAATTCCATATCGGTACCGCGTTTTTTAAATGTTTGTGTCTCTTTTATTTTTAATCCGCATTTTTCCATCACTCGGCACGAGGCCTTATTTTCTTTTGCAACTGTACAATAAAAATTACGCACGCCGAATGAGTACGCAAAATTTATCAAAGCTTTTACCATCTCGGTTGCAAGTCCTTTGCCCCACAACTCTTTTTTTACCGTATAGCCGAAACCCCAATGACCCTTTGGTCCTTCCGTCCCTAAACAGCAGGTTGCAACGGGTTCGCCCGTATTTTTGCAAACAGCAATAAAAGGATATTCATCTTCCCATTCGTCTATATCGTAAATTACCTTTCTAAGTTCATCGCCGTTTTTATACGGTGCATCTGCAAGATACTTTCCGTTTTCAGGATCACCCCAAAGCTTTGCTGCAAAATCTGCATCGTCAAGTGTCATGCTGCGTAAAATAAGTCTTTCCGTTTCTATATCTTTTGTTTTCATTTGTACTCCATGTTTTTTATTTTATTTAAAATGGCTTGCAGGGTAAATGAATTTAATTTTTTTTCGAGGGCGGTTTGCGCGTCTATAAAGTAGCCGTCAAGTAAAAAATTTATTCTTTGTGCAACAGGGCATTCGTTTGGAGGTGTATCATGTATTTTAAAAAGTTTACCGTCTTTTACGGATTCTACTGCATTAAAGATATCGAGGAAGGTGATTTGGTTTGCATTTTTTTTTAATGCGATACCGCCTGTCCCTTGAGTAATTTCTATAAGTCCGGCATCTTTTAACGCACTCATAAGTTTGCGTATAACTACCGGATTTGTCTTTACACTTTCGGCAAGAAAATCGCTGGTTACCTTACACTTATCTTTAAAGAATTCCACGCAGAGTAGGATATGAATTGACACCGAAAATTTTGTTCCTATTTGCATAAGCCGTCCTGATCTTATATAGTTTATACTAAAACTATATAAGATACAATAGGGCGGACGGCTGATGGAGCTTTTATAAACTTACAACCGAAAAATTATCTTGAACGAATTTTGCATTTTCTACTTCATCAATCATAGCAACGGCATAATCGGCATAGCTTATTGTACTCTCTCCCTGTGAATTGAAAGCGAGCTCTTTACCTGCAAGTTTATATTTTCCGGTACGTTCACCTTCGGCCTTAAAATCCAATGGCGGCGATAAGTAAGTCCACAAAACATCTTTTCTTTCTTTTAATTCAAAAAAAGCATCCGTTTCTGCCTGTGCTAAGGGCCGGAATTCTTCGGGGAAATTGGGAGCATTAAGTAAGATTGTTTTATGCTCCTTGTCCGTGTAAAGGCAAGCTGCTCCTCCGACTACTAAAAGCCGCGTTTTAGTGTTTTTTAAGCAATCACATAAATGCCTTAATGAAGTGATGTGCAGATTAAAAGTTTCCGGTGTCCACGCGCCAAAGGCATCGATGACCGCATCAAAGCTTGCCAAATCTTCAGGTTTTAAATCAAATAAATCTTTTTGAAGAACTCTTGCCTTTTCATTTTTAGCGCAAGACTGACGGATAACGGCAGTTACATCAAAGCCCCGCATTACAGCTTCATTTGTGAGGCATTGACCTTGCTTTCCATTTGCTCCGATAATTGCAATCTTTTTCATTAGAACCTCCAATATTTTTATACTATAGTTGTAACTATAATTGTTATAGCTATAGTATAATCTTTTGTTGGTGTAATGTCAATGGTTACAGCTAAAATTTTTTAATATATTTTATTCGTGCGGAGGGTTTAATACCCCGACGCTTTGCGTCGGAGTTGTTGATTTGAGATTCACATATAGTTCTATTTTTATTTCCAAATCATTAATTACACGGATATGATAAAATTTTCATCATAATATGGAATCAATGCATCATGAGTCATGAGAAACATATTTTCTACCTTTGCTTGGCAAATTAATATGCGATCAAATGGATCGTTATGTATTTTTGGTGCCTTTTTAGAATAAGTAAGTGTTCCAAGTGCAGTTACATGATTTGGTTTTACATATAGGCAAGATAAATTTGCTTTAAGGCTTAGTTTATCCAAATGTTCTCCTGAAAATTGAAAAGAATCAGGATATTTTAAATGTTTAAGTTGAGCTTCCCAAATATTTATTGAGCTATAAAAAATGTCATTTTGAGGATTTAGTATAATTTTTCTAGCTTTTTGAGAAAGTCTTTTATCATTTTGGTGCAGCCATATTAAAATATGTGTATCTAATAAGATTTTCATATGTATTCCCCGAACATATCAATTATTTCGTCATCATATGCATTTATGTCATCAGGCGTGGGGAATTTTCCCTCTGCAAGTCCTATAATAGGAATTTTTTTTGAAAGCTGATTTTGATTTAAAAAGGAAATCTTATACTTTAATAGTTCAATATATTCTGCCACAGATTCAAGGTATTCTTCGGGCAGTGTTTTCAATTCTTTTTCTAATGCACTATAACTCATATTTTACCCCATTATCTTCATATTATATCATATTTTTTATCGGTAGTATACTATTTTTCTTTTTTTTAATATAATGTATACATGAAAACTGTTAAACTATTTTCTTTATCTTTAATTTTATTGAGTCTGTTTGTGTTGATGACCGGATGTGCAAGCATGTATATTCACGGTTCAACACCTGTTCAAAGGGCAGTATCAGCTGCCGAACTTCTTATTGACGGCAATGTATCGGATGACTATATACGGGTTTATAAAACTGAGGTTTCGCAGGCTGAGAGGTCTATAATGGATACGATAAGCAAGGCTGAAAGAAACGATATATATTATGCCGATATTGCAGATAATATTTCCGATTGGCTGCTTCTTTACAACCGTGTTTATACTCTTCAAAGAATGTATCCCGAAGGTTTACGCGGAAAAAAAGAGTTTGTAGTATTTGAAGCCCGCGATTATAGCAGCCTAAAAGATACCGCTTATACGCGAGCAACAGAAGCTCTTTATAATGAAGCCTTGCGTATTGTGCAGATGTCGGGAAACAATTCTAAAAATATTTCAAAGGCATTAGCTCATCTAAAACGTGCAAAAAAATACTCCCGCCATTTGGATAACGAAATAAATTCTTTAGGTGCCGATATAGCCTATAATGCTGCCGAAACTCTTGCTTATACAAATAAGCCCGATAACCTTCTCCAAGCTTCAGAATATTATATGCTTGCTCACTCATGGGTTCCCGGATATAGGGGGGCTTTGGAAAAGGGCAGGCTCGCAAAAGAAAAAGCTGCTTATCTTTATATCGAAGAAGGTACTTACAATTTAAAACTAAAAGACTATACTGCATTCCGCCATGCAAAAGTTTCTTTTCAAAAAGCGGAAAAAATAATTCCGGGTATAGCTTCAAGAGAAATTGCAGAAGTAAACCGGCTCCTTACAGTGAGGCTTGTTATTGTAAGACCCGATAATAGCTACAATGATGAAGATAGAATACGGAGGACAATAACTTCCGAGCTTGCTTCGGCAAAGTCAGGCCCTGAGACTATAGAAATAAATTTTATCAGAGGCGGAATGAGTTCTATTTTTAATCTTATAGATATCAGAGATGCAGATTTGGTTTTTATGCCTTCGGATAAATATGGAAATGTTAAAGAAACATATGGACCTGTTAAAACTGTAAATAAAAATATATCAAAGACTATAAATGGAATTTTATACACCGGTACGATAACTGAGCAAAGTCAGCTTGTTACTGTATATGCTCAAAATGATTTTGTGCTATACGATATTAGAACATGGAGAAAAACCGAATTACGTTATTTTAATAATGAAACAAATAAATTGTCTAAAAATTTTACAGTGCGGTATTACAGCGGAGCTCCTGAAGCAAAGCCTGCAGATTTTAATCCCGGATTTTTATATGAAGCCGGGCAGTATAAAAAATTCTTTCCCGAATTAATGAATGAAGGTAATTCAATGAATTTGATTAACAATTACGGCAGTCTTAGTTCAAACGGTAAAGAGTTGTGTAATGTAATTAAGAGCCTGCAATATATAGAGCGGAGGTAATTAAAATTAGCGAGAAGAAAAATAAAAAACGAGCAATATTTATTTCTATTGTATTGGCAGTGTTTCATACTCTCGGCTTTTTTAGCTCCTTGAATGCTATTATGACATCGCGGACTTCTCAAGGAGCTATTGCATGGACTGTAGGATTAAACTCTTTTCCGGTTATAACCGTTCCTGTTTATTGGATATTCGGCCGTAATAGATTTGACGGGTATGCAGAAGAATGGAAAAACAACTCCGAAGTTACTCAGACTAGAGTCAACGAAATAAGAAGTGCTCTGGAGCCTTATTTTGTAGAACCTCCGGATGTTTTCCCTGAATATGAAGTGCTGAAAAAATTAGCTCTCTCTCCTTTTTTAAACGGAAATAAAATTGATTTATTATTAAACGGAGCGGAAACATATAGAAGTATTGAGGAAGGAATTGAAAAAGCAGAAGAATATGTTTTGTTTCAGTTTTATATTTTAAAGGATGATGAGATTGGAACAAAGTTTAAAGATCAGTTAATACGCAAAGCTAAAGAGGGTGTTGCCGTCTATGTTTTATATGATGAGTTAGGAAGCAGGGGAATATCCAAAGAATGGTTAAATTCTTTTTCTGTAAATGGAATAAAAGTTCTTCCGTTTAATACTCAGCAAGATCACCGCTTTCAAATTAATTTTAGAAATCATAGGAAGATTGTTGTTGTTGATGGTAAGGCTGCCTGGGTAGGCGGGCTCAACATAGGTGATGACCACTTAGATAAAGATCCCGTTTTTACGCCGTGGCGAGATACTCATTTGATGATTGAAGGGCCTTCAGTAATTGCGGCGCAAGCAACTTTTTTGGTTGATTGGCATTGGGCAAGTAAAGAACTTATAAGCGGTTTAAACTGGGAGCCTAATATTTTTAAAGGTGATAATTCCGATAAGAACGTATTGGTTTTAGCATCGGGGCCGGCAGATAAATACGAAACTGCAAGTTTATTTTTTACTAATCTTTTAAACGCTGCAAGAAAAAGAATTTGGATTGCAACGCCTTATTTTATTCCTGATGAAGCAACTATGACGGCTCTTAGGTTAGCCTTGTTAAAAGGAATTGAAGTTCGTATTTTAACTCCGAGGATGTACGATAATTGGTTTGTATTTAATGCTGCAAATGCTTACCTTGATGAATTAGCGGATGACGGTGCAAAAATATATTTTTATGAAAACGGTTTTATGCATCAAAAGGTAATGCTCATAGACGATTCTTTATCGGCTGTCGGAACCGTAAACTTTGATAACAGATCTTTTAGATTAAATTTTGAGATTACGGCTTTGATAGCAGATAAACCCTTTGCATCGGAAATAGAACAAATGCTTTTAAATGATTTTGCTGTAAGCTCAGATGCTACGGCCGGTTATGGAAATAAACAATCTTTTTGGATTCGTCTAAAGTCCAAATTCAGTACTATGTTTGCCCCGGTATTGTAGGAGTATGCTAATTAGGTGCTTTGAAGTTATATATCGGTTTTACAAAATCTTTTACATCGGCAGTCGGCTTAATGTGTTTTAAAATTATTTCCTTATTTTTATAAGCAGAGGGAGCCTCATCCAATGTATTTTTTGTTGCAGTTGTAGTAAATATTCCGGCACTTTTCATTTCTTTTTGAAAGGCATTTAGTGAAAGCTCACTAAATGCCTTGGAGCGGGACATAATTCTTCCTGCCCCATGAGGAGCCGATTGGTTGTAGTTATCATTTCCTTTTCCTACACAAAATGCAAATCCGTCACGCATATTAAAGGGAATAATAAGTCTTTCATTTAATCCTGCTGAAGTCGCCCCCTTTCGAATAATGCCGTCTTCACCTATAAAATTATGAACTGATTCTACCGTTTCTTCAATTTCTGCACTTAAAAATTGCGAGATTAGTTCTATCATTTTTTTTCGGTTTTCTTTTGCATATTTTTGAGCAAAATAGGTTGCCCTTAGATAAGCTTTTCCTTCATCACTTGTTGTAAATAGGTATTCTAAGTTTTTATCTTCAGGGGTGAGAAGTTTCTGTTCATCTAAAAGCTGCTGTGCTTTTTTTTGATAAAAAACGGCAATTTGAAGACCTAGATTTCTGCTTCCTGAATGAACAGTCAGCCATAATCTTCCTTGAGAGTCTCTTCCAAGCTCTATAAAATGGTTTCCGCCTCCTAAGGTACCTATACTTTTTAAGGCCCTGTCCTCATCCATATTAACCTTTTTTGATTCTTCTATAATTTCTTCTTCAAATTCTTTATTGTCTATTTTCATGCAGCGATGGACGCTTTTTCCATGGGGAATGTTTTTTTTGATAAAGTTATCCAGCTCTGCAAGATCCGGATTTTTTATATTGAGCCGGGCGGAAAGAATTCCGCAGCCGATATCTACACCCACAATGTTTGGGATTATGTATTTATCTATATTCATCGTAAAACCGATAACGGCTCCCTTGCCTGCATGGCAGTCCGGCATTATTGCTATGTTTGTGCCTTCAAATGCCTTATGATTGAGAAAGGTTTTTATTTGTTTTTCGGTTTCAGAATCGATTGAATCGATCATTACACTAGCTTTGTTGTATGTTCCTTCAATTATTTGCATGAGTTTATTTTAGCATAAGGAAGGTAAAAAGTCAAATTGGATTTATAGGATGTATATTTATATAGAAATATAAAGCGGATAGTGGTATAATGAATTATCCTGTATTGAAAAAAATTGAATAAGGGGGGCAAATGACAATTCATGAATTCGGACGTAAAAATACTGAAAAGATACTTTTGATTCATCCTTCTTGTGTAAGATGGGATTATTTTGAGAAAGTGATTACCTTGCTTGAAGACCGATATCACTTAATTGTTCCTGCCTTGCCCGGCTATGATTTTGATCGAGGAAGTGATTTTACAAGCGTTGAACAAATTGCTTCGGAATTGAATGAATGGATGATGGAACAAAAAATCGAAGGCCTTTATGCAGTCTACGGCTGCTCTATGGGAGGTTCAATAGCCTTACTGACAACGCTGGAGAAAAGAACACGAATAGATCACTGCATAATGGACGGCGGAATTACTCCATATGAACTGCCTTGGCTCCTGACACGTTTTATTGCCTTGCGCGATTATCTTATGGTGATGATAGGAAGGATAGGCGGTGTAAAATTATTGTCAAGAGTTTTTTCTACGGATGAGTATAGCGAAGAAGACATCAAATACGCAGCTGAAGTTTTGCGGCACAGCAGCCGGAAGACTCTGTGGAGGAGTTTTGATTCCTGCAATAATTATAAGATGCCTTTTCCTATTCCCGTCCTTTCCACAAAAATTCATTATTGGTATGCCGAGACTGAAGAAAAAGCTCGCTCTTGGGATATCCGCTATATGAAAAAATATTTCCCCCAAACAGATTTTAAGATTCTGCCTAAGCTCGGGCATGGCGGGCTTGTTTTGCTTAAACCTGAGCTTTTTAAAGAGATGATTGTGGGGATGTGAGTATGCAAGATTCTTATTGAGATCATTTATCCGCTGCAATTTGTATACCGTATCCGGGATCGGTTTTGTAGATATTGGTTGACTCCGTTTTAATTGTGTATGTTTTTGCGAGATGGGAAAAAAGGCAATGTAGTCAGCCGTGTATTCGGGAAAAACGGTTTGGCATTGGTCTATTCCTTTTCTTCTTCGTTTTCAGTATGTGATAAAATCCATTGTTTTATTTTATTGCGGGTTATCTCACCTGATGCAATTCCTAAGCCTAAATCTACTAAGTCCTTTTGAGTATATATCATTTTTTTATTATTGAGTTCAAGAAATATAAGCATTACATGAACCCCTATTCTTTTATTACCGTCAATAAACGGATGATTTTGAATGAGTGCATAGCAAAGCTGGGCTGCTTTGTCAATAATGTCGACATAGAGTTCTTTTCTATTGAATGTTTGGAATGGGGAATGTAATGCTGAATCGAGAAGACCCTCATCTCTTATGCCGTCTATTCCGCCGGTTGCATTGATAAGGCTACGGTGTATTTCTTTGACCTGATGTTGTGTAAAGAAAATCACTGTGCCAGAGCCTTATATGCTTCAAGATTTTTATTTATAAGATTATTGGAAACTTCAAAAAGTGTTTTGTCCGCAACGATTTCGGCCTTTGTTCCGAATAATGAAGTAGCCGATAAGTTATCTGCTTGAGTTTCTTTCATGTTTTCTTCGTGCGTTTGTTTACTCAATTCTTTATTTTTTAGAAACAGATATTCAATATAGTGCTGTACTTCCTGCTGTAATTCTTTTGAAAGCAAATTATATTGATGTAACATTACCTCATTCATAGATACCTCCATCCTATTGCCATTATATCACATTTTGCTGTTTGTTTGAACTACCTATGAGTCTTCATTTCCTTTATCGACAGAGAATTTGCATCGTCTTTGATAAGATACGTAGTTCCGGTTTTATTTGCTTATCCTTGTCGTACCACGTTAGTTCAAGTTTTTGGGACATGTATACAGTATAGCACAAAAGAGGGAAAGGTGGGAGGGGGCAAAGATTTTAGCAACCTAAAACCATATTTATAAAAATTGAAATAGCTTCTAACCGATAGTGGAAATGGATGATAATAAAGCTCCCGTTATTTTTTCTAATGTTTCATCTCTTCTTTTTATTGTTAAAGTACATTGCCAAACTACTATCACATTATACCCCATTTTTTTTAAATCACTTATATTTTTCCTATCTCTAATAATGTTTTTATCTATTTTTTCTTTCCAGAAATTAAAATTGGTTGTAGGTAGAGCGGCTTTTTTACAGTTTTTATGACCGTGCCAAAAACAACCGTTGACAAAAATAACGGTTTTATACTTGGGTAACACTATATCAGGTTTGCCGGGTAAAGTTTTGACATTTTTACGATATCTGAATCCTTTTGCAAAAAGATATTTACGTACTAAAATTTCAGGTTTTGTTTCTTTTCCTGAAATTTTAGACATAATTTCACTTCGTTTTTTTTGAGAAAATTTATCCATATTTTTTAATTCAATTGATTAAATACTTCTTCAAATGTTTTTTTATATTTATTGCTTGTATCTTACAGAATTGCGGTGGTAAAGCGTTTCCTATCATCAATGCTATTTTTGAAATAGGTACATCAGTAGGAAATTTATAGTTCTTAGGAAATGATTGTAATAATGCCGCTTCACGTGCGGAAATACAACGATCTTGTTCGGGGTGTAAAAATCGCCCCTTTGAAGGATTTAAACATCCTCCTGTGATGGTTGTCGAATAATCGTCCCACCGCAATCTACCGTAAACGTCATTAAAACCTACATTTGCTTTTTTATGGCATTCCAATTGCCTACTTTCTCCCAAATCTTTTCTGCTGCCTCCGTCATGAGGAATATCTTGGATTAAATCTTGAATCCGTTTTGTATGTTTAGGATATATTTTATGCAATTTGTCGGATGATTCTTTCGGATGTGGTAAACTGCCTATTGTTTCTTTTACCGTTACTTTTTTATTGGACGGTTTTGCTATTTCTATAGGTCCCAATCTTGAACCTACCATTACCAATCGCTTTCTATTTTGAGGAACCTCATAATCTTTAACATTAACCGTTTTATAATCTAAAATATATCCTATATTTTTTAATTCTTTTACGGCTTGTTCAAAATTTGATGATAATGCCAGACCGGGAACGTTTTCCATCATAAAGGTAAATGGATTTAATTCTTTTATGAAACGAACATATTCATCGATAAGATCGTTTCTATCATCTGCAACGGGGTTGGGTTTATTAAGTCTACGTATGGCACTGAAACCTTGACATGGCGGGCATCCGGCTAATAAGTGAATTTTTTCATCCTGTAAAGCTGCCTTGATTTCATCTATATCAACTTTGCGAATATCTTTTGTTATTACTTCTACTCCTTTATGATTCATGGAATAAGAGCGAGAAGCAACTTCATCAATTTCAAATGCATACTTTGTTTTGAAGCCCGCTTGTCGAAGGCCTTCAGTTAATCCCCCGACCCCGGAAAAGATATCTATTGCCGTAAAAATCACTTTTTCGATCCCTCCATTCCTATTGCTTTATTAAATTTTTCTTTTAAATACTCCGATAATGTTTTCGGAAAATCGGGACAACCGTAACCCGTAATATTGTCTTGTACAAATTGTATGAGTTGGTTTTTAAAATTTTCGGAAATTGAAACGACTTTTGCTATAGTATTTCTATCATGTACATCGACATAGTCAAGTGCTTTATTATTCTTTATCTTCTTTTGTGCACTTTTATCTTTTACGGGAGGAAGAGAAATTTCTATAGTTCTTATCGCTTTCGGGCAAAGGATATAATCAAAAAAATCATCATTGATCGGAATTGCCGGTAATACGGCTATATTCTCAATACCTTGGGTGTTTGTTAAAGAAGTCGGATAAAAATTTTTTGATTTTTTTAAATCTCCGAATAAATCTTTACATTTTTCATTTTTATCAATTTTATATAAAGGTATTACAGCTAAAAAGCCGTAATTTTTACACCAAAATTTTTCCATGTGACAGTCTGAGGAAAAAACCAAAAATAAATCATCTTGATATTTTATTATATCGCCTTGTTTGACTTGACCGTTTTTCGAAGTGTAATATAATCTATAAGACCAAATCTTTTTTATGACATCTTCAGAAACATCTTTCTTTTCAGTTGAAGGATTTTTTAAAGGAGGTAGATTTTCTATCAGCTTTTGTTTATATTTATCAAAAATAATACCTGCAAATTCTTCAGATTCGACAATAAAATTATTATTCTCTTGATATCCGAAAGAGTTTATAAACTGATCCACAGATAATGAGGATATTTCAGACAATACTTCATTTAAACTTCTATTTGCATTGTACAGTAATTCTTTTGCATATTTGTATGAAAAATTGAATTCGAATCTGTTTTTTGCTTCTTTTATGACTTTATCAACACTTTTTTCAGCATTGTTTTCATCATTGAGCGGTTTGCCTTTTTCGATAAGAGTTAACCTATCTTTGTAAGGTTTGAACTCTTCTTTTTGAAGTATACCGGTAAGCTCATCATTTTTATCCGCCCCGGTATATATTATTATGATGGAGTGTGTTGATTTTAATAGTTCAAATAAATGTACTTCGGAACTATCGGAACTTATCGAATCGTTATAATCCCAATCGTACAGTATAATATCAGGATTGATGTAATTTCCGTTTTCTCTATGATTTATAAAAAATTGTGGAGCTGTAAATGCATAGCACTCCCAATCTGCTGAATGGTCTAAAAGAGATACAATTACACCTTTTACATTCTCGTCTTCCGACCAATCGGTTGTATCGTTTTTCAACAAAAATCTTAAGACCTGTTGATCAATTAATTTTGTCTCTTCAAAATAATCGGGAAAATTGGCAACAGGTATTTTATCATCAATATAACAAACTGTTTTCATTTGGCATTCTCCTTTGTTTCCGGAACTCTTTCAAAATCTATAGTTATTTGCGCTCCTTGCATATCAGGTATTCTTTCACGTATTCCGGTTTCGTATATTTTTCCGTTCATGGCAGCCATATATGATTTACATATATATAAACCCAATCCGCTCGGTGGAATTTTTAAACTATAACCGGGTTCAAATAAATAAGGGCGTATTGAATCATCGATTCCGATTCCAGAATCGGCAAAGATAAGTGTTCTATATTTCTTGTTCAGCTGTATTTTTATTTTGCGTTTTTTTATATCTTTTGACATCATCCAATAGATACTGTTGTCTATAAGATTTATCATAATTTGGTTAAATGTGGAGTATCGTGCATATACTTGAAAATCGTTGTCAAAATCGACAATAACTTGTACTTTCGCTTTTTTTAGAGCCGCAGCATATATTTCTAAGGCATATTTTATTGATTGAGATAGATAGAATTCTCTTCTGTTTTCATTTCTTATAGTCCTTAAAGGGCTTAAACGTTTTAATTCGGATTTTAAAGAATTTGAAGCATCCTTCAAAGTTTCAAGTTTCATTTTATCCGCATTACCGGTATTTATTAAGTATGATATACCGTTGTAAAAGTTACTTGCTATCTTGGTTAATTCATGCAGAGAAACCGCCACCGCTATTCCGAATCCTGCTTGTTCGGTTATTTTTTCTTGAATATTTTCTATCACTTCAATACTCTTTTTTAAATTTTTTATTGAAGATTCAAGGTTTACAAGACCTTCTTTACGCTCCGCAACGGTATTACCGAAGCGTTCAAGTATACTCCATGGATCGTTTAAAATTTCATAATTATCATGAATGCTTTTTATGAGTTCGGCACTATCGGCGGTAACGGTTTTCAGTTTTTGAGGATCACGTATAAGCCCTTTAGTTAATTCATTGTATGTATTTCGTACCGATATATATCGTATTTCCACTATATTTTGAATAACGGTTTCAATCAATTTGGATAAATCCAGATAAGCTGTGTTTTCAAGCATTCCTTCTCTATTTGTTTTATCAATCAACTCAAAATTTTCCGATTGTTCTATTTCTATATTGCCGATCATATGATAATATGAAATTCTAAAAGCTTGCTTTATTTGTCTTTGCGACAAATTCAGCCAATCGTTTTTTGTTCCGGATTCGGCTGGAAAAATGATTACATTATCACGATAAATTGATATGCCTCCATATTCTGCCAGATAGTCTTTCATTTCTTTTGCATCTATGCCGTCTATCCACGGTTTTTCTCTGTACCAAACATCCAAATGCATATAAAATGCACCGCATTTAGGTGTGCGGAATACATTTTCTTTCGTCATCCAATAGTCATGTGCCGGTACTTTAAGATCATATTTTTCATCGCTCCATGTTTCTTTTGATAGAGGTATGCCGGTAGGCGGATTAAATTTTAATGTGTAGTTGTCGGCGATACCGTTTTTATTAACAAATATATCCAAACTGAAAATGGGATCGAATTTTTTATATACTTCTTCTTGATCCAAATCATTGATTTGCGGACACTCTACTGATGCATAAAACGGCGGTTTCATTTTCTCAGGATTAGGGTTTGGGGTATTTAATCTCAAAACGGATTTATTTATATCGCGTATTTTATCTTCCGTTAATTCAAATCCTTCTTTACCTCCGAATATAATAATCTTTGTCCATGATTTTAGTTTATCATTTTCTTGAGAGATATGTCGTCGTGTAAGTTTTACCGGTATCCTGTTTAAATCTTTAGGTATTCCATCCTTAGAATCAAAATCATCCCAATCAATGGACAAAATATTCTCAAAGTCGATATTTTTAGGTTTAGTTTCTATCAATAATCTTCGTCCTAATCTATGTGTTGCAAACCTACCTACACCTTTTTCTCCTAATGGAATTCTTCCTCCGTTTTCTTTTTTTATCTGCTCTACAATTGTATTGTATGAAGCGAGTTTTCCCGATTTTTCGGCTTTTTCACGCTCTTTTCTAAGTTTTTCTTTGACTTCCGTTTTTATGGTAGAAGCAGGTCTTAACCACCCGTTTTCAATAATATCTTTATCCATACCGTCACCGTCATCTTCAATAACGATAACAGGACCTTCAAAATCATTATATTTATATTCATTTGAATCCACCGGTTTCAAGTTGGGTATTTTTTCAAATCTTATTCTACAATACGATGCATTTGCGTCTATAGAGTTTTTTACAAGTTCTAATATACCTACTTTTTCAGAGCCTATAAGTTGCTCCCCCAATACTTTAATCAGGTGAGCATCCGCACTAAAATTCACTAACAGCTGACCGTCCATGCATACGTTATCCAAAAACTCCGGAGAGATTTTTCTAACGGCGTTGTTAGAGTTATATGTTTCCGGATTATACTTTTGTTCTATGACTTCTCCTAAGGCATTTTTATAACTTACAGGTTTTGCAAAAGATTTGTACTCGGAAATTTCTATAAATGAGAAATCTTTGTCTCTTTTATCATCAAATGACGGTTTATGTATTTTACCGTAACCGTAAAATACTCCTTCTCCTTTTTTGTACGGTTCGTAATAAATAAATTCTATAGGTAAATTTTGAAATGACGACAAATAATTTTTCTTGTTATTTGAAGGAAAATGATAGAATTTCCCAATAAAATCATTGTATTCGTCGCCTTCTCTATATTGTGTTAAAACCAAACAATTCCTTTTTTTCATATAATAAGTTCTAAATCCTTTTATTTTATAATTTTATAGAAAATATTACCTCCTTTTATTTTACTATATTTTGTTTTATTTTTCTATATTGTGGATTAATATATAGCTTATTTTATTCCAACCTTTTTAATACCTTCCACTCCCCCCCCACATTACGCCCATAATAGGCGTCCTCTTTCAGCTGCAATAGAACACCTATTACAGCCGTAATAGATGGCATGTTTCAGCACTACACTAGACGGTCTCGTGTAGTACTGCAATAGATGACCTATTACAGCTACAATAGGGCACATGTTTCAGTACTACACGAGGAGCCCTCGTGAAATACATCAAAAAAACTGTAATTTTTAAACAAAAATCGTATAAATTCTACAAAATTTGTAGAATTTATTTGTAAAATCTGTTGACTTTATTCTTTATTTTGTGTATTATATAAACATAAGGAGTGTTTATGGCTGGGGTTACATTGTATGGTAAGGCTTTAAGGAAGCTTCGTGTAGAACATGAGCTTACGCTTAAAGCACTGTCGGAGAAGTTGGACGAGGAATTGTCGCCGGCGTACTTATCTGCAATAGAGATAGGTAAGAGGGCGATACCTCAAAACCTTTCCGACAAAGTAAAGGAAAAGTTGGGACTGAGTGAGGCGGAGTACAACGAGTTAAAGGAGGCCGAATATAAATCCGCAAGTGAGTTAAAGCTCAATTTTAATGAGATGGAAGAATATCAGGCAGAAACGGCGCTCGTTTTTGCACGATTATTAAAAAACTTTGACACTGAAAAGTGTAAAAAACTGCAAAGTATGATGCAGAAACCATAAATTATCGGAACAGCATACTTATGTCCGGTAAAAGGAGAAATTTTATTGGAAAAGATAAAAAGACTAAAAACGGTATGCATCAGTGAGGCTGACTTATTGATAATCGCCGTGATTGTACACTGCATTTTGAAAACGGACACAATGTATGTAAATGTCCCGGCTCTTATAGAGCTGAAACTGCAAAAGTTTGATGAACATTTTCAATTTATCGTGCTTGAAAAGGACGAGTTTATCGATGAGGTAAAAGACAAGAATATTCAGGCTTTTACCGAAATTATTCCGCAGAGTAATGAAGCGGTTCATTCCATTGTTGTGCCTTCCGATGTGTATGATGGTGCCTGTATAGGTAACTTTCAGGATAGGATGACTTTGGCACATGAACTTGCTCACTACATATTGCACGGTATTTTGAAAATACCCGTCAGTGAATTGCAGGATGGGGAGATCTGCTCAAAGTATGAAGACCCTGAAGCAATTGCAGATATGCTGGCTAGGTTTTTATTGTCGGTCTGCGGTCTTGTTCAAAATATGAGTACTGCAGAATTATCCGCCGAATGCGGCCTAAGTGAGCAGGATGCCGTATCGGTACAAAAAGAATATAAGGAGGGCGTAGCGAAAATACTGTTTAGTATCAAGACAGTGCTGTTCAAGCACAAAATAAGCTCAAAGTCGGCAGCATAGCATTCGGCTTTGAGCTTATTTTTTAAGGATGTTACCATCTCTTTTAAGCATAAGAACATGGTAGCACTCCTTAAAAATAAAGTCAAGAGCTGTATTAAGAAATTTTATAGCTCATCGTTTTCTATATTTAATTTTTAAGGAGGAAATTCTATGATGAATTTTCAAATCCCTGAACACCGGGTAAGTATGGTGTTGTACAAGAACCGTTTTGATAAAACGGGAGAATCATTTTATGGTCGGGTACACCGCAGTAATAAGACGCTCAGTCTTGAAAATCTTATAAGTTTGATTGATGAGCGGGATACGGGCATATCGGCACATTTGGTACAGCATAGTGCACAGCTGCTGCATGAAGAAATTATGAGGCAGCTTAGACAAGGTAAGGCTGTAAATGTGCTGGGCATAGGTACATTCTATCTTGCCGCTGACGGTATAGTGAAGGGCAAAAACCCGACACCTGCCGATGCTCCGCCTCTGTGCCTGCGTTTTACTCCTTCTGCGGAAGTAAACAAAAGCTTAAAAAAGCTTTCGGTTTCGCTTGTAGTACAGTCTCAGCACGATCCTCAAATCGATGCAGTAAGGGATTTATTCAGTCAAAAAGACAATGAGATTATTACTTGCGGAAAATCGCTTAGGGTTTCGGGAAACAGAATCCGCATTCTCGGTACGCTGGAAGACTGCGGTATATACTGTGTACCTCAAGACGGTTCGGAGCCTATCAAGGTAAAAGAGGAACACATTTTTACCAACACTCCTTCATTAGTGGAATTTTTTGTTCCTCCCGAACTTGAAAAGGATAAACAATACGCTATCCGTATTTGCACGCAATTCTCATCGGGACAGATAACCGTCAAGGATCTCCGCACTACGGAAACGGATTTTTATCTAAAAGCAGTGTAGGTTGGCTAAGGCGAAAAAGCTTTTTGATGTTCCGTCTTAATCTTTTAACTGCTAAAACTTTCCGGCTAATCTGTAAAAGGATTAGCCGGATTTTTTGTTTTTAACAAACAGGGTTGGTTAAATCATTACGGGAATAAAATTGACATTGCTAATTCTTCGGCTTCAATTCTATTTGCATCTTCAGGGGTAACAAAAGCTGCGGTTTGAACTATTTTGTTACCTGATAGATAAGCAGTTGTTCTTGCATCTGCATTTGCTTCTACTTGTTTTGTTTTTGCATCTGCTTTTATTTTTGTACGCTCGGTGTTTCCTTCTTGAGCAATTTTGAGTAATTCTTGTTTAGCTTGTGCTTTTTGTTGTTCAGGTGCAAGATTTTCCTGAACTGTGAGCATACGGCGTTTAGCTTCAAGTTCAAATGCTTTTTCTTGTTGACTCATAACAGTCGGATGACGCGCATCTTCCATCATTGTCTTTACTAAGTCCTTAACATCCTCTTGTTCAGGACTTAAATCTTCCGGTATTTCGTGACGAATCTTATTTAGATAATAGGCACAAGTTATTGCCCATGTTTTTTCCGGGATTACATAAACTTGATATACAATACACTTGCGTGTAATCTTACCGTTTAGAGCATCTTCTTCATCGACTATGTGATAGAATTCGGCTTTTTTTTCATGTCCCGATATTTCGACTTGAGACTGCGAGGTTGTAACTTCTTCAATAGCTTGTCTTGTTTTTTCGGATATATCTCCATTACGTGCCTTTTCCGCTGCTGTTACACAAATGCTTCTTTGAAGCTCTGTAGCTACTAATCGGGCATAATTCATATCGGCATACATTTGTGCTCCTCTAACATCACTTGCACTTACCATAGATACCTTTACAATATCGTTATCCGAAATACCGAATTTAGCTCTAGTCTTATCATAGTTATTTTGAAATGCTTCCATCAACCACTCAGGTCTGGCTTCAGTTCCAAGAGAACGTCCCGACCAATCTCTAACATAGGTCTTGTTAGCTTCAACTTTAACACCTGATTCGTTGTATTGCTTTGCCGAAGTTTTATTTTCTTTTTCCGATAAAGATACACAACCTGTAAAAATCATAAGTACGGCTGCTGTACTTATTATGATGATATTCCTTTTCATATCACCCTCCTAAAATTTACATATTTCATTCACCGGCCTTTTTAAAGGCTGGCGGTAATGACACTTTTATTTCAGAACAAATGTTATGTTCTATGCGTTTTTTTGCCATAACTTCAGTACTGGCTCCCATCCTGACAAATCTTTTTTTATAAGAAAACACAAGCTCATCGTTTTGTTGAGATACAATATCTATACTCAAGTCCGGCGTAAAAAATACACCTGCTTGCAATTCGCTTTTATTTTCAGCTAACTTGGTTTTACAAATATATGCTGCTTGTGTGTTCTTATTACTGAGAGGGAATCCTAAATTTAGAAGAACCTCTTCTATCGAAGTTTTTATTTGTTCCGGCATCGCTCCGGTTAAAGTAACCGAAACCGTACACTTTGTTTGTATTTCCTTTATTTTTGCATTGAGATTAATGATTTTATCTTCTACATCCGCATAATTTTCCGCTTCATCAGGAGATAAAACATGTAAGAATTGCAGAACTTTTAATGCTGAATTATTTTGTACTATATTTTTTGCCTGTAAATAAAAAATAGTTTTTTTAAATAAATCTCTTTGTATTTCTGCCTGTGAATAAATGGCTAAAAACGGTTTTATTGCTTCTTTTATTTTAGGTTCGTATATTTTCAGAGCTTCATCACGGTTGATGTAAGAAATTACCTCATATTGTTTTGCCGTTTTATTAAATTTCGGTTTTGTATAATGAACGGCAAAAAGTTCCGTATCGGACAGCACCCTTGTAATGTCTTCAAGACGGCTTTGACTGACGCTTTCTTGAACAATAGTTTTTTGAGCTGTTTCAACTTTTATTTGAGAAGAAAAATATCGTGAAAGAGCAGCAATAGCATTTTGACAAGATGCCTCTTCACTTTCTCCATAACCTCGTGCTGCAATATAAGCGGAAGAAAAAAGTTCATCTTCCGTTAGACCTGTTGTTTTAGGTTTTGGCGTGGAAACACATGAACAAAGGATGCACGATATTAAAAATATAACAATATTTTTAAAAGTTTTTTTCATGCTTTATTCCTGTTCTTCAAGATAGATTTCCCATTCTTCAAGAGAAAAAATTCCTGACATGTTAGAATGTCTTTTATGATTCTCAAAAAATTGAAAGTCTATAATACGAGGTATTAATATTTCGGTAAATTTGTCATCTATTTGGATATCAGAAAAAGTTACTTGATAAAATTCTGCATTATTAAATAATCTAAACTGAGGCGGTATTGCCTGATTTTCAAACCGCACATCTTTATAATGCATATTTTGAAGATTATGTATGTTTTTCCAACTTCCATACCAAATATTACCTAATAATTCTCCGTATTTATTATATAAACCTATTTGTATATGAAAACTCATTTCGTAATCATGATATTCTCTAACATTTCGTACCCATTCGTAGTTTTCTTTATTAGCTTTTATTTTTTTCCATTCATCCCATATAGTGTTAAATACAACAAGAGCTTTTCTGTTTGGAACAAGTTTTATTCCTGCTTTCAATGTTATATCTACCGTATTTTTACGGCTGTTTATTTTATCACTCATTTTAGAAAAATCATATATAATTATTGGATAATTTCTATTCATATATTTTTCTAAATCTCTCCATATTTTATTCCATTTTGCTATTTGTTCTTTGTAATAATTTGCTCGTTCTCTAATATTTGTAGGTGTAGAAACTGATAATATTTCGGATATGACGGTAGCTGCTTCTATATTGCCTGATGTGGAAGGAGCGGAAAGAAAGGAAAGTGCAGTGACAAAGTCACCGTTTTTTTCGGCTGCCATACCTTGAGCTAAATTTTTTATATTTGATGTTTCCGATTTATTTTTTGTGATGCTTTTTAGCTCTGTTTCACTAAGCGGAATTTCAAGCCCATTAAATAAATCTTTAATGATTTCTGAAACGGCTTTTCCGTTTTCTATGTCAACCGTTGCATATTGACCGTTAAACGAGGCCTTTATTTCATTCGTTGAAATATCATTTACGCGAAAGGTTAAAGAATAAAGGGTAGGCAGTTTTTGTATTGTTCCGGTTAAAACATATTCAGCATTTGTAAGTTGTCCGAAAGTTGCTGCATTGTCAAAAGAATAATGTCCGCTTTCAGAAAGTTTTTGCTCGGCAATAATTACGCTTTCATTCTTCCGATCCAATACCTTCATATCAGAAAGCCTTGCAAATTGTCCTGTAAGCGAATCTTGTAAAAATTGAGACATCCAAATGTCATTTTTAGGTGCTTTTTCAAATTGAGGAGCAAGGATTGCAATAGTTTTATCTTTATATTTTGTATTTTTATGATTAATAACTTTATCTTCTTTATTTTTACGGCTTTTTTTATCAAGAGGATCTTCAATCATTGTCAGCTTAAAGTCGTCTTTTGTAGTTTTATCTGCTTTATTATTAGATATTTGACTGTTATTTGAATGTGTATCTAATGAAAGGCAGCTGGTGAGTAAGAGTGCTGCCAATATTGTAATACTTAATATGAGTATTTGAAATACAAGAAATTTTTTCATAAAATTTTCTCCTTTAGTTATAGCATATTTATTTATGTGGTAAGTGTCTCCAATAACCGGAAACTATAGTACCATTACTTCTTGGGTAGCTTTTGATAAAAATCTCTCCTTTATGCATATCCACTTGTTGTACTTCGGACGGCTGATAAAATGCATTTGAAATTAATGTATGTGCAAGCCAAACAATTAAAGCAGTTATCGGTATTGCCATAAAGATGACTACTTGACGCATCATTGCATTTTTTAGACTATACTTAAACGCCAGGATAAGTGAAGTGAGTGCTGAAAGGCTTATATATCCCAACATTATTTTTGAAAAACTAAAATTGAGCCCAAAAATAGATATTTTTATAGTGCCATACATAAAATCAAAAAGATCATATAGATTAAATTTTATGATTAAAATATCTGCAAAAAGTAAGGCGGCAAATAAAATACCCAATAAAAGCATGGGTATCATTTTTATAACGGAAATTATTTTTGAAATCATAGATATGATTCCAATAATAGCGATTATGATTCCCAACGGAGGAAAAATAATTGCCAGCACAGCTCCTATTATAGAAATAATCATTCCAACAATCATATTTTTTATAATATGTTCTGTGATAATATAAAAAATCAAAAAAATTATACTATAAGCAACGACTACAAAAGCTATGCCTAGTGCAATATCAGAAAGAGAATTTCCGTTTACAATCATTTTTTGCTTTAAAACTACCAAAGCAAAAAAGATACAGAATAAAATCGCACTTTTTATTAACCACCCTAAAAGTAGTATTAGTTTACTTGTAAGTGTTAAGTCAGAAAAAGCAATGCTATCACTAAAATCAGACATGTCTTATACCTCCCATATAATGGGAAAATTCTGATATTTTAGCTTATAAGCTTACCATCGGAATCAGTAAATTTTCCCATTAATATCATAATTAAATCAAATAAGATACCAAAGTAACCGAGCCCCATAGTTAGAGCATATAATATACCGGTAAAATACTTACCAACATAAAAACGGTGAATACCGAATATACCTAAAAAAAGACAAAGTAATAACATTGTTCCCTTTTTTCGTGGTGATTGATTATTGTAATCATGGCCTGTAACTATCATAAATTTCTCCTATAGATATTATTAATTTTCCACTTTCATCGCTAATGGAATAATATTTTGTAATAAATTATACAAAGCAATGGTTCCCTTTAATATTTGCTCTGTTTCCACTTCTGTTGTATTTATTGTTAATTTATTTGATGTAAATTTTACTGTAGCATCAATAAATTTTATATCTGCTAAAGGAATACATTGTTTTAGTTTTCCTCCACTACCGATATAGATATTTTTATTTGTCAATACAAATCCATTCTTACAATTTAATGTCCATGTATTGTCAAATATAAGGATAGCATTTTCACCTATACAATCTTTTGCATATGTTTTGACTGCTTTTGCAATCATGTCGGGCCTTTTATCAGCTAGATTAACATGTTTTTTAAAATCATCCATATTTTCACCAGCTTCGCTTATTGCTTGATAATAAAACGCTTCTATTTGTTTTTCTGAATCTTCGATCTCTACATTTTCTTGTATATTTGATTCTTCATAAGTTAATGATAGATTCTCAGATTTAAGTGATTCTATTGCTGCCTCACAAGTAAGTTTTTCAAACATATCCGCAATATCATCTGTATCTTTTTGGACAATCCCTGCCAGAGCTTTATAGCATTCAGCTAGTTCAGAGCGTTGCATTAAAAAATATTTTTTTATTAGATACATGTTATATATATGTGCGGGGGTAATTGCCTCTTTAGCTATTAATTCTGTATACATATAAAGCATATATGTATAAATAATTGCCGCACAATATCTATCATTAGTGATAGATACAATTCCACTGAAGAATGTTTTTGGATTAGTGTCTTTTATCTGTGAATAAGCATCATCTATTTGATCCTCAATGGAAAATAAAGAAATTTCTTCATCATATAATTGTGAAAGTGCATTAGCTATAGCTTTTTTGCCGCTTCGTTCCAACTCCATGTTATACGATACCATGAAAACCATTGTTTTTAACATGTCTAGCCTATTAGATTCTTGCTGTGCAATTTCCTCTTGTTCAGCTTGATCTGCAGCATGTTTTTGCATAGCAGATGAGAAGGAATTTATTACTCCATCAGCAATAGCATCTCCTAATCTTAATTTAAACATTTCAAAACCAATACCCATAATTACTCTCCTATAAAATGTATTTTTGATTGAAGTAACTTTATGATAGGTTTTAACCAACGCTTTTAACAAGCTGTTAGCTTATCAACCCGTATATTGTACTCCAATGCATAAAAACTAAAAAATGAAGTAAAGCCTGATTTGTTTGTCATAAAACTTTCGAATCAAGTTTTACTTCCACATTCAATAATCTGAATTTATGTATCACATATTATTCAAAGTATTTTCAGCGTTTTTGATTAATCCGGTAAGAATATAATTTACTCCATGAATAAATTTATCTAATCCGCTTACCTTGCCTTCTTTCAAATTAGCTTTATATTCGTTATTTTCTATTTCTTGTCGAGCTAATCTTTCCTGAGCACGGTCATTAAAATCATTTCTTCTTTCTTCAAATTCATCTCTTGTCATGTCATATTCCCTATTTTTTGTGTATACCGGTAACAGACTGGCACTGGCGATTTTTTGCTTTAAATTTTGCTTTAGCCTCAGAAATACTACCAGCTTGTATTGTACTTGCCGCTGTATGTGTTTTTCCTTTGATATCAATCCATACTGTAATTACATAAGTATCCATTGTTTAACTCTCCTTTATAAAAATTTATTTTCTATATTTTCCCGTTCAACCCATAATCGAAAGGGTTCTGCACAGACGGATTTTGTAAAGAAATGCCGGCTGTCATTTCGTACAGGTTGACCGTAAAAACCTAAGCTACTAAACCGCCTTACTAAATTGTAAAACAAAAATCTTGATTTACTTTCAAATTTAATTTCAAGGCGGTAAATATATAAAAAAACACACAAGACAAAATAACATAATTGTCTTATGCGTTTATTACAAAAGAGAAAAAAATAATGATATAAAAGATTTTGACTTAGTTTATAAACTGTGTCATTTTGATACACGGGGGGGGGGTAAAATGGCACAGTATTTTATTTATAAGATCACTGCGTTTTTTTACCTTATCTAAAGCATTTAATGAGAAAATTTTAAAAAAGCATAAACTCAAAAAATCCTGCATGTGCTTACCTTAGCATAAAAATATCTATTTTGTCAAGCATTGTGAACAAAGATTAAATTAATTTTTATTTATATATCCCTCTGCATTATAATCTCATCTTCGTCTTTGTCGATTTCATAAAAGCCGAAATTTTCATAGAGGCGTTTTGCTGCTATATCGCCTTCAACATAACAAAGCTGAATACATGGATATTTTTTTTCTGCTTCTATCATTGAAAGCCATTTTTTTAAAGCTGCTTTTCCTAAACCCCTTCCTTGACTTTTTTTGTCTATCATAAATTGGTCCATAATGCAGACTGTTTTTTCACCGTCAATCCAGTCCCTCTGCATTATAAGACCTATGGGTTCATCCGAATAATAGACGGCAAAAACTTTTGCATTTTCTTTTCTGTAAGCAAAGGCTCTTGCAAGGATGGTAACATTCGAGGCTGCAAAATTTTTTTGTTCTTTTTTTATGGAAAGAGAATTGATTATTCTCCAGTTATCGGGAGTAACCTCTTTAAATTCGAGGCTATCGGGAGTAGGGTGATTAGATTTCATAAAAACATAATATGAACTTTAAGTGTAAATTTCAATAGACCAATAATATTTATTGGAAAAATATTTATAAGTTTTGCCTTTTAGTAAAATTTCAAATTCTTTTTCGGGGTAAAAGTTTTTCATTATTTCATATTCGGTGCCGTCTTTAAGTTTTCGTATTTGATAGGTGTTGCCGTTTTTATCGGTTTTGGATATCGGGGTGCTTTCTCCTTCTACAAAAAGGTTATCCATAAAAAAAATTAAAGAAGGCTTTTTAGTTTTTTCTATGAGGTTTTCGATAAGGTTTACAAATGCAGGTTTTGTCAGATGACTTGCCAAAAAGCCTATAAATATGCCGTTGTATTTGTTATTAGGTTCATAGTTTCTATAATCTAAAATTGCAAATTCCGGCTTGCAGGCTTTAAAAATTTTTTGTTTTGCAAGTTCCAGTACTTCTTTATTAATGTCGGTTGCAAGTACGGTTTTTGCAGTCTTGGTTAATGTTTCCGTCCAAAATCCGGTTCCGCAGGCAAGCTCTAACACATTCCTGTTTTGAAAAAGTTTTTTAATATAATCTTGGTATTCAAGAATACTCTCTTGTCTTTCAGGCTTTTTATATATGTCTTCATATTCTTTTGCTCTTTTTTTGTAATATTCGATCATACCTTTTACTTTTCCTTTGATAGTTTTAAATTCCCCTCATAGTCCAAATCGCCGTCCAAACCGAAAGCTTTGAAAACTGAATTCTTATCTTTTTTGTTGGCGGGATTATTTAGGCCGCCGCCGGTTGCCGGATAAAGGGGGGCGTTTGATTTTGCTTTTATACATTCTTCCAATTTTTCTATGTTTAAAGAAAAGCCTATTGATTCTGCCCGGTAATTTTTATGATACCATTCTTCGTCTTTGTATAGAGCGTATTCTTTTAAAGACATTTCTTTATATATCAAGCCGTATTGGAGATAGGCAATATCCTTGTCTTGATGATTTATACTCTTGCTTGTCGATATTGGAGCGTCATTTAAGTCTTGGTAAGTAACTTTTTTGTTTCCGATAATTTTGTATTCGCCGTAATAGATATTGTTATCCATGATGGGCTGTGCGGGGAGGGAAGGGCATTGTTCCAATTCGTCAAGATTGATGTTTATGCCGGTGCTGATTTTATGGTAGACCTTTACAATTAAAGCGGTTCCCATGAGGTTGTTAAGACCGTAGTTTTTATTCTTTTTAAATTCCGGATTTTTTCTTAACTTAACAATATCGATTAAAATTTTTCCGAAACCGTATTGCCGTCTTCCTATTTTAAAAGCAAAGATATCTCCTTCTTTATATTTTTGGTGAGCTCTTTTTTCGTTTCTAAAATTTTCCAAATCGACTAAATCTTCTTTTGATGTTTCTTTTATCCATTTTTCAATCCAAGAATTGAGAGCCGAAACCTTGCTTTCTTTTAAGTTTTCCGAATAGTAGGTTTTTTGTGTGGTGTAGTTTCCGATAAGCACATGTCCGCTTCCGAATGAAAAATACACTCCGATTCCTTTAAATGATTGAGTTGCCGTAAAGTTTAATTTTTTCGGCTTTCCTTTTGCCGTCTTGGGAAGAACAATAGTTCTGTTTTCTCCCGTTTCAACATCAAGCTCGTTTTCTTTATAGTAAAAAGCTTCTCCCTCATAGTCCGATGCGGAAATTTCTTTTTTGATAGTATCTCCGTCAAAATAATATAGGCTGCCCTTTATATCCATTACTTCCCAGTGAGCCTCAATCGGATTTAGACCCAGATATTTTCGCTGTTCGTTGGCTAAGATAAATTTTTTAGACATGCTTAATTCCTTTTAATGATTGTACCTTTTTTTATAATATTAGGCAAGGGCGAGGTTAATCTAATTTTCAGTATTTTTGAATAAGATATATTGTTTTTATGCTTTTTTTATATAAATAAATTCCGACAATGCCGAAACTTAGACATATTGGAATTATTATATAAATAAAATTTATAATAAAAAATAATGAAGTTGATATTATAATAGTGATTATAGCAATTAGATGTGTGATAATAGATGCCGGACTATGCTTTATAATGCTTATCTCATCATTCCAATTTAGATTTAAATATTTGATGTTAAAAAAAATTCCTACAGTCGAAATAAAAAAGGAATAAAAAACAGGTACAAAGACTGTTAATAAAATTTGTAAAAAACCGCTCCGTATATTCGGTAAAATGGCAATCATTGCAAAAAGATATCCTATTAGATGAATACTCATATTGACTGCGATTTTACTATTTAAAATTTGGGATATGCCGATTGGAGCTGTTTGCAGTATCCATACATTTTTTCCTTCCAAAGATATTGATGAAGATGTGGTGCAGCTCATAAGAAAAAATGCCCCTATCACCGATGAACCGTAGTGTGTAAGAATATGTTCAAGACCTCTAATACCGAGTAATATTTCAATCTTGTTAAATCCCAATATCATGCACCCGACAGATAAAACACATAAAGATATAATACCTAATCCGCAATTTAACACACGAATAGGCGAAGTAATAAAACGGTTAAACTCTTTTAAATATAAACTAAAAAATGGTGTTCTTAAAATAGATTTTGTTTTTTTATTTTTAAAGCTTTGAGTGTTTAGTTTTTGATGAATTTTATTATAGTTTTTACCTATAAAAAATATATATACAATGGTTACAATAATTGTAAGACTTATAAATTGTAAAATCTTTAGGTAAATATTTTGATCTATATAAAATAATTTGGATAACGGAAATATTTTATATAATTGTGTTTGAAGTAAATTGTCTAATAAAATGGAATCTAAATTGCGATTAAATGATACGGTTATAAAATATCCTGTCATCAATAAATAAAAAAATAAAATTGATATTTGATTTTTTCTTTTAAAAAATACACTGCAATATTCTATAATAGTACTTAATATAGAAGCTGCACACATAGGTATCACCGGAATGGTGAAGCCTGACAGTAAAAATATTATTCCGGCAGAGACGCTGATAATTTTTTTAAAAATTAAAAGAATGACTGCCGGAAATATACAGCTGCAACTGATAATAAGATTTAAAGAATATAGTACTAGAAATTTACTTAGAATAATATCTTTTTGTGTGATCGGTAAAGCCGATAACATATTAAAGGGCACCTCTAAAAACCCCCTTTAAAAAAGATTAAAAAAATGATAAAATGAGGTATGAAACAAAAAGGATTATTTGATGAAGAAGATCGTTTAAGAGTATTAAGTAACTTAGGTGATAGTCTTGAAAAATTAAACAAAAAAATAAATTGGGAAATATTCAAACCACTATTAAAAAAAGCATTAACCAAAGAGCCAAAAGGTTTAGGCGGAAGACCTGCATACGATTATGTAATGATGTTTAAAATAATAATCTTACAAAAATTATACAACATAAGTGATGATCAAACGGAATATCAAATAAACGATCGGCTATCCTTTATGAGATTTTTAGGATTGGAATTAAAAGATAAAGTACCCGATTCAAAAACAATATGGCTTTTTAAAGAAAAACTCATTGAAGCGAGAGTATCAAAAAAGTTATTTGAAAAGTTTGGAAAAGAATTAGCTAGAAATAACTTAATAGGAAAAGAGGGAACGATAATAGATGCGACAATAGTAGAAGCTCCGATACAGCATAACAGCAAAGATGAAAATGAACAAATTAAAAACGGAAAAATCCCTGAACAATGGCAAGAAGCAAAAAATAAGGCAAAATTATCACAAAAAGACTGTGATGCTAGGTGGACAAAGAAGCACAAACGTAGCTATTACGGTTATAAAGATCATATAAAAGTAGATAAAAAAAGTAAGCTTATATTGAAAGCAACTGTAACAGCAGCTAATGTTCATGATAGTAAAGAATTAAAAAATTTAGTTGAAAAGGAAGATGAAAGATTATACGCAGATAGTGCCTATATAGGAGAAGAAATAGAGAGAGTTTTAAAAGCGAAAGGAATAGAAGGGCAAATTTGTGAAAGAGGAGCAAGAGGGAAACCTCTTAGTAAAAAACAAAAAATCGGTAACAGAAAAAAATCAAAAATACGGGCGAGAGTCGAACATGTATTTGGCTTTATGACAAACTCAATGAAAGGTATATATGTAAGAACGATAGGATTAGCTCGTGCAACATTTTCGATAATAATGATGAACTTAACATACAACTTATGCCGATATTGCTATCTAAAGAAATAAAATGAGGGAGCATATAGGTAATAAAATGAAAAGTAAGGGAACTTAAGATAAAGAATCCAAGTTTTACACTAGACAATTTATAAAAAAGCTACTAAAATAATAAATAGGTACACTAAAAATAGGTTTTTAGAGGTGCCCTAAAATCTTTATTATAAAAAAACATTGAGTTACTTTTTAGCACAGTCATCATAAAAATAAAAAAACTTGATATTGCTGCCGAATAGGATAGGGTAAAAGAATGCAGCCCTAATTTCATTACTGAATTTATCGAAATAATATTATATAGGCATAACAAAAAAAATATTACGATAAATCCTAATAAATGATAGTTGGTTTTTTCCGAATTTGTAAAAATTGAGTACCGAAATACGGAATTTTTAAAAAGTATTATTATATTTTTCATTTTTAATAATATCCATAAAATACTCTTCTAATGAATCGGTCTTGCTCAAAACAGTGTTTACGTTTCCTTGCACAATTAATCTGCCTTTATTTATTATTCCTATCTTGTTACATAGTTTTTCTGCAACTTCTAAAACATGTGTAGAGAAGAATATTGCATTTCCGCTTTCTACTAATATTTTCATTTCTTTTTTTAAAAGATAACAAGCTTTTGGATCCAAACCTACAAAGGGTTCATCCATTATTAATAATTTTGGTGAATGGATAAGGGCTGCAATAATTACAATCTTTTGTTTCATTCCGTGAGAATATGAAGATATCGTATTATCTAAAAATGAGCTCATTTCAAATATTTCACTGAATGATTTTGTTTTTTGTATCCGCTCATTTATAGATACTCTATACAAATCTGCTATAAAATTGATATATTGCCGCCCTGTAAGATATTCATATATATCCGGGTTATCGGGTATATATGCTATATTTTTTTTAAATTCTACAGGATTATTTTTTATGGAAATTCCATTAACATATATTTCTCCTGTAAAATCATGAATTCCTACAATGGATTTAATTGTTGATGTTTTCCCGGAGCCGTTTGTTCCTATAAAACCATAAATATCGCCTTGAGAAACTTTTAAGTTTATATTATTTACTGCAATGCGGTTTTTATGATAGATTTTTGTTAAATTCTTAATTTCCAACATAGTTATTCTTTTTACAACCTCAGTAAGTTCTCTAAACTGAGGTTGTAGTGTGTTTAATTTAATTATAAAATTGCCAAGAAAATAACTAGGAAGCTGATTATAATAGCAGATACCGGTATGATATAGTACTTCCATATATTTCCCTTTTGATTTTGAAATTTTATAAACCCGATAAGATTGATAAGAAGATATGCAAACGGTGCTCCGAATGTCAGATATACCTTTTCGATGGTGCCGTTTACATTTCCTGCTGAATCCCAGTGTACGGGAACCGTCTCCGGGAGTTTGCTTCCAAAGGCTATAAAAATAACCGTTGTAGCTAAACATAATAAGCTTCCGATAATCAAATGCTTTTTGTCGGATAAATTACTCATACAATCTCCTTTCTTTGTTTAAAAGTAATAGTGAATATATTAATGGAATAACATACAATAGGGAAAAGTAAATTATTAGATATTCCCATCTTGCAGATACTCCAAAACTCAACAAAAGAATTCCTGTGATTATCCATAAAAATCCGGCAAGGCGATGAGTTTTATACCATAACACGGGTTTATCCAATAACCAAAAAAATTTTAAACCGACAAATCTGCTTGGTTTTGTTTTAGGCAAATAGTTTCCGATTATTATGATAATCATTGAGGCTAAGATATGAATATATTTTTCAATGCCGGAACTGATTGAATCTTTAAATATATATTTGCTGCTTTGAGCGATTGCAAATAATAGAGGAGTGCTTAAAACAATTGGAATATATAGTTTTTTAGGCAGTTTATTATTATTCGATAATGTATTTACTGCAATTTCCATTACAATGCTGAAAATAATTATTAATATAGGCAGTATATATAAATCATAATTTTTTATATTTTCATTTCCAATATTTATTATATAATAAATACTTGGAGAAAAACTGAGTAATATAATAATCATGTATACTATTCTTTTAGTCATTTTTCTTATCTCCTTTAAACTGTGACAGCCACATAATTGCTTCTTCAAAAATCGATATATTGATGTCGTAGTAAATAAAATTTTTATATTTTCTTTCACTTATTAAATCGGCTTTTTTTAACAAGGATAGATGATATGAGATGGTGGAATTTGATAATTCATATTTATCGGCAATTTCACCTGCCGTAAGCGATTTTTCTTTTAAAGAAATCAAAATGTCTCTTCTTACAGGGTCTGCCAATGCTTTGAATGTACTTTCAAAACTCATCCTTGTTATACCTCTCAATCTATTTCGATTTTTATCTAAATAGATTATAATATGTGCAGGATGAAAAGTCAATAGCTATTTTGATTTTTTTCAAAATAGTTTTTACCCAAACACAATCTTAGGCAGGGTTAGCAAAACCGTCTTATCGTTAAAGGTGTAGGATATTTGTTCGGATGTGTTTTCCAATATAAGCGCTTCCGGTTTGAGTTTGGGGGCGAGGGCAAAGTAGGCGGCAACTTCGGATAAGCCTTTTTGAATGGGAAACTTTTCGGTCAGCTCTGCAAGAGAAAATTGAGGTCTTCCGTGTAAAAATTCGTTGCGGTAGTTTAAGATATTTTTTTTAAGAAGATTTTCATCAACATAAAACTGATTGAATATTCCGCTTTGCCTCAAAAGCTCTGCCGATTCTTGTTCGGTAAAACTTGTGATAGGTTCAAAACTTTGCTCTTGTTCGGGAAATTTTAAAGTGCGTGCCTGAGGAAAATATAAAAAGGGTCTTGTCTCAATCGAAAGAGGTTCCCGTAATTCAAAATCGCTGCCGGCCAATTCAAAGGCTCTTGTCTTTATAAAGGATATTAATTCTGTGAGAAGTTTGTGTTCTTGTCTTCCTTGAGAAAGAAGAACCCGATTTAACCGGTGCGTAAGGGAGCGGTTTGTATCTATTATTTTTCCGCCTGCTTCGTGAAGATATTGCTTTAAGTGAAAAAGAAAACCGTCTTCCCATTCTATGCCTTGATTTCTCACCTGTTCGATTATGTTTTCTGTCAAGCTGTTGATTTCATTTTTACCTGCATCGGCTGCGAGGAAGTCCCAAAAAGAATCAAAGCTTTGTCCCTGAGGTGTTTCTTTCATTTCCAAATATGCATCTAAGGCATAGCCGAGAACAGCTCCCTTTGTTTCACTTACAGATTGTTTTTTGTAAACATCCGAAAGAATTGATTTAAAGTTTTCTTCGACTTGGCGGAAGTCCGATAAAAGTTCTCTTGACGCTCTTGAAATTTCATGGAGGCGTTCAACCATTTGAACAGGCGTGTATATTTCGGCCTTACCGGTTTTTTTAATTCGGTTTATGCGGTCTTGTAATTCTTTTTTCTTTTTTTCCAAGTCGGCAATTTGAGAGGCCGGGTCATGGGTTGTGTTTTCAGAAAGCTCACGCAATTTATATAGGATGTCTTTAAAGCGGGATTCCGTTCCGATAAAAGTTCTTGAATCCATATTGTCAAGCCATGTAAAAAGACGCTCTACTCCTGCACTTAATTCTATAATCAATTCTTGATTTTCGTTATAATATTTTCTGATAAATCCTATTTTTTCGGAGCACCATTTATTGGCTAAAAAATGAGAGCGGCTTTCGATGGTTTGCATTGCAAGCCGAAATTCTCCGTTATCGGGTTCTTCCGAATCAAAATCATAATGAGTATTTGAGAATTCTTGATCCCTCAAAAAATCTGCGAGCAGGGTTTCAAAGCGGTCGGCTGAAATTGTTTGAATATGCTTTTCTCTAAAAATCTTATATAAGAAGGAAATAGTAAGAGCTGCATTTTTTGTTCTTAAAAGTCTTATGCCCGAATCTTCTGAAAGCATGGCCGATATATAAGCACTGTCCGAACTTTTCATTTTTCCTCCTCATTTATATTGTTAAATATTTCTTCCATACGGCTTTTGATAAAGGCATGAGATATTTTTTCTTGTTCAAGCCTTCCGGTTCTTTCTCGCAAAAACTTAAAAAGTATTAATTCTTCTTCATTAAGATTAAGGTCTTCAATTTTTGAGTGAGAATTTTCTCCCCTTACTGCAAAGATCGAAAAAGTTTCATAAGTTTTTTTATCCATGCAAAATGATTTTACATTTGGAAAAATGCCGCGTACATTTGAAAGTATTTCAAAGCCGTGTTCATCCATATCTCCGAAATAGTATAATTTTTTTTCGTTTAATGCTTTGTTTTCTTTTAAGTTTACGGCAGCGAAACCTGAACCGAAAATGCAAAGAGCTTTGCTAAAAGGCGGAAGTGTAAGATAGACCATTAAATTTTCAACAATAAAAATATATTCTACGGAATTAAAATTTATTTTTGCAAAGGCACCTAAAGGAATTTGAGCTTCATAGCTTGCAATTTCTTCGTTTAGAATTTTTAAATTTATGTCTTTATCGAGGCAGCGGAATCTTATGAAGGGTTCGGGTGTGCGAATTCTCCACCTTTTATATATATCTGCATTTGAGTTTATCTTATCCTTATTTTTATTTAGGACTGTATAAACCGAAAAAATCAATGAAGTGTTTTGTTCTATAAATTTTGTGTGTACCGATAGGGGAATTTCTCTTAGATACAAATTACAATTAGGATTATTTAAAAACCAGATTGCACAACGAAAAATGTTTTGCCAATAATCGGCTTCAACCTCGGTAATAAGATTACGCAGATGTTTATTTAGCCAATCGTTTTGAATATCCTCGGCATTTAAATTTGAAAATTGTTTTTTAACAATGGAAAGATGCTTTTTAAAATTTTCAGTTTCTTTTTCTTTTCCTATAAAACTTATAAAATCGATTTCAGTTTCAAAATATATTTTTTCTATTATTGTCTGCATTCCTTGTTTATGAGTTTTAAGGGTTTTTGTTTCTACGGTATAGCCTATTCCCTTAGCGTTCTTTGAGTCCTTGTAAAGCTTTTCCGCTTCAAGTTTTCTTTCATCGAAGGCATCTTTTACGGAACCCTTTGCAGACGGAATGAGGAGAGGAAAGAAATTTTTTTCATCTATAATCGAGTGTAAAAACGGTAAAAATTTATTTTCGGCTTTTTTCTTTATTTCATCAATACTTATCATCTTATTCCCTTAAAGTAACTGTCTTAACTTAAATCTCTCTTTTCTTGCTTGTACCTTTCGATTGTTATTTCAAGCAGACGGGAAGTATTGTCGTTTTTCTTTTCGGTGATGTGCATTGAAGAGATATAATCTTCGACAATGTTTATCTTATCCATAGGTGTTACCAAAATCATCTGTAAACCGATCTGCTTAAAAAGTTCCATTGCATAACAGGAATTATCAATATCGACCTTGCTGAATACCTCATCTATAATTACCAAACGGAGGGAACGAGGTGAACCGCTTGTTATTCCGAATTGAAAGGCTATGGCCGAAGCCAAAATCGTATAGGTGAGTTTGGATTTTTCGCCTCCCGATAAACTTGCGGAATCTTCATAGTATTGTTTTTGAGTATTATCGTTTTGGTAATATTCTATTGCCGCAAATATAAACCATTGGCGGACATCAAGAACTTTTTTCCGCCTTTGATCGTTCTCTTTTAAATATGAAATCAATATTTTTATTTTTTTAAAATTCTCGAATTCGGAATCAGCTTCTTTATTAAATACGGAGGCTGAGTCGGGTATGGCGGCCAGTAAGATACCTTGAAATTCTTTTATTTGAATATCATTTGTAAAACGGTGTTCAAGTTTTATATAGGTCGGAGGATTTTTACTGTAAGGGATTATCTTTAAACTTTTGTTAAGTTCTCCGATACCTTCAATAATTTGTTGTGTTCCTCCGTCTAAACGTGCTTTAAAGTCTGTAATATCTTGTTTTACGCTATCGTTAAATTTTCGTTTGAATTTTTTTAAGCAGGCTGGTAAATCGTCATGGTTTAACCTTTCATAAAAGGCCTTAAAGTCGGGCAGGGCTGCGGATTCAGCCTGCAAATCTCTTACATCCGCACTCCATGAAGGAAACTTTATTTTTATTTCATCCTTGGCATTTGTAAGGGCCGACATCTTTTCGCGCAGTTTTCTTTCCGTATTTTTTAAACTTTGCTCCGATTTTTCTGCATCCTTTTCGAGTTTGGCTGTAAATGTTTCTTTTGCACTATCAAGAAGCTCTAAGTTTTCAAAGCCCCTGTCTATCTTAAAATGTTTTTCAAAACTTAAAATCAGGCTTTCGGTTTCCTCATCGTTTTTATCGGAATAGTTTTCGTTAAATTGAACCTGCATCCTTGCTTGTTTTAAGTTTATATCGGCGAGCTGCTGCTCAAGTCTTCCCATTTCATTGGTGAGTTTGGATCTTTCCTCCTCTCTTGACTGCTTGTCATCTTTTAAAATTCTAAGTCTTTCTTCAAGCCGGTTGAGTTCCTTATCTCCTTTTAAGAGCTTAGCTTTTTCTTCAAGATTTTTATCAAGTGCCTCAGCATATTTTTGAACATCGATTGCATCCCAGTCTGTAAGCTTAGTTAAATTTTCCAAGATGATGAGCTTACTCTTTGTTTCGTCTTGTTTGCTTTTATATTTGTTTAAGTTTTGACTATTTTTTTCTATTTCGTTTTTAAGTTTATCCAGCCTAAAAGAAAGCTCTCTTCGTTTTTGGATATTGTCCCAGCCTAAGACAAAGGATTGAGTTCCGGAACGCTGAGGCCTGTCGTCTTTTTCATGCCTTATCTTTGCCTTAATTAAACCGCTTGAAGTTATTGCCTTTGCTGCATGGTTAAACTCTTCCATATTGTCAGTGCAGATATAATCAAAATTATCTCCGATATAGCTTTCAATCCAATCTGCAAGTTCATGCTTTTTGTTAATCTCAAGTTTAGAAATAAGGGAATTGCTCTCAGACGTAAAATTTTTAAGTTGGGGTCTTTTATCCGTCTTAAAATAAACAAGCCTTCCCTTCAAATTATTTTTTGCCGCATAGGAATTGACCTTTGCATAAAGATTTTCAGGAACCAAAAGACAGAGGGCAAAGTGATGGAGAAGTTTTTCTATTGCCGCCTCCCAACGGGATTCGGTTTTGAGTACTTGCAAAAGCTCGCCTGCAAAGGTAAGCTCTTTTGGAGAACAATTAATTCCCGCGGAAATTTCATCCCTTATCCTGATATTTTGGGAGGGAATATTTGTATTGCGCTTACTCAAAGATTCAAGCTCCGATTTAAGCTCTGCAACTTCATTATTCCTTTCCGTGTTTAAGGTACCGGCTTCGAGAATCAGGTCAAAAAGGTTTGTTTCTTTTTTTGTAAGTTCTTTTTTTAGTTCCGGTAAAAGCTTTAAGTTTTCATTAAACTTTTTTTCCGTTTGGGGAGTTTCCAAAGAAAGAACTTCGGCACAACGCTCATAGCCGCGTACATTGTCTCGGCGTAGTTTTAATTCCCTTTCGTTAATATCTATTTTATGTTCTACTGCAGCAAGGCGTATCGAAGCGGCATTTTGTTGAATTGCGGATTTTACCGAGTCGAGATCAAAATCCAGCTTTTTTATTTCTTCTTCTATTAAAGAAGTTTTATTTTCGATTATTAACTTTTCTTGATTAAAATCTATTGTTCTTTTTTCGATTAAGGTGAGAGCCGTTTTTAAGTACCAAAGTTGTAAGTTGTTTTTAATTTCTTTTAATTCCAAATCCTTCTTTTCGCAAAGTTCAAAGGTTTTGCCTGCTTCCAAAACTTCTTTTAAAAGCCGTATCTGTTCTTGTGCTTTTTCAATCTCGTTATAGATTTGTGAAAGCTCTTCATAGTGGTTTACCATCTCCTCAAATTTGGTTTCGGTATTTTGCCCCTCGAACATGTGTGTCCGTATAAACTCGTTTAAGTTACCGACTCCTTTTAAGCCGACCGTTTGCGAAAAAAGATAGAGAGCCCTGTCGGAGCGTAAGCCTGCAAGCTGCGAGAAAGCTTCGGAATAAGAAGAAAAATTATCTCCGTAAAAAGTGGTATTGAATTTTTCTGCCATGATTTTTTTCCATTTGCCGTAGGGTGTCAGGTCTCCGGTTTCTTTTTGAATATCTTCGATAGAAAGCCTTTTTCTTGTTATGGAGTATACCCTTTGCAAGGTTCCTGCTTGCGAAAAAAATCTCATCTGCATGAGGGTTACAGGTCCCTGATCGTCTCCCAGAACAAAGCAGCCTAAAAGAATGGAAAAACACTTATCCTTTGAGCGCAAGTTTTTTGCAGTACTTGAAATAAATTCCTCGTCCCTCTTGCTTCCGTAAGTACCGAGCACGTAGCTTGCCTCATCTCTTTCTTTTTTGCTTTCGGCTCCGGCAGATTGATTATAAAACCTGCGCCGCGGCGGAACAATGAGAGATAAAAAAGCATCGACTAAGGTTGTTTTTCCTGAGCCGTTTAAGCCTGTAAGAAGGGAAGATTTTTTTCTGCATCGCATTGTGTAGATATTCGAATCGAAGATGCCCCAGTTATACACTTGAAAAAAATCCAAATAAAAGCCGTTTTTATTCTCTTCACTCATCAATTCAAATTGCATCATTTTTCTTCCCTATTATAATTTTCAAGCCGCTTTTTAAATTCGGATAAGAATTCGGTTGTGATTTTTGCCCTAAGAATTCTGCGTACTTCAAATTTTCTATCGATTAAATCGTCGCCGATTCTTCCGTTTTGGTCTTGATGCAGTTCTTTTAAAAAGCCTAAGTCTACTGCCTGATTCAAATATTTGGTAAGTTCGTTATAGAGTTTTGTTTGATCGGTTTTTTCTTTAAAGTAAACCGAGAGCATACTGCGGATTTCGCTTTCAGGTAAAACCAAAATAGAAGAATCGCTTTGAGAAATATCGAATTGTTCTAGGGCTTCCCGCAATAAAACGCAGAGGATGGACATTTCAAAGCTAAGAGGATAGCGGCGTATCAGCCTAACCGATTCGGTTTCTCCTTCTTCATCTTCTTTTTGTTCTAAAAAGGCATAGCCTTCGGCAGGTTCAATAAAAACGCTTATTCCTATTTGATCGAAAAAAGAAGAAATTTCCCCTTGGTATTGAATCAAGAGTCTCCAAGAATCGGGGTCTCCTTCTTTTTCATACAAGGGGCCTTGTAGAAGCTTTATACAGGGTGCCGCCCAAACCGCCGTCATTCCTACCTCCATAAAAACTTTCTGCAGGAAATATTAATTTCCAAAAAAAGTCTTTATATTATAGAAGATTTTTAAGAGATAGTTAAGTAGGCTGTTGGGCAGCAATTAACTTAAGTTTTATAAAGCCAGCTTTTCAAGATATGAAAATATTTTTGAAACAGCTTCTTTGTTTTCTTCGGTCATGTTCATAGCACGCTCGATTTCAGTTGCAATGAGCTCAGATTTTTGATTTATTTCGTTCATATTATTGCTTATACTCTTAGAAATATCTACAAGTCTTGTCATTTCTTTTCCTGCTTCAGTGTTTCCTATAAGCATTTCTTCCGAACCGTTTTTGACTTCAGAGGTTATCTGCATAATGTTTTTTATTGCTTGAAGTATCTGTGTGCTGCCCACATCTTGTTCATTCATGGCATTCATTATTTCACTGTTTCTATTATTGACAAGATTTAGGATACGCATGACTTCAGTAAACTGTGTTTCACCCATTAAAGAGGCTTTGGTTACTTCTTCGATTTGATTTTTTAATTCCATTAAAACGGTAGTTATGGCTTTGCCCTGAGTGCCCGACTCTTCGGCAAGTTTTCTTATTTCATCTGCAACGACGGCAAACCCTTTTCCTGCTTCTCCCGCATGGGCAGCTTCAATGGCGGCATTCATAGCCAACAGGTTCGTTTGACTTGCTATATTTTGGATAACGGAGGTCGTTTCTAAAAGGCCCTCCGATTTTTCACTCAAGGACTTCACAAATTCGTTTGTTTCGGAAATAGATCTTCTTCCCTTTTCGGCTGCAATATTTAATTCTTTCATAGAATCTAAATTACTTTTTAAAACCGATGTAATGGATTTTATGTTTGCCGTCATTTCTTCTATTGCTGAAACCGATTCTGTTACTGCTGAAGATTGATTTGTAATATTTTGGTCAAGGCACTCAATATTTTTTGCTATTTGTTCAAGTGTAGATTGAGTTTGCAAAACTCCCAATGATTGATTTTGGATGCTGTTATTGATTGAAGCAATATTTCCGGTTATTTGATCTACAACATTGCCGGTTGTAGTCATATTTGATAATAGTTTATTTGCTATGTTGTGAGAAGTCTCTCCCGAATTTTTTACATCATTAAAAAATTCTTTATTAAATGCTAAAAGAGTGTTAAAATCTTTTATCAAAAGAGCCGCTTCATCACGTGAATCGGCTGTGAGGAACTCTTGATTATAATTACCTAAGGATAGATTATTGATTGCCGATTGAAGACTTGCTATTTTCTTTTTGGTAGACTGAGTTATAAGGACTATATTTATTATTGAAAGAGTAATTCCATAGCTAAAAAGCGGAAGTACCTTTGTCAAAAGCTGCATATAAATATCGTCTGTTTTTGTTCTAACCAACGGAGCTATCGTAAAAAAAGCGATTGAGAGAATACTTAGGATACTTACAATGGCTGTTCTTCGCGTCATAGAAAGATCCAAGTGCTTTTCTTCTAAGGGCAAAAAAGTTGCCCATCTTTCCAATGATCTTACCATAAAACTGCTGAAGAATGTGCTCATCAAGAACATATTTCCCATGGTTATACTCATGTACGAAATGAATGTTCTTGTTTCGGTGATTAGGCCCGACTCCAATGAAGTAAAAAATGGACCGAAGAGGGCAATCATCAATGGAATAATAAATGCAATCATTACATACAAGGAGATACTTTTTTGTGCTTTTACGGGGTTTTCTTTCCAATTTACTATTGAGGGCATAATAAATTTCCATTTTAGTATCGGATTAAAAGTTGAAGTTATCATGATAACTGCAAAAGCTTTTGTACTCAGAATATTCATGATGTTTCCTGAGCTGCCAACAATACGGTTGGTTAAAATAGTGGATAAAATCCACGCAAGGTTAGTTAATAAATCAAATATCAATATCTTTTTAGGCGGATTGTAAATATCCATATTTGTTTTTTTCATTGCATACTCCTTCGATACTTTTACATCGTTTACTGGTACTGTAAGGATGGTTTAAGGTACAGTTTCATTTTTTAAGCAATTACCACTTATAGTAACTAATAAGTTTTAGGATATAAATAAATTTACTGTAAATAGGTTACTCGGCAAGAGGCATTTCTTCATTTTTTTGCCATTTAGTAATGCCTGTCCTTAATAATCTGAATTCGCGCAAAAGAAGGATGGAAACAGGTATGCCGCTTAAAACTTCTATGAAAAATGTACCATAGTATACGCCTGCAACGCCTATAAAGATAGGAAAAATCAACATCACCGGTATGTAAAAGACGATTTGCTGTAAAATTCCCAATATCGAGCTTATTTTTCCTTTGTTGACGGCAGGAAAAAAGGCTAGAGCAAAAAAGACTAAGGGCATAATGGGTAGGAGTGCCATGTAAATCCTAAAATAGGAAATATTTTGAATGCTTAGATGAGGATTTTTCATCATCAAAGAAACTGCTGTTTGCGGGAAGATAATCATTAAAATCCATAATGGAGCTATCAAAACAAGGGCTGCAAATACAAATCGCTTAAAGGCTGAAATAAGACGTTCCGTCTTATCTGCTCCGAAGTTTATTCCGATTATGGGACTGAGGGCAAACATGAAACCTCCTATCGGCTGTAGTACAAAGGAAAAAATACGTGTAACTATTCCGTAAAAGGCAATGTCTTCTTGCGAACCGTACCGGTTGAGTACATTTAAAACCAAAAGCATTTGGATAGTTCCCATAAACTGCATTATAAAACCTGCCAATCCCATCGAAATAATCTTAGATATAATTTCACCGTCCATTCTGATTGTAAATACATAAGCCGGAGAATCCGTGTTCTTTTTTGCAAAATAATAGGCGCCGATACAGGCCTGTACTGCCATACCTATATTTGTTCCGATAGCTGCTCCTTTTACTCCGAAGCTGAATATAACCATAAGAATGTAGTTAGCGCATCCGTTTACAATAAGGCTTATTCCCATAATTGCCGCTGCCGTTTTCATTTTCCCTTCGGAGCGGATAAGGTTATTAAGAGCAATGGCATATATCCAAATCGGAGTACCCCATAAAAGGGTGAGGTAGTATTCGCCTCCGTGTATTAGAGCCTTGCCCCTGCCTCCCATTAAAAAAAGAGTTTGTTCCGAAAAAATAAAGCCTAAGCTCATTACGATTACACTTATTATAAGTGTCAAAAAATTGACATTTCCGAGAATATTTTTTTGTACTTTTTTGTCTTCGGCACCGATTGCAATGCTTGAAAGAGTTCCTGCCCCCGAACCTACGAGAATACCTAAACCTATTATTGTTATAACGGGGGGCAAGGCTACCGAAATACCTGCAAAAGCTCCTTCCTCGGCAAAGTGCCCGACAAAGATTCCGTCCAGCACATTGTTTGCTCCCAATAAAATCATTGCAATAACGGCAGGCCATGAAAGATCAAAGATAACTTTCCACAAGTTTCCGTTTAATATAAATTCTTTTTGCTTTTCGTTTTCCATAATGTAAAAATCCTTAAATAGTTTATGATGATTATTTTAAATTTTTCGGAATTCTTGTTTATGTTTTAGAACTCCTATTAATAAAAAAGGCAATGCTAAAAGTATTATAAGAAATGAAATAACATTGTCCATTTGTTCTAAACCATAACTTTGTGCGGCTGTAGGTAATATGTTGTGAGCAATATAATTGCAAACGCCAAGCACAAGGACAGTAGCTGATACGCCATACCATGTGTTCAGCTTTATTCTTGCCCAAATGAACATAATAACTCCGGCTGTTGTTATACATAAAAGGAATTGCGGTAACGCAATATTTAAAAACCATTGTCCGGGACTTGTACACTGTTCCGTTATATAAAGGAATATCGGAATTGTGCATACAGCCGTCAAAAACAAAACCACTATCTTTTTCTTTTTACAGATAAATAAGGGTAAAAACAATATCCATGATAAGGCGACTGCACTGTCAACAATAACAATGGTAGAAAGATTTTCTCCAATAATACTTAGGACGAGGGTAGGAACAAAAATACCCAGAAAATGTGCCGTTGAAATTAGTATAAAAAGGTTTCTTTTGATTTTACTATTCATAGTAACTCCCATAAAAACTTTTTGCAGCAAATATTAATTTGCAAAAAAAGTTTTTTCAAGTGTGTGCCGGAAAGCACACACATATAATAATGCGATGTTTTGTACCTAATGGGTACAAAACTCGGCAGATAAACAGCGAGGCAGAATTTCTGCTGAACTGTTTATCATATCTCCTTACTTTAACATATAATGCGGAATTTATCGGTCTTTGTCAAGAGTTTTTATTGATATCAGAATGATTTTTAAAATATTTTTTAATTTTTCAATGTAATTTTCTTTATTTTGGAATGTTTATAATAGTAAATGGAATGTTTTTAGGGCATATCTAAAAACCTTGTCGGCTTTTTAGATATGCCCGTCGAGTTTTTAATAAGTCTTTATCTAATAATGACTTATTAAAAACATCGCAAATAAACTTAATGTGAATCTCTAAAAATTGATATTTTTAGAGATTTCCTTTACTTTGAGGAAAGATATGCGCAGTTTGGAAGAACATTGGAATGATTTGGAAAGGTTAGGCTTTACCCGTGCGGAGGATAGGGGAACTATAAGATATGAGGTGCCGCCTAAGTTGGGGAAGGGGGCGGTTACAATCTTAGGAGATTTTGATCGAGCCTTGGTATCGATTGCAGATTTGGAATTTTTTGAATCCATAACCTTATTAGAGAATGTAAACGAAAAAACCGTTTCTATCGGTCAGTTTTATGAAGGTGAGCTGGACATATATGAAAAAGACAGCTCCGAACTGTTGCCCTGCGAACACGGTCTTAATGCCTTTGTGAATAACGCTTATTTTTCGGGCTTTAAGCGTTTTAGTGCAGGTGTCCGTTTGGTAAATGTCGGCTTTGTTTTTAGGCAGTTATTTTTTGATGAGATGGAAGATAAAATCGGCTGCAAGCTGCCTGAAGATTTTTGGGAAACTTCCGCAAAGATTTTAAACCCCGGAGTGCTTTATGTTCCTCAAATTACCGAGATTTGTAATCAGGTAAAAGATTGCCGATTAGAAGGTTTTGCTCTTAACATGTTTATTCGGGCAAAATGTCTTGAAGTCTTTTCAATTTTATTTGATTATGTTTATGCGAATAAAAAAAAATCAGCCGTTTATCTTTCCGATTCAGATATTAAAGCCTTAGACGGGATTCGTAAACTTTTGGAAACCGAAATGCTTTCGCCTCCTTCGATAAAAGAATTATCAAAACGCTTCGGTATAAATCAGCAAAAACTGATGTTGGGCTTTAAGGAGCGTTACAATATGACGGTGTATTCTTATGTAAAAAGACTTAAAATGGAAAAAGCCTTGCAGCTTTTACGGGATGAAAATCTTTTGATTGGAGATATCGCCCGTCTTTCCGGCTATAAGGGAGAGGGGCATTTTCAACAAGTGTTTCGGGAAGTTTACGGTCTTACACCTCATAAGATGCGGAGAGAATTATTTAAATAAAATAATTTAATCTTATTTTGTTCTATATCTTAATTCATTCTTGACAGTAATTACTCAAAGTACTATAATCTTATATGTTAGCTCTGTATTACAAGGAGGATAATAATTGTTTCGGTTTATATTCAAACAAAAAAAATATTTTGTGCTTTTTTTTGCCTTAGGCGGAGTTAATTTGTTATGTACAATGAAGCTTCAAATATGGAATGGCCGGATTCTTGATACGGCCTTAGGAAAAACTTCCTACTCTATGTCTACCCTAATGCTATTGTCATTAGGGGCAATGATTTTTGCAGCTTTGTTTACCTATTTTTATGATCTTGTAAAATCAAAACTTGTAATTGTTGCTGAGGCTGATTTACGAAAAACTTATTTTGATGCCCTTCTTAAAAAAAATATGGGAGAGTATATCAACATACCTGAAGGAAAAATAAGTGCAGATTATACCGATAAGATAGATGCCGTAAGCGGAGAGTATTTTTATGTATGGACTGCTTTAACCGATCATGTTTTGATTTTTTCTGTAACTATAATAACGCTTTTAACAATAAATATACAGACTGCTTTTGTTACTGTTGTTTTATTAATGATTCCTCTTATGGTTCCGACGGTTTTAAAAAATATTTTGGCCAAAGTTTCAAAGGAAAGGATGGCAGCGGTCGAAAAACATTTTTCGGCTGTAAGGACATGGTTAAAAGGAATTGATATTATAAAAGTTTTTTCTTGCGAACAGTATATAATTTTCAGATATGATAAAGTAAACGAGTTTTTAAGAAAAAAACAAATGGATGCCGTAAAGGTGAGCTGCTTTGAAACGGCTTTGAGTTTTTTTGTATCTGCTATAGTTAATTTGCTTATGACAGCTTATTGTGCATACTATGTTTACAAGGATGTTTTTTCTATAGGAGAACTTTATACGATAATGGGATTGGTTGCAATGATGTCAAGACCCATGTATTGGACTGCCAATTTATTAAAAACTTTCTTTTCTTCCCGTCCTGTGCGTGATGCAATGGTTGAATTTATAGATGCTAAAACTGAAATAGGGGAAGATGAAGTATTAGAAGATTTTACTGTTGATGCTAAGGGACTATCGTTTTCGTATAATGAAAAAAAGATTTTAAACAATACGGATTTTACATTTAAACAAAACGAAAAAATATTGATTTTAGGTGAATCGGGGTCAGGAAAATCTACTATAATGCGTCTACTTTTAGGAATACACGTTCCCGATTCCGGTTCAATTACGATAGGCGGAACCGCTCCCAAAAAAATAAAAAATATTTCCGATGTTATTTCCATTCAGCAGCAAGAAGCTTATATCTTTAAAATGAATCTTTTGGATAATTTATTTTTGGATAAGGAAATAACTGAAGAAAAAGTTAAGGATGTTCTTAACTCCGTAGGTTTAAATAAGTACACCGAAGATAAGTATTTGAAAGAAACCGTCATAGGTGAAACCTACGGTTTTTCGGGCGGAGAAAAAAAGCGTATAAGCATTGCAAGAGCCGTTTTGCATAAACGCCCGATTATGATATTCGATGAGCCTCTTGCAAATATCGATAACGAAAATATTGAGCGGGTAAAAAATTTAATTTTTTCTATAAAGGATTCTACAGTAATAATTATTTCGCACATTGCGGATACCGAAACAAAAAAACTGTTTGATCGAATTTATAAATTCGATACAAATGAAAGGAGCTTATATGAAGAAGCTGTCTAATCTTGAAAAATTATTTATATTTTTTGCTCTTCTATTTTTAGTCTTTTCGGCTGCAGCCGTTACGGTTTTTTCATGGCTAGGCGGAAAGATAGCCGATGCCGCCGTAAGTAAGGATATTCAAAAAGTTATTGTTTTTATTTCCGTATATTTTACTGCAATACTGGTAAGAGCCGGAGGACACGGTCTTTATTCTTATTTTTTCGGAAGATTTAAAACAAGCCGCTTAAAGTTTCTCAGGCAAGGTCTTTTTCATTCTTGGGTAAGAGCCGAGTACGAAGAATTTTATAATATTGATGAAGGAAAAAAACTTTCATACTACCAACAACAGCTTCCTTCCCTCAACGGACTATATTATCAGTCCTTCTACGGAATGGGTCAGATTCTTATGGAAACTATTTTTGCTTCCGGCTTTCTTTTATATATTAATTTAAAATTAGCCCTTGTAAGTTTATTTTTTGTTTTAATAACCTCTCTTATTCCGCAACTATTTAAAAAGATTTTGGATAAAAAACAATCCGAGTCCATAAGTATTTTAAACGGACACATGGGGGAATTTTCGGATTGGTTAAAAGGTTTTGAAGTAATAAAAAATTACGGCAGTGAAGGACGTTTTCAAAATCTCTTAAATAAGTCGGTAGAAAGGTTAGCAAAAAAACAATTTTCCGTTTCAGCCGTAAGTATCCTATCCCGAAATCTTTCTTCTCTTGCCTCTCAATTAAGTATAATTACCGTTGTTTTTTACGGTGTTTATCTTATTTATAAAAACGAATTAAGCATTGCCGAATTTATGATGGCTAACGGTTTGATTGTACAGCTGAAATCTCAAGTTTATTATATTTCGATGTATGTTAATCACTTTATTATGAGCAAGGTTATCTTCGACGGTTATAAGAGTTTGGTGGTTAAAGAATCGGAAGAAAAAAAGATTGAAGCCGAGGTTTCGTCAAGCAATATATCTTTTGATGATGTAAGCTATGCTTACAGCGAATTACCCGTTCTTCAAAATGTAAATAAAAAATTTACCGGCAACGGAATACATATCATATACGGAGAAAGCGGAAGCGGAAAGTCCACTGCAATGAAAATTCTTTTAGGTCTTTTAAAACCCAAAAACGGAAATGTTTTAATCGATGAAAAAAATATTTATTCCATCAAGAATAGGTCTACTCTTATTTCGTTTTTAGCTCAAGAAGCCGTTTTCTTTGACGATAGTTTAAAAAACAATTTAACCTTAGGTGAAGATATTGCAGAAGAAAAAATCTTTACCTTAATGGAAAAATTAGGTTTAGAAAAATTTGCAAATGCCGAATCTTTGAACATGGACTTTACGCACATCGAAAATAAATTTTCAGGCGGAGAATTAAAGCGTCTAAGTTTTGTGCGTACCCTATTGCGCGATACGCCTGTAGTAATTTTTGATGAGCCCTTTGCAAATATCGATGCTCAAAACATAGGAAGGGTAGAAGATCTTATTTTAGGCTTAAGGAATAAAAAAGTTTTTATTGTAACTCATCAGCTTAATGACAGGATCAAAGAAAGGGCCGTCTCTCTTTGGAAGATAGGCAGATAATTGTATGACACCTTCTAAACGGTATAACCTTCTTAGAAGGTGTCAAATCATAAACTATCAATTAAGAAAGGATTACTCTATAATCGTTACCCTGTCATCAATATTTTCTTTTTCTTTCGGGTCGGGCTCGCTGCCGATACCGCCGAAGGGCATTTGAGCAATCAGCACATATTCCTGCGGAATGGAAAAAAGCGATTTTACCTTTTCATCAATAACGGGATTGTAGTGCTGCAGTGAAGCTCCAATGCCTTCTTCCCGTAAGGCTGTCCAAACGGCGAGCTGAAGCATTCCGTTTGCCTGATTTGCCCATACGGGAAAATTGGCTGCGTAGGAAGCGAATTTTTCTTGCAGAGCCTTTACGGTTTTTTCGTCATAAAAGAACAGAACCGTACCTGCCCCCGCCTTAAAAGAATCGATTTTTTCACGCGGAACTTTGCCGCCGAATGCCTCGTATATCGAATCCCACAATAAATCGTGCTTTTCGCCGAATACCGTAACTATCCGTGCACTTTTCATATTAAAGGCATCAGGCACCAATTCTACCGCTTTTTTTATTAAAGCTCCGGCTTCTGCGGCAGACACCGGCAGGTTTTTATTAATGTTGTAATAAGACCTGCGTTTTTCCAAAGATTGTATAATTCCCATATCCTTCTCCTATAAAAACTTTTTGCAAGGATTATCAAATCCTGAAAAAAGTTTTTTCAAGCAGTTTGTTTACAAACCGCATACAATAATATGATGTTTGTCTGAAAGACAAACTCAAATATAAACAGCGAGGCAATATTTCCGCCGAGCTGTTTATCAGCTCTCCTATAAAAACTTTTTGCAAGGATTATCAAATCCTGAAAAAAGTTTTTTCAAGCGGTTTGTTTACAAACCGCATACAATAATATGATGTTTGTCTGAAAGGCAAACTCAAATATAAACAGCGAGGCAATATTTCCGCCGAACTGTTTATCATATCTCCTAATATATAGCTCTGTATCGGTTAAATAAACGTTCCATCATGCAAATCGCTAAAAGCTTTTTGCAATTCTTCTCTTGTATTCATTACAATGGGACCTCCCCATGCAATGGATTCGTTTAAGGTTTTTGAGCCGACAAACAAAACTTTTGCCGTATCTGTTCCTGCCTTTATCGTAACGGAGTTTCCTTCAGTCAGTTTTACTGCCGTTTTTTCTTTTACGGTCTGACCGCTTATAACCGCATCCGAAAGGAGGGTAAAAAGCATAACCGAATCATCATGTTCCGTTTCGATTGTTATTTCGGCACCGGCATTGAGTGTAATGTCGTAATAGTTAAGCGGAAGATACTTGCTTTTAAAGCCGGTGTGTTCTTTATATGAGCCTGCAAGCAAGCGTATAAAACCTCCGTCAAAAGGTATTTCTTTAATTTCCGTATTTTTTATGCTGCGGTATTCCGGCGGTACCATTTTTTTAGCCGCAGGCAAATTGAGCCAAAGCTGAACACCGAGGAGGCGTTCGCTTGCAGGCAGCTTTTCTTCATGAAGAATTCCTTTTCCGGCTGTCATCCATTGTACTTCGCCGTCGCCTACCGTGTCTTCAAAGCCAAGGCTGTCCTTGTGCTGCATTTTTCCCTTGTACACATAGCTGATTGTTTCAATTCCTCTATGAGGGTGCATTGGGAAACCTGCCGTGTAGTCATCGGGATTGGTGCTGTCAAAAGAATCAAGCATTAAGATGGGATCAAAATCGCTTGTTGTGCTATGCCCCAACACACGGACAAGATTAACGCCTGCTCCGTCTTGTGCAGGGAAGCCGGTAACTGCTGTTTTTATTTTTCTTTCCATAGGTTTTTCCTTTTCCTTAGGTTATAAAATACATAATACACGGCATTTAGTCAAATTCAATTATACATTTTAAGAATATATATTCTTTTCATCTTATTTTTGCATGGACTTTAACACCTTCATATGTATCATAATTCTCGTTTTATATTTTTAGCGGATAGATAATAATCACAGAGTTTGCAAAAACAGTTAAAAAATGATAGAATATAAACCGTAAAAAAGACGGACAAATCTTTTTTGGAGGCGGGCTATGCATACGGGGGTTGATTTTTGGAAGAATTACATGGATAGATGGTTCGGAAATGAGCTGATAGCCGAATGGAATAAAAATGTAAAAGTTGAATATGCGAGAAAAAACTTTACCGGGAAAGTATTTCTCGGAGGAGCCGGTATGGGCGGCCCCTTAGCTTATGCTTGCGATGCAAGATATAATCTCGCCGATGGATTAATATGCTGGTGTCTATGGGATTTTCCCGGTCCGCATTTTCCCTTAAAAAAGGAAACATACCGGAAATGGGCAAAAGAAGTAGATGCTTTTATAAAAGAAATATAGCCTGGCAGTTAAGAATCAATTAGTATTTGATAAAGTTACTTCTTTATTTGAATCGCCTCGCGGCAATGCCCTAAGCATTTACGGCATTAACGTTTTTCCCGTTTTCCATGCCTGACCGACTTTTTCGCCGATTGCATAATAACCGTACTGAAATTGATCAAATACAAAGGCGTTTAGTTTTGCAGGGTTTATTTTGCCGTTTTCGTCGAGTACTTTTTCATCGGCTATGACATTGACTATTTCTCCTACAACGCGGAAGCCGAAGCGGTCATTCTGGATGGCGGCTGCCGTACATTCAAGCGTCAACGGAAATTCTTCTACGATGGGAGCATCCACACGGCTGCTTTTTACCGCATGCAATCCCGAGCGTTCAAATTTATCGTGCATGGTATTTGCACTCGCAATTCCGAAAAAATCCGCCGCTTCAATATGCGGAATATCCGCCACGCTGAGCGTAAAGGCCTTCCGGTTTTTAATATTGGCTGAAGTTTTATGCGATTCGTCAAGGTTTAATGCGACCATGTTATTATCGCAGATTCCGCCCCAGGCCATATTCATAACATCGACAGAGCCGTCTTCATTGTATGTTGCAACCATCAACACCGGCATCGGAAACACAAAGGGATGTACTCCTAAATCTTTTTTCATATCTACCTCTCTTCTGTTCTAAATGATTTTATACATACTATCACTTTTTTGTTATTTATTCAGCTGCCTCGCATTTTTGTATTTTCGGAATTCGCATAGTCTTGCAGCAATCTTGCTTTCGGGCAGGCTCCGGAAAAATATGCTATCGGCACCTTGCTTCCATCCTTTCATGATTCTCCTCTCCCCATTTTTGCATGGACTTTAAGACCTTCATAAAACTTTTCCCCATCTCGGTTAGAGAATATTCTACACGCGGCGGGATTTCTTTATAGTCATACCGTAAAAGAAACCCATCCGCTTCAAGTTCGCGTAATTGCTTAGTCAAAGAAGACTCGTTAATTTCGCCTATCTTGCGGCGCAATTGTCCGAAACGATTAATCTTTTCAATTCCGATATAGTAGAGAATTTCAATCTTCCACTTTCCGCCCAGCATTTTTTGAATTGCCGAAACCGTTTCACATTTTTTTATAGCTTCTGCCGTTTTTTTCATATTATGATGATTTTATCACAAAAACTATATAAAAACAAGTACGCTAAAAAATAATAGTACTTGTTTTATCATAGAATAGTATAACTAATATTTAGAAACTACATCCCTGTCCAGCTTATTAAATCCAGTAAAAATACAGATATAAAAGATAATAGAATTAAGGCTATTACCGGTTTAATTACCCATTTAAACCATTTATCATAAGAAACTTTGGCTATTGTCAAAGCTCCCATCGTCCAGCCCAGAGCCGGTGAAATCATATTTGTAAAAGCATCACCAAATAGAAAAGCTTGCACTGCAACTTGTGATGTTATTCCTAAAGTTTTGGCAATTGGTTCCAAAATCGGCATTAGTACCGCAGCTTTTGCTGTAGCAGACGGTACTATCGGATTTAATATTGTGATAACTGATGTAATTCCAATTACTGACATACCTCTATTTAAGTTCATCAGTGGTTTTGTTATAAAATATACAATTGTGTCCAATATTTTTCCTTCTACCATAATTATTTGCATTGTAGAAGCAAGTCCAATAACAAAGGTAACAAATGCCATTGCTCCCAAACCTTTAGCAAAAGAGTTGCCTAATTGATCAGCCGACAAACCTCCTATGAAGCCGATTATTATGGAAGTTACTATAAAAAATCCGATTAAAAATTCATAGATATTCGTACCTACCGTTAAAGAGTATACTACCAAAGCAACATACTGTAAAATTGTTAAAATCAAAACTATTACAGATCCAACAGGAAGTTCGATTTTTGCAAATTGCTCGTCACTATTAATTTCTTGAAGCCAATCCGTTCCTAATATAGAGTTATTCGGATCTTTTTCTATTTTTCTAACGTACCTCATCGTAAACATTAGACCGATAATTCCGAAAAGATTCATCATAATAAATCGAAGCCCAAACCCTGAAAGAGATTCCACTCCTAGCATAGTTTGGGGAATCAGTACTTTAAGAGTCGGCCCCATACCGAATCCGATCATCGATGGGAAAAAAGTGGCTGCCAATCCGCTGACGGGATCCAATTTTAACTTTTTAGCAAAAATAACACCTATAGGGACCACTGCTATCAAAGCATCCGTTCCGGCAAATCCGGCAATATATAATATTAAAAAATACAAGACGGGAATTAATACCTTGGTACTTTGTTTTTCCAGTTTATAAGTTGCCCAATTTAGAAAATTATCTATAGATTTTGTTTCTAAAACTACAGCCATATTTGCTCCGCTGATCATAACAACCCAAACCACTAAACCTGAATTTACCAATCCTTTCATAAACATAAACATAGATTTGATTAAACTCACAGGTTGTTGTGTTTCCAAAAATTGGAAATTACCGGCATCTATATTACCGTCTACATCTTTATAAAATGTTCCTGCGGGAATAATATATGTTAGACAAGACATTATTATAATTAAACCGATCATGATAAAGAATAAATGCGGTAATTTAAATTTTTTTTTATTTTTTTCAGTCATAATAGTTACCCTCTTAAATAATCATAAACAAATTTTACTTGAGCAGCCGTTCCATAATATAATGCTTTTTCATCCATGTCAAAAAATTCATTATGATGCTCTGCTCCCATCCCTTCTTCTAAATTTTTTATACCGACAAAGGCAAAGACAATAGGAGCTAAACAGCTGTATTTGGAAAAAGACTCTGATGCAAACCAATTCACACCCTGTATTAAAACTCCCGGTAGAATTTCATTAATGCCGTCTCTGGCAATTTTCGATAATTCAATATCATTGATTACCGGATGGACTGCTATTTGATTGGCGCCTTCTGTAAACTCTACTGAACAGTTTTGTGACATTGCCGCATGTTTTGAAGTGTTTTTCATAATGTTAATCGCTTTTTCCCCCTCTTCAGAATCGTAAAATCTTAACGAGCCTGTAATTTTAACTTCGTCCGGAATAACATTAAATGCTGTGCCTCCATTTATCGAACCTAAGCCAAGTGTAACTGTTTTAGTTACATCAATTTGGTTTGACCAAGCGGATGCCAACGCATTTAAAACATTTGCAGAACCGAAAATAGGACTAACTGACAAGTCCGGTCTTGATCCATGCCCTCCTTTACCTATAACTTTAAAGTCTACCAATATTGCACCTGCCATTACCGGCCCTGCATCAACAGAAATTTTTCCAGCTTCTAGAAATGAAACTAGATGATTTCCGTAAATTGCATCAATTTTATAATTTTTTAAAATTTCAATGATTTGTTCAGCTCCTCCTCCTGCTTCTTCACTTTCTTCAAACATAAAGATTATTTTTCCGGCTAGTAAATCCTTCATTTCATTAAGAATTTTTGCGGCAGCTAATATTATAGCCATATGACCATCATGAGCACACGCATGCATAGCCCCGGCATTTTTTGAGACGCTAACTTTTTTCTTCCTCAAATTCATAGCATTTTCCTGAATTGGTAGAGCGTCAATGTCTGTTCTCAGTGCAACAGTCTTACCTTCTTTTCCCGTATCTAAAATTGCAATGAATCCCGTACCGGGAGTCTCGATAATTTCAAATTCAAGTTTTTTAATTTCTTGTTTTAAAAAAGTTGAAGTTTGATATTCCTTATGCGAAACTTCCGGATTTTCGTGAAGATACCTTCGAGTGGAGATTAGATAGTCTTCAAGATTAGATACATTTTTCAGAATAAAATCATTTGACATTTTGTACCTCCTTTATTTAGCACTTTAATGATTAAATAGCTTAACTATATACTACTATCATAATGCTCAGTTGTCAAGGCCAAAAATAGAAATTTTTGTAATAAACTTATACGCTTTTCATTTTATCGGGAAAACCCTCTAACAATCTTGATGAAGTACTCTCGGTATTTTTCACACGCAGTATTTGGTTTTATAAAATCACAAAAGCTATATAAAAACAAGTACGCTAAAAAATAATAGTACTTGTTTTATAATTGTAAAAGTCTTATATTAGAATTACTTTGCAATTTTGATAAATTTTAAATATGTTTTTATGGAGGAAGTTATGCATTTTACGGGAACTATTTGGAGGCCGCCTTATGAGGCCTCATCGTCTTTATTACAGGTTACAGCCGGCTGCACACATCATAAGTGCAAGTTCTGTTCTCTTTATTCGGATCTGCCCTTTAAATTCCGCCTTTCACCCGGCTATGAAATAGAAGCGGATTTAAAGGAGTTGAGTATTTACTATCCGCAAGGGAAGCGGATGTTTTTAACCGGTGCAAATCCCTTTGCCCTATCGGTAGAAAAACTCAAAGCTCTTGCGGACAAGATTCATAGATACCTGCCCATGATTAAAACGATAGGCTGTTTTTCACGGGTAACGGATATAAGCCCGAAAAGTTTGGATGAGCTTCGAGAGCTTAAAGAATTAGGTTATGATGAAATTATTATCGGAACCGAAACCGGTGATGACGAAACTCTTTTATTTATGCGCAAGGGCTACAAGGCTCAAGATATAGTTTATGAATTGAATAAATTGGATGAAGCAGGAATAAGCTATCATATTTCATATTTGAACGGGCTTTCCGGAGAAGGAAACGGAAACCGTGCTGCCTTAAATACGGCTGCAATTTATAACCGAATAAAGCCGATAAGTATAAGTATCGTTGCTCTTACCGTATTCCCCGAATCGGAACTTTATGATGAAATACAAAAAGGTCTTTTTATTGAAACTTCTGAAATAGAAAAATTAAAAGAACAAAAAACCTTAATCGAAAATCTAAATATCGAAACCATGATTTATGCGAACACGGTTTCAAATACGGCTCCTATCTCAGGCAAACTTCCTCACGACAGGGACAAGATGTTGAAGCACTTGCAGTATGCTATAGATACAATCGATGAGAAAATGCTGAAACATTACAGGAACGGAATAGTACATTTGTGATGAGGTTTGACAAGATTCAATTAGGAATGAAGAAGTAAAGTTTTTTGCTTTAACTTCTCCACACCTAATTATTTCAGTACACCCACTTTTCCGTGGCTGTAGATTTATCGATCATACTTCTGTACAAATCCGATTTTTGTAAAAGCTCCGAGTGTTTGCCTTCGGCTTCAATTTTACCTTCGTTCATCACGATGATCTTATCGGCATTTTCAACCGATTTTAATCTGTGTGAAATGATGATGACGGTTTTATTCTTTATGAGCGTATTTAAACTCTCTTGAATCTTCATCTCATTTTCGACATCTAGGGATGCGCTGATTTCATCCAAAATAATTATCGGGGCATTTTTTAAAAATGCACGGGCGATTGAAAGACGCTGGCGTTCTCCGCCTGAAAGACGGCTGCCGTTTTCTCCGACAAAGGTATTCCAGCTTTCCGGCAAGGCTTCGATAAAGTCCGTACAGTTTGCAAGGCGGGCTGCTTCCTTTACTTCTTCGTCGCTTGCATTTTTATTCCCGACGCGGATGTTTTCCATAATCGATGTGTTAAATAAACCGACATCTTGGAATACAATCGAAATTTTTTCGAAAAGACTGTCGGTGTCAATTTTTGCAATGTCTTTTCCGTCGATAAGAATTTGTCCCTTGTTGTAATCGTATAGGCGGGAGGCTAAGCGGAGCACCGTTGTTTTTCCGCAGCCTGAAGGGCCGACAAGGGCCGTAACTTGATTTTGTTCTGCTGTAAAAGAAATACCGTCAATAATTTTTTGTCCATCATTATACGAAAATTCTACATCCTTAAATTCAATTCCGTATTTTTGTAAGTTTGCAGGAGTTCCTTCTTGAACTTCAGTTTCTCTAAGTTCATTGATACGCTTAACTCGCGAATCAATGTACATAAGTTCTGCAAGGTTTGCTTCAACAGCTGCAACCGCATCAACGACACGGGCTGCTGCAATAATATAACCTATAAAGTAAAGAAGAGATGCTGTACCGGCCAAGTACATTTTTAATCCGAAGAAGACTGTTACGCCTATAGAAAATTTCAATGCGGCCATGGCGATATTAAGCGGAATTGCTTGATGTGCCTCGACGGAAAGATGAAGTCTTTCGGCTTCATCAACATTGCGGTTTAGTTTTTCTGCGACCGTATCTGTGCGGCCGTAGCTTTTAATTTCTTGCTGAAGCTCAATTGCTTCTTGAAAAAATTCGGAACGCTGTCTTTGCTTGTGAAAGTCCCGTGTGGTTTCGCGTATTTGAATCTTTTTTGATAAAACAAGTAAAATAAAACTAATGATAATGGGAATAAAGACGCAAAGTCCTAATGCCGGATGAGCCGCTATCATCATTATTCCTACAATTACAAGGTAAATAACAAGGCCTATAGTTTGAGGAATGGCATGACTTATTGCATGTTCTATTACCGCAACATCGGCCATAACAGTTTGAGATAAATCCGATATGTCATGTTTGGAAAAATATGCAAGAGGTAAGGCTCTAAGTCTGTTTGCAATTTCGACTCTTAATTCTTTGCATTCTTTAAATGTGACGGTATAAAGAGTATTGTAATTTATACGTAAAAAAATATGCATTACAACAGCAATTGCTGCTATAAACCCTGCATAAAACCAAGCACCTTTTAATGAGCCTTCAAAGTATCCTTGTAAAAAAAACATAGTTAAAAATACGGGCAAGATATATACAATATTTGAAATAACTGACCATATCGATGCCGTAACCAAATCCCGAGCTCCTTGCTCGGTAACTGCAAATAATTTTTGTAATCTTTTTATCATTCTTAAACTCTCCAATTTTAGGGGAGGGAAGACACTTTTTCGGATAAAAGTTTTCTTCACCTCGAAACTTCGTTGGTTGTACCTCCCCTATGACCCCTCCTATCTTCAAAAGAACCGCTTAGGGGCGCGGCCCCTAAGAACCCCGGCTTTTATCGCTAGGTTTAGGTGTATTTTTAAGTTGAAGTAATCAGTAATGTTTTTCCCGAATACTTCAACGTCCGATTTAATAATTGCAAAGGTACATTTGTACTTTGTTTAATTTTTAATTCATAATTATGAGTTAAGTTAATGTACGTCGAGGACTGTTTTTTGTTAAGCGACAACGCAGATGCCCGCATATTTTCAAAAGCGCCATTCGTTTGCCTTAGAATACAACTTCTGAAGCTGACAATATTTTCCGTCTTTTGTCATAAGCTCCTTGTCGCTGCCGCGTTCTATTATGTTTCCGTCTTCAACAACCAAGACCTCATCTACGTTTTTAATTGAACTTAAACGGTGAGCAATCATGATAACCGTTTTGTTTTTCATCAGATTGGAAAAGGCTTGCTGAATTTCGTATTCGTTTTCCGGGTCGGCGGCGGCGGAGGCTTCGTCCAAAATAATAATGTCGGCATTTTTCAAAATTGCGCGGGCGATTGCAACACGCTGAATCTCTCCTCCCGATAAATGAACTCCTTTTGAGCCGATTAGAGTATGTTCTCTATCTTTAAACTTATCCAATATGTCATCACATCGGGCAAGGCTCAAAGCCTTCATTACTTCTTCATCGCTTGCGTTTTTGTTTCCCATTTTCACATTTTCAAAAATACTTGTCTTAAAAAGTTTAGAAGTTTGGAATACAAAGGCAATATTTTTCATCAGTGCATTTTTGGAATATGAAGCGATATTTTTTCCGCCGATTAAAATTTCTCCTTCATTGATTTTATAAAAACCGGAAATAAGTTTTGCAATTGTAGATTTTCCTCCGCCGGAAGAACCTACCAATGCATAAGTTTTATTCGGTTCAAGTTTAAAGCTGACATTGTTCAAAATATTTTCTTTATTGTAACCGAATGAAACATTTTTAAATTCGATTCCGAAGTTATCGAATTTTTCTTCGGTTCCGTGCTCAATGTTATCTTTACTCATTTCTGTAAAAAGATTTTCCAATTTATCAACGACGCTTTTAGCTTGAAAATTATACATGCCGACATACATAACGCGCATAAAGGCGCCGAAAAGGATGCCTGCAAAACAAACATAAAAAATAATCTTTGCAATGATGATATTTCCATCCGCTCCCTTATTCATATAGTAAATTGCAGCAGGTATTGTAAAAGCGGTAAACAAATTGAACAAGACTTGAAACATTACATAAGGCTTTCGGCAGCTGAGCGTGTACTTATACGCCAGATCGGAATAGTCGGTAATTGCAGTGTAAAAAGCTTTAAAAGATTCTACCGTGCTTTTAAAAATTTTTACTACCTGCATACCGCGCACATACTCCACCGCTTCGCCGTTCATCTTTTCCAAAGCGGCCTGATATTTTTGCATAAAGTGCTTGTCGCCCATCATAAACATCATCTGCACACCGCCGATAATTGCGATGAGTAACAGCAAAAGACCGAGCTTTATGTCCACCATAAAAATAATGACAAACATTAAAATCGGGGTAACAATAGCTGCAACATTGTCGGGAATAAGGTGGGCGACAATCATGTGTGTTTCTTGTGCGTTGTCGTCGATGATTTTGCGGATTTTTCCCGAATTGTTTACATCGAAAAAAGCAAAGGATGCATTCATCAAATGTTTGATTGCTTCTTTACGTAAATTCGATTCGAGCCGGAATCCCAGCACGTGAGAAGCCCACAAGGAAGCAAAATACACAACGGAATATCCTAACATCAGTGCAACAATTACAGTTGCGTAAAATGAACCGTCCGTAACGCTTTTTGTTACCAAAAGAGCGTGTAAAAACTTCCATAAATACCAAAATGCTCCCATTTGGCAAGCAACGCCCAAGGCGGAGCAAACAATGGAAATATACACGCAGTGCATTTTTTCAGGCGTGTATTTAAACAATCTTTTATATGTGTCCATAGACACCTCCTATAAATAATTTGTATTACTTAACGGATAATGTGTATTTGAGAATGTAATTACCCATTACCGAGACTTGTACAGTATAAGCAGGCAAGTTAAATTCCTAATTCACAAGTTAAGCATTTGCCGCCAGTTTCCAGCTGATACCCGATTGAAAGTTGTTCCACATTTTGGTATACGAGCCGCCCTTTGCCAAAAGCTCCGCATGGGTGCCGGTTTCTTCAATTTTACCGTTGTTGATAACGCAGATTTTGTCTGCACTCACAATAGAAGAAAGACGATGGGCAATCATAATGACGGTTTTGTTTTTAAGCAGCTGACTGAAGGTCTTTTTGATTTTATACTCGTTTTCCGCATCGGCAAAACTAGTAGCCTCGTCCAGCACGACAATGGGAGCGTCCTGTAAAAGGGAGCGGGCAACGGCAAGCCGCTGAGCTTCTCCGCCTGACAGGTAAGTTCCTTTGGTGCCGTACACGGTGTCTATACCGTTTGGAAGTTTTTCGATAATGTCCATGCACTCGGCTTTTTCGAGCACAGCAAGCACTTCTTCGCGCGTTGCGTCTTTTTTGCCGTAGCGGATATTTTCAAAAATACTTTCGTTAAAAAGTTTATTTTCTTGAAACACAAAGCTGATAAGGTGCATAAGGTCATCCGTTTTGATATCCTTAATGTTCACGCCGCCGATGCTAATTTCCCCCGAATCGAGCTCCCAAAAGCGTCCGAGCAAATTGACGAGGGTTGTCTTTCCTCCGCCCGAAGGCCCTACAAGGGCGGTAAGTGTATGTTCCGAAAGATTGAGCGATACACCGTCAATCGCTTTTTTAAAAGACGGGGCAGCTTTTTTTTCCGCATTCTCCCCATTCGTGCCTTGCACCATGCTTTCGGAATTTTCTTTATAAGAGAACACAACATCTTTAAAAGCAATGTCGAATGTGTGCGGCATAACGGACTTTTCAGGTTCCGGAGCGGCTTTTTCATTTAAAATAGCTTCAATACGGTTTAGGGCATCGCCGCCTTGCATATTTAAGCTGGAGCCGTACATGATTTTTATCATCATATTGAGTATAACAGGCGAAAGTGAAAGATAGAAAATAAAGCCGTATAAAAACTTTGCATAGCCTTCACCTTGTATTACCGTACCTGCAAAAATAATGGCAGCCGGTACCAAAAACACAAAGCCCGCTTTTAAGAGTGCAAGAAAAATCGAATAACCGTTTTCCCAGCTCATCGAATATTTTAAAACATAATCGCGGTAGTTTATAATTGAAGTATAAAAGTCCTTAAAACGGTGTACCGATTGATTAAAGGTTTTTACTACCGAAATGCCGCGGATATATTCGGTTCCTGCACTGTTCATCTTTTCGAGGGCATTTTCGTAATTTTCCATAAAGCCCATTTTTTGCCCCTTTGCCATCATTACCCCTTGCAATATAAAGGCAATAACAAGCGGCAAAAACGAAATAAGCCCGAAGCGCCAATCAAAAAAGAACATCAAAAACAAAACTGCAATGGGCGTTACCGCATTTTGTACAACATCGGGAAGCATGTGAGCGATAAGAGCTTCAAGCGAATAAACGTTTTTTTCAAAAACCTTGCGTACCGAACCGCTTGCATGTGTTGTATGCCAGCCGACAGGAAGACGTGCAAAGGTATCCGTTAAGCGCATATTTAAATTCCCCATTAGGTTAAAGGCGGTAAGATGCGAACACATGAGTGCCGCAAAATAGAGGAGGAAGCCCGCAGCCGCAGCAATAAGAGCGGTAAGCCCGTAGATAAGCATTTGCCCCACATTAACAGTAGTTCCCACCGTATATGTCGAAATAATGTCTCGCATAACATAAAACACAACCGCATACGGAACTAGCATTGCAAGCGTGCTTAAAGCCGACAAAAAAAGCGACAAATAGATAAAGGGCTTGTGTTTTCCCGCATAGGCTAAAATGCGGCTTACAACTCCTGCCTGTTTTTCCTTTTTAGCTTTCTTTTTTTCATTTTTATTCATATATACTCCTATAAAATTTTTTTGAAGGAAACTTCAGTTTCCGAAAAAAATATTTTATCTGTGCTTTTACGGGCAAAGTGCAGCTTTGAACGAAAAGCACATACAACAACCGATGTTTGCCTATTGTCCACCTATTAAGGCAAACTCGTAGATAATCAGTGAGGCGGCATTTCGCCGAACTGATTATCCTACACTCCTATAAAATTAATTCGTAATTCCTAATTACCTAAACCAACCCTGTTTTTTCAAAGTGTTTTTTTAAGACCTTTTTACCCAAAAGCCCGCCGAGTAATCCGCCTGTAAAAGCGGTAGCGTAGAGAATGGGCATAATCCAGATAGGCAATCCCGTTAATTCAGCGGCATAGGCGGTTCCCATCATTTTTTCGGTGAGAGCAAAATATTGCTCTTTTAAAATAAAAATTTGCCAAAAGCCTCCACACAACGCTAGCGACATAACAGCATAGCTTAGTATGCTTCCCTTTGCCGTGTTATAACCGAGCACCTTACGTACAATTTCTGCAAGGGCGGCAACTATAAGCGAATGGATTGCAACGACCGGAGTGTGTCCCATCAGCGTCATCAAACAGCCAGGAATAGCGACGAAAATAAAAAGTGCAAAAGGCTTTTGCACCTTGGCAAGTAAAAACAGTACTGAGATTCCCAACATTACACTGACGGCAAAAGGAACCGCTAAAAAAGTCAGCACCAAAAAACCAAGGGGAGTTCCAATTACAGTCAACCCAACAAAATAAATAACGGAAAAAATGGCGATATTTATCAAATCCTTTAAAACCAATTTGTTGTTCATAACAACCTCCTTAAAAATTAAACACTCCAGCTTTCACTCTCCTTTTGCAGCCTATACATCACAGGGTACGAGGAGCTTCCTTTCATCAATTCAGCGTGTGTGCCGATTTCTTCTATTTTGCCTTCTTTGAGGACAACGATTTTATCGGCGTGTTCTACGGTGCGCAAACGGTGAGCAATAACAATGACGGTTTTATTTTTGACAAGTTTCGTCAAGGCTTCTTGAATAAGCGTTTCGTTTTCGGGGTCGAGGGCTGCCGTGGCTTCATCGAGCAAAATAATAGGCGCATCTTTTAAAAGTGCGCGGGCAATGGAAAGCCGCTGCCTCTCGCCGCCTGAAAGGGTATAGCCGTTTTCGCCGATAACCGTATCGTAGCCTTCGGGCAGTTTTTCGATAAAATCATGGCAGCGTGCAGCTTTTGCGGCTGCAAGCACTTGTTCTTTGGTTGCGTCCTTATTGCCGACGAGGATATTGTTATAAACTGTGTCGTTAAAAAGTACGACATCTTGGAACACAATTGAAAAAGCCGTTAAAAGCGTTTCAGGCTCTACTGTAGAAACGTCAACCCCGCCAACACGTACTGTACCTGAAGCGGTATCCCAAAAGCGTGCTGCAAGACGGGCAATCGTAGATTTTCCGCAGCCTGAATGTCCGACAAGGGCGGTTATTTCTCCCTGCTTGGCGGTAAAGCTGATGTTACTTACCGTGTCGCGGTTTGCATCATCATTGTATGAAAAGGAAACATTGTCGTATTGAATGTCGTAGCCGTTGGGATTAAACGTTTCGCTTCCTGTCTGCTTGGGATAATTGACGATTTCCAGCTGACGTTCTACCGCCGTACGTGCATGAAAAAATTCGCCGAGCAGCATAAAAACGGCGGTAAGGGGCTCAAAAATTCTTCCTGCAATCAGCAAAAAAACAAGATAGGTAAAAAGCGGCAATGTCCCTTGTGCAAACAAAACCGCACCGACGGCAATAACCAACGGAAAGCCGAAACGGATAACAATAATAGAACCTATCATAATAGAGCCGACAAATAATTCAGCTTTTACGGCTTCCTTTGTGATGTATGCAATATCATCTTTTACCTTTTTAACATAGTTCTCTTTTTTGTCGGAGGATTTAAGCACCTTTATGTTATCAAGCATCTGCTGGATTGAATTATAAATACCAAAAAGGATTCCGTTCACATGAACTGCATAGCGGCGTGCCTTTTTACGCGACAAGTACACGAATAAAAAACCGAAAGCTGCACAGGTAAAAAGGGCAAGTGTCATACGCCAGTCAAAAAAGGCGAGCATTGCCGCCGATATGATGATTGAAGCTATCGCCCCGAATAATTCTGCCCCTGTGTGTCCAAGTGCATGTTCTATTGTAGTAACATCGTTTAAAAGCGTTGCCGTCAAATCGGACAAATCTTTTTTTCCAAAATACGAAAGGGGCAGTTTTCGGATATGTTCGGCAAGAGAAATACGCACGTTCGCCGCTTCTTCATAGCAGGTATTGAACGTTTTGCGGTATTTCAGTTTTTCAATCAAAAAAAGAACAAAAACGATTAAGACACACAAACCGGTAATCGCCCACGGATTGAGTGCCGAAAACGTACCGCCCTCCAAAGGCTTTAAAAGCTCCTGCAAGGCATAAAATGAAAGTCCCATAGGCACAATCAAAAACAAATTCCCCAAGGTTGCAATTACGACTGCCTTATTTAAGTCTCGCGCGCCCTTGTCCGACAGTGCAAAATATTTTTTTAACATAAAAATCTAAAACCTCCTGGTGTTTAATTTATATTTCATTTAATGAACTACCCCATTTTTCAAATAATTAAAAACTTCTTCAGCCCTGTCTTTTGTAAATGCAGAGTGCGAAATTACCGTTCCCTTTTCCATCAAGAGTATTTCGTCTGCAACAAGGCTTAAAAATTCAAAGTCGTGACTGATAATTAAAATAAGTGTTTCGGGCGAGCGTATCGAGTTAATTAGTTTTGCAGTTTCTTTCATGTGAAAGTAGTCCATACCCGAAGTCGGTTCATCCATTATGATGATTCGCGAGTTTGAACTGACGGCAGCTCCAATTGAAACCCTTTGTTTTTGTCCGCCGGATAAACTTAAAGGGTGCTTATCTTTTAGTTCGGTTAAATTCATTGCTTTTAAAATTGTTTCAATACTTGGAGCTATGTTTCCCGTACTTTCGGTTTCGCTGATGTGTTCCCGTTTAATCTTTTTATTTTTTCCTAAAGCTATTTCATCTTCAACGCTTTCGGTAAAAAGCTGATAGCCTACATCTTGCAATACCATGTACGAAAGGTTGAGCCTTTGTTTTGCATTAATCTTTTTTCCATTTAGCAAAACAGAATCTTTTTTTGCTTTAAGTAAACCTGTAAGACATTTAGCAAATGTACTTTTGCCTTGCCCGTTTTTTCCGGTAAGAGATATTACCTTGCCGAACTCCATTTTTAAATTTTGCACATGGAGAAAATCCTCTTTTTCTTTTTTAAAACGGTAGCGTAAATTTTCTACAGTCATAAAATTTGAAGATGGCACTTGAGTATAATGCGAATTTTCCGGACGGTTAAAAACACTTTTATCCATCGTTATAGGGCGAAGTAATAGTTCTTTTCTATTTTGTTCCGAAAGCAAAATAAATTCTTCTTGAGAAAATTCTCTTTCGATTTTACCTTCTTTTATTAAAAAAGCCCTATCTATAAGGTCTTTTAAAAAATACAGACGGTGTTCACTTATGATTAAAGTTTTTCCCGATTTTTTTAAAAGGTTAAGAACTTCAGTTATTTTTTCTATATAGAATAAATCCAAATTGGAGGTCGGCTCATCCAAAACAATGATATCGGTATCCGCAGCAAGGGCAGAGGCTATAGCGATCATCTGTTTTTCTCCGCCCGAAAGGTTAAAAATATTCCGGTCAAGAAGATGCTTGATATTTAAAAATTCCGAAATAAATGTAAGCCTTTCATGCATACGTTCAAAAGGTGTGCCTGTGTTTTCAAGAAAGAAAAGAATTTCGGAAGTAGTATCCAAATTAAAAAACTGTGATTTCGGGTTTTGAAAAACGGTAGAAACTTTTTTTGAAATCTCGTAAATGGGTTTTCCCTGTACCAGTTCTCCTAAAAGTTCTATCGAACCTAAAAGTGTTCCTTCATAATAGTTTGGAATTAAACCGTTTATTGTACGCAGCACACTTGTTTTTCCGCAGCCTGAAATTCCTGTAAGCAGAATACATTCTCCCTTTTTGACCGAAATTGAAATATCATTTAGGGCAGATAAATTTTTCGTATTTGCTTGATCCGTATTTTCCGAAGAACGATAATTAAAACAAAGATTTTGAAGATTGACAGCCGTTTCCATTATGAATGAATCCTTGTTATAGCGGCAGCGATAAACACTGCAATGATATAAATAAAAATAACAACATCGGCGCCTGTAAAACGGGAAGTTTTATAGCGCACCTTTTTTAAAGGAGCATCTACTCCCTTTGTATGTCCTGCTGCAGCAAGTTCATCTCCTATTCTTGAAGCGGATGATAGAAGGGGAACCATCACATATTCAAGCGTTAAAAGGGGCTTAGTAATTACGTTTACTGCATTAAGGCCGATACCGCGCATCTTCATTGCATTTTTAATATTTCCGTATTCTTCTTTTAATGTAGGAAAAAAACGGAACATAACTGCCGCAGTTATGACTATTGAATAAGGCAGTTTTAATTTTTCTAGGGCATTCATTAAAAGCCCTACAGGGGTTGATGCGATTAGATAATTTCCTGCAACAATAGGCATCATAAAACGGCGTACCATAAAACCGACCGGCAATACGACGGTTGTAACTCCCGATAAGTTTTTCGGTAAATAGGTGAGAGCTGCAAAAAATAAAAAAACTGCCATCAATTTTATTGCAGACTTAACTTGCCCGTTCATCAAGAATAAGAAGGCTAAAAGACCTGCGCTTAAAATCTCTACATATATAGGAACAAGAATTGTTATCGAGGCTCCCATAGCTAAAACTAAAAATATTTTTGTCCGCGGATCAAGAACCACGAGTGCGTCTTTTTTCATCAAAATCTCCCTTACCATAGTTCCGAATTAAATCCCGCCATGGATGGCGGTGTTTTAAGCAGTAACGAGTTTTGCATAATGCAAAACTCGTTGTAAAAGAATTGACACGGATGTCAATTCTTTTACAGAAGCCCTGCCTTTTCAAAGTGTTTCTTTAAAACCTTTTTACCCAAAAGTCCTCCGAGTATTCCGCCTAAAAATGCGGTAACATAGAGCATGGGCATAATCCACCAAGGAAGACTTGTTAATTCTCTTGCATAGTCTGTTCCCATCATTTTTTCGGTGAGGGCAAAGTATTGATCTTTTAAAAGGAAGATTTGCCAAAACGCACCGCAGAGCCACAGCGACATTATAGAATATCCTACGATGCTTCCCTTTGCTGTGTTATAGCCGAGTACCTTTCGTACGATTTCTGCAAGGACTGCAACGATTAAACTGTGGATTGCAACTACAGGTGTGTGTCCCATAAGAGTCATAAGACAGCCGGGAATTGCTGCAAAGATAAAAAGTCCTAAAGGTTTTTGTACCTTTGCGAGCAAGAACATTACTGCAATTCCTAAAATTAAGCTTACTGTAAAGGGGAAGGCCAAATAGGTTATAACCAAAAAACCTAAGGGCATACCAATCACAAAAAGTCCGACAAAATAAATAACGGAAAAAATACCGATATTTATAAGTTCCTTTAAAGCTAACCTGTTGTTCATCAACAACCTCCTAAAAAATTAAATGAGCAATTCTTCAGAATTGCAAATATAATTTTTAAGCACTTTCGTAATGCAATGAGAAAGTGCATATAATAATATGACGTTTTGCGCTTTTGCGCAAAACACAAGTTGAAGCTGAAGACGCTATTTGTGTCTGAAGCTTCAACGCCCCTCCTAAAAAATTGTAAATTATGAATTCACTTTTTCCATCCAATAATATTTCCATCCGGCACAGTGATAGGTATTAAAATCCAGTACATACTCTATAGCTTCTTTTTTTGTTAAGTCATGATAGAATATTTCTTTTAAATTATCGAAATGCGAAGAAGCCATGACATGAATAAAAAATTTTATTCTTTTGTTAATTTTTACTCCGTCATATTCTAACCATCGTATGGTTTCTTTTTCCATCATTGCTGCAGCTTCATCAAAAATGAATTCATAAGAGCTTCCTCTTGCACAGCAAATAAGAAGCTTCATCTCATCCCGATGTTCGAAGAAAAAATCGATCATGTATAAAAAACGCTTGCGTGAATTTTCAACAATCACGGAAAGGTCGCTTGTCTTCATATTATATCCGCTTTCTGAAGGAGAGGTATCTTTTTTTAATGCTTTTATCATCTCATCAAAAACTTCTCCAACAAGGGCTTTGAAAATAGCGTCTTTGTTTTTGAATAGGTTATAAATTGCTCCTGTTGTAAGACCTGCTTTATCGGCAATAGAGCGAACTCCGGTTCCCATAAAACCCTTTCCAAGAAATTCTTGCTTTGCAGCGTTTAAAATTTTTGCCGCCGTATTGAGATCTTCCTTATCTGCTAAAATTTTTTCTTTCATACATCCGTATAATGATAACAGCGATATTTTTTAATAACACTGTTATTAAAAAAGTAAAAATAAAAACAGTCATCGCAATGAAGAAGTCTGCGATACTGTAATCAACAGCTAACATTATACAAAAAATAAAAAATTAGTCAACTATTGATAACTTTTTTTAGATACATTTTTATAAAAATACTTATAAAATAAGTCCTCCTTGTTTAATTCTTTTATTTTGTGTAAAATTGACTAATTATAAATATTTATTACCATATTATATATTCTATGGAAGATAAGGAGAAATTTATGAGTCTTACAAAAGATATAGAAAGTTTGATTCCTCACCGAAAGCCTTTTTTGTTTGTTGATGAGATTATATCTGCCGATGAAAAAGGCAGTGTGAGCGAGCATGTTTTTACACAAGAAGAATTCTTTTTTAAGGGACACTTTCCCGAATATCCAGTAGTGCCCGGGGTTATCCTTGTCGAAACAATGGCTCAGGCCGGAGGAGCCGCTTTAAGCTTTCAAAAGATTTTTGAAGAAGGCTCTTTATTCTTTTTGGCCACCGTGGATAAGGTTAAATTCCGCTCTCAGGTTAAGCCGGGGGACAAGGTGAGAATGGAAGTTACAAACTTGCGTGTATCGCCCCGAATGATTAAGCAGGCGGGCAAGGCATTTATAGGCAATACCCTTGCCGCCGAAGCCGAATGGATGTGCCTTGTCGGCAAGGAGGCTTAAAGCCTATTTTGAAATATAGTCCCCTGCGAAGTCCATAACGCTTACGGCACCGTAGGGGGCCTTACCAGTATCATTATAACCGATACCTACCTTTTTAAATTCTTTTTTGAGGATATTTATGCGGTGGCCGCGGTCCGGAACTCCGTCATCGATTAAAAGCTGTGCTACAATTTCTCTTCCTGTTTTAGGGCCGTATGCACAGTTTTCTCCGGCAGTTATAAGCCGCTTACCGTAACGGTTCATTCGGTCAAAGGGAGAAGACCCGTCGCTTCCGTAGTGACCTGCCTGTCCTGTTTTGGCTTGATCATCGGCAAGCCACTGGGCTGCAAGACTGAGACCCTTTTCAAGCTCTAAAGTTCCCATAGGCTTTGTCTTCATTAGAACATCTATACATTCCCGTACAGCCGGAGCTCCTTCATTTGTTAATATGGGGATTTCGCCCGGAACCTTATAAAGCTTTCCTTCAAAAAGTTTCAGTCTGGGTTTAATTTCTTCTTCGGCATATTTTTTAGGATTGCTTCTTACTCTGTTAAGTTCAATTAGAACATCTCTTACGATAGGATTTTGTATTATATTATTGTTTAAAGAAATATTTTTGGCTGCATGGGAAGAAATACTTTCACATGAACTTAAAAAAATAAAAGTAGTAAACAGCCAAAGTGCAAATAATTTGTTTTTCATATAATTGCTCCCTTAATTAAAAATAATTTCCTTAAGAGTATTGTAACATAAGTTTTGCCTTCATATCAATATGACTTGATAATTTTCATCTTATCAATTATAATTTTTATTATGGAATACACAAAATCGATTGCGGAATGTATCAAGGCTGTTGAAGTTGTAAATAGCTTTGGAAACGATAAGTCTCTTATAAATTCTACCGAATATGATTCACGCAAAGTCCGTCCTTGCGGCATTGATGATAAAACGCATCTTAAAAAAGGCACCGCCTTTTTTGCTCTTCCGGGCATTCATACCGACGGAAAAAAATTTATAAATTCTGCAATCGAAAACGGAGCCCTTTGTGTTTTTTATGAAGGAGATTTAGAAGTCTCTGATGCCGCAGATAAAACGGGTGCTTCAGCCATAGAGAAGGCCAAGGATGTTTGCTTTGTTCAGGTGAAGGATGTACGCAAGGCCATGTCCAAGGTTTCTGCCTTTCTTTATGATAAGCCTTCAAGTGCCCTAGGCGTAATCGGTATTACCGGAACCGAGGGGAAGAGCAGCACGGTTTCTTTTATTTTTCAGCTTTTAAACCTCTGCGGAAAAAAGACAGGCTTTTTCTCTACGGTCGAATACTCCATAGACGGAAAGGTAATTCCTAACCCTGAGCACCAGACTACTCCGGAATCAACCATTGTCCAGCTTCGCCTTGCACAAATGAGGGATTCAGGCTGCGGTTATGCTGTGGTAGAGTCTTCCTCACACGGCCTTTCACCTAGGACGGCTCGCCTTGAAGATGTGATCTTTGACGCAGGTGTTTTTATGAACGTAACTCAGGAGCACTTGGAATTCCACGGAACTATCGAGCAGTACCGCTATGACAAGGCCAATCTTTTTAGGGCCTTGGATAAAAATGAGGGTAAGGGTATGCCGATATTCGGGGTAGTAAACTATGAAGACCCTTCAGCTCCTTATTTTATGGAAGCAACCAAGAAGAATGTCTATCCTTTCAGTACTGAGCCTAAAGACCTAAAAAAGATTGAAGAATATGAAGGCCTTTTTGCAAAGGATATTGAAGAGTCGTCAAACGGAATTAAATTTACACTTTGCGATTTTTCTTCTAAAAAAGAATACGGGTGCGAATTAAAACTTGCCGGAATCTTTAACGTAAAAAATATTTTGGCCTCTATTTTGGCTGTTCAAAAAATTACCGGCCTCGATATCGAAACCATAATCGAAAAGCTCCCCCTTGTAAAACCCGTAAAGGGCAGGATGATGCTCATAGATGAGGGGCAGGATTTTGAGGTTCTTATAGACTATGCACACACTCCTTCTTCCTTTATGACGATTTTTCCTTCGATAAAGAGACGTATAGAAAAATCCGGCGGAAAGGTAATAAGCCTTTTCGGTTCCGGCGGAGAGCGTGACGTAAAGAAAAGACCGGAGCAGGGCAGGATAGCGGCTCTTTATTCCGACATCGTAATCCTTGCAGATGAAGACCCTCGCGGAGAAGACTCCGTTGAGCTTTTGGAAATGATAGCAGCAGGCTGTCCCGAAAAAAGGCGAGGCGAAGAACTCTTTATCATCCCCGATCGCCCCTCAGCCATCAAAAAAGCCTTCAGTCTTGCCGGCAAAAACGACGCAGTCCTCCTTCTGGGAAAGGGACATGAAAACTCCATCATCTTTAAGGATAGAACCATGCCCTACGATGAAGAAACAACGGCAAGGAAATTGTTAAAAGAAATGCTTGGAAAATAAGAGCCTAAATTTATTTGAAAGATACATATAAGCCTCATTTAAAGTTTTTCGATCGTTATATATGAAAATTATCATAATTATAAAATTTTAGACTTGACATTTACCAAAAATTAAGCCAAAATATAAAACAAGGGTTTAAAATCCGGTTTTTATAGGTGCCCATAAGCTATATAATGTGGGACATTTGAAATGGAATAGTTATGTAAATTTTATGGAGAGAATATAGTTGGGTGTTTTTATAGGTATTGATTTAGGAACAACTTCCTTAAAAATTATAGGTATCAATGAGAGTGCGGATCATCTTTTTACTGAATCGATACCTAATGTAGTAATTACAAAAGGGAGATGCAAAGAACTGGATATGGCTGTATTATGGAATAGCGTTTGCACCTTAATAAAAGATACCATTTTAAAACACAACCTTCAATCTAGAAATATCTTAGCTGTGGGAATTTGTGGTCAAGGTGAAGGCCTTTTTGCTTTAGATGCAAATAAAAAGCCTTTTCAAAATGCTATTTTATGGAATGATAACAGAGCAGCTTCTTTGGCAAATTCATTAAATGAAGATATTAAAATTAGAGAAAAAATAAAAAATATAACGGGTTCTTTTCCGTTTTCCGGTGCGACCGGTGTTTTGCTTACTTATTTAAAAACAACCAATCCTAAAAATTATAAAAATATTCAGTATGTTTTATTTTGTAAAGATTATATTAGATTTTGTTTAACAGGAAAAATATATACTGATTATACGGATGCTTCTACTTCTTTATTAAATTTAAAAACAAAAAATTATTCAGAAGAATTATTTTCCTTATTGGGTATCTCGGATATTATCGATAAATTACCGGAGTTAAAATCACCTTTTGATTTAGGCGGAACAGTAAGTCGGGAAGCTGCAAAGTTAACCGGTTTGTTGGAAGGTACTCCTGTGTCTGTAGGTATGTTGGATCTTGTTTCCGCATTTATGGGTAACGGAGCAAAGAACATTAATGATGTGAGTATTACTCTCGGTACTACAAGTTCAGCAGGTATAATATTAAATAATGACACGTCTTTAAACACTCTTGCAGGCTTTGAAATGCACTACATCGATTCTAAACTAATAGAAGTAATGGCTACTATGAGTGGGGCCGGTAATTTAAACTGGATAAAAAAAATATTTTTTACCGACACAGGCTGTGAAACAAATATTGACGATAAAACCTTTTTTGAATACTTGGATAAAAATATTCCGCTAATTCCGCCCGGGGCTTTGGGTGTAATGTATTTGCCTTTTATAAGTCAAGGCGGAGAAAGAATGCCTTTTAACAATCCTAACGCCAGAGCAAGTTTTGTAGGCTTATCACAAAATGTATCTATCAGTGTGATGATTCGCTCTGTTATGGAAGGAGTTGGTTTTTCTATTTTGGACTGTCTAAAACATTTAAGCGATTGGGATAAAATTAGTCAAGACAATAAAATCTTTCTTTCAGGAGGAGGAGCTTCAAGTGCTGTGTGGCCTCAAATTATATCCGATATATTAGGAAAAAATATAATGGTTATAGACGGAAAAGCTTTTTCTGCAAGAGGGGCTGCATATTCGGCTTTATATTGTTATTATAAAACGGCCCCTGATAAAACAAACCTTGTAGATTTTTCTACTTTTAAACTTTTCAAACCAAATATAGAAAATCATAAATTATATGAAAAAATGTATAATTTATACTACAAATTAAGATTATCGCAGGCTGAAATGTGGGATGAACTCAAACAAATAAGAGATATAAGCAAAAGCTTAATTACGGAGAAAGAACAATGAAAATATTGATAACTGCCGAATTAACGGAGCATGTAGTTAAAGAGCTTTCAACCTTAGGAACTGTAACAAAAGATGGATGGCAGACCGAGTTTAGAGTTTTTAATGAAGATGAAATGCAAAAAATAGTTGCCGGTTATGATATAATAATTACCAGTTATGATGAAATAACAAAAAAAGTTATAGATTCAGCCGATAAAACAAAAAATATAATTTGTACCAGAGCATCTCCTGTTAATGTGGATATTGCCTATGCAAATGCAAAAGGTATAAAAGTATCTTTTACCCCCGGAAGAAATTCCGATAGTGCAGCGGAGTATACAATTGCACTTATGATGACTATAGGCAGAAAAATTGCTCAGTCATATACTGCTTTAAAACGAGGCGAGTATACGAAAAAATCACAATCTGAAAAAAAACTTAAAGATGGATTAAAAGAAGATGTAACATGGGCTCTTAGTGCCGACACACCTTATGTTATTTTTAAGGGCAACCAATTATGCGGTAATACTTTGGGTATAATAGGTTACGGTGATATTGGGCGGAGAGTTTCTAAAATTGCTAATGCTATGGGAATGAAGGTTTTGGCTTATGATAAATACAGTAAAGCGGCGGATGGAATTGCGGAATTTGTTGATTTTGATTATTTACTAAAGCACAGTGATTTTATAAGTGTACATGTTAAACCTTCACCGGAAAACAAGCATTTTATAAATGCTGATGCTTTCAAACTTATGAAAAAAACAGCATATATCGTGAATACAGCCAGAGGCTCTTTGATTGACGAAAAAGCCTTGATAGAAGCTTTAAGAAATAAGGAAATTGCAGGAGCTGCTTTGGATGTATTTGAATCGGAACCTATTTCTGAAAAACATCCGTTTATTACTGAGTTAGATAATGTTCTTATAACGCCGCACTTGGGCGGTGCTACTTATGAAGCAATACAAAATCATAGTAAAATGGTGTTGGAAGAAGTAAAAAATATTCTAGACAATAGAAAACTCAGTTATGAATATAAATTATAAGGAGAGCCTTATGGAAAATTTAATACAAGAAAATTGGGACTTTAACACAAAAGCGGTGCATATAGGCAGCGAACCTTGTCCTTTAACGGGAGCCTTGGTTCCGCCAATATATCAAACATCAACCTACACTTACAAGGATACGGAGGAAGCCGGTAAGATTTTTTCCGGAGAGATATTTGGCTACCTTTACGGAAGAGACCACAGTCCAACCCAAATTCAATTGGAAGAAAAAATTGCCGCATTGGAAGGCGGAGAAGCTTGTAAAACTTTTGCTTCCGGAATGGCTGCAATTGCTGCTACTACTGTCGGATTATTAAAAGCCGGAGACCATGTAATTTGTAGTGATGTTGTATATGGAGGCTCTTACGGGTTATTTGAAAAAATATTTAGCAGATACAGTGTCGAGACAACATTTATGGATACCTCTAATTTGGAAAATGTCGAAAAGCAAATTAAAAAGAATACGGTCCTATTATATTTAGAAACTCCTGCTAATCCGACTTTAAGGCTTACAGATATAGAGCAGGCGGCAAAAATATGCAAGGCTCACAATATAACCTTGGTTGTAGACAATACATTTATGACTCCTTATTTTCAAAGACCATTAGAGTTAGGTGCAGATATAGTTGTGCATTCCGGAACCAAATATATGGGAGGACACGGGGACTTGATCGCCGGAGCTGTAATCGGTAAAAAAGATTTTATAACGAAAGGATTGCATGAGCCTGTAACAAAACTAGGCGGTCTTATTTCTCCTTTTACCGCATTTTTAATGAAGCGGGGTATTCAAACTTTACCTTTAAGAATGGACAGGCATAATAAAAATGCTATGGCGGTTGCAGAATTTTTAGAGGGGCATAAGGCAATAGAAAAGGTTATATATCCTGGATTAAAATCTTTTCCGCAACGAGAGCTTGCTTTAAAACAAATGAAGGGTTTTGGCGGTTTAATTTCTTTGGAAGTAAAAGGCGGTATTGAAGCAGGAAGGGCTTTTTGTGATAACTTAAAGATGATTCATTTAGCGGTAAGTCTTGGTGATGTCGGCTCCTTGGTACAACATCCTGCCAGTATGACACATAAATCTGTACCTCGTGAAACTCGTATTAAAAATGGAATTACCGATGGTCTAATCAGGCTATCCTGCGGGATAGAAGCAGTGGAGGACATTATAAAAGATATTGATAATGCTCTTTCAAAAATATAAGTCGGAGGATTAAAAGGAATGCAATTTTTAGAAGAGAGAAAAGAACTTGTTGAATACGGGAAAAAAGTCTTGGACATAGGACTTACAAAGGGAACCGGCGGTAATCTTAGTTTACGCGTAAAAAAGGATTTAATGCTGATTACGCCAACCGGAATTCCCTATCATGATACAAGACCTGAAGACATTGTTTTAATGGATCTCAACGGAAATGTTATTGAAGGAACTAAAAAACCTTCAAGTGAACATGGCATGCACTCCATTCTTTACAAGAATAGAGATGATATAGATGCGGTTCTTCACACCCATACAACCTATGCAGCGGCGGTTTCCTGCATGAATATGGACTTGCCCGCAGTGCATTATTTGGTTGCGATGGGCGGAGGAAAAAATGTTAGATGCGCCAAATATGCAACATTTGGTACGCCGCAATTGGCAAAAAACGCTTTGGAAGCCATGGAAAATAGGTATGCCTGCCTTTTGGCTAACCACGGAATGTTAGTGGGGGCAAAAGATATGCCTAACGCTATAAACATTACCGAGGAAATAGAATTTTGCTGTGAGCTTTATATGCGAACTCTTGCCAGCGGTACACCGGTTATATTATCTGATGAAGAGATGGAAGCTATGCTTGGTAAATTCAAAACTTATGGACAGGTTTAGAATTACAATGTGGATATTATAAATATTTTTATGTTTATAATTTAGTAAATATTAAGAGGAGAAAAAAATGAAAAAAGGTAATTTTTGGGGATTAACACCACTTATTGTGTTTTTGCTGATTTACTGCAGTACAGGTATTATTTCAGGTAAATTTGATAACATGCCATTGTTAGTTGCTTTTATGATAACAGCCGGCGTATCACTATTCTTAAACAAGAAAGATGAAAAGTTAAGCATTGACAAGAAAATAGATATATTTTCTAAAGGAGCGGGAGAGCCTACTTTGATGATTATGGTAATCATCTTTATCTTAGCAGGTGCATTCTATTCGATAGCCAACGCTTGCGGTGCAGTACAATCAACCGTAAACTTAGGGCTTAGTCTACTGCCGCCTAATATGTTACTTACAGGCTTATTTCTTATTGGATGTGTACTTAGTTTTTCTATGGGAACTTCAATGGGAACAATTAGTGCTCTGTGTCCAATTGCTATTGGTTTGGCAGAAAATACAACGCTATCGTTGCCGTTGGTTTGCGGTGTTGTAGTAGGAGGAGCGATGTTTGGCGATAACTTGTCATTCATTTCTGATACAACAATTGCTGCAACAAGAACCCAAGAAGTTTCAATGAAAGATAAGTTTAAGGTAAACGTTTTAATCGTCTTACCTGCTGTTATCATAACCGCTATAATTTTATTTTTTATAAAAGTTGAAGTAACGGGATTAGAAAGTTTTGAGTATTCATTAGTAAATATAATTCCTTATGTTTCAATTATTGTATTGGCTTTGATAGGATTAAATGTATTTTTTGTACTGGGTGCAGGTGTACTAATCGGTCTCGTAATCGGATATGCAAATGGCAGCTTTACATTTATAGAATCCTTGGCTTATCTGCAGCGAGGTATGGGCTGGATGGAAGATGTTGCCATTATTGCTATTGTAGTGGGCGGTGTTGTTGCTTTGATGGAGCACTTCGGAGGTATAGAGTGGTTATTGTCATCAATGAAGGCGAAGATAAAATCTAAAAAAACTGCTGAGTTGGGTATTGCCGCGTTAGTGAGTTTATTGGATATAGCAACTACAAATAATACTATTTCAATAATCACCGCAGGACCAATTGCAAAAGATATTTCGGATGAGTTCGAAATTGACCGAAAAAGAACAGCCGGTTTATTGGATATATTCTCATCAGGCTTTCAAGGTTTAATTCCTTACGGCGGACAGCTTTTAGTTGCCGGAGCTTTTGCTAAAATTTCGCCGGTTTCAATAGTGCCTTATGCTTGGTATCCGATGCTGATATTGTTAATGGGAATAATTTCAATTATTACCGGCTTTCCAAAAATTAAAACTGTTAACAAATAAATTGAACTTTTGAGGGGTATAGTAATGAAAAGAAATGATGAAAACTTAGCATTTATGCTGCAATATGAAAATGTTGCATGGTATGATAATGGAAAAGTAAAAGTCCTTGATAGAAGAGTATACCCCTCTGAGGTCAGATTTGAAGTGTGCTGTACTTATCAAGAAGTTTCCAAGGCAATAAAAGATATGGTTACACAAAGTGCAGGTCCCTATACCCTTTGCGGTATGGGGATGGCTCTTGCCGCCTATCAATGTAAGGACTTGCCAAAAGAAAAACAGTTAAAATTTTTAGAAGAAGCAGCCTTTGTTATATCTCATTCCAGACCGACTACCATAAACAGAATGACCCTTATAACTCAAGGCTGCTTAGCGGAACAAAAAAAAGCTTTGGAAAACGGATGTTCTGCTATAGATGCGGCATTTAATAGGACAGTACAATCGCTTGAAAGAAGATACGGAACTATGCAAACCATTGCAGAGCATCTAGTAAGCCTATTTCCCAAAACAAAAACAACGGTAATGACCCAATGTTTTGGAGAAACTATAGTCGGATGCATGGCAAGAGAAATAAAAAAACGCGGACTTAGTGTTAAATTCTTCGTACCGGAAACTCGTCCATATTTACAAGGCTCAAGGCTTACTGCAAGTGTACTTTATGATATGGGCTTTGAGGTTAAGGTTATCACCGATAATATGCCTGCATGGGTAATGGAAAATAATGGAGTAGATATTTTTACTTCTGCCGCCGATACAATATGCATGGATGGAAGTATTGTAAATAAAATAGGTACTTTACAAATTGCAACCATTGCAAAAACTTATGGTGTACCATACTTTGTAACAGGTATTCCAGATGCAGACAAAAAAAATAGAAATGATGTAGTTATTGAAGAGCGTGATAAAAACGAAGTTTTATGTTTTAGAGGAATGCAGGTTACAATGGAAGGGGTTGATGCCTTTTATCCTGCCTTTGATATTACGCCTCCGCATTTAGTAAGTGCAATTGTTACCGATAAAGGAGTTTTTGCACCATACGATTTAAACCGCTATTTAAAACAAGGCGTAAGTGTTTTTTATTAATTGTGTTATAATTAAACTAGGGAGTAGCTATGTATGATAAACATTTTTTATTGGACACAAATACGGTAAAAGAATATGTAAAAGAAAAAGTAAACTTTTTCGATAAAGGCGAACCGCTGTTTTCCGAAGAAATCGGAGACGGCAATATAAATTTTGTTTTTAGAATAAAAAGCAAAAAAACGGGGAAATCCCTTATTATAAAACAGGCGGACATTTTACTCAGGTCTTCCGGTAGACCCTTGGATATAGGCAGAAATAAAATTGAACACAGCATTCTAAAAATACAGGGTAAGTTCTGCCCCGAGTATGTTCCCAAGATATATTTTTATGATGAAAAAATGGCAGTAATAGCTATGGAAGATGTGGGCGAATATAAAAATATGAGAATGGAACTTCTTGCCGGGAAAAGCTTTCCGCTCTTTGTCGATGATATAACTAATTTTATGGTAGAAACTTTAATTTATACTACGGATATGGTCGGCGACAATAAAACTAAAAAGAAAAGAATGGCTTTATTTGTTAACCCCGATCTTTGCGAAATTTCCGAAGACCTTGTATTTACCGAGCCTTATATAAATTATAAAAACAGAAACATTGTCTATACAGGTATGGAAGACTTTGTACAAGAAGAACTATACGAAGATAAGAACTTATTGCTTGAAGTTGCAAAATTAAAATATGCCTTCATGACAGAAACTCAAGCTCTTATTCACGGAGACTTACATTCAGGCTCGATTTTTATAAACGAAAAAGGCATGAAAGTAATTGACCCCGAATTTGCTTTTTACGGCCCGATAGGTTATGATGTCGGTAATGTAATAGCTCATTTAATTTTATCTTATACTTATCATTATGTAAATCATACACAAGTTGATGAAGAATTTTTTAGCTGGATTGAAAAGGCAATCAATAAAATTCTGCCTGTTTTTTTGGAAAAGTTTGACAACCGTTATACTGCACTTGTAGAGGAGCCTGCTTTTAAAAATCCTGACTTTAAAAATTGGTTTATACAAAAAATAAAGAAAAACTCTCTTGCTACAGCAGGTTTGGAAATAATTAGACGGACAGTAGGCGATACAAAGGTAAAAGAAATAGAATTTACAACGGATAAAGCCGCGAGAATAAAAATGGAAAAAGCATTAATAAAATTATCTAAGAAAATGATCTTAGGCGGGACAATTGTAAATATTACCGATGAATTGAAAAATCTGTTAATGTTAATGGACTAAATTATGACCAAATAACCAAAAAAGGTGACACCTTTTTCTTTTATTCTAAAGATGGAGAAGGCAATTTAGTCATAAAAAAATAAATATCAATATTGAAGCTGACATAATAACTATTTATACCAACTAACGCTTTATTGTTAAAAATCCTTCTTCATCATAAACAGTTCCAATCTCAATATTACTAATTCTTTTGTTTCTAACCTCAACCAAAGAACCTGCTATAAACTTCCTTGATATTAGGGGTTTCCAAAGGGATGCCCCCTTTGGCAGCGCGAGTGGACAGTATGTCCGCCTCGGTTTTTAATCAGCCTCTTGTAAATAGGCGGAGCAGATTCAAGCCACGAACAAAAAACGCCCGCAAGCTTATTTTATAAGAACTTTTAAATTTAGCTCAAATCTTTTGTTTCTAACCTCAACCAAAGAAGATGTCAAAAATTTGGTTAAATATACGGGTTCTTAGCGATTGCAAGCCGGCGTAGCAATCCCAGCCCTAAGCGGTTCTTTTGAAGATAGGAGGGGTTATAGGGGAGGTACAACCAACGAAGTTTCGAGGTGAAGAAACTTTTATCCGAAAAAAGTGTCTTTCCTCCCCTAATTTACAAGAGTATAGACAAAAGCATAACATCCGAAGGCCTAATCCCCCTAATCCTGCTTGCTTGGCCTATGGTTTCGGGGCGGACTTCTTTTAGGCGGGTTCGGGATTCGGTAGAAAGGCCTGAGACGGCGTCATAGTCAAAATCGGGAGGAATCTTGGTGTTTTCCATACGCTTAACCTTGGCTATCTTCCTGTTTTGAACAGCTATGTAGTGCTCGTACCTTATTTCAAGCTCGGCCGATTCTAAAAGTTCTGCACTGTAAGTATGAGAGCTCTTATCTATTTCACTGATACATTCAAGGGACACTTGAGGGTCATGGAGAGCATCGGCAAGGCTCTTCCCTATATGGTTTTTAAGCTCAGGGTGCTCCGATGCAAGCTCCCTAGTAATTTTTATATCCTGCCAGCCGGAAATAATTTTTTCTCTCTGTAAAAGTTTTTCCTTTAGGCGGCCGGAAGCCTCCTTGGTTTGAAGGCCTATTTGGTAGGCCCTTTCTGTTAGCCTTTCATCGGCTGTGTCGTGCCTGAGGTTCAGCCTGTACTCCGCACGGGCGGTAAACATTCGGTAAGGTTCATCCACACCCTGGGTTACAAGGTCATCTATCATAACGCCTATATAGGCTTCATCCCTTTTGAGTACAAAGGGAACATATTTTTCATCCTTAAATTTTAGGGAGCGCGAAAAAAGGGCCGCGTTTATTCCGGCTATAATGCCCTGTCCTCCGGCCTCTTCATAGCCTGAGGTTCCGTTAATCTGCCCTGCCAAAAAAAGGCCTTCGATACGGCGGGTTTGAAGATCCGATGAAAGCTGAATGGGCGAAACATAGGCATAGTCTACGGCATAGGCAGGCCGTGTAATTATTACATCCTTAAAGCAGGGAATGGTTCTTATCATCCTGTCCTGAACATCTTCCGGGAGAGAAGAAGAAAGCCCGTTTATATAAAGCTCTTCCGTGTTTAAGCCCTCCGGTTCTATGTAGACATGATGGCGGTCCCTTTCGGGGAACTTTTTAATCTTATCTTCGATGGAAGGGCAGTAGCGGGCTCCTGTACCCGTTATTCGGCCTGAAAAAAGGGCTGCCCTGTGAAGGTTTTCCCTTATTATATCGTGGGTTTCGGTGTTTGTGTGGGTAATGTAACACTTTGCATAGGGCCTGTGTATTTCGGCATTTGCAAAAGAAAAGGGCCGCATAATCTCATCGGCCTCCTGCTCTTCCGTAAGGGAAGGGTCGAAGGATCGGCGGAGGATACGCATGGGTGTTCCCGTTTTAAGCCTTCCGACGGTAAAGCCTTTTTTTGCCAGGGCGGGGCCGAGGCCGAGGGCTGCCCGTTCTCCGAGCCTCCCGTCAGGGGATTCGTACTCGCCTATGTAGATCTTCCCTTCCATAAAGGTGCCTGTTGCAAGGACTACGGCCTTAGCTGAAAATTCCCGCCCTCTTTCCGTCTTTACATACTGAACGCTTCCCTTTTCTACATAGCCTGAAATGAGAGTATTTGAAGAAACTATGTCGATAACGGTGTCCTGGAAAACATGGAGGTTCTTTTCAAGCTCAATCGCGTGCTTTGCAAGTTGCGAATAAAGGAATTTATCGGCTTGAACTCGCGGAGCCTGTACTGCAGGGCCCCGGCTCTTGTTTAAAAGCCTGTACTGAATCATCGAGGCATCGGCGAGCTTTCCCATTTCGCCGCCAAGGGCGTCTATCTCGCGGACTATGTTCCCCTTGGAGATGCCGCCTATCGATGGATTGCATGAAAGGCGGCCTGCACTGTCAAGGGTCTGGGTAATGAGCAGGACTGCTTCCCCCATTCTGGCGGAAGCTAAGGCGGCTTCAATGCCTGCGTGTCCTGCTCCTACGACGATTACATCATAATCGGAAAATCTGTACATTTAACTCATCAATCTCTTAATTTATAAAGCTCTATTTATAAAACTCTGCAAAGGCCTTGGTAATGTACTCTTGATCTTCGGTGCCTCCAAGTTCGCGTACGGAATGCATACCGAGGATGGGGTTTCCTATATCGACGCTCTTTATGTTGAGGTTAGAAAGAGAAATCGGGCCTATGGTCGAGCCTCCTGCAACGTCAGAGCGGTTTACATAGTTTTGACATGGAACTCCTGCCCTCGCACAGATATCCTTAAAGATTCCGCCGGATATTCCGTCCGTTGTATAGCTCATGGAAGCGGCTACCTTAACGGCAGGTCCCTTGTTCATCAGGGGGAAGTTTGTAATATCGTTTTTCTCGGTATAGTTGGGATGAAGGGCATGGGCCTGATCTGCCGAAATCAAAAAGGACTTAGCCAAGGCTTTTTGCAATTCTTCAAAGGAATTTCCCTTTGAAGTTGCAGCTATTATTCTTTGTAAGGTGTCGTGGAGGAAGGGGCTGCCCGCTCCCTGGGCTGTCCTTGATCCGACCTCTTCGTTATCGAAGACGGCGGCAACCTGAACAAAGTTTGAAGGAAGGGCATCGCCTAGGGCATCTATTGAAGCACAGGCCATTCCGAGGTTGTCGATTCTTCCTACCGAAAAGAACTCGTTGTTGGCCCCTACAAAGCAGCCGGGCTGCCTGTCATAAAGGTAGAGGTCAAAGTCCAAAATCTTGTCCACACTTACGCCTGCTTCTTCGGCTATAAGGTTCATCAAAAAGCCCTTTTCTTCAAGCTTTTCGTTTATCAAAGCGATTAGGGGGAGGGTATCCTTTTGCTTGTTGAATTTATAGCCGTCGTTTACTTCCCTATTCATGTGAATGGCGAGGCTGGGAATTGTCAAAAGGTTTTTATCGAAGTTGATGAGTTTAACTTCGGGCTTTAAAAGATCATCCGTTTTTATTACAACCCTTCCTGCTGCCGAAAGGGGCCTGTCAAACCAGGTTGAAAGGATAACTCCTCCGTAGCCTTCGGTGTTGAGTTTTAAATAATGGTTGTTTACCTTAATTTCGGGATTGGGCTTTATGCGGAAGGTGGGAGAATCGCTGTGGCTTCCTACAATCCTAAAACCGTTTTCTGCATTACCTGACTTAGGCATCTGCCATGCAATCAAGGCACTTCCGTTATTTGTTACAAAATATCTTCCTTGAGGTTTTAGCTCAAAGGTGTCTTCTCTGTTTAAATGAACAAAGCCCTTTGCTTCTAAAAATTCACCTGCATTTTTGATTGCATGGTAAACTGAGGGGCTCTTGTCGATGAACTTCATCAATGCTTCCGCTTTTTTCATATATTTAGGCTCCTTAATTATTCTAATATATTGGTGTTGAGGATTATATCAAAATATGGAATTATAAGCAATATCAAATTTAAAACTTTATTCTAAGCTAATTTCTTGGGATATATGGATTTCTAATAAGGGTAATAGGTTCTCCGGTACCTAAAAAATTCATTTTTATTTCAAGATAGTCACTTTGGCGTTCTTTTTTCAAGTTTATGCGTGTAATAAGGAGCAGCTCACCGCTTCGTCCTACCGATAAAAACTTATTGATCGGATTTGCTAAAAGTTCATGTAAATTTGCATCCCCATTAAGGCTTAAAATAAAACCGCTGTTATTTTCATAGTCCAAAGCCGTATTGGAGAATGTCAGCCAATCATTTTCCCCTTTATTTCCTTGTTCCCGCACGAGATACATATTTTCCGGTATGTATTTTTTTCTCCACGAATTAAGAGTTCCCGGGTTTCCGTCTTTGTCATTGCTTTTTACGATAGAAAAACCGAATAAATCTTTTATTGTTTCTTCATTTACCTGTCTAAAGCCTGTTACTTTTACGGTATTTTGCCTTAATGCAAAATTTATATTATCTGTATCACCGATTATCTTGTTTGAAGCAACATAATAAGTTAATGATAAAGAGCCTTCATAATCATCAACTTCAATTCCTCCATTTCGAGGTTCTGAAATTCCTATATTGAGCCCGTCAAAAGTTAAATACTTATTCGGTTTTTTTTCAGTGTAAAGTTTTCGGTATTTTTCTATTGCCGAATCGTTAAATAATTCTTTGGGTGGCCTGCCCGTTACAACGGCGTTTGCATAAAATTCCGATGCAAAGCGGTGAGGATAAACTTTTACAACGTCATTACGTTTGTTTAATTCATTTAAGATATGAATATAAACATCATTTTCGCTAAAATACTTTACAGGCTGTAAAAACCCGGCCAGACTGAAAGTTTCTATTTCTTCTTTTTCCGTTTTATCCGTATCGGTTTTTAGCTTATATTTTATGTTAAAAATAGGTATAATTTTTAAAGCGGTATTATCTATTTTTTCAAGTTCGGCTGTCATGCTGTATGAATCATGCTCACCTAAAACTATTACCTCGTTTATGAGCCTGTTTCCTTTATGGAGCATAAAAGATAACCCGTCTTTAAAAAAGTTTTCGATATCTGCATTTGCTTTTTTAATATAGTCATCAATTAAAAGATTTTCTTCAATACCTGCGGTAAAATCCAAATCTTTTTTATAAACCGATTCGGGCGGATTAACATAAGGATGAGAAAAGCCGCTTATTCTCATTTTTTTGCTGAACGGTTTTTCTTTGTATGTTCCCTTTATATAAACCGTAAAGATCCCTTTTTTATCGTCATAGTTAAGAATTTTATTTTCTTCAAAAATAAAATTACCTATGGTTTTATTTGAGGCTTCTTTAATTTTTTTTGCAGCGGCTGAGGCGGTAATCTTTGTTTCGGTCAAGGAAAGGGCCGAAAAGAGATATTCTTCTTTTATGTCGATAAGCCCTTGAGGAGGGAGAGATTCTTTAAAGCCGCTGATTGTAAAGGTTCTGATTTTAGATCTTAGATGATTCTTTGTAAGATAAAAGGTGATTTCTACTTCTTTTTTTTGTGAATTATATTTTTTTGCAATGTATTGTATAGAATATTGTTTTTTATATCCCGATGCAATAAGCTTGTCTGTTGTAAGCTCATCAAAGCTTATTTTTTCGATATCCGGTATGCTTAATACTACCTTATCGGCTTCAATGTTTATAAGCTCTTGATCACTTAGGTTTTGCTCCGGAGCTTTAAATCCGCTTATAGTAAAAACCTTCGATACCGACTCCGTTCCGGCTTTTTTTAATGATACGGTAATGTAGACCTCTCTTTTTTCGCTGTCAGCTTCTATTTTTTCGTAATTTATTGCATAAACATTGGCATTAAAACCATAGGCCCTTATGTCTTCTTGCCTTAGCTCTCCTGCCGTTATGTTTTCTTTGTTTTTGATTTCAAGCACAACTTTTTTTAACTCGTTATTTATGTCTTCTTGTTTAGAAAGGGTTTTATGATCACAATTAGTTAAAAGTAAAAAAAGACTTAAACTTATTAAAATTATTTTTTTCATGAGATATCTCCTAAATTCCATATATGTTAATTAAAAACACGATACAAAGCAATAACTAGAACAAATTATGTGTAGATAAGGTTACTTTTAACGCAGTTTTTGAATGGTAGAAATGGCGAAGTTAAAGTGCCGAACGGCAAAGGGCAAGCGCCGAAGTTCAAATGTCGAGCTGCAATTTGCATTTTATACTTCGACATTTGAACTTTGTCCTTCGTCATTCGTACTTCATCTTTTAAATCAGTCCTGCGAAGCCTTCAAAGGCCATGGATAAGAGGGCTGCTGCTATAAAAAGAATGGGAGTTCCTTTTAAGAATTTCGGAACAGGGGCATTATCTATTCTCTGTCTTAAGCCTGCTAAAAGCAAAAGCGAGATCATAAAGCCGAAGGCCGAACCTGCAGCATGAATGAGGGCTTGTACAAAGGTGTAGCCTTCATCGATGGCGTCTATTGTAACTGCAAGAATGGCGCAGTTTGTAGTAATAAGGGCCAAGTATACACCCATCGAGCTGTAAAGAGCCGGGGCAGCTTTTTTTAGATAGAATTCTACCAGCTGAACCAAGCTTGCAATTACCAGGATAAAGATAAGGGTCTGAAGGAATTCAAGGTTCCCTATCAAGACGTAATTGTATATGGGATAGGTTACGGCTGTAGCCAAGAGGGTGACAAAGAGTACTGCCCAGCCCATGCCGACCGATTTTTTTACGTCGGATGACATTCCTATAAAGGGACAAAGGGCTAAAAAGCGCATTAAAACTACGTTTTTTACAAGGATCGCAGAAAGAAAAATACTAATTGTTTCAGGCATTTTTTTACTCCTCCTCTTTTTTGGTTTCCGGCCCGGCTTGCGGGGCAGGCGAGCTTTGAATCTTCTTCTTGGGTTTTTCTAAAAGCATTTTTGCAAAGAGGTTTATGGAAATCATAATACCGAATACAAAAAAACCTCCGGGTGCATTTGCAAAAAATCGTATATGATAGGCTTCAGGTATAAAGACATTTCCTGCCAAGGCGCCCGACCCTAGAATTTCTCTTATGGCCGAAATAAGCACAAGAACTATTGTGTATCCGACTCCCATACCGAGGGCATCTAAAACGGATTTTCCGGGGTTTTCTTTTGAAGCAAAGGATTCAACCCGGCCCATGATAATACAGTTTACAACTATGAGCTTAATAAAAAGTCCCATTGCATCTGAAAGAGCAGGTGTATAGGCCTGCATCAAAAGGTCTACAATGGTTGTAAAAGAGGCAATTACAATAATAAAAACCGGAATTCTTATATCCTGAGGAATTAATTTTCTAAAAATACTTATAATTAACTCGCTCATAACGATAACAAAGGTCATTGCCATACCCATTCCAAGACCATTTAAAACATTGGTTGTAACGGCTAGGGCCGAACATAGACCGATCATCAACACCAAAAGAGGGTTGTTCTTTATAATTCCGTTTGTGAAAATAGTTAAGTTTTTCATTTATTTTCCCCCTCCCCCGGGTTGTTTTTGTTAATATATTCCATTGCAGTCGAAGAGGCATCTTTTAAAATAGCTGCAACTCCCTTTGAAGTAATTGTAGCTCCTCCTATGGCGTTTATATCTCCTTTTACCTCAAAAGGAGAATCTATTGGTTTACCTGTAAATTGTCCCTTAAAAGGCTCTTCAGCTGCCTTGCTTCCTAAGCTTGGTGTATCGGTAAGCTCAAGGAATTCGATCTTGCGGATTGTTTTGTTTAGATCAAAGGCTACGAGTATAGTGGCTTTGGCATAAGTAGGTCCGTTTGCTGTGATAGTTATGCCGACATTTTCACCGTTTTTCATTGCCGCATAGGCATTTAAAAATTTTGTTTTGTTTAGGGTTTGAGGTATTTCAGCACTTATTTCTTTAAAGTCTTCAGCTTCAGGGAAGACTTTCTTTAAAGCCCTGTTTGTCTTTTCTGCCTTTACCTCTGCAATTCGCGGAGCTGTAAAGCTGTAAACTGCAGCAAGGGCTAAACATGCTATGACGGCATAGGCTGAAAGGGTGCATGCCAATTTTATCATCTGTTTCATTTTGCAGCCTCCTTGTTCTTTTTAGGCGGTTTTACATAGCCGTATTTTACGGGTATAAGTTTGTTTAAAAACGGCACTACGGCATTCATTATAAGAATACTGTACATAACGCCTTCAGGCATACCTGAGAATAATCGGATAAGACCTGTTATAAGACCGCAGCCTGCACCGAAAAGGAATTTACCCTTGGGTGTTACAGGACTTGTTACATAATCGGTTGCCATAAAAACAGCTCCGAAGGCTAAACCTCCCGAAGTGAGGGTTAAAATCGGATCTATGCCGCCTATGGCAGTAATTGCAACGGCTGTTGCCATCATGGTTACCGGGGTTCTCCAGTCTATAACCTTTTTAAAGAGGAGGTATGCAAAGCCTAAAAGGATTAACAAAATACTCGTTTCGCCTATACAGCCTGCATGGTTTCCCAAAATAAGCCGGGTATAAAGGTCTGTGCTTGAGCTTAAATTTAAGGTTTTTGCTATTTCGGAAGCACTCATTGCAATACCTTCTTTTGCATTTATTAGCTTTAAAGGCGTTGCAGTACTCATTGCATCAAAGAAAGAATTTCCGGGTTGAATCCAGCTTGTCATCGCTCCCGAAAAGCTTGCAAACATAAAGGCTCGTCCTACCAAGGCCGGGTTAAATACGTTGGCTCCAAGCCCTCCGAAAAATTCTTTTCCGACAACTATTGCAAAAAAGCAGCCTAAAATAAGCATCCATATTGGAAGATTAGGCGGAATTACAAGTGCTATCAAAAGTCCGGTAATAACAGCCGAAAAATCTTTTACTCTTATCTCCAGATTACATATCATTCTAAAAAAAGTTTCAAAACCTACACAGCAAAGTACGGCAACTATAATTCGAACCAAGGCAGGTATCGAAAAAAGATAAATTCCGTAAGCCGTAAGGGGGAGAAGGGCGATAATTACATCCAGCATCAAGGTTTGAGTCTTAACCGGTGTTACTACATGGGGTGCCGGAGACATAAAAATTTCGTTTTTATCTGATTCTGCCATTATTTGCCTCCTTCTTCGGTTGTTTGAGCTGCTTGCTTTTCTGCTTCCGCGGCGGCTTTTGCAGCAGCCTTAGCTTCCCGTTTTTGCTTTTCTTCTCTTGCTATCTGCTTGCCCACCTTAAACCGCTGAACAAGTTTGATTCGGGCAGGGCAGGTGTAAGCACAGGTTCCGCATTCAACGCAGTCTAGTAGACCGCAGCGGATAGCCTCTTCGGTATTTCCGGCTTTTAAGGCTCGGATGATTAAAACCGGTGAAAGGCGGCAGCTGCATACATCAATACACTTACCGCAGCCTATACAGGGGCTTTCTTCCTCTAAGGAAACCTCCTCTCTTGTTAAAAAAAGAACTCCTGAGGTGTTTTTTTGAATGGGAAAGTCGGCATTTTTCATGGCGAAGCCCATCATCGGGCCGCCTGAGATTATTTTTACAACTCCGGGTTTAAGGGAAACTACGCTCGGGATAAGATCCCCGACACAGGTTCCTATAGGGGCTATTACATTTAAAGGTTTTTCGCAGGCTCCGCCGCCTATTGTTAAGGCTCTATCGATAAGCGGCTTTCCTAAGCGGAAGGCCTCTGAAATTGCCTTTAAGGTTCCTACGTTTTGAATAACGCAGCCTATTTGAAAGGGAAGGCCGCCGGAGGGAATTTCCCTGTTTACAACTGCATCCGTAAGAGTTTTTTCTCCGCCTTGCGGATATTTTGTCTTACAAAGTTGAACGCTTATATCATATGCTCCCGCTGCAATCGGATTGGCTTTTAATTTTGAAATAGCTCTTTCCAAAACAGGAACCAAATCTTTTTTATTATCCTCAAGGGCGATAATTCCTTGTTTTGCACCTACTATCCTCATAGTGATTGCAAGACCGTCAACAATACTATCCGAGCCGCTAAAAATTGTTGCGGCATCTGTACAAAGATAGGGTTCGCATTCGGCTCCGTTTGCAATTACATAATCGATTTTTGCATCAGGCGGAGGGCTTAATTTTACGTGCGTAGGAAAAGAAGCTCCTCCCATTCCGGTAATACCTGCATCTCTGACTCTTTTAAGTGCTTCTTCTTTTGTGCAAGTAAAAGGATCAAGAGGCGGCATGAAGTCTTCCCTGTTCTCTTCATCAATTTCAATCAAAAAACAAAGATTTTCCGTATTGCCTGTAACAAGATGCGGCTCAATCTTTTTTACCTTTCCCGATACTGAAGAATGGACAGGTGCAGACATAAATTTATCCGTTTCGGCTATCTTTTGTCCGCGTGCTACCAGATCTCCGACACTTACAAGAGGAGTATTAGGCATTCCTCCCTGTGTAACAGGAATCCAAACTGACTTATTTGACGGCAATACCTCAATAACGCTTTCGCTCGGTAAGACCGCCTTTCGCTCGGGCGGATGCACTCCGCCTTTAAATGATTTTATACCCATACCGCCATTTTATACATAAGTAATGAAACTTTCAAGAGGATAAAGTTAATTTTACCTTTGTTTACTTTACAAGTTTAAAAGGATATTCTAAAACTCCGTCAATAGCGTTATAAATTTCCGTGTAACCCAGCTCTGACAGTTCTTGAGCAGCTCTTGAAGAAGCTGTGCCTACATTACAATACAAAAGTAATTTTTTCTTCTTGTCAGGTATTTTGTTAAGATTATTTTTTATTTCCGATATGGGGAATAGCAAGGCGCCTTCTATATGACCTGTATCATAAGACGATTTGTTTCTGCAGTCAAGGATTAAAACATCGGGATCTTTCAGCATTGTTTCAAAAACTATGCCCCGTACAGCGTTGTAAGTGATGGTTTTATAGTTATATTGATTAACTCCATCTGCATTGTAAATTTGAGAAAATCTATTTTCCGCCAATATCTCTGCCGCTTTAAAGCTTTCATCATTAGTTTTGGAATATAAGTATATAGGTTTGTTTTTCCAATCGGTTATTTCTTTTAGATGGTTTTCTATTTCATTTACAGGTATATTTATAGCGTGTAAAAGATGTCCTTTTTTATATTGATCATAGGATCTGACATCAATTATCAATATAGAATCTTTGTTGGAATCGGAATTTAAATATTCAAGTCTTGAGCCTTTAACATCTTCAACTTCTACTTCAATACCGCATGAAATTAGCGATATATTTACAATTAAAACAATAAAAAGTAAAAATTTTATTTTCATAATTTAATCTCCAAAACACTAAAATACGCTGAGATTATTATAATGACTTTTACTCTCATTGTCAAAAGGGATGCTTATTCTCTTTCAAAGACGATAGGCTCATCACCTGTAGGTATTACATCATTTATGCTCAACTTAATTTTTGTCCAAACCATCCGCTGTACATTGTTTTTTTCACTTAGTTCAAGCAGATAAAATTTATTTGTATCCTTTTCCGACTTCATTTGAATGATAACTCTTTCATTTATTTCTAATATGTTAAAATAACCTTTTTCGATATCTTCAGACTGCTGAAGTGTATATGAGTTACCTAAAAGGTCTAAAATGGTGTTATTTATCGATTTCCACTGATTTGAAGATTTTGATAAAATTTTTTTTGCTTTTTCCGCATTATTTTCCTTTTGGTTTGTGTTACTCAAAAGTAAATTGGTATTTTTTTTATAGTTTCCATTCCAAAGAGATGCCGTTCCGAATTTAATTCTTAAAACGTCTTCTATTACACGCACCTGTATTTCGTCAAGTCCCTTAATTTCTATTTCGACTCGTCTTACGATATTCGGAATTGACTTATTGTTTGTTGTAAAAAATAAACCGTATCTTCGGGGTAAGGTTGTTTTTATTTCATATATTTCTTCAACATTGTCTAAATTAAAAATAATATGACTGTCGTTTTTGTCAAAATATACGCTTCTGCCTGTTTCTCTATTTCCCTCTTCTTGAAACCATAATCCCGATAAAAAGTCGATAAAAGATTCCATATTTCCGCTTTGAAGTTTTCTTAAAAGCTGAATCTCTATTTTTTCGCCCGGAATTGTCCTTTGGAAGCCTTCTTCATATTTTTTTGTTTTTACATTCCATGTATATTCCGTTTCAATTTGGTTTAAGGTATTAGGTGCAGAAGGATCGGAGTTGTAAGTGTATACCCGATATGAAGATAGGCTTGATGCAGTTTCTTCTTGAGTTTCTATTTCCTTTATCTGAATCTGCATATCCGCATGTAAGTCAGCTATTTGATCAAGCTTAACACTACCGTTATTTTCTTTTTTGATGGTATGTATGGACAAAACCTGTCTGTTGTCCGATGTCATTCCCGAATAAATGAGGGATTTAGGATCTTCCGTCAAATTCATAATGTAGAATGTAAGAGACTTAGGCTGTGTGATTGTAGTTCTTATTTCTTCAACTCTGTCCCATTTTTGAGTTATCGGGTTTTGGATTGAAATTATAAGGTACAAAAAAGGATCTAATAGCTTTTTTACGGCAATAATTTGATCTTCTACACCGTCTTCATTTAAGTCATCTGAAATTGCATCAACAAAGGCTTCATCATTGAGCAGCTCTAAAAATATTTTTGCCTCCGTATTAGGCGAATCATTTTCGGTCTTTTTATCTGCTTTATCTATTTGTGAAGAAGCTATGGGAATTATTGTTTGTGTAACAATCTTCTCTTCAGTTTTTGTGTTTGACCGTATAAACTTTAAGTAAATTAAAAAGCTCAACAAAACCAAAACAATAAAGGCTGAAGTAAGATACATTATCCGTTTGAGCATACTTTGTTTAAATCCTTATTATCAATTATGGTTACGGATTATCTTTTTTGATTAAGGCTGTATTTTCGTCAGATTGCACCCTGTCCTTTCCTTCGTTTTTTATTAAATCCGAAAAAAGAGCCTTGCTTGTTTTTACAACCCTGTCTTGCAGGCCCATATCAACAGTAATTTCATACCAATTATCGTGTTTTATAATTCTTGATTCAACTAAGTAAGGACTTGAAAACTTTTTTTGTTTACCGCTGTATTTGGAGGTTATAGGAGCATCTTGTTCAAGATCGGTGAGCATAAAAAGAACCTTATACCTTCCGTTTTCGCCTCTTTCATTTACGGCTTCCTGTATTTTATCGAGAGCCTTTCCTACATCAGTAAATCTTCCGTTCGGGCGAATTTTATTTACCGTTTTGATTATCCTGTCTGTGTCTTCTTTGTTTTTTACTTCAATTGAAACCAAATGCTCGGGACTTTCATAGAACTGATAAATGCTTATCCAGTCGCCGTTGATAATAATTTCACCGATTAATTCGTCAAGAACCCATTGTTTTAGACTATCAAATTTGCCGGGATCCTGCATGGATAATGACTTGTCAATCATTATAATCATATCGACAGGCATCGTTCTTTCGCCGGCATTTAAATTAAATAAAACTCCTGCTAAAAGCAAAAATATAAAAATAAGCTTTTTAATTTTCATAAATACTCCTTTTTAGTGCTTTATATACAGTATTATATAACATATTCGAAAAAAAATCATCAACTTTAAATAAAAAGTCTTTACATTATGCAAAATATGTTTATAATTATATAGTAGTGATGTATATTGTAATGTAACAAAATTGCTAAAATTAAGGAGAGATAAGAATGGCAAATTTAGATCTACCACAGAGCCCTAATGTGTTCCATCCCGAAAAGCCCAGTGCTGTCGGTTCAAGAAACTCATTGGCTCAAGATTACCGTGATCAGCAGAAAGAAGTAAATCAGCTGATTGAAGAAGAAACAAATAAAGTGTTACACCACTTGACCACAAAGCTTCCCAAGGAAGTCCTCGAAAGATTGGACGTTATGGGCGGTGTTAAGGAAAAGCTGTATAACTACTTTAACCAGAACTACCAGAACATGTTCAACCGATACATGGTAACGGCTGAAGATGAGATGCTCAAAAAGGTTCGAGGTTTTATCGATCGGGAAGAAATGAAGGTTTTAGACCGCTACACTCCGAAAGAAATCGCAACCCTTCTTGATGCAGTCGGCGGTGCTGACAAGTTTAACACAGGCGAAATCGAAAAGTCGATTGTAAACATGTACGGACACTTACAGGGCCATGTACAGCGCGGTGTTAATGATTTGGAAACCTTAACAAACTCATTGTTAAGACAGAAGACGGACGTAGGAGCCTTTGTTCGAGGTGAAAACGCATATTCAATCGTAAAGTGTGCATTTAAAGACAACCTCTACAAACCAAAAACGGTAACCGATGTTAAGCTTTCAGTAAACATTCTTGATACTGAACTAATCAGCCCGATCTTCCAGTATCAGTCAACGGTTGAATATCTTATCAAAGACCTCTTGTCAAATCACTATATGGATGTAATTGACAAGGAAATTGAAAAGATAAAGGACCGACGAATTGATCAGGGCTTGGATGAATTGTCTGACGGCGAGATCGTTTTTGCAAAAATCGACAAGGTAGGCGATATTACTGATGACGATGTTGAGAATCCCAAGAGCAAGAGATACGATGTTGTATCCAAGCAGCTTATGGAAAGAATCAACAACTTAAGAGCTGAAATCGATCCTGAGACCTTTGATCAGCTTAACATCAGAGAAAACATCAAAAAGATTATCGACCTCGAAAACATCAGAAACCGCGGATTCAACACAGCTATCAACTCGATTACTTCAATCCTTGACACTTCAAAGATGGGATATCAGTACATCGAGAACTTAAAGAATGCCCGTGAACTTATCTTGCGCGAATATGATGACACAGATATCGCTAATCTTCCTGATGAAAGGTATCAAATCCGCCTCAAGTACTATGACAATGCTCAGTTGATCGCAGAACGACAAGCTTATGAAGTAATGATGAGCTCTTTTGAAACTGAGATTCAGCACTTGTGGGATGTAGTACGTGCCACATACGACAAATCCAAGTTTATGACAAAGATCACAGACTTTAACGATTTGGCTGCAAATTACAAGAAATTCATCAAACGAAAGTACAAGGATCAGTCAGGCGAACCTGTATATGAAGACACAGCTAAGGTTTGGGATGAAATCTCCTTTGTTAAGGCCCCCGAAACTGAAGTTGAAAAAATGAACAGAACCTATGTCTACGAAAAAGACAAGCTCCGCAAAAAGCTTATCATCATGCGCAGAAAGATGAAGGATCTATATGATTATCAGTATCCTATCGAAAGACGTGTTATCGAAGACAGACTTTCGTTCTTAGAAGCCGAATTCAACAAATTCGATTATTTAATCAACCCCTTCCACATCCAGCCCGGTCTCTTGCTTGATATCGATATTACATCTATCAAGAGAAAGAAGGCTACCTTGGACGGAATGGCCAACGTGCTCAACGAATTCTTGCACGGTGTATCAAAGGGCTTTGCCGACGCAGCATTTGCTTCGTTCAGCCGCAGACGATCCACAGTCCGTGCCGATATCGCACAGAGCTTTGCTACTTCCGATGAGGATCCCAAAGCCGGTGAGATTGCAGGACGTTCGCAGTTTATCGATATGCTGAACAGCACTCCTGCTATCGAAGCTCCTGCAGCCGAGGCAGTAAGTTCTCCGGCTAAACGCAGAGGACCCAAGAAGGGCGCCGTTAAGGCAAAAAAGACAGGCTCTGTTGATGCAGGACGAGGCCGACGAAAGGCTAAGTCAGGAATTAAAGAAATTTAATTTGGAATTTTAGAGCTTAACTGATTAAACATTAAGCCCCTGGAACAACCCCGTTTCGGGGGCTTTCGCTTAAAAAGGAGTAATTATGGTTAATATGACTAATTTTTTTGTTCCGCTGGCTAAAAAGACTGATTTTAATGTTTCGGTTAAACATATTCAGTCTGTTATAGAAATTTTAGAGGACTGTGATCCCAAAGAGAATATTGCGGACAAGATAAATCTTATGATAAGAGAACAGACGATAAAGCCCGAGCAGGTTAGGGCTATTCTTTCGGTTTCTCTGCTTGATAAATGGAATTATAAAGTTGTATCTGAAAATTTGAAATTTATTTTGGATGACGCATCCTCCTTTGTTGCTGAGGTTGCCAAATGGACCGGTATTGATTTAGTCTTCGCTTACGATCATCCGGATCTGGGTTTTATTGTTATAAATCCTAAAAACCCTGCGGCTGCCCAAGTTATTCAGGGCTTTAGAAAAAATGAGCTTCTTCTAATATTTGTAGGAAAACAAGACAAGGGTACTGTTGATGCAGGTCTTGCCGATTCCGTTATTTCTGCTATTCATAAACTATTTGAAAAAAAAGCTTGCTCGGTACCTGCATCCGTAAAAGCAGGTCCCTTTATATATGTTGAACCAAAAAAAGCTGTTACTGTAAAAGTTAAGAAAGCTGTTGCTAAAAGACCCGGTAAAAAAGCTCCGGCTCCGTCTGCTCCTGTTGCAAAGGCTCAGGCAAGTTCAGTTCCCTCACATTTGGAACGCCCGTCAGCCGTATCCACAGGACCAAAAAAGATGTCGCAGCTTGTTTCCGTTCCTGTTTCAAATGAGCTATTCCATAACGGAAATGTTGAAGCATGGAAGCGAATTATAAGAAGTTATACTGCAAAATATCAAGATGCTGAAGTTATGGTATACTATGACGGAGAGCGTATTGTAGATATAAATACCTTATTTAAATGGGGAAAGGTTAAACATGGAAGTACAATCCAATTTTCCGTTTCTGCACAAGAAATAAACGACCTTTCAAAGTTGTCAAAATATTTTAGGCAGGGAGCCAGTCCCATGTTTGAAGCATTTTTGCGCGGATCTCCGGATACCGTATTAAATCTATTTTAAGGAGTAAAAAATGAAAATTTCAAACAATATACATTTTTTTAACAGTAAAGAGACAGTCAGTAAAAAAGTTGACAAGAATTTATTGGGTATCCGAGGAAGACAGGCAAACGAATTTGCAGAACTGAAACTTCCAATCTTGCCGGGTATTATAATCGATGCTTCTGTGATGCAGGATATAGGCGATATAAATATATATTCCGAAATATCTCCATATTTAAGTAAATTCGGCTCAGAAGTAAAAAAGACATACGGCGATGCTGACTCTCCCTTGCTTTTAAAATTAGTTATTTCGCCTAACATGCTTATTACCAGTTACCCGACCTTGCATAACTTCGGTCTTACTAAGGATACGGTAATAGGATTTCAAGAAAATGTAGGAGAAGATTTTGCCGCAAATGAGGTTCTCTTTTTGCTTAACGGTATTTTAACCGTTGTCCTAAAGATAGAGGAGCTGGAAGAAAACGAAAAGAAGGTTTCAGAGTTGGAAAAGGCCTTACAGGAAATCAAATCAACAATGAATACAGGTAAAATGAATGTAAAGCCCGGTGCCATAATGGATAAATATGCCAAATTTTTACCAGCTCGCTTCTTTGATGATTACAAGGTACAGCTCGAAGAGTCTATCCGCCTTATCGGCCGGCTTTTAACCCTTGAAGAAGATACCGATCATGATGTTGCTCTTTTGATTCAGCCCATGGTCTACGGCAACTACGGCAAAGATTCATATTCAGGTTCTTTCTTCAGCCGCAATATTGTAAACGGCGAGAAAAAATTGCAGGGTCAATTCTTTGCCGAAAAATTCAATGAGGTAAATGCAGAAGGTAAGGATATAAACTCCATCAAGCCCGAATACCTAAAGCACCTCCAGCAGATTGCATGGCAGCTTGAAGATTATACAAAGGATATCCGCAATATCCGCTTTACAATCGAGGCAGGAAGACTTTGGCTTATCGAACAAAAATCCGTTGAGGCTAAGAGCACAATCTCAATGGTTCAGATTTTACTTGATTTGTACAACAGAAAGATTGTAGATGCAGAATATGTTGTTCGCGCCGTTAAGCCCGGCCAATTGAACGAGATTTTGCATCCCGTTATCGATATTATGAGCACAAAGGGAATGAAGTCTTCAAAGGGCGGTATAGCAGGAGCTCCCGGAGCTGCTGTAGGAAGGGTCTATTTTACGGCCGACTCCCTTATCGAAGCTCAAAGAGCGGCCAAGCTCCAGGGCATGGATACAAGGTGTATTCTCTGTATGCCTGCAACCTACGCAGGAGATGTAAAGGGAATTGAAGTTTCTACAGGCGTTATATCGAACGAGGGCGGTTACTCGGCCCATGCTTCAGTTGTTGCCAGACAGTACGGTAAAATATCTCTTGTCCGCCCAGATATGAAGATAATAGGAAAAAAAGCCGTTATTGATGGCGTTACAATAAATGAAGGCGACTATATTACCCTAAATGTTCCTTATTACGGCGACTCTACCGTTTATTTCGGTGAGGCTAAGCTCATTGAACCTGATCCGGAAACATCAGGCCTTTTAGACTTTATAAGCCTTGCAAAGAGCTTCTTATCCAACTTCCATGTAAGGGCCAATGCCGACAGTCCCCGCGATGCCCAGCTAGCCTTGGAGTTCGGTGCTGAGGGTATAGGTCTTTGCCGAACCGAGCATATGTTCTTTAATGAAAAGAGAATAAATGCCTTCCGCGAAATGATTTTAGCTCCAAGCGAAGTTGAAAGAAAGAAGGTTCTTGATAAACTTCAAAAAGTTCAAACTGAAGATTTCTACGGTATCTTTAAGGCTATGAACGGCAAGGAGGTTACTATCCGCTTGTTGGATGCTCCATTGCACGAATTCCTTCCTCATAATGAGGTTGAGCTTGACGGCTTTGTAAAATACTTGACGGCTCAAAAGAAAAAGGTAAGCAAAAAAGATCTGGCTGAAGAAATTGAGAAACTTTCCGAAATCAACCCCATGCTTGGTCACAGAGGCTGCCGAATTGCAATAACATATCCCGAAATTTATGCTATGCAGATCAGGGCTATCTTTGAAGCCGCATACAAGCTTAAAAAGGAAAAAATGGATGTCCGTCCTGAAATTATGATTCCTCTTATCATGAACTTTAGGGAATTAAAGCAAATTGTTTATGGAAAAAAGATCGAGGGACACACCTATGCAGGTATAGCTACTATTGCCGATGAGGTAAAATCTGCCGTAAAGGGCGGCGACCTTGAATATAAGGTCGGAACTATGATCGAGCTTCCTGCCTCAGCCTTAAGTGCTGATGAGATTGCAAAATATGCACAGTTCTTCTCTTTCGGAACAAATGACCTGACTCAGACAACCTTAGGTCTTTCGAGGGATGACTTTAACAGCTTTATGCCTGACTATACCATGTACGATCTTATCGACGGAAACCCCTTTGCCGTTCTTGACAGCCGGGTAAGGGATTTAATCGAAATAGCAATTCAGCGCGGAAAACTTACCCGCCCCGATTTACATCTGGGGCTTTGCGGTGAACACGGTGCCCGTCCCGAAAACGTACGCTTCTGTATGGAAGCGGGACTGAACTATGTTTCATGTTCATCCTATTCCGTACCTATTGCCTTGCTTTCGATTGCACAAGCCGAGCTTGAAAATGCAGAAAAGGCCGGAATAAAACTTGAGCCTAAAGCTCATGTTTCGCGAAAGCCTTCTTCGGCAGCATCTAAGCCGGCCGAAAAAAAGACGGCCCCAGCTAAAAAAACTGCGGCCAAAAAGCCTGCAGCAGCAAAAAAGGCCGCGCCGGCTAAAAAGAAGTCTAAGTAGTATCTAAATTAAACGGCTCCGTATGGAGCCGTTTTAAATTCATCTTAATTTTAGGAGTGTTTTATGGAATACAAAATAATAGGAGAGTCCTTTCCGGCTGTTATATGTAGACTTAGAGCCGGAGAAACAATGATAAGTCAGTCAGGCGGAATGGCATGGATGAGTGAAGGCGTTTCTATGGAAACATCTGCAGGAGGCTTGGGAAAGGCCCTAGGCAGGATGTTTTCAGGAGAAAGTCTCTTTTTAAACAAGTATACGGCACAGTCTGAAGGCGAAATTTCTTTTGCATCAAGATTCCCTGGAACAATTAGAGCTGTCGAGATAAACTCAGGCTCTTCGTTAATTGTTCAAAAAACTGCTTTTTTGGCTTCTACGGAAGGTGTCGAGCTTTCAATCCATTTTCAAAAGAAATTGGGAGCCGGTTTTTTTGGGGGAGAAGGCTTTATTATGCAGAAGCTTTCAGGTACCGGAACTGCCTTTATAGAGATTGACGGATCCGCAGTAGAATATACCTTGGGTGCCGGTGAATCTATGATCTTGGATACAGGTTACCTTGCAGCTATGGAAGATACCTGCTCAATGGAAATACAGATGATAAAGGGAGTTAAAAATATGCTTTTCGGCGGAGAAGGTTTGTTTAATACCAAGGTTACAGGCCCGGGAAAAATTATTATTCAGACCATGCCTATTTATGCCGTTGCAGAAATTCTAAGACCTTTTTTTGCAGGTATAAAGTCCTAGAAAATTGAGTTGGAGACTTCTATGGCAAAAATGCAGATCGTAAAATCGGAAGATTTCGGTTATGACTTTATTTATGATAAATATTTGCCGGCCGGTAAAGACGAGTATTATATACGCTTTAACCAGACAAGTAAAAAAGAGCATAATTACCGGCGGCTAAGCTCAGATGAAATAGAACGCTTAATCAAAAACGGAAATTCAAGTACCGACTGGACGAAGGTTCTTGTAGAAGATCCCTTTGATACCGATTTGATAACAAATAGTCTCTTTGCAGGTTTAGTCCGGATTGCTTCAACTCAAAATTTTTACTTAAAATATCATGATTTTACTGTTCCGGTAGGCATAACAAACAGTAAGGTTATTTCTTGCGATATAGGTGAGAACTGTGCAATTCATTATTGTGCCTATCTTTCACATTATATAATAGGCGACAGGGTTATTTTGAGCCGTATTGATGAAATGTGTACGACCAATCATTCAAAATTCGGAGAAGGTTTAGTAAAAGACGGAGAAGATGAAAAGGTTAGGGTAACAATAGACACGATCAATGAGGCCGGCGGAAGAGAGGTCTTTCCTTTTTATGATATGATTACAGCCGATGCATTTTTATGGGCAAGGTACAGGGATGAAACTGAGCTTATAAAAAGGTTTGAAGAAATAACTCAAAATTCTAGAGACTCAAAAAGAGGATATTACGGTGAGGTAGGCTCCGATTCTGCAATAAAGAGCTGCCGGATTATCAAAGACGTTAATTTCGGTTCTTCAGTGTATGTGAAGGGAGCAAATAAGCTTAAAAACTTAACCATAAAATCAACGGCTGAGGAACCTTCGCAGATAGGGGAGGGTGTAGAGCTTGTAAACGGTATAATAGGCCTCGGGTCCAGAGTGTTTTATGGAGTAAAGGCTGTCCGCTTTGTTATCGGTAATAACTGTGAATTAAAATACGGCACAAGGCTGATACATTCAATAGTTGGAGATAACTCGACCATTTCATGCTGTGAGGTTCTAAATGCCCTCATCTTCCCGTACCATGAACAGCATCACAATAACTCTTTTTTGATTGCAGCTATGATTCAGGGACAGTCCAATATGGCGGCGGGAGCTACGGTCGGTTCCAATCACAACACAAGAGGAAACGACGGCGAGATTATAGCAGGCCGAGGCTTTTGGCCGGGGTTGTCTACAACCCTAAAACATAACAGCCGATTTGCTTCCTTTGTTATTTTGGCAAAGGCTAATTATCCAGCCGAACTTGATATTCCTTTTCCGTTTAGTTTAGTTTTAAATGATGCACATGAAGACAGACTTGAAATTATGCCGGCATATTATTGGATGTACAATATGTACGCCATCGAACGCAATAATAAAAAATTTTTAAAAAGGGATAAAAGGATAACAAAAACTCAGCACATTGAAACTAACTATCTTGCCCCCGACACTGTTGCCGAAATTTTAAATGCCCGCTTTCTTCTTGAAAAATGGATAACTGCCGCTTGGATTGCAGCCGGAAAACCTCCTTTAAGTATAGATGAAATTCTTAAAGAAAAAAAAGAAGAGGCAAAAAAACTTTTTGTAAAAGGCGAGAATATTGAAAGATCCAAACGCACTGTAAAAATCATCAAGGCTATCGAATCTTATGAGGCCTATCGGGATATGCTTATATGGTACGGAGTTACAACCTTTGCCGAATATTTTGATAAAGATTTAGAAAAAGCTAAAACAAATATTGAGGACTTTAAGATTCAGGAAGAATTTGATTTTAATTGGGTGAACATTGGGGGGCAGCTAATCCCCGAAAAAAAACTCGACTCGATTAAAGAAGATATAAAGGCCGGTAACCTTAATACATGGCAGGATATCCACAAATCCTATGATGAAGCCCATGATGCTTATTGCCGTGATAAGGCGGAAAATGCTTATGCTGTTCTATGTAAAATTATGAAGGTAAATAGTTTAGATAGAATCCTTTGGAATACTCTCTTAGATAAAGCTGCTGCAATAAGAAAATATATTGAAGAACAAATATTCTACACAAAGAATAAGGATTATAATAATCATTTTAGGGATATAACATACCGAAATGCTGAAGAAAGAAAGGCTGTTTTGGGAACTGTTGAAGATAATGCCCTAATTATTGAATCAAAAAAAGACACGGAGTATTATCTGAGCCTTTTTGAAAAATGTAAGGCTTAAATTATTATGGAAAAAGAAACGGAAAGTTTTAAACACACAAAGGCTGCCGAAATGATTTTGCTTTTGGATAGGGTATATAAGGAAATTGAAGAAGCCGAAGCGGAGTGGATGGCTAGGTGTCCAATCAAATGCATTGACGGCTGCGGAGCCTGCTGTATTCATTTTGAACCGGAAATTTATGAAGTCGAAGCTCTTTATCTTGCGTCATGGCTTGTTTTTCATCAAAGAGGAAGAGCCTTACAAATACTTGAAGGGAAATTTAATGAAAATGTTATGGATAAAGAAAACGGGTGTCTTCTTTTTGATATTGATAATCCTTATCATTGCACCGTGTATGGAGGGCGTTGTTTGATATGCCGTCTTTTCGGTTATTCCGGAGATAGAGGCAAAGATTTTTCTGTCCGCTGGCGGCCATGTAAATATCTTGTTTCAATGGATAAGAATCTTTCTGCATCTAAGATTAAGCAATATTCTCAAAATGATTTGATGGATACATTCGGTACTTTGCCCCCGGTAATGAGCGATTTTACTTCAAGAATTTTATGCTTTATGACTGAGGGTTCTTCCCATCCTCTTCCGATGCGGGAAGCCTTACCGGCTGCAATTTCTAAAATTCTTATGCTTGAAAAATATTCTCATAATCCTGAATTTGAACCCGATACGGATCCTGAAACGCCTCCTCTTGCATCGTAGTAAATTGGGCTTATTCACTTTTTTTTATCTTTGTGTTAGTATCGCGGCCATGGAAAATACACAACTAACTCAAGGGGTAAATGAAAATGACCCCATTAAGAAAACGAATTTCTTGCCGGTAATTTCCGGACTCTTTGTAGGCGTTTTGGTTTTGTCGAATATTCTTGCGGCAAAGATGGTACAGCTTGGCCCCTTCGTTTTTGACGGAGGTACTCTTCTCTTTCCTTTTTCTTATATTTTTGGAGATGTTTTAGCTGAAGTCTATGGTTATAGGGCTTCAAGAAAGGTTATTTGGACCGGGTTTTTTATGCTTCTTCTTATGAGTCTAAATATCCGGCTTATAAGCGTTCTTCCTGCCGAAGCAGAGTGGATATTTCAAAAAGATTTTGAGAACATTCTTTTGCAGATGCCACGTATTTCTGCGGGCAGCCTTTGCGGTTATTTTATCGGCGAGTATTCCAACTCGGTGGTTTTATCTAAGCTAAAGGTAGCAACAAAGGGCAAGTATTTATGGCTTAGAACAATAGGCTCTACATTAGTAGGACAGCTTTTGGACAGCATCGTTTTTGTTGTGATTGCTTTCTTAGGCCTTTACAGTTTAAATGTTCTCATCATAATGATTTTTTCAAACTATCTTTTTAAAACTTTTATAGAAGTTATCTTTACGCCGCTGACTTATAAAGTAATTTCTTTTGTAAAAAAACATGAACAGATTGACGTTTATGATTACAATGTGAGCTATAATCCCCTTCCGGGAAAATAGACTTTAAAAAATACCCATCCTTAAATTTTTAAGGATGGGTCAAACTTATAACTTTATTGCTTGATGATTTTATGCTAAACCTTGAATTTCATTACCTCACCAGCCAAGCCTTCTATGCTTTCTTTATTCTTTTGAGTTATACCTTGAACCTCTTGGACGGCATGATTTATTTGCAATGCTCCTGATGCCATTTCATTCATCCGGTTTGTAATTGTCCTGGTAAGCTCATCAAGTTTGCTCATTTCCTGGGCTATACCTTCTCCTCCTTTAAGCATTTCGGATGAGCCTTGTTTGACCTCCTGCGTTACGGTGTTAATATTCCGTATAGCGGTTAAGACTTCTTTGCTGCCGTTTTCTTGTTCACTCATTGCCTCCATAATGCTGTTACTCATCTCTTTTACATTTTCTGCAAGAGTAAAAATTGAGTTAAATTTTCCTTCAACGGTTTTAGCTGATTCAGCCAATAGGTCTATCTCACCTGAAAGATTTTTAAGGGTAGATGTAATGGTTTTTCCTTGCGCACTTGATTCTTCTGCAAGCTTCCTTATTTCGTCAGCTACTACTGCAAAGCCTTTTCCGGCTTCTCCTGCATGGGCTGCTTCAATTGCCGCATTCATCGCCAAGAGGTTTGTTTGGCTTGCAATATGCTGTATAACATTGGAGGCTTCCATCAAACTTCCCGATTCTTCAGCTATTTTTTGGGTTACTTCACTTGCCGTAGAAACCTTGCCTTTTCCTTCTGCTGTAGCATCTGCCAGCTCTCTTATAATGTTATCGCTCTTACCCAATGTTTGTGTAATCGATGCAATATTTGCAACCATTTGTTCAATGGATGAAGAGGATTCGGCAACGCTTGCTGCCTGTGTCTCGATGCTGTTGTTAAGCTGTTTTATTGTACGGATGATCTGCTCAACCGTTGCTGCCGTTTCGGTTACGCTTGCTGCCTGAGTTAGAGCCTGCTCTTTTATGTTGTCGATATTTGAGTTAATCTCTTCTACGGCACTTGCAGTTTGGGTCATATTACTTGCAAGTTCATCTCCTATAAACTGCATGGTGTTTGTATTTGTTCCTACAGATTTTATCGAATTGCCTATCTTTTCGATAGTCTGGTTAAAATATCTTGACAGCAAAGTAACCTCATCATTGCTTGCAACGGGAAGCCGAACTGTGAGATCTCCTTCGCCTTGGGCAATATCTTTTAAAGCCAAAACAACTTTTTGCAGAGGCAGGATCATTCGGCGTGTTACAATAAATGTCGATACTAAGGCTACACCCAAGAGTGTAAAGCCCGTTACAACCATAAGATATTGAAGGCTTTTTACGGTGTCCATAAAGTCGTCAACCGGCGCCCTTATTACTACCATCCAGCCTGTTGACTGCATAATAGCATAGGATCCGATATTTTCTTCTCCATTAAAAGTATAATAACCGATGGAGGTTTTTTTTGACTGCATGGCTTGTTTTGCAAAGTTTGCAATTGACACTAATGCCGGATTTGTTTTTGCGTTTTCTTGGAAATTGTCTTGATTGATTACTAAGTCTCTGTTGCGGTGGGCTACGGCATTACCGGTTTTGCCCAATATAAAACAGTAGCCGCTTCTTCCGACTGTAATGTGATCTATGTCGTCCGAAAGCTCTGTGCCCGGAGTATCTGCTGCAAGTACTCCTATTATTTTATTATCATAATCATATACGGGAACAGAAAGAGTATTTACAAGACTTCCGTCAGTTCTTGACTTATACGGCTCCGATACGAATTGTTCTCCTGCTAAAGCTCTTTTAAACCATTCACGATCATTTACATTAAATACCCGTCCGTCAAGTGTGTGACAGTTTCCGTTTATATCCGTTATTGAAAATTCGGATATTCTAGGATTAAAAGCCGCTTCTTTTTTTAAGTAGGCTATTTTTTCGGAATATGGAATATCAACATTTCTTAGCTCCGAGGCCCTGGATGCACTTGATACAAAATTCAAAAAAGAATACACCATCGAATCTATAATGCCGGCGGTATCTGTAGCCTTATCGGTTAAATGTATCTCTATTTTTTGAAGAATTGCTTTTCTTGCCATAAGGGCCCCTATTATTCCCTGAGTAGATACGGAAATAACAACGATTGCAGCAAAAAGGATAAGGAGTTTTTTTCCAATAGAAAATATCCTATCTTCCGATACACCATCCCGCATAACTAATTCTTTTTTTGCAGCAGGCTTTGCAACAACTAATTCTTTATCGTTCATTTTTCCTCCTAAAAAATACACTTTAGATTATGTCTTATAAATAGTTTACACCCATATTGTAAATAATGCAAGATTATATATTTAAATTTTAAACTTTTGTACCTCGTCTACAAGATTTTGAATGCTGTTTTTATTTTTTTGTGTAATCAGATTTACTTCTTGTACGGCATTATTTATCTGTGCCGATCCTGCTGCCATTTCATTTACGCTGTTGCTGATAATATTGCCCAACTCTTCCAGTTTGGACATTTCTTTTGCAACATTTTCGCTTCCTGCAAGCATTTCTGCTGAGCCGTTTTTAACTTTTTCGGTAACATCCGTTATGTCTCTTATAGCTTCAAGAATTTCGGTGCTTCCCATAGATTGTTCTTTCATGGCCTGATTTATAACATCTTCTTGATTGGAAATGTTTGTGGTAAGCTCATAGACTTCATCAAAATTTTTCTCTGCCCCGCTGCCGGCAATGATAAGGTTGTTTATTATTTCTATAGATTCTTTTAAAACCGTACCTATCTGCTTTCCTTGAGCATTTGATTCTTCTGCCAATTTTCTTATTTCGTCGGCAACTACAGCAAAGCCTTTGCCGCTTTCCCCTGCATGGGCTGCTTCTATAGCGGCATTCATAGCTAAAAGATTGGTCTGACTTGCAATGTTTTGGATAACCAAGCTGGCTTCAACAAGCGAATCGGACTTTTCGGCTATTTTTGTAACAACTGAGTTTGCTGTTCTTGCACCTTCTTTTCCTTTTTGAGTTTTTTCGTGTAAATCTTTTATTAAACTGTTGTTTTTATCAAGTATTTGACTTATTGAATGTATATTTGCTACCATTTCTTCAATCGATGAAGAAGATCGGCCTATGCTTGAATTTTGCACCTCGATACTTTCATTTAAAACCTTTATTGTTTTGATTATTTGTTCTATGGTCTCAGCCGTTTTATTGCGGCTTGCGGACTGTGTATAAATTTGTTCACGGACATTTTCTACATTGCTGCTTATTTCTTTTACTGCACTTGCAGTTTCTGTCATATTTGTAGAAAGAACTGTTCCTATTTGGTTCATTGAATCAGCCTCTTTTCTGAGAGAGCTGATCATGCGGCTTATATTATCCAAAGAGGAATTAAAATAATTTACCAGCCGGCCCAGCTCATCTCTTTTTTTGTATGTAAGCCTATCTGAGAGATCTCCTTTAGAAATCTTTTCCAGTATTTGTCCTATTTTTTTAAAAAAGGCTAAAAGCCGTTTTGAAAAAATGAAAACACCTATTAGGCAAAGAATAATTAAGCCTGCACCTATTGCTATCATATTTTGAATGATTTTGTCAAAAGTAGAAACTACCTCATACCTTTCTACAAGTGTAACCAGCTTCCAGTTAAGCTCATCGATATGAAAAATTCTTACATTCCAGTTTTTTCCGTCTATCTTTAATTTTATGGAACCTTCCATCATTTCTTTGAACATACTAAAAGCCGGAATTCCCGAGTCTTCCAGTTTTTTATTATTTACTTCGGGGTGGGCAGGATCTGCTAGAATTATGCCGTCATCTTGGATAAGCATTGCATAACCGGTGTTTCCTATTTTGATATTATTTACAAAACCGGTTAATTCATCAAGACTTATATCTATACCTAAGGCTCCGACAAATTCATTTTTGGGAGATTTAATTGCCTTAGTAAAGGTTATTACCGCCTTACCGCTGGTGGAAATGTAGGCCGGGGTAATTATGACTTTTTCCTGATTACTTTTGGCTTTAACAAACCATGAACGGGTTCGAGGGTCATACCCCGGATCTTCTCCGTTTCCTGATGTAGAGTCCCCACCCCATTTTGTTCCCAAATAAACTTCATCAAATTCCGGAAAATTCTTTGAAGCATTTTTTAGGATTGAATTTATTTCTTCTTGTAAAACCGTATCATATAATTCAGGATCCGGTGCCTTTGTTTTATCAAAGCTATAGTTTCTAAGGTTATCTCTTAAATTTTTTATTTTAGGATTTTCACTTAAAGTTGTAACTATGTTTTTATTGTTTTTTGTAAAAAGTTCAAACATTTGCTGAACAATTGATGCTTGTTGCGATATGATCTGCTCAAATTGATTGATGCCTGCTTTATATACCTGTATTCCTATTATCGTGCAAATTGAAAGTATTATTGCAATAATTGCAGAGGTAAAAGCTATGATAAATTTTGTCCGGATTGATAATCCCTTTGTCTTTTGATTTTTCTCTTTCATGATATGCTCCTAAATATCTTTGTGTCATTTCAGAGAAGACAATCTATACGGATATTAGGATTTGTTCAAGCTGTTACCTCATTATTTATTGCTTTTTACAATTTATATTTTGAATTTGTTGACTTCTCCCGCTAATACTTCAATATTTTGCTTATTTTTTTGAGTTATATCGTTAACTTCTTCTACAGCCCTGCTTATTTGGGTTGCTCCTGATGCCATCTCGTTTATACTGTCATTTATCATTCGTGTCATGTTTTCAAGTTTCCGCATTTCGTCGGCAATGCCTTCTCCGCCTAAGATCATTTCGGCTGAGCCTCCCTTTACTTTCTCCGTTACCGAATTAATATTCCGTATTGCGGTTAGAATTTCCTTGCTTCCGTTTTCTTGTTCCAGCATTGCGGACATTATGGTATTGCTCATTTCTTTTACATTTTCTGCAAGATTAAAGATAATATTGAATTTATCTTCTACGGTTCTTGATGAAGTTGAAAGCATTTCTATTTCATTTGATAAATTTTTTAGAGTTGAGGTGATTGCTTTACCCTGTGAACTTGACTCTTCTGCTAGTTTTCTGATTTCATCTGCAACAACAGCAAAGCCCTTTCCGGCCTCTCCTGCGTGAGCGGCCTCAATTGCCGCATTCATGGCTAAGAGGTTTGTTTGGCTTGCAATATGCTGTATAACGCTTGAGGCTTCAAAAAGACTTCCCGATTCTTCTATTATTTTTTGAGAAAGATTGTTGGATTGTATAATGGTTTCTTGTCCGTCAGCGGTGGCCTCTGTAAGATTTTTAACTATTTCATCAGTTTTAGCCAGTGTTTTGGTTATAGAAGAAATATTTGCCGCCATTTCTTCTATCGATGCAGAAGATTCGCTGACGCTGGCTGCCTGATTTTCAATGCTGTCATTTAGTTGTTTGATTGTATGGATAATTTGCTCTACAGTTGAAACGCTTTCCGTAACGCTTGCCGATTGATTTATAGTTTGCTGCTTAACGCCGTCTATGTTTGCACTTATTTGATGGATTGCGCTCGCCGTTTCGGTCATGTTTCCTGCAAGTTCGCTGCCTGTTTGAACCATTTTTTCGGCACTATTATGTACAGAGCGGAGTGCAGAACTCATTTTTCCTATTGTCTGGTTAAAGTGGGACGACAGAGCCGTTATTTCATCATTTCCGATTAGAGGAATGGAGACAGTTAGGTCGCCTTCTCCAACCTGCTTAAATACTGAAACAACTTTTAAGATGGGCCTTACTATTAGACCTTGAAGGAGGCTTATGGTTATAAGTATTACAGTAACTAAAATAGCACCTGAGCCTATCAGAGTATAGATAACAGCATAATGAAGTTTCGAGCTTATTTCGCTATTGATGTCGGTAATTTCTGTCCCACAGAAAAGGACAAATTGTATCTTACCGTCCCGAACTATAGGCTTATATTTTGTGATAAAGGCTTTATTTAAGATTAGAGCATTTCCGCTATATTCTTTGCTTCGAGATATTGCTTCATAGGCCTCTGAGTGACTAAGCGTTGTTCCTAAAGCTCTTCTTCCTGTTTCATCAAAAATTGTCGTAATGATACGTTTGAATTCATTATTTTCATAAGCAAAGATTGTAATTTCGGCTCCCAGCTTTTTTGAAAGCATATCTATTATTTCGTGATCGACAGTTTTTTTTGTTCCTGTTAGAACAGAGTCCTTGATACGTAAATTACCGTAAACTGCTTCAAGATAGGCCTCTATTATTGCCAAGTCTCCATCGAGTTGATGAATTACACTGCTGTAAACTGCACTTTGAGATGTTGATTTGACCGAATAAACACTGATTCCGGTTAAAACTCCTATAGCAACAAGCAAGGATATAAAAAAAATTCCCCCGATTTTAAGAATAAGACTTCTTCTTTTTGAACCTATTGATTTTGTACTATTTGACATTTTTTTCTCCTTTTACAATTTTAATACATATATTTTAAACCCGTAGAATCAATATGTCAAGTTTCTTTATTCCATGTTTTGATTTTTTGTCTCTAGTTGACGAAAGTGCTTAAATATGTAATAATTAAAAAGAATTAGGAGGCTTTAAATGCTAGCACTTATTATTGGTATTGTTTTAATCGCTTTTACGGTTATTGCAGCCCTCCCCATGGGCTTGGCTTGGGGACAGGATATTCTCTTATTTTTAAGAGGCGGTTTACCTATTTTTGCAGCCTTTGTCGGCCTTATTTCCGTATTTATCGGAATTGCCGATATTAAAGACAAGCAAGACGCAAGAAAAGAAGAAGCAGCTATGAAGGCTGCCGAAAATAAAGCCGAGTAATTGTCATTGCATTAAGTTATTGACACTTATTCTATATTTAGTTATAATATCAGAACCCACATTATCTGCATATATTGTTTGTAGAAGGTATACATTAAATGAAAACTATTTTTTTAAAAGAACATGAAGCGCCGCGCTCTTGGTACGTTATTGATGCCGCCGGGAAGCCGCTTGGCCGCGTTGCTGCTAAGACTGCAGCTATGCTGAGAGGAAAGCACAAGGTAGGTTTTGCACCTCATCAGGAAATCGGTGATTATGTCGTTATTATTAATGCCGAAAAAGTAGCCGTAACAGGAAATAAGGCTAAGGATAAGATGTACTATACTCACTCCGGTTATGTAGGCGGCTTAAAGTCCATCAACTTTAGCGGTTTAATCGCTAAAAAACCGGCTGAGCCCTTGATGATTGCAATTAAAGGTATGCTTCCTAAGGGCCCCCTTGGAAGAAAGCTTTTAACGAATGTTAAGGTCTATGCAGGCCCCGAACATCCTCACCAAGCACAGAACCCCATAGCGGTTGAAGTATAAGGAGAGTAAAGTGAAAAATATTGGAATGGGAACAGGCCGACGAAAAACTTCAGTGGCGCGAGTATACATTCGGGATGGTAAAGGTAAGTTAATGATCAATGATAAAGACATTAACGAATACTTTGCTACTCCGGAACAAATCCAAAAAGCAAAAGAACCCTTAATGGTTACTGCGGGTGAATCTAAGTATGATATTATCATCACTGTACGAGGCGGAGGTCTTACAGGCCAAGCCGGTGCGTGCTCTCACGGAATTGCAAGAGCTTTAGCTCAGGTAGATGCATCAAATCATGCATCCCTAAAGGCTAACGGCTTGCTTACACGTGACTCACGAATGGTTGAACGAAAAAAATTCGGTCAGCGCGGTGCAAGACGAAGATTCCAGTTCAGCAAGCGTTAATCCTTTTTCTATTGCGGATATATGCAGCACTTCTTCGGATTTGGTGAAAATCATCAATTCTGAAGGAGTGTCTTTCGTAACAAGGCCTAATTATTTTGATGAAGATGACTTTGACGGTCTTGTTGGTGAATGCGGTTGCCCTATAAGTGAAGAGTCGCTTGATGCTCTTCTTAATGCGGTAAGAATTTATGAGGCTGAGTGTGCCGCTGCAGCCTATTTGTACAGAGCTGAACATTCCCGGTTTCAGTTGGATTTGAAGCTCAGAAAAAAAGGCTTTTTAGCCTCTGAAATTAATCCGGCACTCGATTACCTTACGGGAAAAGGTTTACTTGATGACAGGCGGTTTGCCGTAGCTTGGCTTAACACCAGAGTTATCAGTAAAAAAGAAGGCCGTAATAGATTGGCCTCCGAGCTGGCCCTAAGAGGAGTGAGCTTTAAAATTGTTGAGGATGTGCTTAATGAGTTTTTTTCGGAGCATTCAGAAGAAGAACTTTGCCGAAAAGCTTTGGAAAAACAGCTGATAAATGGATTGGATAAACCTCGGTTGATGCAAAAAATGTATAGACTGGGTTTTTCCGTTAGCACTGTAAATATATGTTTGGAGGGAATTGAAAACATTACCGACTCTTTTTAAGGTTTGTTTCATTGTTATACTATGGGTAAAAGCGAAAATAGAAGACGAGTTAAAATGTACTCCGCCCTTGAGGTTGCAAATATATGCGGAGTTGTAAATCAGACTGCCATTAACTGGATTAGAAACGGTTATTTAAAAGCTTTTAATACGCCGGGCGGACAATATAGGGTATATTATGAAGACTTGCTCCTCTTTATAAAAGAAAGAGGAATGAAGATTCCTCCTGAGTTGCAAGATTCGTTGGATGATGCTCATTGGAATTCCATCATAATTATAGATGATGACGTTGTTTTAAATGAGGCTGTCGCTTCATTTTTTAATAAAAACCTTCCTAATTTGACTGTATACAAGTCCTTCGACGGCTTTGATGCAGGGACCCAGCTTGTAAAACATAAACCCGGATTTGTTATTTTGGATATAGACCTTCCCGGAGTCAACGGTAAGGAAATATGCAAAAAAATAAAGACAGACCCCTTCTTCGGTCAGCCTTATATAATCGTTATAACCGGATTGGACGACGATACCTTAGAAAAGCAAATGAAAGATCTGGGGGCAGATTCCTTCTTTAGGAAGCCTATAGATTTCAATGCTATATTGAGAGAAATAAACGAGGTTGTAAGCTAGAGCGAATGACCCTTGATAAAGCAAAAAGTGTTATAATAGAGACGGGAAAAAGGCTTTTAACGTCCGGTTTGACGGTACGTACATGGGGAAATGTAAGTGTCCGTATTGATGCCGATACTTTTGCTATCACTCCTTCCGGCTATGCTTATGAAGACTTAAAGCCCGAACACATAGTTGTTCTTAAAATAAACAGGCCTGAAAGCTCAGGGCCTATCAAGCCTTCTTCTGAACGCTATGTTCATGCAGGTCTTTATAAAGCCGATCAAAATATAAAATTTATAATCCATACACATCAAAAATTTGCCTCTGCCGTTTCGGGCTGTTTTTCTTCCATACCTGTGGAGGACAAGGCGTTAAGCTCTATTTTGGGGGAATCCGTACCTGTTGCGAAGTATGCTTCTTCGGGTACAAAAAAAATCGCCCGTAACACCGTAAAATGTTTAACTAGGCCGGCCGGAGCAATAATAATGGCTCAACATGGGGCGGTCTGTTTTGGTGCTGATGCAGATGAAGCTTTTAAGCAAGCTGAGGCTTTGGAAGAACTTTGCCGTAATTTGATTTTTGCTGAAGTTCCAGCCCTGGCCCTTGCTTACCGCCGGTATGAAAAAAAGACCTTGCAGCCCTTGATTAATTTTTATGCAAGCTGCCGTGAAGGAGACTCATGCACCGTTTACGATAAAACTACCAATATTACAATTTGCAAGATGGATATAAAATCCGGAAATATAACGGAAGGCCTTTTTGATTTTCAAGCCGATTTGCATAGGCGTATATACGATACATATCCCGATATTAACTTTATAGAGCAAAGCTCCATGCCTTCCGCTTTTTTTGTTTCAAAAAAAATGAACATAGATAACTGCATCCCCGCTTTTTTAGATGATTTTGCTCAGATTGCCGGAGAAAACATCTTTTTGTTTCCGTTTTTTGAAAGCCGGGCTGAAGAGATGAGCGGCGAAATTGTAGATGCCTTGAAAAACCGTTCTTGCGTGTTGATAAATGAAAGCGGAGCCCTCTGCTGTGTTTCCGATAAGGATGATATTCGGCCCTTAAACGAAATTTTAGAAAAAAATCTTTTGGCCTTCGTCCTTTCATGGAAATTTAAAAATTATTTTCCGATCAGCAGAAGAAGTGCACAAAGAATGAGAAGCGGTTACATCGGAGAGTATTCCAAAATGAGTTTACAAATTTAGAGGTTTAAATTTAAGATGAAAAATATAAAAAAAATATTGCTTGTAGTTTTTATCGGCCTTTTATTCGGCTGTAGACGCGAAACTCCTTTAGAGCTTGAAAGAGAAGAAAAGTTTACCCTTAATTACGGACTTTTTGAAAATGAGCTAAATCTTTTTAATTTGAACAGTACCTACTCACGCCCCGATACTCAGATTTTAATGAAGGAAGGTATATTCTATATTGTAAATTCCGGCGGGCAAAAAATTTTAAAACTCTCTTCATTCGGCGATTTGCTTACATTTTTTTATAATCCCGAGTCAAATATGGAACCTTCCTTTATGCAGAATAATCCTCAGGATGTTAAGGCGACTACAAGGGGATCCGTAAAATATCCCTTTAACCATCCTGCTCTTTTGACCGTAAGCTCTTCTAAGGAACTCTTTGTTGTAGATTCGGTTTTAGATGAAAGGATCGAGTACGATCATGAGGAGAATTTGGCCCTAAGGGATATAATCCTGCATTTCGACGAAAACGGCAATTTTATAGACTACCTGGGGCAGGAAGGTTTCGGCGGGACACCGTTTCCTTCTATCGAAGGAATACATACAAATTCTTCCAACGATATAATAGTCGTTTGCCGGACACAGACGAGTTTAAAAATTTATTGGTATAACCGCATGGGAGATCTTTTATATAAGATACCTATATTTTTTAATGCGATACCGAATCCCTATGAAGGTTCCGTTAAAATATTTTCTTCAATCGATAAGATAATTCCGGATTTTGATGATCTTTATTTATATATCAAGATTGATTACTATCTTGAAGAAAAGGATGCAGCAACTAAGGCGAACCTTGGAGTAAGTTACGATAAGAGCTGTTTGTATTTTTTAAATATTAAAACCGGTAAGTATGATAAAAAAACGGATATAGATGCCTATGAGGGAACTGAAGTATCGGGAAACGAAAATATTACTTTTAAAAAAGTTTATGAGATGATAGGCATTACCGAAAAAGGCTGGTGCTATTTGTTGACTCCGACAAGTAAAGGCTATGCTCTTGAGATTATGAATTTAAAATCCCACAAAAAATATAAAAAAGATTTGATTGTTTCAAGCGGAGAAATGTTTTATAATACCTTCCATGTTTCTTCCAAAGGAATTATCTCGGCCCTTCTTGCCAGAGATGATAAGGCCTTAATCGTATGGTGGAGGGCCGATAAAATTATCGGTGATAAATAATGAGTGATGATGATCTGTTTGAAAAAAGGAATTCTTCTTCGCGTGAAGTTTTTACACGCTATAATAGGGAAGATAGAATAAAAAATGCATCCGAAAAGGTCAGACAGCTGCACGATCCGGATTTTGTAAAAAGAAGAAGCTTTATAAAAAGTGTGACGGAAAACAGGGGCTTAAGATCAGTATTTTTTGTTATAGTTGTTCTGGTAAGTATCAACATTGCTTTTTTTATTACCCGCTCCGATAGAAATAGGGGGAAAATTTATGGAATAAAAACGGAATTAAAATCCCTTATTTATCAAGACAGAGTTTTGGCAAATTTACATTTGAGTGAAAATTCTAAATTTTTAGAAAACTTAAAAGAAAGCCAAGAAAAAGACGGGGCCTTGGTAAGAGTAAATTTTATCTTTTTGGATGACAAGGGCGGTAAATTATCGTCCTCGCTTCAGTCCGGTATTTATACGGGAGGAGAGCTTAGGTTTTCTGCTCAACATGAATCGGGTAATGCAAAAAAAGTTCAAGCCGAGATTTATATTAAAGAAAAACTTTTAGTTTTATCTGCAAAAGTAAAATGAGAAAAAAAATGAGTATAAACAAAAAATATAAGTGCCGATTATGTAAGATCTGTGACGGCAGAGGCTGTATAGGAGAGCTTCCCGGAATGGGCGGAGTCTTTGAGAGCTCTAACTTTATTTTAAACTGTGCCGACTGGAAAAGCTATTATACCTCTCAATCCCATCCTCTGCCGAGGCTGCGGCTTGCTCCGATTACGGGAGCTGTAGAAAATATCGGCTATGAGGACGAAAGGCAGTTTTATTTTGATCTTATCGAAGCTTCGGTTAAGGCCGGCTTGGCTTTGAGCATAGGAGACGGCTATCCCGATTTAAAACTTTTTTCAGGCATTGGAGTTTTAAAAAATGCAAAAAAGAAGGGTGCCGTCTTTTTAAAACCCTACCCGCAAATGAAGCTTTTTGAAAGGATTGAAGCCTCAAAAGAGGTTGCGGAAATTATCGGGGTAGACACGGATGCCTATAACATAGTAACTATGCGGAATCTTGTTCATCTTGAAAAAAAGACTGCAAAAGATTTGACTGCCTTAAAAAAATATGCAAAGCTCCCTTTTGCCGTTAAGGGTGTTTTTACCTCTTATGATATCGAGGTGATAAAAGAACTTAAGCCCGACATTGCCGTAATTTCAAATCACGGGGGACGTATCGAAACCGATAGGGGAAGCGTTGCTGCCTTTGCCCATGCCCATTTAAAGGAAATAAAGAAATATACGGGAGAGGTTTGGGCTGACGGCGGCTTACGAAAAAGAGATGATTTTATCGCAGCTTCATCTTTAGGGATTGAAGAGGTTTTAATAGGCCGGCCCTGCATTACCGCTCTTCTTAGGGATAGGAAAAACGGCATAAAAAATTTTATCGATTCGATTTTAAGTGAAGATTTAAATCGAGAAGCCTCGCGGTCAAGTTAAGGAGCTTTGAAAAAATTTGAAAACCCGTTTAGACAGAATATTGGCCCTAAGCGGCCTCGGCTCCAGAAACGATGTAAAAAAAATGATACGCAAAAAAAACTGCTGTGTGGACGGGGTGCGTATTGTTTCTCCTTCTTTTATTTTGGATACGGAGCTAAATAAAATAACCATAGACGGCGAACCTCTTGTGCTTAGAACAAATGTTTATCTTATGTTTAATAAACCGCAAGGCTGCGTAACCTCGACAAGCGATCCCGTGCATAAGACCGTAATGGATTATATAAAAGCTCCCTTTGACAAGATGAAGCTTTTTCCCATTGGACGGCTTGATATAGATACCGAAGGTCTTTTGATTATCACCGATGACGGGGAGATTACCCATAAGATTACTTCGCCCAAGTCGGGAACAGTCAAGACCTATTATTTGGAACTAAGCCGCGAACTCTCCGCCGAGGAATTTAAAAATTACTGCGAAGAATTTGAAAATGGAATTGTTCTAAAAAACGGCTACAGATGTCTTCCTGCAAAATTTGAAAGATGTGAAAACAAAACAGGTTCCAATAGAAGCGGATTTTTAATGCATATAACCGAGGGGAAATTTCATCAGGTAAAAAAAATGTGCTTGAGCGCAGGCAACGAACTTTGTTACCTGCGCCGCATTGCAGTCGGCTCAATCGTTTTGGATAAAAGCTTAAAAAGCGGGGAATACCGAGAGCTTTCCGCCTGCGAGATAGACTCACTGAGAGATTATTTTTGATGAGGTTTATTTTAAAACATATACTTCCGGTTTAGCCGAAAATTACCCTCATAAAGCGTTTTTTTCCGGCACGCAGAATCATTTCGTTGTCCTTATCGAGTTTATCTTTTCCGATTAAAGCCTTGATGTCGGAGATTTTTTCTTCGTTTATAAAAGCTCCTCCCTGTTCGACAAGGCGGCGGGCCTCGCTCTTGGTTGAGGCAAGTCCTGCTTCGGCAAAGAGGTCAAGCACTCCGATTCCTTCGTTTAATTTTGCAAGGTTTAAATTTGCTGTGGGCATGGCTTCTTTATTGCCGCCGCCCGAAAAAGCTGCCCTTGCGCCTTCCAAGGCTTTTTCGGCTTCTTCCTTTCCGTGGATGACGGCTGTAACTTCAAGGGCCAGTCTTTCCTTAGCCTTGTTTATGTCTCCTGCACAAATAGTCTTTATTTCTTCTATAGATAGGAAGGTAAAAAGAAGCATGAATTTTTCGACATCGGCATCGGCAACATTTCTCCAATACTGGAAAAAGTCGTAGGGCGAAACCATGTCCGGATCCAAGAAGAGGGCTCCCTTTTCGCTCTTTCCCATCTTTTGGCCGTCAGACCTTGTAATGAGAGGAACGGTGAGGGCAAAAACTTCCTTAGATACCTTTCTGCGGATAAGGTCGCTTCCTGCAACCATGTTTCCCCATTGGTCGTCTCCTCCTAATTGGAGCTCTACATTGTAGTTTTGATTGAGCATTAAAAAGTCGTAGCTTTGTAAGAGCTGGTAGTTAAATTCCAAAAAGGAAAGGCCTGTTTCCATTCTTTTTTTGTAGGCCTCAAAGCTGAGCATCCTGTTTACCGAAAAATGAGAGCCTATATCGCGTAAAAAGTCGATGTAATTTAAGTCTGCAATCCAATCCTTATTGTCGGCAAACCGGACTTGAGCGAAGTCTTCGGCTAAAAATTTTTCAAGCTGCCTTTGAATCGAAGCAGCATTTTTATCGAGCTCATCATACGGAAGCATTTTGCGCATCTCGGTCTTGCCCGATGGGTCGCCTATGCGGGCTGTGCCTCCTCCTATCAAGACTATGCCCTTGTGTCCCTCGCGGCATAAATGCTTTAAGGCAAACATCGGAACCATGTGTCCTATGTGTAAGCTGGGTCCTGTGGGATCTGTTCCTATGTAAAAACTGATCGGCCCCTTGTCCATCCTGTCTGATAGGGCTTGCAAGTCGGTGCATTGCTGAAAAAAGCCCCTCTCTTGTAATCTTTTTAATGCTTTGTTCATGTTTTGACTATACAATAATTTTAAGCTTGGGTCAACTAACGTATTAAAATTATAGTTTTTCAATTTCGGATTCTGAAAGACCTGTAACCTTCTTAATTAAAGATATATCCAGTTTTTCCATTTTCATAAGTCTAGCGGTTTCCCTTTTTGTATTGTTCTTGATATCCATTTCAAAAGTAGATAATAACCTATATTCTTGCCTTGCCTGTTCATTTTGTTTTACTGTTTGTATCATTTCTTCTATCCCCCTTGTAAATTCATTATTTGTTTTACCTGTTTTAAGATATTCTAAAAAGTCCTTTAAATCTTTGTCTTCAGTATTTTCAAAGGCATTCGCATTTATTATAACTTTTTTTGTGCCGTCTTGTAAAGATGTGTTTTTATCTTCAAGGCAAATATTTTCAAATGTATAAACAGGTATATTTTACCTATAGCATCAAAGGTGCAGATAAAAATTATAAAGCTGTCGTTTAAAGCGTTATAAGAATTCCCCTTATCCAAAAACGAAATATCAATAGCAGCTTGATAAAACCTCATTCTTTTTGGTATATTCCTTTCATTGCTTACCTGCATTTCCACATCATAAAATTTACCATCTTCTGTTTGCACAAGAACATCAAACCTTACTGACTTTGCCTGTTCATAGGTTTTAATATTATGCTGAACAGAAATATAGATAATTTTACCTATTGTGTCTGATAGTATGATTTCAATAAGTCTTTTACAAAAATTCGGATCTTGCATGACCTTATAAAACATAAAATCATCCTGTAATGTTAATTCTTCGAATCTTTTTACCATTTGTTTTCTCCTAATTTTTTCACATTTACCCTCCTCATTATATTTGTAGGATTTATTTGAAAAAAATACTAAAATTTCCGGATAAAAATATTTATTATTAAAAATTCCTTCGCGGCCTTTGCGTCCCTTGCGGTTTATTCACACGCAGTTTCCAACATAATTGACACGCTATCCTAATTTATGCTATAATAGAGCGTTGTTTGCCCCGATGGTGGAATTGGTAGACACGCTAGTTTCAGGTACTAGTGCTTCACGGCATGGGGGTTCAAGTCCCCCTCAGGGCAAAACTTCAAAACCTACAATGACCTTTGCAAGGATGTTTTATGGATGCCGGAGTTTTAACAGACAAAATCATTATAATTCGTTTGCTTTTAAGCTTTTTACTCGGTTGTTGTATAGGTATGGAGCGCTCAGGGAAGAGGCAGGTAGCCGGTTTACGTACTCATATTTTGATCTGTGTAGGTGCCTGCGGTATGATGATAATATCCATCTGGCTTCCTCAAGTCAGCGGTAAGGGCGATACGGCCCGAATAGCAGCGCAAGTTGTTTCTGGCATGGGTTTTTTGGGGGCCGGTGCTATTTTAAAGATAGGAGCCAATGTAAAGGGGCTCACAACAGCGGCTTCAATATGGGTAATTGCAGGTATAGGCTTGGCTATAGGAAGCGGACTATATACGGCCGGAATAGTGATGACGGTTATATCCCTTCTGACCCTCTCGCTGGTGAACAGGCTTGAACTTAAAATTTTCCCTGCAAGGCAAAATAAATTATTGGAAATATATTTTCACGGAAATAAACCTCCCATGACGGAGATAATCAATGTTTTATCGGAATACTCCGCATCCATTGTATCTACAAATGTCCGCTCATCAAAATCGTCTAAAGAACATTCCAAGGTTGTTCTTTTTATAAATGTTCCTAAGAAACTGAATATTTCTAAGATGACCAGAGATTTTCAAGAAATCGAAGAAGTTGATACGATTGTATTGAGAGAAAAAATAACTTAAAAAATTTTTAGGTAAAACACGAGGTATTTGTAATTGAGAGACACAAACAACAGCATAAGTATAAATAATGAATTATCAAAAATGATATTATCTGCTTCAGGATGGAGGAAGGTTTTTGCCGACTCAGGAAAAGAAGAAGATAGAAATCCTGACATAAAATATGCGGACTCAATATTAATATCCCATGCAGCCTTGGCCTTTGCAGAATTTTTAAGGATAAATTTTCCTAAAATAAAGACGATAGTAATTGGCCGGGACAGCCGTCCTACAGGTGCTGCTATTGAAGATGTGTTTATTAAAACTCTTATTTCAACTTCTTATAATTTAAAAGTTGTAGGCTGTACGGCAGCTCCGGAAATCATGGCCTATTCAAGAACCATAGGTGCCGCCTTTGCTTATATTTCTGCAAGCCATAATCCGATAGGACATAACGGTCTTAAATTCGGCTTGGACTCCGGGGGAGTTCTTGACGGAGATCAAGCAAAGACCTTAATCAACATGTTTAAAGAGCGTCTTAAAGCAGATAATGCCGAAGATGAAGCTTTAAAATTCCTGCATGATTATAATTTGAAAAAATTACAAGATATAAGAATGCAGACTGTCTATGTAAAAAAAGAAGCCTTGGAGGCTTATTATAATTATTCCAAGGCGGTAATTACAAATTCGGCTGACCCCAAAATACAAAACAAATTTTTTGATAAGCTAAAAAAAGCGGTTACTGCTTCGAAAAACGAAGGTCATCTTTTTTCTATAGTGGCCGATTTTAACGGAAGTGCAAGAGCTGCATCCATCGACAGACGGTTTTTTAGGGATAACGAAATAGCATTAATCGGTATAAACGAAGAACCCGGAAATATTTTGCACGGCATATTACCTGAGGGTGCTAACCTGGGTTTTTGTGCAAAAAAGATGGAGTATCTTCACTTGGATCCGGATGCAAGTCCATTGGATAAAAACTGTTTTTTGGGTTATATGCCCGACTGCGACGGCGACAGGGGAAATATTATCTATTGGAATGAGGAGCTTAATAAGGCTGTACCTCTTGAAGCACAAGAAGTTTTTACTCTTTCAGTAATTGCGGAGTTGGCTGATTCTTTCTATTCCGGAAGAGGAAATAAAAGGCAGGCAGTTGCCGTAAATGGGCCCACTTCTTTGAGGATTGAAGAAGTTGCTGCCTATTTTGATGCTAAAGTTTTTAGGGCTGAGGTAGGTGAGGCCAATGTTGTTAATCTTGCTGCTGAGCTGCGGGAGAAAAAGTACAATGTCCGAATTTTGGGCGAGGGTTCCAACGGAGGAAACATAACGCACCCTGCAAAGGTAAGGGATCCTATAAACACGATTTTTGCAATTTTAAAGCTGCTTTTAATAAAAACCGAGTTTATGAAAAAGGGCTTATTCCATATTTGGTGTGAGAAGTCAAAACAAATGGATAAATATAAGCCTGATTTTACATTGACGGATATTTTAAAGACCTTGCCTCAATATACAACAACTCCTACAGGAGAAGAGAGGGCTGTTTTAAAAATCCGTACCGAGGATCATGCAATTTTAAAAGACCGATATCAAAAGATATTTGAAGAAGAATGGAATCAAAAGAAGGAAGAGCTTAAAGAAAAATTCGGTATTGTAAGGTACCGCAGTTTTTCAAATAATGGAACAAAACAGACTCAAGACTTAAAGGACTTTTCCGTTTCGGGTAAGGGCGGTCTTAAGATTCAATTTTATAACTCGAAAGATGAGCCCATAGCATTTATATGGATGAGGGGTTCGGGAACGGAACCAATATTCAGAATAATGGCCGATATAAAGGGCTTATCTCTTGAAGATGAAAAATACTTGGTTGAATGGCAGGGTGGAATGGTAAGGCGTGCAGATCTGGGTGCATAGTCTACAAAAAAGTTTTTATGGGAGATTTGATAACATAAAGGCTTGAGATATAAGCCTTAGGAGAATTATTATGGGAATTAGAGGTGAACTTTTTACAACTCAGGTTTCGGCAGAAAACCGGACCTACTTTTTTAATGTTAAAGAAAATACAAAGGGCGACGTTTTTTTACAGGTTGTCGAAAGCAAGGCATCCGAGGGGTTAGGTTTTGACCGCCATGCTGTTGTCGTTTTTGAAGATGAAATGCGCCCCTTTTTGCAGGGCTTGGATAAGTGCATAGAATTTATCGAAAAAAACAGAAAGGAAAAAGCAAAGGCTAAGGCAAAGAAGCTTAGCGATGCAAAAAAGCCGGCCGAAAAGAAGGATGGGGAAAAATCAAGGGTAAAAAAAGTAATAAAAAAGAAGAGCCGCTGAGGCTGTTAAGTTAACGGAAAGTTTGTCTGTAATTTTGTATTTGAGTTACTTGCACCTTGTTATATCGCCTATTTTGTGATAAAATAAATCTTATATGAAAAATTGGCTGCTTGTACCTGTAGTTTTTATCTCGAATTTTGTTTTAGCTGTTTTAGCCTTTTCTTTATCGGTTGGAATTTGGCAGTCTTTGATGTATGGAGGTGTACCGGGCATATTTTTCTCTGCCTTTTTACATTGCCTTTATCTGATACTTCCCATAGCCTGCATTATTTCGATATTTGCAGTCTATGTTTTTATGATGCGGCATTCCGAAAACTACGGACTTTCTTTTTTAGCCTTGATTATATCTTTTGCGCTGTTTTTTGCTTTAATTATTCCGCTTGTATACTCTCAGGGAGAAAAAATAAATCAAGCCTTTAATTCAAAAGAAAAGGTATTAATTGATGATAAGCACATGGAAGCCTTTATAGAGCAGCCTGCCTTTGTGCTGGCAGCCGGCAGCATAGTTCGCCCCTTTGTGTATGATATATATGGACAGTATAAAATTTCTTACATATCTTATCTTATTTTTTCAGGTTCGATTTTTTTTCTTATATTTTCTCTTTGGGTATTTACAACAATAACGGAATGGAAGATAGTTAATTTTACCCTCCTTCCTTTTTTACTGATTTTAATCCTATACGCTTACAGTTATATAAGAACTGATTATTTTATCCTGAGCATAGACGATATGCTGCCTTTTGAAATTCCGAAATTTTGGATACAGCCTATTTTGTTTTGTCTTTCAGCCTTAGTGCTTTATACTTATACAACGATATTGCTCCTTGTAAGGCGTGCAAAAAAAATGCCGAAAAAAATAAAAAAGCAAAAGGTAAAGGTACCTAAAGTAAAGAAGCTTAAAGTTAAGGGACCAAAAGCCATTAAGCCTAAGAAAGCAAATAAGATCAAGGAAGAGTTCGAGACCTTCATTCCCGATACCTTAGGAGACTTTAGCGAGGGGGACATTGATGCATAAAATTTCAAGATTTTTTTCTTACCTTTTTGTTCACTTTTTACTTGGTCTGCCGGCTTCCTTTGCTTATGTATTTTTTTTACCGATAAAAGAAACCGTACTTCCGGTGTTTTTATTTTCATGGAAAATTCGTGAATCGATATTATTGTTTATTTTTTATTTTCCTTTTATCTATACATCCGCATTGATCTTTGCTTATCCTATTATTTTTGGAAAATTCGGACCTGCAAAAATGGAAAGACGGTCGCCCAATATGATCCGCTTTCTTCAGCATTTCTTTATTTTTTCTCTTGCAGTTTTATCCTTATACGTTATTTTAGCTGAAGCGGTTAAACCTATCCTGATGGAAAGCCAATCCCGCTCTGTTTCTCAAACTCTCACATACAGAGAATACAATAAGCTGGCAAAAGAAGCTTATACAAGAAACGACTACAATCAAGCGGGAGATCATATCGGGAGAGCTTTAAACATATGGCCTCAGTCGGAAGAGGCAATGAAGCTGAATGAAAAGATTAAGATTGCTAAAGAAAAAAATTCTATTGATACGGCCGGCTCCGTTTTAGGTAAAACTATTCAGACAGAAGATAATATAAACAACATGAGTGCCGAAGCTGCCTTAAAAAGAGCGGAACGTGCTGCTCTTTCATTTGATTTTTATACAGCTCACTATTATGCAAAGCTTGCAGTTCAAGCTTTTCGGGATGAGGATCCTTTAAGAGTTGATGCAGAAAACCTTGCAGTGCGAGCTTGGGCTGAAGTTGAAAAAGGTTTGGCTTCATATAAGGATGCTCCCTCTATTGCCTTATATAAAAGTAAAAAGGCTGCCTATGAAGCTTTACAAAGTGGAGATTATATAAGGGCTTATTATTCATTCTTACAAATTGATTCATCTATGCGCGCTTCGAATTCTGACCAAAAAGATCCTGAGGTCGAACGTTTTTTAAGTCTATCCCGGCTTGAACTTGAAAAAAACGTCTTTTTTACCGATGAACTTAAAAATATTCCTAACTTTATAATGCGGGGCGATATACGTTTTACGCTTGCAGAGCAAACCTATGAATATTCCGAGATAAAAATACACGGCATCTCCCATGGAAGCTCAACTTTGCGTAATGAAATATATCTTATGAATGTTGTATATACACGCTTAGGAGTCTCCAATGCCGAAAAATGGTCTATAATGATTCCTTATGCAAAACTTGTAGAAGTTGTAGACAATGAAGGAAAAAACAGGTTAATGCTTCAGATTTGTTCGGTTGACAGATATTCTGAAGAAAAAAATGTTTACCCCAAGGTTTTGGCCGGAGAACTTCCAAGAGAAAATCTTCATAACATTTTACTTCCCATGACCATGCCCGATTTTATTTTAATTGAAAAATCTGTAAGCGGACCATCGACTATGAAGATATCCGATTTGTACTATTTTAGCTTGATATCGGAGAAATATGGTCTAAAAAAAGAAGCCTATTTGAGCGAGGTTTTATACCGCTTGATTGAGCCTCTTTTATTATTGATTGTCTCTTTGCTTGTTCTTATATTGGCTTGGCGCTTTAGAGTATTGCCGGGTAGAAGATTAAATAAAAGGCTTTTTTTGTTTTCGCCTCTTTGTCCGTTTTTGTCTTATATTATAATGGAGACTTTCAGATATATTTTTAAACTGCAAATTGCGTTTTTTGTTTGTTTAACGCCGCGGTATGTATCTCTCATAGTTTTCAGTTTGCCTGTCATAAGCCTTATTTTTCTGATTATTACACTTCTTTATCAGCGTTCGGAATAAAGGGCCTTACAATTCTTTGAAAACTGTGATAGAATACTAAATAGCACTGATTTTTATGGAGGCCTTGATATGTCTTTATTGTTTTCTAGTTTTAAAATTAAAAATATCGAGCTTAACACAAAATTGGTAATGCCTCCTATGGCTTCCGAAAAGGCTGATGAAGGCGGAATTGTAAGCCGAACCCTTTGCGATTATTACGATGAAAAAACCGGAGGGGCTTATATAGGTCTTGTTATAACTGAACACTCTTATGTAAGTCCTGAAGGTAAGGCCAGTCCGGGACAGCTTTCTATTTCGGATGATTCTACAATTGAAGGTTTTAAAGAGCTTGTTTCCGTTTTGCACAAAAATGGAGCAAAAGTGATAGCTCAGATTTCTCATGCAGGTGCTGCTGCAAAACCTAAAATAACAGGATACGATGTTTTAAGTTCAAGTTCTATTAAGATTCCGCGTAAAACATCTGATTATGAGCTGCCTCGTGCTATGACCCAGAAAGATATAGATAAGGTTATAAACGATTTTGCTCAGGCTGCAAGGCGTGCAAAAGAAGCAGATTTTGACGGCGTCGAAATACATTCGGCTCACGGCTATTTGCTAAACCAGTTTTTTTCTCCTATTATGAATAAACGGACAGATAAATATAACGGCTCTTCCATTGAAGGAAGAACAAGACTTCATATAGAAATAATAGAATCAATCCACAAGATAACGGGCCCTGATTTTTTAATTGCAGTCCGTTTAGGGGCTTGCGACTATATTTCGGGAGGCAGTTCCCTTGAAGATTCCGTTAAGGCCTGTCTTCTTTTTAAGGAAGCCGGAGTCGATTTACTCGATATTTCGGGAGGCTTTTGCGGCTACACAAATCCTGAGCTTGAAGAAGAAGGCTGGTTCAGCCGTATAACTCAGGCCGTAAAAGAAAGGGTTCAAGTGCCTGTAATTCTTACAGGCGGAATCGTAAGCCCCGAAGCTGCCGAAAATATTTTGGCTGAAGGAAAAGCCGATCTAATCGGGGTAGGCCGGGCTCTTCTAAATGACTCCGATTGGCCTAAAAAGGCAATGAAAAAACTGGAAGGCTAAATAAACTCACGGCTTACGCATGAAAAAAAATAGCCGATATTTAAAGTATGAAAACATTAAAAGAATATTTTAACGAACTTAATGATAATCGTCAGTCGGGCAAAGTAAAACATCTAATCAGCGAAATATTGGTAATAGCACTGTGTGCTGTTTGTAGCGGAGTTCAAACTGTATTTGAAATAGGGGAATTTGCCGAAGTAAAAAAGGATTGGCTAAGAAATGAGGTAGGACTCTTGTTAGAAAATGGAGTTCCTTCGCACGACACCATAGGAAGAGTCCTTGCGATGATTAATCCCAAACAATTTCAAAGCCTTTTTATCTCGTGGATTGAACAATCCCTTAATATTCCAACAGGTTCATACATTCACATTGACGGAAAAACATTACGTGGAAGTGCAAGTGAACAAAGTAGAGGTATTCATTTGGTAAGTGCATTCGCTCACGAAGCGGGAGTTGTATTAGGACAAATAAAATGTGCTGAAAAATCGAATGAAATCACAGCAATTCCTGAACTCCTTAACCTTTTAAAACTAAAACACTCGATAATTACTATAGATGCCATGGGGTGTCAAAAAGAAATAGCAAAAGAAATCACAAAGAAAAAATGTGATTATGTATTGGCTCTAAAAGAAAATCAGCCGGCAGCGTATAATGATGTAAAAGATTATTTTTCTATAGAAGATAAAGACTTTCAAAACACACTTTTAAGATTTGAAACCTTGGATATAGGGCATGGCAGAGAAGAAAAAAGAGAATACTTTCTTTCAAATAATCTAAACTGGTTTGAAGACAAGAATAAATGGGCAAATTTAAAGAGTTTTGGAATGGTCAAAAGCACTGTAAGGTGCAAAGGCAAACAATACAGTGAAAAGCGTTACTTTATTAGCAGCATAGAGGATATAAATGAGTTTGTAACAGCTGTAAGAACACATTGGACAATAGAAAACACTTTACACTGGTCGCTGGATGTAATATTTAGAGACGATGAATGTCAAATTCGAGAAAAAAATACTGCTGAAAACATAGCAATTTTAAGGAGGATTTGCTTTAATCGAATAAAAATGTATCAAAATGGTAAAACTCTGAAAAGGAAGAAAATGCTTTGTACTTTTGATGATTCATTTAGGTTTAATGTTTTATTTAGCTAAGGAATTCATGCGTAAGCCGTGTAAATAAACTATTCATCATTGACAGGCGCATATACTCATAGTATAATTTTATTGGAGTATGCGTGATAGAATTTTTGCGGTAGTTATATTTTTGATTACCATTTTTTTGCTTATCTTTATGCCTCAAATTCGGACCGGTTTAGGGCAAAGGCCTATGTTTACTCAAGAATTTGCTTTGGGTGTGGTTCAAGATGTCCTAGAAGAAGATCTTACTGAGGATCCTATAGTTGCCGGACGTTATCGCGGAATACAAAAAATTTCAGTAAAAATTCTGGACGGCAGTAAAAAAAATAAGGTTTATGAGACTTACAATACTTTAAGTGCTCTGCATAATACAAGGGCCTATAAGGATCTAAAGGCTGTATTCACAATCAGGACTCAAGACGAAAAAGAAAGCATTTGGTTGTACAATCAAAAACGGGATACTCATATTTATATCTTAGCCTTGGGGTTTTCTTTTTCCCTAATCTTCCTTGGGAAGCGTCAAGGTCTTAAGTCCTTATTGGGTTTGGTCTTTACCTGCACCGTTATTGTGAGCCTTTTAGTTCCTGCTTTATTTGCAGGCTTTGCTCCTATTCCTATTTCCATTTTACTTGTTTCAGTAGTAACCTTCGTAAGTTTTATTTTGGTAAGCGGTTTTTCCCGCAAGACCTATGCGGCAATACTCGGAACCATTTGCGGAATAAGCATAGCAGGGCTTATTTCGATAATAGTTTCGTATACGGCAAATCTTTCCGGTGTGAATATGGAAGGCGGAGAACAGCTTTTGAATATTGCTCCTGACTATAATCTGAAATTAAACGGTCTTCTTTTTATTTCTATTTTGATAGCCTCTCTTGGGGCCGTAATGGATGTAAGCATGTCCGTCTCTTCTTCAATGCACGAAATATTGACAATAGATCCTTCAATCGAAAAAAAGAAATTATTTAAATCCGGCTTAAATGTAGGTAAAGATATAACCGGAACTATGAGTAATACTCTTATCTTGGCCTTTGCAGGGACATCCTTACCTCTGATAATGATGATATGGGGATATGGTATGAGCTTAAGGCAATTTATAAATATCCCCAAAATTGTAATACATATTGTACAAGGGCTTGCAGGCAGCATGGGTATAATCACTTCCGTTCCTTGTACGGCATTTTTTGCGGCAATGCTTCCACGTAAATAAGAAGCGGGATATGATAAACATTCCGGCTTAAAAAGCAAGTTTCTATGTTTATCATAATTGTATGTAGTTTTGCAAAAGCAAAACTTCTCGAAAAAAAAATTTTATAGTAGGAGGAATGCTATGAAAAAAAAGGTTGATGTGTGTTTTAATTTCCATCTTTGTCATTTTTTCTTTTACTTCGTGTTTGGAGACCCGTGTAAAAGATAGCAGTGTAAGATCAAAGAGGGAAATGCTTGCAACAGGCAAGCAGTCGGATGAGGTTAAGTTAACTCATGCGGTAATTAGGAAGGGTGAAGCGGGAAAGGAAAATGTAACCCTCACCTTCGGTGTAACCGGAGATGTTCACGGCAGGCTTTATCCGTTTGAGTATGCTGTTTGTGAAGAGGTGCCGGGTGCCGGTTTTTCTAAAACATTTACCTTAGCCCAAGAGCTAAGAAAGGAAAATCCAAACACTGTTCTCATTGATGTAGGCGATACCGTTCAGGATAATAATGCCGAACTTTTTAATGACTTGGAAACTCACCCGATGGTTCAGGCAATGAACTACATGAACTATGACATTTGGGTTTTGGGTAACCACGAATTCAATTTTGAAAAGGAATTTCTTGCACGGAATATCCGTAATTTTAATGGGGCAGTCTTAAGTGCAAATATCAGGAATGAAAAGGATAAGAGCTTTTTTGTCCTGCCCTATCAATTATTGGAAATTGAAGGAGTAAGGGTTGCTGTTGTGGGACTCATTCCGCCCCATATTCCGATGTGGGAGTCTTCTTCACCTTCTCACTTTAAGGGCTTAAGCTTTGAAGAACCCTTGGATGCTGCGCGCCGCACTGTTGATTCTTTAAAGGGGCAGTATGATGTCTTGGTAGGAGCCTTCCACCTAGGCCGAAATGCCGAATACGGTTCTAACGGAGGCGTTATTGAAATTGCAAAGCAAATCCCGGAATTCGATATAATTTTCGGAGGGCATGAGCACGCTAAATATGCAAGTATAGTGGATGGTATGAACGGGGATAAGACCTGGATAATAGAACCCGGTGCCTACGGATGGGCCTTGGCTGTAGGAGAAGTAAAGGTCAAAAAAGAAAAGGATAAGTGGACGGTTGTTTCTGTAAAGGCTGAGAATAGGGAAACAAAAAAAGTTCCATCTAATAAGCAGATGGAAGAAGAATTCAAATTTGTTCATCAAACTTCTTTAAGTGATGCAAATACGGTAATAGGTAATATAACCGAGGACTTTATAAAGCGCGTCGATTATATTACCGGTGATGATAAGGTTACTACCATGCCGACCATCCAGTTGGAGGATACTGCCTTAATAGATCTTATAAATACCGTTCAGCTGTATTATACGAAGGCTGATGTTTCTTCTGCCGCGGCCTTCAGGTCTGAGATGAATTTGAAATCAGGTCTTTTTAAGAAAAAAGATGTAGCCTTCATTTATAAGTATGCAAACACCTTGATGGGGGTAAATATAAGCGGTGAAAATCTTTTAAAATACATGGAGTGGTCTGCTTCTTATTATAATACTACCAAAAAAGGTGATGTGACAATTTCATTTAATCCCAATATCAGAGGCTACAATTACGATATGTTTGAAGGTATAACCTACGATATTGATATTTCTCAAGCACCTGAAAAAAGGATTAAAAATGCAAGGATAAAAGGAAATCCCATCGATCCGAAAAAGACCTATAAATTGGCTGTAAATAACTACCGTTTCGGCACTTTGACAAAACTTGGCCTTATAAGCGATAAAGATGTTTACTATGATTCTTATATGGAGATGCAAGATGCAGGGCGTATAAGAGACTTGATAGTAAAATATGTTAAGGATGTGTCAAAGGGTGTTATTAAACCTGTGACAAACAATAACTGGAAGATTATAGGTTTTGATTCCAATGTCAAGGGCAGAGAAGAAATCTTAAATAAGATTAGAGCAGGTGAGATAAAGATTCCCAAATCGGAGGATGGAAGAACACCGAATGTAAAATCTATAAATATCTATGAACTAAATTAAACTACCTTGCTTAAAGCTCCGGTTGTCTTATGAGGGCCGGAGCTTTTTGGTTGACTTAAAACGCTTAAGACTTCTTGCTTTTTGCCTAAAAATTCTATATAATAAACAAATCTTTTAGCAGTTCTTAATTTTGAACTGTATTTGATCAAGAAAAATTAAAACTTTTTTATATTTTTTTTAAAAGGGAGAAAAAATCTTTTTTATTTATACAATATTAGTAGAATGAGAAAATTTTTTATAGGAGATTCGATAAACAGTTCGGCAGAAATTCAGCCTCACTGTTTACCTTCGAGTTTTGTGTTTTGTACAAAACATCATGTTATTGTATGTAGTTTTGCAAAAGCAAAACTACTTGAAAAAACTTTTTTCGCAAATTGATATTTGCTTCAAAAATTTTTTATAGGAGAACATTGTGGCAAAAGTAAAGACTGAAACACCGGCGGTTACAAGTCCGGACGATAAGTTAAAGGCTCTGGAGGCAGCCCGTCTTCAAATTGAAAAACAATTCGGGCAGGGTTCCTTGATGAAGTTAGGAAATAATTCCGCTATCGGAAACATAGAGATAATTCCTTCGGGAAGCATTCTTTTGGATGAGGCTCTCGGTATCGGCGGGTATCCGCGAGGCAGAATTATCGAAATATTCGGCCCCGAATCTTCGGGTAAGACTACCATAGCTCTTCATGCCGTCGCCGAAGCCCAAAAGCAGGGAGGCATAGCTGCTTTTATCGATGCCGAGCATGCCCTCGATCCCCAATATGCTAAGGCCTTGGGTGTAAACATTGATGAGCTTTGGGTATCTCAGCCTGATACGGGAGAGCAGGCTCTTGAAATAGCCGAAAGTCTTGTCCGCTCAGGTGCGGTTGACATAATAGTAATTGACTCTGTAGCCGCCCTAACTCCTCAGGCAGAAATCGCCGGAGAAATGGGAGACTCTCACATGGGCTTACAAGCCCGATTGATGAGTCAGGCCTTGCGAAAGCTCACCGCCATTATCGGCAAGTCCAACTGTATGATAATCTTTATCAACCAAATCCGAATGAAGATAGGCGTTATGTTCGGAAGCCCCGAAACCACTACCGGCGGAAATGCCCTTAAATTTTACGCCTCCGTCCGATTGGATGTACGCAAGATTGAAACTCTCAGTAAGGGAGAAGATGAAGCATGGGGAAATAAGATCCGCGTAAAGGTTGTAAAAAACAAGGTCGCTCCTCCTTTTAGAAAGGTCGAAATGGAAATCCTTTTCGGGAAGGGGGTTTGTCCCTATGGAAGCCTTTTAGATTCTGCCGTAAAACAAGAGATAATCGGAAAGAGCGGCTCATGGTATTCTTACGGAGACGATAAAATCGGACAGGGAAGACCCAATGCCGTTAAATTCTTGGAAGATAATATAGAAATAACTCAAAAAATCGAAAAAGAATTGAGAGAAAAGCTCTTCCCGGGCAGGCCCTTTGTTTCAAGCTTTGTAGAAAAAACTAAGGAGCAAAAGGAAGCTCAAGAAAAGGCTGTCGAAGCTCTTAAAAAAGAAGATAGTTCAAAAGAAGCTTCTCCGAAAGGCAATAAAGAAGAAGATGATGATTTTGAAGAAAAACCGGCTGCTTCAAAGACAAAGAAAGCCGAAGTAGTTGGTGTTCCTGCAGACGACAGTCTTTTTTAAGTTTTTTTTTAAAATGCCGAACAATAAAAGAGGAGCGGCATTATGAGTACACAAGCTTTAAGTCAGATTGATACACATGAAACAACCTATTCCAATACGGAATTTAAGGTGCATAATTTTGAAGGCCCCTTAGACCTTCTGCTTTTTTTGATAAACAAAAACGAGGTAAATATCTACGATATTCCGATTGCAGAAATAACCGAGCAATATCTGGAATATCTGGATTATGCAATTGAACCCGATTTGGATAACCTTGTCGATTTTTATTCGATGGCCGCAAATTTAATTTATATAAAAAGCAGAATGCTTTTGCCGGTTGAGGTTTCGGTTGATGATGAAGACATTGAAGACCCGCGTTCAGAGCTGGTCGATAAGCTCATCGAGTATCAAAAATATAAAAAGCTTTCCGAACTTATGGAAGAAAAAGAAAGCGAAGCGGAATGGTTTTTTGAAAGAAAAAAAATTCAGCACGCCCTTCCTTTTGGAGAAGAAGAACTTTGGGAGCGGGTCGATACTTGGGATCTTTTAAAAACCTTTTCACAACTTATGTCGAACTATAATGCCGAACACATCCTAGACCTTTACGAAGAAGTTTCGGTAAACGAAAAGATTACCCTCATGAACGAACTTTTGGATCAAAAGGGTGAGTGTATGTTTACCGATTTGATTGTGCGTAAGGGCAATTTAATGGATGTGGTCTGTGCTTTTATGGCAATTTTAGAAGCCGTAAAATTTAAGATGGCGAGTATCTGGCAAAACAGAATGTTCGGCGATATAAAAATACGCCCGTGGGAGCAGGATAATGGTTCAGAATTATAATTTGGAAAAGGAAATCTCATTGGTTGAGGCCATCCTCTATTTGGAAGGCGACCCCTTAACCGATGAGGCTCTTTGTAAAATATCAGGTCTCTCGCCCGAAATCGTAAACGATGCAATCAAGGCCCTGCAGGAAGCCTATGCTGCGCCTCAAAGCGGAATCGAGCTTGCTAAGATGATGGGCGGCTGGGTGATAATGCCCAAAAAAGAATTGTGGGAGCACCTAAAAGACCGCTACGGTAAAAAAAATGAGGGCCGCCTTTCCCGTGCCGCCATGGAAACCCTTTCGATAATTGCTTATTCCCAGCCGGTAACCAGGGCCGAAATTGAAGCTATCCGCGGTGTTTCCGCCGATAATATGATCCGCCTCCTTGCCGAAAAGGACCTTATAAAAGAGGTCGGCAAAAAGGATGTTCCCGGCAAGCCCTCAATGTTCGGCACCACAAAGGAGTTCTTAAAAGTTTTTAGGCTTAACAGCATTGCTGATCTTCCGAAGCTGGATGAAACCGAAAGAGAAAGATTCGAGCTTGCCCGATAAGGTGTTTTAATTTTTATGGAAGAAATAAGACTTCAAGTTTATTTAGCCCGCTGCGGAGTCGCTTCGCGCCGAGCCTCGGAAAACCTCATCCTAAACGGAAGGGTAAGTGTTGACGGCAAGATTGTAACGGAGCTCGGCACAAAGGTTTCCGGTACGGAAAAAATCTGCTTTGACGGAAAACAAATTTTCCCCGAGGCCGAAAAAAGATATATTCTATTGAACAAGCCTGAAGGCTATGTTTGTTCCCTTGCCGATGAGAAGGATAGACCCATCGCTGCCTCCCTCTTAAAAGATATCTACACCGAAAGGCTTTACAATATCGGCCGCTTGGATATGCTTTCGGGCGGGGCAATCATCTTTACAAACGACGGAGATTTTTCTGCAAGGGTTGAGCACCCTTCTTCCGAAATCGAAAAAGAATATGAGGTCTTAACAGTTTTTGAATACCCCGACGAGGTTCTCCAAAAATTTTTAAGGGGTGTGCGCATTGAAGGCGTTTTTTATAAGGCCCTCTCGGCTGAGCGCCTAGCCAAAAACAAGATGCGCATAGTTTTGATTGAAGGCAAAAACCGCGAAATCCGCCGCGTCTTAAAATTTTTTAATATCAAAATAAAAAAACTTACACGCGTCAGAATAGGCTGCGTGTACCTATCAGACCTTCCCCCCGGCAAACACCGCCCTCTAACTCCCGAAGAAATTAAAGGACTATTGGGTTAAGTGTGCTTTTAATTTTTACGGACAATAAAATCCCAAGAGGCTTTAATTTTTTATTCAAATATAGTATAATTAAATAGTATGGAGGTGAGAGATGGCTACATCAAGTTTGGCAAAATCTTTTGTTATAAAAACAAAAAAAGAAGCCGGTAATTTTGTAAAATTATTTTCAGAACAAGAGAACCAAAGGCCGTTAAAAGATATCAATATTGTAACACTTTCTCAAGAACGCCTAATAGAACTGATAAATGCAAAAAGAAAATAGTTTTGAAATTATTAGATTATTTGATCTATTAGCAACAGAAGGAGGGGAGATTTTTTTTAAATCTATGTCGGATGTGTTTTCTTCAACAAATAAAGATGTTGAAGAATTCTTGAAAGAAAAAGCAGTCCAATCAACAAAACTTAATACCTCATCTACCTATCTTGTGGTTTCTTCAAAAAAAGGATGCGACATTTTAGGATATTTTACATTAGCTACAAAGATGTTAACTTTGAAAAAAGAGGTTCTATCAAAGTCAGAAATAAAAATTATTAGCCGTTTTGGATATTATGATAAAGATTCTAATTCTTATAAAATACCTGCGATTCTTATTGCTCAGTTTAGTAAAAATTTCAATAAAAAATCAAAATCAATTAATGGTTCTGATTTAATGGATATTGTTTTAAAGCAAGTAAAAAATATTTTAAATTTGACCAGCGGAAAAATTGTTTTTATTGAATGCGAAAAAATAGAAAAGGCAATAAATTTTTATATAAAAAGCGGATTTCAAATTTTAGATACTGAAATTATAACAAAAAATAAAAAAGACCTTGTACAGCTTTATCGTGTTTTATAACCAAAATTACCCAAAAATCAACTTGACACCTCAAACTATACCATGTTAAAATGTAGGTATGCACGATATAAAATTAAAATCAATCACTAAAAGCTATTCTATCGGAGATGAAAAACAAATTGTTTTGGATGACCTTTCTCATAATTTTGCTTCGGGAAAAATAAGTTTTATTTTGGGGCCCTCAGGCTGCGGAAAATCGAGTCTTTTAAATATAATTGCAGGCATAGACAAAAACTATTCCGGCGAGGTTTTGTATAAGGGTGAAGCGATTCAAGACTACGATAAATTTAGACGGGAAAATATCAGCTTTATTTTTCAAGACAGTAATTTAATTCCGCATCAAAATTTATTAAAAAATATCGTAATTGCTCTCCATAACGGTATAGAAAATAAAGAAGAGCTTGCAATTAACTTACTTAAAAAGGTCGGCCTATCCGAACATATTTATAAAAAACCTTCTATGCTTTCTACGGGCGAAAGACAGCGGGCGAGTATTGCAAGAGCTTTGGCAAGAAATACCGATATCCTGCTTTGTGATGAGCCTACAGGAAGTTTGGACGAAACAACAAAGATTGAAATCTGCGATTTAATTTTAGAAGTTTTTAAGGGCAAAACAATTATCTTTGTAAGCCATGATGAAGAATTGGCAAGGATATACGCCGATGAAATTTTAACTATCGATAATAAAAAACTAAAATCTATAAAAGAAAAAACTCAATCTGAATCCGATTCACAAATTGAACGCAGAGCGGAAAATAAAATTAAGCCGGAAGATTCAAGTTTTAAAAACAGGTTTTATATAAATATTCTATCAGAAAAATTAAAGCTTTTTAATTCGCTACAACTTTTAGTTATTATTTTAGGAATATTTATATTTTCGATCGGCTCATTTAAGGCTGTAAGTTATGGAATAGATCAATATCTTTACGGTAAGTACAAGGCCGATAAAATTACTTTAAGCAGTGCAGGTATGAGTTTAAACGCCTTGCTTCAAAACATTGAAGACTATAACGGAAAATTTAAAGAAAAAATTTACGGTTTAACTCTAGGCTTGCCTTCAAGTATAAGACTCGAAAAAGAAAAATTACCCGTTTTTATAAATATGATGCAGGAAAAAAATAAGGCGAGCTTTTCGGAAGATATAATTGCAGGACGCTTTCCTGAAAATCCTAAAGAGATTTTATTCAGCAAAGCTTATGCACTTAAACTGCTTTATACTTTTGATAATCTTATTGATATTAAAAATATTTCCGCCGGCGATTTATTTAACCGCTTAAAAGAACTTCCTATTTCGTATAAAGCCGTTTGCAAATTTGCAGGGAAGGTTCCAAAGGACTCCGACTTTTACGATGAAGATTTAAAGATTGTAGGTATAATCGACGACTTAAGATACATCTCTGATTTTGATGAAGGCCTTTTTTTTGAAATGAAGAAATTTAATGAAGATATGGATGTGTCCGGTTTTGTTGCCTTTATGCGTAATATCGGAATTAATTTAAATTATCCTTTTTATTTAGGGGAAGAAGGAATCTCCGATTCGATCTATGTAAATGAAAATATTTATTTTTTGGAAGAAGAATTTACTAAATATCTAAGTAAGATTTATCTTTCTGAAACTACTTATAAATTTACATATTTCGATATATTTATAGATGAAAATTTAGATACCAGAAAAAAGGTGCACACTAATTACCTTTTGTTTAAGTCCATTTTTAAGGGAAGCGATAATATTTCGCTGGAAAGAAAATCATATCTTGATGATATTTACGGTTATAAATTAAGTATAATCTTTACATTAATTATTCTCGGTGTTATTGCCGTGCTTTCGGCATATAACGGCTTAAAAAATTTAATTACGGCTAAACGTAAGGATATCGGCATTTACCGCTCATTGGGTTATACAACAAAGGAATTAAAAAAGATGTTTATCAAAGAAGGATTGATTATTTCTTTTTTTGTCTGCCTTGCATCGGTTTTCTTTTTTATGATAATCAGCTTATTTTTGGGTGAGTATTTTATTAACTTATTGGATTGCAGCAGAATAGTAAATTTAAAGAGCCTTTTTAACTTTGATATTTTTTCGCTCTCTGCAGCGTTTCTTATAATCATTTTGATAATTATAATTTCGATAAGCTCTGAGCTTAAAAAAACTAATATCGATGAACTTATAAGGTAAAGTTTGGAGGAACTATGCTTGAATTAAAAAATATAAATAAGTCATATAAGATTAGAGCCGGTTTGGAGCAAAGGGTTCTTAAAGATTTAAACATTGTTTTCGGCGATAAGGGCTTGGTAAGTATCTTAGGCAGAAGCGGAGGCGGAAAGTCTACAATTTTAAATATAATCGGCGGTTTATGTAGTTTTGATTCCGGAGAGATTTTTTATAATAATAAAAAAGTTGAAGACTATAACGAATTCAGAAAAAGTAAAATTGCCTTTGTCTTCCAAGACTTTAATTTAATAAACCATTTATCAAGTGAAGATAATATTATTGCAGGTATGACTGATAGTATTACCGGCGGTATAAAAAAACGGAAAGAACATTCCGTTTCTATATTAAAAAGTTTAAACATAGGAGAGTTTACAAAAAAGAAACCTACACAATTATCGGGCGGACAAAGACAAAGACTTGCAATTGCCCGAATGCTTGCAAAAGAGGTTGATATTATTTTGGCCGATGAAGCGACTTCAAGTTTGGATAAAAAAAATGCACACCATATAATGGATATTCTAAAAGATATCTCAAAAGAAAAACTCGTAATCTTTGTAACCCATGATAAAGAACTCGCTTATGAGTACAGCGACAGAATTATAAGTTTAATAGACGGACAAATTCTCAAGGATGAAAATATAACTAAGGATATAAACGCAGAATCAGGAAATTCAATTAAAAGCAAATTGAGTGTGCCGAAAAAAAATAACTCGTATAAGAAAAATACACGATACTTACCTTTGAAAAATTTAAAAGGGCGGGCGAAGGCTAGTATCAGGAATATAATAATCATAGGCCTTATTTTTCTTTCTATATTGTTTTCAATTTTTATGGAATCGGATTATTTTAAGAACTATATGCATGATATCTATCTTCAAGAAGGTATCAAAACAAGTGTTTTGGATGTTGCAAAAGAAAAGCTAAGTGATGAAACTCTTGTCGAAGAATTAAATATGCAATACAAAGAGCTTCCTAATATTGAACATTGTTCCTATACATATAATACAAGAATAAAAATTGCAGGTTCAAATTATATTGAAGGCCTTCAAGCAGGAAAGCCTGTTCTTTCATATACAAATCTGGAAGATATAAGCTCTAACAATTATTTTAAGAAAATAATAACCGTCGGACGTTTCCCCAAAAAAGCTGACGAAGTTCTTATGAGTTCATCGGGTGCAATAGCCTTGCTTAAAGAGCTTAAAATCGGCGGGGAAAGATTGGAAGATCAATTTAATACAGGCAAGCTTGATGATAAGTATGTTTTTAGTCTGGTTGAAAATGCTTTTTTCTTTGTTGCAGAATACCGTTTGCCTAAGATTAAAATAACCGGTCTTATCGACAGTACAAAAGTAAGCGAAAAAACTCACACGGTTTATTTTATAGATGGCTTTACAAATCTTTTTGAAATAAAAAAAGGCGGCTTGTACAAACACGGCCTTAAGCTATATAAAACAGATCTAAGCGCAGAAAAGCATACTGAACTTTTAAATGCCTTTAAAGAAAATAAAAAAATAAGAGTGAACGAAGTACATCAAAAACGAGTAAGTATAGCTTATAACAAGATAGCTTCTTTTTTTGACTTCTCAAGAATTTTACTTATACTGATATGCTCAGTTTCAATCTTGTCCTTAATTTCTATTTTTTACACTACTGTCTTAGAAAGAAAAAACGAAATCCGGATTTACCGCTCTTTGGCCTACACCAAAAAAGAAATCGTAAAAATCTTCTCTTTAGAAATATTTTATACAAGCTTGGTTTCTGCAATCTTTGCCGTAATAATTTTGACAGTTGTTTATTATAGGCTGGGGTAAGACTGTGTTTTTGAAAATTATTGTTTATATAAAATATTGACAAATACTTCCGTTTTGCGTTAGTATATGTACCTATAAGAAGAAAATAAACATTTTAAGGAATTTGAAACGATAAGAATGTATTCTTATGCAAAATCGGTTTAAGATTCTTTTATAAGTAGAGTTGTATAATTACTCATTTTTGTCAATAAAAATTAAATCGGCTTAAAAACTTATTTAGAGGTACTTTTATGAATATTTTGGAAAATACGCTGAATTCGATTAAACCCGTTTCGGAAGAAGAGGGGAAGAAGGCTAAGCTTTTTTGGGACAGCCTTGCTCATCCGCCGGGCTCTTTGGGAGAGCTTGAAGAGATGACGGTCAGGCTTGCGAAAATCAAGGGGCTTGACAACCTAAAAATCGATAAAAAAATAACGGCTGTTTTTTGTGCCGATAACGGAGTCTATGCGGAGAAAATTACCTCCCAGCCCCAGATTACCACCTTCTTGCTTGCCGAGATTATGCACACCGGAAAGACGGGCTTAGGAGCAATTTCTAAATGGGCAGGAAGCAGCATCAGGGTTTACGATGTCGGGATGATAAAAACGAGTGAACGGAAAGATGTCATCAACAAAAAGATAAAATGCGGTACCGCAAATATAGCTCAAGGCCCTGCGATGAGCCGCGAAGACTGCATCCGCATGATTGAAACCGGAATAGAGGCGGCCTTTAAAATAGCAGATGAGGGCTTCGATATTGCCGGAATAGGAGAACTCGGAATTTGCAATACCGCCACAACGGCCGCAGTTCTTGCAGGTCTTTGCGGGGCAGATCCTGAGCTGACTGTAGGGCGCGGTGCTTCTACAACACAGGCTATGTATGAGCTTAAGATTAAGACAGTAAAAAAGGCAATCGAAATAAATGCTCCCAAAAAAGGGGATGCAGTAGACTGTATTTCTAAGGTCGGAGGCTTTGATATCGCTGCAATGTGCGGCTGCTACATAGGCCTTGCTGCCCGCGGACTTCCTGCCGTAATCGACGGCTATATTTCCGGCCTTGCAGCCCTCTGCGCCATAAGCTTAAATCCTCTTGTAAGAGATTACCTTTTTGCTTCTCATAAGTCGGAAGAAAAGGGGGCTAAAATATGCACAGCGGAACTTGGTCTTGAGCCCGTTCTCGGTATGAAAATGAGGCTGGGCGAGGGAAGCGGCTGTCCCCTTCTATTTAAGATGCTTGAAGGGGCTATTTTCACAATGCAAAATATGGGAAAATTTACCGAAACCATGATAGATGGAGCCGATTTGGTGGATATCAGGAAGTAGCATAATCCGCGGAATTCCCTATTGACTAATTCTTTTCTTTATAGTATTATGCGTTCTTACCCCTGTTTTCATTAAAGTACGGGGTTTATATTGAAATTTTGGGTTAATCCCGGGAGGTTTACGTGGTAAAGATCAGACTTAAAAGACTCGGAACTAAAAAACGCCCTTATTATCGAATTGTTGTTCAGGATGCCAGAGAGCCCCGAAACGGCAAAACCATCGATGAAGTCGGCATTTATCATCCGATCGAAACGGCAGAAAAGCAGATTTCTTTTGATGCCGATAAGGTTAAAAACTGGTTGGGAAAAGGCGCACAGCCAACCGACACAGTTAGACGCTTACTTAACAAAAAAGAATTCACTCTATAAGTGTAAAATCACTTGAAGAAGTGAAAAGGAAAACAAAATGCAAAAAGATTTAATAGAATACATTGCCAAATCCCTTGTTGACGATCCTTCCGCCGTAACGGTATCGGAAAGCGAAAACGAAAAGGGCACTGTCATCGAGCTTAAAGTAGCCTCCGGCGACATCGGCAAGGTAATCGGAAAGCAGGGAAGAATCGCAAAGTCGATCAGAACCTTGCTGAGCGCAAGTGCAGGAAAGTCGGGAAAGCGTTATTCGCTTGAAATTGTAGACTAATAATGGATTTGCTGGCAACAGGACGAATCCGTGGCACCTTCGGGGTCGAAGGATTTGTAAAAGTTGAAAGTTTTTCCGGGGAATATGAGCATTTTTTAGGATTTGACAGAGTTTTTTTAAGTATCCCGCAGGAAAAATTAAGAGAGCAAAAGTATAAAGATGGCTGGTTTGAAATTGAAGAAGTTAATTTGAGAAAGGCCGATGCTCTCATAAAATTTAAGGGGATAGACAGCCCCGAAGCCGCCAAGAGCTTGACGGGTTCGGAATTGTTTATTCCTAGGGACAAGGCCGCCCCCCTTGAGGAGGGTGAAGTTTATGTCCATGATCTTTGTAATTGTGATCTTGTATGCGAAGGAACTCTTGTTGGAAAAATAACAAGTGTAGCAGAAGGCGGAGGCGGTTACCTCTTAGAAATAGCCGGCAAAACCTCCGAGGCTGCTGCGGAATCGAGCTTTTATGTTCCCTTTAACAAGGAATTTATCGGAAAAATCGATTTAAAGGCTAAAACCGTGGAGCTCATGCACCGCTGGATTCTTGAATGAGATTCGATGTGCTGACCTTATTCCCCGAAATACCCGAAGCTTTTTTTAAAACTTCGATTATGGCTAAGGCTGTAGAAAAGGGAATTATTAGCTGCAACTTGGTGAACATCAGAGACTTTGCCTTTGACAAGCACCGCTCATGCGATGATATCGTTTACGGCGGGGGAGCCGGAATGTTGCTCTTACCGGAACCCTTAAGCCTCGCATTGGATTCGGTTAATGCTTCTTCTAAAAGAGTAATCTATGTTACTCCTTCCGGGAAGCCCTTTAACCAAGAGCTTGCAAAAGAGCTTTCTTTAGAAGAAGAGCTCGTCTTTGTCTGCGGAAGATACGAAGGCATCGATCAGAGAATTATCGACGAATATGTCGATGATGAAATCTCGGTCGGCGACTACGTTATGTCCTCAGGCGAGCTTGCTGCCCTGGTGATAATCGATGCGGTTTACCGCCTGATAGACGGAGTTATCTCCGGTGAGTCGCTTGAAGAGGAAAGTTTTTCGGGATTTTTGCTTGAGTATCCGCAATATACAAGACCAAGAAATTTTAAGGGAAGAGAGGTTCCCGAAGTGCTCCTTTCAGGACACCACCTAAACATCCATAAGTGGAGGCTGAAAAAGCGTATCGAAAAGACGCTTAAAAACCGGCCGGAACTTATCGAAAAAGCAAGAAATTGCGGAACGTGGACAAAGGAAGCAGAAAAAATATTTAAGGAGTTTGAAAATGAGTGATCTTATTATGAAAATTGAAGCTCAGCAAAAGGCTGAAAACCCTCCCGTTTTCCGCGTAGGAGATACGGTTAAAGTTCACTTTAAAATCGTTGAAGGAAAGACCGAGCGAATTCAGGTTTATGAAGGCTTGGTAATCTGTTTTAAAAATTCCGGAATCGGAAGAACATTCACTGTACGAAAAAATTCTTATGGTGTAGGCGTTGAGCGCGTTTTCCCCCTTCATTCACCTCGAATTGCCAAGGTTGAAGTGGTACGCCCCGGAAAGGTACGCCGAGCCAAGCTTTACTATATCAGAGAGAAGGTAGGTAAGGCCGCTAAGATTAAAACCCTTATCACCAAAAAGAACTCATAGTTTTGAGTTTAAAATTTTAAATCGGCGAAAGACTTCGTGATTTATACGGACGGTACAAAACTTTTTTTTACCGCTTCAAGACGGGCTGACTCAGCTTCGATGAGCTTAAAAAACGGCGACATTGTAAATGCCAAAATTTTAAGCTTAAAGACGGATGGAGCAGCCCGTATTTTTTTTAACGGCCATATTTTTGAGGGGAATGTTTCAGGTGCTCTCAAAGAAGGCGACAGCCTTAAAATGCGGGTCATCATTGACTCTGACAGAGTTTTCCTCCTCCCCGAAAAAGGAAGCGAGACCTCTTCTTCAAAGGACATCTTTTCTAAACTGGGCCTCCCTCAAAACGAATTAATCTCAAATATTATCGCCTTTTTTACCGCAACTGAAACTCGTCTCGACGAAAAATCGATAAACCGTATTTTTAACTTTTTGCAAAAAAAAGCAGCTAAAGCAGCTTTAAAAGAAAAAGAAAGAGGAGCCTTTGCCGCCTCCCTCATCGAAAGCAAGGGACTTGAACTTTCCGATGAGCTTTTTTCGCAAATCTATGCAGCTATTTTCGGCGGCGGCAGAGATAAAAATGACGATGAGGTCTTGGAGATGATAAACCATTTAAAAGGCGAGGGGCTCCATTGGATTATCCTTCCCTTTGAAAGAGAATTCGATTCTTCCAAGGCAGCAGGCTCCTTAGCCCTCTTGCTGGATATAGGCTTAAAAGAACTTAAGTCTCTGGTACTTAGGTGCAATTTTAAAAAAGAACCGTCCGGAGCGGATGAGTCTTGGATCTTTTCTTTGCATGATAAAGAGTTTACATTTATGCGTGAAGATGCTGAGCTTTCTAAAAAAGAAAAAGAGGATTTGGAAAAGCTTTTTACTTTTTGTTTAAAGGAGTCAGGTTTTTTCGATTCGGAAGCCGCCTCCGTTTTTGTCCGGTACGGAGAGCCGCCAAAATGCGATCCGCCTCCGTCAGTAGATTTAAGGGTGTGATATTTTGATAAGAAATTGCTCCGGTGTACAAGCTTCAATTCTTGCCTGCTTAAAATCAGACTTTGCTCTTGTTTTTTTTCCTTTTTTACTATATTATTACGGTATAATTTTTGCCTAAAACCGGCGGCTTTTTATGGAAATAACAGAACTTGAAAAACAAGTCTTAAAACAAGAATATCCGCAAGTGAGTCTTTCGGATGATCTTGATATTGAAAGATATTTTGAACTTAGAAAGACAGGGCATTTAAATGAAGCCCTTTTATTATATAACGGAAAACTAAAGCGCAAATACCCCGATGATTCTATGCGCTATGAACTGATGTCTTCATATAGGCAGAGATCGCATAGGTTTCAGGAATTGCTGACTGCAAATTTAATTCAGCTTGCTCAAAAAACCATCATGCAGATTAAGCAGGTAATAGGGTTTATTACCGAAAGAACGGCCAATCTTGATACAAATGATGTTTACAATGTTGTGCAGGAGTGTGAAAAAATAGTTTCGGCCGTTTCTTCCGACAGGTTTGCTTCGATTTCGTTTACCGAAAAATATGCGCGATATGCGGACATCATAGGTTTTAAACAGGCAGCTATGAAAAAATCGGCAGAGCTTATCCGCCTCTATGTTACCGATACCCTTTCATCGGTAAAGGCTTATCGTGATGAACAGGCTGAAATTTTGTCACGTCAAAAAAGAGAACGGGCTGCATACAAGCCTCCTAAGACCTTTGACTTTTCAAAAATTGTTTTTACAAAAGAACAAATAGATGCGATAATTATTTCTCCCGATATTAAACGGGTTGAAGATCAGGTCATTGCCTACACCTTAAAGTATTGGCCGGTTTATGCTGACGGAGGCTTTGAAAATATCGTTCTATTATACAGCCGAAAATATAAGACCAATAATTTTAATATTTTTCAAGCCGTAAAAATCGGAAGGTTTAGAAGCTGGAAGGATGAAGAAATTTTGCAGGCCGTTTTATTGAATCTTGTAAACGGTTACTACTACAGCATAAGCGGAGACCTTTATCTTCAAAGAGAGTGGGCTAGAGTAAAACTTTCGATAGAACCTGTAAAAAAAGAAGCAGAACTTTCCGATACGGCTCCTGATAAGGAAGCTCCTTTAAAAGAGAAGGCAAAACCGAAAAAAGAAAAAAAGACTCCCAATAAAAAGGCTGAAAAGAAAAGCCTGAAAAAAGTTTCAAAAAATTCGGAAGCTGCCGGGCAAAAAGATAATATTGCACAAAACAAAGAAACAGTTCAGTATAAAAAAGCAGAGGAAGTTAAAAAATCCGAAATCAAAAAAGAAAATCTTACAGAAGCTAAAAAAGAAGATCCGATTTTGAGCTCTTATTTTGAAAGGCCTAAACTTGAGACGAATCCTTCAGGCTCCATATCCGAAATGATTAAGACTATGAGAGGCGATAAATATCAAATTCACAAAGGCCTCTTTTTTGAAGGCATAAGACCTTCAATTCGAAAGGTGCTTGAAAGGTCCGCTGTTCAAAAGATTTCGATGTTCGGTAACGAGCAAAACGATGCCGAGAATTTTATCTACGATTTCTTTGATGAAAACTACGACAACCCTTACCAAAACTGGGGCATCTCAGATGAGAGGGTCCAAGTATTAAAATTAGGCTTCGATGTAAAGACTCTGGAACCGATAATAGAGGACTGGATTAAAGGGCTTAAGTTTTGACGAAAGAAAAAGAACTATAAAAGAGTGGAAATCAGTTAATGATGCCCGATAATTTTCCGTTTTAAGTTATAGAAACTTTCCCATTTTTTTGATATACTCACCCTTCCTATGAATGAATTTACTGAAGGTCTTAATCCCGAACAGTTTAAAGCCGTTACGACAATTAACGGGCCCGTGCTTATAATTGCGGGAGCCGGTTCGGGGAAAACACGCGTTATCACTTTTAGAATTGCCCACATGCTCGACAAGGGAATTCCTCAGTCTCAGATTTTGGCCCTCACCTTTACCAACAAGGCTGCTAAGGAAATGGCGGATCGGGTAAAGGAACTCACAGGTAAAAAACTTCAAAACCTGAGCGTGAGCACCTTTCACGCCTTTGGAGTCAAGGTCCTGCGTGCCCATATCGACAAAATAGGCTGGAGGAGCAACTTCAGTATTTATGACGAAACCGACCGCAATCAGCTGATTAAAGAATGCGGAAGAGAACTTAAATTCTCCGCGGATGCCTTGGATGTGTACAAGGTCGGTATTCTTTTTTCAAACATCAAAATGGGAAGAAAGGATTGGACAAACGAGCACGATTCTTACAAGGCTCTTTATAAAGAATATCAAGAAGGACTTAAACTTTATAATGCCGTAGACTTTGACGACCTTATAATGCTCCCCATAAAAATATTTAAAGAGCACCCCGAGGTCTTGGCGGAATACCGCGAAAGATACCAATATATAATGGTTGACGAATTTCAGGACACAAGTACACAACAATATAATTTTATGAAGCTAATCGCCGACAAAAATATCTGCGTGGTAGGAGATGACGATCAATCTATTTATTCGTGGAGGGGGGCGAGCTTTGAAAATATCCGCACCTTTGAAAAAGACTTCCCCGAAATGGTTGAAATAAAACTTGAGCAAAACTACCGCTCCACGGGCACAATCTTGGCCGCCGCAAACGGGGTAATTTCTCATAACGTAAACCGCAAGGTTAAGGCTCTTTGGTCGGAAAAAGATTCGGGCCGGCCCATCGAAATTTTTATCCCCGAAAACGAAGCTGCTGAAGCCGACTTTATTTCGGACATGATTTTAAGCTTAAAGCAAAGGGAAGGCTTTAAATATTCCGACTTCGGAGTTTTAATCAGAGCCAACAGTTTGAGCCGCCCCTTGGAAGAATCCTTTTTGGAAGTAAACATTCCGTATAGAATGTCGGGAGGAACGAGCTTTTTTCAGCGTAAGGAAATAAAAGACCTTATAAGCTATCTGCGTGTGGTTGCAAACCCTGACGATGATGTAAACCTCTTGCGCATTATAAACACGCCGAGGCGGGGTATAGGCAAAAAAACTCTCGAAACCCTTTCGGCCCTTGCAACCGAAAACGCCTGCTCGATGCGGAGTGCAATCCGCCTCCTCCTTGAAAATCCTCCTGAGGACATGAGGGGAAAGAGCATCGAGGACTTAAAGGAATTTGCCGAGCTTATAAGCACTCACCGCACCCATCTTCTTTCGGGAAAGGGCCTTGCTCAAAAGGTAAGAAAGCTCTTGGACGACATTGCCTATAACGAGTATCTTATCGCCGAATATCAAAAAAGCGAAAAGGCCGCCCAATTTAAAATGATGAATATCGAAAGTTTTTTACGCTCGATGGATGACTGGGAAAACAATCCCGACAACCGGGACGGAAGCCTCTACGATTATCTTAACCGTATTACCCTTTTAACCCGCGACGATACTGAAGAAGATAAGGGTGAGGTAAACATTATGACCATTCACTCTTCAAAGGGTTTGGAGTTTCCGGTCGTGTTTATTGCGGGTGCCGAGGACGGCCTTATTCCCCATGCGCGGAGTGTTGAAGAAAATGACGGAGATGTCGAAGAGGAGCGCCGCCTTTTCTATGTTGCCATTACCCGCGCTCAGCAAAAACTTTTTATCACAAGCTGCCGTCAAAGGCGGAAACAGGGAGGAATCGCCGAATGCGCTCCCTCTCCCTTTTTGGATGAAATTCCTGCCGACCTCGTCGAATACCACGAGCCCGATGCCCAAGCCGAAGAAGAACGCATCGCCGATATTTTCAGCCAAATGAAAAAGAAGTTTTCGATGTAGGGAAGGTTAGTTTATTTTCTTGTGAGGAAGTTTCTGAGAGTATAGTTTTATTGCCAACTTTGTATTTTTCTGTTATACTGTATTTATGAGTACACGCAAAATGCCTATCGGCGTTCAAAGTTTTGAAGTTATAAGAAAAGAAAATTTTGTCTACATAGACAAAACGGAGCTTGTTTGGAAATTAATAAATGCAAGCCGTGTTCATTTTTTAAGCCGTCCGCGCCGCTTCGGGAAAAGTCTCCTTCTTTCCACATTAAAGGCCTATTTCCTCGGTCAAAAAGAACTATTTAAGGGCTTGGCTATCGAAAAGCTTGAAGAGGGTGAAAAGGAAAAAAGAGAAATATGGCAGAAGTATCCAGTGTTCTACCTTGACTTTAATCTTTCAAAATACGAAACAAGGGAGGACTTGGAAGAGCTTTTAAATGTAAACCTTTCTTTATGGGAAAAAGAATATGGAACAGAAAAGTCCGAAACCGCTTTTTCAAGCCGCTTTGCAGGCCTTATCCGCCGGGCCTATGAAAAAACAGGTAAGCAGGTTGCCGTTCTCATAGATGAATACGATAAACCTCTCCTTCAAACAATGTGGAAGGATGAAACCCTAAACGAAACCTACCGCACAATACTTAAAGGCTTTTACGGCGTTATTAAAAGTTCCGATCAATATGTCCGCTTTGCCTTTTTAACGGGAGTTACAAAGTTCAGTAAGGTAAGCATATTCAGCGATTTAAACAATCTGCGGGATTTAAGCCTCTTGTCCGATTATTCTGCTATATGTGGCATTTCCCAAGAAGAACTTGAAGCAGGCTTCCTCCCTGAAATTGAAGCCCTCGCAGAAAAAAATGACTTGAGCTATGAGGAAACTCTTACAAAATTAAAGCAAAGATATGACGGCTATAAATTTTCTGAAGACGGAAAAAATATGTATAATCCTTTTAGCTTGTTAAATGTTTTTGCTGACGGAAAAATGCGGGATTATTGGTTTGCAACGGGAACTCCTACTTTTTTGGTGGAATATTTAAAAAAGGCCTATTATAATATTCCCGACCTTGACGGAAATGTAAAAATGAACGAGGCCGGTTTGGAAACTTATAGGGCAGAAGCTCTCAATCCCTTGCCCATACTCTTCCAAGCGGGCTATCTTACGATTAAAGACTATAATGATTTTTCTCGTCTTTACCGTTTAGGTTTTCCGAATGAAGAAGTGCGCTACGGATTTTTGGATAATTTACTGCCTGCCTATACCCCGATAAGAACCGATAAAACCGGGCTTTCTATTTGGGAATTTTATGAACAAATCGAGGCCGGAGATGTAGAAGGTTTTATGCAAAAGATGAGGGGAATAATTTCGGGTATTCCGTACGATAACTTAACGGAAAAAGATCTTGCCCTACGTGAGCAAAACTATCAAACGGCTGTTTATCTTGTCTTCGCTCTTATGAACCAATTTGTGCAAACTGAAGTTCATTGTGCAACAGGCAGAGCCGACTGTGTTATTGAATTTAAAGACAAGGTCTATATCTTCGAGTTTAAGCTTGCATCAAACGGAACAGCTGAAGATGCTCTACAGCAAATCAAAGAGAAAGGCTATGCCGATAAATATTCAGGAAGCGGTAAAAAGATAATAGCCGTGGGTTCAAGCTTTGATGAAGAAAAGAGAACTATCAAGGATTGGGCCGTCTCCCCCTTTACATAAGCCCTCAAAAGTGTTAGGCTCTTTCTCGTAAAAACTTAACACTTTTATGGAGGCTCTATGCACTATCTTGAAAGATTTAAAAAATATATTTCGATGGACACCAAGTCCAACGAAGAAAATGAATGTTGTCCCAGCACTCCCGGGCAGCTTGAACTTGGAAAATATCTTGTAAAGGAGTTGACCGATATGGGCTTAAAGGCCGAGCAGGACAAGCACGGCTATGTTTATTCGTCCCTCCCTGCAAACACCGATAAAAAGGTTCCCGCAATCGGCTTTATCGCCCACATGGATACGGCTCCCGACTTGGACGGAAAATGTGTCAATCCTAAGGTCTTTGTATATAAGGGCGGGGATATTAAACTCAACGATGAGTACACAATGACTGTCAAAGATTTTCCCTTCTTAAAAGAGCTTGAAGGACAGGAGATTATCACAACCGATGGAACAACCCTCTTGGGTGCCGACGATAAGGCGGGCATCACGATTATCATGGGGGCTATAGAATATCTTTTGGCTCATCCCGAAATTAAACACGGCGAAATAAAAATCGGCTTTACCCCCGATGAAGAAATAGGAAGAGGAGCCGACCTCTTTGATGTAAAAAAATTCGGAGCGGACTTTGCTTACACTGTAGACGGCGGCCCCTTGGGTGAGCTTGAATACGAAAACTTTAATGCTGCAAGCGTTAAGATTGAGATTCAGGGAAAGAATGTGCATCCCGGTTCTGCAAAGAACACGATGATTAACTCTCTTTCTGCAGCGCGTGAATTGGAGAACATGCTTCCCGAAGAGCAAAAGCCGGAATACACCGAAGGCTATGAGGGTTTTATTCATTTAACCTCTATCGAAGGCAGCGTCGATTTTACAAAGATGTCCTACATTATCCGCGATCACTTTATGGAAAGCTTCCTTCATAAAAAAGAGCTGATGAAGGCTGCCGTCGATTTTTTAAATAAAAAATACGGCAACATAATCAAGATGGAGATGAAAGATTCCTATTACAACATGAAAGAAAAAATCGAGCCTCACATGGAAATAATCGAGCTTGCAAAAAAATCGATGGCCGATGTAGGTATCGAATCCCATATAGTTCCGATAAGGGGAGGAACAGACGGAGCCCGCCTTTCTTTTATGGGGCTTCCCTGTCCTAACCTTTTTGCAGGCGGCTATAATTTTCACGGCCGCTTCGAGCTCATCCCGACAAAATCGATCGAAAAGGGAATTGAGCTTGTTGTAAAAATTGCAGAGAACAACGCCAAGTAGTTCTTTTAGCTTAAAAGTTTTAACGAAAATGTTTAGCGGGTCAGGAGAAAAAAATCTTTTTGATTTTTCCTGTCCCGTTAAATTTAAAGGCCTAATGCCTGATCTTGTTTCTTATCCTGGTCGAAGTAACTTCCAAAATAATAGCCGTTCCGAAAATAAGATAGGATATAAAGCCGACTTCACTCATATTAAAGTTTAAAGAGCCTGCCATAAAAAGCTCGTAACCTATTCCGCCGGCCCCTGCAGCAGCTCCTACAGCAACCGCATTTCCGAAGTTAATTTCAAATCTAAAGAAGCTCCACGAGATTAAATTGTTTATTGAAGCCGGGAGAACTGCCTGACTTATAATTTCGATGTAGCTTGCCCCGCAGGCTTTTAAGGCTTCGATAGTTTTTTTGTCTATGCCGTCAAAGCTTTCCGAAAAACCTTTTACGAGGTAGGCCGTGCTGTGAAAGCTCATACCGAGGACGGCGGCTTCCGCTCCGATGTTTGCGGTTACCGAAAAAATTAAAACCCAAATAATGGTCGGCACCGAGCGGATAAGGGACATTGCGGTTCTTACGATTTTTACAAGATACTTGTTTGAAAGATTTTCCGAGGCGGCTATTCCTAAAAAGAAGGCAAGCACAATTCCGAATACTGTAGTTAAAAGGGCAAGGCTTAAACTTACCAAAAGAGAAAAAAAGATTTCCGCATAAGAATATTTTTGCGAGAGCTTTGGGTAAATAAATAAATCTTTTGAATATTCCGTAAATTGTAAAAAGGCTTTTTGAATTCCGTAGTCCGGCTTTTCGATTTTAAATAAGGTTATGATTGTAAGGCAGGATAAAAAGGTGAGCACAAGTAAAATTAAAAGCCTTTGTTTTGAGAATTTTTTTATCTTTATTTTTTTGTTTGTCTGTCTGATTTTTTTTGCTTGTTCAATCATAGAAGAATCCGCCTTATTTTATTTGAAAGAATGTCGATGAATAAAACTACGATTATCAGGCTAAAAATAATAAGGCCTGCGCTGTTATACCTGAAACTTTTAAAATAAAGATTAAATAAAAAACCGATTCCCGTTCCGGTTAGAATCCCTATGAGGGCCGAGTCCCTCACATTTGTTTCGATCGTATATAGGAGCCATGAAACAAGGCCGGGTGCTATGCTTGGGAAGACTGAATTAAAGAGGGCAGGAAAATACGGAACGCCTGCAGCACGCAGGGCTGTAAAAGACTCCTCGCTTGTTTCATCTATCATCTCCTTAAAAGCCCTTACAAGATGCCCGAAGGTAATTATAAAGAGGGCTAAAAAGCCGGTAAAGTTATTTTGTTTAAACGAAAACAATAAAAGCATGGCCCATGCAACAAGCGGAATGTTTCTTAAAAAAGAAGCTGCCAAGGTAAGGCCTATTTTAAAGGGTTTATTTATGCCTGTGGTTTCGGAACCGAGGAGGGCAAGTACAATTGCAAAAAAGGCCGCTGCCGTAGTTGCCGAGGCTGCTATCACGCAGGTTTCGCCCAAGGTCTTTATTATAACCGGAGTGTGTTTTAAACTTTCACTGTCGGGGATAAAGTTTTTTATAAGCCAACCTATCGCAAGCGGAAATTTAAAAATTGCTCTAAGGTCTTTAAAGCCCGTTATATTCGCCGCAAAGTAATAAATTAAAATAAGGCTTAAAAGAATACAAATTGCTTTTAGTTTTTTTCTTGCAAAAAATATCTGCTTTTTTTCCCAAGAGTATGAGGCCGTTTTTTTATGATAATGCCTTCTATGCCTTTTTTCTTCTGCGTGAATTTTTAAATCGAACTTCATAAAGTCTTTTCTCCGCTGCATGTAGAAGAATTTGTAAAAATTTCTTTATGGAGGATTTCGTCATTTAAGGAATCAGGCCTTCCGTCAAAAACTATTTTGCCGCTATTGAAGGCTATTATTCTATCCGCATATTTTTTTGCGGCCTCCATTTGGTGAAGACTTATAAGGCAGGCTATTTTTTTTGTTACTGCAAATTCTTTAATATAGTTTAAAACTATTTCTGCAGACTGGGGATCGAGGGAGGCTATGGGTTCATCGCATAATAAAAGTTTCGGGTTTTGCATTAGGGCCCTTGCAATGCCTATCCTTTGCTTTTGGCCGCCGCTTAATTCGCTGCATCTTTGAAAGGCAAAGTCTTCCATGCCCACCGTCTTTAAAAGGGCAAAGGCTCTTTCTTTTTCTTCTTCGGTATAAAGGCCTAAGGCTCCGCGGTAGGACGGAATTGAACCGAGGCAGCCGTGGAGGACGTTTTCGACGGCATTAAGCCTCTCGACCAGATTATAGTTTTGAAAAATCATTCCTATCTTTGAGCGGTATTGTCTTAATGTTTTTCCTTTGAGTCTGTTTATTTTTTCTCCCAAAAAAATCACTTCCCCCTCATCCGGCTCAACCAAGCGGTTTATACATCGCAGCATCGTGGATTTTCCGGCGCCGGAGAGCCCTATTATTGCGGCAATTTCTCCTTCTTCTATTTTAAAAGAAATGCTTTGCAAGGCTCTTCGTCCTGAAGGATAAGTTTTTGAAATATTTTTAAGTTCAAGAATCACAAGGCTGACCTCCAAAAAAAATTAAAGACTCTTCCTAAGTTTTTTAGAAAGAGTCTCAGGTTAGCCGTCAAAATTTTTATGGCTAACCTTCGAGTTTTTCATAAGCCTTTATTCGTGCGGAGGGTTTAATACCCTGATGCTCTGCATCGGGGTTGTTGATTTTTAACGGCTTATGAAAAACATCGTAAATAAAGTTTAAGAGATTAGCACATTGTGGCATACATAACGGCTTTGATTGTATGCATGCGGTTTTCGGCTTCGTCAAAAACAACCGATTTATGAGATTCGAAAACCTCGTTTGTTACTTCCATTTCGGGAAGACCGAATTTTTTGTGAATCTCCTGACCCTTTGTTGTCTTTAGGTCGTGGAAAGAGGGGAGGCAGTGTAAGAAGATTGCATCCTTGTCTGCATTGTCCATAGCGGCCTTGTTTACCTGATAGGGCTTTAAAAGCTTAATGCGCTCTTCCCATACGCTGTCGGGTTCACCCATAGATACCCAAATGTCGGTATAAAGAACATGGGCACCCTTTGTTCCCTCATTTACGTTTTCTGTGAGGGTTACGCTTCCGCCTGTTTCGGCAGCGATCTTCTTTGCTTCGGCTACCAAGTCTTCGGTGGGGAAGAGGTGTTTGGGTGAACATGCAGTAAAGTGCATTCCCATCTTTACGCAGGCTATCATGAGGGAGTTGGCTACGTTGTTTCTGGCATCTCCCATGTATGTGAATTTTAGCCCCTTCAAATATCCGAAGTTTTCTTCGATTGTAAGAAGGTCTGCAAGCATTTGAGTGGGGTGGAAAAGGTCGGTCAAGCCGTTCCATACGGGGACGCCTGAATACTCGGCCAAGGTTTCTACAAGCTCTTGGCTGAAACCTCTGTACTCGATACCGTCATACATTCTTCCCAAAACGCGGGCTGTGTCTTCGATAGATTCTTTGTGTCCCATCTGTGAGGAATTGGGGTCAAGGTAGGTAACGCCCATCCCTAAGTCATAACCTGCAACTTCAAAAGAGCAGCGTGTTCTTGTGGAGGTTTTTTCAAAAAGAAGAACGATGTTTTTTCCTTCGAGGTATCTGTGAGGAATTCCTGCCCTTTTCATGTCTTTAAAATTTTTTGAAAGGTTGAGTAAATAGCGGATTTCGTCTGTAGTAAAATCCAACAATTTTAGAAAGCTTCTTCCGCGCAAGTTCTTTGCGCTCTTTCCGCGAATTTCTTTAAGCATAGTTTTAACTCCTTAAGATGCTATTGATGAATGAGAATAATATATCAGCTTTTGCAAAAATAATCCAGTACCTTTTTTATTCTCCTATTCTTCTCCAATGCCAACCGAATACGGAATGGGCATTGGTTACAACCATAAAGGCTTTAGGATCATTTTGGGCTAGATAGCTCTTTAGTTTTACAAAGTCCCGGCGGCTCATAACGGTTTGAATAACGGAGCGCTCTGCCTTTGTGTAGGCACCGGTTGCCTTGTAGACATTTGCCGAGCGACCGAGTTCTACCATAAACCGGCAAAGATCATCGGGTTTATCGGTGTTTATTATACAGTATTTACTTACATTAAGGCCGTCAATTGTCGAATCTATAACAAGCCCGTTTATGATAACTCCTACAAGAGAGAACAAGGCTATTTCGGTTCCGTAGGCAAAACCTGCAAAGACGGTGATGGTGAAGTCCGTAAGTAAGCAGCCCTTCCCCAAATCGAGGCCGAAATATTTTTGAAAGATCATTGCAAAAATATCGCTTCCTCCGGTAGATGCATATTGATTCAAAACTATACCTACGCCGCCGCCGTAAAGGATAACGGCGATTATCAGCTGTAAAAATTTATCGTTTACAATCGGTCCTTGCAGGGGAACTAAAATTTCCAAAAGCCATACGGCTCCTGAAAGTCCGAGGCTTGCACAAACCGTTTTAAGACCGAATTTGTTTCCGATGATTAAAAAGCCCAAGGCAAACAAAAAAATGTTTACCACGACAAGCAGTGCCCCTGTAGAAAGCGGCAGGTATTTTGACAATACCAAGGCCATACCGGTTGCTCCGCCCAAAGACAGTTTTGAAGGCAGCAAAAAGAAATGAATGCCTGATGCTATCATCAAAACTCCGCAAACAATGTAAAAAAAACTTAATAATTTTTCTTTCATCTTTTTTCCTTTAAAATAAAAATTAATCTATAGTTGTTATTTAAAATTGAAAATCCGCCAAGTCAAATCATCCGCTTATTTTTTTGCATCAAGAATCTTGGCTGCCTTTTTTTTCCATTTTCCCGAACAATAGTAAATGAAGGTTAAAAGACAGCCTGCAGCCGAACCGATAGAAACTGCCAACCAAATTCCGTCCGAGCCTAAGTATTTTGAAAGAAGAGCTGCTGCCGGTACCCTAAACACCCACATAGCCATCAGGGTTGAAATCATCGGGAAAACAGTTTCTCCCGCTCCGCGTACAACTCCATTCAAGGTAAAGGTTATCGTATTAAAAAAATATGCAGGGGCGACTATTATCAGGTATCGGGCTCCCAATGCGATTACTTCGGGATTGTTTACAAAAAGATGCATAACGCTTTTGCCGAAAATAACTATTGCAGTAGTAGCCGTAACCGTAATTCCGAGACCTAAGAGTAATGAAGCATGTAAGCCCCTTTTTACCCTGTCCAATTTTCCGGCTCCTATGTTTTGCCCCGTAAATGATGAAAGGGCAACACCGATATTTAGGGCCGGCATAACGATAAAACCGTCAAGTTTTCCTGCGGCCGAATAAGCTGCTGCCGTCTGTGTGCCGAAGGTGTTTACAATCGAAAGGAGGGCCATAAAGCCTCCTCCGACCAAGGCTTGCTGAATCCCTGAGGGGAAGCCCATTTTGACGGACTGTACACAGATAAGCTTATCGAACCTTAACTTAAAAAAGTTGAGTCTAAAAGCCTCATATTTTTTTCTCGAATACAGGATGAGCCAAAGGCATGAAACAAATTGGGCTATCACTGTTGCTATTGCAGCTCCTGCAATTCCCCATTTAAATGCTATGACAAATAAACAGTCAAGGCCTATGTTTATTATGGTAGAAATTATCAGGGCATAAAGAGGTGTCATCGAGTCACCGAAACCTCTCAGCATTGAATTGAAGGCATTGTATATAAACAAAAAAATCATTCCGCTAAAGATGAGCCTTAGATAAATAAGGGCTTCTTCAAAGACATCCGAGGGAGTGTTCATCATCTTTAAAATATAGGGCGCAAAAAAGATTCCTATGACCGTAACTATAAGACCTGCCCAAAACAAGATCAATATACTTGTTTGAATTACCCTGTCTATTTCTTCATATTTTTTTGCTCCTACAAATTGGGCTATTAAAATATTGCAGGCCATGGTAAAGCCTATGACAAGGGATATAAAAATAAACCATACCGGGAAGGAGATTCCTACGGCGGCAAGGGCATGGTCGCCTATGTTTTTTCCTACTACAATGCTGTCAACCACATTATATAATTGCTGAAAGATATTGCCTAAAAGCATCGGTAAGGAAAAAAGCGTTATTTGCTTTAGCTCATTTCCTTGAGTTAAGTTTTTCATAATTTGTGTCCTTATAAACTAAGAGGTTTATTTTGTTGTCATGTTTACGATATCGCTGTGAGTTGAGGCCGTTTCAGTATCTGCAAGAAGCATATTCATTCTTTCAACATACATCTTTGAAGGCTCATCATCCGGGGCAACTTCCAAACACTTGTTAAAAAGGTTAAGGGCTTTTTGATATTCCCTTTGCCGGTAAAAGTCGATCGCATTTTCAAATATGCCTACGAGCCTTACCATTTCGGCAGGGGCCTCCGATTTTACTGCCATAACATTGTAAAGCTGAACCGGAGTATTGATACCTACAACCCTTACGCGGTCGAGGCGGCGGCCTAAGAAAGCATCATTAGTTTCGTTCCATGTAGATTCGGATGCCAATATCCATGTGCCGTATTTTTTGTTTACACCTTCAAGACGGGCTGCAAGGTTTACGTCATTTCCCATAATCGTGTAGTTCATCTTTTTTTCGGTGCCCATGTTTCCTACAACCATTTCTCCGGTGTTTATTCCTATGCGCGTAAAGATGGGCATGGGAATGTCTCCTGCGTCATAAAGCTGCTTATTGAGTTCTTTTTCTGCCTGCTTCATCCTGATTGCGGCAAGGCAAGCCCTGTAAGCATGATCCGGTAAGTCTGTCGGCGCTCCAAAAAAGGCTACGATGGCATCTCCAATGTATTTATCTATTGTGCCTTTTTCATGTAGAATTAAATCGCTCATTTGTGTGAGGTAAACGTTTAAAACCGAAACTAAATGCTCAGGCGTAATTTTTTCCGAAAGGGTAGAGAAGGATTTTATGTCGGTGAACAGAGCCGTAATTCTTTTTTGTTCTCCGCCAAGAGTGAGTTTGTCGGGGTCGGAAATAATTTCGTTTACAACATCGTCCGAAAGATAAACACCGAAAGCCTTTCTTAAAAACCCCTTTTCTTTTTCGCTAAAAATAAAGTTAAGTAATAGAATGACTATAAAGCTTACAACTACCGTTATAACCGGAAGAAAGAGCTGTAAGTATATCTTTCCGAATACAAATAAAAGGATTCCTAAGGAAAGAGTTAGGCTCAATAAAACTATTCCTAAAATAACTTTTACAAAACCTCTTTCTATTTTCTTTAGCATAAAGGCCGTAAATATTGCTATTACAAAAGCAAGGATTATTGAAACCCATTTCGGAATCGGAGTTATAAAATCCTCATTCATAATAGTATTATAAATATTGGCATGGGTACCTACATTGGGATAGGACTTCCAAAAGGGGTTAACACCTAAATCGGAGGTTCCTACACCGCTGTAACCTATAATTGCAAAGGCATTGTTGCAAAAGCCGTTTATATAGTTTATGTGTTCCGAATAGTTTTTATATTCTTCTTTTGCATTTTTAAAGAGCTCTGCAACATAGGCATCTATATCGTCATATTGGTTTGATCCGCTCTGTTCTTTTATTTTTGCAAAAAGACCGTGTATTTCTTTATCGAAGTCTCCGCTTAAAAATTTGCTGTAGTGATCAAAAAAGGAATTACGCGCTGCGAAGTATTCTTTAAAATTTTGTTTGGATTTATTGAGAAGCTCTTTTTTCCACTCCCCAAGCCTTGCATATTCATCTTCCAGAGAACTAACCGCACTGTGATAAGAAAGATAGCCCTCCGATGTTCTGATTTGCAAATTTTTTATGGCTTCCAAAAGTGAAACTAAATTCTTTTCCATTATGTCGGCATAGGTAAGGGCATAAACCGATAGACTTTTAAAACTGCCGTTTTCGGGGTTGTCGGTATCGGCAAAGCGTTTTTTTAGCCAGTTGATTAAAAGGTTTCCATCCTCATCAAGAGGGATTATAAGATCCTTTCTTTTTTCCAAATCCGACGGGTCTTTTGCATTTTTTAAAATGAGTTTCCTGCCCGACCGGATAATTTTTTCCGGTTCAAGGATGTGAAGTATAGGTGTGAAAACCAGCTGGCCTATGTACTTGCCTTCATATTCCGTTAAAAGCGAAATGCGGCGGCGTACACCGTCTTCGTCTATAACCACGTTCGGAAATCCGGCTCCTCTTGCATGTTTGAGTATCGGCATAATGGCCGGAGCCATTCCGTACTCTTCATTTGCTGCCCTGCGGTTTGCCAATGTTTCTTTTTTTAAAAGACCTGCTTCATCTTCGATATTGGTAAACAAGAAATTGTTATAGGCAAAGTCTTTTAGCTCCTTTGTTTCGCCGCTTATGTTTATATTTACTGCGTTTATGGTTAAAAAAGCGTTTTCGAAAAATCCTGTTGCAGCTCCCATATAGGCGTCATTATCTCGAAACACATTATGTTTAATTGAGTCGGAAAGCTCATCAATTCTTGATTCAAAATATTCGGACATATCCTGTCCTATCGTTTTTACTTCCGAAAGCGGAATGTTTTTGGTTGCTACTGCATCCGAAAAATCTTTTATATATTCTCCGAATTCCTGACGGACGGCTGCATATTGTTTCGGTAATTCATGCTCTACATAGGTGTTGTTTGCACCCGTCCTTCCTGCGGACAGGTACTCAATATCGAAAACGGCAGCCTTACCGCCGGCTTCCTTTAAGCGGATTAAAACATCGGCTAAGACATCCCTCGACCAAGGCCATGAGCCGACTTGTTCTATAGAAAAGTCGTCGACATTTAAAAGAAGAATTTCGCTCTTTTCTTTGATTTCAGGTTTAAGTCTTAACATTGCATCGTAGACCTGATTTTCTATATTCCTTCCTAATTTAATAAAGCTGAAGGCCGTAAAAATTAAAAACATAATTATTGCTATTATAAAATTAAGATTATTTTGCAAAAAAACTGCAAATGCCGATTTACTCGTTTCTTTTTCGACCATAATTTCTCCTAATGCTTTATCAATTGAGGATTATAAATTTCATTATAATGTAAAAATTATTAAAAAACAAGCCTTTGTATCGATAGACTTTTATTATATTTTGAGGTATTATATTCAATAATATTACTTTTCATTTTTAAGGAGATATATAATGAAGATATTGGTTATCAACTGCGGAAGCTCTTCTTTAAAGTATCAGCTAATCGATATGACTAACGAAGATGTTTTGGTAAAAGGCCTTGTCGAAAGAATTGGGATTGAAGGTTCACGTATTAAGCACGAAAAAAAAGGAATGGATGCCGTTTTAATTGAAGAAAAAATGGATGATCACAAAAAAGCAATTCAGCTTGTTTTGGAAGCCCTCATCGATAAAAATCACGGCGTTGTAAAATCTATGGACGAGATTACGGCTGTAGGTCACAGGGTAGTTCACGGCGGAGAAGAATTCAATAAGTCCGTTCTTTTAGACGACAGGGTAATGGCCGGTATCAAAGCTTGTATCGACCTTGCTCCTTTGCACAACCCTGCAAATATTATGGGAATTGAAGCCTGTAAGGCTCTTATGCCTGATACGCCTATGGTTGGTGTTTTTGATACTGCTTTTCATCAGACAATGCCTGCCGAAAATTATATCTATGCTCTTCCCTACGAGTATTACGAAAAATACAAGATACGCCGCTACGGCTTCCACGGAACATCACACCGCTTTGTTTCGGAAAAAGCTGCCGAAACCCTTAAAAACACCTCACCGGATTTTAAGGTAATTACCTGCCACTTAGGAAACGGCTCCAGCTTGGCCGCTATCAAGGGCGGAAAATGTGTAGATACCTCCATGGGCCTTACCCCCCTTGAAGGTTTAGCAATGGGAACCCGCTCCGGAGACCTCGACCCTGCCATTCTTCCCTTTATTATGAACAAGGAAAAACTCTCAGCCGATGACATGAGCAATGTTTTAAACAAAAAATCCGGCGTTTTGGGTATTTCCGGTGTAAGCAGCGACTTCAGGGATATTGAAGCTGCCGCCTCTCAGGGAAACAAGAGAGCTCAGCTCGCTTTGGATGTCTTCTGCAACAGGGTTAGAAAATACATAGCTTCCTATGCAGCTCAGCTCGGCGGAGTAGATGCCTTAGTATTTACAGCCGGTATAGGTGAAAACTCTATCGAGCTTCGAGAAAAAATCTGTCACGGCTTGGAATTCCTCGGCGTTGAACTTGATTCCGAAAAGAACAAGGTAAGGGGAAAACTCACCGATGCAAGCAAGGCCTCATCAAAGGTTAAGGTGCTTATAATTCCTACAAATGAAGAGCTTATGATTGCTAAGGACACAATGAGCTTAGTAAAATAAAAATTAAATAAAAATAAAGCTTAACCAAAACAGACTATAGATGTTATCCGATAGTCTGTTTTATTTTGGAGGTTTATATGAAAAACAAAATTATATGTATCGCCTTTTTTTTGTTGACCCTAACTATTTTTGCCGATATAAGGGATGCGGTATGTATTGTAAGGCCAAATTATGATGAAAAAACTTTACAATTTATGAATGATGCTGCCGATGAGCTTGCAAAGGCCGGTTATGCGAATATTGCTGAACTTTTTGAAAATGCTAAAGACGGTGTTTTCGGTTCGGGATTCTTTATTCAGGGGCAAAATAAGAAAACCTATGTATTAACAAACTACCATGTTGCAGCCTATGCTTCTTCTCTTTCCCTTGAAGTTGAAAATATTGACGGTGCAAAGATTAAAATCGAAAATTGTCCTGTGGTAGCAATAGATGAAGAGTTGGATCTTGCAATAGCCGAGGTTAACGATAAAAGAGTAAAATCTTTTTTAAATTTTGCGGCTAAACTTCCTTCCGATGGAGCTGATGTCTGGTCCGCAGGTTATCCGGGGCTTGGAGGAAAACCGCTTTGGCAGCTTGGAAAAGGAACTGTTACCAATTCAAAGGCAAGGCTTAGTAATGCTGTTGATCCTAAAAAATCCTTTTTTATTCAGCATTCGGCCCCTATCGATTCCGGAAATTCCGGGGGGCCCCTTTTAATAAAATCTCCAAATTCCCCTAGCGGATATGAGATTATAGGCATAAATTCTGCCAAGGCCGTTTTTAGGCAATCTACCAATTTTGCAATTCCTGCAACATCAATTAAAAATTTCATCAATGCAAGAGTTTCTGGCGGAAGAGAACTAGCAGAAAACAATTTAAAAACAGCTTTAGATGAATTTGCACAAGCTTGTAAAAATTTTAAGATTGATAAAGAAGAGCAAAAAAATGAAGAAATTCTAAAACGGCTTCGAAAAATTGCAATGTATGTTTCTGAGGACTATGCCATAAATGAGGGATTGGATGCCTATAAGACAGCCTTGCGAAAAGCTCCTAAACTTTTTAGAACCGAGATTCTGGCTGCTTCAATACTTGGAAACCCAATAAACGGAATCAGAACAGCCCTTGCTTATGAAATATATAGTTCTATAAATCCCGAGGACAATTCATACAACCCTCAAAACGAAATTGATATTGCCGGATTAAAAAAGACCGGTAAAAATTATGAGTTTGTGCTTTATGATGAGGCTGCAAAATCAAAATTTTTTACCGTTTGGAAAAATAACCTCAACTTTTGGCAAATTGAAGACTCTAATTTAAACGAAGCACCTGAAGCAAAGCCTTCTGAAAAAACCGGTAAAAAGGCCAAAGAAGAAAAGCAAAGTACCGGCGGTTCTTTTATTTCTATCGAAGAGATTCCGACAAAAATGAGAATATACGCAGCCTATACAGGTTTAAAAAAGGATACCGGCTGGACATCAGGATTCTCCTTAGGGTATCTTTATAGCTTTAAATATTTAGAAATAGGTTTCTCAGGAATTATCGATAAACCTAGAATTCTGCCCGATTTTTCTTTTAGTAAGCCGCCTAAAATCGGTTTCGGAATGGGACCGGAATTACGGCTTCAGCTGCCCCTTAATATTAAGGATACACTATATATCGCTCCTCAAGCCTTCGTAGGCGGGGGTATATTTGTACCTCCCTTTGAGCCATTTCTTCAATATGGCGGAGGAATCGAGGTTGTACCGGTAAGTTTTACAGCCGTATCATTCGGTATTGAGTGCCTTGTCAGGTCATATATTAAAGAAATAAAAGAAACAAATATAGGAATTCGCGCAAGTATTTCGGTGCGTATATAATAAATATTAGGAGATTAATTATGGAATTGAAAAAGAATTCTATCAAGATTGCCGCATCGCTTATATGCTGTATAGGCTTAATGGTGCTCCTTAATTCATGCCTTTTTTTGGCTTTAGGAGGCAAGGGTGTGACTGAAGGAGAAGCCGGTATCAACGGTGAACAGGTTAAATTAAAAGATTTGGTAAATTCAGATAAGGAATGCCTTGTATACGGTTACTTGAATGTGGGAGGCTTCCATACATATGCTCAGATGGATACTTCAAAAGAGCCTATGTTGCTTTTGCCTAAATCTTTTGGAGGCGGAGTTTTTGCTTTTCCTCCAATGGATAAAGGTTTGAGTTTTCAGCTTTTGGAAATGAATTATAGTAACTGGTTTACTAAAACCACCACAAATTTCACACCCGGTCTGGGTAGAGCAGGTAATATAACATTTATTACCAAGAAAACCGGGTTACAGTTTATCGGGGCTTATGACTTCATAATTAGCGGTTCTACAGCCTCTCTTTCTCTTTACCCGCGTGAAGAACAATCCAAGTACGAGTTAAAATGTTTGAATAAAATGAAGAGTAAGTTTAAAAATACTAAGTGGGAAGCTTTTATTGACAAAAGAATAAAGGAGATTGAAAATGAAAAATAGAAAGTACCTTTTATTATTTCTTATTGCATTTGTGAATATTGCAGTATTTGCAGCCGATAAAAAGCCGCCAAAGCCTCCTGCAAAAAGTGAAGTTGTTATTGTTTTTGCGCTAAAAATTAAGCCTGAGCCTAATACGGATTTCTTTTCAAATTATGTGTATGCTGTTGATTCTAGGTTGGAAACAAAGGACTCGCGAAATGCAAAGGATAAAATAACTATTAAAGCTTCAAACCGTAGGACTCCTATTTTAGGTTTGATTGACGAAGATGCTAAAAAAATTGAATTTGCTATGATAAAGCTGCCTTTTGCTTATGGTCAAAGGTATATCAATGTTGAGTCTTTACAATACCATTTTGCAGGTGCTGAAGCTCTTAGAATAACTATCCCTTTAAATGGAAGACTTGAAGTCCCTGAAGGTGTAAAATACGTTTACATCGGAGATTTTGTCTGCAAATGTTCTCTTCCGTTTTATGATATAACTGATGTCAAAAAAATCGATAATTTTGATGCTGCTGCTAAGGCATTGAAGACAGTATATGGAAAAGATGCTGAGCTTGAAAGACTTCCATTGATTCCAATAGAGAAAAAATAAAACTCTTTTAAACTGAAAACGAAAAAAGGCGGGGCTTTAAACAAGACCCGCCTTTTTTTAATAAGCTTTTATCTGTCAGATAAAAACGCTAAACCTTATTCTACAACAGCAACCAAATCATTTGATTTTAAAATCAAATGATCTACACCGTCGATTTGAATTTGAGTTCCGGCATATTTGTCGTGAATAACTTTTTGTCCGACTGAAACCTTAATCTTTTCTTTGTCGTCTCCTACAGCTGCAACAACACCTCTTTGTGTTTTTTCTTGAGCTGTATCCGGAATGATGATTCCTCCGGCTGTTTTTGTTTCTACGGCATCCGGTTTTACTAAAACTCTGTCTCCTAAGGGTTTAACTTTCATCAAAAGACCTCCTGAAAAATTAAAAGAACACAAAAACCTGTTTTGTGCCTTTTTGGCACTCTTTTTTGTGTTTTATTTCGGGTTGTGTCATTTCAGTACATCTATCCCGAATACCATAAAATATAAGAAAAAAAAGCCAAAAAGGCAATAGGTTTTGATTATTTTCGGTCTCAGATATTAAATTCTGTAAGTATATATTCATTATAAACTTATGGAATTAACCCCTTTTTTTTCTAAGTTAAAAGTATTTTTTTTAGCATATTTTTGTCTTAGCATGATTTTTGCTTGTATATATCGGAGGCCGAAAAAGCTTCCCGATTTTATACAAGGAGTTAAGTTATGTATAACAGGACAAAAAACAATTATGACGCAGAAAAGAATTCGTTGGCTACTTATTTAAAAGAAATAAATCAGATCCCGCTTTTAACTGCGGAAGAAGAAATAAAATATGCTAAACTTGCCGAAAAGGGAGATGAATATGCCAAAAATATGCTGGTAAATTCAAACTTGCGTTTTGTGGTAAATGTAGCAAAAAAATATCAAAATCAGGGCCTTCCTCTTATGGATCTTATCAGTGAGGGAAACATAGGTTTGATGAATGCCGCTGAAAGATTTGATGTCTCGAAGGGCTATAAATTTATTTCTTACGCTGTTTGGTGGATTAAACAGTCTATCTTAAAGGCTATTTGCGAAAAATCAAGAATGATACGCCTTCCCTTGAACAGGGCAAATGAGCTTGTTCAAATCGAAAAGGCAAAAAAGGAAATCGACTTTGCCGGAAACGAAGCTCAGGAACTCAATGAAATTGCAGGCATCTTAAATATGAACAACTCTATGGTTCATACGATTATGAATGCCGCCCGCGATCCTATTTCGATTGATGCTCCCGTTTTTGATGAACCCGGAAGCTCCAGTATAAACGACTTTTTACAGGATGAAACTCATCAGATGCCTGAAGAGTATGCGATGGACATGAGCCTTAGAGATGAGGTAGACGAGCTGCTTAAAAACCTTGATGAAAGGGAAGCGGAGATAATCCGCTATCGTTTTGGGCTTGGAGGTTATGCTCCTCTTTCATTAAAAGAGGTAGGGCTTATCTTTAATCTTACAAAAGAAAGAATCCGCCAGATTGAAAAGAAGGCCTTGCAGCAGCTTAAAAAGCCTGCCGAAAAACAAAAACTTGCCGTTTACGTTGCGTAAACGATTTACGTTGCTTAAACGGTTTACATAAAAATCTGTTCCATATGATGCGGGGCTGCCGGAAGGCAGCCCTTTTTTGTAAGCTAAACCTTCGATTTACTCCATAATGTACAAAACGGTTTCCATGTTGCCGCCGCGGAGGCCGTGTTTTTTTAAGACTGCATCCTTATTTTGCTTACAAAATATTTTTTCAAATTCTTTTTTGCTTGTGATAAAGCCCAGCTTCCAATCAGGGAAGTGCCGGGGGATTTCTGCCATCCTCTTGTAAAGCTCAAAGGCTTCTTCCTCGCTTCCGAGCCTTTCACCGTAGGGCGGGTTGGACAAAAGGATGCCGCTTTCGTATGGGGCTTCCAATTCGGAAAAGTCCGATTGAATAAAATCGGGCCTCTCAATGTGATGGGTAATGCCGGCTGCATGAAGTTCCCTTCCTGCGATTATACAGGCCCTCTCGGCATTGGCCTTTGAAAGAGAAACGGCTTCTTCCGAAATATCCGAGCCGGTTATCCTTGCAAGGCAGTCGGTGCGCACCTGCGAGGCTGCTTTTTCTTTTTCTTCTTTTAAAACGGATTCTATTTTTTCTTTTTCAAAACAGATAAAGTTTTCAAAGGCAAAGTGACGGGCGATCCCCGGCGGAATATTATAGGCATACCAAGCCGCTTCAATCGGGATGGTGCCTGAGCCGCAAAAGGCATCGTGGAGAGGAATCTTTCTTTTCCATTGCATGAGCCGGATTAAAACCGCAGCCAAGGTTTCCCTCATGGGGGCTGCTCCTCCGCTTAAACGGTAGCCCCTCCTGTAAAGCGGTTCTCCGGACAAGTCCAGGCAGACATAGACATTATTGTTTTCTATATATATTCGAATCATAAAACGGGTTCCCGTTTCGGGGAGGGAGTGCATATTCCATTTTTTGCACAGCTTGTCGCAGACAGCCTTATGCACGATGGATTGAACGGCATGTTCCGAAGAAAGTTTGGACTTATAGGTGCGCACCTTATCGATGGTTATGCGGGCATCCCGCGGAAAATAATTATGCCAGTCTATCGAAAAGACCAAATCAAAGAGGTCATCAAAATTTTCGGCCTTTGCGGTATTAATGAGCATAAAAACCCTGTCGGCCGTGCGTAAAAAATAATTTGCCTGAAAAAAGGCTAAAAGGGAATCCTTTTCTTCCGACGTAAAAAACACCCTTCCGGGTAATCTATTATAGGGCTTAAAACCTAAGATTTTTAATTCCCTCGTAAGAACAGGTTCTGCACCTATGGCGCATAAAGCAATAAAATCATTCATAGTACCTCGCAGTATAGCATTTTTTACGAATTTTTTATATACTTTTTGTATAAAATAATCGACTTAAATTTGGAGAAAAAATGAAGAACATAAAAAAACTTTTGCCCGGGATTTTGACCCTTTTATTCCTTTTTTGTTTTTTAAGCTCTTGTGCCACAAAGAACTCTAACTTAAAAGACGGGGCGGAACCTAAGGCCGTTTTAATCAAGCATCCGGAAAGGATGTTTTGGGAAATAAAAACGGATGAAGCTTCAATTTATATTTTGGGAACGATTCACGTTGCAGATAAGGATTTTTATCCCCTGGAAGATAAGATACTTGAGACCTTTGATAAGGCCGATAGGCTGGTAAGTGAGTTGGGCGGACTTCCTGAAATGAATTCTCTTCAAGAAAAGTTACAGGTAAGAATGCTTCAAAACATGAATCTTAATCCCGAAAAAGATTTGTCTAATTTTTTATCCGAAGATGAAATAAATGTCGTTAAGCAGGAATTGGGAGAAGGTATTGCTGCCCCTCTTTTTAAATTTAACCCGTGGATTCTTACAATAACTTTAAACCAAATCCTATATACAAAGGCTGATCTTGAGCCTCAAAACGGTATAGATATATATCTTATAAACCGTGCCGGTGAAAGAAAAATTGAAGCTCTTGAAACTATTGATGAACAGCTGGATATCTTATCATCCGGAAGTTTTGAAGAACAAATTTATGATCTTAAAAAAACTATAGATGATTTACAAAATGCCGATAAAACCATTGACTTCCTGACCAAATTAAAAAGACTTTATCTGGAAAACAATAGCGAGGACTTAAAAGATTTTATAGGTTCTCTTTTAGATATGAGTGAGGGTATACCTCATGATGCCCTGTTAAAAGTCCGAAATATTGTGTGGGCAGAAAAGTTTGATCAGTATCTTAATGAAGGCGGAACAAGCTTTGTATTTGCAGGTATTGCTCATTTTTTGGGCGAGGACAGTGTCTTTGAACAAATGAGATTAAAAGGAATTTTAGAATAAGATGAAAAGGATAATCGTTTTTTTTGCTGTTTTGATGCTTTGCTTTTTGTCATGCAAGACAAAGCAAATTCAACCTACAGGAGCCTATGTGCAGCTGACAGACAAGGCTCAAATATCTTTTAAGGACCTTCCCTGTACTGTTTTCTTTTCGGACGGTACCCAAGAAAATTATATTACAAATGAAGACGGCAAAGTTATAGTTCAAGTTATCGAGGGGCGTCTAATAACGAAGGTCGTATATGATTTTTCCGGGTATAAGAGACCTGAGGGTAGACTATTGGCAAAGGAAGAGTTTTCGATAATAAGAAAACTTAAAACAAAACCCAAGTCTCTGATACAGGAATTCGATATCAATCTTGAGCCGCACAAGGGAATGCAGCTCATAATAATATTGGACGTGTTTGATATTTAACTGTTTAATTTCGAGCTTTTTATTTATTAAAAATTTCTTCCGGCTCTAAAAACCTTCCGGCAAAGCGGTATGCTTTTTTCCAGTACTTTTCGTCAAGGGATGAAATTATTACGCCTGTATGTTTGCCCTGTGATGCCGCATGGATAAATTGCCTATTTCCTATGTAAATTCCTACATGAGATAATTTATTTCCTACAGTATAAAAAAATAAAAGATCACCGGGTTGAACCTCTTTGTTTGGAATGCGTTTTGCAAAGTCCGCAAGGCCTCTTGTACTCCGAGGTATGGTTATTTCAAGGCCGTCAAGGGCTGAGCGGTATACAAAGCCTGAACAATCCATCCCTGCCTTAGTGGTTCCTGCATATTTATATGGAGTTTTTAGATATTTATATGCAGCATTTATAAAATCAAGACGCGGGGATTCAGGCGGTTGAGCCCCAAAGATCATACATCCGTTTAAAAAAAAGCTTAAAACAATAAAAATAAATATTTTTTTCATAAATTCTGCAACCTCTTATCTCTTATCGGGTCTAACTATAAGAGAATTTAGCTAAATTTATTTATAAAAGGAAGATCTTATGGCAAATCTTAATAAAAAGCCCTGGGCTTTTTTGGATGAGTGGAGAGGTAAAAAATTTAAAGGCGAGTGGCCGACCCTCCCTGAAATGTTTGAAATTACCGCAGAACGGTATCCTAAAAGAAATTGTTTTACGGTATTTGAACCCGATCGTATTACCCTTTCATATGCTGAAAGTTTAAAGGTAATCAGAGACTTGGCTTATTGGATGACCGAAAACGGAGTTACAAAGGGAGATCATGTTGCCGTTTCAGGGAAAAACTCCCCCGAATGGGCTGTCGTATATCTGGCTGCTCTCTTTGCAGGGGGAATAATAATTCCTATAGACTACGGTCTTCATAATGAAGAGATTGAAACCTTATTAAAAACTGCAAAGCCCAAAATGTTCTTTGTGGATGAGGAAAAATTCGGCTTTTTTGAAGAAAAAGCAAAAACCGAGGCTTATGTGGGTTCACTTTATTCTTTAAGTAAAAAACATCCCGAAATTTATGTATATAACTTAAAACCCAATGGTACGCCTGAGCTTGCAAAGGCTGAAGAAGGCGATACGGCTGCCATCCTTTTCACCTCAGGTACGACGGGAAACCCCAAGGGTGTTATGCTTACTCACAAAAACTTTGTTTCCGACTGCTATATAGCCCAGTCTAATTTAAATATTTATCACACGGATGTATTCTATGCTCTTTTGCCGCTTCATCACTCGTATACGATGCTTGCGGTATTTATCGAAGCTCTTTCGGTTGGTGCAGAATTGGTTTTCGGCAAGACTCTTGCCGTATCAAAGATGCTTGCCGAGCTTAAAGCCGGAAAAATCACGATGCTTTTGGGCGTTCCGCTCTTGTTTAATAAACTGCTTGCAGGTATCTTCAAAGGCATAAAGGCTAAGGGTGCCGTAGTTTTCGGTATTATCAGGGCCTTGATGGGAGTTTCTTACTTCTTTAAAAAGGTATTTAAGGTAAATATCGGCAGCAAGCTCTTCCACGGCATTTTGGACAAGGCCAGCTTAGGAAATGTGCGTATCGCTATCTGCGGAGGCGGCCCCCTTGCTCCCAATGTATGCAGGGCTTATAACGAGTTCGGTATCGACTTTGTTCAGGGCTACGGTTTGACTGAGACCTCCCCCATTGTTGCTCTTAATCCCAAGGAACACTTTAAGATAGCCAGTGTCGGACAGTATTTTATTTCTTATATGGAAATGAAAATCCTCGATCCGGATGAAAAGGGAATAGGCGAGGTTGCTGTAAAGGGGCCGATGGTTATGCAGGGCTACTACAACATGCCTGAAGAAACAGCCGAAGTGCTTTCACCCGACGGCTGGTTTAGGACAGGAGACCTCGGCCGGCTGGATGATGAGGGCTATCTCTATCTTTGCGGACGGGCTAAGAACCTCATAGTTACTGCCGGAGGAAAAAACGTCTTCCCCGAAGAAATTGAGAACATGTTCCAGCTTTATTATAATGAGATTGAACAGATTACAGCTGCGGGTTATCAGGCAGAAGAAGGCGAGGAAGTTGAAGCCCTTGTTTATCCCTCGGATGAACTTTATAAAAAGCTCAATATGACACGCGGCACAAGCGAAGGCGATGCAGCCGTTCAAAAAGAAATCGATGCCATTATCGAAACTGTAAATAAGAAGCTTTTACCTTATCAGCGGATTACAAAGACAACTTATCTGTCCGAACCGCTTGAAATGACCACAACCAAAAAAGTAAAGCGTTTTAAGAAGTAGGTAGTTATAAAAAGGAACCTCTAAGAGCTTCAGTTTTTTAGAGGTTCCCATATCTTTTAAGATGGAAAGATGTTTGAAATGGGCCTTGCAATATGCAGCAAAACCATGTATACTAAACACCAATGATATGGAAACGCCCGGACAGCAGTTGCAAACATTCTCACCAAAAAATTACAAAAAGTTTTGAAAAAGCTCTTGACATAAAGTACCGCATAGGGCAAGCTTCACAGCTGATAGGTGCCTGTGCTCAGATAAATTTACAATCAAACACAAACAAATTTACTCACATAAAGTACCGCATAAGGGCCGTAGTACGCTTTTATGCGTTTTTTATATTACACCGCAAGGAACGCAAAGCATTGAGCTTTGCTCAAGTTCGCAGAGGATTATTAAGGAATGTCTTATAAAGACTCTATTAAAACCTTTTGTGTCCTTGGCGTGCTCGGCGGTTAAATTAAAAATTAACTTTGACAGGAGGAATTTATGACAAAGTTTAAAACAAATAAGAAGAAAGCAAAAGCCTTCACAGTTAAGGGAGCCGCGGTGCTCATCACAGCCGCAATATTGGCAGTAGGGCTGCTTTTTACCGGCTGCCCCAATAGTGCGGGCGGTTCGGGCTCAGGCAGTTCCGGCGGAGGCGGAACGCCGCCCACGCCGCCCAATGTAGGTTCTGTTGAAGATACAGGCGACGGCTTTATAAAAATAATACCGCCTGCAAACGGCATCACAGGCGTTGCCCCTAACTACGACTTACCCGGAAGTGAAGCTTGGTGGAAAGGCGTATTCCGTGCAGGCCGAAAGGTAAAATTAAGCCCCTACAAGCTCGGCAAGACGGAGGTAACGTATGAGTTATGGCATTCTGTACTCAAATGGAATACTGATAATGCTAAGGGATACATCTTTGCCAATCAGGGCAGGGAAGGAAGCGGCGGAGGTGAAGGAACAGCCCCCACAGATGAAGGGAAAAATGAGCCTGTAACGACTATAAGCTGGAGGGACTGCATTGTGTGGTGTAATGCGTATACGGAAAAAGAAAAAGGAATAGACGCATGTGTATACCGCAACAAAGACAATCACGATTTGGTATTAAAAGACGCAACGGCAGAAGCTGCTTGTGATGCAGCCTATGCTGAGATGAGTAAAAAAGGCTTTAGACTTCCGACTGAAGCCGAGTGGGAGTACGCAGCCCGTTGGCAGGGAAGCGATAAAACAAATGCGGCACAATACGGCGATGTATGGCTGACCAAATTGAACAGTGCAAGCGGAGCGAAAAAGCCCATAGGCTTTAGTGGTCTGACCTTACCTGAAGGAGAGACTTGGGAAAGTTTACGTGATGAAGTTACGAGGGTAGCGGTGTATGATGAATGGTGGGACGGAAGTAATTGGGTAGACCAACCAACAGAGGTAACTAAGACGGCTGCAGTTAAAAGTAAAGCTGCGAATGCTATTGGATTATACGACATGTCGGGAAATGTTTGGGAATGGTGTTTTGACTGGTATGGCAGCATAGGAGCAGGAGAGGTTATCGATCCTCAAGGGGCCGCGTCGGGTCTTAACCGCGTCTTTCGTGGCGGCAGTTGGGTCAACTACGCGCTCGACTGCGCTGTAGGCGTACGGGACTACGGCAGTCCTGGCCGCAGGAACGGCATTCTTGGCTTCCGGCTGGCTTGGTGCCCTTGAGTTCACGCATTTGTGCGTAGGCGGGTAAGCAGTGGAGGGCGCAGCGTAAGCCGCCCGTAACGGCGCACCTGCCAAAGCACAAATGCGTAGATGCGGTGCAGTACATTTTTTGAAGCAAAGATGAAACTGCACTGAGTAGCCGCTTTAGCGGCTCGAAAATTTTTGAGTAAAAAACGGTATGGACTTTATAAGGTGGTGCGTCGGGTACTAACCGTGTTAAACGCGGCGGCAGCTGGAACAATAACGCGAACAACTGCACTGTAGGCAAACGGAACAACAACAGTCCTGACAACAGGAACAACAATCTTGGTTTCCGCCTGGCTTGCGTATTGTAATAGGATTTTATGCCGGTAATGCTGCCGGACGAATGTCAACCGGTTTCTGCTCTTCGCTTTCGGTATGCAGCAAGTTAAAATGCCGCATCTAAACAAAAAAAACACCCCATCGTTCCTGATAGGGTGTTTTTTTGTTTAGGCTTTAGCCTATTCTTCTTGTTCTTCCATAAAGGCCTTGGCTTCTGCTATGATTTCATCGGCAATTTTGCCCGAAATCGGGTCATAGTGATCAAAGGACATTTCAAAAGAACCCGTACCGCTTGTCATCGAGCGGAGGTCGATTGCATAGCGCAAAAGTTCTTTATGCGGAACTTGGGCTCTGATTTCTTCGATGCCGCTTGCAGGAGAAGATTGTCCCAGTATCCTTCCTCGGCGGGAAGAAAGGTCGCTCATTATGTCTCCTAGGTAGCTGTTTTCAACAAAGACGGTTAGGTTCATAATTGGCTCAAGGAGGATGGGGCCTGCATTGCGCATTGCATCCTTAAAAGCATTTCGGGCAGCAATCTTGAAGGCCATTTCCGATGAGTCTACGGGGTGTTCTTTACCGTCAAGAACGGTTACGGCAACATCCACTACGGGGTAGCCAGCCGAAACGCCCTTTTCCATAGCCTCAATAACGCCCTTTTCAACGCCGGGTATGTAGCCCTTGGAGATGGCTCCTCCGAAAACTGCGTTGGTAAACTTGTATTTTTCGCCTCGGGGGAGGGCTTCAATGGCCAAAACAACCCTTCCGAACTGTCCGTGTCCGCCCGACTGTTTTTTGTGCGTGTATTCAGCCTGAGCTTTGCGCTGAATTGTTTCTCGATAGGCAATGCGGGGGATTGAGGTTTGGATTTCTACCTTGGATTGCTTTTTGACCTTATCCAAAACTATGCTTGTATGTAAGTCGCCCATGCCTGAAAGGACATTTTGCTTTGTTTCGGCATTGAATGCGAATGAAAGGGTCATATCTTCTTCGCAAGCTCTAAAGAGCTGCTCGCTGACCTTATCGTCATTCTTTTTATCTATTGCCGAAACGGCCAAAGAGTAGATGGGCTCGGGTGTTCTAAGCCGTACAAAGGGTACTGCATCGGCAGAGGCAGCCAAGGTATCGTTTGTCTTTGTGCTTGCAAGCTTTACCAAAACGCCTATGTCTCCTGCGGCAATTTCTTTTACCTCGCTGAGCTTTTTACCCAAGATCTTATAAATCTTACCGACTCTTTCCTTTTTTTCTTCTCTAAGGTTGAAGACCTCGGAGTCGGCTGAGAGGGTTCCCGTAATAACCTTTACATAGGAAAGACGGCCTGAGAACTGGTCGTTGGAGGTTTTTACTACAATGGCCGAAAGAGGGGCTGAAGGATCCAGTTTAACTGAGATTTCTTCTCCTTCCTTTGTAACTCCTCTTTCCAGGGCTCCTTCCGGTGAGGGGAGAATTTCGCTTATAAAGCGTAAAAGAGATGTAAGACCCGAATTATTGAGGGCTGAACCTGCAAAAAGAGGAACAATTCTATTGTCTGCCATAGCGAGGGTAAGACCTCGGCTTATTTCTTCAGGTGAAAGCTCCCCTTCATCTATAAATTTTACAAGTAATTCCTCATCACCTTCGGCAGCAGCTCCGGCTAAAACTTCCAGGGCTTCCTTGTACTTATCTTGATATTCGGCAGGAATTTCGGTTTCTACTTCTTTTCCGCCTTCGATTTTATAGGCCTTTCCGTGAAGCACGTCTACAACGCCCTTAAAATCGCCGCCTAAGCCCATGGGAAAGCTTACAGGGAAAACGTCTACCTGAAACTGTTTTTTAACGTCGGCTATACAGTTATCGAAGTCGGCCCTGCCTTCATCCATCTTATTTGCAAAAACCAAGCGGGGCTTGTTTCTTCTGTCGAGGTCGCGCCAGTACTTGATTGTTTCGATTTGTACGCCCGATCTTCCGTCTAAAACTATGAGGGCTGATTCGGATGAGCGGAAGGCTGCGATTACTTCACCGATAAAATCAGAAGCTCCGGGAGTATCCCAAATGTTTATGAGCTTATCGTCTTTTTGTAAGTTAACTAAGGTTGAGTAAATAGATATTTTTCGATCGATTTCTTCCTGACTGTAGTCCGTCACGGTTTTTCCCGAGTCTACCGATTCTGCCTTATCGATAAGGCCCGAAACATAGAGCAAGTGTTCCACAAGACTGGTTTTGCCCGATTGACCGTGTCCGGCAACGGCGATGGTTCTGATTTTATCCGTTGTAAATCCCATAAAAACTCCTTTTATATAAAGCGTAAAAGCTTAAAAATTTAATCACAGAATAAGGATACACTATATTTTCAAAAATTGCAAGGTTAAGAATGTAGAAAATTTATTCTTATTTTTTATTTTAAACGACCATATTAAATTCCATATCGGGATCGAATAAAGGTAGAATGCAAAAAGGCCGGCTTTGCCGGATACATTTAATATTTCGAGGGGGACGCTCATGGCGATTGCCCACGGTATTAGGGCAACGACTATTATCGAAGAGTTTTCGAGGCTGATGGCCATTTTTTCTTTGGGCATCAGGTCCCTACACAGCTGATAGGTTAAGATTGAGCCGAGGGTTTGGTTACAGGTGACGGCGCCTGCGACTATTGAAGTAACCAGTACTGCTCCGAAGCTGCTGATTTTTTCGGCTATTACCTTTGTACACTTTTTTAAGAGGCTTAGGATTTCCGTTTCTTCAAAGATGCCTGCGTAGGCAGAAGAAATAGCTACAATGAAGCAAACCTTGACCATAGAAATAGCTCCTCCTCCGCTCATCATTGCATTTAATTCTTCACTTGAAGTTTTGTAGCCGAGGACTGCAAAGCGTAAAAGGTTTACTATGCTTTCTTTTTGAATAAAGAGTGCGGCGGCAAGGCTTGCAATTATGCTTATGATCATTGTTTTTTTTACCCTTACCTTAAAAACAGAAAGAACTATTATGAGGGCTGCGGGAACTATTGTTATAATATTGAGGTTATAGTGGCTGTAAAAAAGAGCTGTTACATCGGTTTCTATGTTTTCTGTTTTTGAGGCAAGGCCTAAGAGCAAATAAAAAATACAGCTTAAAATAAAGGGAACTATCGAAGTTTTAATCATTCCCCTTATGTTTTCAAAAAGATCGGTTTCGGTAATTTCGCTTACAAGGATTGCACTTGTGGACATGGGTGAGCATCTGTCTCCAAAAAAAATGCCGCTTAAAATAGCCCCTCCTGCATGGAGCTCATTTATTCCCATAACCCTTGCTATCGAAATGCAGATTACGCCCATGGTTGCGGCTGTTCCGAAGGCAGAGCCTATCATAACCGACAAAAAACTGCAAAGTAAAAAACTCAAAAGTAAAAAGATTTGAGGAACAATCAGTTTTGAGCCTATTACTATGATTGCAGGGATGGTTCCTGCTGCTCTCCATATTGCGGTGATTATTCCGAGAAGCATAAAAACCATAACTATGTTTTTAATCTTTAAGATTCCTTTAGCAGACATTTTAAGCAGCTTAGAAACAGAGTGACCCTCATAGATTCCGTAAGTTAAAAATATAAAATACCCTGCCAAAAGAGAATACAGGATTTGAATATTGAATATAAGGCAAAAAATTAAAAATACTGCAAAAGCCGATAAGGCTATTATACCTGCCATAACCGAAATTATATCAATATTTGTATGAATTTACAATTGGAGAAAGGCGGATTTTCTTTTCGGCTTGATTTTATTTTGGAATAAGAGTAGAATTAACTATCGGCTTTATCTTAAGGAGGTTAATATGTCTGATATTATTTATATTGAAGGCCGCGAGATTTTAGATTCGCGGGGAAATCCTACTGTAGAAGTTGAGGTTCAGTTAAGCGATTTTAGCTACGGACGGGCCTGTGTTCCTTCAGGGGCTTCTACCGGAGAATATGAGGCTTTGGAAATGAGGGACGGCGATAAGAGCCGCTACATGGGAAAGGGTGTTTTGAAAGCTGTTGACCAAGTTAATACGGTTATTGCCGAGGAGCTTGACGGGGCTGATGCCTTGGATCAGGCCGAGATAGACAACATGCTTCTCAATCTTGACGGTACCGAAAATAAATCCAAGCTCGGCGCAAATGCTATGCTCGGTGTTTCGATGGCCGTAGCACGCGCCGCTGCCGACAGCTTAGGCCTGCCGCTTTACCGCTATTTGGGAGGCGTTCATGCAATGCAGATGCCTGTTCCCATGGCAAATATAATAAACGGAGGACGCCACTCCGACAACAAGATAGATTTTCAGGAGTATATGATTATGCCTGTGGGAGCTCCATCAATCCGTGAAGGCATAAGGATGACTGCTGAGGTTTTCCATGCTTTAAAAGATATTCTAAAAAAAGACGGACATGTTACGGCTGTAGGCGATGAGGGCGGTTTTGCTCCCAACATCGAAAATGTTCAAGCTCTGGACTACATAATGAAGGCGATTGAAAAGGCAGACTACAAGCCCGGCAAGGATATAGTAATCGCCTTGGACTGCGCTTCTTCGGAGCTCTTTGATGCAGGCGGCAGAAAGGGCTACAAGTTCTGGAAGTCCGAGCCTTCTAAAATTTTAAATGCAGATCAAATGATAGATTTGTTTAAGGATTGGATAAACAATTATCCGATTGTTTCTATTGAAGACCCTCTCGATCAAAACGATTGGGAAGGCTACGCAAAGATGACAAAGGAACTGGGAAACCGGATTCAGATTGTAGGCGACGATTTTTTTGTAACAAACACAAAGAGGCTTGCCCGCGGTATTGAAGAAGGAGCTTGCAATTCTATCTTGATAAAGCTTAACCAAATCGGAACGGTTACCGAAACAATCGATGCCGTAAGAATGGCTCAAAAGGCCGGCTACACTGCCGTTATTTCGCACCGCTCAGGCGAGACCGAGGATGCCTTTATTGCCGACTTGGCCGTAGCCCTCGAAACCGGACAAATTAAAACCGGTTCAATGAGCCGAAGCGACCGCATAGCAAAATACAACCAGCTTATGAGGATCGAAGATGAGCTCGGCTACAACGCCCGCTATGCAGGCATGGCAACATTTGCAAACCTGATAAAAAATAAAAGATGATAGTTTTAACCGGCGGGTCCATTTAGGTCTTGCCGGGTTTTTATTATATGGGGAAATAAATATTTTTGTGAGAGTATGAAAAAACTTTTTTATCTTATTTGTATTTTGTTATTGCTTTTTTCTTGTTCCGTTGAAAATCATAACAATGGTGTTCCCGAAAAATGTTTTGATCTTTCAAATGAAAAAGATAGAATATACATTGAGGATAAAGGTAATTTTTGGGAATTATATAAAATAGAAAATTTAAAAAAATGTTCCGTTTATGTGTCTGAAAATATAGTTAATTTTAATTTTTATTTTTCGAAAGATGTAAATGTGACTAGTATTAAAAATACACAAACATTTTTTTCTCATGTTATAACTAAAACATCAAAGAAATATCCTTCCGCTTATGAAGATATTGATAAGTTTATTAAAAACGATACTATTGTTAAACTGCGTATTTTTGTAAATAACAGAATTTTATTATATACTTCTTTTGATTTTAAAATAAACGAATTCGACTACTATGAAAATATTGATATTGATATAGATAGAACTATAGGAAATGTTGATGTAGAAAATTTTGTAAAAGATTTAAAATCTATAAACAAGAATATTGAAAATGTAAAAATATTTAAAGCTTTGAAAGGGTCTGTTGTTTGTGTTGTGATAGATACAAAATCTAAAATTGATAAAATTCAAGAAGCCGAAATTTGTAAATATGCGGAAAGTAGAATAGCTTCTGAATTTGAAAGGGTATCAAAAGATTTATATGGAATGAATATGGATGCTTTAGGACTGTATTTGGAAATTAGATTTAGTAATATTAAAATTTTTGAAGGTACTTATCTTAACGGAGATAAAAAAAGATGGGCTAATATTGATTGGTATAATTTTGATTTTTTTAATTTGGGAAATGAAATATGAAAAAATTTGGAATATGCATTATAATATTGACTGTAATATTTGTAATTCTTGCTAGAACAGATAAGTATTATGCCAGCGGAAAATTAATTTTTGATACAACAGATATTATAAATGGCAATTATTATTTAACTAATAAAGAAGATATGGAAAATATTCAGGTATCAGCTTTACAGTGGTATTATACTAACATTCTGGTTAGTATTTTATTAGTATTATGGATTTTAACAGGCTTATTGTATTTGTATGTGATGGGGCGCCATGTCTTGCCTTATTTCTGGTATAAAAAATATGATCATATGTTTGATGAAAGCTGATTTTTGTTCGTTGTTAAAATAAATAGTTTTTGCTATGAAAACAAAATTTTGCATTTATTCACAAGCAAACTATCTCTTTCGGACAGCGATTGAAAGGGAGCAAAAGCAATTTATAAAAATTGCTTTTGCTGTACATCTTTCCGCAGTAATTTCTGCGGAAAGATACCGAAGCGCTAGCAAAGCCCTGAAAAGAGCGGTGCACAATTTTGTTTTCTTCGTAATGCTAAAAAACAAAATTGAGCAGTCCGCCAAAATAAAATTATTACTAAACCTCCCCACTGACAGGACTTTTGGAAATAGGCGGAGCAGTAGTACATTATCCAAACTGTAAATCGTAAAATAATCTTAACGTATCAGTCCCTATTGTACAAGACATTCCAAAGTTGAAGTTTTTCGGTCATATCGCAGTTTTCGTAATCATCGGTCAGCCTCCATTGCCAGTTTGTACCCAGAGTCGATGGAGCGTTCATTCTTGCTTCCGAATTTAAAAATAAAAGATCCTGCATCTGAACGCCAGCAAAATCGGCGACGGAAGAAAATGTTGTGCGGATTATTTCGGAGGCTAATTCTTTTTTAAATTCAAAAGTTTGTAAAATAGAGCAAATCCTTTCATCCACTTTTTTTCCGTAAAGATAGGTATAAATAAATTTCAGCATCTCCTCGGAAGAACCTTCAAGCCAACCCATGATGGTGTCGTTATCGTGGGAGCCGGTATATACGGCACAATTTTTTTTGTGGTTATGAGGCAGATAGGGGTTAGTCAGTTTTTCTCCTTTTAATTCGTTTAAGTCGAAGGCAAATTGTAATATCTTCATCGTCGGAAAATTAAAATCATCCCGCAGGCGGGCAACTTCGGGTGTTATCACTCCAAGGTCTTCGGATAAAATCGGGAGCTCTGCCCTGTATTTTTCATCCAACGAAATGAGATCCTTTTGTACTTCTTCAAAAAAATGATGGTTAGGCCCCTTAACCCATTTGCCTTCTTGAGCTGTTCGTGCACCTTGAGGAATTGCCCAAAAGGCTTCAAAGCCTCTAAAGTGATCTAACCTGATTATGTCGAAAAGTTTTAGGGTGTGCCGTATGCGGCTTTTCCACCAAAGGTAGCCGTCTTTTTTCATCTTAGCCCAGTCATAAAGAGGGTTGCCCCAAAGCTGTCCTGTCGGGCTGAAAAAATCGGGAGGTACGCCGGCGACGGCTTTAGGGTTGGCTTCCTTGTCCAGTAAAAATAAAGCTTGGTTTTGCCAAACGTCGGCCGAATCCATTGCCGCAAATATCGGAATGTCGCCTACAAGTTGTATGCCGTTTTCTTCAGCATATTTTTTTAATTTTTTCCACTGCGAAAAAAAGAAAAACTGTATAATCTTTTGGATTTCATACTCTTCGGAGTGCGCGTTTAAAAATTCTTGAACAGGTTTTTCTTTATTTAAGGCAAGAGGTTTAGGCCAAACACCGCTCCAGATTCCTTGCGGCAGATGTTCTTTATTTGCCCTCTCTTCATAATCTTCTTTAATTGTCATAAAGGCGGCATAGCCTTCCAGCCAAAAATTTTCTTCTTGATAGAATTTTTCAAGTTCTTCTTTTAAAAATGAGTCCGTTTTTATTTTTTGTGATAAGAATGCTGCGGCTTTTTTTAGCATCCTTGTTTTATGATAATGGATCAAACCGAAGTCAACTCTTTCAGGATTAGTATTTTCGTGTACTATTTTTTTGTATTCGTTAAAATCTCTCTCTTCTAAAAAGCCTTTTTCATAAAGAGCTTCAAGGCTTATAAGATATGGGTTTCCTGCAAAGGCCGAAAAAGATGCATAGGGAGAATCTCCGTAACCTGTTGGGCCTATAGGAAGCATCTGCCAAACTCCTGTTCTTGTTTTTTTTAACCAATCTATAAAGGCAAAAGCCTCTTTACCTATTGTACCTACTCCTTCATTATTCGGAAGGGATGTAGGATGTAAGATGATGCCTGAAAGTCTTTTCATTTGTTTTCCTCCGTTATCAATCTATAGTTTTCTGCTATGTAAAATATAATTCCCGTAATTCCCGGAAATATAAACAGGGCAGGTAATGAAATCAATAATTTTAAGGCGCTTAAAAATATTATCTTATATGTAAAAAAAGAATCTTCAAAAAAAAGATAAAAGGCTTTTTTTAAGTTTGCGATTATTCCCTGACTTTTAGTTTGAAAGCAAACTATTGCGGGATACCAAAAAAGGGAAAGCTCAAAAATTAAGAAGATAAAAATGATGAGTCCCGATAAAAAATATCCGGTAATAGTTTTTAGGCTTAAAAAATATCTTAATAAAAAAATCAGGCTTAAAATAACCGGTACTTTTATTGCAGATAGGGTTAAGGCTTCAGTAAGATTTTCTTTTAAACTGTTTATAAGTTTTTTTACTGCTGCCTCATCTTTTTTATAATAAAAAGAATATAAGGCAAAACTCATTATGTGAAAAATTATATAAAAACTTATGTTAAAACTAAAAGCAGCATAATAGCTTTTAGGCAAAATTACCGGCATAACAATAATTAAAAAGAATATGAGAATAAAAATTATGTTTAAAAAAAATATTTCTTTTTTCTTTTTTATCATCGTTCCTAGTTGATTTAATTTAAGATTGACGGCATGTTTTAAGTTTTCTGTCCGTATCAAATCTGTCGATTGCGAGTTCAATCAAGTGCATGATAAGTTCGTTATATGGAAGGCCTGAAGCTCCGCACATTTTAGGAAACATCGAAATTGAGGTAAAGCCGGGAATAGTGTTCACCTCATTTAAATATATCTTTCCGGTTCTTTTATCGATAAAAAAATCTACTCGGGAAAGACCTGAAAGATCCAAGGCTTCATAGGCCTTGATAGCGGTTTCCCTGATTGTTTTTCTTTGACTTTCGGTTAAGTCTGCCGGAATCTTTAATTCGGCTCCGTTCGGGTCGGTATACTTTGCATCATAGTCATAAAATTTGTGTGTGGGAATTATTTCTCCCGGAATGTAGGCTATCGTTTTTGTGTTTCCCGTAACGGAACATTCTACTTCTCTGGCTTCGATACAGGCTTCAATTAAAATTTTATTATCCCATAAAAAAGATTCTTCTGCCTGCTCCAAAAGTTCTGTTCTGTTTTTTACCATTCCGGCTCCTACAGAGCTTCCGGCTCTGCAAGGTTTTATAAAGAGGGGATATTCCAAATCCTTTTCGGCTCTTGCCAAGAGAGTCTTTTTCTTTTCGGGATCATCCCAGTCTTGTTTTTTGATTGCTATGTAAGGCACGATGGGAAGGCCCGAATAATCCCAAATCATTTTGGTTTTTTCTTTGTCCATAGATATACTTGTGGACATTACATCGCCCCCTACATAGGGGAGATCTGCCATTTCAAATAGACCTTGGATTGTGCCGTCCTCGCCGAACCTTCCGTGTAAAACGGCAAAGACTGCATCGGTCGGTAAAAACTCGTCTCCTGCTTTTAAGCCTTTTTTTGTGCCTCCTCCCGGAATAAGGGTTACTCTCTTTGCCTCATCTTTTTTTATTTTTAAAACGGCCTTTTCGTTTTTGATAATACGCTCTCTTTCTGCGTCATCATGTAAATACCATGTTCCGTTTTTTGAAATGCCTATCAGATGTAGCCTGTGTTTTTTATCTATTGTCCTTATAATCGACGATGCCGATTTTAGAGAAACCTCATGCTCGCTGGATTTTCCGCCATAGATGATTGCTATATTCATATTTACTCCCATAAATTACTGTCTGTAAAATTAAATTGACGTAAGTTATTCTATCATTGTTTTGTAAAATTTTCAATCGGATAAGATTAAAATGTATTAACCGCTTCAATACCCTTATACGCAATCTCACTTTTATTATCCGATAAAAAAACTTCTAAGATGCTGATTGCGGAATTTTTAGGAGCAAATTTATTTCTTAAAGAAAAATTATCCAAGGCCCAGGCGAGAGCCATAGTTATTGTGCCGTAGTGTGTTACGATTATGATGTCTTCATCTTTTAAGGCTGTCTCTTCTAAAAATTCTGCAGTTCTTTTAAAATGGTCAAAGGATGTTTCGCCATCAGGAGGAGCTACGGTATCGTTCTTTTCGATCCAGTTTTTTGCTTCAAGAGGATATTTTGCCTGAGCTTCTTCAAATGTTAAACCCTTAAAAATACCGAAATTATATTCTTGAAGTCTCTTATCGGTTTGAATATTTTTAAGCCCCAGGTACTCGGCTGTTTGCAAGGCTCTTTTAAAAGGACTCGAATAAACCTTAAACGAAGCAAATTCTTTTAGCCTGGGTTTTAACTCGTCAAGCATGGGATAGGCTTCTTCCGCCAAGGGACTGTCATCCAAGCTGAATATCTTTTTTTTATTTGTTACCGTTATTCCGTGTCTTATTAAAACTATCTTCATGTTCTATCCTTAAAGCTTATTTGCAAAATTTTTATAAATGAACTGTGATAAAAAAACTTGTACTTAAAACTGCAAGTTCCGTTAATTCGACAATAAAACCGTTTACGTCGCCTGTTGTGCCGCCGATTTTTTTGTATGAGATTCTTATTACGATAAATGTTAGAATGAGTGCGATTGCAGGAAAGAGTAAATATTTTATGCGCTCCGTTAAAATAAAGGCACCTTGAATTTTTGAAAAGGCTGCTATCTCAGGTGCAAAAAGCGAAAGGATGCATACGATTATGAGCCAAAAGAAAAAACCGGCCTTGGAGGCCGCTTTATGAAAGAGGGCGCCGAGACCCGTATCCTTTGCAGGTTTTGAGAAAACTACCACAGCCAAACCTGAAAGCCGCGAAATTATTCCGGCTAATATAAGAAGTCCTGCATCGGGCATTATGGTAGAATAATTTATGTATCTAAGAAGCAAAAAAACATTGAGGCCTATTGTTCCATAAGTTCCAATTCTTGGATCCTGCATAATTTCCAATATTTTTTCTTTTTTTCTTGCAGAAAAAAAACCGTCTACGGTGTCTCCAACTCCGTCAAGGTGAATGCTGCCCGTTAAAAACAAGTATAGGAGTAAGCTGAGGAAGCCCGATATTTCAAGATACTTTTGCGGAAGAAAATAAATCGGAATAAGCACAAGGCTTGCAATCAGAGCCCCTATAAGAGGGAAAAAATAAAAAGCTCTTTTAATATTTTTTTCGTTAAAGTCGACGTTTATATTTATGGGTATGCGTGTAAAAAACTGCAAAGCTAAGATAAATCCTTTCATATTGATACTCTCTTTTTTAGTTAAGATTTTATTTTTATAGGTAAACCGCAAACGCAGAGTACAACCTCATCTGCAAGTTCGGCAATTTTTGAATTTACTATTCCCTGAATATCCGAAAAAGCTCTTGATACCGGGTGCATGGGTACAATAGATGATCCTACCTCATTTGTTACAAGAATTAAGGAGCCGTTTATTTTTTTTATTTCTAAAATAAGATTTTTAATTTGAGTTAATGAGACTTCTATTGTTTTTTGTATATCTTCTTCGTTCGGTTTTTCTTTTTCTCCGGTTATTTGAAAGAGAATTCGAGAAATTAAATTTGTTATGCAGTCAAGTAAATAGTGCTTTTCTTCTTTGACGGCCTTTTCTAAATTTAAAAAGCCCTCATATGTGCGCCATTTGGGATTGCGTCTTGCAATGTGTTTTTTAACTCTTTCCTGCATTTCATCATCATAGATTTCGGCGGTCGCAATATAGACAACATTGTCTATCCCGTCTAAAAGTTTTTCGGCATAGGCTGATTTTCCGCTCCTTGATCCGCCGGTTATAAGTGTTATCATAAGGTAATTATATCAAAAAAAAGAAAAATGTTAAGAGGGCAAAGACGCCTAGTGACAGGTTTTAAAGCGTTCTATTTTTAAAAAACAACAGCCGCATAAAAAAGCCTTTTACGGCAGGAAGACTTTCATAGTAAACCGTTCCATCAGTTTCTTTTACTCTTTCTTCGATAGCTTTTAAGCCTATTCCTTTTTTGATTTCGGTACAGCCGATGCCGTTGTCCTTCATGGTTACTATGAGAGAGGTCTCTGTATAGGAAAAATGAATTATGATTTTTGAAGCCTTGCCGTATTTTGCAGAGTTGGATAAAAACTCCTGCACTGCCTTATATACTGCGTGGCTTTGTTTTTCGTTTAAACTCCAAATATCTTTTGAGAAGGTAAACTGTACATTGATATTTGTCATTTTTTTAAATTCGTTTATCAGGTTATGAATTAAAATTATTGTTTCATATTTGTTATAGTCTATCGGTTTTAATTCTCTCAAAGCAAATCTGACTTCTTCTAAATTCTTTTTTGCAAAGGAATTTAAATCTAAAATCTTTTGAGGTAACTCATCGTTGTTGTTTTTTGCGGCCGCATAGAGGGCGTTAAGCTGAATAATCATTGTAGAAAGTCCGTGTCCTACGCTGTCATGGATTTCTCGTGATATACGGTTTCTTTCTTTTAAGGTCATAAGATCTTCGATCGACTCATTGTATATTTCCAAATCATGAATGGAATTTAAAAGCTCTTCTTTTTGAATATCAAGTTCGTCTATTTTGTTTTGGAAAGAAATAATTTTATTTTGATTGTTTTTAAAATACTCTAAAACTCCTCCGCTTAAAATAAAAAGAGCCGTATAGTTTACCATTGTTCCTACATCAAAATTTCTTAATGAAAATATTGAGACTGCAAGTCCTGCCGTGCCGAGGATATAGGTATACGGCTTTGAATTATAGTAAAAACTATCTATCAAAGGAATTAAAAATAGGAGAAACGGAATGTCCGCACCGGTTATATGCAGTAATAAACAAAGAGTCCAATCGGTTAAGCAAAGAATAAAAAAAAGAAAGGTCTTATTATTTATATAGAAAAGTCTAAGATTAAATAAAATAATAAAACAAAGATATAATAAAAATTGAACTCCGCTAAGTTTATCTCCATTTATGCTTATTTGAATAAGGCTTGATGCTATTAAAAAATAATGAATAAAAATAAAAAACTTATTTTTCATATGTCTGATTATATTATAATAATTAAGATATTGCAAGATTGGTGTTCAAAAAAGGAGGCAGAAGTTGCCTCCTTTTAATTAATTGATTTCGTTGTTAAACTCTTTTATCTTCCGGCTGCCGGCCGTAAAAATTGCGGCACACATTGCCCAAACTATCAATATATTCGGAAAAAGTTTTTCTTTTTCAAGCATTTCCATAAGCCAATATAAAGGTGATAACATGGAAATATTTTTAAATACAGGCGGAAGCGAAACAAAGGGCATGACAGCAATCAGAGCAAGGAAAAACATTACTATTGTAATCAGGCTTGTCATATTCGATACTAATGGCAGCTGAGATTCTTTTTTAAAAATTCTCGCGACTAAAATGGCTATGGAGAGGGCAAAAAAGCTTGTTGAAACAACAGCTAAAAATATCAAGAGAAGCCCTGTAATCTCCAGTTTAAATACTATTGTCGCAAAAACAAAAACAACCATGTTTATTACTACCTGAATAAATACAAAGGCCGATAAAAAACTTCCCACTATTTTAAATTCGGAATTGGGGCTTATTATTGCACGTGCAAGCATCTTTGTTTCTCTGAATTTTATTAGATCTGTAGCAATTGCATTTGAGCCGAAAAGTATTATGTACAATACGAGTAAGGTCATCATTTTTAAGCCTAGACTTATGATGTTTCCGTTATCTTGAGCTTTAAATACCACATTTATATTGTTGTTTAAAAGACTGCCTTTTTTGCCGGAAAGATCCGAGCTTTTAATAAAGTTATCCAAAAGATAAGCATTTATGCTTAAATTCAGGGCTTGAATTCTGTTATCAAGAACAACGCTTTCTTTCGTTTTTAAAATTTCAAGCTCCGGTTTTTCTCCTTTTGAAATCTTTTCGGAAAAATCTTTAGGTATAATTATAAGGCCCGGTATTTTTCCCATTGCAAGTTTTTCCTTAGCCTTTTCCAGTTCCTTTTCTCTATTTTCAGGACGAATCGTAGACTCGGGACCCGAAAAAAAGTTTTCCCAAAGATCTCCGGAATCATCTACAAAATAGGCTGTCTCATTCATTTGAACTGTATATTCAGTACTCTTTTTTGAAGTCTCAGTCTCTTTTGGTTTAAGAATAAATCCTATTATAAGAATCAAAATTATCATCGCAAAAGGAAAAAAAATCAGCATTCCTGTATTTGACATATTTTTCAATATTCTTTTTAACTGTGCTAAAAATAAAATCAAGAATTTTTTCATATCCGCCCCCTTAAATTTCCGTCTTCCTAAAATTTACCATAAGTAAACCAAAAATATAAAATGCCGCACCAAGGGCTAGCATTATAATAAGGCTGCTTAACATTCCTCCAAAAGAATTTTCCACAACAAGATCCTTAAGAGGGGTTGTTATAATTTTGGAAATATTATATTTTAAAAATATTTTTGAAATTTTATTGTCATTTGGAATTGTAAAAAGAACTGTTCCTAAAACTCCAAATATAAAAAATACACCTATTACTATAGTATAGATAATTTCCTTTTTGTTAAAAGTTGTAAGTGAACATGCGATGCTTCCTGTCACGAGTGAAAAACTTAAAGCGTATATAAAAAGCAGAATAGGATTTCCCATAAAAGAAACTTTTAACAATCTAAAAGTTAAAATATAAATTACGATGGCAATAAAAGCTTTTAGTGCTGTGCTTATTATTTGAGCATTAAAGATATAGGTCGAACTTTTAGGTATCGAATTAATACGCAGGGTAAGGCCTACATGCTTTTTCTTATATGCCAAGGTAATAGGCTCCATAACAAACATAAAGAATAACAATATACTTATGGCTATTGCATAGGCTTCATAGCTTGACATACTTTGCAGGGCCGGGTGCATAGTAATTTTTCCTATAGATTTTGAACTTTCTTTTTGAATATTAAGATATTGCTTCATAAGATCTTCAGGTTGCGAAGATGCCGAAATAGCCTTAGTTATTTTATGATTCCCGTTGATGGAACTGCTTATGTTTTTAATTATATTTGATAAAACCATAATTGCTGCAGAAGACTTTTCTTTTCCGATAATTAAAATATCAAAGTCTTTGTTTTCTTCTACAGAATTTTGATAGCCTTTAGGAATCTTAATTGTGTATTTTGCACTTTGTTCCTCTTCAATTTTTATGAAGTTTTTTAAGATATCCGAATTTAAAATACCGGTCAGCTGTTCCGATAATGCGGATTTGTCTTCATCGTTTAGAAAAACCGGAATAGCCTTTTCGTTTGTTTCGGCCTTAAAATTATCTTTTTGCAAAAAACCGTTGTAGCCGACAAAAATTATCGGCAAACAAAGGTAAACCAAAAAAAATGTAATGAAGTTATCTTTTATCGCTATAAGCGTAATCTTTAAAAATGCTTTCATCTTTTCTCCTATAAAAACTTTTAATAAATTTATTCACGCAATTTTTTTCCGGTAAGCTGTAAAAAAACTTCACCTAAATTGAGCTCGTTTATTTGTAAGGCCTTGATTACGGCTCCTGATGTTTGTAAAATCTTGATAGCCTCATCAAGATTTACCTTCTCTCTTTCATAAAGGATATTTAGCTTGTCTCCTGTCTGCTCTACATTTAAGGCTCCGTCAAGGAGGCGGATTTTTTCCATCAGCTCTTCATTTATATTGTCCGCTCTTATTTCGAGGGTTACGGTTCCGTTGGCCTTTTCCTTTACGGAATTAAGGGAGCCGTAGGCAATCTCTCTGCCCTCATCGATTACAAAGATATTTTTGCAAAGCTCTTCAACCTCTTCCATGTAATGCGAAGTGTAAAGAATTGTAGTCTTGTCTTGTGAATTTATTTTGCGCAAATACTCAAAGATATTGTTTCTGGATTGGGGGTCAATACCTACCGTAGGCTCATCCAAGATTAAAAGACGGGGCTTATGCATGATGGCTGCGGCAAGATTGAGCCTTCTTTTCATTCCTCCGGAAAATTTTTTCACCTTTTCTTTTTTCTTTTCCGTTAAGCCGACTACTTCCAAGGCCTCGTTTACAGCTTCTTTTAGCATTTTTCCTGAAAGGCCGTAAAGGCTTGCAAAAAAATTGAGGTTGTCGATTGCCGATATATCCTCCGATAAGGCAAGTTCCTGTGGTACGAGGCCCATGAGTTTCTTTGCCTCTATCGGTCTTTTTTTTATACTGTGTCCGCCTATAAGCACCTCACCGCTTAAAGGGTCCAAGATTCCCGTTATTATATTTATCAGGGTGGATTTTCCGGCACCGTTAGGCCCTATAAGGCCGAACATATCGCCTTCTTCAATATCAAAAGAAACGTTTGAAAGCACCTGCTTTTTTCCGTATTTTTTTGATACATCCTTAACTTCCAATATTTTCATAAAACGCCTCCATAAGAAGTTTGTTGATTGATATGCCCCAATTTTAATCGATTTTGCTTAAAATAAAAGTGCCGAAAGTCATTTTTTATAGGGAAAATAGTAATGGTGCCTATCAAAAATCTTATCTTAGGCCCTTGTATAAAGGGCTTTTTTTTGCGAGAATGAGAAGTAATGAATTTTTATGATGAAATAAGAAGCCGGTACGGGAACATAAAACGAGCCCGCGGATTTTACCTTTATACCGAAAAAAATATAAGACTCTTGGATATGTACTTGGATGGAGGAATGTCGATATTGGGCCGAAGAGAAAACCAGGCTCCATTGGTTTTTAAACAAAGCATAGATAAGGGTTTAAACGCTTTCTTGCCTTCTTCGGGGGATTATCGTCTTAAAAAGGCCTTGAATTCTCTTTTTCCCGAGCACCCTTATTTTTACCTTCTTTCGGAATGGAACTCCGCTCTTTCATTTTTGGAAATGAGAGATAATACAACCGTTTCCGAATCTTCAATTGGCGAAAATATTTGGAAGCCTTTTTTGCCCTCATCGGAAAATTTAAAGACCAAAGCTGCCTTTTTTGTAAATCCTCCGTTTTGCACCTCGATAAAAATTCTTGTTTCTAAAAATCCTCTTCCTATTATGTCCTGTGCAGTTTCTGCAGCCGAAAAGGAAGTTTTAGCCAAAGCCTTTTTCGATTTGATAAGAATCATTAAATTGAGAGAACAAGAAAAAGAACTTTCGGATGAAGAATTGATAAATTCGGCCCGTGGAAAAAAGAAAAAAGAGCAGCTTGCAAAAAACATAAAGTCATGCAGAAGGGTAGAGGAGCTTTGTTCCAATTTTTGGAATATGGAAGGTCCCTATCTTTTCTCAAAGTTGGATGAAGAAAAATATGAGGATTTTTTTAAATCTGCCTTGGATTCTCATATTCTTTTGTCTCCTTATTTTACTATTCCGTCGATATTGCCGAAAATAAGAGTATACACCGAGCTTGAGAGTTTTCTTAAGGCTCAAACATAAAATAAAGGATTAAATAATGAATGATTTAGTTAAATTTTTATCGGAAGGTTATCCTATTCTATTGTTCACAAAATTGTTTTTAGGAGCGGCTGCCGTTTTTTTCGGAATTATAGTATGGAGTAAAACTAAGAAGGTCTCAATGATTCTTTTTGTGCTTGGTGTGTTTTTGATGTATATTTCGATTTTAACCGATACGCTCACATATTTCGGCTTTATAAATACTAAATTTTTTACTATAGGGCATATTCCCATTCTTTCTCTGATTTTTGAAAGCACACCGATAGCTTTTTTTATAGCAAGTTTTTGCACCTTTTTAAAGGAAAGGCATTTTTAAAGCTAATCAGTCTTGTTCTTTTAGTTCGGTATCCGGTTTTTTGCAAGCCCTTACGATATAAATCGGGTTTTCGCTTTTAAATAAGCCTGTTTTTCCCATTGAGGCGGTTTGAATAAGATGGGCTTCAATTTCGGTATATCCGTATTTCGGGAGGAGCTCTAAAAATTCGTTTAAATTTTTTATAAGAATAAAATTTGCACAGATTATTCCGCCTTTTTTTAAATGCTCTTCAAGATACTCAAAAATATTTTTTAGCTCGCCTCCGCTTCCGCCGATAAAACACTTGTCGAATTTTACAGACCCGTATTCAGAGTTTAAAAGAGCCTCAGGGGCCTTGCCCGAAATCAAATTTATTTTGACCCCGAATTTTTTTGCATTTTCCAGTATCAGGGAGCAGGCCTCTTCGTTAAATTCAACTGTTGAAACTTCCGCTCCCTGCAAGGCCGCTTCAATCGATACGGAACCGGTGCCTCCGCCGATATCCAAAAATCTATCTCCCTTTTCTATTTGAAGATGGGAAAGAGAAAGGTTTCTGATATTGAATTTGGTCATCGGCACCTCGCCTCTGATAAAGTCCGAGTCTTTAATATTTTTCATTTTCAACAAGTACCGTATTTAAAAAAGATTTTACTATAATCTTATCGCCTATATTATATTCTTCAATCAACTCATCGGGATATGAAAGATTGTAGCCTACAAAAAGCCTTCCTCTAAAACCTTCTTCTTTTAAGCGCGCCGAAATTGTATCGGGATTGTTCGTTTTATCGGTAAGAATAAAAAAGCTTTCCTTGTCCTTCATAGAGGAAAAGTCTACCTCTCTTCCATGAAAGGAGTAAAAGGATAGAGCCTGCCATTGTTTTTGAAGTTTGTTCATAAGGTACTGCATTGAAGAAATACCTGTTATAATTTTTTCTATTTTTATGTTTTTCTTTTTTACGAATTCGGTAATGCCGAAAAAACAGGGGTCGCCTGAGGCAAGGACTAAAACTTTTTTTGATTCTATCGGGAGATCGAGAATTTCCGAAATTGTTTTTAGAGTTTTTACGTCATCTCTTATAGGCTGAATATCGGAGGCTATACGCTCAAAACCTGCAACTATATCTGCATTTTTGATTGAATGTACAGCCTCTTGGGTTAAAAGTTCTATATTTCCGGGCCCTGCCCCGGCAATAATTAAAGACATGTTTTATTTTGAGCCTACAGTTTTTAAAGCTGTTTCAAAAAGTTTTTCAAAACCGGCCTTATTTAATCTTCCTGTGTGAATGGTCCCGGGAATGAGCATTCCGCTTTTGTCTACAATAAAACTTGTAGGTACACCTGCAATTTGCTGGTAGATGGGAAGAAAGTTATCGACAGTTATGAGGGCCTGAAAAGAACAGCCTGCATCCTTCCATAATTCTTTGGCAAAGGCTAAGGTTTCTTTATCTCCTTCTTGAAGATCGGCTGTAAGGGCTATCACATTTACTTTTTTATCGGCATAGGCCTTGTAAGCTGCTTCCAAGTCGGGTAACTCCGCCCTGCATGGACCGCAAAATGTTCCCCAAATATTTATCAAGGTAATATCGTATTTGGCGAAAATTTCATCCGTAACCATGTTCCCGTCAAGGTCCTTTGTTGAAAATTTAAGCCGGTTTTTAGCATCATCTGAAGTTTTTGACTCCGACTGACTTGTAATTGCAGATGTCTTTGCTTCTTCATTACCTTTTGCTTCTGCTTTCGAGCAAGATATAAAAAATACGCTTGCAAATATTGCTATTAACACATAAAAATGTAATTTTTTCATTTGTAAACTCCTATATTATAAAATAATTTTCAAATTTCTACCCGAAAATATACTCAGACTTTATGGAATAATCAAGGGATTTGAGAAAAATTATTCTTTTCTTCTATAATTGGGCCTGTGTTTGTAGGTTTTTCCGTAAAAAGAAAACTGTGGTCGATGGCGTGAACAGGGCAGGCCTTGATACATTCTCCGCATCTTATACATTCAGGGCTGTTCGGTGCCTTATATGTCGGAATATCGAGCTTGCAGGTTCTTTCGCATTTTTTGCATCTTATGCACTTGTTGTTGATCTTTAGTCGGTAAAGGCTTATAGGATTGAAGATGCCTAAAAGGGCTCCGAGTGGGCATAAATAACGGCAAAAGGGTCTGTAAAAAATTATTGAAAGCATCGCTATTATTACGGTTATAGTTAGTTTAAGTCCGAATAAGGCTCCTAAAGAGGAGGTAAGGGCTTGGTTTACCGATATGAGCGGAATAGCCCCGAAGACAATTCCGGATGGGCAAATATATTTACAAAAGTAGGGATCGCTTAAGCCGTACTTGTCCTGCAGGGCAAAGGGTAAAACAAACACAAAAAAGGCAAGGATAAAGTATTTTAGGTATTTTAAAATTCTGTTTATCTTTTGCGGAACCTTAAATTTTTTTAATGGAATTTTATCCAAGAGATCTTGTACTAGACCGAAGGGACAAATATATCCGCAAAAAAGTCTTCCCGCCGCTATTGCAAAAAGGGTCGTGAGTCCTACAACATAAAATGCAAAGTTAAAATTCCTGCTTCCTATCGTTGCCTGTATCGAACCTATGGGACAGCCGAATAGGGCACCCGGACATGAGTAACAGTTTAGAACCGGTATACAGACCTTTTTCATAGGCCCTTTATAAATTTGCCCCTTTAAAAATCCTGTGAGGTTTCCGTTTAATGCCATCATCCCTAGGACTTGAATAGCATGACGTTTTTTGTTCAGCGTTTTTTGTTTATTTTGTTTAGCCAATTCCTATGCACTCCGTACAAATATTTACGGCTTTTTTGAGGACGACAGCAACCTCTCCGCGGTATATTCCTATAAGAGTAAAACCTGTTGCCAATATAATAACAAGGAGCGCCGCTATTTTCTTTTTCATTTATCCTCCTGCTTGATTTTAAGTTACATTATATATACAACTTAATATAATATTTGGATACAGACTCTGTTTTAAAATTTTATTTACTTACTCACATTGACCCAAGCCGCTGCCCTTGAAGCCTTCTCAAGTTCTTTTACATTCATACGGACAGCCGTATTTTCGGTACCGGCTGCGGGATATACCGTTTCCAGATTTCTTATAGATTCATCAATATAGACAGGAACCTCGGTCTTTAATCCGAAGGGACAGACGCCTCCTGCCGGATGGCCTATAAAACTTAAAAGCTGTTCTTCATTCATCATCTTTGTTTTGCAATGAAAGGCCTTTCTGAATTTTGCATTATCTATGCGGGCCGAGCCTGCAAGTAGGATGATTATAGGCTCTTCTTTTACCATAAAGGCTAGGGTTTTTACGATAAACTCGGGTGCACATCCTACCGCTTCCGCTGCAAGGTCTACGGTTGCACTTGAGGTATCGAATTCTATAATCCTGTCTTCCAATGAAAACTGCCTTAAATGTTCTCTTGCTTCTTTTAATCCCATTTATTTTACCTTTTAAATCCGCCTATATCTTCATTTAAGTATTTTAGAGCTTTTGCCTTATCCTTATCTTTTATGGCATAAATTATGTTCTCATGGTGTGAGCTAAAAGTCTTTTTTGTTATTTCTTCCCATTTTTCCCAATAATTTTGAATAAAAAAACGTGTCATTTTTTTCATTGTATGCTCCAAACTTAATAAGGCATGAGAATTATTATGTAATTTGAATAAGCCTATATGAAATATCGAGTTATTTTGCCACTCACTTACAGCATTTGTGTTGCTCAATTTTCTAGTATGTTCCAATAGATAATTTAATGTTTCATGATCGCAGCTCGCAACTTCTTTCCAGTTTTTTTCCAAAAAACCGCACTCCAGAACTAAGCGGTAGTTTAACATTTCTACAAGGTCTTCTTGTCGGAGCTTGATTAGTTCATATCCGTATCGCGGAATACTCTTAAAAACGTTTTCATTGCAAAGTTCTATTAGTGCATCTCTAATCGGTGCCCTGCTTATTTTTAAATACTTTTCTAAATCTGAAAGATTGATTATATCTCCCGGTTTGATTGTATTATCGGTTACGAGGTCATATATCTTTATGTAAGCATCCTGCTTTAAGGAGATTTTTATTGTTGTCAATTTATTGTTTGTCATATCAGATTTTCTATATAAGCTTCTTTACTTAAAGTTTTGCGATTAAAAATTATACTCGTCATATTATAGCATAACTTATGACATTAGTTCAATTGTTTTCATATTATATTATTTTAGATTATAAATTGTAAGAGGTTTAAGTCAAAAAAGCAAAGAAAATTTGAAAAAAATAAATTTTTTTGTTGACAGCCGGAAAATTCTGGTTTACAATATAGATATATCAATAATATATCAGTGATTGAATGATGTAAATGGAGGTCCTGATGTTATTGCAGCAATTAATTAATGGTTTAGTTATAGGAAGTACATATGCATTGGTAACCATAGGTTTTAACATGGTATATGGTGTGTTGGAGCTAACTAATTTTGCCCATAGCTCTTTTTATATGCTTGCAGCATATATAGGTCAATTCATTCTGCTAAAATTTTTTATGAATATATCGGTTCCTCTCGCTCTAAGCATAACCTTTTTAACTTCAATAATTATTACAGCTTTTTTGGGGGCCTTGATGGATAAGGTTGCTTTGGAACCTATAAGAGTAAAACGGGGAGCTCCTATTTCGTCTCTGATAAGCACTGTTGGTGTTCAGACAATAATTAATAACTCGGTGCTTTTAATTTTTGGCACTGTTCCCTTATATTTTCCGGATTTATTAAAGTTGGGTAAATTTACGATTGCCGGAGGAACAGTAGTACAATGGATACAGGTTATTATACTTGTTGTTACTTTAGTCATAATGCTTTTATTAACTTTTATTGTTACTAGAACGCGTTTGGGAAAATCAATGAGGGCTATTTCACAAAATCAAACAGCTGCAAGACTTATGGGAATAAATATAAATAGAGTTATAACTATTACATTTTTTATAGGAACAACAGTTGCAGGTATTTCGGGCTTGATGGTTGCAATGTATTATCAGCGAGTTGATACCTTAATGGGTGCCTCTGTCGGCTTAAAATCATTTGCGGCAGCAGTACTTGGTGGTATGGGATCTCTTCCGGGAGCCGCTGTAGGAGGGCTCCTTATAGGATTAGTAGAAACTCTTTTTGCCGCTTATGTAAGTTCCGGATATAGGGATATTGTTGCTTTTGTAATATTGATATTGGTTCTTCTTATTCGGCCCTCAGGCCTAATGGGCAAAAAAAATATAGATAAGGCATAGGAGTCGGTATGAAAAAAAAGTCGATTATCGTAGATAAAATAATTCAAGAAATAGCAAAAAATCAGATAATTGTTTTAATTATTCTGGGTGCAGCGGCAATATTTTTTCCGATTTTTATCGACAATAATTACTATCTTGGAATAGCAATAATGTTCTTTATATATTCAATATTGACCTTATCCCTTAATTTGATTACGGGGTATGTCGGATTTACACTTTTGGGACAAGCTGCATTTTTCGGTTTGGGAGCCTATGTTGCTGCAATACTGGGAACTCGTTTTCAAATTGATTTTATTGTCGGATGTGTAGCGGCTTCTTTATTTGCTGCTATTTTTGGGGCAATGCTGGCTCTGCCTACACTTCGTATAAGAGGCAGATATTTTGCGATTGTAACTTTAGGCTTTTCAGAAATTATGAGGATGATAGAGCTTAACTGGATGGATTTGACCAGAGGACCCCAAGGAATTTCCAGGATCCCAGGTATAGTAATTTTTGGTAAGGATTTCGACTCATATAGATTTAAGTACTATGTAGGACTTGTGCTTTTAATATGTGCTCTTTATATAATTAATTCAATTTTAAAATCAAAGCATGGCCGTGCTATACGTGCAATAAAAGATGACGATTTGGCTGCCGGAGCTATGGGAGTTAATGTGTACAAGTATACTGTCATTATATTTTCGATTTCGGCCGGTATTGCAGGAATGGCCGGAGCCTACTACGCTCATTATATGAGCTTTATTGATCCTAATGCTTTTAATTTTGAACAATCAATTTTAATTTTGTCTATGGCAATATTCGGCGGATTGGGAAGTTTGCCCGGAAGCATTTTAGGAGCCTTGGCTTTGACTATTTTACCTGAAGCTCTCAGATTTTTATCTGATTATCGTCAAATTATATATGGCTTTATATTGGTTTTGATAGTTATATTTAAGCCTTCAGGTATTATGGGAAAAGTGAATTTTGAAAGAATACGGTCCATAGCAAATATGGAAAAGGAGGACTTAAATGTCGAGTCCAATTCTTAAAATAATTGATGTAACTAAGCGCTTTGGAGGTATTACGGCTGTAGATAATATAAACATGTCGATATATCTTGGGAAAATTCAAGGAATTATAGGACCTAATGGAGCCGGAAAAACTACTCTTTTCAATTTAATATCAGGTATATATAAACCCTCATCCGGAAGTATTTACTTTTGTGATGATAATATAACTGCCTTGAAGCCTCATAAAATAAATGAAAAGGGAGTTGTGCGTACATTTCAAAATATACGTTTATTTAAAAATATGACAATCTTGGACAATGTAATGGTAGGGTATCACAATAGAGAAAGTGAGGGTGTATTTGATGCCTTATTTAAAAATAAAAGACATAAACTTGAAGAGAAAAAAAATAAAGATGAGGCTTTTAGACTTTTAGACCGTGTCGGGCTGCTTCATCTTAGGTATGAAATGCCTGATTCATTGCCTTATGGGTTGCAGCGTAAGTTAGAGATTGCTCGGGCTTTGGCTTCTGATCCTAAGGTGCTTATGTTGGATGAACCTGCTGCAGGTATGAATGAACAAGAAACAATCGAGTTGACTGAATTTATACGAAGTTTAAAATCTGAAGATATGGCTATCATGCTCATAGAGCATGATATGAAGTTAGTTATGAATCTTAGTGACAGTGTTTATGTTATAAATCACGGGTTAAAAATAGCGGAAGGCTCTCCTGAAGAGATAGTTAAAGACAAAGCCGTTATCAACGCTTACCTTGGTGAGGAGGATGTTTAGTGCTTTTAGAAGTTAAGGATTTGTATGTTAGCTACGGAGAAATAAAGGCAATACGCGGAATTAATTTTAATATTAATCGCGGTGAAATTGTAACGATCATAGGTTCAAATGGTGCCGGCAAAAGTACAACATTAAACAGTCTAGCAGGATTAATAAAACCTGCATCCGGGCAGGTTATGTTTGCCGGTGAAGATGTTACAAAATTAGAGTCTTATGAGCTGGTAAAAAAAGGGATATCTTTGTCTCCTGAAGGGAGACAAATATTTCCCAGAATGACGGTAATAGAAAATCTTGAGTTAGGAGGTTATTTTAGAACTAAAAATGAATTGGAACAAGGGAAAGAATTTGTTTTTGAACTTTTTCCGATTTTGAAAGAGAGAAGTTGGCAAGCCGGTGGAACCTTATCCGGAGGTGAGCAGCAAATGCTTGCAATTGGGAGAGCTTTGATGGCATCACCTAAGATATTGATTCTTGACGAGCCTTCACTAGGTCTTGCTCCTATAATTGTTAAAGAAATCTTTAAAATGATTAGGAGAATTAGAGATGAAGGAATGACGGTTTTATTAGTTGAACAAAATGCAAAAATGGCTCTATCTATTTCCGATAGAGGATATGTGCTTGAAACCGGAAAAATAAGATTGGAGGGTAAGAGCAAAGAACTATTAAACAATGAAGAAGTCCACAAATTATACTTAGGAGGAATATAGTGGCCATAACAAATGTAAAACGGAAAAGCAGCCCCGCTTTAGATGGGCAACGTAATATATGTCAAAGAAGAGCGGCTACTATCAGTAATATGATAAAGTGTGCAGCTGAGCGCGGACTTGATAAGCAATTTGCAAGAGATGCAATCTACAAGTACGGGCAAGACATTGCGGCAAGTATGAAAGAATCTCTAAATGAAAAATTTACTATTGATGAGTTCCTTGAAGTATTTGCTTCGCAGCCTCACTTTGATATTTATGAAATGGAAGTCGTAAAAAAAACGGAAGATATGTTCTTGATTCATTTTAACTATTGTCCCTATGTTGAAGAATGGCTAAAGCAGGGGTATTGTGATGATGAACTTTCTGAGTTATGCGACATAACAATGGAAGGCGACAAAGCTATCGGAGATTCTTTTCCTGGTTTGAAATTTACACTTGGAAAAACAATAGCTCAAGGTCACTGTGTATGTGAATTATTATTTGAAAAAATAAAGGAGAAATAAAAATGAAAAAAATAAGGAATTCTATTTTAGGTTTATTAAGTGTTGTATTGATACTAAATTCTTGTACAGGAAAAGATGAAACAAAGACGGCTGAAGATAAGTCAAAAAAGCCTATTTATTTTGCATGGTACGGACCTTTAACCGGAGATGCAAAACAATATGGTGATACCGAAAAGATTGCTGTAGAACTTGCTTTAAAAGATATCAATGATGTGGAAAAGGGTGTTCTAGGCGGAAGAAAAATTGTTGTCGATTTTTATGATGATAAAAATGACGCAAAAGAAGCGGTTAATATTGCAAATAAGATTGTTGCAGAAAAGAAATATATTGCCGTTGTAGGCGGCTTTGGTTCTACACCTTCAATGGCTGCAGCTCCAATATATGAAAAAGCAAAGATTATCAATTATTCACCGACTTCCTCACATGCCGACTTTTCCTCATTAGGTAAATTTATGTTTAGAAATACACCTACACAAGAAATTGAGACTAAACAGTATGCAGACTACGTTTATACAAAACTTGGGATTAAAACTGTTGCAATTCTTAATGTAAATGATGATTGGGGAAATAATATTGCAAAAATATTTACTAACCAGTTTATAAAACTTGGTGGAACAATAACCGATCGCCAAACTTATATACCTAACCAGACATCTGATTTTACTCCAATGATATCCAAAGCGAAAACTACAAATCCTCAAGCATTTTTTCCTGTTGCCTACTATCAAGACTCTGCAAATATAGTTCGTCAGGCAAAAAACTTGGATTTTAATGTTCAAATGATTCTTTCAAGTTCTACATTAAAACAAGAGCTTATTGATTTAGCAGGAGATATTGTTGAAGGTGCTTTTATTATGAATGCATATTCGCCCGATATAAACACTCCGGAATTTATCCGTGTAATTGGAGAATATACAAAGATGACAGGCAAACAAGGCGATGCTTTCGTAATGCAGACTTATGATGTTGTTAAGCAGATAGCTGCAGCTATAAATATGGCTAATAGCGATGACCCTGTGGTTGTAAGAGAAACATTAGCTAATATGAAAGGCTATAACGCATTGTCGGGACCGTATAATATGAACGAGTTGGGAGATGCTGTTAGATCACTTGTTCCTATGTTTATTAAAAATGGTAAATTCGTCAGGATTACCGATTAAGGAGCTCCTATGAAAAAAATATTAAATAAACCTGAAGATTTTGTAGATGAGATGATTGAAGGAATTTTGCATGCTTATCCTAATAAGATAACTGCACTAAATGGAGACAGGCGAGTCATCGTAAACAAAACAAAAAAAGAAAACAAGGTCGGTATAGTTACTGCAGGCGGAAGCGGTCACTTACCTGTCTTTCTCGGGTATGTAGGAGATGGCATGCTGGATGGATGTGCTGTAGGAAATGTTTTTGCTTCTCCCTCCGCAAATAAAATGTATGAGATGATTAAAGCCTGTAACTTTGGTAAGGGAGTTTTATGCTTATACGGAAATTATGGAGGAGACAAGCTTAATTTTGAAATGGCTATGTCTATGGCCGAAATGGATGGTATAGAAGTAAAAGAAATAAGAGTAATGGATGATATTGCTTCTTCACCCCTTACGGCAAAGGATAAAAGGCGGGGTGTCGCCGGAATGGTGTTTGCTTATAAAATAGCCGGAGCCGCAGCACAAAACGGCTATGACCTTGAAAAACTTATTTCGGTTACCGAAAGAGCTCTTGATAACATGCGTACAATGGGAATAGCTTTATCTCCATGTATAGTACCTGAAGTAGGTAAGCCTACATTTTCGATCAATGAAGATGAGATGGAAATAGGAATGGGCATTCATGGGGAAGTAGGTATAGAAGTTTCAAAGATAAAAACTTCAGCCGAGGTTGCAAAAATGATTTTTGACAAAATTGCAACAGAGCTTTCTTTTTCGGGCGGTGATGAGCTTGCCGTAATGATTAACGGTCTCGGTGCTACCCCGCTTGAAGAGTTGTTTATTATCTATCGGGATTTATTTAATATTTTAGACGGATTGGGGGTAAAAGTAGTGAGCCCTCACATAGGAGAATTTGCAACTTCCATGGAGATGGCAGGGCTTTCAATTACGATTATGAAATTAGATGATGAATTAAAGACCTTGCTTCTCCATGATGCAAACACCCCCTTTTATACTAATGCCAATAAGAAGTAGGATGCCGACATGATTACAAAAAATATAATTCTGAATGCATTATCTGAAATAGCAAAAACTATGGATGATGAAAAGGATTATTTAATTGAGCTTGACCAGCAAAATGGAGACGGAGATCTGGGCCTTTCTATGAGCGCCGGGTTTAATGCTGCACTTAATGCTTTTAAAGATGACTCCGGAGAAGATTTAGGTATGGCAACCCTTAAGGCTGCTTTTGCTTTTAATGAAAAAGCTCCTTCAAGTCTTGGAACTATAATATCCTTTGGATTGATGGCTTTAGGAAAAAGCTTTAAGGGCAAAACAGAATTAAGCGAAGAGGATCTTGCAATAGGTTTTTCAAAATTTAACGAAGAGGTTATGAATAAGGGGGGCGCTAAGCCTGGAGAAAAAACAATACTAGACGCCCTTGTTCCTACCGAAAAATACATTCGCGAAAATTTAGGAAAAATTTCAAATGTGGATCTTATAAAGGGTGCGGAACAGACTGCAAAAGAAGGTTCGGAATCAACAAAAAGTATGAAATCCGTTCATGGTAGAGCTGCTTATTATGCGGAAAAAAGTATTGGTGTGCTTGATGGAGGTTCCTATGTAGGATACTTAGTATTCAAAGCTTTAAATAAATACCTGAAGGATAAGTAGTTTAAGAGGTGTTAGGTATGAAAGAAAAAAGAAAATTGGTTTTGGATACCTTTGATAATAAATCTGTTTCAAGGGTTCCGGTTGGGTTTTGGTGGCATTTTGCTGATGAGTATAGGCAGTTCCGAGGTTTGCTGGATGACGGAATTATTCAAGCAACAATTGACGGTACAAAAAAAATGTATGATGATTTAAAGCCGGACATGGTAAAAATAATGTCAGACGGTTTTTTCGGACATCCGTCAATAATGGAAAACGATATTAATAGTATTACCGACATTAAAAAGATAAAATCGATAGGAAATTCTTCACCATGGTACGATAAACAAATTGATATGGTTAATGAAATCTTAGCGCACTTTGACGGAGAAGTTGCTGCGTTTTACAATATTTTTGCTCCTCTCAACTATATCAGATTGTATACAGAATGTTATAAAAAACAGCCGGATTTGTTTGTTAAGCTTTTTTTTGAAGATCCGGATGCTATGTTGAATGCTTCCTTAGAAATTGCAGATGACTTGATTATTCTTGCAGATAAACTTAAAAGCAAAACAAAACTTGACGGAATTTATTACAGTGTTCAAAGTGTTCAGTCGCAAGATGCAGATCTAAAATTCCATCAGAAATATGTTTTGCCTTCTGACAAAAAAGTTCTTGATAAAATAAACGCTCTTTGGGACAATAACATTCTTCATATCTGCGGTTATGCTGATTATACAAATAATTTATCTTTCTATAAAGATTATAAAGCTAAGGTTTATAACTGGGCTGTAAATACGGAAAAACTTTCTTTGGCAGAAGGAAAAAAATTCTTTGGAAATGCCTGTGTTTTGGGCGGCTTTGATAATAACAGGGGTACCCTTATTGATGTAGGCCCGGATATCGAGATTGAAAACTGCGTTGAGAAATTGATAAAAGAAGCCGGTACTACAGGCGTTATTATCGGTGCAGATTGCACTATTGCTCCAGAAATAGGATATAAAAGACTTGCACAAGTAAGAAGCTTCGCTGAAAAGCATAGTAAATAAAGCTCCTCCTATTGTAATTGAACAGCCGGCTTTGCATATTTGCCGGCTGTTCTCCCATTTACTTCCTCCTTAAAAGATAGACAAAAAAAGGACCGCCGACCAGGGCCATCAGGGTACCGACCGGTAATTCTATCGGGGCCGCTATTGTGCGGGCAAAGGTGTCGGCGATGAGCAAAAATATTCCTCCGTTTAATATTGAAAGAGGTAAAAGATATTTGTAGTTTGGGCCTGTGATAAGCCGCACAATGTGGGGAATTACAAGGCCTACAAAGCTTATGACCCCGACAAGGGAGGTGGAAATAGCCGCCAAAAAAGAGGCTGTAAGCGAAATTAAAATTCGGCTCCTTGTGATGTTTAAACCTAAACTGCCTGCCTTTTCGTCTCCGAATAAGAGGAGGTTGGCGGGGCGTATGGCTGCAAGGGCGGCGGCAAGGCCTATGAGGGAGTAGGGCAAGATGAGCTTCACGTCATACATACTGCGCCCGGAAAGGTTTCCGCTAAGCCAGAGCATTATGTTTTGAATCTTGTCGCTGTTTAAGATTGTGATAAGGTAGCTTACTCCCGCAAAAAAAGCGTTGACTGCAACACCTGCCAAAATAAGTCGGACGGTTTTTACTCCGCCCTTCCATGCCAAGAGGTAAACCAAGACTGCCGCACCCATTGCTCCTATAAATGCAAAGAGGGGGGCTGCCGTAACAAATTGCGGAAAAATCAAGAGGGCCAGTAAGAGGCCTAACTTTGCTCCGCTCGAAATGCCTATTATCCCGGGGTCTGCCAAAGGATTTTGAATAACCGCTTGGAGAAGAGCTCCCGAAGCTGCAAGGTTGGCTCCGACTATGAGGGCCAAAATAATTCTTGGAATTCTTATATCCCAAATAATTATTGTAAAATCTGAAGCTTCATTAAAAAATATGATTTTTATTATTTCATTGACGGGAATCTTTGTGCTGCCGAAATAGATTGCGGCCAAAACGGATATTGCCAGAAGAACACAGGAAATAAAGAGAAAGATGAGCATTTTTCTTCGGCGTTCTTCCAGCATTTTTTTTACCTTTTGGAATTTAGTTTTCGGTTTCTCCGTAGATTATTTCTTTTAAATTCTCGACAGCATTCATTATTCTGATGTTTCGTGAAACGGTGTATAAATTACTGTCCAGGTCGTAGATTTTGTCTTCTTTTACGGCCTTTACCTTCTGCCAAATTTCGTTTTTTGCAAACTCGGTTCTAAGGCTTTCGGCTGTGTCTTCGGCCTTTGTGTGGGTTAATCTTATGATTACGTCGGGCTGATGTTTTACGATTTCTTCTATGTTTACGGGAACATAGGTTTTGTCGAAGTTTCCGATATCGTTTGCGATGTTGTGAATCTTCAAAACTTCCATTAAGCTTCCCGTATAGCAGAGTTTTGTTCCCATCATCAATTTTTTGGGAGAACCTAAAAGCATCAATACCTTGGGGCTTTTTTTGCCGTGAACGGATCGGCGTACTTCAAGGGTTTTCGCTTCGATGGTTTGAATTACATGCTCGGCTTCTTTTTGTTTTGAGGTAAGTTCGCCTAAATGTCTGATTGTGCTTAAACATGCTTCATAGGAATTTAAATCGACATATTCCGTTTTTATGTTTTGGTTTTGAAAAAGCTTATCCAATGTAGGTTTTGAACCCAGGGAGGCGAGATAAATGTCGGCATTTAATCTTTTGAGAACTTCAAGATCCGGCTGCATGGGCTTTCCGATTTTTTCGGTCTTTGCATAAAGCTCGGGCATAGGATGTCGGCTTGAAGGAACGCCCACAACATTTTTATAGCCTAGGTCGTCCAAAATTTCGACTATGGACATGGTACCTGCAATAACACGAGGTCCTGCTTCAGCTATTGTGCGGTCGGGTAAATCCTTTTTATCTTGCTCAAAAAAATTATTGATTTTTGAACAGCTTACGATAAATAAGGCTAAAACAAAAATGAGTGCAAAAAATTTATTTGTTTTCATAGGGAGGTATTCTAATGGTATAGGCAAAAAAAATCAAGCCCGGCAGAAAACGTAGAGAACGCAAAGACTAATGAAAGACCGTCTTACTAAAGATACCTTCAAAACCTTTGCGTTCTTTGCGAGCTTAGCGGTTTAGTTTAAAAAACGGCAATTTATGAAGAACTTCCTATTTCTTTTTGAGATGAAGTTCCGGTAAGTTCGGCTTGGCATCTCGAACCAAGGCTGCTTTGTTTTCGTTTTGGATTTCTTGGTAGATTTCTTCACGAAAAACCTTGACCGAAGCCGGCGCATCCACTCCGATTTTTACCTGATCGCCCCGAATATCGATTATGGTGATTTCTATATCGTCACCGATAAGGATTTTTTGGTTTGTTTTACGGGAAAGTATGAGCATCAGTTCCTCCCCGCCGCATTCAATTCGGCAAGAATATCGTGTTTGGTATTCCATTTTCCGTCATTTAAGACAGCCTGAAAAGCCTTTTTATTTTTTTTGTTTATGATGAGAGGACCCTGCAGGTTTGCGGTAATGGGACCTCCCGCAGGCGGAATGGTAACAAGGGCAAAAACCAAGAGGTCTGTAGGAGACTCTGCTTCAATAGGTTTTAAAAGCTCATCATCTATATCCAGCTCATAATCCGGCCTAAACAAAAAGGGATCTATAACGATGAAGGCTAAATTTTGATCATCAAGGGATTGAACCCAAAAGAAAGGCTCCTTATCGGAATCCAACAAGGCATATTTATGAAATTCTTCAAATCCGTAAAATCCGTCAACCAATTCAATTATCTGTTCATCTTGAATATCAACAAGCCCCATAGCTTTTGTCTTAATTTCCATCTTAAATTCCATCCTATCGTAAGTAGTTTAAAAGAGAATCTCTGTAAAGCCTTCCCAATACGCTTAAAGAAGCTTGATGAGTGTGTTCAAACATCTTTAAGTCGGTTATCGCCTTTGTAATGTCAAGGTCGGCTTCCCGAGATTCTGCTGCAGTTACATTTAATGTCTGCGTGTCAATGCGTGCCAATATGACCTCTGCTCTTGCATACTTGGAACCTGTTTCGGCCATCCTTGTAGTAAGATTATGTATACCCTCATCGAGACTTCCCAAAATCTTTCCGCCCAAGGCTTCTTGATCGCCCGAAAGAAAGGCATCGCGCACGGCAATGGCTGCATCAAAAAGAGAGCCTCCCGAAACGCGTACCGAATTTGCCAAATTATAGGGAGGTCTTTGCTCGGCCTTTATCAAGCCCAGTTCCGATAAAACTGTGCTTCCTTCGGCATCTCTCAGCCAAAGCTGGCGGGCATCGGTGGTTGTTAAGTTTAAACCGCTTGTAATTGGGTCAAGACTTGCCTTTACGGCTGCTCCCGAATCGTTTATCTTTGAGATAATTGCATGAACATTGTCTCCTGCAATTAAAGGAATTTCAACCCCGTCAACCTCGATGCTTGTGTCTTCCTTTATGACAAAGTTGCTTGCATCAGTTTCCGAAATAAGAATTTGCTGTTCGGCCCAAAATACCCTGTTTCCGGCCTGATCTGCCCTCATAAAAGAAAGCTCGTCGGTTTCTATTTCTTTTGAATCGACTGTGCCGTTATATCTAACCTGAGTTATAAGGGCTGAACCTGCTCCGTCCACATCTCCCATTACGGTTTCAAAGGGTTCGGTAAAGCTCTTGGTTCCCGAAAAAACTCTGACTCCGTCTGAATTGACGGCATTTCCGTTTTGGACTAGTTCTTTTAAAAGTTCATCAGCCTCGGCTGCCATGTCCTTTAAGTCGTCCGGAGTATAGGTTCCGTTTGCTCCCTGTACGGAAAGTTCTCTTAATCTTTGCACAACTTGAAGCGAATTATTCATATAGGTTTCGGCCGCCATATATTGATCTCGCAAGGTCTTTGTGTTTTTTTCGAACCTTTCGAGGCGGGCCAGGAAGGACTTGTACCTTACCGAGTGTCCTGCAGAAACAGGATCATCTCTAAGTTGGGTTATCCTTCGCTGAGACTGAATCTGATTGTTCAGATTGTGAAGCCTCGACTCCTGATTGCGCATCGAAAAATTGCTGTCCGTATGCTGAATATTTGTACTAATTCTTTTCATCATATTCTACTCCAAAAAGGCTAAACACCCAGCCTGTTTATAACGGTATCGATCATTTCGTTGATGACCGAAACAAACCTTGCAGATGCATTATATCCGTGCTGGAATTTGATAATATCCGATAGTTCTTCATCTATGTTTACGCCCGACACGGAATCCCTCATATCGTGTAATTCCTTTACGATAGCAATCTGTGTATTTAGACTCATTTCTGCCTGCTCGCCCTTTAGACCGATTTCGGTTACGGTGTCGGCAAAAAAGTCGTCAAAGGTGGCTGAGCGTCCTACCATAACGGGCGTATTTCTGATTGCGGCTATTGCAAGGGCTGCCCTATTGTCTCCCGGATAGGCGACACCTTCAGGGCCCTTATAACCTGCGGCGATATTCTGTATATCGTTTTTGATTACGGGGTTCATTTCCATCCAGCCTGAAGGATGGGCTATGGGAGAAACCGCATATTGGGCTCCGGCCAATACGTCAACAGCATTTAGCCTTCCCCAGTCATAGGCTCCTTCCGGCCCGGCCTGAGAAAGCACGCCCGAATAGCCTGCCAAAAATCTTCCCGAATCCTCGATATGGCGGATAACAAAGTCGGGGTTTTCCTTGTCGAGGCTGGTCATACCCTTTAAAACAAGTTTATTGTTTTGGTCGAGGTAGGCCGCCACTTCGGAACCGGATCTATTGATTCTTTCTACAAGGTCCGAAACCATGTCCGTCGAATAATAGGGAACCTGCACAAGGCCGTCTCCCGAAGAAAGGGTCAAAGTTCCTTCCAATCCTATTTGTTCTCGAGGATCAAGGATGTTTGTGCCCGTAATTCTAAAAATATAGGAAGAATCCTCTTCTCCGTCTCCGTTTCTGTCAAAGTTACCGAGGGTATTGTTTATAAAGTATTGCTCTTTAAAAAAGTCGATGCCTGTTTTTCCGTTGGGGCTCATGGCATTTCTGTGGACATCGTTTACCAGATCGACAAAGTTCATTGTCATGGTATCGAGTTTTCTGATTTCGTCCCGAATATCCACATCTCTCAGCTCAATCAAGGCTGCCAGTTTTCCCGATTCAAAATGAGCCAAGTTGCCTGAATCGGACCAAACCACATCAGCATATTTATCGTTTTCAAGCGAAGCCTTAAAGTCAAAGGTTCTGTGAGTTCTTCCCTGCACTATTTCCAAACCTGCGGTATGAATTACATAGGTTTCATCTTCATCCCTCTTATCTACGGAAATGTCTATGAGTGAGGCAAGTTTTTCGGTTAAAAGGTCTCTTTTATCCATTAAATCGTTGGGATTGTCTCCCATAGCCTTAACCTTAACTATCTCTTCGTTTAGTTTGGCTATACGGCCCGTTATGTCGTTTACCTGCTTTACGGTCGCTTCTATATCGTCGTGAACCATGTCCCTTATGCCCTGCAAGCCTCTAAACTGATGATGAATGGCATCGGTTAAGGTTTCCGTTCGGGTACGCACAACCTGACGGGCTGCATCCGACTCAGGGTAGAGCGACAACTCCTGCCATGCTTCCCAAAATTGATCCATACGGCTTCTGACCGAAATATCTTCGGGTTCGTTATGAACTTGTTCTAAAAGTGCTATGTAGGAATTTCTTGTTTCCCAATAACCCAGGTCATCGGTAGTTCCGACTATTCTTTGGTCTAAAAGCTCATCCCGTAATCTGGTAATCGAACCTATGGTAACGCCCTGTCCTATTTGTCCCGGAGTTTCGGCTCTGGTTAAATCGGGCCTGTAAATGGGCTCAAAGGCTTCAAGGTTTACCCTCTGCCTCGTATATCCCTTTGTTGATGAGTTCGAAATGTTATGGCCTGCCGTTTGAATCGACTGCTGGTGAGCAAATAAACTTCTTTTTCCTAATTCTATTGCATCAAATGTCGCCATCTATACCTCCATCTTTTCTATAAGACCTCATTTAAAACGAGGCTTGTTATTTCCGTATTAACCCGCTTTCCTTCAGCTGTATAACACTTACCGTTTCTTTCTTCCGAAATAATATCGACCACGCCCTTAACCAAGGCTTGAGCGTGTGAAACATAATTTGAGAAGACGTCATTTTCAATCTTTGAGTAAAAAACTTTTTCTTTTAGTTTTTCATATAAAGAATCTATCTTTTTTTTATCCGATGAAGTAAATTGCTTTGTATGCATATAAAAGTCAAATTCTTGAGAATTATCCTCATCAGCCTGTAAAAGTCCATATAGTTTCTTATCCAAATTTGAAAATTTTACTGAAGCCTCATTTAAGGAACTCAAATTTTTTTCACTTTCCTGCCAGTCTCTATCCAAGACTCCTTGGTACATGGCCTTTTGTAATTCATAGATATTATCTATTAAATCGATTTGTTCATGTAAGATGTCTTTTATGTCTGCTGCAATTGAATGTTTTTCCATAACAATCTACTCCTCAGAACCAGTATCGGCATATAGAAAAAAAGCATTAGAGATTTTTTTATTTGATTTCATACAAAGAAGTAAAATTTTAGTTGACTCAAGCCGAAAATAAATGTATTATGGATAGTATGAAAAAGACTGTTTATTTTTTAGGCCTGTGCCTTGTTTTATTTTTAATAGTTTCATGTACTTCTGCACCTGAAACAAAGCCCGTTCCTGTTGTTGAAACTCCGGTACCGCAAGAAAAGCCTCAGGAGGTTCAAAAGCCCGCTGTTGTTGAAAAGCCTGTAGAAAAGGCAGAACCAAAGGTTGAAGCGGCAAAACCTGCCGATGAAGAGGTTGTAGCCCAATTTGAAGGCGTTTCGATTACCAAAAAGGACAAGGAAGTAGCAAAGTCCGAGATTGAAGAAGTCGTAAAAAAATTAAACGAGATAACTGCAAAAAAGGATTACGGACGCTGGAGATACTGGCTTTCGACAGAGTATATAAAAGAGTTTTCAAAGCCTGAGGTTTTGAAAAAGACCAGTGAAGGTCTTCCTGCTCATCTAAAAGGAAAGCAGTTAAAAAACATTGAAGATTATTTTTACTATGTTTTTGTACCCTCAAGGCAAAACGGAAGGGTAGATGACATTACTTATTTAACACCGACAAAGGTTAAGGTTTTCAAGATAGAGCCTACACGGACTCTGATATTTTATAACCTTGAAAAAATAGACGGCAGGTGGCTTTTAGTACCTTAATAGTATTTAAAAATAGAACTAAAAGTGAAAAAAGCCGATTTTACTACTTGACTTTACAATGAAAATGATTGAAAATAAAAGTATATGTACCAAACTAAGGGGGTAATTGGAAATGCGACGAAAGTCTTTAGTTTTTATAATGATGATATTATTTTTGGGATCAGCCCTAGTCTTTGCACAGGAGAAGAGCTCCGATTCTATGATGACCGTCGAAGAGGCTTATCTTAATTCGATGGAAGGCGTAATCCTTAGAGAGATGGTTCTTTCTGAAGGAAGGGATGCTAAGTTTGTAGCCTTACAGGTAATTGAAGAAGCTATTGAAGGCGGAAGAGTAACTCCCGAATTGCAGGAAGCTCTTGATACTCTTGCTACTGTAGGTCTTACTTCGGTTGTAAGGGAAAATGGAAGGGTTGCAAACAACTATCCCGATGTTAGAAGGGAAGCTTGCCGTCTTTTGGGAAAAGTTAAAAACGAGCAGGCAAAGAAGTCTCTTCTGACAGTTATGTACACCGATAATGAGCCGATAGTAATCATGGAAGCCGTTAAATCTTTAGGTGACTTAGGTTATAACAATAATGACGAAGTTGTAGACATGATAAACTTCATCAACCGAAAATTCGACATTATCAATCCTACAAGTTCCTTAGCCCTTGAAGTTCTCAATGCTTATGAAAAATTGGCTCCCACTGTAAAGAATAAGAGGGGCATGACTGAAAGTATTTTGAGAATTGCCAACAACTTTAACTACATAACACCTGTTAGAAACAGGGCTATGGAAGTGTTGAAATCAATAATGGCAGGACAAAATAAGAACTAAAATTTACCTAAAATAATGAAAGAGCTGATACTGGCTTCTGCATCACCCAGACGAAAAGAGATCCTCGATTCGCTGGGTGTTTTATTTTGTATTAAAACCTCAAATTTCGATGAATCTTCAATAAATGAAACAGATCCGGTAAAAAAGTGTATCTTAACTGCACGGGGGAAGGCTGAAAGCCTTTTTAAGACCTTTCCTCAAAGTGAAAGTCCTCAAAAGCTTATCTTGGCGGCCGACACCCTCATTTTTACCGAAAATGCTGTTGCTCCAAACACAAAAATAATCTTCGGTAAGCCTAAAAATAAAACTGAAGCCGAAATGATGCTTAAAAGCCACTCAGGAAGATCCCACTTTGTGGTGAGTGCAATCTGCCTGCTTGACTGCGAAACGGGCCTTATAAGCGAAAAACAAAATATCTCTAAGGTTTTTTTTAAACCTCTTTCCGATGAAGAAATTTCGGCCTATATAAAAACGAAAGAATGGAAGGATGCCGCAGGAGGCTATAAAATTCAGGGTAAGGCCTCCCTTTTTATCGACAAAATTGAAGGCTCTTATACCGGAATAGTAGGTTTGCCTGTCAGGGAGCTTTATGAGCTTTTGTCCGAAAAAGGCTTTATAAACCTCTTTTAAGCTGTCTAAGCACTATACAAAATCTTAAAAAAACTATATAATACGCCCATGCCGTTTTTTACGGTAAATATCCGGAAGGATGTCCTGCGTGGCCGGTCTTTGAGGCCGCTAACGGCCGGTAGTCTGTTCCGAGAAATAGAGAAGGCAGGAGCTTTTTAGCTCCAAAGGAGAATCACATGGCAGTAGTAACCATGAAGAACTTACTTGAATCAGGCGTACATTTCGGCCATCAAGTAAAACGCTGGGATCCGAGAATGAAAAAATACATTTTTTCGGAAAGAAACGGAATTCACATCATCGATTTGCAAAAAACAATCGTTGCAATCCGTGAGGCCTATGAGGCTGTCCGCAAGGCAACATCCGAAGGCAAATCGGTTTTGTTTGTAGGAACAAAAAAACAGGCCCAGCAGACAATTCAAAAAGAAGCCGAAAGATGCGGAATGTTTTATGTTAACAACCGCTGGCTCGGCGGAATGCTCACAAACTTTTCCACAATCAAAAAGAGTTTGGCTCGTCTTAAGAAAATCGAAAAAATGGAAGTTGACGGAACTTTCGATAACTTGACAAAAAAAGAAATTGCTTCTTTACAGAAAGAAAAGTCAAAACTCGAAAAAAACTTGGGCGGTATTAAAGAAATGAAGGACCTCCCCGGAATTCTCTTTATTATCGATACTCGAAAAGAAGAAATTGCTATCAGAGAAGCCCGCTCATTGGGCATTCCCATCATCGCTGTTGTAGATACCAACTGCAACCCTGAAGGCATCGATTATCCGATTCCCGGAAACGATGATGCAATCAGAGCTATTTCGCTTTTTACTGGCGTAATTGCTAATGCAGTTATCGAAGCCGACAACGAACACGGTCTTAAAATCATCGAAAACCTTCAAGAAGATGAAGAATCCGGTGATTCAGGCGTTGATCCCTATCAGGACAGAGAAGAAGAAATTACCGATTATTCCAATTACACTCCCAAAGATGAAGCTTCAGGCAGTGATGAGGATGAAGATGAAAATTCTCTCGTAAACGATGAGGATTTGTACGACGACAAATAAATATGAGCAAAAAGTTTTTATAGGAGATTCGATAAACAGTTCGGCAGAAATCCTGCCTCACTGTTTATCTTCGAGTTTTGTGCTTCGCACAAAACTTTGTTATATTTTATGCAGTTTGTAAACAAACTGCTTGAAAAAACTTTTTTTCGGAAGCTGAGACTTCCTGCAAAAAGTTTTTATAGGAGAATTTTATGGACATTAAAGCATCTGATGTAAAAGCATTACGCGATAAGACCGGTGCAGGTATGATGGAATGTAAAAAAGCCTTACAGCACTGCAACGGCGACGCAAAAGAAGCTGAAAAATATTTAAAAGAAAAAGGCTTGGCCGCTGTCGAAAAAAGAGCCGACAGGGTAACAAGTGAAGGTATTATCGTTATCAAAAACGACAATAAAAAAGCCGTTATGCTCGAAATGACCTGCGAAACCGACTTTGTTGCAAAAAATGCAGACTTTATCGCTGTCGGAGACGACATTGCAAATACTGCCTTTGATAAGGACATTGCTGAGGTTACACCCGAACTTAACGATAAGCTCTTGGATTTGGCTACCCGTGTACGCGAGAACATGAACCTTACACGCTTAATCAATGTAAAGGCCGGTGCAGACGAATACCTTTCACGCTATATTCACTCCGATAAAAAAACAGGTGTTATTGTGGTTTTAAAATCGGATAAGCCTGAAATCTTTGAAAAGACTGAGGTACAAGATTTTGCTTATGACTGCTGTTTGCATGCTGCCGCCTTTATGCCCCTCTATGTTAAAAAAGAAGATGTAGATGCAGCTTATATCAAAGAGCAGGAAGAAATCTTTAGAGGCCAGGTTGCCGAATTGGATAAGCCCGATAACGTAAAAGAAGGCATCGTTAAGGGAAAAATTTCAAAACACTTATCCGAAATCTGCTTCCTTGAGCAGGCCTTTGTAAAGGATGATAAGCTTTCCGTTTCAAAGAAAATGGCAGAGGTCGGCAAAGAAGCCGGCGGCTCCTTGAGCTTGTCAAAGCTTATAATTTTTCAGTTAGGACTTGGAATGTAAGTTAAGACCTTTTTAATGCTGCGGGGGACTCCTTGCAGCATTAATTCTTAATTGTTAAAATCAAAGATCGGAGGCAAAGATTATGATAGAAGAAGTTAAAAAGAATTGTGAAGAAAAAATGAAAAAAGCGGTTGCTGCATTAAAAGAAGAATTCAATATGCTGAGAACCGGACGGGCATCTTCTGCTCTTTTTGATAAGATAAGAGTAAATTGCTACGGAGAGTCCACTCCCCTTAACCAGCTTGCAAATATTTCTATCCCCGAAGCAAGGCTTGTAGTAATTCAGCCCTGGGATAAGGGCTTATTGGTCGAAATTGAAAAGGCCGTTTTACAGGCAGATTTGTCGGTTAACCCCACAAATGACGGAAAGGTTATACGCATTGCAATTCCGCCGCTGACCGAGGAAAGAAGAAAGGACCTTGCAAAAAAGGCAAAGACCATTGCCGAAAATTCGCGCGTTTCGGTCCGTAACATCAGACGTGACGGAATCGATGAGGCAAAAAAATTACAAAAGGACGGAAAGATAAGCGAAGACCAGCTAAAGACAGCTGAGGATGCCTTCCAAAAATCCACTGATGCCTACATTGCCGAAATAAACAAGGTGCTTGAAGCAAAAGAAAAGGAAATAATGGAAAACTAAATGTCCGATGACTTAAAACATATCGCCATTGTCATGGACGGCAATGGCAGATGGGCAAAAAAAAGAGGCCTTCCCCGATCTATGGGACATAAGGAAGGTCTTAATACGGTCAAAAGAATAACAAAGGCCGTATCCGATTTGGGGATTCCTTATATAACACTTTATATATTTTCTACCGAAAACTGGAAAAGAACGGAAACGGAGGTTGGCTTTTTAATGGGGCTTATTAAGCAGCATTTAAAAGCCGAGCTTAAGTTTTATGCCGATAATAATATACGCATAGAGCACATAGGCAATTTAAGCGGACTACCTCAAGATATTCAAGATGAAATTAATTCGGTAAGGGAGAGAACTTCCGCTTATACCGGAACTGCGATTGTGCTTGCCATAAATTATGGAGCACATGATGAAATTATAAGAGCAGTAAAGAAACTGAATTCCGATGAGCTTGCTTCTATAAATGAAGAGTCTTTTTCATCAAAATTGGACACCGGCTCTATTCCTCCTGTGGACCTGCTTATCAGAACCGGGGGAGAAAAACGGTTGAGTAATTTTTTGCTTTGGCAAAGCGCCTATGCGGAACTCTATTTTACGGATACCTTGTGGCCTGATTGGACGGTGGAAAATTTATATGAAGCAATAGAAGATTATAAAAAAAGAAACAGGCGTTACGGAAACGCCTAATGTAATAAAGGGAGAAATAAAATGAAAATTAAAAAAATTATTGAAAGGCTTATCATATTTTTTGTAGGAGCACCTTTAGTTTTAGCTTCAATTTATTTTTTACCTCATTATAATTTTTTAGTTTATCATATCGAATTGTTTATTGCAGCCCTTATTGCAAATTATGAGATATATAATATTTTGTCCCAAAGGTCTCCTGCCTATCCTAAAAAGATACTTGCTTTTTTCGGTGCAATTTTAGTTCTTTCATCATACCTCATAGGCTTACATGCCGTACCATTCTATTATATCTTTATAGTGTTCGGCTGCGTAATCGTGGGAATGATGTTTATGGAAATTATATTTTCATTATCAGGAAATTTTACCAATAGCATTGCCCGTCTTGCAACCGGAATGTTTATGCTGATTTATCCTTGGGGCTTGGCTGTCTATTTATCTGCAATTGCGAACCTTCCAAATGCAGGTGCCCTTATTATCATGTTTTGTCTTATGACCTTCGGCTGCGACTCCTTTGCATGGTTTTTCGGTATGCTCCTAGGAAAAAACAATAGAGGTTTTATTAAGGCCAGCCCCAAAAAAAGTGTTGCAGGTTTTATAGGTGGCTTCATAGGTTCCATTACAGCTGCCGTTGCTTCATTCTATTTTTTTAATAGACAATTTAACGGAAAATTAAGCGAGCTTATAATCATAGCTGTTTTTACGGCCTTATTTTCGATAATCGGAGACATAATAGAATCTATTTTAAAGCGTTCTGCAGACGTAAAGGATTCAGGTAAGGTAATTTTAGGGCGGGGCGGCATTCTTGACAGCATTGACTCCCTGCTTATAGCAGCCCCTGTATTCTATACCCTGTGTATGTTCTTATTAGGCGGTTTTTAATGGGCAAAAAACGGGTTATCGTCCTCGGTGCCGGAGGCTCAATCGGAAAAAACAGCTTGGAAGTAATAAGAAGATTTCCCGATAGGTTTGAGCTTGCAGGTTTTTCCGTGCATTCAAATTTGGAATTTGCAAAAACTATTCTTGCCGAATTTGAAGATGCACAATTTGTTTCTACAAAAAAAAACGATTCTAATTTAAAATACGAGATAGATGTAGAAGCTGTAAGGCAGCTGATCGAAAAATCAAGGGCCGATATAGTCATTAACGGTATAGCGGGTTCGGCAGGCTTAAAGGCTTCCGTCGAAGTTATAAAAAGCGGCTTGGATTTAGGCCTTGCCAATAAAGAAACCATAGTAGAGGCTGGTGAGCTGATTTTTAAAGATGCCGAAAAGTCGGGGAGTACAATAATTCCTGTCGACTCGGAACACGCTGCGATTTTTCAGCTTATAAATGCCCACAAAAAGGAGAACATCGAAAAGATTATAATAACCGCCTCAGGCGGCCCTTTTTTGCACAGTCCTAAGGAAAAGCTCGGCACAATGAAGCTTGAAGATGCCTTAAAGCATCCGACATGGAAGATGGGCGGAAAGATTACGATAGATTCAGCCTCTCTTGCAAACAAGGCCTTGGAAGTAATCGAGGCCGTAAATCTCTTTTCTTTTCCGCCTGAAAAAATCGAAGTTACGGTTCATCCTCAAAGTATAATCCATTCGATGGTGCAGTGTAAAAACGGTGAGATCTTTGCTCAAGCCTCTCCTCCCGATATGAAAAATCCTATTTTAAATGCTTTAAGTTTTCCCGATATGCCTGAACCTTTTTTAAAGCCCTTGGATTTTTCTCAAGCCATAAAACTGGAATTTATGCCTCCCAGAACCGATGACTTCCCCATGCTGGCTTTAGGATTTGAAGCGGCTAAAAAAGGCGGTGCCTATCCTATAGCCTTTAATGTTGCAAATGAAGAAGCCGTTGAGGCCTTTATGCAGGGAAAGATAGGCTTTACCGATTTAGCCGATATTACCCAAGAGGTTTTAAATTCGGATTGGACTATGAAACCTTCTTCTTATGAAGAAGTTTATGACTATGAAAACAGGGCAAGGGCTGTTGCCTTGGCAAGGATCCTTGCCCGCAACTCCTCTTGCAATAAGATTTATTAAGATGGGAAATTTATGATTAAGATTTTAATAGGTTTGATTATATTGAGCATCATGGTTTTTATCCATGAACTTGGACATTTTATTGCCGCAAAACTGTGCGGTGTTGTGGTCGAAAGTTTTTCGATAGGCTGGGGCCCTGTTCTTTTTAAAAAAAAGAAGGGAGACACCGAGTATAGAATTTCTGCAATTCCCATGGGAGGCTATTGCGGCATGAAGGGCGAAAAAGCCTTTCAGCAGGCCATCGAAGAAAACTTATCCGCAATTCCTAAAAAGGAAGGAGAGCTTTACGGTGTTCATCCTTTTAAGCGGATTATAATTGCCTTTGCCGGCCCCTTTGCAAACTATATAAGTGCAGTTCTTGCTCTTGCAATTGTAAGTGCCATAGGTTCAAGCTATTATACAAGTTCTAACAAGATAGCTCCCGTTTATTATTACAACGAAGCCGATGACTCTCCCGCCCGCGAGGCCGATTTAAAAATGGGGGATGTGATCTTAAGCATTAACGGCGAAAAAACCGAAACCTTTGCCGACATTGTGCGGCTCATAGTGCCGGAAGCAAAGGAAGAGGTTACCTTAAAAATAGAAAGGGATGGCCAAATCTTAACAAAAAAACTTAGGCCCAAGCTCGACCCAAAAACCGGAGCAGGGATAATAGGTTTTTATTCTTTTATTCCTCTTGAAATAGAAGGAGTAAAGCCTTCTTCTGCAGCCGAGCTTGCAGGGCTTAAAAAGGACGATCTTATTGTATCGGTAAACGGAATTGAAGTTGCCAATACTGTAGACCTAAACCGTGCCCTGGATGCGATAAACGAAAAAACAGCCGAATTAGGGATTTTAAGAAGCGGAAATAAAATCACAGCAACCGCGAGTCTTATCAGAACTGAAAACGGAATAGATCTGGGGCTGAATATAAAGAGCATCAAGGTTGAAATCCCCGGAACCGGATTTTTTAAAAGCATAGTGAACGGCTTTGTTTCGACTCATAAGAGTTTTATATTAACGTTTAAAAGTTTAAGTCTCTTGTTTAAGGGCGTTGACTTGAGGCAGGCCGTTTCAGGACCGGTTCGCATTACCCACATGCTGGGCGATGTCGCCTCCCAAGGTTTTAAGGCCGGTTTTTTAATCGGGCTTTCGGATATCTTAAACTTTGTAAGCATAATTTCTATTTCTCTTTTTATAATGAATTTACTGCCGATTCCGATTTTGGACGGAGGCTTAATTCTTTTCGCCTTTATAGAATTTATTTTTAGAAGACAAATTCATCCGAAGGTGTTGTACTATGTTCAGTTTATCGGCATAGCCTTTATCGGCATAGTTTTTATATTCGCCCTCTGGGGAGACATAGGATATTTTTTAGGAAGGTAAATTTTTTAATATGAAGAAGATTTGTTTTACCATTATAGTTTTTGTTTTGAGTATTTTTTTATTTTCTTGTAATGTAAAAAATGATGAAAAGATTGTTTCAGGTATTTTTGAAGGAAAGGCCGAAGGCTTAATGGGAAATATAAGCGTAAGGGTTGTGATAGAAAAAAACGAAATTAAAAATATAGATATCTTAGAGTATGCCGATACGCCCGGCTACAGCGATACCGTTTTTGAATACCTGCCTAAGAGGGTTATCGAGAAGGATTCTACGGATGTGGATCTTGTGGCCGGGGCTACCCTGACGAGTAAGGCTTTTTTAGAGGCTGTAAATGATGCTTTAAAAAAAGCCGGTATCCATGCCGAAAAAGAATAGCCCCTGTTAAATAATTTCCCTACTGCACTACAATATTTACAAGCTTATCCGGCACGGTAATTATCTTTTTAATCTCCTTGCCTTCAATGTTGCGGATTGCTCCCTCATTTGCGAGTGCAAGCTTTTCTAATTCCTCTTTAGAGATTCCTGCCTCAGCCTCAAACTTACCGCGGAGCTTTCCGTTTACCTGCACTACAACTGTGCATGTTTGATCGATACAGAATTTTTCGACAAACATGGGCCAGTGAGAATAGGCTATCGATTCGTCATTCCCCATCTTTTGCCAAAGCTCTTCAGCCAAGTGGGGAGCGTAGGGGTTTAAAAGTTTTACAAAATTATACCAAACATAGTGGGGTATCTTTTTGTGCTTTGAAACCTCATTTATAAAAATCATCATCTGGCTTATGGCCGTGTTAAAGTTAAGAGAGGCTGTATCCTCGGTTACCTTTCGAATCGTCTTATTTAAGAGAACGGTCAAGGCCTTAGTTTCAGGAGTCGAGGTATCGTTGACGGGAGTTTTGTATATTTCCCTGTCGGAAAGGTTCCAGATCTTTTCCAAAAATCTGAACACGCCCATGATGCCGCTTGTGTTCCATGGTTTTGAAACCTCCAATGGGCCTAAGAACATTTCGTAGAGGCGCAAGGTGTCTGCTCCGTATTCCTTTATGATGTCGTCGGGGTTGATAACGTTCTTTAAGCTCTTGGACATCTTGGCTATTACCTGCTCAAGTTTTTCGCCTGTTTCCATGTCTTCAAATTCGGTTTCGGATATTTTTTTGACCTTATCGACCGGAACAAGGCTTTTGTTTTTCCGCATATAGGCAAAGGAGGTTATCATTCCCTGATTTACAAGCCGTGTAAAGGGTTCCTTTGTAGAAACAAGACCTAAGTCATATAAGACCTTGTGCCAAAATCTTGCATATAATAGGTGTAGAACGGCATGCTCCGTTCCTCCTACATAGAGGTCAACCGGCATCCAATAATCGCATTTTTCCTTGTCGGCAAAGGCTTCGCTGTTATGAGGATCTGTGTATCGGAGGTAGTACCAGCAAGAGCCTGCCCACTGGGGCATGGTATTGGTTTCTCGTTTTGCTGCTTTCCCGCACTTGGGGCATTTTGTGTTTACCCAAGAATCGATTGCAGCCAAGGGGCTTTCTCCTGTTCCTGTAGGTGTATAGCTCTCTACTTTCGGCAGTGTTAGGGGAAGATCATGCTCGTCTATGGGGACTATGCCGCAGCATGGGCAGTGTACCAAGGGTATGGGCTCTCCCCAATAGCGCTGTCGGCTGAAGATCCAGTCGCGGAGCTTATAGTTTACGGCTTTTTTTGCAATACCGAGATTTTCAAGATGCTCGGTTATCTTTGTCTTGGCTTCTTCGGTTTTTAATCCGTCAAATTGTTTTGAGTTTACGGAATAGCCGTCCTCGGTTGTACAAGCCTTGGGTTCTTCCGAAAAGTCTCTTTTTCCGCCTTCCCATTCTTCTACTCCGGCTACTACCTTGATTTTAGGTAAATTGAACTGAGTTGCAAATTCAAAGTCCCTTTCATCGTGGGCAGGAACAGCCATAATTGCTCCCGTTCCGTAAGAGATTAAAATATAGTCCGAAATCCAAACCGGGATTTTTTGCTCTGTTAATGGATTGATTGCATAGGCTCCCGTAAAAACGCCGGTCTTGTTTTTTGCAAGATCGGTTCTTTCAAGATCGCTTTTTTTTGCAGTCTCCTCTATATAATCGGCAACGGCTTTTGATTGTTCCTTTGTTGTTATGCTTTTTACAAGCTCGTGTTCCGGAGCCAAGACCATGTAGGTTGCACCGAAGATTGTGTCGGGGCGGGTTGTATAAACCTTGATCTTTTGCCCGGTTTCTTTTCCGTCCTTATCGATGAGAGCAAAATCTACCTCGGCTCCCGTGCTTTTTCCTATCCAGTTCTTCTGCATGATTTTTATGGATTCGGGCCAGTCGAGTTCATCCAAGTCCTCTAGGAGGCGGTCTGCATATTCGGTTATCTTTAAAATCCACTGCCTCAAGTTTTTGCGTTGGATTTGAGCTCCGCACCTTTCGCATTTACCGTCCTTTACTTCTTCGTTGGCAAGGCCTGTTAAGCAGGAAGGACACCAGTTGATGGGGGCTTCTTTTTCGTAGGCTAAGCCCTTTTTAAATAATTGGAGAAAGATCCACTGGGTCCATTTATAATAGGATTCTTCGCTTGTAGAAATTTCCCTGTCCCAATCATAGCTTAAACCTATGGACTTTATCTGGTTTCTAAAGGTTTCCATATTTTTTCGGGTAGTGATAAGAGGATGAATACCGGTCTTTATTGCATAGTTTTCTGCAGGGAGACCGAAAGAATCAAACCCCATCGGATGGAGTACATTGTATCCGTTCATGCGTAAAAAACGGCTGTAAATATCCGTTGCAGTGTATCCTTCAGGGTGTCCTACATGAAGTCCGTCTCCCGAAGGATAGGGGAACATATCTAAAATATAAAGCCTCTTATCCTTGGGATAATTTTTGTCTTCGACTGTTCTAAAGGTTTTGTTTTCTTCCCAATATTTTTGCCACTTAGGTTCTATTGTACTAAAAGGATAAGCCATATTTTACTCCAACTAACTTGATGAATTTATCAAAATTGACGAAAAGTATTTTATAGAAAAGAAAGGAAAAATTCAAGGGCCGTCCAAAAATGTACATCCTTGTACATTTTTGGACTTCGAGTTTTTAGCTTCGCAAAAAACATCGACAGGGTGCCGAGCTTTGCGGTTTCTTATATCGCCCAGTTTCCGTTTTTTAGGATTTGGACTTGAGTTCCGTCTTTTTTAACACCTATAACCGAAAGTTCGGGGCCGCCTACCATGAAGTCTACATGAATTATAGAATTGTTCATTCCTATTTTTTTCTTATCTTCATCTGAAAGTTCGGCTCCTCCTTTTATGTTTTCGCTGTAGGCATTTCCTATTGCAAAGTGACAGGATGCATTTTCGTCAAAGAGGGTGTTTTTAAAAAGAACTCCCGTGTTGCTGATGGGGGAATCATCTGCGACGAGAGCGACCTCTCCTAGTCGGCTTGCTCCTTCATCGGAATCTAAGAGGGATTGAAGCACTTCCTTTCCTTCCTTGGCATCGAAATCTACAACCTTTCCGTCCTTAAATGTAAAATGAAAATCATCGATAATTCTTCCTCTGGCAGCCAGAGGTTTTGTGGCTTTTAGTTTTCCGTTTACTTTAAAGGCATGCGGCATCGAAAAAACTTCTTCGGTCGGAATATTGGCCATAAAGACGTCTCCTCTTGTGCTCTTGCCTGAACCGCCTACCCAGCGGTGGCCTTCTGTAAGGTATACTTCCAAGTCTGTTCCCGGTCCCTTGTATAAAAGTTTTTCAAAGGCCATTTCGTTTAAAAAGTTTTGATGCTTTTTTAAGGCTGCATCGTGTTCTTTCCATGCGGCGACAGGATCGTCCATGCTGACCCTTGTTGCATCAAAGACTTTTTCCCAAAGTTTGGCAAGGGCTTGGTCTTCGGGTAATTCGGGGAAGACCGATTTTGCCCAAGCCGGAGTAGGGTGGGCAGCAACGCACCACTTTACATGGTTTTCCATTGTATATTTCATTATCGGTTTTGAGGCTATAGCCCTTGTCTTATTCCATTCCGAAACTTTTTTTGCATCGGCATTTTTTAAGAGCTCTGGATTGTCGGCTACTATGGCAAGACGGTGATAGTTATTTTTATAGGCTGCTTCCATGTAGTCGATTTTAAATTTGGGCATTTCCTTAAAAATGCCTTCATCGCCATAGGCATAGCGGGCAAGGGTCATCTCGTCATCCGAAAAATCATAGATAACATCCTTGGCTCCCATCTTATAAGCCTGCTTTGTAACTTCCCGAACCATGCCGATTGAGTGTTCGTTTACAAGCACAAAAATTCCGTCGCCCTTTTGTATATTAAGGCCGACTTTTAAAATAAGCTCAACATATTTTTCTATATTGCGTTTAAAATCCATTAAAGACCTCCAAAATGATTTATAGCTTTGATACTCTAACATAAAAAAGATAAAAAGTAAATGATTTATGCTTTATTAAATTTTAAAAAAAAGACTTGCGGTTTGACGGGTTCAATGGTAGAATGATTATTAGTTTTGTTGAATTATATAAAAATAATTCGCAATTTTATTAGGAGGGAGCTAATGAATAAAAAGCTCGTATGGATGATTTTTATAGCATTCATCCTTGGTTTGGTTGTCGGTATCGTCCTTTGGCAAACAGGTGTCGATGTTGGCGGTTATGTAACTTGGGTATCGCCTTTTGGAAATATCCTTGTATCTATGTTAAAGATGATCGTTATTCCGGTTATCTTTTTGTCTCTTATTTCCGGTGCGGCTTCTTTACCGACAAAGGAATTCGGTAAGATAGGCGTTAAGGTTATAATTTGGTATTTTGTTACTTCTCTGTTTGCAGCGATTGTAGGATCCTTCCTTGCTCTCGCCTTTAATCCGGGATCGGGAACTTCTCATGCCGAATGGGCAAGTTTAATGAGTATGGGATCGGCCGAGGTTACTCCGGCTTCCGCAGGTTCTCTTGCCGATGTATTTTTGGGTATGTTTCAAAACCCATTTAAGGCTCTTGCTCAAGGTAACTTCTTAGCTATTATCGTTTTTGCCATTGCTTTCGGAATCGCGTTAAAAATAATTTCCGAAAAGAATGATGTAAAATTGCAGGAAGGTGCAAAACTGTTTTTAAATATTGTTGAAACTTGTAAAGAAACCGTATTTAAGATGGTTGACTGGATATTGGCTTATTCTCCCATAGGTGTATTTTGTTTGACTTCCGTAAACTTTGCACAATACGGTTCAAAACTTTTCGGTCCCTATGTAATGCTGACCCTCGGTGTTGTTATAGGTATTCTTGCAATGGTGTTTGTTGTTTACCCTGTAATGATTGCAATTTCGACGCGCAAAAATCCGATTAAGATTATGATGCAGATACGAGAGCCCATGCTGACAGCCTTTGTTACCCGAAGCTCTGCAGCCTCTCTTCCCGTATCTTTGAGAACGGCAAAAGAAACCTTACACATAAGCGATAATCTTTCATCGTTTTCGCTTCCCCTCGGTTCAACCGTAAACATGGACGGTGTATGCGTTCACCTGCCTATGTTTGCAGTTTTGGCTGCAAATATGTTCGGAGCGGATATCGGGTTTACAGCCCTCTTGGTTTTGGTCATTACAACGGTTCTTGCCTCAGTCGGAGCGGGCGGTGTTCCGGGCGGAAGCTTGATGCTTTTATTCATTATTTTGCAAAATATGAATTTAGATCCGGCACAGATAGCTGTCATCGTAGGTCTTGCCCTCGGTATCAATCCTATTCTAGATATGTTTGAAACGATGAACAATGTCGCCGGAGACTTGGTATGTACCTACTGTGTTGCCGATATGTCGGGAATGATTGAAAATGAAGAAAAAAAATAATTATGTTTTATAATTAGAATTTAATGGGTAATGTCTAAGACACTTACCCATTAAATTACTTTTTTTTAATGTCTAAAGTATTGACAATATCAGCCTTGCTGTATTATACTATTTTGTAAAGTTAAGTTTACAATAGTTGGAGAAGTTATGTTTAAGATACAAAAAGAAGCAGGTGATATTTTTAAATCTATCAGATTTAAAAGAATGTTTGGAGGTTTGTTTTTACTTTCGGATGAATTTTTGACTGTTGTACCGGGATACTACATAGGCCTTGCAGTAGACGAGCTAAAAAATTCTACGATGACCCAAAGCTCTCTTATTGCATACGTGCTAAAAATAATTTTTTTCACTTGTCTTGGATATTTCTTTTCTGCCATGTTCATGTTTTTTATTCATAATTCGGGGAACAAGGCTTCTTATCTTTTTAGAAAAAAAATACTTTCTTCGGTTTTAAAAAAGACTCCGCCGTTTTTTAAAAAATATACCTCAGGAGATATTTTGGCAAGGACTTCAAACGATGTTATTGCGCTGGAAAATTATTTTTCCTTGGGCTTTATAATGATGATGGATTCTTTTGCTTATCCCGGAGTTGCAATTTTTATGATGTCGGTTTTAATTTCGTGGAAGCTGACCGTTGCAGTCGTCCTTCCGATTCCGCTTATAACTCTTATTTATTTTTCTTTGGGTAAAACAATAAAGGATAGAACGAGTAAATCCTATGCGGAATTTTCCAAGGTCAATCAGGGTATTTTGGAACTTGCTGAGGGAATAAAACTTATACGCTGTTATGTGAACGAACAAGTCAGGTTAAAAAAACTTTCTTCGATTGTCAAAAATTATTTTTCGGTTTTGTATGCTCAAGTTAAACTTACATCTCTTTTGCAGCCCTGTACGGTTTTTATTACAAACCTATGTATCATAATTGCGTTTTGCTACGGCGGTTATCTTGTTCATGCAGGCGAAATTACTTCAGGCAATCTTGTTTCATTTTTTGTTTTTGTCGGAATGATTGCATGGAGCGGAATCGCAAGCGGTTTTTATTTGCAGCTGCAAAAATCGGGAGAAGCTGCTATCGACAGAATAAATGCTCTTATAAAAGATAATAACGAATTCCCTCCGATGGACGGAAAAACTCAAATCGAAAAGGTAGAAAAAATCTCTTTTAAAAATTTCAGCTTCGCATATTCCGATTCAGAAAAAAAAGTTTTGCAGGATGTTTCACTTGAAGTTTCGCAAGGACAAATTTTAGGAATTACCGGTAAAACGGGTTCCGGTAAAACAAGTTTGATAAAACAGTTTTTCAGCCTGTATCCTCAAAATGAAAACATCTTTATAAACAATCTTCCTTTAAAAGATTGCGATGTTTTTTCTTTTAGAAACAAAACAGCTTATGTAAGTCAGCGTCCTGAACTTTTATCGGGAACCGTCTGCGAAAACCTTTGTTTTTATACACAGAATATCGAAAAAGAAAAAATACTAAAAGTTTTGGAAACGGCTGACGTAAAAAGCGACATCGAAAAACTTGCAAACGGAATCGATTCAAAAATAGGAGAAAAGGGCGTTATGCTTTCAGGAGGACAGAGGCAAAGAATAGCTCTTGCCCGCGCCCTTCTTAAAGAACCGCAAGTTTTAATTTTAGATGATGCAATTTCCGCAGTTGATGCGGACACCGAAGTTAAGATTATCGAAAACTTGAAAAAATCTTCTTCATTTAATATTTGCATTATATCGGCACACCGCCTTTCGGCTGTTCAACATGCAGACAAAATAATTGTACTTGATGAAGGCAAAATTATTCAGCAAGGAACCCATGAAGAACTTATAAAAGCCGGCGGCTGGTATGCAGAGCAATTTGAGTACCAACACAGCCATTCTGCGGAGCTCATACAAAAAGAAGATTCCTATTTACAAATTGACAAAATTGACGGAGGGAAAAACGATGGAAGATAAGACAAAAAAACTTAAAGTAAATTACAGATTTTTTCTTTCGTATTTAAAATACTGCAAGGCTTATGTTTTGGCGGCTTTTATTGCCGTAGGCATTTTTATTGCATCCTCTGCATACCTTCCCGTAATTTCGGCAAACGTTATAAATGCCGACCTTGCAAATATGATCGATTTAAAAGCTTTTTTATTTAGGCACGCTCTTTTGTTTTTGGGAACAGCCGTTTTATTCTTTTTGTCGATGTACATAAAAACCCTGCTTTTCAGAAAAATTGCCAACACCGCCTGTGAGCATATTCAAATGGACATGGCCGGTCATCTTTTAAATTTAAAGATGAAGCATTTTGATGAAATGACTTCGGGAAATATAATGAGCCGGTTTTCGTCCGATGTAAATGCAGTAGGCGATTTATACTTTTTGGTTTTGGGCGAAGTTTTCAGTGTAGTTTTATTGAGTATCGTTTTATATATCCGCTTGGCTTTTATGAGTCCTTATCTTTTCGGAGCGAGCTTTGCGTATCTGCCGGTTGTTTATTTTCTTGCACGGTACTATTTAAAAAAGAGCGATAAGCCGACACGGGATCACAGGAGCTCAATCGGAGAGTTAAGCGGTTTTTTTAACGAAAGCATTAACTCTATTGAAACTGTGCAGGCCTTTTGTGCCGAAGAAAAAATAGAAAAAGAATTCGATACATTTAATCTTCCGGCATATAAAGCAAAGCGTAAAATGCTTTTACTTTCAGCTCTTTTTTCGTGGAACATTATTGCAAGAATCAGAACTTTAGTTTATGCAGCGCTTTTAGGCGTGTTCGGTTATCTGCATTTTCAGGGAGCTCATTTTCTTGTGGGTACTCTTGTAATCGTTATAAGCTATAACAAAGAAATAACCGATGTCTTTTTAAAATTGTTTATGCAGATGAACATTTACAAAAATGCCTTTGTTGCGGCAGGAAGAGTTTCCGAGATAATCAATTATGAACATGAAAGAACAAACGGCGCTCCTCACTCTCCCTTGGGGAATATAAAATTTTCAAACACCCAGTTCGGATACAGGGAAGATACTCCCATTTTAAAAGGGCTTGATTTTACTTCGGAAGACGGAAAGACAATGGCATTTGTCGGAAAAACCGGCTGCGGAAAATCTACAATTATGAATTTGATTTTAGGTTTTTATGAAAACTCCGGCGGGCAAGTTTTAATTGACGGGGAGGATATACGCTCTCTCGAATTAAAAACTCTGCGCTCAAAAATTGCAGTGGTCTTGCAGGAGCCCTATCTTTTTACCGGAACCCTTTTTGACAATATAAGTTTAAATGATCCTTTTATAACTAGAGATGCTTGCGAAAAAGCCTTAAAAGCTGTGGGCGGTATAAATCTTATAAGACGCTCAGAAAAGGGTTTGGATACGGAAGTAAACGAAAACGGAAAAAACTTTTCGGAAGGTGAAAGACAAATTATCTGCTTTGCCCGAGCCATGGTGCGCGATCCTAAAATTTTAATTTTAGATGAGGCTACTGCAAACATCGACACCGAAACCGAAAAACTTATAAATGCAGGAATCGAAGTTTTAAAGAAAGGACGCACCACACTGATAATTGCACACAGGCTTTCTACCGTAAAAAATGCCGACATAATAAACGTAATTGATGACGGCAAATTATTGGAGTCGGGGACTCATGAAGAACTGATTGCCCTAAATTCCAAATACGCCGAATGGTACAGACTGCAAAAATAGAACTTACTCTTTTATTATTGTCATATCGTTTGCCTGATATTCGGGCATAAAGCGTTTTATAAGGCCGGTTTCAAATTGGATGTTTACTACGAGTTCTCCGCTTGAAGCATCGGCCTTTACTATTACCCCGTAGCCGTAATCGTCATGGTATATTTTTTCTCCCTTCTTCCATACGGAAAGGAGGGGGTGTTCTTCTTTTTTTGTTCCGAAATCTTCAGGCTTGATTTGTTTTCCGAAGCCGCCTGAAAAAGATGAACCTGAAAAACTTGGATAAGAGGACGAGGATTCAGAGATATTTACAAGGCTTTGGTCTATTTCGAAGATAAAGCGGCTGGGTTGGGTAAATGTCAGGCTTCCGTAAAGGCGGCGCGAGGCGCAGCTTGTCATGTAGAGGGCATCCTTTGCGCGGGTGCAGGCTACATACATTAGTCTTCGTTCTTCTTCAAGCTCATCAAAGTTTCCGTTATCGCGAGGGAAGACGCCTGTTTCAAGCCCCGTGATAATTACATTTTTAAATTCCAAACCCTTTGTGTTGTGAATGGTGATGAGGTTGACGGAATCTTTTTGCTCGCCGCTGTCGGCAAGGCTTCTATCCAGTTCGATGTGCTCTAAAAATTCGTTTAAGCCCTTTACCGAAAAATCGTAAAGAGAGGCCGTGTTTGCAAGCTCGTTTAAGTTTGCAGTTTTTTGGGTGCCTGAAGCCGAGTCAACCGATTCGTAGTATTCGGCAAAGCCCGATTGTTTTAAAATCTCATATATAAAAGGTGCCAAGCCTTCACCCTTAGGTTCTTCTTTTTTAAAAAAGATGTCGCCCGCTTCTATTATGCTGCGTAATTCCTTTATGGTGTTTAAAAAATTTTTTAAGCCCTCCTTGGCTTTTTTTGTGAGGGAAGCCGAATCTAAAAGGGCGGACATGGCCGATATATAATCGTCCTTGGATTCAAGTCCCAGCTCATCGCTTTTTTTGGAAAACATAAGTTCTCTTGAGAGATCGATGAGTTTTTTTTGGGTGATTTCTCCCACGCCGCGGGTGGGCTTATTTATTATGCGCCTCAGGGCTACCTCATCCCTTCCGTTAGAGATAAGGGCAAGGACAGCGAGGGCATCCTTTATTTCTTCACGCTCATAAAATTTTAAGGTTCCTATAACCTGATATGGAATTTTTTTGTGTAAAAAATCCGTTTCAAAATTTAAGGATTGGGCGTTAGTTCTGTACAAGACAGCCCAGTCGGAATAGGCTCCTCCGCTTTCAACATCCTTCGATATGAGACGGGCACAAAGTTCCGCTTCGGTTTCCTGATTAGGTAAAAAATAAATGTGAGGCTTTTGCCCCTTGCCTCTTTCGGCGACGAGGGTTTTACCGAGCCGGCCCGTATTCTTTTTTACGACGGAATCTGCGACCGCAAGAATTTCCGAGTATGAACGGTAGTTTTTTTCAAGCCTTATTATCTTCGTGTTTTTAAAGGTATCGGCAAATGTTAATATGTTTTGAACCTCGGCTCCGCGGAAACGGTAGATCGATTGGTCGTCATCTCCTACCACGCAGATGTAGGTATTTTCTCCCGTGAGCACTTTTAAGAATTCGAATTGGGCTATGTTCGAGTCCTGATATTCGTCTACCATGATTACCGAAAAGCGGTTTTGAAGAGAGGCTCTGATTTGCGGGTTTTCTTTTAAGAGCATAACGGGAATCATGATGAGATCCCCGAAGTCTACGTTTCCGGTTTCTTTTAATCTCTTTTGATATTCACCGTAGATTTTTGCAAACTCAGGGTTAGGATCTATTTCCTGCAAGAGAGGGTCATCGGGGAGAAGGCAATAATCCTTTGCCCGCGAAATTTTTTTGATGATGCCGCGGGCAGTATTTTTTGTAAGAGCAGGGGAGGCCTGTACCAAAAGAGAAAGGGCATCATCGTCATCATAGATTGTAAAATTATGTGAAAGCCCTGCCCATTCCGCATACATGCGTAAGATCCACGCTCCGAAGGAATGAAAGGTACGGAGCATTGCTCTTTCCGCCCTCTTATCAAGATGAGAAGCTCTTTCGGACATTTCTTTGGCTGCCTTATTTGTAAATGTTACGGCGAGAATACGCTCAGGCTCGATATTATGCTCGGCAATGAGGTAGGCAATCTTGGTGGTAATAACCCGTGTTTTTCCTGAACCGGCCCCCGCAAGAATCAAAAGGGGAGAACCCTGATGCTTGACAGCCTCGAGCTGTTCTTCATTTAGAATGTTTAAATAATCCGGTTGAGCCAAAACAATCCTCCAAAAAATTATAATTTTACCACTCAATTATTAAATCGGTGCTCAGCTTATAAACTTTTTATATTCATATAAAAATAACGGAAAAGCATTTAGTATTGCTGTTTTTTGCTGCGGCAATACATACGTACTGACTTGAGATTTAAATATTGCAAGTTGATTTATTTCTGATTTTTCTTTAGGAAGCACATCATTTTCAAAGCATATATAATTGGCTTTTCTAACATTTAAATTCTCTATATGATTCCAATTACTTTTTAGCTTTCGAATTTTTTCAGGATTATCAGGAATTTTTATTTCAAGTGTTTTTTTATCTATTTTAAAACTGACAAAATCAAGATTTTTATAAAAAGATTCCTCATTTGCCAGCTCTTTAAAAGATTTTTTGCTGTCTAAATTTACGGTATAATATATATAATCATTATCAGGTAATGGCTTTTTAAAATATCGAATTGATTCAATCATGGGATAATTAATATACAGCTTTCCATTTCCGGTTTCATCATCAAAATATTCCAACATTTCTGTAACATCATTATTTTGCTTTTCAATTGATGTTTTATTAATCTTATCCGGCATGTGTATATCATAGTCAAAAAAAAGATATATTTCGGAAAAGATATCGCTGTCTTTAATATCTTTTAACACATTATCTGCATCATTTTTAGAAAGTTCTTCTTTCAATATTTGAACAATATCGGAGCCCGAATTATTAAAACTGTCATGCTGTTTCATCTTTTTGCAGAGTGAATAAATATTGTTACAATATGAAACAAGTATTTCATTTTTTGAGTCTGAGTCGAAAAACAAGTATTGCATTGTTTTATAAATTTGAGGTTCCCGTTTTTCGCCTTCAAAAATAAATAAAATCATTTCCCGAAAGTTCCGCCTCTGTACAGTTTTTCAAGATTATGACCTAAGCGGAGTTCTTTTTCCGTTGCATTATGTGCATTGACAATCTTTTCTTTTGAGCAAATGTAAAAACAATCAGGACGTAACAAATCGTTTGTAAAAAGTGTTGTGTTATGTGTGGTAAGAAGAACTTGACAGTCAAGCTCTTTTAATTTCCTTACGATAAAGCGTGAAAGTTCAAAGTGATAAAAAGCATCGAATTCGTCAATACATATAAATGAAGGACATCTTGCAGGATTGCGCACATCTTGCAACCAATAGTAAACAAGCAAAAGAGAGCGCATTCCTGTAGAACAAGCACTATAAAAGTTCAATAATTTTTCATCGTATTTAACATATATTTCTTCACTGCCTGAGTGGTTGCTATAAACCAGTTCATCGGTAAACCCAGCTTCCCGAAAAAAGAATTGCAATTCTTTAAAATGGTTAGATTTTATAATTCTCTCAATGATCTTATCATTATCATTTGATGTATAACCAACAAAAGAGCGGGTATCCAACGACCAAAATAAAAGCATTTTATTCACAAAATCAAAGAGTTCATTAAAAAGATGATTTTCGATGTTATCGTCAAGAACGCTATTACTTTTAATCCATTTTAAAGCGGAAATTTGAAGATTAGGCAAATCTTTATTTAGGTTTTCTGTACCGGAAAGAAAAACATCAAAGTCTTTGCTGCTCGAAGCCCTGTCATAGTTTATCACGGTTCTCTTGTCAATTATAAGTGTTTCTTGAATAAATATATTACTACTGCTTTTTCTATACTTATAAATTACATCCGTATTTTTAAAACTGAATGTATACTCAAATTCCACAGGTTCTTCAGGTGAAAACATGTTTTGATAATTCTTGTAATTGCCGGGATTGGTGTAATTATCGGTCAAATTTCCTACAACATCAAATAGAGCTAAGGCAAGTGAAGATTTTCCGCCGGCATTTTTACCGTACATAACAGCAGTCTTTACAATACCGCCTTTTACAGCCTCGGTGTTGAACTCATAGTTCCCGGTTGCCGAAAAATCGAGAGTTACACTATTTCGAAATGCTTTAAAATTTGTCACAGTAAATGATTTGATCATAATATACTCCAAAGGTAATCCAACACTATTATCGGTAAATATCAAATAAAAATCAAGTATGCCGTAAAAAAATTACGGATAAAATACGCGTTTTATGCCTTTTTTTTATCCTTCCCATACCGCTTTACCTGTCGCCCAAACCCCATGCTGCGATTCGGGCACAAATATCCATATAGCATTGTCAGCTTATTTATTGTATAATAGCTTGTAGGAGGCTATTATGGACCGTAAAGTTTTTTGCGAAAAAGATGGAATTTTAATTACATATACCGAGAAAGATGTATGTTTTGAAGATTGCAAAACAGCCGAATCTATTTTGCTTACAAATGAAGGAGAAATAATACATTCTAATTTTGATTTAGAAAAGAATGAATATTTTAAAAATTATCTTAAACAAATTTACCGGTCGATAACGGATTTCCGCAATCTTGATGCATTGGAGAGTGCTTGATGCCCATATATCTCCGTACTGCAGGTTATAAAATTTATTTTTGGTCAAATGAAGCCGGTGAACCTATTCATTTTCATGTCACTAAAGGTGATCCAAGCAAAAATGATACAAAAATTTGGGTTTTATCGAACGGTTCTTTTAAACTAGCCCACAACAGGGGCAAAATTCCTCAGAAAGATTTGACTCGCATTTTTTCTGCTATGCAAAGCTACTATTTTGACTTTATAAACTTTTGGAAGATATATCATAACTCGCAGGTGCAATTTTATAATTGACCATATAAGAACCCACCCTGCCGTCCAAAGGATGGCAGGGTGGGTTTTTTAAGCTAATCCGAAAGATCGATTAGATATGGATAAATGCTCCGGGGCCTAAGGGCAGACCGAAGATGTACCAGATAATCATGAGACCTATCCATGAAAGCAGGAAGCAGATTGAATAGGGCAGCATGGTTGAAATCAATGTTCCAAGACCGGAATCTTCATCGTATTTTTTCATAAATACAACAATCATTGCAAAGTAGCTCATCAAGGGTGTGATGAGGTTTGTGCTTGAATCTCCGATTCGGTAGGCGACCTGTGTTAAGGCAGGTGAAAGACCTAAGTTTACCATCATGGGAACAAAGATAGGAGCCATGATAGCCCACTTTGCAGAAGCCGAGCCCATAAAGAGGTTAAGGAAGGCCGAAATAATAACGAATGAGATTATAAGCGGCAAACCTGTAAATCCGATGCTCTTTAAGAAGTTTGCACCGTTTACCGAGATGATTGTTCCGAGGTTTGTCTTTCCGAAGTAGTTTACAAACTGTGCTGCGAAAAAGCTCAATACGAGGTAACCGCCCATAGAGCTCATTGCTGCAGTCATTCCCTTGATAAGGTCGTGGGAGTTATGAATTTTCCCCGTTTTTCTACCATATATAAGACCGGGAATCAAGAAGATTAAAAGAATTACGGGTAAAAGACCTCCGTGCATAAAGTTTGAAATTGAACTTTCCCCTGTTTTGGGGTCAATTTCTCTTAAAACTGCAAGACCGGGAAGCTTGGGAAGACCGAATAGACCAATAATTAAAATAACGGCCATAATCAAAATAGAAATACCGGCAAGCTTTAATCCCTTGTTTTCAACGTCAGAAATAGGCATGTTGTCCGGTTTGTATGATCCGTTATATGTGCCCAAGTTCTTTTCGACGATTCTTTCCGTAACGAAGGTTCCGACAATTGTAAGAATGAAGGTAGAAGCAATCATAAAAAACCAGTTACATGTCGGGTCAATTGCAATATCCATACCGGCATTGTGTAAGGCCTCGGTTGTGATACCTGTTAAAAGCGGGTCAATTGTTCCGAGCATGAGGTTGGCTGAGAAGCCTCCCGAAACACCGGCAAAGGCTGCTGCAAGACCTGCCATCGGGTGGCGGCCTGCATTAGCAAATACGATGGCTCCTAGAGGAATAACTACAACGTAACCTGCGTCGGAAGCGATATTGCTCATAATACCTGCAAAAACAACAACAACAGTTAAAAGTCTGGGGTGAACACCTGAAAGAAGCTTTTTAAGAGAGGTATTGATAAGTCCTGTCCACTCTGCAACACCTACACCGAGCATAGCAACCAAAACTGTTCCCAAGGGTGCAAAGCCTGTAAAATTCTTGGTAGCGGTATTTAAAATGTACCTAAGACCATCAAGATTTAAAAGCGAAACGGCTCCTATAGTAACTTCTTTTCCCTTTCGGGCATCAAAGTATGTAACAGGGGTTCCGAATGCTTCTGCAAGAGCAGAGACAATGATTACAATGATACTTAAAATTAAGAAAATCATAGCAGGATGCGGCAATTTATTTCCGATCCTTTCAACTCCTTTGAGGAAGCCTGAAACTTCCTTGTTCTTTTTTTTATCCATGAAGAACTCCTAGAAAATGTATTTGTCTATGTAAAATAGACGTTCGGGGCATTATATATGATGATTGAAAATATGACAAGTCAGCCTTGTCAAATTCCTTTAATATTTTAGCATTATTTTTGCGTATCATTGATTTTTTTATCGATTTTTATTATTTTTTATACATGAATATAGATAAGTATACAGTTAAGGCCTCTGAAGCCGTTCAAGAAGCTTCATCGCTGGCTCAAAGAGATGACCACAGTCAGGTTGAAAGCGAGCATCTTTTATATGCTCTTTTAGAACAAGAGGACGGAATTGTTCCTCCCTTGGTAGAAAAAATCGGCGTCAATCCCGAAAGTCTTTTGGATGAACTCGACAAAATGCTTGACAGAAAGCCCCGTGTTACAGGGCAGTCTGCTCAAACCTATATTTCGCCCCTGCTTGCAAAGGTCTTTGCCCATGCAGAAGGCTATGCTGATAAGTTAAAGGACGAGTATGTTTCTACCGAACACCTTCTTCTTGCTCTAAGCGAGTCTAAGGACGCAACGGGAGAACTCTTGCGCTCGCGGGGAATAAATTTAAAAAATCTCCTTTCAGCCTTAAAAGAGGTTCGGGGCAACAACAGGGTAACAAGCGAAACGCCTGAATCTACATTCAGAAGTTTAGAAAAATTCTGCCGCGACCTAACCCAACTTGCTAAAAACGAAAAGATAGACCCGGTAATCGGCCGGGATGAAGAAATAAGGCGGGTAATGCAGGTGCTTTCCCGCAGGACAAAAAATAATCCCGTTTTAATCGGAGAGCCGGGAGTCGGAAAAACCGCCATAGTCGAAGGCCTTGCAAGGCGGATAGTTTCAGGGGATGTGCCCGACAGCCTGAAGGGAAAGCGTCTTTTATCCCTCGACCTCGGCGCCCTTGTTGCAGGAGCCAAATTCCGCGGCGAATTTGAAGAAAGGTTAAAGGCCGTAATTTCCGAAGTTCAAAAATCCGAAGGAAGGGTAATCCTCTTTATCGACGAGCTTCACACCCTTGTAGGTGCCGGGGCAAGCGAGGGTTCGATGGACGCTTCAAACCTATTAAAGCCTGCCCTTGCCCGCGGAGAGCTCAGGGCGATAGGAGCTACCACCTTAAACGAGTACCAAAAATACATCGAAAAAGATGCAGCCCTTGAACGCCGCTTTCAGCAGGTTTACTGCCCCGAACCCACGGTCGAAGACACTATAGCCATCTTGCGCGGCTTACAGGAAAAGTACGAAGTTCACCACGGGGTGCGCATAAGGGACGAGGCCCTAATTGCCGCGGCCGTCCTTTCCAACCGCTATATCACAAGCCGCTTTTTGCCCGACAAGGCTATCGACCTTGTGGATGAGGCTGCAAGCCGCCTTAAAATGGAAATAGAAAGCCAGCCCGTTGAGCTCGATCAGGTTGAACGCAAAATCCTTCAACTAAATATCGAAAAAGTTTCTATCGGAAAAGAAAACGATACGGCCTCAAAGGAAAGGCTTTTAAAACTTGAAGAAGAGCTGGCAGAGCTTTCTTCCAAGAGGAATGCGATGCAGGCCCAATGGCAAAACGAAAAATCTCGCATTAACGAATCGCGCAAATACAAGGAAGAGCTTGAACAGCTCCGCATTGAAGAAACCAAGTACAGCCGCGAAGGAAACTTAAACAAGGCCGCCGAGCTTAAATACGGCAAGATTCCCGAGGTCGAAAAAAAGATAGCCGCCGTTACGGCCGAGCTTGAAAAAAAGGCCGGCCAACAGGGGCAGCTTTTACGCGAAGAGGTATGCGAAGAAGACATAGCCCGAATAGTTTCCATGTGGACAGGCATCCCCGTCGCCAAAATGCTTGCAAGCGAGATGCAAAAGTTCTTGGAGCTTGAAAAGGTTCTTCAAACGAGGGTTGTAGGCCAAGATGAGGCTGTAAGGGTGGTATCAGACGCGATAAGAAGAAACAAGGCCGGGCTATCGGATATGAACCGTCCCTTGGGAAGCTTTTTATGCATAGGCCCGACCGGTGTCGGTAAAACGGAATTGGCCCGCACCTTGGCAGACTTTTTATTTAATGACGAAAAGGCCCTTACCCGCATAGACATGAGCGAGTACATGGAAAAACATTCCGTAAGCCGCCTCATCGGAGCTCCTCCCGGTTATGTAGGCTATGACGAGGGCGGTCAGCTTACCGAGGCCGTAAGGCGCAGGCCCTACAGCGTAATCCTTTTTGACGAAATCGAAAAGGCCCATCAAGATGTCTTTAATGTCTTTTTACAGATTCTGGATGACGGCCGCCTTACCGACGGACAGGGCCGAGTGGTGGACTTTAAGAACACCATTATAATTATGACAAGCAATATAGGTTCGGAGTATATTTTGACGGCCAAGGACATGGGAAGCATCAAAGAAGAAATTACCCAAATCCTGCGCGATAACTTCAGGCCCGAATTTTTAAACCGTATTGACGAGATACTCACCTTTAACAGGCTCGAAAAAGGGCATATCAGAAAGATTGTCGATATTCAGCTTAAATCGGTTGCAGAACGCTTGAAGGCCAGACGCCTTGGCTTAAAGGTTTCGGATAAGGCTAAGGATTTGCTTGCAGACATAGGCTATGACCCGATGTTCGGCGCTCGCCCCTTAAAGCGAGCCATACAGGCCGAGCTTGAAAACAAACTCGCCCGTGAAGTCCTCGAAGGTAAATTCCCCGAAGGAAGCACGATTCTTGTTGACAAGGGAGAGGCCGGTCTTATCTTTAAGAAGGGATAAAAGATATTCGGGCTTGTGTTTAAGAAAGGTAAAAGAATGCGCCCTGGTTTATCTTTAGAAAGGACAGCGCTTGAAAAAGACTATAAATTATGTTAATATCCCGATTTATAAGCATACATTTAAAGTTCGTAATTACTATAGATTAGGGGTTATCCATAATGATGAGACAAGAAACTGGGCAAACTAAGGTAAGGTTTTCGATAGGTGCAAAACTGGTTACGATTATATCTATTTTGATCATCCTATCCTTGGGCGGAATTACGGCTTTAGTTACATGGTTCGGCCGCTTGGATGTTCAGCTCACGGCTGAAGAAAACAACCGCACCGTAAATAAGCAGGCTGCATCTTCGGCTGAAAAAGATTTGACGGCATTAAGAGCCAATGCTTCTTTGCTCTTAGATATGCTTAACACAAATGAAAGTTCAAGCTCTTTTTCAAACCGGGTTTCGTCCTTATATTTTCAGAAAAACCCTTATGTAGCTGCAATATTGGTTACGGATTCCAAGAGGGAAAGCGGTGTTGAAACCAAACTTTTAAGCTCTCATTTTTTTGCTTCCAATGATATTGATTTTGACTTGGTAGATGAATTTTTGAAGCAATCAAAGAATTCCTTGCTTCAAACCGAAAAGGGGATAACTCAGGTTTTAAACGCTGCTTGGCTTTTCGATATGCCTATGCTGGTTTTTTTCTATCCCTACACCGAAAAAGGTTTAGCTCAGGGCTTGGTTGTTTTCTTTTCAGCCGAAAAGCTGTCGGAAAGTTTCGGTGCCGGAACAATGCAGACAACCTATCTTGTTAATAATGAGGGCGATGTGCTTGTTCACCCTGATTTTAATCTTGTAAAAAATAAGGCGAATGTAAGTAATTTTCCTCTCTTTATACAGATGCGGGAAAACGGAGACAATGACAGACAGGTTCTTGTAAAAGATGAGGACGGAAAAGAATATTTCGGCTCATATAACAGGCTCTCATTGGGAGATCTTGCGGTTTTAACAAGTGCTTCGGCCGATGTTCTTTTGGAACCTGTAGAAAATACCACAAGGCGGAATATCTATCTCAGTATAATTGTTTTGTCTTTTTCTGTAGTCTTCGTATGGTTCTTTTCAAAATCGATAAGCCGTCCCGTAAAAAGTTTAGCCCTTGCGGCAGACGAAATAAAGCAGGGTAATTACGAAATAGACTTAAAAGCTAAAACCAAGGATGAGCTTGGTCTTTTGACTACAAGCTTTGTCGAAATGGGTAAGGGCCTCGCCGAAAGAGAAAGGCTTAAAGATTCTTTCGGCCGATTTATAAATAAAGAAATAGCCGAGCTTGCTGCCAAGGGAAAGCTGGCTCTCGGAGGAGAAACAAAGGAAACAACGATTTTCTTTTCGGATATCCGTTCTTTTACTTCGATTTCCGAAAAAATGGATCCGGCTGAGGTTGTAGAATTTTTAAATGAGTACATGACCTTGATGGTAGATTGCGTAAATAAAACAAACGGAGCCGTAGATAAATTTATAGGAGATGCCATCATGGCGGTTTGGGGTGCGCCTACGTCTACAGGGAATCCCAAAGAAGATGCTTTAAACTGTCTTCGTGCAGCTCTTAAAATGCGTGCAGCTCTTATATTTTTTAATCGGGGCCGCGGAGGAGATAAAAAACCGATAATCAGAATAGGCTGCGGAATAAATTCCGGGGCAGTGGTTGCAGGGCAGATAGGCTCGCATGAGAGAATGGAGTACACTGTTATAGGGGATGCGGTAAACACGGCTTCAAGAGTTGAAGCTTTAAATAAACCCATGGGCACCGATATTCTTATTACCGAACATACTTACAATTTGGTAAAGGATCATGTTGTTGTTGAAGAAATGCCCTCGGTTACCGTTAAGGGAAAAGCAAAACCCTTACGAGTTTTCGCCTTAATCAATATGCCGAACGAAACAAATATTCCCGGTGCAGGATTAAAAGGACCTAAAAATCTGGCACAAATAAGAAAGGTTCTCGGAATACCTGCCCCCGATTTTTCAAAGGTGGATGTAAATGAAGACGAAAAAAAATACAAGATCCAATCCTAAACTTGATAATAAATTTGCGGACATCTTTGTTGTCCTCATCGCATTATTGATAGCCTGTTCTACCATATTTTTGTTTTGGAAGAATTTAAACAAAACGCTTAATAGAGATAAGCCTTCAATTGCAATTGTAAGTTATAAAGAAAAGAGTGTTCAGCGTAAATTTATAGATAGGGCTGTTTGGGATAGACCTGCCCAATATTCTCATGTATATAACGGGGACACAATACGCACAGCATCGAATTCGGAAGCGGTTATTTATTTTACCGATAAGAGTACGGTAAATGTCGGTGAAAACACCATGATTCAGATTTTTAAGCCTAGGGCCGAAAAAGATGTTTCAGTTCAAATAAGTGAAGGAAATGTTTCGGTAAAAACCGTAGATTCCAAAATGCTTGTAAGGTCCGGAAATGCTTCGCTTGCTATCGAAAAAGAGTCCGTGCTTCACACTTCAAAATCCGGAGAAGAACCGATAAAAATTGCAGTCGAAAAGGGCGAAGCCTCGGTATCTAAAGTTGAAAACGCTCAAGCGGAGGATTCTTCCGATTCGGTTATCGAGTCTTCAGTTTTGAAAGCCGGAACTGTTTTGGTTGAAGGAGGTAAACCTTCCATTACCATGATAAGTCCGTCTTCTTCCGAGAAGATTTTTAATTTTAATAAGGAACCCATAGAAGTTTTGTTTAGATGGCAAAGTTCTTTTCCCGAAATGGAAGACCTGATCTTTGAAATTTCTTCGTCACGGAATTTTAATGCCGATACCGAAAAAGTTCAGGTAAAGGGCTTGAGCGAATTAAAGCGGAGTGTTTCATCGGGAAATATTTTTTGGCGGCTTTATTCTTCTTCTTTGGGGCCGGAAGATGTTTCAGCGGCAAAGGGAAAACTTAGCATTACCGATGCTCCGCCTCCTAAGCTACTAGAACCTAACTTAAATGAAGAATTTTCTTATGTAAACGATTTACCTGCAATAAAATTTTCTTGGGAAGGAAATTCTGCTGCTTCAAATTACTTGATTGAGCTCGCAGATAATGACTCCTTTGAAAATCCGAAACTCAGCCGGCTTATAAATGCTTCGTCGGTAAACCTTAGCGGTATTGAAGATGGAAAATGGTATTGGCGTGTTGTTCCGAATTATATTACGGAAGGTGCTCCTTCTCAAACTTCCGAGACAGGTGTTTTTTATGTTCAAAAGACAAAAAATAAAGAACCCATAGTTTTAGACCTTTCTCAAAATATGAGCGAAACGCTTGAAGGGAATAAGGCCTTTTTTTCTTGGCCGTCAGTACCGGAAGCAAAAAAATATAATTTTCGCATTTCTACAGATGAAAGCATGTCGAACATAGTGTTCGAAAAAGTATTAACTTCAAACTATTTTGAAATAAAAAATTTTGAAAATCTTCTGCCTTCATCCGGCTATTACTGGAATATAGCAGCTCTGGATAAAAATGAAATACCGGTGGGCTTAAGTAAACCCGAAAAAATAAAAATAGGCGGAGAAGAAATTTTTATACGCTCGGTCTTTCCTCCGGACGGTTATGTTATTGCAGATTCTTTTTGCAAAGATACGCAGTTTACATGGAAAACAAATACAAAGGATGAACTCTATTTTCAAGTTTCGTCATCTCAAGATTTTAAGAAACTTGCAGCCGATAAAAAAGTAAATGGTTCTTCGGTAGAAGGTGTTTCCTTGGAAAAGGGTGAATGGTATTGGCGTGTTTTAACAAAAAATAAAAACAATGATTTAAAGAGCGAAGTAAAAAAACTGATTATTGTTCCGCCTCTTTCCAAACCGGAATTTATCGATTTAAAAAATAAAATAATTATTTTGCCCAAGGGAGAAAATAAATTTAAGTGGACGCAGGTTCCTGAAGCGGAATATTACCGGTTTAGGATTACACCTGAAGGTTTAAATCAAAAACCTGTATATGAAAACTCATTTATTACCGGAACCGAAATTGATGTTGATATAAAATCTATTGAGAACGGTTCTTATATAATAAGTGTTCAAGCTTTTGCATCTTTAAACGAAACGGCAGGTAAACGATACGGTTATACAGCTGACCGTAAAATAGAATTAATGCATTTAAAACCTGTTGAACTTATATATCCTATTGACGGTATGAGTATTAGCGGCATGGATGCAGTTTTAAAACCGGAAGTTTTAAAATGGTCCTCCGTTGAAGATCCGGAAACATCCAGGTTAATTTTGATTAAGGTGGGAGAAAAGAATCCTGTTCTTTCTATACAAAATCCTGAGACATCCGTTCAATTACCTCCTCTTGGTGCAGGTAAATATATATGGAAACTAATCGCAAAAACTGCAAAGGGCTTTGATATTTCAAGCCGAAAAGATGCTTCATTTAAGGTTCTTCCTATTCCTTTATTGGAGGCTCCGGATATGCTTGCGCCTAAGCAAGACACGACATTGAATGCAGACTTCTTTAAAAATAATCGAAGTATAAAATTTGTTTGGACTAGGATCCCTGAAGCAGATCACTACCTTGTAAGAATATATAATTCTTCAAAAACGGTTTATAGAGACAGCCTTCCGCAAACCGTTACAGGAAATATTGAATTAAATTTTACTAAATTGAATTTGTTGTCACGTGGTGTGTTTTATATAGAGGTAAGGGCTCAACAAAAATTTGAAGGCACTAATATCGTTCAGGATGGAAAAGCTGCCGTTAGGAAATTTAAGATAGAGCTACCTCAATCAAAAAAAGTTTCTACTGATGAAACCGGAGTTATGTATGGTCAATAGAATTTGTTTTATTTTTTTAGTTTTATTATTTTGCAGACTTGTATATTTATATCCTCAAGAAGCGGCGAAGGCAAGCAACAATGATTCAAAGATTCAAAAAAGCTATTTTATAGAAGAAGGAAAGGAAGGCTCTTCTTTATATCAACACTTGTCATGGGAAGCAATAGATGACATATTGGGTTATGAATTCTTACTTGAAAAAAAAGATCAATCCGGAAACTGGATTCAAATTGATAAAAAAACTTTAAAAAAGAATTCGATAAATGTTTCTTTAAAACCTGGTAAATATCGTTATAGGGTAGCAGTCATTAACCTTCTTAATCAGAGTGAGTTTGCAAGTGAATATAGGAATTTTGATGTACGTGTTGCATATCAGCCCGAAGTGCTGTCCTTATCCATCGAGTCTATATATTTTGATGAACCTGCAGCAGATTATATTATAGTTTCCGGAAAAAATATATTTCCTGAAACCATATTTACATTGACTAGGAATAACGAAAATCCGGTACAATGTGAGGTTGTTGATTCCGATAAGCCCGGTAAGAAAATTAAAATTCAGCTTAACTTTTCAAAATTAAAGGCCGGGACCTATGTTCTTACAGCTAAAGATCCCAGCGGTCTTTATGACAATTCAAAAAGTATAAATTTTAAATTTCAAAAACCTATCGATATCTTTCTTTCTCTGGGTTATACTTTCAGTTATTTTATTCAAAATGAAACTCTTTATAAATATTTTAAATCCAACATTTCCCCATTAGGAGGCTCTTTGAGATTTGCTTTTGTGCCTTTAAAAAGAGCATATGGGCATTTCGGTTTGAGTCTGGGGCTTTCCTTAATGCAGTTGAAAAATAAGCCCGCTTCATATATCTTAAAAACCGGTTTTATCTTACCTCAGGCTAATTTTGTATATATGTTTCCTATAATTAAACGTAGACTTAACTTTGATTTACACCTTGGCGGCGGCGGTGCATTTATGTTTCAGGCAAAATTTGAATATCCGGGAACCGATATCAAAAGTCCTGCATATTGGTTTTGGTGTCCTTCGGTTAATGCAGGAACTGCCGTGCAGGTTTATCTTTATAAAAAATTATATATTGAATTAAATTTGGAGCATACTTTTTTGTTTAGAAAAGATTTTCCTAAATATGTAATTCAACCCTCTCTTTCTTTAGGTTGGGAATTTTAAGCTATAGGAGAACCGGAGTATTATGAAAAAAATTTTAACTAACTTTTTGATTTTTTTGATTTTGTTTAGTTTAACATCATGTCAACAGCTGATTATCGGAATTGAAGAAACTTTTTCATATTGGGCAAATAATGCAGTCATAATTGATATAGAAATTCCGCCCGGAAGTTTAGTTGATGGTGAAGGGTTTTCCTCTTTACCCTCTAATAAAAATGCACAAATTATTTTTAAACTTCATAATCCACAAAAATTTGATTTTATAATGCCCCATGATTCGGATGCTCCTAATGATATTATCGTTTTTGATGAAAACGTAAAAGGTAAAAACGGCGGAAGCCCTGAGCAGGGAATAGATTATTCTTTAGAGCAAATAGGTTCCGATAAAATACGGCTTGAATACAAAAAAGAATTTTTACTTAAAAATGAACAAGGCAAGACGAATCTCAATCCTAAAATAAACCTGTATAATAAAAAAGATAACAGGAGGTTTGAGCAAAACTACAATTATAAACTTAGAGCTAACACAGTTCCGCCTAAACCGGAATGGGTTACTACAGGGAAAATACAAGAGGGAAATGATTGGTACTATGTTCTGATATTTGAGCTTGAAAGAATTTCAGAATCAATAGATCTTCACGGAGATATATCTGAGGTTCACTTCACTGAGGGTGGTGTTACAAAAGCTCCCATTTTAATAAAATTAACAAATAACGGCTTCGATGTGAGCGCTTCCCAGGGAAACCTTCTTTCTTCGGATAAATTAATCACGCCTCTTGCAGCTGGAGATGTAACAGGTGACGGCATAAGCGGCTTTAACTCTATTCCTGATGCAAATGCTAGAAAATGGATGCTATGCATAAAAACCGATGCAAAAATCGGAAATAGTTTAAATTATAAGATCAGAGTAAAAGATTTAAGAGGTCTTTACTCTCAAGAAACTTCAGGGGTAACCAATTTAGCAAAGCTTCCCATTCCCAAAATCAAATATGAGGCTTCAATGGCGCAGTTAAATGTTTTAGGCGTTTATATCGACAACCAAAATGCTTTAACTCCTTCGGCTTCAAGCTCCGGTAATCCCGTCATTATTTCATCATGCTTTGATGAAACCGTAATTCTTGAAGCTTATCATGACTCATACACTTCCGGTGTAACAATACGTGCCGAGGTAAAATTGTCCAATTCTACTCCCCCGCCTTCAGGTCATACGGGCGATACCGGCAGTGTCGCACTAGATGAAAATAAAACAAAAATCAGATTAGATTCTATTCCGGGAGTGGATGAAATATATGAGGTTAAATTAAAGGCTCAAGCTTCTAATTATGCCGACAGCGACGAAAAAACTTATTACTATAAGGTCAGAAAGGAAGTAAGGTCGGGAAACTCATCCTGGCACATTCTTAAAACGGCAGTAGCCAATGCAAAAGAAAACGATACTATTTATATAAATGGGGCAATAAGTTCGACGGATGATGTAAACAACTACGGCGAAATTGAGGTAAATAATAGTATAAGTATCCAAGGCTTGACAGGAAAAACTTCGGATATAATTGATGCAAATAAGGATGCTGTAACTACAAAACATCGAATATTTACATTAAAACAAAATAAAAAATTGACTTTGACTAACCTAACATTACAAAACGGAAAGGCCGGTGTAGGCGGGGCTGTAATGGCTAATAATGGCTTCGTTTTAACCCTCGACAATACCGATATAAAGGACTCGGAAGCCGTTACGGGAGGAGGAGCCGTATATACAGACGGAACCTTAAATATTAAGAGCGGCTCTGTCATAAGCGGAAATAAAACGACCGGTTCAGTAGGTGCAGGAGGAGCAATTAATATTACTCCTTCCGGCAGTCTTATAATGACGGGCGGAACAATAGAAAACAATACCGCCGTCTTAGGAGGTGCTGTCTACAATGGCGGAATCTTTGAGATATCGGGTGCTGCAAAGATTGTCCCCTCCTCCGGATCTGATGAGAATTCTATAGGAAAAAATGATGTTCATCTTCCTGCAAACAAGTTAATTACGGTTACGGGAAATTTAACTCAGCCTATTGCAGCTCGAATAAGCCCTGTAAACTATCCTTCTACATTTAACTCTACAATCAAGGTCTTACAAGCAGGTTCCGGCGTTGATCTTTCGACTCAAGTTTCCAAATTCAAGGTTACCGATTCCACTGACGGCAAAAAGTGGAAGATAAATAATTCGGGACAATTGGAAGAGGTTACTCCCGGCGGGAAGACGGTTACAAGCTGGTCAGAATTAAAAAGTGAGGTTGAGAAGACCAGCGGGGGAGCTGAGGTAATTATTGTGGATGGTACACTTACTGCTAGTGGTGACCACGATAAAATTACCGTAGGACGTAACCTCACTATTCGAGGTAAGGATGGTACCGCAATTCTTGACGCCGATAAAAAATGCAAGATATTTAAGGTTAAAAAAAATAATAAACTTATTCTTGAGAGTCTTACATTGCAAAATGGAGATGCAACAAAGTTATCAAAGAAAGAAAGAAATGGAGGAGCTGTTGATCTTGAGGAGCATGCCTCTCTTGAAATAAAATCGGGAGTAATAATAAAGGATAATGTGGCGAATCAGGGAGGGGGTGTATATATAGGCCAAAATGCTGAGCTTTTAATGACTAGCGGAATTATTCAAAGCAACATAGGAAAAGGAGTTTCTAATAAAGCTCATGGAGGTGCTGTCTATGTATCCGGAACTTTTAAAATGTCAGGAGATGCAAAACTAGATCCTTCAGGCGATCATACAAAAGGGAAAAATGATGTTTATCTTATTAACGGTGCTACAATCATACTTACCGGTTCCTTGACCTCAGCTGAAAATCAAATCGCACGAATTACAGTGCCGGATACCAATTATTCTGAGGGAAGACTCGTATTGGAAGCTGAAGACGGCGTTGTTCTTTCAAATGAAGCTAAAAAATTCAAAGTTACACAGAAAGATGGATACAACTGGTATGTGGATGGTAATGGTAAATTAACAACTACAGCCCCCAGCCCTTAGAAAAGAAGTTTTAAAGCAGGCCTTATTTAAGGCCTGCTTTTTTAAATTCCGCCCTTAAATCCCGGCTATCTTAAAAATAAAATCCATATCGCTGTTCTCTTCGATGAGGGCAGCGAGTTTGTCCAGTTCTTTTTCGATCTCGGCCTCGCTTTGGCCTTGGGTATTGCATTTTTTATCATCGTCTATGAGGCTGTCCTCATCGGCGAGTTCCAAGTGCATGTAGGGGATTGTAGCGATTACGGGAATCTTTACGAGCTCTTCAATCATCTTTATGCCTGGATCTAAAAGGCTCTTGTCTCCGCGGAATTTATTTATGATCATGCCCTTAATTCTCTTCCTGTCCTTTTCGGGGAGGAGCATTACGGTCCCGTAGAGCTGGGCAAAGACGCCGCCCCTGTCTATGTCGGCAATCAAAAGGACGGGAGCATCGGCCATTTCTGCCATGCCCATGTTTACTATGTCGTTTTGGTTTAGGTTTATTTCGGCGGGGCTTCCTGCTCCCTCGATAACCACAATATCGTTTTCCCTTTCAAGCTTTTGAAAGGTTTCCAGAATTATAGGTTTGCAGGTCTTTTTATACTCAAAATATTCCCGCGCCTTCATCTCTTTTTTTTCTTCTCCCAAAATTATCACCTTAGAGCCCACATCCGTTTTAGGGATGAGGAGGATGGGATTCATTTCGGGGCGGGGTTCAATGCCGGCGGCCTTGGCTTGAAGGGCTTGGGCGCTGCTTATTTTTTTTCCGTCAGCTGTAGTAAAAAAAATCGAGGACATGTTTTGGGATTTAAAGGGAACAACCTTTAAGCCCCTCTTTTTAAAGATTCTGCAAAGGCCTGTACAAAAAAGGGACTTGCCCGCAGAGGATGTAGTCCCTTGAATCATTATGCTTGCCATTATCTTAAGAAGCCGTCTTATTAAGAGTTATCTTAAAGCACAAAGGCTATAAGGTGGGCGACAAAGCCTGCAAAGAGGCCGCCTATTGTGTGGCTTAAAATAGCCTTGCCCGTCATCTCCTTTGTGTCGAGGGCGTCCATCATTGCAATATGGGTAGAAATATAACCGCTCCAGCACATACAGATGGCGGTAAAGACAGCTATATCGTTTGCGTTTATTTTTCCCATTAAGGACATTTCTTTTACAATGCCGAGGGCGGCTCCCGTAGAACCTAGGGCCGTAATCGGGACAGAAATAGCCTCAGGAGAACTAAAACCGTAAAGGGGATTTAAGATAAAGCTCAGCTTTTGACCTATCCATGGAAGGAGGGCGATTCCTTCTCGTGCTGCTCCCGTGTAGGTGCCGTCTGCACTCGGGCCGTTTGTAAGCATTATAACTATCGTACAGATAATTACTACACCAGGGATTATGGCCATACCCATGCTGACCCCCGATTTTCCGCCGTCAAGCATAGCCTGAATAAACCTAGCTCCGGCTCCGCCCTCACGGACAGGGCGCATTTTTTCGGGGATTGGGTCTACCCTTCTTGTAGAAACCATAGCCTCTGTTCCGTAGCGTTTTTTTGAAAAATGAATCATCAAGCGGACCGAAACTATACTTCCGGCAACAGCTCCGACATTTCCGATTAGGGCTGCCGGGACTGCCGATTTTACGTTTAAGCCCATCATTGCCGTTGTGGTAATCAAGCCCATTCCGAAGGCAGTGCCGAGGTTTGTAAGGGCAGGAAGCTGGTATTGCTTAAAATAGCGCCTAAAATTATCGTCATCGGCAAGGGTTAAAATTGCAGGGTTGTCCGATAAAAAACAGTTTAAGATACCGAGGGAGGAGGCTCCGGGTAAATCGTACAAGGGCTTCATCAGCTTGTACAAGATCTTGTTGATCAAGGCAACCGTTCCGAATTCCGAAAAAAGACCTGAGACGGCTCCGGCCAATACGGCTACCGCCATCAGATACAAACAGATATTGATAAGAAGATCAAAGCCTGTTTCCATCATTGTCTTAATCATATTTACGCCGCCCATAACAGAGCCGACACCGAAAAAGAAGGCAAAAAACAATCCTAAAAAGATAAAGTTTTCTATACCGACTTCTTTTTTATAAAAAGCTTTTGTTTCCATACCTTAAGCACTCCAAAGTAACTGTACCCGATTGAATAAAAGTACATAATATTCGCGAATTATATTCCAACTAAGGCTTTTTTTCAAGCGGGGGAGGAAATGTGAATGAAATGGCTATGAATTGAGGCTCAAGAATTTACACAATTCCGTTTTTAAAGGCAAAGGCGGCGAGCTGTGTTCTATCCGAAACAAAGGTCTTATCAAATATTACCGAAATATTGTTTTTGATAGTGCCTTCAGAAAGCCCCTGCTTATAGGCAATCTGTTTATTGGAAAGCCCTTCAGAAACGAGCCTTATAATTTCTACTTCCTTTTGGCTTAAACCGTACTCGTCTTGAATTTCGGTCAAGGGCCTTAAAATTCTTTCTTCTGTTTCTTCATTGTTTTTAAAAAGCATGGTTTTTGCGACTTCAGGGTTTATAACGATGTTTCCCGAAATGGCAGCCTTGATTCCGTCATAGATTACGTCGGGCGAGCTGTCTTTTAAAAGATAGCCGGATGCTCCGTATTGAAGGGCTTTTTGAATATATTCCGTATCGTTAAATGTGGTGAGAATCAAAATCTTTGTATCGGGAAAATCTTTTTTTATTTTTTTTGCGGCTTCCACTCCGTTACATTCGGGCATTCTTATATCCATGAGGAGGAGCTCAGGCCTTTTTTCTTCACATATTTTTAAAGCTTCATTTCCGTTATTGCCTGTTGCAACAACTTCAATATCCGGATAGGTAGAAAAAATAAATTTTAAGCCCTCGCATATGAGCTTTTCATCGTCTACAATCGCTATTCTCATAGGGCTACTATAACACAGTTTGTACACCTGAATCAAGAACTTAGGTTTTCAAAAGCTCTTTACAGAGTCGGCTTTTTTAATTAAAATCAAAGGGATATTTTTAAAGGGGCTTTGTATTCTATGCAAAATATTATGGATAATTTTCAAATGTGGCTTTCGGAATATTCTGTGCGAAGCGATATTTTTTGGCTGATTAGCGTTTTGGCTTTTTCTTTTATTCTTCACAAAATATTAAAAAAGACGGCAACGGGAGCAATAAGAAAGATTATTTCACGCCTTACGGCTAAGACAAAGAGCAAGTTGGATGACTATATCTTTGATGAAATCCATGTTGAACGCATTTCTTTAATTATCTACATATTTGCCTTTAATTTTTTATCGGTAAAGCTTAGCTTCGGTGCCGCTGTCATGCAAAAGCTTTCAAGTATTATTTTAATCTGGATAATCATAAGGCTTTTGCACGGCCTTTTGGACGGGCTTACAGCCTATACCGAAAATGCCCCTCAGTTTGAAGGCAAGCCCTACCGCAGCTATATTCAGGTTTTTATCCTGATTGTTTATATTGCAGGTTTTATAATTGCTGCGGGAACAATCAGCGGTAAGTCTCCCTTAACCCTCTTAAGCGGAATAGGAGCGATGACAGCCGTTCTTCTTTTGGTCTTCCGCGAAACGATTTTGTCCTTTGTGGCAAGTTTGCAAATTTCTTCCTACGATTTGGTGCGCCGAGGAGACTGGATTTCGGTTCCCAAATACGATGCCGACGGGGATGTTACCGAGGTCGCCTTACATACGATAAAAATTCAAAACTGGGATAAGACGATTTCGGTTTTGCCTACAAGCGACCTTATGCAAAGCGGTTTTAAAAACTGGCGCGGTATGCAGGAAACGGGCGGAAGGCGTATCAAGCGTTCAATCTTTTTGGATGTTTCTTCCGTAAAATTTATGGATGAAGAGCTGAGGCGCAGGGTAGGGAAGATAGAGCTTTTAAAGTCCTATTTTGCCGAGGTTGAAAGCTCCGACATAAGTGCCCAATACGGCAGCGATACCGAGCATCCCTTAAACGATAGAAGGCTTACCAATATCGGAACCTTTAGAATGTACGTTACCAGATATCTTCAAAGCCTTGACACCTTACGAAAGGATTTGACTTTTTTGGTGCGCCAGCTTGAACCGGGAGCTACAGGGATCCCATTGGAGATTTATGTTTTTACGGCAACTACGGTCTGGGGCGAATACGAAAAAATTCAGGCCGATATTTTTGATCACCTTTTTGCGGCTGTCCACGAATTCGACCTTAGAATCTTCCAATATCCTGTGGGCGGTTTTTTGGCAAAAAATTAAAAGCTTACTATTTAGAGGGTTTTTATGGGTAAGAATAAACGGAAGGGCTTAACGCTGTATATCTTTCTTAAATACCTCCTTTTTGCGTTAATCGTAATTATAATTGCAGGCTCCGTTTTTTCTCTTTTTAATAAAAAAGATACCGGTGAGCTTATAAAACCCAAAAGCCCTTCGGAGATACGCGGAAAAAAAGCTCTTTATGCCGACTTGGGGCGGCTTAGGATTCCTACGGCCGATAAGACATCCGGAACCCTTGTAGTTTTTCCCGTTTTGGAGTATAATTCTGAGGATAAGGCCTTTGAAGAAGAACTTGTTCAAAAAAAGGAAGCTATCCGAAAAAGCCTTATCGATTGGTTTTCGCAAAAAACCGTATATGAACTTTATACCATGCCCGAAAATGAGGTAAAAAAAGAAGTATTGACCGAGGTAAATTCTATCTTGAATTTATCGCGTATAAAGCGCATATATTTTAAGGACTTTGTTATTTTGGAATAAAAATTGTTAAGGGTAAAATTTTGGAGGATTAAAATGAGCGGACAACCTGTTGCTGCTGCACAAATTATTATAGCCGTTGTTCCTATAGTCGGTATTCTTATGGCCGGCGTTTTAATTTTTTTCTACTTATTTTGGCGTAACAAGCAGATAATCTGTCAAATTCAAACTAAAACATATATTCCGATAAAATTCAATTTGTCGGGGTTTTGCCTTATATCCGGAATTCTTTTATTGATGATAGGAAGCGTTTTGACTGCCCTTTTTTCCGTAATAGACGGAGTAAGTTATGTTCTTTTAGGAGGGCTTGTTCCCCTAAGCTGCGGTATAGGTCTTTTGGCCTACTATTTTATCTCATCAAGGGCCGGGAAGGAGAGGTCTAAAGATGATTAAATTTTCCGGTTTCCTCAGAAAAGAATCTCCTGAAGCCTTACAAGACCGCCTCTTATGTAAAGCCGTCCTTGCAGGAAATACCGAAGCCTTCAGCCTCATTGCTGCAAAGTATCAAAAGCGTGTCTACTCTTTGGGGATGAGCTTTTTTAAAAACCATGACGATGCGGAGGATTTTGTACAGGATATAATGCTTAAAACCTTTTCGGCCCTGCCCAAATTCCGCGGCGAGTCTTCTTTTTCTACATGGCTTATGAGGATTGCCTATAATTCGGCGATAAATTCCGTTAAGCGTAAGAGAGAATTCGTTTCAGCCTTTGATGATTTTGAGATAAAAACAAACGATTTAACTCCCGAAGAAAGGCAAATTCAAAACTGTGTAAAAAACGCAATCAGGCGGGCTGTAAACGATCTTCCCGAAAAATACAGAATATGTATAGACCTTTACTTTTTTTACGATATGCCCTATGCCGATATAGAGTCCGTTACCGGAATCCCTGTAAATACGATTAAATCCCATATTTTCCGCTCAAAAAAAATATTAAAGACAGAGCTTGAAAATCAAGGGATTTACGGACAAGAGGAAAGTCCTGAATATCCGGTTTTATTTAAATTGAATTTGGCCTATGACATGTAATGAAGCTATTAACCGTTATATGATGCTTGATAAGCATGAGGCGGTTCCTTTTACCGTTACCTTTCATCTTTTGCGGTGTAAAAAATGCCGCAGCCTAGTCCGTGCTCTTACCCAGGCTTCAAATCTATATACTTCTTCTTTACGGACAAAGGCGGATGAGGTTCTTACCGAAAAAACTATGGTAAAGATTCAGGCTGCTGCTCCGGATTTTTTTAATTTGCAGGCCGAAAAATATCAACTGCCCACCGTAAGTATCCTGCCTTGGGCCCTTGTCGGCATATTGATGATTGTCGGTCTTGCCTATATCCCCTTTACAGGAATAGGTAAATGGGCTGCGGAAAATTTTAAGCTTAGTTTTGTAATTCCCTTTGCTCTTGTTTTTGCCGTCTTTGTGAGCGTTTATTCTGCTATCTTTGTTTACCGTAACCTTGATTTTTTTGTAAAAAAATTCGATCTAAAAAAAGAGAAGGTTTAGTTCCATACGGCCACGGGGTTTATCGTTGCTCCGTTTTTATATACCGTAAAATGAACATGGGGGCCGGTACTTCTTCCTGTAGTTCCTACGGTTCCTATCTTACTTTGAGGTGTAACATACTTTCCTCGTGAAGTTAAAATAGTATGCATGTGTCCGTAAAGGGTTTGATAACCGGAGTGATGTCTTATTATAACATAGTTGCCGTATACATTGCTGTAGCCCGTCGCGGCTACGGTTCCCGGAAGGGCTGCGTAGATGGGAGCACCGTGGTATGTCGCAAGGTCTATTCCGTTATGAAAGCTGCGTTTTCCCGTAAAAGGATCCCTTCTCCAGCCATAGCGGGAGGTTACCCTGTATCTTCCGTGTATAGGAGACTTAAAAAGATCTCCGTTGATTTCTTGAAGTGTTATCCAATCCAGCTTTGCATCAGGCAAAAAGATAACGGAACCTGCTTTTAGAATATTGTTGTCCGAAATATTATTTACCAGAGCAAGTTTTTCCAGCGAAATTTTATAGGTATCGGCTAATTTTTCAGGGGTGTCGCCTTTTTTGGGTGTATAAACGATTCCGTCCATTGAGGGAATCTTTAAGAGCTGGCCTATTTGAAGGGTTCTTGTATTTCGAAGTTTATTTACGCTTATAATTGCGTCCTGACTTACCCCGTAGCGGGAAGCTATTTCGCCTACCATGTCGCCTTTTTTTACGGAATATACTATGTAGTCAAGCGGGGGGAGTGTTATATCCGAAATTTCCTTGTCAGGTCTAAAAGTAGGCAGCCTTGTATCTCCTCCTCCCATTCCGTCATCCAATGAGTTTTGAGGCACACTAATAACATCAAACCCGTTTAGCGCGAAATAGGCTGTACCGAGTACTAGGAGAAAAACGATTATACCTGCAAACAAATAGTGATTTTTTTTCATTTAAACCTGCAAAACTTTTTCGATTTAATTATCGGCAAAAAGTAAATTTTATTCACTCTTTCCAAGTAAATTATAATAAAAACTGCGAAAAATTGCAAGGTAATAGGCAACTTTAATCCTTTTAAGTTGTCTAAATAATTATGAAAGAAGAAAAAATTAAACGCAGATATTCTATAGGTGAAGAAATTGCAAATGCAGTAACCCACGGCATAGGGGCAGGTCTTTCGATTGCAGCCCTTGTGCTTTTAATTATAAGGGCAGCCCGTTATGCTCCGCAGGATTTGAAAGCCGGTTATATTGTGGGTTTTACAATCTTCGGTGCATCCCTAATAATCCTATACCTTTTTTCAACCCTCTATCATGCCTTGCCTTTAAAGGCAAAAAAAGTATTCGGTATTTTCGACCACTGTTCAATCTATATTTTGATAGCCGGAACCTACACGGCCTACTGCCTTTCGGCCCTTCACGGGGCTGTCGGCTGGGCCATCTTCGGTATTATCTGGGGAATGGCCGTTCTAGGCATAGTTTTATACTCGATATTCGGAAGCCGGGTGAGGGTTCTATCGGTTATAACCTATATTCCCATGGGCTGGCTCATCATCTTTGCGGCAAGGCCCTTAAAAGAACAGCTGCCCCTTTTAAGCTTTAAGTTTTTACTTATAGGCGGAATTCTTTACACTGCCGGCTGTATTTTTTACGCAATGAAGAGGGTAAAATGGTCTCACAGCATCTGGCATCTTTTTGTGATGGCCGGGAGCATAATGCACTTTTTTTCGCTTTATTACAGTCTTTAAATTTTTTAGCTTTTTATAGTTTTTCGCTTAACCACTCGTCAACGGTACCTTCTTCAGGATCAAAGCTTACGCCGATAAGGATAATTTCTTTGCTATCTGCCTTGTACCTTTCGGCATAGTTTTTTTCTTTGATTTGTTTTAAGGCCGCTTCCGCATTTTCTTTTAGTTTAAACTCAAAGATATAAATTGCCTTTTCGGTTTTTACAACGCAGTCCGTTCTTCCTGTAGATGAGGGTGTTTCAACTTCGACAAACTGTCCCATAAGGGCAAAGATCAAATAAACACAGACTTGAAAATTATGCTCTTTCAATGCGATGCTTTCGCCGCTTTCTTTTTTTACGGTGTCGTAGGGAAGACTTGCCATTATCGACTTTAGCCTTTGCATAAATTCGTCCACCCTTCCGGCCTTTAAATCTTTTGTAAACTGAACCACATTAAAAGAGGTTTTTATAAAACTTATATTTGAATATTCGGGTAAGAGGTTGTACAAAAAGCCGTAACGCACTTCCTCATTTGGAAAGCCCAGCCTGTACATCCTGTATTCTTTATCGTAATCCTTAATCGTTAAGTAGCCGGCTTGAAAGAGTACCGGTATAACCGAGTCCGCACCTACTCTGTAATCCGACAAAAAGGATTCAATCATTTCCACATTTCCATCCAATTCGGGAATGTTGTAGTCCTCTCTTTTTAATTCGTTTACCAAAAAGGTCGGTGTTCCCGTTGCAAACCAATAATCTGCAAATTGTTTTCCATCAAAAACATTGAGCAAACTAAAGGGATTGTATATTGTTTCGGTTCCGTAAGAAAAACAATAACCGTCATATTTTTTCTTTAAAGCTGAAAGACAATCCTCATAGCTTAACTCGTTTCTTTCAGCTAAGGTCTTTATTTCCGGGCGGAAGGTTTCCTCTAACTCTTTTTGAGTTAGTCCGCAAATAGCCGAATATTCAGGTTTGAGACTTATGTCGTTTAAACTGTTTAAATCGCTGAATATGCTTACCTTGCCGAATTTGGTAACTCCGGTTAAAAAAGCAAACCGGAGATATTGATCGGTACTTTTTAATACGGAATAAAAGGCTCTTAAGACAGCCTTGTACTCTGCGTTTAGCTCTTCATTTAGTCCCATTGTTTGAAGAAGAGGTTTATCGTATTCATCTACCAAGATGACAACCTGCTTGCCTGTTTTTTCGTAGGCTGTTTTTATAGCTCTTTCAAATCTTGAACCTAAACTGTCTCTACTGCCGGGGATAATTTCATATTGTTTTTCTATATCTTTAAGTAAAAAATCTAACCTTTCATTGAGTGCTTCCGTATCGGCATACTTTCCTACATTAAAATCAAAATAGAATACGGGATATTCTTGCCAAATTTCTCTTTTTCCTTTTTCGGCTTCTTCAAACTTTTCGATTGCCAAGCCCTTAAACAATTCTTTTTGACCCAAAAAATAGGCTTTCAATGTAGAAAGAAAAAGGCTCTTTCCGAACCTTCGCGGACGGCTTAAAAAGTAGACACGGCCTGAAGAAGCCAGTCTATAAACATATTCGGTCTTATCAATATAGAGAAAATTATCATCACGCAATACCTTAAAACTCTGTACGCCTATAGGCAGTTTTCTACTAAAATCCATCATAACTAATAGTCTAGCATAAGGCTTGACTGCTTGTCAATCGAGGTGTTCCCCGGCAGACAGGCGATAGACTATGCTTTAGTTTTTTATAAAGAATTTTGCGCCATTAAGCGGTATGAGTGTAAAGTCAGTCGTAGTTCCGCCTATGGAAAAATCTACCGTGGAGTCTGTGAGTTCTCCTTCATTTCCCATATCTAAATCAAAGCCTTTTAGATGACTTATACTCTTATTATTTCCGGAACTTCCGTTAAAAGTTTCATAGTTAAAAGTCATCACAAGACCGATGCCGGTAACTGGAATCATATCAGTTACGGTAATGTATCCGAATTTTCCTTCATTTGTTTTATAAATAATGGAGGATGGTGCACCGCTTTTAGTCTGTTCGTTTGAAGACATAAAACCTTCCATTCCGGCTATTGAATCCTCGGTTAATGGTAATGTAGAAAAATTTAGTAATTTTCCGTCATCACTAATAACCCAATACTTTGGACCTGTTGTTGGAGACTCCACTTTAAATTTGGTCTTATTTTTAGGAGATCCGCTTGTTATTGCTCCGCTTAATACCTTTGTACTTGAGTTATAATTTTCAGGCTCAATGCAGGCTACAGGTGTATTATCTGATAGAGTTCCTTCTAGCTCAATAACAGAGCCGGCATCGATATAAATTTTACTCTTTGTATCTAGTTTTACTTTGTCGCCCGAAATAGTCAGCTTTCCGCCTGCAATAAGTGCTATTCCTCCTCCTTTTCCTCCTAGATCACCGCTGCTTGCTTGCCCGTTTTTGAGAGTAATATTTTCTAATTTGAGTGTTTTGCCGCTTGTAACCTTAAATATTCGGGACAGGTTATTTGCATTAAGAACGGCTGTAGAAAAACCTGCTTGTTTTATAGTGAGGTTTCTGCCTATTGAAATTTCCCCGTTATTGCCGCTCGCTGCTGCTATTTCTCCGCTTATCAAAATAGTCGGGACTCCGCTTGATTTGCCGGCTTCTGTTTTAAGCTTAGTCCATGCGTTGCCATCGGTTGAAGATATTGTTACACTATCACTGACAACCTTATAATAAATTATTTTGGTATTTTCAGGCATTCCTTCAGCAGAAACTCTAATCTCTACCTGATAGATTGCAGACGATCCTTCAACAGGAAGAAATACTGTTGCATTATCGATGCCGCTTGGATTGCTTACAAGATTACTAAAACCTATTCCTTTTTTGATATAGCAATTTATATAAGCCCCCGGAGTGCTTGTCGAAAGATTAAGCTTTACATTATTTGTTCCTTCCTTTGCGTTTATTTCATGTGGAGAGGCTGCACTGTTAGTGTTGTTTAAATTTGCCGAAGTTGTTCCCGTTGATGTATCAAGATTTACGGTTACAGAAGGGCTGTTTGCAGGCGTGCTGATGTTTATAGGAGAAGCACCAAGACCTCGTTCATCTTTAATCTGAATCTGATATGTTTTACTTGCTCCTTTTAGAGGTACAGGAACTTTTAGGTATATGAACCAATTTTGGTGTGAGTCAGGATAATCAGGTTTTGGTAATACATTTACTATGTCTTCATCATCTAAATCTTCTGCTGCACTGTGTTTAATAAGTCGGATTCCTGAGTTACTCTGTATAGGCGGAGCAAAATCCGTATAATCACCATTCATACCTATTATCATTCTAGTGTGGTCTACGAATAGATAATGAACATCTTGATGTAGCCTTTCATACTTGAAAGTACCGGGCAGGTTCCCCGATTCAACATTATAGCCGGGCATGTCTTTTACTTTAAAGACGAGAACATAGTGATATTTTCCTTCTTCATTTTTTTTTGTTTTACCGCAGCCTATATAGTCAAGTTCAGGAGCCGGCGAGTTCACTTTTAATTTAAAACTCCGGGTTAAAAACTTTCTCCCTTCTTTGCTGTAAAGAATGATTGTAGGGTGCAGATCTACGATACCGCATTCATTTTTTCGTAAAAAGCCGCTCTTTAGAGTGAGAATAAGTTCTGTAGGATTGGGTTGAGTAAGGGTATAATCCGTATTGTACACGGGCGAGCCTGTTCCTGAGCCTATTACTCCGTTTCCGAAGACTATGATGTCGTGAGGAGCCCCCGGTTCTCCGGGAAGTTTTAAAGTGTAATTTTGCGGGTTTATAAGTTTTATTTTTATGATTTGATCGGTATCACTTTTTATGCAGGGATAGTTTTGTGTGTCTGTTCCAATAGAAGGTATATCTATACTTTGAATTATAATTGTAGATGACCAATATTCAAAATCTCTTTCTATATCTGCTACAAACTGATCACATCCGGAAAGTAAAAGGATAATTACGAGGTTTATAAAAAAAAATAATTTTTTACACATGAAATTTCTCCTTACACTACTATACCATTATAGCATAGGATAAGACGCTTTTCAATAATTCTGAAATAAAAATTGATAAAAAAGGAAAAGTGGGCCCAGCTGGACTTGAACCGGCGACCCGCGGATTATGAGTCCGCTGCTCTAACCAACTGAGCTATGGGCCCTTAAAAGAGTTTTGAGTATATCAAAAAGTTTAAAACTTGTCAATCGGTAAATTAAAATTTGTCAGGGTAAACTTGTGCTCGTTTTGGGTAAAAAATTTGCCTCGTTATCTACCAAATTGGGAGAAAGTTTGGGACCGAACTCGCTGACTCCGTATTTATCGAATTTTTCTCTCGGCTCTTTTAAGGGTGCCGAAAAGCCCAAGTCTATGTCCGAAAAAGAGGCGCTCATCGAGATAAATTTTTTAGGTTTTGGAGGAGAGAGAGCTAAGAGCCTATCGGTATATGCTTCCCCTGCATAGATGAACTTTTCGCACTTTTGTTGGGTTACAAAGAGGTTGCAGTGTTCTTTTTCTTCGGCTATCTCAATTTTTGCCTTTGAAAAGTTTAAGCAAAAATCGGCCGCACTTACAATGCCGTTATTAAATGTGAGGCTGCCGTTTGAAAGTGCAATCAGGCTGTTTTTTAAGCGGGAGCCGGTAATTTCAGCCTTGTTAAAATTCCCCGAAGCCGAAAAATGGACGGCCTTTATGCCTTCTATCTTTATGGAAGAATGAGATGCTAAAACTCTGCACGATTCGAGTAAAAAATCTTTCGGAACATAGATAAAGAGCTTTCCGCTTGCCGGCCTTATCTCTGTAAACCTCAACTTTTTTTTATGCTCAACTATCGAAAGTTTTGTGCCCGATTTGAGCTCCGTTCGATAGGCTATTGTGTCGCCGTCATAGCTGCTTATAAAAACATCCACCTCAGAAACGGCGGCTTCTATATTTACAACCCTCTTTTGAACCTTCGTTAAATTCTCAATATCTTGAGAAAAAAGGGCAGAGCCGTAAAAAAGAGAAAAAAAACATAAACCCAAAAAAAGTCTACACTTCAACCTTTGCATTTTCGTTCCAATAATAGGAATCGGGATAGTTTCTTTTACCGAAAATTGCAGTGCCTACCCTTATCAGGGTCGAACCTTCTTCGATGGCAATTTCAAGATCTCCGGTCATGCCCATAGAAACTGCCTCCATGGAAACATTCGGAATCTTCTTTTCGGTAATCTCCTTGCGGATTTTTTGCAGGAGTTTAAAACAAAGCCTTACCTTATCCATATCATCGGAAAAAAGACCTATTGTCATAAGGCCTTTTATGTTTAAGCAGGGAAGTTTTGCAATTTTTTCGGTAAGATCGAGCGCTTCTTCAGGCTTACACCCGAATTTACTTTCTTCTTCGGAGGTGTTTACCTGAATAAGAATATCTATGCTTTTTCCTTCAGCCTCAAGTCTCTTACTCAACTTTTCGGCCAGGTCAAGCCTGTCTACAGACTCGATGCAGTCGGCATATTTTATAACATCTTTTATCTTATTGGTTTGAAGGTGGCCTATAAAATGGGTTTCATGCCTTACCGATGAAAGAGCCTCGTATTTTTCGCAAAGTTCCTGAACCTTGTTTTCTCCGATTAAAAGTTCTCCGTATTCAAAGGCCTTTAAAATGCGTTCTGGTGTAACTGTCTTTGTGGCCATAAGAAGTCTCACCTCTTTAGGGTCCCTCCCGCAAGCCTTACAAGCGGCTTCCATCCGTCTATGGACTTCTTCTAAATTTATTTTAATATCGTCTTTCATAATTCCCCCATAAAATCTTGTATGTGATATTCTACCCAAATTTTCTTTCTTATTCAATCATGTTGATAAAGCCTTTTGACAAAGATTGATAATGAGGGTATAATCGCAGGGTATGAATAAGGCTATACCCGTATTAAATAAAACCAATCCCATCTCTGCCGAGCAGGTGCTTGAGCTCATCCTCGAAGCCCTGAGAGAGCTTGTCAATTACGAGCTCGCAGTTGTAATGCGTTTTGAAGATAATAATATTTTAAAGGTCAGGAAGGCCTTGGGGCCTCTTTCATCTAAACTCCTTGAGGATTTTACCATAAATTTAAATTCCAGAAAGGATATAGCTAAAATTTTATCCGAAAAAAAAGCCTATCTTTTTGATGAGGCAAGTCCTCATGTCGATACCTATGACGAAATAATGGAACTGCCCGAAAACCATTCTTGCTTGGTAGCTCCCCTCTACATAGGGGATAATGCTATAGGAATGATGACCTTGGATCACAGAATGTGCTCCCAGTTTACTCCCGAAATTGTCCGCTTTGTTTCTACAATTTCAAAGCTGATTTCCGTTGCCTTGGTTCAAACAGATGCATCCCAATCCCTTATTCAAAAAACCGAAAGCCTCTTGCTTGAAAGAAATGTTTTGCTCCGGTCGTCGACAAATGTTTTTAAGGACATGGTCGGAACTTCCCGGGCTTGGACTACCGTTTTGGATTCTATAAAACTGGTTGCGGCCTCGGATGTGCCTGTTTTAATTTCGGGAGAAACGGGAACGGGAAAGGAACAGGCTGCCCGCACCATTCACAGGCTTTCCAACAGGGCGGAAAAACCCTTTGTGCCCGTAAACTGCTCGGCCCTTGTGCAGAGCCTTGCCGAAAGCGAAATCTTCGGGCACGAGAAGGGGGCCTTTTCGGGTGCGGCGGCCTTGAGGAAAGGAAGGTTCGAGCTTGCCGACGGAGGAACCCTCTTTTTGGACGAGGTCGGGGATTTACCCTTTGATTTACAGCCCAAGCTTTTGCGTGTTCTTCAAGACGGAAAATTCGAGCGTGTCGGCGGGGAAAAGCCCGTTTCCGTTGATGTACGCATAATCGCTGCAACCAATGTCGATTTGGCCGAGGCTGTTGCCATGGGCCGCTTCCGTGAAGACCTTCTTTACAGGCTGGATGTTTTTCCTTTACGGCTTCCGCCATTAAGGGAAAGGGAAGATGACATAGCTCTTTTAGCTGAGCACTTTATTTCGGATATACGCAAAAGAATAGGATTTGAGAACACAAGTCTTTCTATGGCTGCTATCGAAAAACTTATGTCTATGCCTTGGCATGGAAATGTCCGCGAGCTTAAAAACGTTGTGGAGCGTGCCGCTATTCTTTCTCAGGGCGGAGAAATTCCTGCCGAGCACTTAGTTCCCGGCACAAGAGAATCCTATGTTTTAAACGGGGTACAAAAAAAGCCCGTAAAAGCCGCCGGCAATAAAGAGGCCGAAAAAGATAAGGTTTTGCCCGAAGAAATTAAGACCTTTGATGAGGCCCAAATCGAAATTATCGAAAGAGCTCTCTCAGCTTCTAACGGAAAAATTTACGGAAAAGACGGAGCCGCAGCTCTTTTAAACCTAAAACCCGGAACCCTCCAAAGCAAGATGAAAAAGCTCGGCATAAAGTATTAAGAAAGATAGATAAAATCCGTTATAAATAAAAAAGCCGATTAAGTAATTTTGTTCTTACACAAAACTTCTTAATCGGCTTAAGCCGGGACCGGAGGGACTCGAACCCCCTACCTACTGCTTAGAAGGCAGTTGCTCTATCCTGATGAGCTACGATCCCAATACTGTAAGGATCGGGATGGAGGGATTTGAACCCCCGATCTTCTGGTCCCAAACCAGACGCCTTAGCCCCTAGGCTACATCCCGATGCGAGTCAACATAATACGCAAAAAGTGCATCAATGTCAATACCTGGGAGCAAAGGTTTTTTATAATTTGATTTTTACACCGAGTCTTCCGCTTATAGACTTAGCTAAATCAGGCATATGATTTGATGCAATATCTCCTGAAGTCGTTTTGTCGCCTATTTTGTTCGACCACTTACCTGATACAGGTTTATAGTATGTATTCGAAATACCTGCAAACATTCCGATCTTATTGGTAAACATAAATGAAGCCGTAAGATTGATTCCGGCCCCTATGTTAAAGAATCTATTTGTGATACTTACATTTCCTGATGACCACTTAAACACTGAACCGCCGAATGCTAAACCTCCTCCCAAAAAGAGGTCAAATCCCTTTCCCGGTTTAAACGTATAACCGGCACCGAGCATTGTGTCGCTTACAAAGGTACGGTTAAAAGCAAATACCGTGCTTACAAATACTGACCAGTTTTTCGGAAGAGGGTAAGATACCCCTAAATTAAATCCGAATAAGCTTTTTGATTTTATCCCCTGATGTTTAAAGCCGTCATGCCTTGTATCATTATCAAAATAGTGTAATTGATGATTTGTATAAGCCGCACCAGCTTCCAAATTTAAACCGATTGATTTTGCTGTCAGCATCCCTGTAAAAACCAACGCAAAAACAAGACAAACAAAAAATATTTTTTTGTTCATAAAATACCTCCAAGATATAAAAGATTATCAATACTAATAATCTTAAAAAAATCGGTATTTGTCAAGCCTCAAACGTACAATTGCTCTAAAGTCTTGACAGAATTCAAAATAAAAAGTACAATTTTATCATGTTAGATTACAAATTTATTAAAGAAAACCTTGAAGCCGTAAAACAAAATATTAAAAACCGGCACATGAATGCGGATGCCGATAAGGCTGTAGAACTGTATGATAAGCGTACTGCTCTCGTTACCTCCTTGCAGAACCTGCAAAAAGAACGTAACGATAATTCCCAATCAATGAAACAAAAGCTTAGTCCCGAAGAAAGACAAAAATTAGTCGATCAGGGGAAGATTATAAAAGAAAAAATTGCCCAAGTTGAGTCCGATTTAGCTGAGGCTGAAAAAGCCTTACACGAGGCTGTAAGCAAAATTCCGAATATGGCTCATCCCGAAGCTCCTGTCGGTAAGGAAGATTCCGATAATTTGGAAATAAAACGCTGCGGCACAGTGCCCAAGTTTGCTTTCGAACCTAAGGATCATGTTCAGCTCGGTCAAGATTTGGATCTTATCGACTTTGAAGCCGGTACAAAGGTTTCAGGCGTTAAATTCTATTTTTTAAAAAATGAGGCCGTATTTTTGGAGCAAGCCCTTACCATGTACGGGCTTAATATATTAAGAAAACACGGATTTAAGCCCTTTATCACACCCGATATAGCAAAAGAGGAAATCTTATACGGTATAGGTTTTAATCCTAGAGGGGAGGAATCAAACGTATATTCTCTTGAAGGCGAGGGCACTTGTTTGGTTGCAACTGCCGAGATTACTCTGGGAGGCTACCATGCCGATGAGATTATCAAAAAGGAAGCTCTTCCTTTAAAATACTGCGGTATTTCCCATTGTTTTAGGCGGGAAGCCGGAGCTGCAGGCCAATTTTCAAAGGGGCTTTACAGGGTACACCAGTTTTCAAAACTGGAAATGTTTGTTTACTGTACGCCGGAAGAATCGGATGCTGTCCATGAGGAGCTTCGGGTAATCGAAGAAGAAATATTCACCGGACTTGGAATCCCCTTTAGGGTTGTCGATACTTGTACAGGCGACCTTGGAGCTCCTGCTTATCGAAAGTGGGACCTGGAAGCATGGATGCCGGGAAGAAACGGGGGAGAGTGGGGAGAGGTTACTTCTACTTCAAACTGTACCGATTATCAGGCACGCCGCTTAAATATACGCTACAAGGACGATGACGGTAAAAACAAATTCTTACATACCCTAAACGGAACAGCCATTGCCATGTCCAGGGCTATGATAGCTATCTTAGAAAACTATCAGCAGGCTGACGGTTCTATTAAGATACCCGAAGTGCTTGTGCCCTATTGCGGATTTGATAAGATCGGTTAAAATAAACAGTCTTTTAGAATTGAAATAAAAAAGCCGGAACTCAAGTCCGGCTTTTTTTTATGTGCTTGATGTAAGCTCCGAAATATCTTTTTTCCATTGATAGAGCTTATTTTTGTCTTCCCATTCTATAAGCTTTATTATTTTAAAATTCTTACGTATCTTCGGGTTTTCAAAATATGCAACTGCAAAATTTCCGTTTCCTATGTAAATGACTTCTTCTCCTTCTTTGAGGTTTTCAGCCTTTTTTAAAAACTCAATAACGCAGTCAAAGTGTACGGGAAGACCGCTTTCTTTATCGGCAATTGCATAGCTTAGATCCTGTATTATTTCTCCGCATTTTGTACATTTGTATTCCGGATATTCTATTTTTTTAAAAGCCGGTTCCATATTTTGGGCTTGGAATGGTTTATTTTTTTTGATTTGGCCGTCAAAAGGACGTTTGGAACCTGCATCATCCGTTCGTTTTTCCGGTCTTTGGCTTCTGCCGGGTTTAAACCTTCTTTTGCTCATACTCTGCTCCTCTTGTTTAAATTCATATCTTCGTAATCCAAGCCTCCATTTAAAATTCTTTCCGTTATGATTGAAGCCAATCGGTAAATAGCGGCATTTATATATTCGGGGTCTTCAAGTTTTAATTCCATTGCATGAATTTCCGCATCCGTTAATACGGTATTGTGGGTTGATGTGTTTTTTTTATGTGGAAATAAATTCACACTAGTCATAGCAATCTCCAAAGGCATCTTTTAAATGTAATATCTCAAACGGCTGTTCCAAAAAAGGGTTGGACCTTAACACAACCACATCAAATCTTATATACATCTTATTATATTTTCGATGATTTAGGAGAAAACATTTAGCTGTTTTTATAATCCGTTCTTGTTTTTTTTTGTTGATAATAAGATCCAAATCGGATAGTTCGGTTTTTAATAAGGTTTTTACTTCGACAAAAACCAAGACCCCGCAGGGTAGATTTTGATCGCTTTTATCTAAAGCGATTATATCTACCTCTCCTGTGCGGGTTCTCCAATTTTTTTCTAAGATAAGATAGCCCTTATCGGTAAGCCAATCGGATATAAGTTTTTCTCCTTTTGAGCCAAGAGAATCCATTATTTATTTCTGTAAACCCTTGGATCGATAGCTCGAACTATAAAAAGATTTTTATTTTTCTTTAAATCTACGGGCTCCGAATTATCATCTAAAACCTCTCCTGTTGAGTCAATCAGGATACGGATGAAGGGGCGCATCGGTGCTTCCGGTGAGCTTTTAATTACTCTGGCAAGAGAAGCATCATTCATTAAAACAATGGAGCCGATAGGATAAATTCCCACACTTCTAATCATAGCCTTTATTATTTCGGGATCAAAAATGCGTGCATTATCTGCGAGCAGGTTTTTCATGGCTTGATATCCCAGCATTAGATCTCGGTATGACTTAGGTGTTATCATTGCAACAAAGGCATCGGCTACGGTTATAATTCTTGCTCCTATATCGATATCGGTTCCGGAAAGACCGTTAGGATGGCCCTTTCCATCCCACCTTTCGTGATGCTGCATGATGCTCAAGGCAATTTCTCTTGTGTACATGAGCTCACTCATGGCTGTCTTATAACCGTATGCAGTATGAGCTGCAACAGCCTGCTTTTCAATATCAGTCAGGGTTTCTGTTTTATTGAGGATTTTTTGAGGGATTTTCATCATACCGACATCGTGTAAGAGGGCTGCAATAGTTATTTCGTTAATTCTATTTTTTTGAAGTTCAAGAGCTTCGCTTAAAATTATGGCTAAGATAGCCGTATTTACTGAGGATCTGGCCAAATTATCTTCTTCAAGCTCGGTGCCCAATATAAAACCCACACAAAGAGGGGGATTTTTTCTGACAAGTTCTATCAACTGTGTTGCGTGATAATTTACAGGCATATTATCCAACGGTTTTCTGGCTTTGAAATTTTCAAATATTTTTTCAAGGCTCTTTATAATTTCCAAATATTCGGTATGGAGCTGCATTGAGCGGGGGTCTTGTGTAAGTTTTAGAATACAGTCAGCAGAAATCTCTCCTATTTCTGTTCTTTTAAGTTTAGTGCCGTTTATGGGATATTCTTCCTGAACTTCTTCGACTTCATCATCCAAATCTTCAAGATCTTCTACTTCACTAAGCTCTTCTACTTCTTCGTCTAAGGTTTCTCCCTCAGGTACGGGTTCTCCTGATGTAACTACATATTGGATTTTCCACCTTTTTAAAGTATTTAACTCATTTTCGCTTAACGGCATACCCCTTAAAAGAAACATGTTTCGCCCGTCATCAAAAAACACGGGAGCCGAAAAACGGGCTCCAATCTTTAATTCAGCCGTTTTAATTTTCTTTAACATTTTAATTCCCCTTTTAAGTTAATCCTTTTTCAGCAAAAAAGCAAAGATAGCGGCTACAGCTTTATATGTATACTCCGGAATACATGAACCTATCTCGTGATGAATAAGAATGTTTGCCAAGGGTTCATCTTCTACAATTTTAATTCCGTTACGTTCTGCCGTCTCTTTGATTTTTTTTGCTGTCAGCCCCTTCCCTGATGCCGTAATTATCGGCGCCTTTGCCTTTAAAGCATAACTAAGAGCTACTGCGCAATCAACTTTTTTTTTATCAATTTTTGTCATAAATCCATTTTATCACAAATATAAAAAAAAACAAGGTAATAAACAAATTTTCAATAGTTTTTTTTATGTAACTTGACTTAAAACCTCTTGTTTTATTATCATAATTATAAGTGAGGCTAGATGTATGCGTAAATTAAAAAATCCATTTTCAGCAACGGCCGGAATTTTATTGATTATACTTTTTTCGGTGTTTCTTCTTTCCGCCCGCTGTTCAAGCAATCCCGAAAATGCGGCAACGGTATATGCCGATTCCGGTCTAAGAACGGAACTGAGCAAAGAGTCTGTTTCTGCCCTTGAAGCCCTTCAAAGAGCAAATCGTGAGCTTACCTCGATGATTTTACCCTCGGTAGTCACCCTTGATGTTATCGAAACAAGAAAGGTACAAAACAATATAGACGGTTTTCCTTGGTTTTTCTTTAACCGCCCTCAGGATCAAAAAGAAGGTCAGGGCGAAAGGGAGTATGAAGCCGAAGGCATGGGCTCAGGAGTCATCGTAAGAAAGACGGGAAAGACCTATTATGCTTTAACAAACCAGCACGTTACCGGCAATGCCAAGACAATCTCGGTTATCCTTTATAACGGGGATAAGGTTCAAGGTAAATTGGTCGGTTCCGATCAGAGGAAGGATGTTGCCCTTGTTTCCTTCGATTATGATAAAGATTTGAGGGTTGCCGTTTTAGGAGACTCAAATACCGTACAGGTTGGCGATCTTACATATGCAATCGGAGCGCCCATGGGTTATGTATCGACTGTTACAAGCGGTATTGTAAGTGCGGTAGGCCGTTCAGGCGGACCGAACAGAAATAACATAAACGATTTTATCCAAACCGATGCAGCTATAAATCAAGGCAACTCAGGAGGCCCCCTCGTAAATATTTACGGTGAGGTTATAGGCATAAACAACTGGATTGTTTCATCGAGCGGCGGCTCCCAAGGTCTTGCCTTTTCGATTCCTATCAATAACCTTAAAAAGGCTATTGACGATTTTATTAATTCCGGTGAAATCAAATACGGCTGGCTCGGTGTTCAGCTTCTTGAGATAAACGATAAGTTTAGAGAAAGCTTAAAATTAAAGGATATTGAAGGCGCCTTTGCAGGACAGGTGTTTTTAGGCTCGCCTGCAGATAAGGGCGGCATCAAACCCGGTGATTATATTACCGAGGTCAATTCAACAAAGGTTAAAAATGTTGACGATATTTTGCGCATTATTGCCGACTTAAAACCGGGAGAAAGCTCATCGTTTAAGATTTTACGCAGGGGAAAAGAGATATCCGCTGCGGTAAAGATTGAAGAAAGGGATGAAAAAAACGTAGCCGATTCATCTAAACTTTGGCCGGGCTTTGTTCCTTCACCATTAACGGACGAGATTATAAAACAATTAGAGCTTAAAAAAGGTCAAAACGGTGTACTGGTAACAAGTTTACAGCCTAAGAGCCCTGCTGCCGTTATGAGCTTGCAGCCCGGCGATCTTATAGTAAGTGTAAACGGAAAAGATATTAAAGATGTTTTAAGCTTTTATGAGGAGCTTTCAAACACGAAGGGTGAAATTTGGTTTGACTTTATAAGAGAAGGTCACAATCTGGTTACCCCTAAGATTAAACGATAACAACATTCTTAAATAATTTTACCTCCTTTTTGGGCTAAGGCGGCAGCTAAAAAAAGCGCTGTTTTAGCCCTCCTTTTTTAGGTGCCTTTGATTAAATTCCAATATCATGTTAAAAATCAATATTAAAAAGATACCGATAGGAAACCAATCCTTATAAGAAGCATAAAATGTTTTTGTGTGCTCATAAATGGGAACTTCCGTATAAAGGGAGCCGGCTTCAAATAAGGGAAGATCTGCTAAAATCTTTCCTTTGGGGTCTACAACTACAGAGTAGCCTGAGTTGGTTGAGCGCACCAAAGTTGTTCTAAGCTCTATGGCTCTAAAGTGAGCTACTACAAAATGCTGATATTCGGCACTCTTTGTTTTGGACCAAGAGTCATTTGTTATGTTTATAAGAACCTCACTTCCCGCATTGTGTAAATTAAGACAGACTGAAGGAAAGGCATCTTCAAAGCATATAGGGGCCGTAAATTTGACTGTCTTTCCTTCCGAATTTTTGATACTAAATACCTTATATTCAGTTCCCGGATTCCATCCTGAAGAAAAGCCGACCAGCTTATCAAAAAAACGGGCAACAAGAGGATTATCTATAAAGGGAATATACTCGGCAAAGGGTACGAGCTGTATTTTTGAATAAACGTCTATAATTTCTCCTTGAGAAGATAAAAGATAGGCTGAGTTATATTGCTTTTCTCCGTCTACATATGGGGAACCTACTAAGATGGGAGAGCCTGTCTCGGCTAAAAAGCGTATAAAAGGATCTCTGTAAGGGATAAATCCGTAAAAATCCTCATTGTCCTTGTATGGAGCTATCAGGGATGATTCGCTCCAAACGATGAGGTCCGGTTTTTTGTCTGCCGGTAAGATCGCCTTACGGCTTAAATTTTGAGAGGTTTTTAGATTTTCTTCAAACCGGGAATTGTCCCAAGGATCCGTGTTTTGCTGGACTATCACGGTGTTTAAAAAGGTTTTAGGCTGCATTTCGGTGAATAAAATTTTTATCCCGTAAATGTTGATAATTAAAACCAAAAAAGAGGTAAAAATAAGGGGGCGTTTAATTTCGTCTAAGTTTTTAAGAAAACCGGCTGAATTTGCCGAAAGGGCATAGCTTTGTAAAATTTCACCTAAGCAGGCTGCAATAAGGGGGACAATAAAGGAAAGTCCCCAAACTCCCGTTATGTCTATAAACTGAATAAGGGGCTTTAAGTTAAAGCAGATCATCGGAGCTGTTCCCCAAGGATAGGCTAAAAAACCTGTAGATTTGGAAATTTCCCAGAGGAGCCAAACTGAGGCGAAGAAGAACGGGCGTAAATTTTTATTTTTTTGAAGACCATGATAAAGTAAAAAACCGAAGGGCATGGCCATAAAAAAATATGCAAGGGTACTGGCTCCTAGCGTAAATATTGCAAAATCTTCAAAAAAAGCAAGCCAAAAGCTTGACATAAAATTTACAAAGGCGGCAAAAAATCCGTATAAAAGGGCCGCTCTTTTATGTGAGCCGCAATTAAGGAATGTATAATATAACAGAATCAAACCTGCAAAACCGGCAAAGGGAGAGCCTGAATTTAAGAATTCATTGGGGATTCCGAGAGAAAATAGGGCTGATGATGCAAAAATACTAAAAAAAGATAAAAAAAAGTGCATATTTATATATCTATTTAATCATTTTTCTTGAAAAATTTCAATATAACGAGTATTATATAATTATGCAAAAAATAGTTACATTTCATATTGACGAATATGGAGATGAGCCTGAAGTATGTGCTGCCGCCCCGGGGCGTTTTCATCTTCTAGGTGAGCATACATGGTTTGCTCAAGGAAATACTCTTTCCATGAGCATTAATCACTGTTTGTATGCTTGTGCATCGAGACGCAGCGATAATAACTTTAGGCTGTTTTCAATTTCGCTTAATGAGCGGAAAAAAATATCCTATTCCGGTCTCAGGTATAAGAGGGAAGACCGATGGGCCAATGCTGTTAAGGCCGTTATTTCGGCATTTAACGACTTCGGCTACCACATTTCCGGTTTGAATTTTACTATTTTATCCGAAATACCTGCGGATGCGGGATTGGGAACTCCCAATGCTCTTAAAACGGCTACTGCCCTTATATTGAGGAAGATGTTTGCTCCCAAACTTACCAAAGGCGACTTGGTCGATATTCTTGAACATGCAAACGTTCAGCACCTAAACACCTATGCTCATAGGGCGGATATTTTATGTGCCCTCTTTGCAAAATCCAATCACTGTGTGCGTACCGATCATCGAAAAAAAACTGCGGATATTTATCCTTTCCCCATAGAGGGGCATTCCATCATATTAACGGATTCCCGCGTACCGCGCATAATTGCCCGTGAAGAGTTGACGGCCCGATTGGATGAATGTGTAGAAGCCTATGAACTGGTAAAAAAACAGCCTGATATGCCTAAAAACATGATGTATTTGACCGAAAAAATGCTTGAAGAGATCGATATCCCCGAATCGGTGCGGAGAAGGGTTACCTATATTATCAGAGAGTCTTTAAGTGTCGATGAAGCTGTGGATGCCCTAAGGCGTAAAGACAATATCATGCTTTCACGTATCTTAAACCGCTCCCATGACGGACTTAGAGACCGCTTTGAGATTTCTTGTCCCGAATTGGACTGGCTGGTTAAGCGCTCCCTTGAGTTTATGGAGCCTTCGGTAACCAACCTTGTGTGTTCACGAATGACGGGAAAGGGCTTCGGCGGCTGTACCTATACTATTCTTAGAGATGAGGATGCAAAAGCTTATATAGAAAAAGTTGGAGACTATGAAAGAATTTTCGGATTTAAGCCTTTGATATATAAGGCTAAGCCCACAGGTTCTGCAAGAACTTTTTGATAAGGCTTGAAGATAGGTGAATTTTTAAGTGTACTTCTCTGCTATTGTGTAAAAAGTTTTTTTTCTGTATAATTTGAAAAAGGGAGGGTTTCATGTATTCCGAATTAAAAGAGGGTGTAAACCTATATAACAAAAAAGACTACCAAGAAGCTTTAGTTTTCTTTTTAAGTGTAAGTACGGAAGATGTTCTTATTAAAATCGAAATAAACTATTATATAGGTCTAATATATTCCCGGCTATCAGAGTATGAGCAGGCTCTCGAATATCTTGAACAGGTCGTTACTGCAAGCAAGGATATTGCAAAGGTTTATCAATGCAGATTGATTTTAGCCTTTATCTACGCAAATACCGGCCGAACAAGGCTTGCAGAGTTTGAACTTTCAAAACTTATTGAAGCCGGCTATGAGTCGGTGCAGGTTTACTCTTCATTAGCCTATGTTTATTATGAACATCATGAAACCGAAAAGGCTATAGACTATTACGAAAAAGCCTTAAAGGCCGCTCCCGAAAACAGCACGGCTCTAAACGGTTTGGCCTACATTCTCGCAGAAACAGATAGGGATCTGACCCGTTCCTTGCTTCTTTGCAAAAAAGCCGTAGAAAAACAGCCTGAAAATCCGGCTTATTTGGATTCTATGGCCCTAATCTACCATAAGATGGACCTTGAGCCGGAGGCTAATTCCTATATTACTCGAGCAAAGGAAAAATTACCCGATAATAAGATTATACTCAAACACTTTGAAATGATAACCGCCGGTGCACGGGAGGCTTAAGATGAAGTTCGCTATAAAATTTCGTATAATTGTTTTTATAAGCTTAATCTTATTTACTCTTCCTATTTTTTCGCAAGATAAGAGTTTTACCGATAATCCGTCCTCGTCGGATAAGAGGGTCGCTTCCGAAGAATTCAGACGGGGCGTTCAAGCCTATTACCGCGGAACCTTTAACGAAGCTATTCTATTATTCGAAAAAGCCCTTTCGTATTTGCCCGGAGAGTCCTTAATTTTAGATTGGCTCGGCAAGGCTTATTACAGCTCCGGGGTTGAGGGGGCCGCCTTAACTCAGTGGGAATTTGCTGAAGCCTCAGGCTACGGCGGAATGCTTTTAAAAAACAAGATAGAAATTTTAAAAGAATCGAGGAGCCTCACTCCCCATTCTTCAGATAACATAAAATATGTAGAAAATTCATCTTTTAGCTCGAAGAACGGAAATGTAGAACTTTTCCGTCAGCCTCTTTCGATAGCTGCCGTTTCCGACGGATCTTTTTGGATGACGGCCTACGGTTCAAACGAGCTTTTGCATTTTAATGTAAACGGTATAATCCTTGACAGAACTCGCGGTCCCATTCAAGGCTTTGACAGACCCTTCGATGTTATAGCCTTATCGGACGGGAATCTCTTGGTTTCGGAATTTGCCGCCGACAGGCTTTCTCTTCTCGATAAAAATGGTTCCTTTATAAAATCTTTCGGAACGAGGGGCAGGGGAAACGGGGAATTCATCGGCCCTCAGTTTTTGGCCGAAGACGATTACGGCAATATCTATGTTTGCGATTTTGGAAATGCAAGGATTGTAGTTTTTTCTTCTGCAGGAGAACCTCTTTTTACCTTTGGAACAAAAAGCGGTCTTTTCGGGGGCTTTACGGCTCCTTCCGGAATAGCTGTAGTTGACGGACTTGTCTATGTTGCCGATGCGGTAAAGGGTGCCGTCTACACCTTTGATACGGCCGGAAACTTTGTACAATCCCTTTTGCCTGAAGGCACATTAAAACAAATAGAGTCGCTTAGAGAGTGGAACGGCAATTTGGTGGCCTCTGCCGGAAACAAGGTTTATCTTATAGACATTGCTTTTTCGACTGTGAGTGAGTTGATGAGCTTGGGAAATGTTCCTACAAAGATTACGGCAGCTGTTCCTGATGTAAATGGAAGTCTTCTTTTGATAGATCATAAAAATCAAACGGTAGAAATAACTTCAAGAATAAATGAGCTTGCGGGCGGTCTTTTTGTGTTGATTAAAAAAGTCTACTCCGATAAATTCCCTGAAGTTTTGATTGAAGTAAGCGTTCAAAATCGGGACGGCAAACAAATTGTCGGTTTGACTCAGGATAACTTTATCATCACGGAAGGTAATAGACCTGTTGCCGACTATGCCCTTACCGGTTCTTCATATTTTAATAAAACCTGCGACATAGCCGTCATTGTTGAAAGATCTCCTAGTTCCCTAAAGGAAAAAGCCTTGATAGAGGCTGCCTTAAAGGAAATTGCAGAAGCCATGCAGGGTAAGGGAAGGATAAGTCTTATTTCGGCATCATCTATTCCCTCTCTTGAGGGTAAATTCTCTCCTGCCGATTTGGTGACCCTACCTAACCGCATAAAGGCTCATGCCTCGCCTGATTGGAAATTCGATCTAGCTTTGCGCCTTGCCGTAGGGGAACTGATAAATGCCGAACAAAAAAGAGCCGTCCTTTTTTTGAATTTCAGCGATCCCAATTCGGATAATTTTAAGCAATATAATTTAAACGATCTTGCTGCATATATGAAAAATAACAATATACATTTTTATCCGATTAGCTTAAAAAAGGGAGCTCCGGCCTCCGAAATGAGTTATCTTGCAAAAAAGACAGGCGGTAAGGCCGCATACATATATGCCGAAAGGGGCTTAAAACCCATCATTGATGACATTATAGAACAGCCCTTGGGAATGTATCAGCTGAAATATACTTCTACCATGTCCACCGATTTCGGCAGGGCTTTTTTACCAGTAGAAGTAGAAGTTCAGCTTTTAAAAAGATCCGGAAGGGATGAAATAGGCTACTTTGCTCCTTTGGAGTAGGGATTGATATAGACATCCATCTGTGGGAAGGGAATCTTGATTTCGGCTTCTTCAAATAGCTCGTTTATCAGCTTAAAAACCGAATTCTTTATTACAAGAAAATCTTCATTTAATCCCCAAGCATAAAAGGCGACTTCTATGCCGGAATTTGCATAAACCGACCATAAAACAAAGGGTTCGGGGTCTTGTAAAATTTGGGGTACACGGTTCGGGATTTCCATTAAAACGGCTTCTACCTTTTCCATATCGGTGCCGTATGCAACGGTTATCTTTGTTTCAATTCTCCTTATAGGAAGGCTTGAATAGTTTATGAGATTTCCCTTTATGACTACCTCATTAGGGATACGCACTATGTTTCCGTCAAGGGTTTTTACCCTGACAGCCATAAAATCGATAGATTCTACATTTCCCGTTATGTCTGCAAGCTGGATGCGGTCGCCTACCTTAAAGGCTTTTTCGGCAAGGACAAAGAAGCCGGAAATTATGTTTGATACCGAGGTTTGGGCTGCAAAACCTATGGCAACACCGGCTATACCGGCAGCTCCGACAAAGGCATTTATGTTTATGCCTAGCTTTTTGAATATTGTCATCAAGATAACTGCCAGACAAGTGTATTGGAGAATCTTTGTTATAAGGTTCTGAATTGCAGGACTTACCTTGTGTTCGGTAAATTTTCTTATGGATTTAATTATAATTTTAAAAAAGATGTATGTAATTAAAATTATTCCCAAGAGGGACAAAACAGACATAAAAAAGGGCAGGGTAAAGTTTTCCCTGAAAAAAATTTGTATTTGTTCTAAGCTTATCTTCATTTTGGTAATCTATCAAATTTTTTGTAAAAAGCCAATGGGGGCATTCTGAATCGGCAGGGCAGCCTCATTAAAGTTTTATCTTTGCAAAAGCTATGCTGTTCAATCATTACTTTGCTGCTATTTTGATGTGTTTATATTTATTTTTTAAATTTTACTAATTATTTAATTTATAACCCTATAATTAGGTGAAGGCAGGGAAGAAAATAATACCTGCAAAGGAGTTATTATGGATGAAGAAAAAATTTTAAATCCCAAGACCGATTGGGTTTTTAAGTTAATGTTCTCTAAAGGTGAAGAAGGCAACAAGGCCCTTATAAGCTTTCTTAATGCCTTTTTGGAAGATTCTTACGGTAAAATCAAAAAAGCCGAAATCCTAAACACCGAACTGATTCGGGACAGGCCGTCGGGTGAAACTTACCGCCTCGATTTTTTGATTAAAACCGACACAGGTCTTCTTGTAGACCTTGAAATGCAGCAGTTTTGGAAAACCAACTATCCAAGGCGGAGTCAAATGTACCTTATGCGGTTAGCTTCTCGTTTTTTAAAATCGGAGCCCAACGAAGACGATTTTTTGTATGCAATAAGCCTCTCTGTCTTTGGCTGCGATGTTCCTAAAAACGCAGAGCTTGTAAAGATGCCTGAAGGTTCTGTAATTCAATATCTTTATGTTGAATTAAACAAGCTAATAGTTTATACTATGAAAAAGAGATTAGAAGAGTATAATCTAAAAGATTTTTGGATAAGATTTTTAACCAACTATGAAGAAGATAAAAAAAGCGGGATGTTGGAAGAATTGTGCAGATTAGAGGAGGGTATAAAAATGGCAGAAGCAACACTCTTTAGGGTAACTGATGAAGAGAGGCGAATGGCAATAGAGCTCTCTAACGAAAAGTACGAGATGTATGTGGAATGTGAAAGGAATGAAGCTAGAAGACTGGGATTAGAGGAAGGCCGTGCCGCAGGTTTAGAAGAAGGTTTAGTCGAGGGCCGAGCTGAAGGTTCATATCAAGCAAAGTTGGAAACAGCAAAAAACTTGCTTGAAATAGGGCTTGCCTTAGAAATAATCTCAAAAGCTACAGGGCTTAGTAAAGAGGAGGTGGAGAAACTATGATTAGTGGAGGCCGGCAATTAAAAACAACCTCCTAGACAAAGCTTCTCATTTTATAGTATAAGTATCTATGAAGTACGGTATTTCTGCTATAGCCTTTGACATTGACGGTACGCTCTATCCTTCATGGCGCTTTAATTTACGTATAATTCCTTTTCTTTTAAAAAATTTTAATTTTATGTCTGCTTTTAATAAGACCCGCAAAGATATTCGATTATGGCAGGAAAAAAATCCCGATAAAGTTTTAGATAATTTTTTTGATTTTCAAGCCGAAATTTTGGCAAAATATGCAGGAAAGAGCAAGGAAGATGTTAAAAATTTTTTGGAGGCTGAAATTTATACCGGCTGGAAAAAGCGTTTTGCAAGGATAAGGCCTTACTTTTTTGCAAGGGAATCTATAGAGGAATTTAAAAGCCGAGGACTTAAAATAGCCCTTCTTTCGGATTTTTTACCGGAACAAAAAAATGATGTATGGGGTATTTTACCCCTTTGCGATGCCGCTTTCGGGACAGAGACTATAGGAGCCTTAAAGCCTTCTCCTCTCCCCTTTAGAAGATTGGCAGAAGCCCTTGATCTGCCTTGCGATAAGATTCTCTATGTGGGAAACAACCTCAAGTATGATGTAGCGGGAGCCAAGGCTGCAGGAATGTACACTGCCTGCATAAAGAGCAGATTATTTATTTTGCTGAAAAAGATTTTTGCTCAAAAAGATACCGAAAAACCTGATATTTATTTTTCAAACTATCGCCAATTATTGAAATTTATGATATAATCTGATATTATAAAAAAAAGGGTGGGAATTTTTAATGAGTTATATTCTATTCAATCTTATAACACTGGTAATTTGTGTGGGTATTATTATTGCTTTTAGACAAAGCGATAAGAATAACCGCTCCATCGAAAAAGCAAAAAGATACGGAGATAAAATAAAGGAAGATCTTGAAGCTTTTGTAAACGAAAAAAATTCTACTTTAAGCGATCTTTCCACAGAATTAGGGGTACAGCAAAGTAAGGCTATTGCGACGGTAAAGCGGCTTGATGAACTTCGAGCCGATTTTTTAGTGCAAAGTCAAACAGTAGAAGAACGGTCTGCTGCCATCAGGGATATTGATAGATATATTACGGAATCAGGTCAAACAATTCAAAAACTTATGGATATGACGGCCTTGGCAGAAAAAAATCTAATGGAAATTACAAGAGAAGCGGACTTTGTCGATTCGCTTGCAAAATCCATCAATAATGCAAGGGCTCAACTTAATAATCTCACCGAGAGTATTCCGGAATTAAAGCAAAATTTTGCAGCCGAAGCCGATGCAAAACTAAGTGAATATAAGAGCAAAATATTGGACGAAATGGGGCTTGTAATTAATGATGTTGAAAACCGCCTTGCTTCAGCCCAAAGAGATACCGGCGAGCTCTTGGAAGTGACGGCTATCAAACTTCAAGACTTATATAAAGAAGCGTATAACTCTGCTGCAGACAAGGCCGGTGCCCTTCAAGAGGCTGCCTTTGCTAAGTTAAAGGAAGAAACGGCGGAAAGGGTTCAAAGCTACCGCAAAGAATTTGAAGAGACAGCTGCAGAGATTGAAGCTCAGATGGATGACAATTTAAGTCAAACAAGACAGATTGCTTCCGATTTTAGGGCAGAATGGGAAACTCAGGCAAAGGACTATCTTGCTCAAATGCAGTCTGATTTTTCACAAACCGAAGAAAATATTTCTTCACGTATAAACTCCATATCCGAAAGATTAAAGGATGCTGAGGATAGTGTTTCGGTGCGCTCGGATGCTCTTTCTGCAGATTTGAGCCAAACGGAAGCTACAATGAGGTCTCAGTTTAATTCCCTTGCTGCGAACTTTCAGGATAACGTAAATTCTCTTTCTAAATTTACGGATAAAAAATTAAATGAATTTAAGATTCAGACAGAAGAGAGATTTACCAAATTTGAAAAGGCTATTGAAAACGTCGACAGCTTAAAAGAAGAAATCGAAAAATCTCAAGGTCTTATCAAAAATGAGATGATGGCCGAATTCTCTTCTTATGTAAATGCTGCAAAGCAAAGCCAGCAGAACTTTTTTAACGAGTTTACAAATAATTCCGAAAAAATACGCGAACGCATGAAGACTATTGATGCAGGCATCGATGATCTAAAAGCTAAGGCCTATACAAACGTTTCGGAAAAACTCAAAATGTTTGAAGACGATTTCTTTGCAGACCTTGCAAAGAGGAGCGAGGCTATAAACTTAAGTTTTGATCAGTGGAAAGAGGATGTTTCCGCCAACATGACTCTTCTTGCTTCTGAAAACGAATCTGCAAGAAAGGATTTGGAAGAAAAATATAAGGCAGAACTGCGTGTAAGACTTGGTCAGGCCGCCGAAGAATATAAGGCCCTTTTTGCAAAACTGGATGACAAGGTTAAAGATGTTGAAGCAGGTTTAAATTCGAGAGTTGCTGCAATGGACGGTACTGTAGAGCAATATATAGAATCCTTCCGTGCAGATATAAATCAGATAAAAGCAAAGGCCTCGCAGCAGCTTGAGACTGAGCTTGCTTCATATAAGGATCAGGTTCGAGAGGCTATATCCAATCAAAATGCAGAACTTGAAAATACCTCAAAGGGCTTGCAAGAAAAGCTCCTTTCAATCCGGGAAGAATCGGAAGCTAAGTTTGAGACAATTAAAAAAGATTTTGAAGCTTGGAAGAGCCGCACAGATCAGCAGTTTACGGATGCCCGCTCCTTCTTTGATGAGAAGATTACAAACTTTGCAGGCTTGACGGAAAATGCCATTAAAAATCTTGATACCAAGTACAATGCCCAATACAAGGACTTTGTAGCAAAGAGCGGAGATGCCTTTAACGGTATTCAAGCTAAGCTTAATTCCGTTGATACCAAGGTTGCAGCTGCAAATAAGGCCATTGATGAACATGCTGCCGAAATAACGAACCGCTTTAATACTGAGGCCGAAAAACTCGATGAGGCAATCAACAAAAGAATCAATGATGCCGCTTCTGAGGCAGAGCAATCCGTACAGGGTATGAATGATATGATTCTCGAAGTAAGAAACCGCCTTGATGAAACCCAAGAGAAGGTCCGCGAAAAGATACAGGCCGATGCAGACCGCCTAAATTCGCTCATAGAAGAGATAGATAAAAAACAAAATGACTTTATTACTCAAACTAAGGTCTTTGAAAGAGCTGACGAGCTAAAAGAGGGTTTAGAGAAAGACATTGCTTCTCTTAAAAATGAGGTTACTAAATTTGAAGTTTATAGAAACGCAATGGATGACTTGGCTCTTCAATATGAGAAGGTTACTCATTTGGAAGAGGAAGCTAAACAAAAGGTCAGCCGCTTTATGAATGAGCGCAAAAATATCGAGCTTCTTGAAGGCGAGTTTATAAAGCTTAATACCCTTTCCGATTCTATGGACAAAAAAATCATCGAGCTTACTGCCGTAAATGATGATTTACAGCAATATCAGGTGCAAATCAGACGGCTGGAAGAGGGTATCGGTGATGTAAACACCCGCTACGAAAGGCTTGAGAAAAAAGAAGCGGTTTTAAACCAAACTCTTGAAAGTATTGATTCCGCCTTTGAAAACCTAAAAGAACTTGAAGCTGATATTAAACAGTTTAAGACTGAGGTAAGTGTAATTCCTCCTGAAATGGAAAAGATAAAGGTAACCCTTGAGACTCTTTTGTCAAATCAGGGCAGGGCTGAAGCTGTTTGCGAGAAGATTGAAAGCGTAGATTCTACATTAGAGGATTTGAATTCCAAGATGGATAACCTAAAGCAGGCCAGAAGCTGGCTTGCCGCCACCGAAACCAGGCTAAAAGAAATTTCAGGCGAATCCGAAGCTCAGTTAAAGCTGATGGCAGACCTCTTTAAGGGAGAAAAACCCGAAAGGAACGAAAGCGGAAGTCCGTCATTAAATGTGCAAGAAAACGTACTAAAACTTTCCCGACAAGGCTGGAAAAACAACGAGATTGCAAAGGCCTTAAACTTATCTCTCGGGGAAGTAGATCTTATTCTTGAGTATGCCGACAAAAGATAAGGCATGAGGCAAGGGCGGCAACGGCCTTGCCTCTTCCTATTATTCCTATGCCTTCGCCGGTCTTAGCCTTTATAAAAATTTGCTTCTTTTCTATTTTTAAAATTCCTGCTATTGAAGCTCTTATTTCTTCTCGGAAGGGAAGGATTTTTGGTTCTTCGATTATTATTACACAGTCAATATTTTGAATTTCCCATCCTTGCTCACTTATCTTTTCCCATACCATCGATAAGAGATCTGCAGAATTTGCATCCTTCCATTTTTTATCGATTGGAGGAAAAAATTCTCCTATGTCGCCCATGCCGCAGGCTCCGAGAAGGGCATCGGTTATGGCATGAAGGAGGACATCTCCATCCGAGTGGGCTTTTTCACCTTTTTTAAAAGGAATATGGATTCCGCCTATCATAAGTTTTTTTCCTCTGATCAAGCGGTGTAAGTCGTAGCCTAGGCCTGTTCTCATTTTATATCTTCCTTAAAAGTTATTTTTTTGTTGGATATTTCTCCCGGGCAAATAAAAACGTCTCCTGCGAATTCTCCGTAAATCTCACTGTCGTCTGTATACTCTTTCCCGTTTCCTGAAGCTTTTTTGTGAGCGGCCAATATCTTTTCAAAGTCGAATCCTTGCGGAGTTTGTACTGAGAATACGGAACTGCGTTTGAGGTGCCGGGTTATTTTACCGGATTTGTCGGCTATTTTTTGCGTATCAACGGCTTGATAGCCGGGGATTACCGCTCCGTTTTTGCTTAACTCATCAGAAACGAATTTTATAAGCTCAGGACTGACCCTGGGGCGGGCCCCGTCATGGATTAATACAAAGTTAAAATCGGCTTCGTTTTTTTCTTTAAGTTCTTCAAGTTTAACAAGTGCCTTAAAGACGGAAGCCTGTCTTGTATCGGCACCGGCTGCAAAGATTATTTTTGTATTTTTTTCAAGCAGAGTTTTTGCTATTCTCTTATCTTTAAAAATTAAACTTTCGGCTTTTGAAATATCGCTGGAGGGAACAGTGATAACTATTACGTCAAACAGCTTTGTTTGCAAAAATTTTAAAAGACATTCGGAGAGAACCGTAACGTCCTCTCCGTATTCAGGTAATTTTAAATATTCTTTTTTTGTGTCTAAATTCATCCGTTGGGATTTGCCCGCTGCAGTTATTACAGCTGCAAAGCCTAAACTTTTAATCGTCCTCATACATATCCGAATCTTCTATGTCGTCTTCATCCATATCGTCATCGTCAAGTCTTTCATCCTCATTTACGATTAAGTCGTCATCGTCATCATCATATTCATCTTTGAATTTTTCTATCGGGCCGCCGAGCGGTTCAAGGTGTAAGTGTATGGATGCCTCTACTTCGGTTTTCGTCATCTTTAATGCTGCTGCTATTTCGTCTTGAAAAATTCTATAGGCTGAGTCGTAGAGCTTTCTTTCCTGAATGGGAAGCTCCTTTGTTTTGCTGCGCTGGTAGAGGGAGCGTACAACAGAGGCTGTGTCCAAGATTTTTCCGCTTTTAAATAAATCCATATTCATTTGATAGCGTGCCTTCCAATCTATGGGGATGGGTTCAAAATCTTCAGACAGGAATTTGAGGGCTGCTTCAGCTTCTGTCTTTGTTACTATGCGCCTTATTCCAAGATTATCGATTCCGGTAATAGGAACTAAGACCGTCATATCGGAGTCAGCCAGATAAATAACATAATAGTCTATAACTTCGCCGGCTATCTCTTTTTTGGTGATATCGGTGACAGTACCAACACCCTGACCCGGGTAAACGACAACTTCTTTTGCGGAAAAAACAAATTTCTTACTCATATGTTTGAGCATTATAGCATAAATATTTTTTTTAGTCTACGAGGCTGAATTTTTGCCTTTAGCACTACGTATGAAAAGGTCTAGCTGTATGAAAAATCGCTGTCTCCTATAAATTCTCGCAATATGGATTGTCCATGCACAAAACCGGCCGGAAGAGGTAAAAAGTTTCCTAAAAAGGTTAATAGTCTCGATGCTTCGTTGTATTCCTTTTGATTCGGCTTTACAGCCTTTAAAAGAGGTTCTGCATAAACCTTTAAGACTGAAAGCTCGTAGTCCAGGGCTGTGTTGAAGACTGCATCGGCGTTTCCTTGGAAGGGGAAAATATATTTTGATTCTCCGCTTCTTACATCGCCCCACATTCCTATTGTCCTTGCTGCAGGGCTGCCTCTAAATTGGGCATCCCGTACTATGCGTCTTATAAGTCTGTTGTCCGAAGTCGGAATGCGGTTATGGTCATCCAAATTAAGCTGGGTCAGGGCTGAAAGGTAGACCTTAAATTTTAATGACTCGTCTATCTTTGCCGTAAGTTTATCGTTTAGAGCATGTATTCCTTCAAGTATAAAGATGGTGTTTTGTTCGGGAGTGAACATCTTGCCTTCAGGACGGCGGCTGCTCACCTTAAAATCGTAGGAGGGCATTTCGACTGTTTCGCCCTTAAAAAGGCGGAGGAGTACATCGTTTAAAAGCTCAATGTCCAAGGCTTCAACGCATTCAAAGTCGGGCCGCCCGTCTTCTTTTTTCGGCGTTTTGGCTATGCCGAGGTAAAAATCATCAAGGCTTATAACCTTAGGCACATAACCAAGGACCTTAAGCTGCATTGAAAGTTTTTTGGCGGAGGTAGTCTTTCCTGAGCTGGATGGCCCTGCTATCAGGATTACCCGTGCTGTTTTTTTAGCCGTTACTTTTTTTGCTATTTCTGCGAGTTTATTGTTTTGGAGTATCTCGGTAATCTCGACATAATCTTTTATTTTTCTTGAAGTAATTAAATCGTTTAGCTGACCTACCGAGGAAACGCCTACCAGCTTTCCCCATTGTTTATACTCTTTATAAATTTCAAAAAGATGGGGTATGTCTTTAAATTCTGAAAGTTTTGTAGGACATGAGGTCCTCGGAAACCTGAGTAAAAAGCCGTTATCATAGGGCATTACATCAAAGACCTTAACCTCTCCTATTCTATCCATGAGGGGCTGAAAATAAAGGTCTTCATAGCTGCCTAAACGGTTTATTAAAATGCGAGGCTTGCTGGTATAGTTTAAAAGCCTATAGGTGTCAGGCTGATTTGAGTGTTCGAATTTCTCCAAAGCCTCTTCGTAGGAAAGCCAATGGGTATCGATAGGCATGTCTTGAGCTACCATCTCATCCATTTTTGCCTTGATAGCCTTAAAGTCTACCTTAGATGAATTTTTTCCTTCGAGGGTGTAATAATAACCGTAATCCAAACTGTGCCCCATTAAAAGCCTTAAGCCGGGATAGAGTTCCTTTGCAGCTGCTGCCAAAATAAGGCAGAGTGTCCTTCGGTAAAAATTTGAGCCCTCACGGTCCGTTAAGGTTACCGGCTCTATCTTGGATTGTACATCGATGGTTTTATTTAAGGGTAGTACTAAATTGTTGACCTTTATGCCTACTATAGGAGCAGGGGAGGCCGGAAAATATTGCACCAGCTCACGTGCCGACACAGGATGAACAAATTCTTTTTGAGTTCCGTCAGGAAAGGTTATTTTAAATGAAGCCATGAGACTCTCCTTTGTATTAAATTGTACTATATCAATTATATCATATTTTTTATAAAAGTCCAGCTATTGACTGTTTTTTAAAAGATTGGTAATCTTACCCTTCTACATTCAATTTTTATAAGGATTTATTCTATGAAATTTATTAAAAATTTTACTCTTATTTTATGCTGTGCTTGTCTGTTTTTTATGTTTACGGCTTGTAAGGATAAAAAAGCTGAATCTGAGGCTTCTTCAGAAAAAACCTCGGCCGAGGCGGAAAAAATATCTGTAACCGAAAATGAAGTCGGTTATGCATTCGGGGTTATTATAGCACAAACCGTGAAGCAAGACGGTATAAAACTCAATCCTCAGCATATTTTAAAAGGTTATAATGAGGCGATGGCTAAGGACTTTAATGAAAAAGATATTCAAGATGCTCAGATGATTATAAACCAAGCCTTTCAAATAGCTCAGCTGGAAAAAGCTGCAAAGGCCCTTGAAGAGGCCAATGCCTTTTTTGAAAAAAACAAGGCTAAAGAGGGCGTTATAGTTACCGAATCAGGTTTACAGTATGAGGTGCTTTCAAAGGGTAAGGAAGATTTCTATCCTTCGGAAAATGACGAGGTTGAAGTAAACTACATCGGAAAACTTGTAGACGGAAAGGTTTTTGATGATTCATATAAAAGCGGATCAAGCGTAAAGATTCAATTATCGAGAGTTATTCCGGGTTGGAGAGAGGGATTAAAGCTGATGAGCCAGGATGCAAAATTCAGACTTTATGTTCCGCCGGCATTGGCCTATGGAGAGCAGGGGATTGCCCAAGGCAATACGGTTATAATTCCCGGCAATGCAGTCTTGATTTTTGACATTGAGCTTGTAAAGATCGTACCGAAAAAGTAGTAACCGGTAAAAGCAAAAAAAAGAGTTTTGCGGTGTTAGTTTTTAGCTTTTTCTTCAAGCTTAGCCTTATTCCAAAATTCTTCCATTTTTTCAGAATTTTCAGGCAAAAGGTCAAAGCCGTTTTTTTTCATTTCGGATTCGACGAATCGAAAACGGGTTTCAAATTTTCTGTTTGCATGCATGAGGGCCATTTCGGGATCTATCTTTAAAAATCGGGCAGCGTTTACTGCAACAAAAAAGACATCTCCTATCTCGTCTTCCATAGCGGACTCTGAGCCCGATTTAACGGCTTCGGCAAATTCGGCCGTTTCTTCCTTTATTTTTTCGATGACGCCTCCGATTTCGTTCCACTCAAAGCCTGCCTTTGCAGCTTTTTTCGAAATCTTTAAGGCCCGAAGCATCGGCGGAAAATTTTTAGGAATGGAATCCAAAATCGATTCGGTTTTAGGTTTTTCGATTTTTTCCTTTATGTTTTCCCATTGGTTTAAAACCGATTCGGGAGTTGAAGCCTTTTTATCGCTTTCAGGGCCTTCATAGCCCTCGGTTTCTCCAAAAACATGGGGGTGCCTTCTTATCAGTTTTTCTGTAAGATTTTTCATAATATCGGCAGACGAAAAAAGCCCTTCTTGTTCGTACATATAAGAAATCATAAGTACGTTTAAAAGGATGTCTCCAAGTTCTTCTTTTACATGCTCGGCATCCTTACCGGAAGCCTTGTGTTCTTCTATTGCATCGGCGGCCTCATAGGCCTCTTCCAAAAGGGGTCGGCGCATACTCATCGGGGTTTGGGCTATATCCCATGGACAGCCTCCGGGGTCTCTTAATCTTTTAATTACATTAAAAAGAGCTTCAAAGCTCTCAATCAGTTGTGAATTTTCCATAATGAGGGTATTATAGCAAAAAGGTCCGATAATTGACAAGCTATCAGCCTTGTGCTAGACTATTAGTCATGATGGATTTTAGTAGAAAGCTGCCGATAGGCGTACAGAGTTTTAAGGTATTGCGTGATGATAATTATCTCTATGTAGATAAGACCGAATATATTTATAAATTAGCCTCTACAGGACGTGTTTATTTTTTAAGCCGCCCGAGAAGGTTCGGAAAAAGCCTTTTTCTTTCGACATTGGAAGCTTATTTTTTAGGAAAAAAAGAATTGTTTAAGGGCCTCGCAATCGAAAAACTTGAAGAAGCCGAAAAGGGAAAAAGAGAAATTTGGCAGGAGTATCCCGTTTTTTACTTGGACTTTAATGTCGGAAAATATGACAATATTGAAGCTTTGAATACCAATTTTAATGTGTTTTTGTCCGATTTGGAAGAAAAATATGGTACATCCAGGGCTGAGGATAATTTTGCAAAACGCTTTGAAGGTCTTTTAAAAAGAGCCTATGAAAAAACGGGAAAACAGGCGGTTGTACTGATCGACGAGTATGATAAGCCTCTTTTATACTCTATGGAAAATCAAAGTCTGAACGACGAGTACCGTGCCGTTCTAAAATCCTTTTACTCGGTTTTAAAAAGTTCCGACCAATATATACGTATGGCTTTTTTGATGGGGGTGACAAAATTCAGCAAGGTCAGCATATTCAGCGACTTAAACAACTTAAACGATATAAGTCTAACGCCTCAATTTTCAGGCATCTGCGGAATAACTCATACCGAACTGTTAAAAACCTTTGAGCCCGAAATAAAGGCCCTGGCCCAAGCCAACGAATTAAGCTATGAGGCCTGTATCAAAACCCTACAGCAAAAATATGACGGTTATTGCTTTTCGCCCGATACTGAAAGAATGTACAATCCTTTCAGCTTACTCAATGTATTTTTCGGTAATCAATTTGAATATTATTGGTTTGCAACGGGAACACCGACCTTTTTGGTAAACTCCTTAAAGCGCAGCGATTATCACATTCCCAACCTTGACGGCAATGTGGAAATGACCTCGGCCGGTCTATCCGATTACAGGGCCGAAGCCGGTTCGGAAATCCCCGTATTGTTTCAAGCAGGTTATTTGACGATTAAGGGTTACGATAAGCTCTTGCAGCTTTACAGGCTGGGCTTCCCTAACGATGAAGTGCGTTACGGCTTTTTGTATAATCTTTTCCCCAATTATTGCAATGTGGTTTATGCGGAAGGGCCTTTTTGCATAGCCCAATTTTATCGGGATATAATTGCGGGCAGGGTAGAAGAGTTTATGCAAAGGCTAAAGTCGATAATGGCAAGTCTTCCCTACGACAATATAAAAAAGAATACCGGTGAAAGCATCGCTCTGAGGGAGCATAATTTTCAAGTCTGCGTATACTTGGTCTTTGCCCTCTTGGGACAGTTTATCGAGCTTGAAATACCTGTCGCTAACGGCAGAACGGATGCCGTAATAAAAACGGACTCAGCTATTTACATATTTGAGTTTAAACTGAAAGAAGGTGCCGAAGCCGCCTTAAAACAAATCAAAGAAAAAAACTATGCCGAAAGATTCAAGGCCGAAAACAAAAGAATAGTACTTATAGGCGTCAGTTTTGACCCTGAAGAAAAGACCGTCGGGGAGTGGTTGATTGAAGAGGGGTGATCGATTTTGAAATAAGTTTAAGAAAAAGGCCTGCACCTAGGTGCAGGCCGCTTTTTTTGCAGGATAATTACTTAAAAATTATTTAAGCACTATTTCTACTGTAAACTTATCGCCTTTTAGGTCTTCATCTTTTAAAGTATAGTAAAACAGAGAGCTTGCACTGTCTTCATGCTCAATACCGTTAATTTTCCAGCTTTTTACTTCTTCCGAGCCGGATAAAAGAGCATTAAATTCAAGTCTGACACCTGCATAAACTCTTAGGCCTGAATTAAATTCATCTCCATATTGTTGTTTGCATTTTATCTTTTCTGTATCGAAGTCCAAAGCTGCACTTTTTAAGCCTTCTTTAAGCTCGCAGCTTACCCTTATGGCACCGCCTAAGGCTTGTGAGATATATGCTTCTGTTACCGTAAAATCGAACAGGTTGTTTTCTTGCCCATTCCAGCCTTGAGGCTCCTCGTTATTTATCTTCCAGCCTTTAACAGCGGAATAAGGCATACCCAGAGCTTTAAAGTCTATAGATTCCCACTCATAAACAATAGTTGTTCCGGATTCTACATTAATGTCTGTTCCATTTCGGTTTACAGAACACCTTATGTTGTCATCAAAGTTTACCTTTGTCTGAGCCAGATCTTTTACTGTATAGCCTATAGTAATCTTACCGTTTACAAAGTGTTCAGGTTTTACGGTAAGTCGAAATCTGTTAGGTCTGTTATCTGAGCCGCTTGATACTTCAAGGCCGTTTACCATCCACTTATCTACTACTTTTCCTTGAGGAAGTTTGGCATAAAAGTTAAGCTCGGCCCCTTCTTGTACTTGTTGCCCGTTATTTATGTATCCTTGGTTTGCTGTGAAACATGTCATGGGGCTTTCCGCATCCCAGTGAACGGTTCCTTTGGAAGGTGTTTTTTCGGTAAAGCTGAACTTGAGGGTTTTATTGCTGTCTGCATCCGCCCTGTTTACCTTATAGATAAGAGAGCCCATCATTATTTCGCCTGAGACCGGCTTACCGTTTACCAGACATTTATCTATAACCATGCCCGCCGATAAATTTGCTTCAATAACAATCTCTGTGCCTGCATCTACCTTTGAGCCTTTTGGGATGGATGTCCCATTTTTCATGATAAAAACCCTTTTTACTGAGCCGTCATAATCGATTGTAAGTTGTGTACCTGTTACACTAACAAACTTAAGTGTAAGTTTTATACTTTGTTTATCCTTTATTGTGAGTTCTGCTTTTAGCTTATCCGAAGAAACAGAGAGCTCCCCCCCGTGTGGGTGTGAACTGCCCCACATTTTAGGACAGTTTAAGCATATTTTTCGACCGGCGGCTGCCAGCCGAGATTCTTTTGAATACGCTCATTATTGTAATATTTTATAAAATTGTCAATCAGAGCTCTCACTTCTTGTTCTGTCGGAGTTCTGATTTTTATTAGCTCGTTATATCCGCTTTCTATTTTGAGAGTTCCGAAAAAATGTTCCATACAGGCATTATCCCGGCAGGTTGCCCTACGGCTCATACTTTCAATGATTTTCTTTTCCCTAAGGCGATTTGTATATGCTTTGGAAGTGTATACTGCGCCTTGATCGGAATGGAGAAGCGCTCCGGGTTCAAGGCATGGAAGTTTATCCAACATATCCATAACCGGTTTTTCATCATTATGAGTCGACATGTGGTATGCACTAATCTGATTTCTATATAAATCAAGCACAGGACTTAGATACAACCATCCTTTTGTGGTACGAAAATATGATACATCCGTACAGAGTTTTTTAAGCGGTTCTGCTGCATAGAATTGACGATTCAGAATATTCTCAGGTAGGTTTTGCTTGTTTTGCTTGCGCTGCTCGTAATAATGTTTAGGAAACTTTCTTCTTCTATTCTTCGCAAGAAGGCCATATGCTCGGCAAATACGCTCGATGCGCTTGTGATTCACAAGAACACCGAATTTTTGTCTTATAATATTCGCTTTCGCCTTGTTTCCTCGCCGTAATAGGACTTCCTTGGGCAGTTTCTTAAGCAAAGTTACGATTTGTGCATCCTTCTGTGCCTGACTGTCGTTCTTCCGGTTATAATAGAATGTTGACTTTGAAACTCCTGCAACTTTACACAATTTCCGTATCTTCGTGTGCGGTGCTATTGATAGGCAGTCCTCCATCGTTTTCAAAACGAGTTTTTTTTTACCTTGTTTTGCAAGTTCCGCTTCGATATTCTTTGCATAGGTTTCCCAAAAAAGAGCAGCCGTTTTATAATATTCAAGGTCGCACTCTTCGTTGTTAATTTTCTTTTTCCGAGTCATAGTTGTTATTTCATGCAGACGTGGATTTAGACACCAATCGCGTACGGTATCTCGAGAAAGCCCGTATGTTCTGGCGAGTCTTTTGTAGCCGCATGTTCCTCGTTCATATTTTCCTACAACTTCTAGTTTGAAGTCAATACTGTACTTCTCTATTTTTCCCATCTGTACACCTCCAAAAGGTGTCCTAATTTATGGGGTCAGTTCATACAGCCGGATAATAATGTAATTAATTCAAGTTATCTTTTTACTTTAAACATTTATTCTACAATTAAATCGGTTTATATATTTACAACGCTTGAAGATTTTTTATTTGTTGTTTTTACATGCGTTTATTTTAACTTAAAAGCCCGTGCAAATTTATTTTGTACGGGCTTTTTGTGTTTTGATAGAATTAATTGCGTTGGAGGAGGGGGTATGACCTAGGTATTAAAAAATTGTATTGAAAAATAATTTTAAATATTTATTTAAATAATAAACAAGAACAATATTATTTAGTTTATATAATATTTTTTGTAGACAAATATGGAGGTTTTATATTTTGAAAGAAGTAATTGTAATTCCAGAAACAGAAGAATACATACGAGACCCTGTAAAATAAATTGTGTAAATGGCTGAAAAATGATATATTAGGAGAAATATTATGACAGCCAAAAGAAAGAACAAAGAAAAAGATGTAATCGATTTGATGCTTGACCAACTCGATTTTCATGGAATGACAAAAGAAGAACTTAACGGATGTGATGGAATCTTGAGACAGCTTACTAGTAGATTCTATGAGCGGGTATTGCAGGCAGAAATGGATGAACATCTTGGTTATCTTAAGCACGATAATGCAGGGGATAATTCGGGTAACAGCCGTAACGGCTATAGTGAGAAGACTGTAATTTTGGATGATAACAGTACTACCAATATACATGTACCGCGAGACAGAAACAGTACATTTGAGCCTGTTATTATACCAAAACATGAGAAACGCAGTCCCTTATTCAACGATCAGATCATTTCGATGTATTCATACGGTATGAGTTGCCGTGACATTCAGCGGCACTTAATGGTTAGAAGCTCTACCAAATTTGTTTCTTACAAAGACCTTAAAGCTGTATGCAAAGACTTGAAAGAAGTATATTCAGCTATAAATGAAAAAAGCGGCGCTGAAGCTCTTGAAGATTTTGGAAAGAAATGGGATGACAAGTATCCAATGATTAAAGCAGCTTGGCAGAGGAATTGGAATGAGCTAAGTGAGTTTTTTAATTATCCTCCAAGAAATCCGAAAAGCTATTTACACGACGAATGCGATTGAATCGTTAAACTTCAGCTTAAGAAAAATCACTCGCAATAAATCAAGCTTTCCGGACGATGATTCGATATATAAAGTGATGTATCTTGCGATACGGAATGCGAGTAAAAGGTGGACGATGCCTATAAGGAATTGGCCTCTTGCCGTTAATCAATTTGCTATACTATTTGACAAAAGGGTTCCTTTTTGATAAATTAAAAGAAAGCATTTACACAGTTTTTTGGACAAGGCCCTCACACTCCCTCAAATTCCTTGGCGTCCTTCGCGCGCTTCGCGGTTAAATTAAAACAATCACCTACACAGTACAATCTTCTCACACCGTTTAATAAAACCGCAAGGAACGCAAAGACCGCAAAGTATTATAAAAGAATATCTTACGAAGACTCTTTCAAATTCTTTGCGTCCTTGGCGTGCTTCGCGGTTAAATTAAAAAATAAACCGCTGCTTTGGGCTGTTATAATTTGCAGCTCTGCCTCGGTCATTACTCTTTTTATAATTTCGGGGAAGAATAAAAAGACCTATACGGCTATTTTAGGAACCATAGGCGGCGTTATTATTGCGGGCCTTTTTGCCTTTGTTGCAGGAAAAATTTTAAGGCTTTCAGGCCTTGGAAACGAGGATGCTCAAATGCTGGCCTTTGTGCCTCAATACTGCAAGATAGATTATCAGGGCCTCTTATTTGCAGGTATTATGATAGGTTCCCTAGGGGCTGTTATGGATGTCGCCATGTCTATTTCTTCTTCAATGTGGGAAATAATTTCTGTAAGTCCTAAGATTTCGAATAAGCAGCTTGTAAAATCAGGAATGAATATAGGCAGGGATATTATAGGTTCTATGTCAAACACTCTGGTTCTTGCTTATGTCAGTACATCTATCCCCGTGCTCTTGCTCTTTATAATTTTTTCCAACGGCTTTACGGAAATTATAAACTTGGAACTCTTATCTGCCGAGATATTGCGGGCTGTTTCAGGGAGTATAGGTTTAATTTGCACGATTCCTATAACCGTAAACTTGGTAAATATTTTTAGGAAGAATTAAAAAAAGGCTGTTCAAATTTTTTGAACAGCCTTATACTCGGGAATTCCAAGCGGTCTAATCTTTAAGGATTAACCTCATTTCCGTTTGAATCAAGGTAGTAAACAGGTATGGTTACAATCTTGTCTCTTTCATTTCTAAATTCCGTTTTAAAGCTTCTTGTTGTTATATCATAATAAAATGCTTTTGATGTTTTTTCGGCGGTTGAAGTCCAAAAGTTTTTATTTGCAAAAGGAATAATTTTTTCGGCCTCATCACGCGAGGGGAGCCAGCCTCCGACTGATCTGCAATAATGAGCTGCATTATTGGATACTGTGTGCGCGTGAGAACTAAATTCACCTGTTAGATATAAGGTATTAGCTTTTCCTTTTCCCATATCTGCAGCCATATTTTTATCGTTTAAAAATCTGCTTGCATCATTGGCCCACTGTATAGGTTTGGAAGGTGCTCCGATAGCTAAAAAGCGCCAAGAATCACCCTTTGTGTTAACCCAAACAATCGTTTTACCGTTTATTCGGCTTCCGACATCCAATGTCATCGGGGCCGGTTTCGGCGTATCCATGGTTGACTGGTCCAACAAAAAACATCCTTGTACCGAAAATATCAGTACGAGCACCATAAGTGAAAAAATAAGTCTTCTTTTCATGTTTCTCTCCTAAGTTAAGATTATATATTCAGTATAGCAGCTTTTAGCAAAAAAACAAAGTGTTTATGTTTTTTTTCCGACTTTTTGATAATACCTTCAATCTTCTACTCTTCCAGCACTCCCAGTTTTTCAAAGACAAAGAAGATAAAGCTTAAGATAACGGCAACGAGGGAGGCTAGTACCATTCCCTTAAATTCGATTTCGCCGAATTTTATGCTGAGGCCGCTTAAGCCTGTGGTAAAGACGACCGAGGTCAGAATGAGGTTTTTTGATTTTGAATAATCTACTTTTGAGTCTACCAAAAGGCGGATGCCTGAGGCTCCTATCATTCCGTAGAGAAGGAAGGTTATGCCGCCTATGACATTCCCGGGCACGGTGCGGATCAGGGCTGCAAGGGGGCTTATAAAGGCCATGCAGATCGAAATTATTGCTGCTCCTGCAATTACATAGACGCTGTAAATACCTGTAACCGCCATAACGCCTATGTTTTCACCGTAGGTTGTGGTGGGAACTCCTCCGACAAGGCCTGAAAGGGCTGTCGAAAAGTTATCGGCAAAGATACTCCTGTGAAGGCCCGGATCTTTTAAAAGGTCTCTTCCTACTATGTTGGAGGTTACTACCTGATGGCTTATGTGCTCGCTTGTGATAACCAGCAAGACGGGAAGCATTGTAATGACGGCCATAAGGTCGAATTTGGGAAACTGGAAATGAGGAACCGTAAAAAGCCCGGCTTCTCGTATTATAGAAAAATCTACCATACCGAAAAAGATTGCGGCTATGTAGCCTGCAATGCTTGCAATTAAAATGGAAATTGTTGATAAAAAGCCCTTAAAAAGAACGGAGCCCAGAACGGCTGCCCCTATCGTGATAAAAAAGACTATTATGTCTCCCCGTGAGGCCGATTCCGTCATGATGTTTGCCCCGATGGTTCCTCCCCTTACTGTGAGTCCCGTGAGCTCAAAACCGATGAGGGAAACCACAGAGCCCATTGCTGCGGGCGGAAGGATTATGTTTATCCATGAGGTTCCGAACTTATAAATTATAAAAGCAATGAGACAGCCTAGAAGACCCGTTACTATAAAGGCCCCTTGGGCATATTGAAAGCCTATTGAAGAAATAATCAGGGTAGCAGGCCCTAAAAAGGCAAAGCTTGAGCCGAGGTAGGCCGGGGCTTTTCCCTTTGTTATAGCTATAAACAAGAGGGTGCCGACCCCGTTCATAAATAGAACTATGCCTGCGTCAATTCCGAAGATAATGGGAACCAAAACCGAGGCACCGAACATTGCAAATGTATGTTGAATACTTAAGGGTAAGAAAAGCCCCGCAGGAACTTTTTCGTCAACTTGATAAACTCTTTTATGTGACATATTAAATCTCCATCGGGGCTGTATGATAACTTTAATTGACGGTTAAGTCAATCGGGCAGGGTAAATGCCGAGTGATAAATGACAAGTACCAAATGTCGAATGACTATTTTTTGTTTATCTTTTCAAAAACCGTTATCAGGCCGTAGCCTGCAAGCATACAGAGGACCGCCGCCGGCCTCATCGAAGGATGCAGTCAGCCGTCCGGAACCAGATGCCTGATTGAGCCCGCAACGAGGCCTAAAATAAAGGCATAGGTTATCTTGGGGAACCTTTCCATCAAAAAGCCGATTAATCTTGCAGAGAGGATGATGCCTGCAAGGACTCCTAGGCCTACAGGAATCATTATAGGAATGTTAAGGTCGGTAAGGGCCTTAATCACCGTGTAATAAGCCCCCATTATCAAAAGGAGAAAAGAACCGGATATGCCGGGAATGACCATTGCGGCAGCTCCTGCAAAACCTGCAAGGAATAAGAACAAAAAACTGCCGAGGCTTAAGGTTTCTATTGCAGAGGCTGAATAAGCGGAGGCTCCCTTAAAAAAGTAAAGGGCAAGCATCAGGCTTAAACCGATAAAAAACCAAAGGATTTTAGAGGCCTTTGTAAAAGAACTCTCTTTTTCGCGTACAAGGTCAAAAATTATAAAGATGCTTCCTACAATTAAGCCTATAAAAAAGAAGTTTGTCTGTATGGGGAACTTTTCATAAACAAGTTTAAAAAATCGGGCAAAAAGGAGGATCCCTAGGCCCATACCTCCGAAAAGGCAGAGGTAGGTTTTAAAATTAGCCTTAATGGTCTTGACATTAAGGCTTGCTGCCCCTATAAGATCGGAATAAACCCCGAAGACGACGGCTATGGTTCCGCCTGAAACACCGGGTATAACATTTGCAATGCCGACGGCAATACCTGCAATTATTTTCTTTATATAGTTTAACATTGCTCAAATATACATAAATTTTACAATATAAACAAGATAGACACAATCCATCAAAATTTGCTATAATAAGCGAATGTTATATCATATTGCAGAATTGCTCGGCCCATATTTCGGGCCTATGAGACTTTTACAATCCTATGCCGTTTTAATTTCTTTAGGCTTGTTTTTAGGCTTTTTAATTACCGTCTTATTATTGCCTAAATTTTATTCCAAATTACCCAAAGACAGGGGGCGGGAGTTTACCGTAAACCCGGAAGCTGCTGTGGGAAAACCCACAGGAGGCGGAGTAGTTTTTATTTCTATCTTTGTAGTTTGCGTTTTTTTATTGATTAAACCGACTATTACTCAGATTCTCATATTGGGGATAACCTTTGCCGTTATGCTGACAGGCTTTTTGGATGATAAATCCGAAAAATCTTGGGGAGAATATTTAAAGGGCAGCTTGGATTTTATTTTATCGGCTGTAACAGCCCTTGTTATTTTTTATATCTATTTTGAGGGAAGAGTTTCCTTTTGGCTTCCCTTTACTTCCAGCCTTGTCGAAGTGCCTCCTATTGTGTTCTTTGCCGTTTCGATAATTATTTTATGGATTTCGATTAACACGACAAACTGTACCGACGGGGTGGACGGTCTTTCAGGAACTCTCATCCTCTTGGCCCTTGTTTCTCTGGGTATAGTTTTTTATTTTGTTTTGGGTCATATCAAGGTTGCGGCCTATCTTTTGGTTCCCAATATCAGCACAGGAGCAAAATGGGCTGTTATGATTTTTACCCTCTGTGGAGTGCTTACGGGCTATCTTTGGCACAATGCCTATCCTAGTAAGGTTCTCATGGGGGATGCAGGCTCGCGGGCTCTCGGCTTTTTTATCGGAGTTCTCGTAATTATTTCACGCAATCCCTTCATCCTTTTGATGACGAGCGGCGTTATCCTCATAAACGGAGGAACGGGTATTTTAAAGGTGGTTATGCTCCGCTTTTTTAAAATCCGTATTTTTAAAAACATCAGGTTTCCCCTCCATGACCACATGAAAAAGAATTTGCAATGGTCGCCGACTCAAGTTTTGATCCGCTTTGTAATTATTCAAATTTTAATTACTATTGTGATTTTAGGAATTCTATTTAAGATTAGATAGGCTTTTAAGATTTTTAGAAATTGAATTTTTGCCATGAGTTTTTTATCGAGGTTTGAACCTCTTATCGGTTCATCAAATTTAAAGAAGATAGAAAATACCCGTATTGCTGTTTTCGGCCTCGGCGGAGTAGGAAGCTATACTGCCGAGGCTCTTGCCCGAAGCGGTGTGGCCCGGAACGAGGTGTCTCAAAAGGGTGCCGCCCAAAATGGGGCAGGGGAACTCATCCTAATTGACGGCGACAAGATAGAGGAAAGCAATATCAACCGCCAGCTTTATGCCCTCTATTCTACCATAGGAAAATCTAAAACCGAAGTTGCAAGGGAGCGCATTGCCGATATAAGTCCCTCATGTAAGGTAACAGCAATCAATTCCTTTATTTTACCCGATACTTTTTATACTGTCTTAGGCGAAGATTTTTTTGATGGTTTAGACTTTATAGTCGATGCCGTGGACACGGTTGCTCTCAAAATTTTTCTTGCCGTTGAGGCCGAAAAAAATGAGGTTCCTCTTATTTCGGCAATGGGCTGCGGAAACCGCCTAAACTCCGATTTTGAATTTGCAGATATTTACAAGACAAGCGTCTGCCCTCTTTGTAAGGTAATGCGCACCGAGCTAAAAAAAAGGAATGTTAAGCACTTGAAGGTGCTTTATTCTAAAAGTGAATGTACAATAAAGCAAAACCCTCCGGCTTCGGCTGCATGGGTTCCCTCGATCGCAGGTCTTTTAATCGCCGGCGAGGTAGTTAAGCATCTATCTCGGCCAGAAGATTTTTCATGATAAATTTGCGGCGCTCCGGGGTGTTCTTGCCCATGTAGAATTCCAAGATTGAAGGAACTTTTTTTAGGGTTTGAACGGTTACGGGGAGGAGCTTTATATCGGCCCCGATAAATTGACCGAACTCCTTGGGGCTTATTTCTCCCAAACCCTTAAAGCGGGTAATTTCGGAAGATGAACCTAAGCGGCTTACAGCCTCATCCCTTTCCTTTTCGGAATAGCAATAAGATGTCTCTTTTTTGGTGCGCACCCTGAAAAGGGGCGTTTCCAAGATGTATACGCGGCCTGAGGTAACCAGCTCTTCAAAATAGCTTAAAAAGAAGGTTAAAAGCAGATTGCGGATGTGAAAGCCGTCGTTGTCGGCATCCGTTGCTATTACGATTTTAGAATAGCGCAAGCCCTCGATGTCGTTTTCGATGCCGAGTGCCATCATCATATTGTAAAGCTCGGCATTTTTGTATATCTGTGCCCGCTTTTTGCCGTACATGTTTTCGGGCTTTCCTCGAAGAGAAAAAATTGCCTGAGTTAAAACATCCCTGCTTGAAACCATGGCTCCTGTCGCGGAATCTCCCTCGGTGATAAAGATCATGGTGTCTTCACCGAATTTTCCGTCTCCCAAATGGAATTTGCAGTCCTTCAGTTTCGGAATCTTTATGGCAATTTTTTTTGCCGCGGCCTTTGCTTCTTTTTTTACGGTGTTTAGCTCGGTGCGGAGCTTTTCGTTGGCAATTATTTTGCTTTCAAGCTTTGCGGCCGAGTCCGCATTTTTTTGAAGCCATTCTACGACCGCCGACTTTGTATCGTTGACTATCCAGGAGCGCACCTCGGTGTTGCCGAGTTTGTTCTTTGTCTGGCTTTCGAATACCGGAGCTTGAATCTTTACCGAAACGGCAGCACAAGTTCCCTCTCTTACGTCCTCGCTCTTATAGCTTTTTCTAAAATATTCGTTGATGCCTTTGAGAAGCCCTTCTTTAAAGGCGGAAAGGTGGGTTCCTCCGTCGGAAGTGTATTGGCCGTTTACAAAGGAATAATAGGTTTCGCCGTAATTGTTTGTGTGCGAAAATGCAAACTCAAGCTGCTTTTCCTTGTAGCGGCAAACCTCATAGATGGTGTTTGTGCCGACATTGGATTCAAGCAAGTCCAAAAGGCCGTTTTCGGATTTAAAAAGCTTTCCGTTAAAACTTAAAACAAGGCCTGAGTTTAAATAAGCATAGTTCCAAATCCGTTTTTCGATAAAGTCCAAGTTAAATTTATACTCGCCGAAAATTTTTGTGTCGGGAACGAATTCGACAAGGGTTCCGTTTTTGATGCCGGGCTTTGCGTTCCCTTTTTTTTCGCTTACAAGATTACCTCTTTCAAAAATTGCTTCCGCGTATTTTCCGTCCCTTACGGCGACAACCCTAAAATGTTCCGAGAGGGCATTTACGGCCTTTGTTCCGACTCCGTTTAATCCGACGGAAAACTGAAAGACCTCATCGTTGTACTTTGCGCCCGTATTTATAACCGAAACACATTCTACCAATTTTCCCAAAGGAATGCCCCGCCCGAAGTCGCGGACGGTTATCTTGTTTCCGTCTTGCTGAATATCTATGCGGGAGCCGTTTCCCATTATAAACTCGTCTATGGAGTTGTCGATAACCTCTTTTACTAGAATGTAAATTCCGTCATCGGGATTTGAGCCGTCGCCTAAGCGGCCTATGTACATACCCGTTCTCAAACGGATGTGTTCAAGGGAGCTTAAGGTTTTTATTTTGGACTCATCGTAAACAGCCTTTTTTGTTGCCATTATTCTTCCTCCGAGACCGTTTCAGAGATCTTGCCCGAAAATTTTTCTTCAAGCCCGGCTGCGAAGTCTTTCAAGTCCGCTATTTTGGCTTGTGAGTTTTTGATGGCCGCTTCAGAATTGCTGATTTTCTTTTCGGCTTCCTTTATGGAGTTTTCACAATTCTTTATTGTGCGGTTAAGATTTTGGATATGATTTTCTTCCGCCTTAATTTTTTGCATTACTTCACAAAATTCTATATTGTATTTTACCTTGCTTATCTCTTTGCGGTATTTACCGGCTTTTTTTAGATAGTCTGCATATTTTCCAAGAGCTTCATCCGAAGGATTTTCTCCTAAAGCCGAATCTCCTTCTACAGAGTAAAAATTTTCCGTGTATTTTAGACCTGCAGATTCCGAAATAAGGTCTATTTTTTCATCTATTTCTTTTATCCTGTTTGTAAAATTATCAATGCGTTTTTTTGAATTTTTATCTGCTCCGGCATCGGCTAATTTTTGAGTAACAAAGCCGGCCTCCTCATCTATCATTTTAAGGCGGTTTTCGGAGTCGCTTAAATCGGTGCCTAATTTTAAAATTTCTTCGTAGCTTTTTTTAAGTTCGGGTAAAAGCTTATCTTCATCATAGAGGGCTTTTACCTCTTGAGAATTTTCAATGTTTATATCCGATTTTGTTAAAATATTTTTAATCTTTTTTTCGGAATTTTTTATCTTTAATTCGTGGGAGGAAATCTTGCCCGAGAGGCCGAGCTTGACAAAAAAGTTTGCTTCATTTTTTTCCGCCTTTAAGGTTTCAATTCTTTCTTGGGCTTCCTGTATTTTTGCTTCCTCTGTGCGTATTTCGGCAGATAGAGGATCAAAAAGATTTACGCACTGTGGAAAAAAGTCCTTGTATATTTTGAGTAAAAAATCTCCCTTTAGTTTTTCGGTTTCTTTTTTTGTATCCGAGAGTCTGTCTTTTATCTGTTTTTTAAAACTGTCCAGTTCCGAAAGGCGGGTATTATTATTTTTTATATCCAAAACACTTTCAGTACAAAACTTTCTTTCATCGTGCAGCCTTTGCCATTGAAGAAAATTTTCCAGGGAAACACCGTTTGCTTCTGCAGCCGGATCGGCCGTATCTTTGATAAGTTTGTTTCCAAGCTGTTTATAAGCTTCCGTCAATTTTGACTCAAGGTCTTTTAATTCTTTTAAAAGAACAGGGATTGTTTTATTGCTATTATTCATAGCTTCCATTTTACCCTTTTATTTGTTTCTTGACAATAGCTGTTCTCGGATGTTGACTTTTTCCTCTTCATTTTTTAAAATGAGAAAGCGTTGAATCGCCTGATAATTGTATAGGAGTACTTAAATGAAAAAAATTAAAATAGAAATTTGTGCAGGCTCTTTTGAAGATGCCGTTTTAGCTGAAAAGGCCGGAGCTTCAAGGATTGAGCTTAATTCTTCTCTTTTTTTGGGAGGATTAACTCCGTCCCTCGGCACCCTAAGGCTGGTTAAAAAAGAAACAGGTTTGGAGGTTATGGTCATGGTAAGGCCCCGAGCTGCCGGCTTTTTTTACTCTCCTTATGAATATAAAACGATGATTGAAGATGCAAAACTTTTTATAGATAACGGAGCCGACGGCCTTGTGTTCGGTTTTTTAAAAAAGGACGGAACCATCGATGCAAAGAGGTGCGAGACTCTTATAAAGATTGCAGGCAGCAGGGACAAGGTTTTTCATAGGGCCATAGATGTAGTTCCCGATCCCCTAAAGGCTTTAGATGAGCTTATTTCTTTAGGTTTTACAAGAGTTTTAACGAGCGGGCAAGAGCCGACAGCCTATGAGGGTGCCGATTTGATTGCCAAAATGATAAAAAGAGCTAAGGGCCGAATCGAAATTTTGCCCGGCGGCGGCATTACCGAAAAAAACGCTTCAAAAATAATCAAGCTCACAGGTGCGGATCAAATTCACTTTGCTGCTCTTAAGAGGAGGGAAGAACCTTCTACCAAGGCAAACCCTGCAATCTATTACGGAGGAGCCCTCTATCCGCCTGAGGACAGCATCGAAGTTGCCGGCCTCGACGAGATGATAAGGGTAAGGGAAAATTTGAAGTAAAAAATAAAAGTTTTTTTAAATTTTACCATTTATTCAACCTAGAACCCTATAATTAAATGAAAGCAGGTAAGAAGATAATACCTGCAATGAAATATAGGAGTCAGTATGAATAATGAAAAAACTATTTTAAACCCCAAGACCGATTGGGTATTTAAGCTGATGTTTTCCAAAGGCGAAGAAGGCAACAAGGCTTTGATAAGCTTTTTAAATGCCTTTTTGGAAGATTCTTACGGTAAAATCACAAAGGCCGAAATCCTAAACACCGAGCTCATTAGAGATAGACCGTCGGGTGAAACCTACCGCCTTGATTTTTTAATTAAAACCGACACAGGCCTTCTTGTAGACCTTGAAATGCAGCAATTTTGGAAAACCAACTATCCAAGGCGGAGTCAAATGTATCTTATGCGGCTGGCTTCGCGCTTTTTAAAGACAGAGCCTAAGGAAGACGATTTTTTGTACGCCATAAGCCTTTCGGTTTTCGGCTGCGATGTTCCTAAAAACGCAGAGCTTGTAAAGATGCCTGAAGGTTCTGTAATTCAATATCTTTATGTTGAATTAAACAAGCTAATAGTTTATACTATGAAAAAGAGATTAGAAGAGTATAATCTAAAAGATTTTTGGATAAGATTTTTAACCAACTATGAAGAAGATAAAAAAAGCGGGATGTTGGAAGAATTATGCAGATTAGAGGAGGGTATAAGAATGGCAGAAGCGACACTCTTTAGGGTAACGGATGAAGAGAGGCGAATGGCAATAGAACTCTCTAACGAAAAATATGAGATGTATGTAGAATGTGAACGTAATGAGGCTAGGCGGCTGGGTTTAGAGGAAGGCCGAGCTGAAGGTTCATATCAAGCAAAGTTGGAAACAGCAGCATCTTTTAAACGGCTTGGAATCGATATCGATAAAATAGTTGAGGGAACCGGCTTAAGCCGCGAAAAAATAGAAAGTCTTTAGCTCTAAGGTTTTTATCTCAAACTCTTGCCCCACTTGAAGCTCTATATGGCTTTGTGATACAATAACCCCACTATACTTTAGGAGCAAGAGTATGAGATGGAAAAATAAAAAAATCCCTGAGGGAGAGTTTATGGAGATGAGAGAAGAAATTCTCCAAACATGGCCCACGGGAAAGGATGTTGACTTAAAAGAGTCTATCGATTATCTAAAGAAGATCCCGCCTGAAAAAAACTTTGCAATTAAACTTGAACAAGCCGATAAAGAAGGCATTACTACGGCACAGCCTCGTGCCGGTGTTCCTCTTTTGGATGAACACATCAATCTATTAAAGTTTTTACAGGATGAGGGCGGTGCCGACTTTTTACCGAGTACCATTGACGCTTATACGCGCCAAAATAGATATGAAGAGGGTGAGGCCGGTATTGAGGCTTCAAAGAGGGCCGGCCGCTCTTTAATGAACGGTTTTCCTGCCGTAAACTGGGGTGTAGGTCCCTGCCGCCAAGTTTTGGAAGCCGTAAACCTTCCCTTGCAGGCAAGACACGGAACCCCCGATGCCCGTCTCCTTTCAGAGATTATCCATGCCGGAGGATACACCTCCAATGAAGGCGGAGGAATAAGCTACAACGTTCCCTATGCAAAGGCCGTTTCAATCGAACATAGTATAATGTGCTGGCAATATGCCGACCGCCTGGTAGGCTTTTATGAAGAAAACGGAGTTCACCTAAATAGAGAACCCTTCGGTCCTCTTACAGGAACCCTCGTGCCTCCCTCGGTTGCTATTGCAGTAGGCGTTATCGAAGCCTTGCTTGCAGCAGAGCAGGGTGTCAAAAGCATCACTGTAGGCTACGGTATGTGCGGAAACATGACACAGGACGTTGCTGCCGTAATTTCCTTGAGAGAAATCACCAAGGACTATATGAAAAAATTCGGCTACAAGGATACGTGCATCACTACCGTTTTCCACCAATGGATGGGAGGCTTTCCCGCAGATGAGTCCAGGGCCTACGGTCTTATTTCTTTGGGAAGTACAACCGCTGCTCTTTCCGGAGCTACAAAGGTAATCGTTAAAACCCCGCATGAGGCCTTCGGTATTCCTACCAAGGAAGCCAATGCAGGAGGCATCAAGGCTACTAAGATGGTTTTGAACCTTTTGAAGGGACAACGCTATCCCGATTCAAAAATTCTCGCCCAAGAAATTGAGCTTATCAAGGCAGAAACAAAGTGTATTATGGACAGGGTCTATGAGATAGGACATGGAGATCTGGTTGAAGGCACTATCAAGGCCTTTGAAGCCGGTGTAATCGATATTCCCTTTGCCCCTTCCCAGTACAATGCCGGAAAGGTAATGCCTGCCCGCGACAATGACGGATGCATCCGCTACCTGATGCCGGGAAACCTCCCCTTTACAAAGGATATTCTCGACTTTAACAGGGAAAAACTTGAAGAGAGGGCCAAGGCCGATAAGAGGGAAGTTGACTTCCAGATGTCGGTTGATGACGTTTATGCCGTAAGTTCCGGCGTTTTGGTCGGAAGACCGGCTAAACACTAAAATTATAGTAGGATTATATAGGAGTTTCGATAAACAGTTCGGCACATCTGCCTCACTGTTTATCTGACCGAGTTTTGTGCTCATGCACAAAACGTCGCATTATTGTATGCGGTTTGTAGACAAACCGCTTTGAAAAAACTTTTTTCGGAAGCTGAGGCTTCCTGCAAAAAGTTTTTATAGGAGTATAAAGATGAAAATTGTTGATGTTGTTTGCGCAGAAGGAAAAACAGGATTCTATTTTGATGACCAAAAGGCTATCAAGATGGGCGCAGGTCATGACGGATTTTTCTATACCGGAAAACCCGTAACAGAGGGCTTTACCTCAATCAGACAGGCAGGTGAAGCTATTTCCGTTATGTTCGTTCTTGAAGACGGTCAGGTAGCCTACGGCGACTGTGCTGCCGTACAGTATTCCGGAGCAGGCGGACGCGATCCCCTCTTTTTGGCAAAGGACTTTATTCCCGTAATCGAAAAGGACATAAAGCCCCTCTTTGTAGGAAAAGAAATTACAAACTTTAGAGAAATGGCCAAAACCTTTGAAGAACATAAAGTAAACGGAAAGAGAATGCACACGGCTCTCCGCTACGGTATTTCTCAAGCCATCCTTGATGCAGTTGCAAAGGCCCGCCACATAACAATGGCCGAGGTTGTTGTAGACGAATACAAGACCGGCTGCAAAATAAAGAGAATCCCGATCTTCACCCAGTCGGGCGATGACCGCTACTTAAATGCCGATAAGATGATTATCAAGCAGGCTGAAGTTCTCCCCCACGGTCTATTTAACAATGTTGAAGAAAAAACCGGTAAAAACGGTGAAAAACTTTTGGAATATGTTAAGTGGCTCAAAAACAGAGTTGAAACCATGAGAACCTGCAAGAACTACAATCCTATCTTCCACATTGATGTATACGGCACAATCGGAGACTTTACAAATAACGATGTTCCCAAGATGACTGCCTATCTTAAAACCTTGGAAGAAGCTGCCGCTCCTTTTAAACTTAGAATTGAAGGCCCCATGGATATGGGCGACAGAGAAAAGCAGATGCAGGTGCTTGCAGCTCTTACAAAGAGCCTTGACGATAACGGCGTAAAGGTAGAGCTTGTTGCCGATGAATGGTGCAACACCCTCGAAGACATTCAGTACTTTGCAGATAACCGCGCAGGCCACATGATTCAGATTAAGACCCCAGACCTCGGAGGAATTAACAACACAATCGAAGCCATCCTTTACTGCAAGGAAAAGGGAGTCGGAGCCTACTGCGGAGGTACATGTAACGAAACCAACCGCTCGGCCGAAGTTATCGTAAACTGCTCTGTTGCAGCCGGTGCTGCCCAGCAGCTTGCAAAACCCGGTATGGGTGTTGACGAAGGCTACATGATCATCAATAACGAGATGAATAGGATCGTTGCCTTAGCCAATAGGAAATAAGTTGTTTAGGAGTTTCGATAAACAGTTCGGCACAAATAGTGCCTCTCTGTTTATCTTCGAGTTTGTCTTTCAGACAAACGTCGTGGTTATTTTATGCGGTTTGTAAACAAACCGCGTGAAAAAACTTTTTTCAGGAAGCTGAGGCTTCCTTCAAAAACTTTTTTTAAGGAGTAGTTATGAAAAAGTTTAAGAAAATTTTCTTTGTGTTGACCATGATTTTGGCAGCCGGCACCATGGCTTTTGCAGGAGGAGCAAAAGAAGCAAGCCTTCCCTCGATTGATTTAACGATGGACAGGGCCGGTGCTTCCATTACCTTACCTGCAAAGGTTGAAAAAATCGTTTCGATGGCTCCGTCTACCACCGAAATCCTTATCGATTTGGGTGTAGCAGGTAAGATCATTGCAGCCGATACCAACACTCAAAAGGACGGACTTTTAAAGCAGGATATTCCATACTTTGATATGATGAAGCCCGATGCCGAAAAACTTATCGCCCTAAAACCGGATGTAGTTTTTATTTCGGGTATGTCGAATGCAAAGGGAAACACTCCTTTTTCTCCCTTAACAGATGCGGGTATCTGCGTTATAAACATTCCTTCCGCTTCAAGTATTGAAGCCATCTATCTTGATATTGCATACATAGCTGCCGTCGTAAAACAAGATAAAAACGGAGCAAAAATTATTGCAAACATGAAAAAGGAAATCGAAGCTGTCCGAAAGAAGGGGGCTTCTATTGCCCAAGATAAAAAGAAAAAGGTTTATTTTGAAATAGGAGCCGCTCCTTATATGTACAGTTTGGGAACCGATACCTTTATCCATGAGATGATCGAAATTATCGGAGCTCAAAATATCCTTGCCGACCAAAAAAAATGGGTAGCTGTTTCTGATGAGATGGTTTTGGCAAAGGATCCTGATGTGATCGTGACCAATGTAAACTATATTCCTAACCCCATTGATGAAATAATGGCCAGATCAGGCTGGGCTTCTCTTAAGGCTGTCAAGGGTAAACAGGTTTTTGCTGTTGACAATAATTCCTCTTCAAGACCTAACCACAACATTATCAAGGCCTTAAAGGAAATGGCTAAGGCCGTCTATCCCGAAGTTTATAAATAATGAAACTTCAATTCAAGCTTGCAGGCTCAATCGCAGCCTGCATCCTTGTCTTAATCTTGGGAGTAGGAATAGGCTCGGTCTTTGTTCCTCCCCAAGATATAATTAAAATCATCCTTTCAAAAATAGCTCAAAAAGAAATTTTAAGTATTCAAGAAACCTTTGTTGCGATTGTCTGGAATGTAAGGCTGCCCAGAGTTTTGGTTGCTTTTTTGGCTGGAGGAGCATTGGCTGTAAGCGGGGCAGTCATGCAAAGCATTTTAAAGAACGCCTTGGCTTCTTCTTACACCATGGGCGTTTCATCCGGTTCCTCCCTCGGAGCGGCTCTGGTAATTTTGACCGGGCTTACTCTCCCTCTGATGCCCGCTTTTACTCTTCCGCTTGCAGGAACTATTGCAGGCCTCCTTACAGTCTACACTTCGGTTAAATTTGCAGCCTTAGTTGATAGAAATTTTGAAAACTCGACGATTATCTTAGCCGGTATAGTTTTTTCTCTTTTTATAAACGGAATTATAACCGTCATAATCGCCCTTAACAGGGACGGAATGGCACGGCTCATATTTTGGCAGATGGGGAGCTTTGCAAGCCAGAACATAAAAAATTTTAATGTACTTCTGCCTATCTGTGCGGGCGGCACCTTGATTCTTACCTTTCTTTCGCACGAGATGGATCTGCTTACCTTCGGAGAGGAACAGGCTAGAACCATGGGAGTCAATACAAAAAAAATTAAATGGAGTCTTTTGTTTTTGGTTTCCGCCCTTACAGGGGCCGTAATTTCCTTTGTTGGCATAATCGGTTTTATAGATTTAATAGCTCCCCATCTTGTGCGCAAATTATTCGGAGCAAGGCATAAGATAGTTATACCTATGTCCTTTTGTATAGGAGGCACAGGAATGGTGCTCTGCGATATGATTGCAAGAACGATTTTGTCGCCCCAAGAGCTTCCGGTCGGAGCAATTACCGCCCTCGCAGGTGCTCCGTTTTTTTGCTATGTCTACTTTAAAGGCCGGAGGAGGGCTTAACTCTTATGGAGCATCCGCTGATAGAAGCAAAATCACTTTATGCAGGATATTCAAAGACACCCGTTTTAAACGGTATTTCCTTTTCGGTTTTAAGGGGCGAAAGCCTTTGCGTTTTAGGTCCCAACGGCTGCGGAAAAACGACTCTCTTAAAAAGCCTTGCAGGTCTTATAGATTATTCGGGAGAAATTCTTTTAGACGGTAAAAATCTAAAAGATATAAAGCATAAGGATATAGCCAAAAAAATCGCTCTTTTAAGCCAAGTCTCTTCAATATATTTTTCATATTCCGTTTACGATACGGTTATGATGGGACGCTATGCCCGTCTTGAAAACTCGTCTTTCCGTTCTTTTTCAAAAAACGACAGGGCCTATGTAGAAAAATGTTTAAGGGCTGTAGACGTTTGGAGCTTGCGCGAAAAGAAAATAGATGAACTTTCAGGCGGTCAGCTTCAGCGGGTTTATCTTGCCCGAACCCTTGCCCAAGAGCCCGGCCTCATTCTTTTGGATGAGCCTACAAATCATCTGGACTTAAAAAATCAAACCGAGCTGATTTATCTTTTAAAAGATATTTGCAAAACGGAAAACAAGACCGTCATCGGAGTCTTTCACGATATCAACCTGGCCCTTCAATTTGCCGATAAGCTCCTTTTTTTGAAGGACGGAAAGATAGCCTCATTCGGAAAAAAAGAAGATATTTTAACCGGAGAGATTTTACAATCCGTTTACGGAATGGATGTAGCCGGCTGGATGAAAGATTCTTTTAATTTATGGCTTACAGCTTTTTAGCTTACAGGCAAACGATTATCGGAAACTTGAAGCTAAATCTTTTTTTTATTTGCGGCTATTTGCTTTGTTGCTGTGTGGAAAAATGTACAAAAATATGCTATACTGGAACTCGGGAGGTATGATATGTTTTTTGCAGATTATGAAACCCACAAAAAAGAAAAAATTTCTCAGTCAATTCTTTGGGAGTATGATACAAAAGCTCCCGATTGGGATTGGAATATAATGGCAAAAACTGTTGTCGCCCGCGTCTTGGAATACGGCAGACCGGAGGATTATTATGCCATGTTTCAACTTTACGGCGGTTTTGAAAAGGTAAAAAATATTGTTGTACAAATTCCGTACCTTCCCCCAAAAGAATTGAACTGGTCTTGTTTGCTTTTTGATTTAAAAAAGGAAGATTTTTTATGCTGCAAAAGAACACTGTCGAGAAAACTGCATTTGAATTATTAAGAACACTCATGAAAGACTCTCAAATAGATCAATTCTTTTTAGTTGGCGGCACTTCCATTGCATTGAGGCTTGGACACAGGAAAAGTATTGATTTGGATTTATTTACTCAAAATGATATATCGGTACAAGACCTTAATAAACATTTATCAAAAGAATACGGATTTATTGAGAGGTATAAGGCTCATAATACATTAAAAGGCGAAATAAATGGTGTATTTATTGATTGTATCAAATATGATTACCCTTTACTAAAACCATTGTCTACAGAAGAAAATATACGGATAGCAAGTTTTGAAGATGTTATTGCCATGAAACTTTCGGCAATTACCGATAACGGTACTCGGTTGAAAGATTTTGTTGATATTTCGTTTTTATCAACAAAATATTCATTAGAGGCAATGCTGGACTTTTATCGATTGAAGTATAAAAATGTAAATATACTATCTGTTGTAAAAGCCTTATCTTATTTTGATGATATAGACTTTATGGATGAGCCGGTAAACTTAATAGCCGGAAAATTTAATTGGGAACATATTGAAAAACGCTTGCATGATATGATAAAAAATCCTCAAAAAATATACAAAACCTATCCTATATAAGTACAATTAAACTCACATGGTAAGTATATTAATTTCTATATTGTTTTTTTTTGTATTTTATAATATACTAAGAGCCTAAAACATAAATAATTTGGAGGCAAAAATGAACCCATTACAAAACACCGAACCTAAAGAAGTATTTAAATGGTTCTACGAGATCTCTCAGGTACCGAGAGGTTCCGGAAATGAAAAAGCTGTCAGCGATTTTCTTGTAAAATTTGCAAAAGATAGAAATCTTGAAGTACATCAAGATAAGGCTATGAACGTTATCATAAAGAAGAGCGGAACTGCAGGATATGAAAAATCTCCGACGGTTATTATTCAGGGACACATGGACATGGTCTGCGAAAAAGAGGCTTCTTCAAACCACGACTTTTTAAAAGACCCGATTAAATTCGTTGTAAAAGACGAAATGCTCTATGCAGATAAGACCACCCTCGGCGGAGACGACGGTATAGCCGTAGCCTACGCTCTTACCCTTCTCGATTCAAAGGATATTCCCCATCCGCCTCTTGAAGTCTTAATTACGACCGAAGAAGAAACAGGAATGGGAGGTGCGATGGCTCTTACCGGAGAAAACCTTCAAGGAACACGCCTTTTAAATATCGACTCCGAAGAAGAGGGTGTATTTTTGGTAAGCTGTGCAGGAGGGGCCAATATTCATGTCTTTTTCGATATAAAGAAGGAAGCTGCGAAGGGCAAATTCTTAAAAGTTACTGTGGGCGGTCTTCTCGGAGGGCACTCAGGCATCGAGATAAACAAGCAGAGGGCAAACTCAATCAAGCTCTTGGGCCGTGTTTTGTACAACATCAAGCAAAACGAAAAAATCAACATTGTCGAAATTTCAGGCGGTTCAAAGCACAATGCAATTGCAAAGGACGCTTACGCGGTTATAGCCGTTGAAAATGCTGATGCCGTTTTAAAGATTGTAGAAAAAATGGCTGCCGATTTTAAGGGCGAGTACAGGGCCGTGGATAAGCTTTTAAGTCTTACTGCAGCAGAGGCTCAAAATCCTTCCGGTCAAATGTTTACAAAAGAGCTTACCCTAAACATCATAGACTTTATGGCCGGTATCCCCAACGGCGTTCAATACATGAGCATGGAGATTCCCGGGCTTGTTCAAACAAGTTTAAATAACGGCGTTTTGGAAGCGATCGACGGAAGAATCAAATTTACAACCTCCGTACGAAGCAGCGTAAAGAGTGCCCTTGACGAAATTGTGGATGTTCTTAGAATCCAAGCTGAACGCTGCGGAGCCGAATTCAAAAAAGCTTCGGAATATCCCGCTTGGGAATACAGCCCCGATTCACCCGTACGAGATGCGGCCGTTAATGTTTACAAAAAACTTAACGGAAAGGAACCGGTTATTACAGCAATACACGCAGGGCTTGAATGCGGTCTTTTAAAGAAGACCCTCCCCAATGTTGACGCTGTCAGCTTCGGTCCCAATCTGCATGACGTGCACACGCCTAATGAACACATGGAAATCGCCTCTGTAGAACGTGTATGGAAGTTCTTATTGGCATATCTTGCCGAATTAAAGAACTAGAAATAAGGAACAAAAGTTGAGGTCCGGTTTACCGGGCCTTATTAAAAACTAAAAAGGGGCATGAAGTCATGCCCCTTATGGGAGTTGTGCTTTGAACCGCCTAAGGGCGGATGCTCACATCTCCCTCCTAATTTAATTGTATCATAACTATTGTAATTGTCAAGTGAAATAACCGTAAAAATCTAAATTTTCTTTTCGTCAAAACTCTTGTATGATATGTAAAGAAGATTAAAAAGCGTTCCCAGCAATAGGATAAAGGCCCATGTGCGGGCATGGATAAAAGGATTTTTTATGGGTAAAAAAAGATCCGATAGTACAGAGCTCAAATTTGTTACAACATCCCATGAATTCCAGCGTAAAAATCTTCCTAGATAGATGCCGAAGGCTGAAATATAGATTACAAGAACAGAAAAAAATTGCGGAAACCTTAACTTAAAAAGCGCCTTAATCTTTGTCTCGATAAAGTCTAAACTTACAAAGCCGTAAAAAAGTCCTGTAAAGCTATATGAAAATAAAAGAATTAAATCATACCATCTCATAGATGAGGCTGCCGTTTTTAAGTGTATAAAATCGGTTACTATATAAAGGGCATTAGGAAAAAAAATAAGCCATACCGGCAAAAAAATAAGAAAAATTACTTTTTTGTTATTTTTTGACAGGTATAATATTGAAGAAACAAACCAAGGGACAAAGGCTAAAAACAAATTCCAAACCAAGAAAAGTAAAAAATAATTTTCTGCAATAAAAATTCTGCAAACAGATAAAAATATGCAAAAAAAAGATAAGAACATTAGAGCAAAGGTGCTTTTTATTTTGAATATATTTTTAAAGTAATGGCTCATTTATTCTCCAACAATTAGGATAAAGGCGGTCTTTTTTGCATTGAAAAGACCGCCTGATTTTTTTATTTTAGATTTTCATAGATCCGCATTAAATTCGTTTTCATGCGTTCAAGATAGCTCTTGTTATCCTCGGGGCTTTCGATTGTATAAATCTTTTCAACCTTGGCCCCAAGCTCGGCAGCAAGGGTTTTTGAAACAAGGGGGCTTGCCGCTTCTTCAGTAAAGATAACCCTTACCTTATGCTCTCTGCAATAGTCTACCAGTTTTGCAAGCTCTTTCGGATTAGGCTTGTTTTCATTAAAGATATCCGTGACCGAATTTTGCTCCAAGCTAAAGTCTCTGCAAAGATAGCCGAAGGCTGCGTGCCCCGTTACAAAGTGTTTGTTTTTAAGCTTAGAAAATTTTTCTATATATTCTTTTAAAAGGGTATCTAGGCCGTAAATATATTTACTTGCATTTTCATGATAGCTTTTTGCATTTGCCGGATCTGCCGCTGCAAGAGTATTTTCGATATTTTTAACCATAATTTTTGCCGAAGATAGGCTGAGCCACGTATGAGGATCGAATTCTCCGTGGTGGCAGTGCTCATGCCCCTTGCCGTGTTCGTGCTCTCCTGCACAAGCTTCACAGTCGCAATCTTCGCCGTGTTCATCATGGTGGTGGTGACCGGATTTTATCGGTTCAATTCCTGCGCTTGCTTCTACCATAATCAGCTTTCCGTTGTTGACGGCTTTTAAAGCATCTTCAAGCCAAAATTCCATGCCTAAGCCGTTGTATACCAAGATGTCGGCCTTTGACAAGAAGGCAAGGTCCTTGGCCTTGGGCTCAAAATCATGGGGCTCCATCCCGGGCGGGATGATGACCGAAATATTAACCTTATCCCCTGCAACAGCCTGAGTAAGCTCCTTCATTGCATCGAAGGTAACGGCAACATTCTTTTTTCCATTATCGGGCATTTCTTTGGCTCCCATCGCAAAAACATTTATCGATGAAAGGATAGCAATAAATAAACATGTTTTTAATACAGACTTCATATAAACTCCATAGGTAATTTTTTAAGACGGAATAGAATATAATACCGTGCCTAAATTAAGTCAAGAATTAAAATTAAATTTTTAAGGTTGAAGGCCGGGAACCAAGTACTTTTCGGGGATTTTAACAGGCCGTCCTGTGCTGTCGACACAGGCCCAGGTTACCTTTGCTTCTGCACAAACCTTTCCTTCTTCATTCTTTACTACCTGTAAAAAAGTCCCCGACACCTTACCTAAATCCATATGGGTAACCTCAATGGCCAGTTTATCGTAAAGTTTGGCAGAGTGCTTGTATTTAATATCTATGTGTGATACATAGAGCATGTAGCCTTCTTCAATCATCCCTACATAGTCAAAGCCTATTTTTTTTAAAAACTGCATTCTGGCATATTCCAGATAGTTTAGGTAAACTGCATTGTTTACATGATTATAAGCATCAAGCTCGTAGCTTCTTACTTCAACATAAAACGTATGTGTCACAATCTTCCCTTCTTATAAAAACTTTTTAATTCAGTCTTCCGATTTCGTTTGCTTCGTGCATTTTTTCAAGGTCTGCCATTACCTGATCGACTACGGCTTGTTTTTTATCTATTCCTGTAAGTTCTGCATGTTCGGCCTTGACCCTTTCTCTATATTCTTCACAGTTTATGATAGGGCTGGCATCAAAGATGAGTCTATCTTTATGGATAGTATCTTCTGTCATATCTCCGGAATCGGAAATGCGCAGACAGTTTCCATTTGCCGATATCAGGAGCATTATATCGGACATCTTAATATAAGAATCTATTTCTTTTACCCCCTTCTTTGTTTCGGGATTTCCGGGGCGGTATCTTGTGCCTGCAGGATATACAAGAATTACCCGGCCTTCTTCTTTTGCTTTTTCGAGAGCCCGCATTGAAGCGAGGTTTATCATCTTGCTCCTCTTTAATTCTTCTGACAAAACTTCCGGGTCCTTAATTGATTTGATATATCGGCTGGGATAGATATAAATGCGGTCATAGGCACTTGCAAAGGCTGCAACATAGGGATTATCTTCTCCAAGTTTTAAGCCGGCCATTGCGATGCACTTTTCTGCCAGTTCAGTTCCTTTGGGGCCTGTTTTTTTCATCAGATGCATAAAAGCAGGGTAATCCATATTACTGTAGTGTTCTGCAAGGATTATTCCCTTTTTACCCTTGTTTACCTCATCCAAAAATTCTTCCAGATGTTCCGGATGCCTAAATTCCGAATTCTCAAGGGCGAGATCGTCTACCATCTCATCAAGAATTTTAGAAAGAGCGGGATTACCTTTTTGTAATACGTTTTCTGGTGTAACTGCAGGATTTTTCATAGTATGTTTTGCAATTTCCGGTAAAAGGTCTTTAACATATTCCATTAAAGTCTGCTGCATTTTGAACCTCCATAAAGTTTTTTTAGAATTTAAAATAAACCGTCAAAATAATCTTTGTATTTTTGGTACGAAGCCTTATCGACAGTCAAACTTACTACAGTATATTTTGAATTTTCTCTTTTTATTATCAATTTAATATCGTGCTTTATGCTCTTTGTTTCAAGATCATAGACGTTGTTTATGACCTTAAATTTCTTGCTTGAACCGCTGAGTTCCGTATCTTTTGCAAGTACCTTGGACAGCTTACCTGAAGACGAAAAGTATTTTATTAAAAAATCCGTCTCCCTGCCTTTTGCTCCGGGTATAGTTTTTAAGTCTATTGTGTTTACATTTAAAAAGGCCTCATTTCCCATAAAAAAAGTATTGTCTGCTATCTGCGTCCATTGGCTGTCTAAAGAAAGCTTAACCCCGTCAACGCTTCTTTCCTCTTTTTTTGCCTTAGGGTTTAAAACGAATTTGGTCTCAAGCTGTTTAGTTTCTTCTTTGGGGGTAAACTCAAAAAAAGTTTTTTCGTCCCCGGTTTTTCCCATTTCTACCAGCTCAAAGGCTTTGTTCTTATCGGAATCTAAAATTTCTTTTACATGAAAGAGTGGAATGTAAGAGTGGAGTTTTACCTCGCTTTCGCCTCCGAATTGTTCTTCATTTACCGTTTTGGAGCCCGTTTTTATTACAAGGCTTTCAATCAGGTTTTGAGACTTCCATGAATATAGTTTTGGGAGCATTCCCATAAGATAGTTTACGGCATAGGTGTAGGCAGGATCCGTGTTGATACCCGAAATGTTGTTTTGGCCTGTGATTACGAATTCCCCATCCAAAATTTCTCCGCTAAAAAGAACCTTTGCAAAGACCTTCCCGTTTGAGGTGCACAAGAAGCTTCCTATCTCATTGTCATTGTAATATAAAAAACCTGCCCAAGTGCCTTCTTTCCATGAAAGGTCTTGGTATATAACGTAATCACCCGATTCCGTACCCTCCCATGCTGACTTTTCTTCAGCTGCAAGCCGAAAACCGGCTGCCGTCAGGAGGAAAAAAAGTAAAAAGCTTAAACTTAAAATCTTTTTCATCTTAAAAAGCCTCTAGCTTAATTTTGCAAGTTCTTCTTTTACGTTTTTTTCCACCAAATCCATCACTTCATCTTTATTGACCAAGCTGTTTTCGGAACTGCTTCTCAGTTTAAATTCGATATTGGGAAGATTTTTTTCGCCGACTACGAGCCTTATCGGAATGCCTATGAGATCCATATCCTTAAATTTAACGCCGGTTCTTTCTTTTCGGTCATCCAAGAGAACTTCAATTCCTCTTCTTTTGCACTCGTCATAGAGGCGGTCGGCTTCTTTTTGCATTTCGCCCTCGTATTTTATGGGAACTATGGCAACCTGAAAGGGGGCGACGCTCATAGGCCAGATTATTCCGTCCTCATCGTGGTGTTCTTCGACGATTGAAGCCGTAAGGCGGTCAAGCCCTATGCCGTAGCAGCCCATCGAGGGATGCTGCTGTTTTCCGTTTTCATCGAGGTAGGTCATATTCATCGACTTGGTGTACTTATAGCCCAGCTTAAAGATGTGGCCGAGTTCATTGCCTTTTTTAGTGTAAAGAGGAGTGCCGCAAACGGAGCACTTATCTCCTTCTCTTACCGTGCGGAGGTCAAAGACATGGGCAGGGGTAAAATCTCTTGAAGGCTCCACATGAATAAGGTGTTTGTCTTTTTTTAAGGCTCCGGTTACTGCATCGTGTATGAGCATAACGCTTTCATCGGCAATTACGGGAATGTTTTTTAAGCCTACGGGGCCTGCAAAGCCTACAACCGTTCCTGTCGCTTCTTCTACTTCGGCATCGCTTGCAAGGATTGCTTCCGAGGCTTTAAGGGAGAATTTTAACTTTGCTTCGTTTACTTCCAAATCGCCCCTTATGCAGACTGCTGCCAGGTGAGTTTCTTCATCGCTCTCTTTCGCTCTTTTTTTACTATTTTCTGCATTACCGAGTACTTCGGAATTTTCTATGCGGTAAATCAAGGTTTTTATAAAAGAAGAGCTTTCCGTTTTTAAAAAGGCCGTAAGTTCTTCTATCGTTTTTATGTTTGGTGTGTCGATTTCTTCTATATTACTTGCAGAAGCCGAACCTTGCTCCTTATCGGGTGCGCAGGCAGCCTTTTCTTCATTTGCTGCATAACCGCAAGAAGGGCAGAGAAGGAGGGTGTCGTCTCCTACGGAAGACTCTACCATAAATTCCTGCGAGCCGCTTCCTCCCATCGCCCCCGAATCGGCTTTAACTCCTATTACCGTAAGGCCGCAGCGCTTAAAAATCTTTACATAGGCTTTTTCAAAGCTGAGATAGGCTTCATCTAAGCTTTCGTCATTTGTATGGAAGGAGTATGCGTCCTTCATTGTAAATTCGCGAGTTCTCATAAGTCCGTAGCGGGGCCTGACCTCGTCGCGGTATTTTGTGTTAATCTGATAAGTTAAGACCGGATAGTTTTTGTAAGAGGATAATTCGTTCTTTAAAAGAGCCGTAAAGGCTTCTTCGGCCGTAGGGCTTACTACCAACTCTTGGTTTAAGCGGTTTTTAATGCGCAAAAGTTCAGGCCCCATAGAATCCCATCTTCCCGACTCCTGCCAAATTTCACCCGGAACAATTACGGGAGGCTTAAATTCTAGACAGCCTATTGCATCCATTTCTTCCCTGATAATTTTTTCGACCTTTCTAAAGGCCTTTAAGCCGAGGGGGAGATAGGCAAAAAGCCCGTTCGCCAAATTTCTTATCATTCCTGCCCTCAAAAGCAGCTTATGGCTTTCAACGACAGCCTCATTCGGGATCTCTCTCAAGGTAGGCATATACATCTGCGTCATCTTCATAATTACTTCTCCAAAAAAATTATTGTACCGCTTTTGCTTAAAAAAATCTATAGGATAAAATTTAAGATGTTTTTTTTAATTTTACTTTATACTGCATAAAAAATATACAATAATAATGGAGGCATAAATTAATATGGAACAGGAAATTTTAAATCCCAAAACGGATTGGGTATTCAAATTAATGTTTTCAAAAGGAGAACAGGGCAACAAGGCTCTTATAAGTTTTTTAAATGCTTTTTTGGAAGATTCTTACGGTAAAATCAAAAAAGCGGATATTTTAAATACAGAACTTATTAGGGATGCTCCGAATGGAGAAACCTATCATCTTGATTTTTTGATTAAAACCGATTCAGGTCTCATTATCAACCTTGAGATGCAGCAATTTTGGAAAAGCAACTATCCAAGGCGTAACCAAATGTATCTTTTACGTTTGGCTTCTCGTTTTTTGAAGTTGGAATCTAAAAAGGATGATCCTTTATATGCTATAAGTATTTCGGTTTTTGGATGTAATGTGCCTAAAAATGCGAAACTGGCAAAAATGTCTGAAAATTCCGTTATTCAGTATCTTTACATTGAATTAAATGACTTAATAGGTTATACTATACGAAAGAAACTGGAAAAATACACACTAAAAGATTTTTGGATAAGATTTTTGGCTAATTATGAAGACGATAAAAAGAGCGGAATGTTGGAAAAACTATGTAATTTAGAGGAGGGTATAAGAATGGCAGAGGAAACACTCCTGATGGTAACAGAAGAAGAAAGACAAATCGCTAGAGAACTATCTCGAGAAAAGTATCAAATGCTTTTAGAAGCGGAAAGAGCTGACGCAAGAAGAGAGGGCTTAGCCGAAGGCCGTGCAGAGGGGTTTGAACAGGGAATTCAACGAGGAATTGAACAAGGAATTCAACAAGGAATTCAACAAGGAATTGAGCGGGGCATGCTGCAGGGCAAAAAAGAAGGTTTTGCTGACGGTGCATATCAAAAAATACTTGAGATGGCTAAACTAATGAAGATGTTTAAATATCCTTTTACAGAGATCAGTAAAATCACAGGCCTGAATATAGAAGAAATAGATAATTTATAAAAAACGGGTCTTTCAAAACTATAGCACAAAATACAAAAAAGTGATATAATCCGCTGCCTATAGCCCTTTGTTTAGGCGGTTAGCTAATATAGAAATTATCAGGAGTTTTCATGTCAGTTCTTTTTTACGCAGAATCGGTTTTAAGTTTTGTATTTTCAATCTTGTTAATTATAAAAAACGGCTCAGGCCTTGCCGGTGCGGCTTTGGCCTTGGGTTCGGCTTATTCTCTTTGGAAAGCTTTTTCTACCTTTTCTTTTTTTAAGAAAAAGACTGTAAGTACTATGCTTATAATGCGTAAAACTATGGAATATGTGCCCTATATTTTTATGGCCTGCTTTATTATGTCCAGGGCTTCTCAAAGCGGAGAGGATAGGTCTACTCTTGATGCTGTCTTAGCCCTTTATTGGATTGTATTAGTTATTTACAACAGAATTCTTTTGTTTAGATTAAAGGATAAAAGGCTTTCTAAGTATTTTCCTGAATTACCTGAGATACCTAAAAAAAAGCGCTCTTTTATTTCGGAAATTTTAGATTGGGCTGATGCAATATTGCAGGCTGCCTGTATAGTCCTACTTTTTAGCGTTTTTGTTTTGCAGCTCTATGTTATTCCTTCAGAATCCATGGTGCAGCAGTTTATGATAGGAGACAGGGTTGCAGGTTTTAAGGCCGCTTCGGGCCCTACTTTTCCTCTTTCATCGTTCCGTTTTCCCCAAATTTATAATTATAAGAGGGGAGACGTGGTTATAATCCGCAATCCTCATTATGAGAATGACCCGAATAACGAGCTTAAATTTTTTACTTCCCAGCTGGTTCAATACTTAACCCTTACTATGGTAAATATCAACAAGGATGAAAGCGGAAGAATAAAGGCCGATCCCTTGGTTAAAAGAATCGTAGGTGTGGGCGGAGAAAAACTTATGCTTGTAGACGGAGTGCTCTACATAAAGAAAGCCGGCGAAAAGGATTTTAAGGCCTTTGATGAAAGTACCTACGCCGTTTGGGATCTATCCAAACTTCCGCAGTCAAGTTTAAAATATGTAAAAGACGTAAAAATGAATACCCAAGACCTAAACAGGCTTCAATCTGTGGAAGCTTGGAGAGCAAGGGTAAATTTCGATGAGGCAGAAGCTGAGGCTCTTACCCTTGTTAAAAAGATGAAGGAAATAAAGTCTAAACCCGATAAGATTTTTTCGGCTAAAGACTTTTTGAGCAAGGCTCAATATCTTGTTACTCAAATGGCCCGCGATAACGAGGCAATAGCCTCAAAGATTTTGACTACCGACGGCGGACTTACCTGGTTTGAAAACTTTTTAACCTCATGGAAAAAATCTGCCGAAAAAAATTCCCACAATTTATACGAGATGAGAAATGCCCGGCTCAATGTTCTTGTAAAATTGACCTTTGGAAGGCTTCTTGTAAGGAATGCGGAACTTTATAAGGCCAATGTGAGCGAGGCTGCCTTTTCTTCGGATGCGGAGCGTCAAGCTATTATAAACGAGCTTGGTGAGTACCTGTATTATTTGGCCCTCTCATCTCAAAGAAACATGGATGAATTTCCTAAGGGGGAAGAAGAGTACATCCCTGAAAATTGCTATTTTATGATGGGAGATAACCGATTTAATTCCACGGACATGAGGCACGAGTATCAATACCACTTGGAAGCTTTGAATAAAGATGATCCCATGTCGATGATGTTTGTAACAAATGTGGCCCCCCGCTATATTCATTCTTCGAGAATGTTGGGAACCGTAAACCTGATTCTTTTTCCCAGAGCCCGTTTCGGTTTGGTAAAATAAATTTAGTTTAAGTAAAAAGCCGCATAATTTATGCGGCTTTTTTTCAAAGTTTCAATTCGTGCTGCTCTGTTTAGCCTTTTACTTTTAGTTCACGTGCAAGTTCTTTTTCGTCAGCCCATTCGGAACGGGCTTTGAAAACCTCGCTTCCGTCCTTGGCCCTCACTATGGAGTGAATACAGACGTTTTTAGAAAGGCTTGATCTGCATATAAGCTCTTCACCATACATGGCAGACGAAATGAAGTTGGTATCAAGGGTTTTTAATAGTTTTCCCTTGCAAAAGTCCGCATCCATGTATGAAAGAATCCACCTTATATAGTTCAAATTGTTTACATGGGAATTCATATCTATATCCAAGAGGGTGGGGCAGAAATTTTCTTCGATATCCCATTTTTCGGGTATGGCAATCTTTGCAAATACCTTACCTTCAAGATGTTCATCATTGAAACTTAAATTTCGCATAGTTTTTTCGTCAGGCTTTACAGGCTGTCCCGTTTCAGCGTTCAATATTACCCAACATGAGCTTGCCCTAAAAATAGGCTTTTTAAGCTCTTTAAATTCTTCTTCTATAGATAAGCTTTTCTCTCTCCCTTCTTCAATACGGAATTTTTCTTCAAAGGCCTCATCAATGGAAGTTTTTTTTCCGTTTTTGGCATAAAAGAAGGCACAGTCCCTAAAGCAAAAAAAGCCCTTAGACGGCTGTGCCCAAGTCTGAACGATTAGATCATCCATCCAAAGGGGATATTCGGCAGTTTCAAAATGTTGTTTTGTTATAACCCAGGTCATTCCCATTCTTTGTAAGTGAGGGATGGAAAGCCCCGTTGTACTGTAATGCCCTGCTGCCAATTCCTGAACTAAAAGAGCAAATTCCATGGGTGTAGCCCTGCATTTTCCGTCTATGTTTCCTGTTAGGATCTTATGACGGATGGTGTATTTATTGTCTATAATCATAGGCCGGATTATAGCAGTTTTTTAAAATTGTTTCTAGGGAAGAGCTTTAACCCTATATAGACATATTTTATAAAATATAATATACTCACACTCAATTATATTTTAGGAGGTGCGCATTTATGAAAAATTTTTCTAAATTTGCACAGATAGTTTTTTTTGCTCTTCTTATTGTGTCGGCTGTTTTTGTTGTAAGCTGCGGCGGAAACGGAAATGCAGTTCTTAACAAGGATAAGCCTCTGGTATTTTTTAACAGACAGCCTTCAGATCCGACAACGGGAAAAATCGATATGACTTCTATGAATTGGAACGACAAGACCTATTATGTAGGTTTTGATGCCGCAGGCGGCGGTGCGGTTCAGGGAAAACTTATCACCGATTTTCTTGCTTCGGCAGATGCTTCACTTGACAGAAATGAAGACGGCATCATCGGTTATGTTCTTTGTATCGGCGATGTAGGACACAACGATTCAAAGGCCAGAACTGAAGGAATCAGAAAGGCTTTGGGAACTTGGGCCGGTTCCACCGATCCCGGTAAAACAAAGCAGGGTTCCGTAACAATCGCAGGTAAAACCTTTGATGTTATCGAGCTTGAAGGAAAGGCCATGACAGGAACAGACGGTTCTACATGGAATGCCAATGCTGCAACAGAAGCCATGGGCGGATGGGCAACAAAATTTGCCGATCAGATCGATATGGTTGTTTCAAACAATGACGGTATGGCAATGGGCTGTTTACAGGCTTCAAACTATCCTGCAGGTGTTCCGATTTTCGGCTATGATGCAAACGCAGATGCTATCGAAGCTGTAGGCAAGGGCCTTCTTACAGGAACAGTTTCTCAGAACGTTGATGCTCAGGCAACTGCAACCTTACAGGTTTTGCGCAACTTGCTCGACGGTTTAAAGGGAACTGATGTATACACAAAGGGTATTACGGCTGCAGACTCTTACGGCAATAAAATTTCGGCTCCCGTTCAGTACTGGGCTGATGTAAAGGCTGTTATGGCTGCCAACTCAGGTGTTACAAAGGCTAACTACAAGAACTACCTCGGCGGAACACGCGATGCCGGAATCAAGCAGACAAATGCTCCCAAAAAGAAGGTTCTTTTAACGATTTATAACTCAGGCGATAATTTCCTTTCTTCTTCATACTTGCCTGCATTAAAATACTATGCTCCCCTTTTGAACATTGAATTGACAATCGTTCAAGGTGACGGACAAAACGAATCAAGCTGTTTGGATAAATTTACAAACTTGAACAACTTTGATGCCTTTGCCGTAAACATGGTAAAAACGAACTCAGGTTCAAATTACACCGACAAGTTAAAGTATTAATGAGTCTTAAATTTAAGACTGCCGTTAATCTTTGATGGTTTTAAGGCAGGGGAATTTTTCTCCTGCCTTAAAATTAAATAAGAGGCTTTTAAAAGGAGTTGAGATCTTTGGGATGAGTGATGTAGTTCTTGGAATAAAAAACCTTTCAAAATCTTTCGGAAAAAATAAGGTTTTGGACGGTATTAACTTAACCGTAAAACCGGGCTCCGTAATGGGACTTATGGGAGAAAACGGAGCAGGAAAATCCACCATGATGAAGTGCCTTTTCGGTATATATACACGGGATGAGGGTACCATTTCTTTATTAAATAAATCAATCGAATTTAAAAATCCTAAAGAAGCTCTTGAAAGCGGAGTAGCTATGGTTCATCAAGAGCTTAATCTTTGTCTTGACAGAACCGTTACCGACAATTTATTTTTAGGCCGTTATCCGACCAACTTAGGTGTTGTTGACGAAATAAAAATGTTTGAATCTGCAAGTTCTCTTTTTTCTTCGCTCAATATGAATGTCAATCCCAAAACAATAATGCGCACCATGTCCGTTTCGCAGCGGCAGATGGTTGAAATAGCAAAGGCTGTTTCCTATGATGCAAAGCTCATCGTATTGGATGAGCCTACCTCTTCTTTAACCGAAAGGGAAGTAAAAAAACTTTTTTCGATAATTAGAGCCTTGCAAAAAAAAGGCGTTTCATTTATTTATATTTCGCATAAGATGGATGAGGTTTTTGAGGTTTGCGATGAGGTTGCCGTTTTAAGGGACGGCAAGATGATTCTTTCAAAACCCATAGCTGAAACCGATATGAACGAAATTATTGCGGCCATGGTCGGCCGCTCTCTGGATAAGCGTTTTCCCGATGTGGATAATGTTCCCGGAGAAGACTTTTTAAAAATAGAAAACTTAAAAACAAAATATGCTCCCGTTTTGGAAGATATTTCCTTTACCGTAAGGAAGGGAGAAATCTTAGGCCTCTACGGGCTTGTAGGAGCCGGAAGGAGCGAGCTTTTGGAAGCCCTCTTCGGAATCCGCACCATAGAGTCGGGAAGCATAAGTATTAACGATAAATATCTTAATTTTAAAAGCAGTAAAGAGGCTATGGCTTACGGCTTTGCCCTTTTAACAGAGGAGCGTAAATTAAACGGAATGTTCGGCAAGGACACAATCGAATTTAACACGGTAATTACCAATTTGAATAGCTATAAAACTATGGGTGTCTTGTCAAACCGTAAAATGCGTGAAGCCGCAAACAGGGAAATCGACACCATGAGGACGCGCTGTCTTTCAGCCGATCAGAGTATTTCTGCCTTGAGCGGAGGTAATCAGCAAAAGGTTATCATCGGAAAATGGCTGGAGCGTTCTCCCGATGTGTTTTTGATGGATGAGCCTACCCGCGGTATAGATGTCGGGGCCAAGTACGAAATATATCAGCTCATTATCAATATGGCTAAAGAGGGTAAAACCATAATCGTCGTTTCGAGCGAGATGCCCGAAATCTTAGGTATCACAAACCGCATCGCCGTCATGTCCAACCGCCGCCTTGCAGGTATTGTAAATACAAAAGAAACCGATCAAGAAACCCTGCTCAGGCTTTCGGCTAAGTATTTGTAGGAACATTTTAAGGAGTATGTTGTATGGAAAATAAAAACAATGAAAAAGTAGATTTAATCGATTTTAGTTTTTTTAACGAAGATAAAAAACTTGCCGAGTACGGCAAGGCCCTTCATGAGCTCCGCAAGGACGGGGTCGATAAGATAGCTTCTTTAAAAAATCATATCTATGCCCTTAAAAAGAACCGCCTGATAGACGATGAGGTAAAGGCTTCTTCTATCGAAGAATATAAAAAAGAAATCGAAGAAGCAAAGAAGACCGCTCTTGAAAACAAGGATGCCGAAAAGAAGCTTGCAGCCGAATCTGTTGCCTATTCGAATAAGCTTTTTAACGATAATATAAAGGATTTTATAAAATCCGAAAACCAAAAGCAGGAGCAGTACAAGGCTGAGTATGAAAGTCAAGCCGCTTCAATTATGCAGGAAAATGAACTTGCAAAAAAAGCGGTGCATGATGAGTTTGCCGAAACTAAGGATTCGGGAGAGCTTAACCGCAAGCTAAACGTTTTAAAGTTTCAGCTTAACTCTTCCTTGGCTGAGGTAAAAAATAAATACAGGGATGCCCTTGCCGCCTCTAAGGAAGCAAAAAATCAAGCCTACATAGACCATGTTCAAAAAAATATTTCTTTAAGAAACGGAAGAACAAATCTTAAAGAAAACATGGTTTTAAATTTTAAAGATTATGTTTATAAGTTTAAGCTCTCAAGCTTTTTGTTGAGCAACGGTCTTTATCTTGCAATTTTGGTTTTCTTTATTGTCTGTATAATTGTGGCTCCCATATCGGGAAACGGAAACCTACTGTCCCTTCCCAATATCTTTACGATTTTGGAACAGGCTTCGACAAGAATGTTTTACGCCCTCGGTGTTGCAGGGCTTATTCTTTTAGCCGGTACCGACTTGAGTATAGGAAGAATGGTCGCCCTCGGTTCGGTTATTACGGGCTTGATTTTACATCCGGGGCTTAACATAGTGACCTTTTTCGGGCTCGGCCCTTGGGATTTTACTGCCATGCCGATGGTTTGGCGCCTTATTCTTTCGCTCGGTCTTTCAATCTTGTTTTGCGTTTTATTTAGTGCCTTTGCAGGCGTCTTTTCTGCCCGCCTTAAGATTCACCCCTTTATTGCGACCCTTGCAACCCAGCTTATTATCTACGGTCTTTTGTTTTTCGGCACTAGCGGAACTCCGGTAGGATCAATCGATAATGAGGTAAAGGACTTACTCGGCGGAAGATGGATTTTGGGCATTGTAAATAACGAGATGATTACCTTGCCTAAGCTTATAATCCCTGCCTTGGTTGCGATTGTAATTGCATGGTTTATTTGGAATAAGACCGTCTTCGGAAAAAATATGTATGCGGTAGGCGGAAATGCCGAAGCTGCTGCCGTAAGCGGAATAAGCGTTTTTAGGGTTACCATGGGAGTCTTTATTATGGCAGGTGTCTTTTACGGTGTAGGCTCCTTCCTGGAAGCTTTTAGGGCTAACGCAAGTGCAGGAACGGGACAGGGCTATGAACTTGATGCCATTGCTGCCTGCGTTGTAGGAGGCATCTCCTTTAACGGAGGTATAGGAAAGATAAGCGGTGCCGTAATAGGCGTTATCATCTTTACAAGTTTAACCTACTGTTTAACCTTTTTAGGAATAGACACCAACTTGCAGTTTGTGTTTAAGGGTTTTATCATCATTGCGGCTGTTGCCTTAGACAGCGTAAAATACCTAAAGAAAAAATAAGTCTTAGGAGATTTAAATGATCAGCGATAAAAACAATTGCGATAAAAGTGCTTACGATAAAAATGCGATTAAGGATGCCGTAAAAGAACATTACGAAAATTTGGCAAGGGAAAATCTTGCGGTAAACGGAGAAGCCGAAAAGATAACTGCCTCAATAGGCTATGCCGCTAAAGATCTGGCAGGAATCCCTAAGGAGGCAGACTTAGGGCTCGGCTGCGGGAATCCTCAAGAGGCGGCCAAGCCTCGCCTAAACGAAAGCGTTCTTGACCTAGGCTGCGGACGGGGGCTTGACTGCTTTATAGCATCAAAGGCAGTGGGTAAAAACGGAAAGGTCTTCGGGCTTGACGGCTCCGAAACCATGATAAGACGGGCCTCGGAAATCGCCGTAAAAAACGGCTTTACCAACTGCGAATTTATTTTGGGCGAGATTGAAAACATTCCTCTTCCCGATAATTCCTTAGACCTTATCATGAGTAATTGCGTAATAAACCTGTCTACGGATAAATACGGAGTTTATTCCGAGATTTACCGCTGCCTTCGCAAAGGCGGAAGAACAGCTGTTTCGGATATAACCTTAAAAAAAGCCCTGCCCCAAGAGTGGGTATCCGATCCCGATATGGTAAAAACCTGAGTGGGAGGAGCCTGGTCTGCGGAGCAGATCAAAACAGCCTTCGAAAAAATCGGCTTTAAAAATATCGACATAAGCTCAAAAGAGGTATCCGACGAGTATGCCAAAAAATGGGGCCACGGCTTGGAAATAAAAACCTACATCCAAAGCAGCCTCATCTATGCCGAGAAGTAGGAATCTTTAAAATTTACCCGTTTATAGAAAACGCAGGAGTAAAAAATGATTGAATATAAGGGATATATCGGAAAAATAGAATACGATCCGGAAGCAAAAATACTACATGGAGATGTTATAAATACTCGTGATGTTATTACATTTCAAGGTACAAGCGTAGCGGAAATAGAAAAAGCCTTTGTTGACTCGGTTGACGATTACCTCAACTGGTGCCGGGAAGAAAATGTAGAACCCGAGAAACCATATTCCGGAAAATTCAACATACGCATATCACCGGAACTTCATAAACGAATTGCAATCAATGCTAAAAGATTAAATCTTTCATTAAATAGTTTCGTTGAAAAAGCCTTACAACATGAATTAACAATGACTAGAATATAAATTACTATGCTCTCGGCATCCATGTAAGCATTATATATAAAATGAAGGAGGAGAAAACTTTGAACTTAACAGACGATATACAATTACAAGAATTAAAAAATGCCTTTATTTCTTTTTACGGGAATTCGGAAGAAAAAATTATTTTTGCGGCTTCACCTGCTCGCATAAATATAATAGGCGAACACATAGATTATAACGGAGGTCTTGTACTTCCTGCGTCGGTGAATTTATATTTAAGGATTGCCTTGCGTAAACGGCGGGATAAAAAAATAATTTACCGCTCGGTTAAATCGGAAAAAGTTTTTGAATTTGAGCTTGACGGAAATTTAGCCTTTGATGAAGAAAAAGATTATGCAAATTATTTAAACGGAATGTTTTTGTTTTTAAAAGAAAGGGGCTTAAAGGCCGACACCGGTTTTGAGCTTTTAATCACAAGCGACATTCCGCAAGGAAGCGGTATATCTTCTTCGGCTGCCTTGGAGCTTTGTTTCGGCAAAATTATTTCTCATGCCTTTGATTTTGAAATCAACGGAGTTGAGCTTGCTAAAACCGGCAGGCGTGTCGAAAATGAATTTTTAGGCCTTAAATCGGGAATTATGGATCAGTTTTCGATAGCTATGGGTAAAAAAAATCAGGCCCTGCTTTTAGACACTTCCTCACTGGAGTATGAGTACATTCCTCTCGAAACCGAGCCTTACCGAATTGTAATTATGAATTCAAATAAGCCGCGCAAATTGACGGAATCTAAATACAACGAAAGAAAGGAAGAATGCGAAAAAGCCCTTGCCTTTTTACAAAAAGAAAAAGATATAAATTTTTTGTGCGATCTAAGTGTTTCCGATTTTAAAAAATTGGAGCAAGGCTTGGCTTCCAATTTGGGAGAAAAATTTGCCCGCAGGGTAAGGCATTGCGTTACCGAGATGGACAGGGTAAGGCGGAGTGCCGAAGCCTTAAAAAATAAGGACTTAAAACTTTTAGGCGATTATCTAAACCAATCCCACCTTTCCTTAAAAGACGATTACGAGGTTACCGGAAAAGAACTGGATGCTCTTTTCTTTGCAGCCATAAAAGAAAAAAGCTGTATCGGTGCAAGGATGACAGGTGCCGGCTTTTCGGGCTGTGCCATCGCCATTGTTCACAAGGACGGCTTTGAAGACTTTGCCGAAAGGGTCGGGAAGGAGTACACGGAACAAACCGGCTTTACCGCCTCATTTTTTGCCTGCCAAGCATCCGACGGAGTATCTGTTATTTCGGTGTAATTTTAACCGCAAAGCTCGGTGTCAAAATAATAAATCAGTCCTTGACGGCTGCCGCGGATAAAGTACTTCCACCATAAGACGAGATGAGGGCTTAAGGGCTCTCCTATTTTTTGAGTCTTGAGCATCCGTTCTTTTAGCTTCGGTTCAAGGTCAAACGATTTTTTTATTGCTTCCCGAATAGAAAGGCCGTGTACATCAAAGGCCGTATTTAAAAAATCTTTAAAAAATGAAGGGTAGAGAATTTCATCTTCTTCTATCAAAATAGAATTTTCCAATAGCTTATCGAAGCTTTTGTTTTTAATTTTGTCTGTGCTTTTGTTTTGCGGAAATTTAAAAAAGTTCGGCGGATAATTATTTTGCTCAGCTATTGAAGGGTTTGTCTTTTCAAAAAAAAGATTTGTTTTGCTGTTTGCTTTTTCAAGGCGCAAAAAGATTTTTTGGACGGCCTCCATGCTTGCCTTGACTGCTTCCTCATAGCTTTCTGCAGAGCTTAGGACATTGCCGCATTTTTCTACATTGTTTTTAGGAAAGACAGCCTCATCATTTTCAAAGAGGCGTGGTAAAACATCTTTTACGTTTTTTGTGCTTCTTGCTCCTTCAAGCCCTTCTATTTTTTTTATTATTCCCGGCACCGAAATCCAAGCCCGTTCTGCACTAAACCGGGCGGCACCACCTATGGGAAGCTCATCTACGGGTTCGCCTAGGGCGATTTTGACGGCGGCCTTAGTTACATTAAAGCCCGAAGAATAGGGAACCGTCCAGCCTGACATGTAACCCCCTGAAAGGCGGGCCGCGATTTCGCCGACACAGGCAGTCCTTTTGTCGCCCTTTTGGGGATCGGCTTTTCGTAAAAAAATATCTCCCTTGGCCGCTCCGTTTGTAAGCCCCAAGGCCCTTATGCCTAGGCAAAAAACTCTTATAAGCTCATCGCATTCTTCTTTGCCCTTAATAGACGGAATCGTGTGCCCCATTTCGACAAAGTATGGCGGGAAAAAAATATGCCTGTCTGCGAGGGCGTTTAAAAAAATCTCTCCGTTTACAACGAGGGCTTCAAGCGAAAACTCTTCACCGTCGATGAACTCCTCGGCGATGGCCTTTCCGCTCCGCGAAAAATTTACCGCATCTTCTAAGGCCGGTCTTAACTCCTCTTGGGAGTAAACCAAGCGGCAGCCGCGGGCTCCCATATTGTCGGCAGGTTTTATCGTAATAGGAAAGGGAATGTCTTTTTGTTTTAAGATTTGAAGAGCCTCATCGATTTCGTTTTTAAAAATATGGGTAAACTTAGGGGAAGGTACTCCGTGCTTTTCAAAGCACTCCCTCATCAAGACCTTATCGCTTGCGCGGCGGGCTGCTTCCAAGCTGTGCCCGGGAAGAGACCGACTTTCTGCAACGGCTGCAACCGATACTGAAAAGTCCGTAGCTGCAGTAAAGACCCCGTCCAGGCCGGCTATGCCCTTATCGGCCGGGCCGCCTTCTTCTTTTAACTTTTTTGCAAGGTCTATGAGGGAAGGAATATCTTTTAAATCTATCGGAAAAAATTTGTCGGCCTCTTTTGCACAAACCGCATTCGGGTTTCCGTCGACAGCTATAACCTCACAGCCCAATTCCTTTGCAGCCCTTATTGCAGGCCCCTGCATTAACCCTGCTCCTAAAATCAAAATCCGCTTTTTATTTTCTTTCATATCCGGCTTAAACTCATCCTAATTCTAAAAATTTAAAAGCCTGTCGGAATATCTATAAAACAGGTCTCAAGGTTTGTATCAAGTTCAAGCTTTTTTGCAACCAATTGAACGCCTACGGTTTCCGTTTGGTAATGCCCGCCTGCAATAACATTTATTCTGTTTTCGAGGGCATTGTGATAGGTAATGTGTTCTATTTCGCCCGTTATGTATAAGTCGAGCCCTAAGGCTATGGCATCATCTATTTCCGAAGCGGCTCCTCCCGAAATGACTCCCACGGTTTTAATCTTTTTAGGTCCGAAGGGAAGGATGTTTGCAGGTTTTTCTCCTTGGGGGAAAAGCTTATTTACAATCTCGTCTATCTCCAAGCCTTCTTCCGACCCCGGCTTTGCAGGAAGGCTGCCGTAAAGACCTATGTTTATACCCCTGTACATTCCGAACTCTTTTAAGTTTTCAAGCTCAAGGCGGCGGGCAAGCCCGATGTTGTTCCCGTAAAGAGGATGAGCATCGAGGGGAAGGTGAACGGCATAAAGCACAATGTCATTGTCTAAAAGAGCTTTTATCCTGTGATAATGATTTCCCATAATCCTTAAAGAGCGGCTCCATAAAAGGCCGTGGTGTACGAAGAGCATATCGGCCTTCCGCTCGGCGGCTTCCTTTATCGATTGAAGACAGGCATCTACTGCAAAGGCAATTTTTTTTATTTCTTTTCCGCTGTTTTGCACTTGAACGCCGTTTTGCGACAAATCCTGAGCCGCAAAGGCATCTATGTTTAATAATTCGGTAAAATAAAGATCAAGGTCTTTTAACTTCATAATAATCCCCCGCAAAAACTTTTGTTAGATTATACTTTAGATTCTTTTTGAATTCAAGACGGCGGGATGATTGACGATTTATCAATCAAGTTTTATGCGGATTGATGAGGCTATTTAAAAAAATATGTTTTCGTTTCGTAAAAACTATGATATAATTATTCTTAATTAATTTAAGGAGGTTTGAGTATGCAACTTACTCGGGAACAGGAAGAAATTTTAAACGGTTCTCAAGGAGAGATGCAGGCTAAGGTTTTAAAAACCTTGGTCATGTATGGTGAAGCCTTTGGTGCCGAAAGGCTTGTGAAAGTTACGGGAAGATACGGACATCTTGTTACAAGTTTTGGGATAGGAGTTATGAAGCCGGTTTATAAATTGATGGATGAACTTCTTCAATCCCAAGCTGTTTCAGGGATTCCGTTTACGGTAGACCCGCGTCCGCTCGATGACGTGGTGCCCAAAAGTTTTTTGGAACGCCTTGTTTTTAGGTTTATGTACAGCAAGCAGGAAGAATATGAAAAGCAGCTTAAAGCTATGGGGCTTCTTTCAGATGAGGGCTACACTTGCACTTGCTATTTCGATGAGGTAGGGAATACGCCGAAGAAGGGAGAAATCTTAAGCTGGGCCGAATCCTCTGCCGTTAATTATGCAAACTCGGTATTGGGAGCGAGGTGTAATCGCAATTCAGGTATCATCGAAATGTTCGGGCTTATTGCAGGCTGGGTACCCGAGTTCGGCTTATTGACCGATGAGGGGCGTAAGGCCGATTTAATTGTCGAGATCGAAACCGAAAATCTAGCCGAAGCCCAACTTTTGGGAAGCGCTATAGGAATCAAGGCTGTTGAAAACGTGCCCTACATTCGAGGCTTGGATAAATTTTTAGGACATGATCTGAATGAGGAGGTAAGAGCCTACTTTAAGGATATGGGAGCCGCCATGGCATCCAACGGAGCCGTCGGTTTATACCATGTCGAAAACCTGACGCCTGAGGCGAAGGAATCCGGGGCTTCTTTAATCCGTAAAAATGCAGAGACCTATAAAATTACCGAAGCCGAGCTTTTGAGGATAAGAGCTTCATATCCTGATATTAGAAAAAATAAAAATGCCGCTCCCGAGCTTTGTTTTATAGGCTGTCCTCATCTTTCAAAACAACAGCTCATTAAATGGACAAATACTATAGAAAGAAAGTTAAAGGAAAATAACAAATCAAAAATTTCTATACCGACGGTTATGACTTCGCCAAGGGGAGTTTTAAAGGAGTTTTCCAAAACCGAGGAATATGCAAAATTAAAATCCTTCGGTCTTCTTTTTTCTGAAACCTGTCCCCTCATGTATATGAATAACCCGCTTTGTGCAAAAAAATCGGTTATCACAAATTCCAATAAACTTAGAACCTATACTACGGCTGTCTACTATAAGGACGATGAAATAGCCGATCTAATTACGGGAGGCGTTTAATATGAAAACATTTAAGGGAAGAGTAATTGTTCCGGGAACAGTATCGGCAGAGGCCCTTGTAAGCTCTCAAGGTTTTAATACCCTTGCAAGCTTTCAAAAAGCTTTGATGTTCGGGGATAAGAAGGCTCATTGCTCCGATCAAAACAATCCGGACTTGTATAAAAAGGAAATAGCAGGGAAGGCTCTTTGTCTTCCGCAGACCATAGGCTCAACTACGGGCGGAATGGTTATATTCTGTGCCGCTTCTATGGGCCGGCAGCCTGCCTGTATGCTTTTTTCGGAACCCATAGATTCATTGGCTGCAGCAGGCGTAATCCTTGCAGCAAACTTTGCCGATAATCCTATTCCTACAATCGATAACTTGGGAAAAGAATTTTTATCTGCGGTTAAAAGCGGAAGCAGAATCGAAGTTAAAGAAGGTGGTGAAGTTTTAATTGAAGACTAAGGGTTCAATTTAAAACTATAGAGTATAAAACTATTTGGAGGAAACTTATGAAATTTGATGCCGAAATAAAAAAGATGGTGGACGCTTACGGCGGATGGATGGAAGGCGATTTTGAAAACAGGGCAGGGGGAACAGGCCGAATGACTAAGGCTCTCTATCCTTACACCCAATTATTTTCGCCTATTTTAATAAACAAAACAAAAATTAAAAACCGGGTTGTAATGGGGCCGATGGGAAACATAAATATGTGTGAAGAATCGGGACGGCCCAACAAAAAAATGCTCGAATATTTTTTTGCCAGAGCTAAGGGAGGTGTCGGCTTATTGACAACCGGCCTTGTACCCATAAGCCACGGAATAGATCACTCGGTAACGGAACCTCATAATTATTCTTACTTTCCCCGTATCGACGGAACACGTACAAACCTTGTAGGCTGGAGGGATCTGGCTCAGGGCTGCCATGCCTTTGGAAGTAAGATCTTTATTCAGTTGACCCCGGGGTTGGGCCGTGTAGGGAACCCCCAATGTCTTTTAACCAAGTTTAGATTTCCCGTATCGGCCTCGAATAATCCTAACTTTTATATTTCCGAAATTCCAAGCCTTCGCCTTTCCGGCCGTGCCTTAGGAAAAATTATAAAAAATGCAGGACAGGCTGCCGCCGATGCCAAGGAGTGCGGGCTTGACGGCATCTATCTTCACGGCCATGAAGGCTATCTTCTTGAGCAGTTGACCAACCCGGCCTTTAACCGCCGTAAAATCGGAAAATATGCCGACTGGCAAAGATTCGGGCTTGATCTTGTAAAAGAAATAAGAAACAGGGCCGGTGCCGATTACCCTATCATGTACCGTATAGATCTTTCCCTTGCTCTTAACGAAACCTATGGGGAAGAAGGCATGAAGGTTAAGCAGCTTAAAAAATTTAAAAACGGAAGAACAATTCAAGAGACCCTTGATTATATGAAAAATCTTGTAAAATGCGGAGTAGATATTTTTGACGTAGATCTGGGATGTTACGATAACTGGTGGCTTCCCCATCCTCCCGGAGGAATGCCTGCTGGCTGTTTCCTGGAAGTGTCAAAAATAGTAAAAGACTATTTTGCTTCCAATAATATTATATCCAATGCCGGAGTCCCTGTTCCTGTGGTAGCTGTCGGAAAATTGGGCTATCCCGATGTTGCAGAAACCGCATTACGAAACGGTGACTGCGATATGGTCATGCTGGCCCGCCCCTTATTGGCCGATGCCGATTGGTGTAATAAGGCCTATGCAGGAAGAGTCGAAGATATCAGGCCCTGTATAGGATGTCAGGAAGGCTGTATTAACGAATTTGTTTTAGGAGGGCATCCCCAATGTGCGGTCAACCCGCGCACCGGTTTTGAAGATGTGCTTCCCTTTGATGCACCTGCGGCCGAGGTGAAAAAAAATATCGCCGTTATCGGTGCAGGCCCCGCAGGTATCTTGTTTGCATCCAAGGCTGCAAAAAGAGGTCATACTGTAGAGCTCTTTGAAAAAACGGACAGGGTAGGCGGCAGCGTAATTACGGGAAGTGTGCCTAAAATTAAATACGATTTTGAAAACTATTTAAACTATCTTAAAACAGAGGTAGAAAAGGCTAAGACCCTGCCTAACTTTAAACTTTCTTTAAACACTGAAGTTGATTTGGAAAATTTAAAAAACAAAAAATTCGATGCCGTAATTTTTGCATACGGAGGTAAACCCATTTCTCTTTCCGTTCCGGGAATTGAAAAGGCAAAGACGATTCAGGCCGTAGATCTTCTTTTAAATCCTAAAGAGGCGGAAGATGCTCAAAAGATTGTTATAATAGGCGGAGGTGTTGTAGGATGTGAAACAGCCTATTGGCTGAAATATGAGCTCAAAAAAGATGTTACGGTAGTAGAAATGCTTCCTTATTTTATGAAAGGAGTTTGTACGGCTAATAGAGGCTACCTTATCTACTATATGCAAAAGGCCGGTGTTAAACTTTTAAACTGTGCAAAGCTTATAGGGCTTGATTCGGGAAAGGCCCTTGTAGAAAAAAATATTTCGAAAGGTGTTCCGAATCCTTATAATACTTGGCAGCCCATCCTGCCTGAAAATATTCCTAATCCTCTTGAAAAAAAAATAGGCAATGAAACTCAAAGACTTGAGCTTGATGCCGATTTAATCGTTTTTGCCGTTGGAAATAAAACCGATGATAGTCTTTACCTTTCGGCTCAAGCTGCAAACATAGCACCTGAGATTTACAACATAGGGGACAGTTCTTTTTCGGGAAAGGTTTTGGAAGCAACCCGTGCTGCCGAAAGGCTTGCAGCCGGAATTTAGTTTATATGCTTAAATTTAACCTGTATAGATGTGATCATGCTGGCCGTCTGCATTAAGACCTGCTGTAGGTCCGATGGTTGAGTCTGATGCGGGGGATCCAGCATCTCCCAAGGCTCCGGCTGTACCGAGTAAGCAAACAATAGCGGCAGGGTTGAAACCTAATTTTATACTCAGCGGAAGATAGATGGTTGCAATAATCGGGATTGTACCGAAGGATATTCCGACATTGTGCTGTCAACTTTTTTGTTAAAATTTATATTTTTTCCTTGACAATCGGCATAAGCTATGCGATAATCTAGTAATGCAAAATATATGGGTTATTAGGCAGCTTATATATTTTGAGTAAAACTTTTATGGAGGATATTTTTATGGAAAAATCCAAAATTAAACCAAATGGTTTAGCTCTGTTGCCTTTTTTAATTTTTGTTGTCGTTTACCTTGGAATAGGTGTAACACTTGTTGCAAAAGGCGATCCGATGGGTTTTTATGGCTTTAAGGGGCCTATTGCGGTTATTGTAGGTATTATAGCCGCTTTTTTGATGCACAAAGGTTCTATGAATGAAAAATTCGATGCATTGATTAAGGGATGCGGAGATGAAAACATTATTACTATGTGTATTATTTACATTTTAGCAGGCGCCTTTTCGGTTGTTTCAAAACAGATGGGAGGCGTTGACTCTACGGTAAACCTTGGTTTAACATTAATTCCTGCTAACTTTGTTACTGCCGGTCTGTTTATTATCTGCTGTTTTTTATCTATCGCAACAGGTACCAGTGTTGGAACTATTGCTGCCGTAGGTCCTATAGCTGTAGGTTTTGCAGAGAAAGCCGGTATTTCAATGCCTCTCATGATTGCTTCTATGGTAGGCGGTGCAATGTTCGGAGATAACCTTTCCATTATTTCCGATACAACAATTGCAGCTACAAGAACCCAAAATGTAGAAATGAGAGATAAATTTAGGGTAAACATGGCCTTAGCCTTGCCTGCCGCTCTTATAACATTAGTTCTTCTTTTGATTTTCGGAAGACCTGCTGTTCCTCCCCAAATCGAGTCCTTGGAATTCAGTATTGTTAAAGTCTTACCCTACATATTCGTATTGGTTGCTGCCATTGCCGGCCTTAACGTATTTGTAGTTCTTCTTGGAGGAATTGTATTCTCAGGTGTTATAGGAATGGTTTATGGGGCATTTGATCCTTTACAGTGGACAAATCATATCTATGACGGCTTTAACGGAATGTTTGAAATATTCTTGCTCTCTATGTTAACCGGAGGTCTTGCCTATATGGTTACACAGGCCGGCGGTATGGAATGGCTCTTACAAAAAATAAAGGGTATGGTAAAGGGAAGAAAATCAGCCGAGCTCGGTATCGGTGCCCTAACCCTTATTACCGATGCTGCAACAGCCAACAACACCGTTGCAATTATTATCGATGGACCCATAGCGAAGGAAATGTGCGAAGAGTTTAAGGTTGACCCGCGAAGGTCTGCCTCTCTTCTTGATGCCTTCTCCTGTGTAATGCAGGGACTAATCCCCTACGGTGCTCAGCTTTTAATAGCCTGCTCGTTCACAAACGGTCTTGTAAGCCCGGTAGGCGTTATACCCCTATTGTGGTATCAGCTCTTATTGGCAGTTTTATTAACTCTTTCTATCTTCTTCCCGTTTGCAGACGGATACATTAAAAAGCATCCTTGGAATTTTGAAGAGTGGAAGGCTGTTAAAGCAAAATAACTTATTGGATTGTAAGTCTTTATTTTTAAACTAAAGCTTAAGCCTTAGTTTAAGCTAAAACTAAAACCCGAGATTCTTTATGAGTTTCGGGTTTTTATTTGAATATTTTAAATATTTTTCTTTGCCCCTTTTAGAGAAAACAAAACAATACTTGCTATAATGACTACGCCGCCTATAGCCGTGCCTGCATTTAAAGTTTCACCGAGAGCAATATAACCCAAAATACTTGCTATCAAAGGATTACCAAAGAGAAAATTAGTAACATCACTTGTTTTTTCCGCTATTTCTATCCCCTTGTTAAAACAAAAATATCCAAGGGCACTTGTAAAAATTCCTAAATAAATGAGGCTTCCGGTATACTTGAATTCCGCATTAATAATTTGTTTATATGCATCTACACAAAAAGGAGATAAAATAATGGCTGCGGCAATCATACTGTAGGTAACAATCTCTATTGAGGTATAGCCCATCTTTCCGAGCTTTCTGCTTAAGATATTGTAACCGCAGAAAAAAACGGCAGCTGTCAGAGTCCAGAGGACTCCTATGTTTATCGATAGGATTCCCTTCCACAAAATAATAATTAAGACACCGCCAAAGGCAGAAATAATTGATAAGACTCCTATCTTGCTTATTTTTTCTCCGTAAATGAGAGAAGCAGCGGCTGCCGTCATTATGGGAGTTGTAGCGATTATAATGCTTGATGTTGCGGCAGTAATTGTTTTAAGCCCCATATTAAAAACTATAAGATACAGGGCAAAGCCGAGTGCGCCCGACAAAAAGAAAAGGCCTATATGCCGTACCTTGAACGGCGGGCGTAAATTATTAAATTTTCCTATAATCAAAAGAACAATACTTGCTAAAACACATCTTAAAAAGCCTAATGCTTCCGGACCGAAATGCATCAAAGCAAATCGTGAAAACGGAAAAGAGGAGGCAAAAAAAATAACAGCCATTAAAGCAAATAAGTATGATTTTATTTTATTGGACATAGCATGACTCTGGATTTAATATAGACTTTCGTCTAAGGCTATGATATAATAAGATCATAATGAAGTCAAGTATGAGTGTTATAGTTAAATTTTATTTAGTAAACAGTTTATTTTATTTGGTTTTTCTCGCAGTTATGTTTATTGTTTTAAACCGCCTAATTACAGGGCCTGTCAGTTTTGGAGCTCCCTTAATTTTTATTCTTTTAATTCCTGTCATAATTGTAGTTGCTGCATTTTTTTTGGCTCATAAATTTACCGGTTCTGCTTTTCATGCTGTTCCTCCTATTATAATTACGATCTTTATTCTTTTAATTCCTAGAGGCGTAAGATTCGTAAAAAAAAACTACATTCCGGCAGATTTTGAAGAGCTAGTCTGTGTGTATGATGAATATTATAATGCAAAAGGAAAGACCATTGCCGGTATAAAAGACGGGTTATTTAAATATTACGTCAGGGATACAGGCATTCTTCACCACGAAGCTGTTTGGTCAAAAGGTGTGATAGACGGCTATTCCGTTTTTTATTATCCTGACGGACAAAAAGAAATGGAGGGTAATTTAACGCCGATAAAAGATTTGCCTGTTTTTTTTGAAGACAGGGTCTACCGCTGCGGGAAATGGCTTTTTTATAATAAGGACGGCTCATTAAGAGATACCCGAATCTACGATGAGAACGGTATTCTTATTTCGAGCGATGCTTGCCGTTTGTATCAAAAAAAAGAAGGTGAAAATCTATATAGAATCTATGAACTAAAAACCATGCTCCCCTTTACGGGAAAAATTACACGTGAAGCCGTTATCGATGATAAGGATGACTATCCTTATCACACAACAGCCGAAATAAGGGACGGTTATATGGAAGGTCCTTGGGAAGAATTTTCTTCTTTTGACGGACTTGTTCTTGTAAGCCGCGGAAACGCAAAATCAGGCTATCTTGACGGCGAATACACTTCTTATTATGAAGACGGGCAGATCGAAGAAAAGGCTTTTTTTGTTATGGGAAAATTTGATGGAGAGTATAAGGCCTTTTATCAAAACGGTAATCTTCAATGTTCCATATTTTTTAAAGATCGTCATCGTCAAGGCCTTGCTCAATGGTTTTATGAAAACGGAAACCTTGAAACGGAAATAGAATATGACAATTCCGGAAATATAATCAATGAAAGAAATTTTGATAAAAACGGAAATATGATATCAAACAAGGATTAATTTCTTTTTTACCTGCTGTTATTTTTGAATTTTTCGATTTTTATACTTGCGCTAATACAATAAATGTCTTATAATAATCGCAATATGTGTCTTTTATTTGGAGGAAGATATGGATAAAAAAGAATTAGAAAAACTGGGATTTGCTTCAAAACAGATTCATGCAGGAAGCATCAAGAACAAATACGGTGCCTTAGCTACACCTATTTATCAAACTTCAACATTTGCATTTGACTCTGCAGAGCAGGGCGGCCGCAGATTTGCCTTAGAGGAAGATGGCTATATCTATACCCGCTTAGGCAATCCTACGACTACAGTTGTTGAGGAAAAACTTGCCTGTCTTGAAAACGGTGAAGCATGTATGTCTGCAAGCTCCGGTATCGGTGCCGTTACCTCATGTATTTGGTCAATTGTAAATGCAGGAGATCACATCGTTGCAGGAAAAACTCTTTACGGCTGTACCTTTGCTTTTTTAAATCATGGTCTTTCACGCTTCGGTGTTGAGGTAAGCTTTGTCGATACACGTGATCCTGAAAATGTTAAAAAAGCCTTAAAACCGAATACAAAGGCTGTTTATTTGGAAACACCTGCTAACCCTAACATGTATCTTTGCGATATTGCAGAAATAAGCAAAATTGCTCATGCTCATAATCCTGAATGTAAGGTAATAGTAGACAATACCTATATGACACCCTATCTTCAGAGACCTCTTGATTTAGGTGCAGACGTTGTTCTTCACTCTGCAACAAAATACCTAAACGGACATGGAGATGTTATTGCAGGTTTTGTTGTAGGAAAAAAAGAATTCATCGATCAGGTACGCTTTGTAGGTGTCAAAGACATGACAGGTTCTACATTGGGCCCCTTTGAAGCCTACTTAATCGGCCGCGGTATGAAGACACTCGATATCCGAATGGAAAAACACTGTGCCAATGCTCAGAAAGTAGCAGAGTTCTTGGAAAAACATCCTGCAGTTGAATCCATCGCCTTCCCCGGTCTTAAGTCCTTCCCGCAATACGAGCTTGCAAAAAAGCAGATGAAGCTTTGCGGAGCCATGATTGCCTTTACCGTTAAGGGAGGTTTGGAAGCAGGTAAGACTCTTATAAATTCCGTTAAGTTTGCAACTATTGCAGTAAGCTTAGGTGATGCCGAAACCCTCATCCAGCATCCTGCAAGTATGACTCACTCTCCTTATACACCCGAAGAAAGAGCCGCTTCGGACATTGCCGAAGGTTTGGTACGCCTTTCTGTAGGTCTTGAAGATGCTGAGGATATTATTGCCGACTTAAAGCAAGCCTTGGATAAACTTGTTAAATAAGTCTTAATTTAAAAACGGACAGGTGTTTTCACCTGTCCGTATTTAAAATGGAGGTTGTTGATTTTTGAAAGCAGCTGTGTTTGCCGGAACCACAGTTGATACCCGAATGGGAGTAGAACTTTTAAAAGGGCACGGTTTAGAAGCTATTGCCGTTCCTATGTCGAGTAACTGTGATGAGCAATCAAATTTACAGTATTTTTCACAAGAAGCTCTTGAGGAACTTTTTATTACGAAATCAAAAGAAGCTTTATCCCAAGGAGCTGATATTATCGTCATATATTGTAACTCCTTAAGTGCTGCCGTTGATTATGAAAAAATAAAAAAACTTTTAAATATCGAAATTTTTAGTCCTTTAGATACATATAAAAATTTACCCGGCTATTGTAAAAATATAGCTATTTTAGCTGCAAACGGATTATCGGCTTATACAATAGACAGGATTATTCAAAGCTATAACCAAGATAAGAATACTATTCCTATAGGAAATATTAGTATAGTCAGACTCATCGAAAAGGGTCTTAGTCCGGCTGAAATAGTAAAACTATTAAATCTTAAAGGCTTTTTATCTTATCTTGAAAAAATTGAAATAGATGAATACAAAATAGACAGCCTCATATTAGGCTGCACCCATTTTCCATATATAAAAAAAGAATTGGAAAAATACACTTCAATTAGAATTATAGACCCGGCAGATAAAATGCTGGAAACCATATTACATACTAAGGAGAAAAAAGAGTATGCAAAAGAAAACACAAACAATGACCGGTAATAATGCGGCTTCGTATGTAGCCTATGCCTTTACCGATGTGGCTGCCATTTATCCGATTACGCCCTCATCAGATATGGCTGAGCTGGTTGACTCATGGGCTGCCAACGGAAGAAAAAATATTTTCGGTCAAACTGTTCTTGTTTCGGAATTGGAATCCGAAGCGGGAGCTGCAGGATCAATGCACGGAGCCCTTTCTGCCGGAGCCTTAGCTTCAAGCTTTACAGCCAGTCAGGGGCTTTTACTTATGATACCCAATATGTACAAGATGTCTGGTGAACTTTTGCCGGGTGTTTTGCATGTATCGGCCAGAGCCCTTTCGTCTCATGCCCTTTCTATTTTCGGCGATCATCAGGACGTTATGGCTTGCCGTCAGACCGGTTTCGGTATGCTTGCCTCAGGCTCGGTTCAGGAAATCATCGACCTCGGCGGTATTGCTCACCTTGCAGCAATAAAGGGAAGAGTTCCCTTCCTCCACTTTTTTGACGGGTTTAGAACCAGCCATGAACTTCAAAATGTCGAACTCATCGATTATGAAGAGTTCGCAAAGATGCTTGATTGGAAGGCCTTAAACGATTGGCGCACCACAGCCATGAATCCCGAGCATCCCTTTACAAAGGGAACGGCTCAAAACCCCGATGTTTATTTCCAAGCCTCGGAAGCCTCAAATAAATTCTACACAGACGTTGTAGAAATAGTTGCAGACTATATGAAGCAGATTTCTGCCTTGACAGGAAGAACTTACCGCCCCTTCGACTATCACGGAGCACCCGATGCCGAACGAGTAATTATCGCCATGGGTTCTATCACCGAGACGGCCGAAGAAACGGTTGACTACCTTGTTTCTAAGGGAGAAAAGGTAGGTCTTATTAAGGTAAGACTTTACCGCCCCTTCTCGCCTAAATATCTTTTTGATGTAATGCCGAAGACGGTTAAAAAGATTGCCGTTCTTGACCGAACAAAGGAAAAAGGCGCTCTTTATGAACCCCTTCATTTGGATATACTCGGTGCTTACATTGATGTACCCAATAAGCCCTTAATCGTGGGCGGAAGGTACGGCTTGGCTTCTAAGGATACGACCCCCTCAATGGTAAAGGCCGTATTCGATAATCTTAAAGCCGATGCACCTAAAAATAACTTTACTGTAGGAATCGAAGACGATCTTACCAATTTAAGCCTTCCTGTTTTAGAGGAAATTAAAACCGAACCTGCCGGAACAATCAGATGTAAATTCTGGGGCTTCGGTTCTGACGGAACTGTCGGTGCAAATAAGAGCGCCATCAAGATTATCGGAGACAGCACGGGTATGTATGCCCAGGCCTATTTTGCCTATGACAGTAAAAAATCGGGAGGCGTAACAATTTCTCACCTCCGCTTCGGAAAGCAGCCGATAAAGTCAACATACCTTATAAGCGATGCCGACTTTATTTCTTGTTCAAAACAGTCCTATGTTCATCAATACGATTTATTGAAGGGCTTAAAAAAAGGCGGAACCTTCTTGCTTAACTGTCTCTGGTCAGATGAGGAGCTTGAAGCCAACCTCCCCGGCGAGATGAAACGCTTTATCGCAAAAAATGAAATTAAGTTTTATACCATAAACGCTACAGGTATTGCTCAAGATATCGGTCTGGGCGGAAGAATCAATATGATAATGCAGTCTGCCTTCTTTAAACTTGCAGAAATTATTCCTATTGAAGAAGCCGTTGACAGTTTAAAAAAATCCATAGTAAGAGATTACGGTAAAAAGGGTGAAGACATCGTAAACATGAACTATGCAGCAGTAGAAAAGGGAGTTAACTCTCTTCACATGGTTGCCGTTCCTGCCGCTTGGGCAAATGCAGAGGATTCTGCTATTTTAAATTCTCATCTTCCGCCCTATGTACGCAATGTACTTATTCCTATCAACAGGCAGGAAGGCGATGCTCTAAAGGTAAGTACCTTTAAGGGTGTTGAAGACGGAAGAATGCCTAACTGCACAAGCCGATATGAAAAGCGCGGCGTTGCTGTTGAAGTTCCGCATTGGATAAAGGAAAACTGTATTCAGTGTAACCAGTGTTCATTTGTATGTCCGCACGCCGTAATCCGCCCCTTCCTTCTTGACGAAAAAGAAAGATCTGCAAAGCCTGAAGGCTTTGAGACAATAAAGGCCAACGGAAAAGGTCTTGAAGGGCTTGAGTACAGGATGCAGGTTTCGGTTATGGACTGCACAGGCTGTTCAAACTGTGCAAATGTCTGTCCTGCAAAGAACAAGGCCCTCGTTATGAAGCCCTTAGCAGAGGAAGAAGCTCAGGCGAAAAACTGGGACTATGCAGTTGACAATGTTTCTACAAAGCACGGTCTTATGGATCAGTTCTCGGTTAAGGGAAGCCAGTTTAAGCAGCCTCTCTTGGAATTCCACGGAGCTTGTGCAGGCTGCGGCGAAACAGCTTATGCAACCCTTGTTACCCGTCTTTTCGGAGACCGCATGATGATAGCAAATGCTTCAGGCTGTTCTTCGATATGGGGAGGTTCTTATCCCACTGCCGGCTTTACCTATAACGAAAAGGGTAAGGGTCCCACTTGGGCAAGTTCTCTTTTTGAAGACAATGCAAACTACGGCTACGGAATGGCCCTCGGTGCCCGCAAGCTAAGAGAACAAGCCGAAGACTATATGAAAAAATTTATCGAGCTCAATGTCGGAACCGATTTTACTCCGCTCTTTAAAGAATGGATTGAAAACAAAAAAGATGTTGAAGCAAATATCCTGACCTGCGATAAGATTAAGGCCCTCTTTGATGCTCATCAGCCGCCTAGAAATACGGCCGTAAAGAATACGGATGCTGCCGATTATCTTCCTCAACCCGAAAGCCACACCTTCAAATATAATACGGGAAATATCGAGGCTGACAGGCTCTTGGAATATATCTACAAGCTGAAGGACTTTATCGTCAAAAAGAGTGTATGGTCCTTCGGAGGAGACGGATGGGCCTACGATATCGGTTACGGCGGTCTTGATCACACCATGGCTTCGGGCGAAGACTTTAACATCCTCGTATTCGATACTGAAGTTTATTCCAATACGGGAGGACAGTCCTCAAAGTCGACCCCCACAGCGGCTGTTGCAAAATTTGCGGCAGGCGGAAAACGAATCCGCAAAAAGGATTTGGGTGCAATGCTTATGACCTACGGCTATGTTTATGTAGCTCAGGTTGCCATAGGTTCCAATATGAGCCAGTTTGTAAAGGCCATAAAAGAAGCCGAAAGCTATGACGGTCCTTCTATCGTTATCTGTTACGCTCCCTGTATTAACCACGGACTCAGATCCGGAATGGGAAGAAGCGTTGAACAGGAGAAAAAGGCTGTTGAGGCCGGCTATTGGCACCTATACCGCTTTGACCCGCGCTTAAAAGCTGAAGGCAAAAATCCCTTCCAGCTCGACAGCAAGGAACCGACCGGCTCATTCCAAGACTTCATCAACTCCGAGGTCCGCTACACCTCGCTTAAAAAGACCTTCCCCGATGTTGCGGAAGTCTTATTCAAGCACGCAGAGGAAGACGCTAAGGAGAGGTATAATCGGTATAAGCGTATGGCCGAGTAATTTTTATTGGCTCCTAGTACTCGCCTCGGCTATTTAAAAATTGAATTTTTAAACAGCCGGGCGATTACGCTGCCGCTCCAATAAAAATTAGCTGATAAGCGGACATCCTTTTCCTACGGGAAAAGATGTCCGCTTTTTTTATGTTTAAGATTGTTTTTTGATTTGTGATTGCTATAATTTTTGTATTTCTTCTTTACTAAGGCCTGTTCCTTCAGCTATTTTTTCGATATCTATTCCTAGTTTTTTAAACATAGAGGCTGTTTCAAGTTTTGTTTTATATGCTCCATCAGCAAAGCCTTGTTCAATTCCGGCTTCAAGCCCCTGTTGATAACCTTCATTTATACATGAAGCTTTATCGTGTTCATATTTCATGCGGGATTCATAGAGCCATCTATCCTTGGGACTCATTTCAATTATTTCTATCATTGTATTTGCCTTTCTCATCATGGGTGATTCTTGTGCCAACATCTTTCTTACCTCCTTATCATCGGTTTCGATAAATTTTAGCCAGTTTAATAAGCCTTTTGTTTTATTATCTTTGCATTGAGATTCTTTTAAGGTTTTAGCTTTTTCAAGGTTTAGTATATGAATCTCAAGCTTTGAAAGTAAGGGCTCTTTTGTGTCTTTTTCCAGAACAAGATACTTGTTGTGGAGACGTTTGTTTTTATTAAAACCTTGCCCTATTAAGTTTATTGTAATACACTTTGGAAGTTTTGTATAGTCTTGACCTTGCTTTATACCTCCATTGTACATTTTAGACCAATAATACAAAGTTCTCTCAGCAAAATCACGGTGCCAAAGGTTTTGAATTTCGATATCTACAAAAGTTCCGTCTTTTATTCTTAGTTTTATATCCAATACACCTAATTTTTCACTTAAAAGCTCCTTATGAAACTCCTTATCTAAAAGTTCCAAACCTGCGATGTTTTCAGACGGAATATCCAGAATGCATTCCAGAAAATCCTGTAGAATATCCTTGTTTTCTTCTACTCCGAAGACACGCTTAAAGGCGTAGTCGTTTCGCAGGGTAATTTTAAATGCTTGTTTCATATCAACCTCCATGATAAATTATTTAAAGGAATATTTTTCCCCTCTCATAATTATTATAGAAATTGTTTGTAATACATAGGAAAATTTTAAAAAATTCAAGAAAATAACCGGCCTTCCCGAATCCGAAATCGAAAAACTGTAATCTATTTGTCAAACTCTTTTGCTTTTAAGCAAGCTTCAATGCAGGCCGACCATAGCTTATCGGGAGAGGGCGGAAGGGCGGAAATTTCTATTTGTTTTTTTGTTTGAGGATGGCAGAAATTTAGGGAGTAGGCGTGGAGTCTTATTCCGCCCGATTTTTCGGTGCGCTCAAAGCCGTATTTGATGTCTCCCTTTATTGGCATCCCCAAATGGGCGAGCTGAATGCGGATTTGATGGGTGCGGCCTGTTTCGGGAAAGACCCGTAAAAAATTATAGTTATCGCCGATACCTGAAAGCTCCCAATAAAGCGAGGCTTTTTTTCCTCTTTGTTTTGATTCGGTTACAAAGCCCTTTTGTATTTTGGTGTTAAACTCAAGATAGGCTTCGCACAATTCTTTTTTGTACAAAGACTTAGGGTTTATTTTAAAATCGGCTGCGGGGGATTTAGTTTTGGCTTCTTCTCTTTTTTTGCAGATTGCCCAATATTCTTTTTTTACACTTTTTTCTTTAAAAAGATTATTTAGTTTTGTATGTATTTGAGGAGAAAAAGCTACAAGAACCAAGCCGCTTACCGGCTTATCCAAGCGGTTTACGGCCTCGGCATATTTTTTTTCGCTAAAGGCTTTTTTAAAAAAGGTCTGGGAATTATCTCCGCAGTTTTTTAAAACCACGGCAAAAAAATTGTCTTCAAATAAAATTCTCACTTCATTTTGCATTTAAAAATCCCTGACCAAAAAATTCTAAAGCATGATATAAAAAAATCAATAGCCTTGTCAACAGGTTTTAATTTGTTCAAGCATATCGGCTGATGACGGCTCTTGACAATATCGCCAAAAAGATAAATAATGTCTCAATCTTAAAGTTATTTACCTTTAAGAATTTTAAACATTTTATTAGGGGGAACCTATGTCGAATATCCATGATATGGAATTTTTACAAAAGAAAGTTCAAGAATTAAAAGAGCAGGGCTTATACAAGGAGCTTGTTACTCTTGAAGGTCCGAGTGACGCGGAATGTGTTATTAACGGAAAAAAAGTTATTAACCTTTCATCCAACAACTACCTAGGATTTGCCAATCATCCTCGCCTTAAAAAGGCTGCTATCGAAGCAATCGAAAAATACGGAGCCGGAGCCGGAGCCGTACGCCCCATCATCGGTAACATGAAGATTCATGACGACTTGGAAAAACTCTTAGCCGAATTTAAAAGAGAAGAAGCCGTTTTAGCCTTCCAATCGGGTTTTAACTGCAATGCAGGCGTTATCCAGGCCATTACAGATAAGGGAGACCTAATCATCTCCGATCAGCTTAACCACGCTTCAATCATCGACGGTACCCGCCTTTCAAAAGCCGACAAGGCAGTTTTCCAACACTCGGATATGGCTGACCTTGAAAGAGTTTTAAAAGAAAAAAGAAACAACTACAACAACGTTTTGATTATAACCGACGGAGTTTTCTCTATGGACGGAGATATCGCCAAGCTCCCCGAAATCGTTGCTCTTGCAGAAAAATATAATTGTCTAACCTATGTTGACGATGCCCACTCAAGCGGTGTTTTGGGAGAAAGCGGACGCGGAACCGTAGACCACTTTAAGCTTCACGGAAGGGTTGATGTTGCAATGGGAACTCTTTCAAAGGCTATCGGTGTCGTAGGCGGTTATGTCGCAGGAAAGAAGGTAACAATCGACTGGCTTAAAAACAGAGGCCGCCCCTTCTTATTCTCGACAGGTCTTCCTCCTGCAGCAGTAGGAGCCGCCATAGAAGCCGTTAAGATGCTCATGGAATCAACCGAACATACGGACAAACTTTGGGCAAATGCCAAGCACTTTAAAGAGGGCTTAGGAAAGCTCGGCTACAATATCGGCCGCAGCGAAACCCCCATCACCCCGATTATCATCGGAGATGAGGCCAAGACCTTGGAATTCTCCAAAAAGCTCTTTGAAAACGGTATGTTCTCAGGCCCCATCGTATTCCCCACAGTTCCCAAGGGAACCGGCCGAGTCCGATGTATGGTAACTGCAGGCCACACCACAGAGCAGCTTGACAGAGCCGTAAAAATCTGTGAAAAAGTCGGCAAAGAAATGGGAATTCTTTAATCCTATTCTTTGAATGCGGAAAAGCACCGATTTGGAAAGCTCAAACCGGTGCTTTATTTATAGGGAAAAGTTTATGGCAGCAACAAATAACAATGAAGAAAAATATAAGCGCCCCTCATGGGATGAATACTTTATGGATGTTTGCAGGGCAATTGCAAAAAGAGCTACCTGTGACCGCGGAAGGTCGGGCTGTGTTATTGCACGCGATCACCAAATTCTTGTTACCGGCTATGTAGGAGCTCCCACAGGCCTTCCTCATTGCGATGATGTCGGTCACCAATTTAAAAAACTTCAGCACGAGGACGGAAGCATTACCCAACACTGCGTGAGAACCGTCCATGCAGAACAAAACGCCATCTGTCAGGCAGCAAAGCGAGGTATCGGCATAGACGGAGCAACCCTCTACTGCAAGATGACCCCCTGCCGTACTTGCGCCATGCTCATCATAAATTGCGGAATAGTGCGTGTCGTAGCCGAAAAACGCTATCACGATTCAGCCGATACAATCGAAATGTTTAAAAAAGCAGGGATAATCCTTGAGCATATTTCCGATTCACTCGAAGAATATAAGGGTCAGTAGGGAATCACTCTTTTTACTTTTAAGCCTTTAGAGAGATAATGCCCATTCTTTGAATTCGTAATAGTCGGGAGAGAGATTTACCGCTTTTAAGGGCCTATATTGCAGGCTTTCAAGTCTATCCGGTAATGAAGGCGGCCTTCCTATGGCCGGTTTCATGATTTCGGGGAACTTTGCAGGATGAGAGGTCTGAAGAATTATGCCTATCATGTTGTTTCTCCGGATCGAAGATGCCCATGTTTCTACATCTGCATATTTTGAAGGAATTCCCGGTTCTTCGCCGCTTTCGGAATTTTTTCTCTTTACTGAATTTAAGACTCCGTGGTAGATATCCTGCCATGCAGTCCACGCCATACCGCCGTAAGGATCGATAATATAACCTGTTCTTTCATGACAAGACCTGACAGCTGTCACGGTTCCTGCACCGTCAAGCCAATAAGGAATTATCAGTTTTTTTAGTTCTTCAAAATCGTAGATTTGAAGCATACGTTTAAAGTTGATTGTATTTGGAATATCCAGGGCCGGCGTATTGGTTTTTATTGCTGTTCTTTTTTCAAAATCTCCAAGGGTCAGCCAGTCTGAAAGAGCATGATTTTCGTTTTCTGCCGAAATAAAGCCGCTTATTGGAGTTCCCATTTTTTTTGCAATCAGGGCTGCCGTAAGAGATGAAAAACTTCCTGAAGGCACTGAAGCTATAATTGAAGGATTTTCAATTTTGTTATCGTAATCGCTGCGGTATAAGACGGTCAGGGCTGCATATACAAAAAAGGCCGTTTGCGGTAAAAGAGGTGCTATGTTTAAGGCTCCTCCCGAGACCAATTTTAATTTTTTCAGTAAATCTTCATCTTTTATTGCCTTATCCACAAGATTTTCACAATCTTCAAAGGATCCTTCCACACAAACGGGGTAGATATTTTTAGGCATTGAAGAAAGGATGTTTTCCTGTATTTCCGTTAATGAGCCTTGAGGATATAAAAGGAGGGCATTGACTCCCGTAACCTTGGAAACGGCTGAGGCAAGAGCACAGGCTCTTTCTCCTGAGGCTGCAACAATGAGGTTAATCTCTCCGTCTTCGTCTCTGTTAAAATATTCTAAAAGATAGGCTAAAAAACCGGCCCCGATGTCCTTGTAGTTGCATGTAGGTCCGTGAAATAGCTCTAAAACGTAGGTTGTGGGCGTTATCGGGTTTATCGGTAGCCTGTGAGGATAAAACTGGGCTATTATCGACATTAGATCGCCTTCAGGGATTTCGTCTCCGCAAAAATTCTTTATAATTTCAAAACTTATATCCCTAAAAGAAGACGGAGGATTTCGGTAAATCATGGCCTGACTTACCTTGCCGAATTCCGCCGGCATAAAAACTCCCCCCGTTTCAGAGTTAAAACCTCTTAGTACGGCTTCTTTAAAAGAGACCTGAATATTTTTATCGGTTATATCGTAAAATTTCATCCCTACTTATCCACAAGTTTTACATAGATTCTTCACATTTGATATTTTACAATATAAATCATTCATTGTCAATTATCAAGTCAATCAAGTTTTAGACTTGACATTTATGTTTTTTCATACTAATATCAGAAATGAGAGGTAACACATGAGAGCAACAGATATTATTATGAAAAAACGCGGAATAAAGGGGCAAAATCTTGAACCCTTAAACCGCAAAGAGATAGAGTTTATTGTAAATTCTTATGTAAGAGGTGAAATCCCCGAATACCAGATTTCGGCATGGCTTATGGCCGTGTATTTTAACGGAATGACCTTTGAAGAAACTGCCGTCCTTACCGATGTTATGCTTCATTCCGGGAAGGTTATGGATCTTTCAGGGCTTGAAGGGCCCTTTGTCGATAAACACTCTACCGGAGGGGTAGGGGATAAGCTCTCTCTTCCGCTTGCACCCATTGTTGCGTCAAACGGCATTAAGGTTCCCATGATGAGCGGCCGGGCCCTTGGCCATACGGGCGGAACCCTCGATAAGCTTGAAGCCGTTACGGGTTACCGTACCAACTTAACGGAAGCCGAATTTAGATCCTTTATAGAAAAAACAGGCTTTGCGATGACGGGGCAGACAAAGGAAATTGTTCCTGCCGACCGCCTCCTTTATGCGATGCGCGATGTTACGGCCACGGTCGAATCGGTTCCGCTTATTACTTCGAGTATTTTGTCGAAAAAAGTTGCGGAAGGCTCCGAAGCCCTCGTTTTCGATGTAAAATGCGGAAAGGGCGCCTTTATGAAGACCTTGGACGATGCAGAGGCTCTTGCAGTGAGCCTTGTAGGCACGGCTAAGGCGATGGGAAAAAAGGCGAGGGCTCTTATAACCAATATGAATGAACCCCTCGGCACAATGGCCGGAAACTTTTTGGAAATAGAAGAAACCATCGATATTCTAAAGGGACAAGGCCCCGCCGACAGCACCGAGCTCACCCTGCATCTGGCAGCCCACATGCTCATCCTCGGCGGCAAGGCAAAGACTGAAGAAGAAGGCCTTGTTCTTGCAAAAGAAGCCGTAAGCTCAGGCAAGGCCTTGGAGCTTTTTATGCAGAATATAGAACTTCAGGGCGGTAATCCTAAGACCCTCATGGCCGAGTACAAAACCCGCCGAAGCAAATTCTTTGAAGAATTGAGGGCCGAGAAGGACGGCTTTATCGAAAGCATAAATGCCTTTGAGGTCGGAATGGCCGGCGTAAACCTCGGAGTCGGAAGAAACAAAACCACCGATCCCGTATGCCCCGATGCCGGAGTCGAAATTTTAAAGCACAAGGGAGACTCTGTAAAAAAAGGCGACCTTATAATGAGGGTCTACGGAAAGGATTCGGCTTCCGTTTCCGCTTCGATGCCCTTATTGAAAAATGCCTTAGCATATTCCGATAAGGCTCCGCAAAAGGATAAGCTTATTTTTAAAATTATCAAACAAGAAGATCTTTAAAATTTAAGCCTGCTGCGGAGAAAAAAAATGAACTGGCAAAAAAAAGAAATCGGTCCCGAACTGGTAAACGAAATAAAAAGAAAATACGGTTGTGATCCCCTGACCTCGGCAATCTTGGTGCGCCGAGGAATTATAGACGGGAAGGATATTCTATTCTATCTGGAAGAGGACATGCGCTATCTTTACAGTCCCTTCCTCTTTAAGAACATGGAAGATGCCGTAGACCGTATTTTGGATGCAAAGGAAGAAGGCGAGAGGGTTTTAATTTTCGGCGACAGGGATGTTGACGGTATTACAAGCACAACCCTTCTTTATGAAGCCCTAAAAGATCTGGGCCTTGATGTGTCATGGCGCATCCCGACCGGGGATGAAAGCTACGGGCTTTCTATTGAAGCCGTAGAAAAACATGCAGCAAATGACGGAACTCTTATCATCACTGTGGACTGCGGTATTTCCAATTTTAAGGAAATCGAAAAAGCCAATAGTTTAGGCATTGATGTAATCGTGGTCGATCACCACACTCCCCAAGAGACCTTACCGGATGCAGCCGTAATAATAAACTGTAAGGTTCCCGATTCAGGCTACCCTCACGAAAACCTATCGGGCTGTGCAACGGCGTGGAAGCTCATTACCGCCCTCCGCTTCGGAATGCAGCCCTTTTATAAGCAGCAGGTTTCCCTTTTAAATGTAAGGCCTGTAAATGATGCTTATTCGATCGAAGCCGTAAAACTTGTAAACATGGTTCAAATCGGAAAAATCACCGAAACCATCGTTCCGGGGATGCTTTCCTTTTCGGAAACAAGGCTCGGCTCTTTTTTAAACGGTCAGCAGATCTTTGTCTGGGATGCTCCCTTGCAAAAAAAACAGCTTAAAAACATCTTCGGGAACGGAATCGAATTTAATTTTTTTGATTTTCAACCCGAGGTTGCAAAACAGTTTCCGCAGATGGGAGACATGAGCCTCTTACGCCTAAAAGAATTTTCTACTATAGGAAAATACTACGAAGAAAACCGGTCGGAACTTGAAACCTTTAAAAATATCTTCATAACCTTTGTTCAGCAAAAAAACAATTTTTACGGAAAACGCGAGGCCTCCGAAATTCAGCTGGTCGCTCTTTCAACCCTTGCCGACCTCATGGAGCTCTCCGGGGAAAACCGCATCATAGTAAAACAAGGCTTAAAAGAGATAAACAAAAAACCCCGACTCGGACTTGTAGACCTGATGGCCATGCAAAAACTCTTAGGAGCACCCATAGGCACCGAAGACATAGCTTGGAACATCTCGCCCTTGGTAAACGCCGCCGGCAGGATGGGCCGCCCCGAAACGGCTATCGAGCTTTTTCTTGCTCAAGATTCAGGTGAAAGAACAGCTAAGGCCCAAGAAATATTTCAAATGAATGAGGATCGAAAGGCTCTCGGAGCTAAGGCTTGGGAAGTTGCCCTGCCTCTGGCTATTGAAAGCTTAAAGGATTATAACGAAAAATTGGTAGTTGCCGTCAGCGCGGAATTTCATCGCGGCATTACCGGCATCCTTGCAGGAAAGTTGGCCGAATACTTTAAGCTCCCGGCCCTTGCCATCTGCCTGATGCCTGACGGAAGTGCGGTTGCCTCCATAAGGTCAGCCAGAGGCTTCCGTCTCTTAGACTTCCTTGAACCCTACAGCGAGCTTTTTTTGGACTACGGAGGACACGATTTTGCGGCAGGTTTCGGCATCGAGCAGGAAAAGCTTCGTCAATTTTTGGAAAGTTTAAAACAATTTTCCCGGGCAATGGAATTTGAAAATGATTCAAATTCCGAAACGCTTACAATTGATGCCGAACTTCCTCATGAATATTTAAAACCGGAAATCTTAAACTTGGTCGATAAATTTGAACCCTACGGATGCAATTCTCCGGCCTTGACCTTTATGACAAAGAGGGTAAAGATTTTAAATGCAAACATTATAGGCAAGGCTGAACCTCTTCATCTGCGCTTTAACTTGGAATGCGGAAAATATAAATGGAATGCTCTTTATTGGAAGGCTGCCGAAAAGCTTGGAACGGAATTTAAGGTTGGGGACTATGCCGATATAGTATTCAATGTATCTAAAAATTACTTTAACGGATCCGTTACGCCTAAGATGGTGATCCGGGATTTAAAAAAAATAGATTAGCTAAAATTACTGATTAGCTAAAATCAAGGATGATGAATGTTAAAAAGAAAGCTCCATGTATTTATTTTTTTCTGTTTTTTGCTAAATATTTATGCATCGGGTAAAGCTGAAGTTTCAGAAAAAGAACAGGATGCCGAATCCGCAAAACCTCTCTATATTGTTTCGATGCCGGAGAGCGGAGAGCTTGGATCTTTTTTTACCGTCAAATTTAAGGCTATGCGCGGGATAGAAAGGGCTTGGATTAGTGTATACAATGTGGAAGAAAAAAAAGTACAAACCATCAATGCCTTTCCCATCGACAAATCGAAAAAAGAATGGGCTGTTATTTCTGCTGTCGCCGTTTGGTGGAAAAGCGGAAGCTGGAAGATTCGGACTCATCTGATAATCGAAGGTGCTTTGTTTGAAGAAGACAGGGGCTTTGAGGTTTTGGAAAAGGAATTTAAAGAGCTTGTAATGAACTTAAGCGTAAAAAACACCAAAATTTTAAAAGACAAAAGCCCCAAAAAAGCGGAGCAAAGAAACAGATTTGCAGAAATTTTAAAGGTACAAAACCTTGAAAGCCTTTATTTTAAGGGCCCCTTTTCAATGCCCTTTGATGCTAAAAGAATAAGCTCAACATTTGCCGAAAAACGCACCTCAAAATATACTGACGGAAAAACCTCGGTAAGCCGTCACTGGGGAGTAGATTATCCGGCTCCTATAGGAACTCCGATCTTTGCTCCGGGAAAAGGAAAGGTTGTGCTTGCCGAAAACAGAATAGTAACCGGATGGACCCTTGTAATAGAGCACGCTCCTGCCGTTTACACCATTTATTATCACCTCAACAAGATTCATGTAAAAGAAGGCTCTTTTGTAAAAATGAGAGAAAAAATAGCCGATATCGGAACAACAGGTTTTTCTACAGGCCCCCACCTTCATTGGGAGCTGCGGATAAATGAAGTGCCTGCCGATCCCGAACTTCTTCTGAAAAAAGAATTATTTTAGAGTTTTATGGTTATATAGCTACATAGTGTTGACAAGTTCTCTTAAATTTTTTATACTGTTCGTATGAGGTACTATATGAAAAATTTTAAATCTTTTATTTTATTCACCCTTATTGGAGTCCTTTCCTTGAGCCTTATTATTTCCTGCGGCAAAAAGGACGAAAGAGACATTATTGCATTAAAAAAAGAGTCGAGGGCGAGAGCCGAAAAATCCATTAAGAAATTTGCAGATGAATATTTTATGAGCAGTGAACTGGAAAAAAACGGTTCAATTACTTTTGATGCCGGGATTAAGGATTTTAAAAATACTATTAAGAGAACCGAGGCTGATAAGAAACCTTTGAATACAGCCGGTATTGAGAAGCTTATCGAAAACAACATCGGTTTAAATTTTACTTTTATCAATGACCAAAAAGAAAAAGCTATAATTTATTATTATGGTATCAAAAGTCCGGTTCCCGGAATGTCTGAGCTTCCTGCTTTGATTATGAAATTGGGAAATAAAAATATTGAGGCTGCAAGTCCCTTGCTGCAAGATAAGACCTTCTATCTGCCCTCAAACGGCATAGGTAAATTTTTAGCTCTCATCTATCCTAAAGACTTTCTTTCGTTTTTTAATATGAATTTTTCATATAACGAAATAAAAAACATGATGACTATGAAGCTTGACAGACATTCTCAAAAAAGATATGCCAAGGCAGAAAAATCTCTTTATAAAAATGCCGACATCAAAAAAACGGATTCCGGTTATATGGTTAGTTTTAATAATGAACAGCTAAAACAAGTTCCCTCTCTTATTTGGTATGCATTAAAAAACGATAACCGGCTTAAGTTAATGTTGAGTATGTATGAAAATATTCTTACAAAAGAAATAATGGATAAGTTTTCCGAAGAGATTTCGCCCGAAAAATTGGCTATCCCTGAAGGTTTCCGTATTACCGAAGAAATAAGCGTAAAAGACGGATTAATTTCGAAGGATATGTTTACGATTTTTGTAGAAAATAAGCCTGCAGCTAAATTAAGCTATGAAATTGGAGACTATGATTATGTTCTAAATAATTTAACTGCAAGTATAGAAGTTATTGAAAATAAACTCCCTTCTTCCGCCGTTATGGAATTTAAAAGCAGAGGCGAATCAAATGAAAACAAGGCTGATTTTAGTATAAATATTTGCTTGAGCCATAAAAATTCAATGGATGAAAAATCGGTAATTTTTGATGCAAATTATTCCGTGTTTATAGATAAAACAAAGCAATCGGATAATTTTAAGGTGTCAATGAATTTCGGCTTCCCAAAAATGATACCTGTATATGCAGAACAAACCGAAGCAGATATGGATAAAGACAATACGATGGAAAGAATGGAAATGTCTGTTTCGGGCAGTTTTAATAAGACTGCCGATACTGCGGAATTCGGTATCTATAAAATAAGCTTAAATACTCCTGAAGAGCTGGGCGGCGGCAGCCTTGAAGCTGAGCTTGAATCAAAAATGCTTATCACAAACAAGATTGTAAAAACTATGGAAATGCCGAAAGATAAAGTGAATGTACTCGAAATGAATCCTGAGGAGTGGACAAAACTTAAAAATGAGGTTATGATGAAGCTGGAGAGTATGTCAAAGGAGTATGGAAAATAAATCCTTTGATACAAGGAGGACTTATGCAGATTCCCATAGAGGAGATAAGGGTAAGGCAAAGAGCCAGAAAAGAATTTATAGAAATTGATGAGCTGGCAGAAAGCCTAAACCGTATCGGGCTTTTAAATCCGATTATTGTAGATCAAAACAAGGTGCTTATAGCCGGTCAGCGAAGGGTGGAAGCAGCAAAAAAACTGGGTTGGAAAACTATAGAAGCAAGGGTTCTTTCTGTAGAAGATGAGAGCCTCGCTCTCGATATCGAGATTGAAGAAAATGTGCAAAGACAGCAGTTTTCGGATGAGGAGCTTTTAAATGCTTTTACCCGTCTTAACCGCTTAAAAAATCCCGGATTCTTTGTAAGGCTCTGGCGTTCAATAAAAGCCTTTTTTAAACGGATCTTCGGTAAAAAAAAGGAATTGCCGGAATCTTAATATTTTACCGGAGTATCAAACCGATTTTAGTAAATGTAGTAAACAAAAAAGCCTCCCTTTTGGGGAGGCTTTTTTTATTCTTCTTCTTTTGTCTCTTCAGGTTGGGATTTTCTATGACGTAGAGAATAAAGATAGCGCTTGATTTTTTGGCTTGCCGTTTTTTCGAATTCTTCTACAACTTCGATTTTATCTATCTTTGAAAATTTGTTTACTTTCGAGTTTACAAAAAATCTTATCTCGTTTAGAACTTCTTCTCTTTTATGTAGTATTGCATTGGAAAGCTCTGACACGGCATCTCCTATGGCATCCTGTAAGCGGACATAGGCAACCAAGGATGTGTTTTCGCCTTCAACGACGAGGGCCTCTGATACAAGAGGATGCTGGTTTAAGACAAATTCTATATCTTCAGGGTAGATGTTTTCTCCTGCAGCCCCTAAAATCATATTTTTTGATCTACCCTTTAAGCTGACCCTTCCCTTATCATCCATAACGCAGAGATCGCCGGTCTTAAACCATCCGTCTTCGGTAAAGACTTCCTTTGTTAAGTCCGGGGCATTGTAGTATCCCTGCATTACATTGGGACCCTTTACCAAGAGCTCTCCGACTCCGGTTTGCGGATCTTGATCTCCTATTTTTATTTCGACTCCGGGAAGATTAACCCCTATCACTCCGGGAATAGTTTTATACACTGCGGAGTAGGCTACCAAGGGAGAGGTTTCGGTAAGGCCGTAACCTATCGCATATGGAAACTTTGCATCGATCATAAACTGTTCAACAATAGGATCCGTTTTTGAACCTCCTATACCGAAAAATTTAAGACGGCCGCCGAAGGTCTTCTTTAGCTTTTTTCCGGCCTTACGGCATAATAATTTTCTTCCGAGCCTTGTTCCGTAAATTTTCTTTATAAGAGGACTTGCATTAAAGGCAGGCAAAATTTTTTGCTTATATATTTTTTCGATTACAATAGGAACGGTCAGCATAAAATGAGGCCTTACCTTTTGAAGGGCAGGAAGCAGATTTCGGGGAATAGGCGGTCCTTCAAGGTAGTAGATGCAGGCTCCGTTTAGCATGAACATTAAAAAGCCTATTGTAAACTCATAAACGTGGGACATGGGTAAGATTGAAAGAGCTACCTCATATTGGTTTATACGTTGACAGTGTTGACCTGCGATAGCCGTAAAGATAAGGTTTTTATGTGTAAGGACAACTCCCTTAGAGCGGCCTGTTGTTCCAGATGTATAAATAATTGAAGCTGTGTCTTCTTCCTTACATTCATGATCCGGCAGGGGAGAGTCCGTTTTTACCTCTCCTTTTTTTACTGCAAAATCGCTTATGTTGATTATGATATCCAAGTCATCCGTATTGTTTAATTTTGCTAAAAGTTTTTCTCCCGCAAAGACAGCCCTTGCTCCCGAATGTTTTAAACAGGATGAAGCCTCACTTTCATTAAAATCAGGTAAAAGAGGTACGGCAATAGCTCCGAGTGTAACTATCGCAAAATATGAAATTGCCCACTGGGGGGAACTTGTACTGAAAATTGCTACCTTATCAAGAGGTTTTATTCCCAGTGAATGTAATAAGGTTTTTATAGAGGTAACCTTTTCGTCCAATTCTTTGTAGCTTATGGGCTGTTCTGATACATATGAAAGAGCGGGTCTATTCGAAAATTTTAAGGCCGAATTTCTTAATAAGGCCTGAAAGGTGTATTTTCCAAGATCATCAATTGTCTGCATAAGTCCTCCGTGCTAAAATAATTCCTGCTATGAGTAAGACACTTGAAGGGGAATAAGGTTGCATTTTTATTGATTTTTGTACCATTCTGCTATCCTTTTATTAAGCGAAGGGATAGAATCAGGATAGATTGAGGTATTACATGTATCCTTTAAATAGGGCATTAGAATTTCTTTTTTTAGCATCGGCCAGTTGCTCGGCAGTATATGGGGTGCATAAAAACTTTGAGTTTGAGGGAGATGCGACAATAAAAGAGGGTAATACCTTGGGAATAGTTTTTCCGTTACTTGGCGCAAGGCCGAAAAGCCTCCTGCAAGGCCGAAGGCGCTTATCATAAGATCCATCTCATTGGCTCGATTTAAAAGCTGCTCTTGAGTTTTGACCTGAAAAAACCAAATAAAAAAAGCTTCCGCGGCCTTAGCGTTTTTTGCCTTGCTGCAGATTCCTCCATATAGAATATCGTCCTTTAAAGGGGTTTTTCCGTTAAAGGCAAGCCACCTAAAATCTATATTTTCCAATCGTTTTTGAGGTGTAGAAAAAAGCTCCTCACTCGAGGCATAATAAAAAAGACATTTTCCGTTTTTGACTAAAACATAGGGCGAATCATAAAGGTATTTAAACTTAAAGTCGTCTTCGGCTGCTGCTGATGTATTTACCTCGCTGCTCCAATCTCTTATATAGTTTATTGCATTTTGAAGAGACTTATCGCTCCACGAAAAAAAATCGTTTTCTTCTTCAAAGGAGGCATTGAAGCCCTTGGTGTTCATGTATAAAAAGTCATCTGACCAGCGGGGTGAAAAGCCCATTGCTGTATATGTCCCTCTGTTTGCCTTGTTAAACTTAATCGAAAAATCTCTTATCTCATCAGGAGAAATTGAAAAGTCGCTCTTTGTTTTAAACTTATTTGCCGAGGAAAAAATAATCATCGGTAAGTTAAAGCTTATAGGCAATAGATATTGATTGCCCGAAATATTTCCCAAGTTTAAGAGCTCGGGATAAAAATCGTTCTTGTTTATTTTTTTTTTCTCCGAAAAGATTATTGATCTTTCTAAACTTTACTCTGGCGGATTTGCCCTTAAGCCATGCACCGATAACTATGTCGGGCTGGACTTCCGTATTTATAAGGGCATCGACCGGATTTTTTTTGTATTCTACAATAATTTTGTGCTCGCTTTGAGAGTTGTTAAAAACCTCACAGTATGAAACAAACTCCGCCCTGTCCGTCCAGATGACCGCTATCTTGTCCTCTTCGGTTTTTGTACATGAGGTAAAAATTATCGCTGCAAGGATCAAAAATAAAATATATTTTTTCATAAATTTTCTCTTACTCTATGTTTATTGTTTTTAAAATAGCCCCGGTCTTCCGCTCATACCACGATAGGGTATCGCCGAAGTTGAGACTTATAAAATATTTTTTTAAGATAATCGCTTCTTTAGGAAATCCATAGGAACGGGACAACCTTTTTCCCTGCTTTGAGGAGGTATTGTAGTGAACAAGGGAGCTGTTCCCTAAGTTTGTTAAAATGTCGTTTCCCGAAATTTCCAAAAAAGCATCTACGTCTTCTTCCTTATAAGAAAGGATGGGCTTAAAAGTGCTGTCTATCAAATTCTTACGGTTTAAGCCTATATGAAGAAGTTCAGTCTTAGGTGAAGGATTTGTTCCGGTTAAAAAACATGCAAGGCTGTTAGGGCGCGAGCTGTTTTGCTCAAGGGAAAAGGCTAAATTTCCTTCCATAGGAATCGGGCTTGTTTCTTCCGTCAGGGTGTTTATTATAAAGACCGGGCTTTGAGAGCGGCCTATGGCGCTTTTAGCAATCAGCATTGTGCTGTCGTCTACTTGAACCGCATTTTGAATTCCCGGGGCATTATAGACAAATTCTTTTTTTCCGTTTTCAAAATTAACCAGTGTAACTCCGTTAAAGGACTCGACATATAAAAATAAATTCTTATAAACCGAAATCGATATAACCGTTTCCTTAGGCGTGATAATCTTTTTTAGGCTCTTTGTATCAAGGGAGTAGTGGGATATGGGAGTTCCTTTTTTTATGTCCGACCAGAGCAAAAAGCCGTTGTTATAAAATGTAAACTTATTTGTTTTCAGGTTTTCTATTATTGAAACGGGTTTTTCTTCAGGTGAATTTTGAACATAGATTTTTCCGTCTTTTAGGATGTACAAAACATTTCCGTCGCTTGTTATGTCGTCTATTTTTGAGTCGGAGTAGGCGAGCGGTTTTTCAAGATTGACCGAAGAGTCTTCGTTTAAGCCTATCATGTAAATCGAACCGTCTCGGGTTCCGATTATCATGTGATTTTTAATATGGCGGGCTGCCGTTATTTTGGAATTCCCCGGCACATAAAAGCCCTTTGAAGATGCATCTCCTTGTCTTATGCACCATTCATTTTTTCTCCTTGTTCTTTCGATCCAAATAGGAACCGAGTCTTGAATTTTGGAAGCGAAGAGGGCATATCGGGCTTGATGTTTCGATACCGTTTCACCGGTAACGGCATCTATTACATAGACATTATTGTCCTTATAGCCGATAATTCTTGTAAAGTTTTTTATAAGATTCGGATTTTCAAGTTTGTTCTCTGTTCTGAATTCTTTTAGCTTTTTTTTCTTTGATATATCTGTGTAAACGAGGCGGCCCGATTCTCCGTAAGTTACAATGCTTCTTTCGGTTGATGCTGTCGCTGCCAAAAAAACTATTCCGGGGGCTTCCTTATAAATATTTTGTACGATGCCCTTTGAATCCAATACGGTAATGCCGTCGGTAGATCGGTTGCCTACGAAGAGGTAGGTTCCGTTTGCCGACCATGAAAGGGATACGACCGAATCGGATAAGCGCTTTGAAAATAGGGCCTTCTTTTTTGCCCAATCCCAAAGGGAAACTTGGTGAACGCTGAATCCGTTTGTTTCATAAACGGCGACGAGTTTTCCCTGAGGATGGACGGCTATTTTTTGTATGGGCATACTTGAAAGCTGCCAAGTATCGGGCTCAAATTTGGGATAGGAATATCTGGTAACAAAGCCGTCCTTTCCGGCCGCAAAAAATATCGGCAAGGTGCCTGAGTTCATTATCTCTGTAACTCCGCCCGAAAATTTGTGGACAACCTTTGCCGAGCGGAATCTGTCTTTTTCAGGGGCGTTTGCTCTTGAAGCTGTGTTGCGTGAATAAAGAGCCTTGTCGTTTGCAACTGCAAGGGTCATAGCCTGAGCAAAGGCAAGGGCGTTTATTTTTTTTTCTTCCGGCGGAGATTGCTGTGGTGTGTTTGAATTTTCTGCCGGTTGAGTTTGTTGGCTTGTATTAGCGCTTGTTTCAGGCGGCGCCTGCTGTGATGTACTTGCGTTTTCTTCTGCCGGTTTCTGTCCTTGCTCCGTGCTCTCTGTGTTTGCCGTTTCACTGCTTTCCGTTTGTTGGAATTCAGGTTTATCTGTGCCGGCGTTGCCTTCGTCCGGAGCAGTATTGCCCGTTTCTTGTCCTTGATTTTCGGCAACCTCGCTCCAAGGGAGATCCTGATTTTGAGCCCCTAAAGAAAAACATAAAATTAAAGCAAAAAATAAACAAAGATATTTTTTGTACATAAACTATGAATCCCTTCCTTCGGTAAAAATATTTTGGTAGGAAAGATAGTTCCCCAAATATACGGCTGTAAAGACTTCAGACTTTTTATTGTTTTTGATATCTTGACAAACCGAGTCATACAATCTGACAGGAATTTTCATAACCGCTACTTGGTCTTCTTTTAAGCCGTAGACATAAAATTCAAAGTTTCCGTCATTGCATATCGAGTGGAAAAAGATTTTTATCTTTTTTCCTTTTATGTCCTTTCCGCTGTCCAATATAAAGAATTTTAAAACTTCCATGGCATGGGGATCTAAACCTGCTTCAACAACGGCAAGCCGCTCAGCCAATTCCGAGTAACCTATAACCGGGGTTTCATCGGCTTTTTCATATTCTATCTTTTCAGCTTTTTTTGTTTTTTCGTTTATCTCTTTTAATCCCGAGCAGCTGGAAAGACAGGCTATTCTATCGGCCTCCGGAACAAAAAGTAAAACAAGCTTTTTTGAAGGCCATTCTATTCTTGTCTTTATCTCCGAACGGACCTTTCTCCCGCATTGAGGGCACTTAAAGGTCAAATATGAACCGTCGGCTATTTTTTTTAATATTTCAGGTTCCTTATCCAAATTTATTTTAGCATGATGTTCAATTTCAAAACTTTTATCGCAAGGACAATGTATCTTCATAATAAAACTCCAATATTCTCGTATTGTACCATATTTTAGAGAAAAATGTAAGGGCTTTATGAGCCGGGTTGTCAGACCGGCAAAATACCGGCTTGCATATATCTTCAATTTATGGCATTATGTTGCCCTATGAAAATTTTTTATTGCGGTAAAAGAGCTTTAAGGCTTGCTTTTGTTTTGTTGATTATTATGCTCCCGCTTTATGCTCAAGATGTTTTTTTGGCAGGAAGCTCTGAGGGCTTGTTTAGAATAGATAATTTTAGAGTAAAGAAGATTTGGAGAGATGCGGCTGTTTTAAAGATATCTAAGGCCGGAAATCAATGGCTTTTTTTAACCGGGAAGGGGCTTGCCGCAAGCAAAAATTTAAAAGATTTTTACTATCTAAACGATAAGCTTCCAAAAAAAATAATTAAAAATATAGATAAAAACGGAAACAAAACCTTTATAGAAAAAATTCCTCAACTTAAAGATTTGGAAGTTCATCCCTTTAATCCGAACATCTTTGTTACTGCAACTTCAAGCAATGTTTTTTTGACGAGGGATTCAGGAAAAACTTGGGAGGACCTTGGTGCCAATCATTCGGTAAACGGAATAAAGGCTGTAAGTGTTTTGGACATGCCTAATGCAAGTGGTGAAAAAGTTTTAACGGTTTTTGTTTCGCACTCCATTGCCGGTATGGCATGGAAGCAGCCCGATGTAAATTCTAAAATTTGGAACAATATAAGCGACGGCTTAAAAAAAGGTCCGGAAGGAGTTGAAGAAGTATCCGATATTGTTTTTAATCAAATCTCAAACGAGTCTCAAGTTTACTGTGCTCAAACATTTTCAGGTTTGATGTACAGGCTTGATTGGAATAAAAAAATCTTTATACTCTTAAACGAAAAAGAAGCAAACGATAAAAAGCTTGTTTGTGTAGATAGTTTAAATATAATAGACAATACCGTTTTCGGAGTTATGGAAGGCGGTTTATTTGAAACTAATTTAATTATCCCTAATACCCAAATTTACACTTCTAAAAAATTATTAAAAAATTATGACAAGGTTAAAAAATATCTTAAAAATTCAAACTATCTGTGTGCCTTTGTGCCGAGTAATTTGACCTCATTTAACGGTAATTTATCCCTATCCGAACTCTGGTTATTGCATGATAAAAAAAATCAAAGCAATCCTTACTTAAAGATCTCAGACGGTAAAAAAGGAATTTATACGCCTACCCATCAGATGCGGGAAGATAAATCTTTTGAAAAGCATCTTAAAACAATCAAGGACAATAAACTCAATGCCCTTGTCATCGATATGAAAGATGAAGCGGGTTTTGTCCGCTATGAAAGTAAAAATGAGAATATAAAAAAATATAATGGTGTAAAATATACTCTCGATATCGAAAAACTTATAAAAAAGGCAAAGGCTGAAAATATCTACCTTATCGCCCGCATTGTAGTGTTTAAAGATAAAAACTTATACAGATATAACGAAGGTCAATACGCCGTCAAGGATAAGGAAACCGGAAAGCCATGGCAGGGTTATAATATTTATAACGGAGAAAAAGAAATTATACAGGAGCATTGGGTCGATCCTTATAATGAAGACGTTTGGAAATACAATGTCGATATAGCCGAAGAGCTTTGCTCGCTCGGCTTTGATGAAATTCAGTTTGACTATATCCGCTTTCCTACAGACGGCCTAAACCTTGCAAATGTCCGATACCCGGCCCAAGAAAACGGCATGGATAAGGTTAGTGCCCTAATGTCCTTTTTAGCCTACTCGCGCGAAAGAATCAAGGCTCCTCTTTCTATAGATATTTACGGGGCAAACGGCTGGTACCGCACGGGAGCCCGCACCGGACAGGAGGTAGAACTCCTTGCAGAATATGTAGATGTTATCTGTCCTATGTTTTATCCCAGCCATTTTTCTCAAAGCTTTTTAGCTTATAAGCCTGCCGAAGAAAGGCCCTATAGAATTTATCATCAAGGTTCATACAGAAACAAATTGATGGCACGCAATAAGGTAATAGTGCGTCCATGGGCTCAAGCGTTTTTTATTCCGGTTTCTTACGATAAAAAATACTATGATGAAAATTATGTAAAACGCCAAATTTTAGGAATTAAGGATTCCATAGATGAGGGTTATATTTATTGGAATAATTCGGGCCGCTACTTGGATCTGCGTCCTGACGGGGAGGGCTTATAATGACGGAATTTACAGCAGCTTCAAAAGAATTTCATGCCGTGCACCAATGGGGGATAGAAGTAATTAGGACTGTGCAAAATTTTTCAAATCCGGTTATTACCGAAATCCTAAAAGTTTTTACGGATGCTTCAACCTACGGCTTTGTAGTTTTTATTATAGGCCTATATCTTTGGTGCATCGATTACAAAAAGGGGCTTCACCTTGCTTACGCCGCCGCCTTTACCTCAGGGCTTAACGGAGGAATTAAGCGTATCTTAAAAGTCCCGAGGCCTTTTACTCATGCCCCGGAAATTATGCTTAAAAGCATAGGAGGATATTCGACGCCTTCGGGGCACTCTTCGATAAGTGCCTTAATTTATCCGGCAGCCTTGTTTTATAAGCCCTTTCAAAAAGAGCCATCGAAAGATTCCCAATCGAATAATATCGAAACAAAGGGTACAGCTTCAGCTAGGCTAAAAATAGCAGCGGCAATTAGCCTTCCGCTCTTGGTGGGTTTTTCACGTGTTTATCTCGGAGTACACTATCCGACCGATGTCCTTTTGGGCTGGGCTCTTGGAGCATTTATCTTTTTAGCTTTGATGTTTTTGCTTCCCGCAGTTGAAGCAAGGCTTTCTTCCTCAAACAAGACCGATGAAGAAGATCCGCAAAATATTAAATTCAAAAAAGATGCTTCAATAAGGTTTACCCTTGCCGCTATTTTTTCATTTATACTCATTTTAATTTCGAAGGAAAAGGTAAATGAGGCAGGCGTTATCCTTGGGCTTGCTTTTGGAAATATCCGAATCCTAGAAAATTCAAAATATAATTTTGATGCTTCTTCAGGCTCTGCGCTTCAAAAGCTTTTAAGATTTATTATCGGGGCAACTCTTTCATGTATTCCGATTTTAATTTTCTATCTTTTAAAAATAGATTCAAGCTATGCCCAATACAGGCTCTACCGCTTTTTGGAATTTTTTGCGGTTGGAGCTGTTGCTTCGGGTTTAGCCCCGATAATCTTTTGCCGTTTAAAACTTTCGGGAGGAGAGAATGCAGACAGGTAAATATTCCCTAGACGATCCGATAGCCGCAATAGCTACGGCCTTAAGTCCTGCCGCCCTCGGCATTGTCCGTACCTCAGGGAAGGGGGCGATAGACCTTGCTTCCGCAATTTTTTCCCGCCCCGAAAAACTAAAAGAGGCTCAAGGAAACACTATCCTGCATGGCTGGATCTTGGATCCCGAATCAAAAAAAGAAGTCGATGAGGTTACGGTCTGCGTTTATAGGGAGCCTAAGAGCTTTACGGGAGAAGATGCTGTTGAGTTTATCTGTCACGGCGGCACTGCCGTCGTTTTAAAAATATACCGCCTACTAATCGAGAACGGTTTTAGGGCTGCCGAGGGCGGAGAGTTTACCTTCCGTGCCTTTGCGAACGGAAAGGCCGACCTTACGCGTGCAGAGGCTGTAAACGAAATTATCAATTCAAAAACCGATATAAATATAGAACTTGCAGCAGGCCGCCTGTCGGGAAATCTTTTTTCGGGGATAGAGGAAATAAAGCAAGGTCTCACAAGGGTTATCGCTGCCGCCGATGTCGAAATAGAATACCCTGAGGATGAGGAAACGACAGAAGGGGCCTTTTCGCCTGATTTGATTTTAAAGGTGATAGAGCCTCTTCAAAATTTAGCAGACTCATGGGCAGCAGAAAAAATCTTTATTCAAGGGGCTAAGGTTGTTCTTGCAGGTAAAACCAATGCCGGAAAATCCTCCCTCTTTAATGCCCTTTTAAAAGAAGACCGGGCCATAGTTTCGGACATTCACGGCACGACAAGGGACTGGCTTGAGGCCTCCTTAAACTTTAACGGAATCCCTGTAAGCCTTTACGACACGGCAGGTATTCGTTATACCCAAGATTCCATTGAGGCTATCGGGGTAGAGCGGAGCTTGGAGATGAGCCGCAACGCAGACCTCATCCTCTACCTTTGCGATCCTAAAGATATTTTATCTTCGGGTAGTTTAAACAAGGATGATTTAGACTTTATAAAAAATACAAGGCCTCCCGTAATTACCATTATCACAAAAGAAGACCTGCTTGATGCCGAATCGAAAGAAAAGCTAAAAGAAATTTTAAGTAAAGAAAAAATTGAAGAGGCCCTTATAATTTCATCGAAGGCGTCAAGCGGGATCAGGGTTCTGTCCGAAAAGGCTTATGCGGTTTTAGCAAAAAACACCGACAGGTCCGGCTTTTCAAAGGCAGCCTCCCTCGGAAGCGAGAGGCAAAGGGATGCCGTTCAAAAGGCCTTGGATGTGCTTGAAACGGCTTATCAAAACGCTGTCTCAGGCTTCCCTCTCGACCTCATCGTAGAAGACCTTGAAGAGGCCTTAAGCTTTTTAGGAGAAATTACCGGCGAAGTCCGCTCCGACGATATCCTCGATAAGGTCTTTTCAGGTTTTTGTGTCGGTAAGTAAAATCGGTTTATTCCTCGACTTGAGCCATCTCTGCGATTTGCTCCAAATGGGACTCTACATGGCGGCCGTGGGTTAAGACTACGAGTCTGTCGCCTGCCGAAATAGATGTGCTTCCGTCTGGGATGATTTCTTCTTCGCCGCGGGCAATGCTTACGATTAAACACTCATCGGGCCATGTAACATCCTTTATCGGCTTTCCATCCAAAAAGGATTCGGGAGAAACGCAGACTTCAAAAACCTGCTTGCCGTGATCTTCTTCCTTTTCTTTTTGATTTGAAAAATCTTCGCCGGTTAAAATCTGCTTTAAAAGTACCTCGTCATTTGGCGGAGACTTTATTATGTTTGCCGTAATGTAGGCAGCGGCCGAGGTAAGCACCAAGCCGCCTAGGTGGAAAAGGTCTCCGCTCGTTTCTGCAAGAAGCACTATTGCTGTAACCGGAGCCTTTATTACTGTCGTAAAAAAGGCGGCCATCGCAAAGACCATTAGGTTTACGGCATATTGGGCTTCGATTAAATTAAAATAAACCAAAATATTCGAAAAGATAATTCCGGTCAAGGCTCCGCATGAAAGGAGGGGAACAAAGATGCCTCCTATAGCTCCCGAACCTGCCGAAAGGCCTGTAAAGATTATCTTTGCCGCAAGAATCAAAATCAGCATGGAAAGCGGAAAGCTGTGTTCCGCAAGGGCCTCGATAAGGTGATCTCCTCCGCTTGCCGCAAGGGGCAAAAAAAGACAGACGGGTACCGAAATAAGATAGGGAATCAGGGGCGCAAATTGGGGAGGAATATTTAGCTTTTTGTAAAGTTTTTGAGAAGTATAAATCGATTTTTTAAAGAGATGTCCTATTACCGCCGCCGCAGCGCCCATCAAAAGGAGCCAGCCGAAATATTTTATCGGGAAAAGCTGAAGGCCGTGAAAATCAAAGATAGCTCCCTGCTTAAAAAATACCGAGGCGACAAGGTCGCCTGCAAAGGCTCCAAGCATTACGCAGGTTAAAAGGAGGGGGCTTAGATATTGATGAAGATCCTCTATTGCAAAGACAATACCTGCAAAGGGAGCCCCGAAGGTAGCTGCAAGTCCTGCTGCCGCTCCGCTTGTTACCAGGCAGACCCTTTCTATATGGGAGGTCTTGCCGATTTTTTCGAAGGCGCTTCCTACATAGGCACCGATTTGAACTGATGGACCTTCCCGTCCGACTGAAAGACCTGCACTTATATTTAAAACGCCGCCTAAAAATTTCAAAGGTAATTCGGGCCAGGGCGTCATGTCAAGCTTTTTCATAAACTTACCCTTGATTTGCGACACTCCGCTTCCCTTAATCATCGGATATTTTTTTATTATAAAGCCCATAAAAATCCCAAGAAGCGTTACCGCTAAAATCAAAACGGCAAGGTTCAATAGATTTCCGCCTGCAGCCTTGTCATAAAAATCAATCCGTAAACCTGAAAGAAAATCGATTGACTTTCTAAATGCCGTAATTGCAAGCCCTGTAAGAATACCAACAATAAAACTTTCTCCTGCAATTATAAGATGATTGCCGTACCAATTTTCAAGAATTTTCTTTGTGCTTAAACCTGTGTATTTCATCTTTGATATTATATAAATAAGTCTTTTGCCTGTCAATTAAAATGCGCTCCAAATATCATGGAAAGCAAGATTAATGAAAAATGTAAATCCTTACCGTGTCGGTTGACAGTGTCTTATTGCGCTTTTTGACATCACAGGCGGTTTAATAAAAATATTAAAAATCGATTTTCATAACCATAAATACCCTCTTGATAAAAAAACAATGACGTGCTACTTTAACTTTTAGATTGGAGGAAAACTTGAAAAAACATATTTGGAAATTTGCAAGATTCGGCGGGGTAACTCAGTTGGTGTTTGAAACTGCCGATGATATTCTTAATCTGAGGCAATTAGATCAAAAGCTTTGGACTACATTAGCGATGCCGACAAAAGGCATTTTCTTTAATCCCGAAACGGCTGCCATACTGGATACGGATGCCGACGGATTTATCCGCCCTCCGGAAGTTTTAGATGCCGTCGATTTTTTAGCAGAAAGTTTACAGGATGTCGGTATCATCATGAAAGACGGCGATACACTTTCACTCGGTGATATAAAAAGTACCGAAATTGCCAAGACAGCGGAATGGGCTTTAAAAAGTCAGGGAAGAACAGGCAGTATAATTTCGCTTGCGGATATTGTAAACGAAAATGAAATTATAAAATCAAATGAACTCGGAGAACTATCTGATAATGACAGCGATGATCTCCGCCTGAAAAAAGTGCTTTCACTGTATGTAAAAGAAAATATAAACAGCACGAGTGAAGCCATCTTTGACATGTTTACTAATGACAGGAACCAATGCCTCCAAAACACCGAAGATTTAAAAGCCGTCAGTGCCGGTTTGGAAACCGCATCGATGCTAAAAGCCGTTGCCGCTTTTGAAGCCGTTAAAAACAAGATAGATGACTTTTTTGTTCGTTGTAAACTTTTGACCTACGCCAACGGGGACAATACCCCGCTCACCGACTACAGTGAAATTTTTAAAAACTTCACTACTGTTGAATTGGACACATCCAGCGAAAAATTACGCGAGCTTCCCATTGCATTGCCGAATACCGAAATGCTTTTGGACACACAAAGCAAAATAAACCCGGCTTGGGCAAATGAAATAAAAAAGCTCTACGCAGATGCTGTTTCACCTTTATGCGGAGAGATTTTGGTACTGACAGAAAATGATTGGAAAAATATTTCACAAAAAATTTCCGACTTTACTACGGTGTATTCAAAGCAGGCTGAAATTAAGGCTGCAAAAATCAATCCTCAGTTTTTGGAAACAAAGCTCAATCAAAAAGATGAAATTATCACGGAAATAAATGAACGGTTGACCTTTGAAAAGGAAAAACAGCACATCCAATCGCTTAAAAAATTATTGCTCTTTCGAAAAGACTTTTTTACACTTTTGAAAAATTATGTCAGTTTTTCCAACTTTTATACCGGAGGAGAAACGGCCTTTCAGGCAGGCGTTTTATTCTTTGACACAAGGGCAACGACCTTGTGCTTTGAATTAAACGGAGATGACCGACATGCAACCTTGGATATTTTGTCGGGAGCGTATTTACTTTACTGTGATATAACACGAGGAACAGCCAAGCGAAAACTTTTGGCTCTTTTAACCAATGGCGCTTCTGACAATATTGTTGTTGGAAGAAATGGTTTGTTTTATGACAGAGATGGAAACGATTGGAACGCAACTATTACTAAAGTTATTGCCAATCCGGTCAGTGTGCGTGAAGCGTTTTTCTCACCGTATAAAAATTTAGCCCGCATGATTGAAGAGCAAATTGCAAAAAAGGCAAATGCAGCAAACGAAAAATCGGATGCCCTCGTTGCAACGGCCGCAGACAAAACGGTCAATATGCCGAAAGAAGCGGCGGCGAGTTTGCCGAACAAAAAGCTTGATCTCGGGACGATTGCTTTAATCGGAACAGCAATAGGCGGAATTTCAACCCTCATCGGAAGCTTACTTCAAGCATTATTCGGCTTAGGCTTGTGGGTCCCTCTAGGACTCATCGGGCTTATACTGATTGTATCGGGGCCGTCGATGATACTCGCCGCCATGAAATTGCGCAAGCGAAGTATCGGTCCGATTCTTGAAGCAAACGGCTGGGCGATTAATGCACATGCAAAAATCAATATTCCTCTTGGAAGCTCGCTTACAAAATTGGCATCATTGCCGAAAAACGCACGGCTCGCACACCTTGACCCGTTTGCCGAAAAGAAAAAGGGTAGAAATATTTTTATTGCCGTTTTAATCCTGCTGCTTGCAGCCGCCGGTGTCTTTTGCTATTTTTATCTTATTAAAAAAACGGGTATCTATCCGTTCAATCTAAAATAAAACCGTAGACACACAAAGGGGAGATGGAGCACCATTGGTAATTCCATCTTCCTCTTATTTGTCGAATTGATGCACTTTCGGAGTAGTGAAAATCACTGCTCCTTGACAATATCAAAGACTTTGAAGGAACAGCCAAGGAGTATGGAATTGATTTTGCTTTGAAGAAAGACATTTTAGAGAATCCACCAAGGTATTTAGTTTTCTTCAAGGGCCGTGATGCAGATGTGATGGAAGCAGCCTTTAAGGAGTATATGGCGAAGAATCTCCGCAAGGAGAAAAAGCCATCCGTGAAAAAGGCGCTATCTGCTTTCAAGGAAGCTGCGGAAAAAAATCACAAGACTCGTGAGAAAGTTAAAGTGAAAGATCGTGGGGTGGAGCTATGAGTGATTCTTCACATCGGAAACAGGAGTGATATATAGACACAAAAAAGGAGGATAATGCCATGATAGAATATCATAATAAAATCACAGCACTATACTCCCGCCTTTCAGTTGGTGATGAAGATAGAGACGGTGGCGAGAGTAATAGTATTGTAAATCAAAAAGCATTTTTAGAAAGGTATGCACGAGAGCAAAAGCTGATAAACATTCGCCACTATACCGACGATGACGAAAGCGGTAGGTTCTTTGACCGCTCAGCCTATACACAGATGATAAACGATGTAGAACAAGGCAAAATCGGAATTGTCATCATGAGTTTAAGGTAATACATTCTAAGGGGGAATAGTAGCGAGTAAGTGGGAAATCTGGCAGTAGAAAAAAATCGCTTAAAAATGTTACAATATTAGCCGATATAGACAAATAAATTTGAATTTACGGTGGTGATTTTATGAAAATAGTTATTATACATGGTCAAAGTCATAAAGGTTCAACATATAATAGTTCAAGAATGCTTGCAGATAAATTGGGTGGAGAAGTATCGGAATTTTTTCTACCAAAAGATTTTAATCATTTCTGTATTGGGTGTGGGAATTGCTTTACTAAAGGAGAAAGTATGTGTCCGCATTTCGAACAATTACAGCCAATTACAAATGCCATAGATGAGTCGGATATAATTATTCTTGCAAGCCCTGTATATGTATATCATGTTACAGGTTCAATGAAAGCGTTTCTTGACCATTATGGTTATAGATGGATGGTTCACCGACCAAGTGAAAGTATGTTTTCAAAACAAGCTGTCTGTTTTTCAACAGCTGCTGGGGCAGGAATGAAAAAAGCTAATAAAGATATGGCAGATAGCACATTCTTTTGGGGATGTGCTAAAACTTATAAATTAGGTATTGCAGTTTGGGAGACGGATTGGAAGAGAGTTGACGAGAAGATAAAATCAAAGGTTGACCGCCAAACAACAACTCTCTCGAATAAAATAAAAAGCAACTATACAATGGTAAGACCTTCAATAAAAACAAGGATTTTATTCAATATCATGAGAATTATTCAAAAAAAGGGATGGAATGAGAGAGATAAGACATATTGGCAAGAGAAAGGATGGCTTGCTAAAAATCGTCCATGGAAATAATCAAATCCCGGTTGTTTGTTGAACTAACAATTTAATAAAAACTACCACAGAAACAGTAAATCGGAAAAAGGTTTACTGTTTTTTATTTGCTCAAAATTAAAAAGAGAGGAAACGAAAAAATAAAAAACATAGAAGAAAAAATCTTAATGGCAGATGAAGAAATCAAGTAGTTACAAAACAAAAGAAAAAAGCTCATCAGTCAACAGAAACAGGAAGAACGAAAAAAGAGAGATAGACGCCTTTATGAAAAAGGATCAGTCTTTGAAAGTATCTTTACAGAAAGTAAAAATCTAACCAAAGATGAATTTTATCAGCTAATAACAAGTCAAAGAAATAAAGATGAAATCAATCTTAAAAATCATAGAGAGTAGAGAAATTGCAACAAGAAAACAGAGAACTATCACAGGAAAGAAGCAAGAATTAGACCTGTACAAATTGGCTAAAAAAATGGTATAATATTACAAACATCGAGTAAAACAAATTAGAATTTGTAGAGGTGAGAAAAATGTAATGGCAACACATCCAACTTAAATCGAAATAGTATAAAATTACGAGGAGATTATAAGATCAACAATTATATAAAATTAAATGAAGATAGATGGAATAATGTAAAAAATGACTATACTGAACCATTGACACATGAAGAATTAGAAGAAGTTAGAAATAATTCAATTTCTGTTGCATTAACTGTTGGGAAAAAAGTTCCGAAAGAATGGTTTGAAAAAGCCAACGGAAAAAAGATATTAGGTTTAGCTTGTGGTGGTGGACAGCAGGGTCCGGTTTTTGCTATAAAAGGTTATGATGTAACCATAATGGATTTTTCTAAATCACAATTACAAAGAGATGATATGGTTGCTAAAAGAGAAGACTTAAAAATCAATACAGTTCAAGGCGATATGACAAAACCATTTCCATTTGAAAATGAAACTTTTGATATTATTTTTAATCCGGTTTCAAATGTATATATAGAAGATTTAGAAAACATGTATAAAGAAGCCTCTCGAGTATTGAAAAAGGGTGGACTGTTAATGGTCGGATTTATGAATCCTTGGATATACATGTATGATGCTGACATTGTATGGGACAAACCCGATGAGGAATTACTTTTAAAGTTTTCAATACCTTTTAATTCAAAAGAGCTTGAAGAGGAAGGCAAAATAACCATAAATCCGGAATATGGATATGAATTTAGTCATACCTTAGAAACTCAGATTAGAGGACAACTTAAAAATGGTCTCGCTATGATAGATTTTTATGAATCATGTGATAAAAGACATAGATTATCACGTTATGGAAATGACTATATAGCTACACTCTGCATTAAACTATAATATTAAGGAAGACGCAGGCCAAGAAGATTGAGAAAAAGAATCCCCATCATTACCATTTCTGTCTGGCTTGTTGAAATGCTCTTGCTGTGGCAAAGGGATGTATGGCAATGTAGGCAGAAATATTTTTATTCGTGCAGAGGGATTGTTGATTGCCGTTTTAATCTTGCTGCTTGCAGCCGCCGGTGTTTTTTGCTATTTTTATCTTATTAAAAAAACGGGTATCTATCCGTTCAATCTAAAATAAAACCGGAAACACAAAAAGGGGAGATGGAGCACCATTGGTCATTCCATCATCCCCTTTCTTGCGAATTGTGCTTTACATTTAAAGAGCATCTCTAAAAATTCAACAAGTTTTTGTGGTGCTCAAATATCGTTTATCATGCAAAAATAACTACAGTTAAAATAATCAAAACGACAATATTTATAAACACAATAAAGGGAATAACTTGATTTAGTCTTTTTTTATTTTCTTTTACCAAGAGAATTGAAACTGCAATCATCGTAAAAATTACATAGACTGCTATTACAAGTTTTTCGGTTTGCTTGGACATTTGAAAGAATTGAAAAAAAAGACCTACTGCCAAGGAAAGAACTGAAAGAAAATAGAGGCAAAACCCTACATGCTTGCCTATGGAAGATGCATTATATTCTTCTTTTTCCTCTTTGCTCATCATATTATAACCTGCAATCAAAAAATAGAATTTAAACTTTTGAATTAAAATACCGAAAACCGCAAGCAATCCTGCAATTATATAAAAAGCTGTCATTCTTTCCTCCAAAAACGTTTTTACTTTTAAATTATAGCATGATAGGTTCTTGTTGTAAACTATAAGCCGCATTAAAGAATCTTTGCTCTCCTTGCGGTTTATTTCAATTCAATTTTATCTTAAATCATTTCTATTTACTTTTTTAGGTCTTTGTGATAAAATTCAAGCTTAAGTGCCTGCGGATAAATCCGCAAATGAGTTAAACATTATTTACTTTTATGGAGCGTTTTATGAGTAAAAAAGACAAGCCTAAAAAAATCTTGTATGCAGTCGATTATAAGCCTAAAAGAAAGAGCCCATTTCTTTTGGAATTTGCCAACCATCTAAACCGGACAAAACCCGGTTCCAAAAGGTCAATTACCTACGACGACCCCGAATACTATGTTATGGAAAACATCGTTACCGACGAAATGGCAAAGGTCGGTATGTTTTTAAAAATCAGAACACCTCTAAGTGCTCAAGATATATCTCCCCTATGCGGAAAAACCGTGGAGGAAACCGAGAAGATTCTTTGGGATTTGGCCTATGTAGGCTGCTGTATTACAAATACCATTGACGGAGTAAATAAGTATTGGACCGAAATATGGGTTCCCGGCATTATGGAGATGATAAACAACAACAAGGAGCTTACCTCAAAGCATCCCGAAATAACCATAGCCTTCGATGCCTACGGAAAAAAGAAAGGAGAAATAGCTCCCGGTATCTTGCCCATGGGTGTTTCCCCGATGAGGGTTATTCCTATCGAAAGTGCAATCGAAAGCGATACCCATCATGCAAGTTACGAAGAAATTTCTCATTACCTAAACCAGCACACTCTTTTTAGTGTTTCAGATTGTTCTTGCAGAACGGTGCGCGAAAAGATGGGAGAAGGCTGCGGCCATCTAAAAGAAGATATGTGTATTCAGATGGGACATGGAGCCGAGTATTATATTAAAACCGGAAGAGCCAGGCAGATTACTCGTGAAGAAGCCTTTGAAATTATAAAAAAGGCTGAAGAAAACGGACTCATGCACGATATTCCGAACCTGGACGGGGAGGGAAAAACTCATGCTATCTGTAATTGCTGCGGCTGCGGCTGCCTTGCAATCCGAAATGCGATTATGTACAGGAATCCCGATTTTTCCCGCTCAAATTATATTTCGGTAATTGATGAAGAAAAATGTGTAGCCTGCGGTGAATGTGTAGAGCACTGTCCGTCTAATGCCCTAAGACTGGGGCAAAAAATCTGCTCGTCAAAGCCCATCCCCGAAGAAAAGACCGTAAAAACTCCTCGAGACCACCGATGGGGGCCTGAAGACTGGAATCCTGATTACCGCACAAACAGGCAGGTTGTCGTAAAGACCGGAACAAGCCCCTGTAAGGCTAACTGTCCCGCCCATATAGGTGTTCAAGGTTATATAAAACTTGCATCTCAAGGAAAATACAGGGAAGCCTTGGAGCTTATAAAACTCGAAAATCCCTTCCCGGCAGTATGCGGTCATGTCTGTCCCCGTTATTGCGAACAAGGCTGTTCACGGCTCGGTCTCGATGAGGCCGTTGCCGTTGACGATATCAAAAAATTTATAGCGGAGCAGGATCTTAATTCGGAGCACCGCTATGTTCCGAAAAAGAAAAGAGACTATCACGATAAAAAAATTGCCATTATAGGAGGCGGTCCTGCAGGTCTTTCATGCGCCTACTATCTTGCAATAGACAATTACGATGTAACCGTCTTTGAAAAAGAAAAATCCTTGGGCGGAATGTTAAAATTCGGCATCCCCTCATTTAGGCTCGAAAAAAATGTTCTTGATGCCGAAATAGATGTTTTAAGAGAACTGGGCGTAAACTTTAAAACCGGAATCGAGGTAGGAAAGGATATAAGCCTTGATGAACTTAGAGCTCAAGGCTTTAAGGCCTTTTACCTTGCAATCGGAGCCCAAAAGGGAAGGCTCTTGGGCATTGAAGGCGAAGATGCTGCCGGCGTAATTACCGGTGTGGACTTTTTAAGGGAAGAAAACTTAAACGAAACCAAAAGCCTTTCAGGCAAGGTAATCGTTATCGGAGGCGGAAACGTAGCCGTTGACGTTGCCCGAATGGCTGTCCGCGCAGGCGGAGAAGAAGTTTCTATGTTCTGCCTCGAAAAGAGGGAAGAAATGCCGGCCCTCCCCGAAGAAATCCATGAGGCCGAAGAAGAGGGTATAAAGATTACAAACTCATGGGGCCCCAAACGAATCCTCGTTCAAGGCGGAAAGGTAAGCGGAGTGGAATTTAAAAAATGCGTTTCCGTTTTTGATAAGGACGGAAGGTTCAGCCCTGCCTATGATGAAAACGATACCATGACTGTCGAGTGCAGCTTTGTTATAACCTCGGTAGGACAGGCAATCGATTTGGGCTCTATCTTGGAAGGTTCCGCCTGCGAGATAAACAAAAACCAAACCGTAAAGGCCGACCCGGTTACCTATCAGAGCGCTCAAAAAGACATCTTTGTAGGCGGCGATGTGTTGACAGGCCCCAAATTCGCCATAGATGCCATAGCCCAGGGAAAGGAAGGTGCTGTTTCGATTCACCGCTTTGTACACCCGGGGCAAAGTTTGGTTATGGGAAGAACAAAGAGGGATTATAAACCCTTAGACCGTGAAAACTTGGAGCTTGCAGGCTTTGACCGGCTGCCCCGCCAAAGAGCGGAAGAACCTTCCGGCGAAGAAGGCAAAAAGACCTTTAGGGATTTACGCAAGACCTTAACCGAAGAGCAGGTCAAGGCTGAAACTGAACGCTGTTTAAAATGCGGAGCCGTCAAGGTTGACGAGTATATGTGCATAGGCTGCGGAATGTGTACTACGCGCTGCCGCTTCGGAGCCATCAGCTTAAAGCGTGTTTATGATGCTCGCCCGAGTACCCTCGAAAAGATTAAGGGTGTCGTTATAAGAAACATGGTAAAAAGGGAAGGGAGAATTTTATTTAACAAGATTTTTAAGCCTTCTCCAAAGCGCAAATAAAAACCGGATTTAAGTTTATGCACGAATTAAGTTTGGTCATGGAAGTTGTCCGCCGTGTTGATGCAATCGCTAAATCGAACAATGTCAGCGAGGTCGATACAATAGTTTTACAAATCGGCGAAATTGCAAGCGTTGTTCCTCACTTTGTTCAAGCCTGCTATCCTGCCGCCGTAGACGGGACATGGATGGCAGACACAAAGCTGAAAATCGAAATGGTAAAGGCTTCTGTACGCTGCAACAGTTGCACTCAAGTTTTTGACCCGATAGAATATCACGGTGTCTGCCCCTCCTGTTCTTGTAATGAGCATGAGATTCTTACAGGTCGGGAATTTTTAATAAAAGAAATTGTATGTTATTGAATTTTTATGGGAGTTATGATGAACGAGTTTAAGGTTATCGAAATTAAAGAAGGTGTTTACGAAACAAACAATGCCCATGCGGCAAAACTTCGCAGTAAACTAAAGGAAGAGAAAAAGTTTTTATTGAATTTGATGTCGTCTCCGGGGTCGGGAAAAACTACCTTGCTTAAAGCAAGCATCGAGGCTTTAAAAAAAGATTTTAGAATCGGTGTTATGGAAGCCGACCTTGATTCTGCCGTAGATGCCGAGACCATTTCGCAAACAGGTGCAAAGGTTATTCAGCTTCACACAGGCGGAATGTGCCACTTGGATGCCGATATGACCGAACAAGGCTTGGAAGCCCTCGGTATTGCAGACCTGGATCTTATCTTTCTTGAAAATGTGGGCAACCTGATTTGCCCCGCAGAATTCGATACGGGCGCCTTAAAGAATGTTATGATTTTAAGCGTTCCCGAGGGAGACGATAAACCCTTAAAATATCCTCCGATGTTTCAGGTTTGCGATGTTCTTTTAATCACAAAGATGGATACCGTAAGCGTCTTTAATTTTGATTTGAAAAAATGTACCGAGTACGTAAAGAAGCTCAATCCCGATATAAAAATCTTCCCCGTATCTGCCTTAAAAGGAGACGGAATGGAAGCATGGATTGACTGGCTGCGTTCTGCCGCAAAAGACTTTTAAGTATCTTTTTTTGATAAGCAATTTTAATTGAAACTTTTTGAGCTTATTGTACTTTATATCTATATCCGGTATAAAAGTAGAAAGTTTTTATAGGAGATACGATAAACAGTTCGGTAGAAATTCCACCTCACTGTTTATCCATATTTTATAGGAGAAATGAAAGTGAAATGTATTAGAACCATTATGTTTATGCTGATTGCAGGTCTTGTATTGGCTTCTTGTGCGCCTAAGGCCGATATCTTTGTTCAGCAGTCGGGAGATGTTGTGGTAACCTTGGATATCCAAACAGGAAAAACAATCGATGCCCTTCTCGAAAATGCGGCTCAGTTTACCGAAGAGGAAAAGGCTAAAAGCCCTTCAATCTTTAATACGGAAGAAATAAAAAAAGAGCTTGAAGCCAAGGGAATAAAAGTTTTAAACATGACTACCAATTCGATAGCCGGTATAAATGCAAAAATCAAAATCATGAGTAAGGACATGGATAGTGAAACCTCCTTTGTAAAAACCGATATGAAGGCCGGTCTTTTGTCTTTGAGCATAGGTCCCGATAATATAAAGGAATTTGTAAGCCTGCTTTCAGAAGACGACAGGGAGTATATCGAACTTTTAATGGCTCCGGCTATAACGGGAGAGCCTATAGGAACTGCGGAATATGAAGATCTTATTAAGGCCGCTTACGGAGATAAGCTTGCTTCCGATTTAAAAAGATCAAAGTTCCATGTTTCCATTACCTGTCCTAAAAAAATTAAAAGCATCAAGATTACTCCTTTCGGATATTCTTCTAAAGACGGTAACAAGGGGACAGTCGATATCCCCCTTTCAGAATTGCTTTGTGTAAGAGACCCCATCTTCGTTGAGGTTAAATTCTAAATTTTTTTGGAGGAGTTTATGTATTTCGATTATTATTATTTGGTTTTGGTTGTTCCGACCCTGCTTTTATCCTTGTATGCTCAATTTAAGGTAAAGTCGGCCTTTTCAAAATACTCTCAGGTCCAGACCATGAGGAAAATTTCAGGCAAAGAAGCTGCAGCCCTCCTGCTTAGATCAAATGCAATATCCGATGTGAATATCGAAAGGGTAGGCGGAAGTTTAAGCGATCACTATGATCCGTCTCACAAGGTTTTACGCCTTTCGGATCCGGTCTACGATAAGACCTCGATAGCAGCCGTAGGTGTTGCCGCCCACGAAACAGGACACGCCATTCAGGATAAAGAAAAATACGGCCCGCTGGTTTTGCGCAGCACCTTGGTACCGGCTGCAAACATAGGTTCGGCTGCCGGCCCCTATTTGGCCCTCGCCGGTATAATCTTCGGAATGAATTTGCTTCTCAACATAGGTATAATTCTTTTTGCCTGCGCCGTTTTATTCTATCTTGTAACCCTGCCGGTTGAAATCGATGCTTCAAGGCGTGCCTTAAAAGTCTTGGAACACAATGCAGTTTTAAGCCAAGAAGAACTAAAAGGTGCCAAAAAAGTTTTGTCGGCTGCCGCCTTAACCTATGTGGCCTCAGCCCTTACTGCAATGGCAAACCTCTTACGCTTAATTTTAATTTCGCGGGATAGAAGGTAAATTTAATTTTTTTGAATGAGTGAAAAATAGATGGGCCCTGCTCCCTCCGCCTTATCGGGAAGAAAACGGAATCCGTATTTTGTTTTTTCGGGGAGGATGGGCCCAAGGCTGTCAGGTTTTTCTTCAAGCCTTACTCTTTCCTTATATTTTTTTATAAGCTTTTCGATTAAAAAATCGTTTTCTTCATCGGCAAGAGCACAGGTCGAATAGATCAAATAGCCCTTAGGTTTAAGGAGCAAAAAGGCCGCAGATAAAAGAGCCCATTGTCTTTGGCTTAAATTTTTTATGCGGGCTTCCGTCCATTGTTTAAGATATTTTTCGTTTTGAAGCACATGCCTTTCGGAAGAGCAGGGGGCATCGAGTAAAATTCTCTCGTAAAGCTCTTGACCGTAGCGGGGCATTCGGGAAGCATCATAGCCGGAAATCTTGATTCGTTTTCGGTCGTCTTCATTTAAGTGCTCATCGAGAACCCTTATAAGCCTGTTCCGCCTATCGGCCGAAAGCTCGTTTGCCTGTATTTCGGCATCTCCCTTAATCCTGCTTAAAAGAACCAGGGTCTTTCCTCCGGGGGCAGCACACATGTCGAGGCAGCTTCCTTCTTCAAGAAGAGGCATGGCCTTGGCGGCTTGGATGCTTGCATAATCCAGATAGTAATTTTGTATGAGGTTTTCGCTGTAGGCTTCCGCCTTGTTTTCTTCTAACAGGGCTGCTTTGAGGGCAGACCACCTTTCTCCAAAAATGGAAAGATAGTAGTTTTCAAAACCTTCTGCCCCGCTTAGTTTTTGTTTTTTCATAACTAAAAAATTTTTTTCGGATAAATAAAACTATAAATAACCTATAGTTCAAACTCGGGATGCTTTGCATAAAAATCTTCAGGGATAATATCCATTAAGATTATGTCGTGCATTTTCCGGTTGCGAATCAGGGCTCCTCTCCTTGCTCCTATTTTTTTAAAGCCGACCTTTTCGTAAGCCTTAATAGCTCTTTCATTATAAGAATATACATTTAAGATTATGTTGTGCAGGTTGAGTTTTTGATAGGCATAGTTTATAAGTAAACACATAGCCTCGGTGCCGTAGCCCTTTGACCAGTAAGCCTTGTTACCGATAAAGATGCCGAGCTCTGCAGTTCTATCCAAATGACTGATCTTCATAAGCCCCATGTTTCCTATAAGCTCATCGGTTGCAGTATCCACGATTGCGTAATTATGTTCCTTTGAAATCCTATCGATTATTAGGCGTTCGGTTTCAAGGCCGATAATAGAAGAAGCAAAGTTAAGATATTCGGCCACTTCCTGATCGTTTGCCCAAACAGCATATTTTTCGGCATCTTCAATTCTCATTGGGGCAAGATAGCATTTTTTTCCGATAAGTTTTTTTATGTACATGAGACCTCCCATAAAAATCCAATAAAAGCTTTTTAAAAGGATTATAGTTAAAAGATGGGGCAGGGTCAAGAACTTGTTTTAGGCCGCCTATTATGTTATACTATATTTATGAGTACTAAAAGAAAAATGCCTATCGGCGTTCAAAGTTTTGAAGTTCTACGAAAAGATGCTTTTGTTTATATAGATAAAACGGAATTTATTTGGAAATTGGTGAACGAAAGCCGTGTTCACTTTTTAAGCCGGCCGCGCCGTTTTGGGAAAAGCCTCTTGCTTTCTACCTTGAAAGCCTACTTCCTCGGGCAAAAAGAGCTGTTTAAAGGTTTGGCTATCGAAAAACTTGAGGAGTGCGAAAAAGACAAAAGAGAAATCTGGCAAAAATATCCTGTACTCTATTTGGATTTTAATCCAAAAAACTACGCCGACACTAGGGCTTTGAATGATATTCTTAATGCCCACTTATCTGAATGGGAGGATGAATTTAAGATAGAAAAAACGGAGGAATCTCCTGACGGACGCTTTAGAAATCTTTTAAAACAGATTTATGAAAAAACAGGCAAGCAGGCTGTCATCCTCATAGACGAATACGATAAGCCCCTTCTTCAAACTATGTGGAAGGATGAAGCCTTAAACGAAACCTACCGCACAATTCTTAAAGGTTTTTTCGGAGTAATAAAAAGTGCAGACCAATATCTCCGCTTTGCTTTTTTGACAGGAGTTACAAAATTCAGTAAGGTCAGCATATTCAGCGATTTAAATAATTTAAGGGACTTAAGCCTCTTGTCGGATTACTCTGCCATCTGCGGTATTTCCCAAGAAGAACTTGAAAAGGATTTTCAACACGAAATTGAGGCCCTTGCCGAAAATAATGATTTGACCTATGAGGAAACCCTCGCAAAATTAAAACAAAGATATGACGGTTATAAATTTTCAGAAGACGGAAAAAATATGTACAATCCTTTTAGCTTGTTAAATGTTTTTGCCGATGGGAAAATGCGGGACTATTGGTTTTCAACAGGCACCCCGACCTTTTTGGTTGAGTATCTTAAAAAAGCCTATTATAATATTCCCGACCTCGATGGAAATGTAAAAATGAACGAGGCAGGTTTAGAAACCTATAGGGCAGATGCAATCAACCCCCTGCCTATTTTGTTCCAATCGGGCTACTTAACAATCAAAGACTATAACGACTTTTCAAGACTTTTCCGCTTAGGTTTTCCTAATGATGAGGTGCGTTACGGTTTTTTGGATAATTTACTTCCGGCCTACACCCCGATACGAACCGATAAAACAGGGCTTTCTATTTGGGAATTTTACGAGCAAATAGAGGCCGGAGATGTAGACGGCTTTATGGAAAAATTAAAGGGAATAATATCCGGTATCCCTTACGACAGCTTAACAGAAAAAGACCTGGCCTTGCGTGAGCAAAACTATCAGACCGCCGTCTATCTTGTCTTCGCCCTTATGAACCAGTTTGTGCATACTGAAGTCCGCTGTGCAACAGGGAGAGCTGACTGTGTTGTGGAATTCAGCGATAAGGTTTATATCTTTGAATTTAAACTCACCTCAAACGGAACGGCCGAAGATGCTATAAACCAAATAAAAGAAAAGGGCTACGCAGACAAGTACTCGGGGACAGGCAAGAAGGTAATAGCAATAGGTTCAAGCTTTGATGAAGATAAACGCACAATTAAAGACTGGCTGATTGATAAATGACAAAGTTCAAATGTCATTCGCTCTTCGTCATTCGTCATATGTACTTCGTGCTTTGACACTTGAACTTCACACTTCGCAATTTTAACTTTATTTTATTCCGGAATTCTTAAAATGTTTTCCCAATATTTTTGAGCCTATAAGAACTCCTACAAAGCCCAAGGCAAAGGTTGCAATTAAGATGATGACTCCGAGGTATCCTGCACTTGCAGCAACGCTTTGTTCAACCTGAGCTTCATTCATCTGCATTCTTTCAAAGCAGAATTTTTTATAATGCTCTACGAAAAAGAGAATGGGGATAACGCCTCCTGAAGCGCTTCCCAAACACATAAAACCGCTTGCAACGGCTATCGTGTATTTGTTCTTATACTTCGAGGTATTGGCTGCAATGTCGGCCAGCAAGGCTCCGATAAACATACCTATCAGCCAAGGAAGGTATCCCATTCCCAAAATTAAAACAACCATGATGAGTAAAAGCTGGCTGATAGTAAAAACACCGAATTTGGGAACCTTAATAGCCAAGAATAAATAAATTGTTCCGACTACAAGTCCCGAAATTGCCGGGGAAAAGGCATGTAAAAAAGGGTTTATTGCCGCAGTAACAAAACCTATGATCATAAAGACCGCAATATAAACCACAGTCATTATTCCGATAAAAACAAAATCCTTTGTTTTAAATTTGTTTGACTTTTCCATAAAGTCCTCCATAATCTATAAATATGTAGAAAAAATACTTTCCAATTTTTTGTCGTGTTTCTCGAGCCTTGAATCTAAGGCTATTTTTTTATCTTTTAAAAGAATCAACCTGTTGCATATCTTCGAGATAAATTCAAAATCATGGGTTATTATAAGCACTGCAGAAGTCTCTGCTATCTCTTCGATAAGTTCTCCTACCCTGATCATGTTTCCGTAGTCCAAGCCGCTTGTCGGTTCATCAAGAATTGTAAGCGGACAGCCTCTTACATAGGTGGCGGCAATTATAAGCCTTTGCTTTTGTCCCATCGAAAGAGAAAAGGGGTGCTCATCCTTGTAATCGTAAAGGTTGAGCTTCTTTAAGGCCTTCTCTATTTTTTCGTTTATGTTTTCAAGCTGCTTGTTTCCTATCAAAAGTTCCGAAAAAACATCGGCACCGAAAAGCTGATATTCAACATCTTGAAGAACAAAATTTGTACGGCTCACTCTTTCTTTTTCGTTTAGAATTTTTTCTCCGAATTTAATGCAGCCCGAATTTTGGCGGTAAATACCCGATATGATTTTTGCGAGGGTTGTTTTTCCTGCTCCGTTTTTCCCGGTAAGGGCGGCAATGTCATTTTTGTAAAGGTTTAAGTTGATCGAGTTTAAAATCTCGGTTCCGTCCTTAAACGAAAACGAAATATCGGAAAGACTGCAAATTTTTTCGCCTTCCTTATAGGAATTAAATTTATTTGAATCAAATTTACCGTTTAAATCTTTATTTGTTATAGAGCTGATAGCTTCCGTTTCATTTTCATTTTTAAAAAGATGCAAACTTCTTAAGCCTTTCGAATTTAAGTCTGCATTTTCAAGAGCTAAAAATTCTTCACGAGTGTATTCGTCTTGTATGTTTCCTTCATTTATATAGATAACTCTGTCAAAAAGATCTTTTAGATAATGAAGACGATGCTCCGCTATAATTATAGTAAAGTTTCTTTGTTTTAAAATTTTTAAAATATCGGCTAAGATTAGGATGGAGTTAAAATCCAGATTGGACGAGGGTTCATCAAGAACTATAATTTTAGGCCGCAAGGTTAAAATTGAGGCGACGGCTGCTTTTTGTTTTTGTCCGTTTGAAAGGTTTTCAAGTTTTTCGGTTAAGAGGTTTTCGATGTGTAAAATAGAACAAACCTCGGCAATCCTTTCTATTATTTCATCGCGGGAAAGCCCGTAGTTTTCGCAAGGAAAGCTGAGCTCCGAAATTACGTCATCGGTAAAAAACTGACTCTTGGGTGATTGAAAAACCGAGCCTATATCTTTTGAAATTTCATCTATGCTGAAATTCGAAACATCTTCTTCGTTTATAAAAACGGAACCTGAAAATTCGCCCTCGTAAAACCGCGGGATAAGGCCGTTAATACATTTTGTCAGCGTAGACTTTCCGCAGCCGCTTATGCCTGTAACAAGTAAGAATTCTCCCTTTTTGATATTAAGAGAGTTTTTTTTTAAATTTGCTCTTCCGTCTTTTGAGGATTCATATATAAAAGAAACATCTTTTAATTCTACTGCTGTATTCATTTTATCGTCCTTTAAAAGAGCCTAGTAAATACGGAATCGAAGTCGAAGATTATTGCAGCACCGACAACAAAAAGGGAGATCAGGGTAAAGGAGTAATCTGTTATTTCGAATTTTATTTTAAAAAGCTCTGCAGCAGTTTTTGGGGATTCGGCTCCCTTTACGAGGGCTGCAGCCGTCATGTCATCCGCAAGAGATACGGCCCGAAAAAGAACAGGAACGAGAGCATACTCCAGACTTTTAATAGGATGAAAAAAAACGTTTTTTGCCCCTAGTTCGATTCCTCTCATTTTCATGCTGTTTGTGATTATGATCATCTCTTTTTTTATGGTAGGTAAAAAACGCACTGCAACCGTAAAGCCGAGCATTATACTCTTAGGAAGCTTCATTTTATTTAAAGAACTTACGAGGCTCTTTGTATCTACCTTGTTAAAAATTACCGTTGCCGCCATAAGGAAGGGTAAAAATTTTTGCACACCCATTGCGATGAGGGAAACGGAGTTAATCAAAAACTGTATGGGCAGATCGGGCAGGGCTCTTATCCCGAAAGGAAGAGCGAGCGCTAAAAAGAATATTAAGGTATATTTTATTGCCTTTTTGTACATTTTAAAAAGGCAGACAATGCTCAAGGACACAAAAAAAATAAAAATATTTGCAGAAAAAGATGAAGAAACCGTAGTTATAAGTGAAAGCACAATGTTTAAAAATACTATTGTGCGGGGATCCAAGATAGTTCTTTTTTTTGAAGTGTAGGTTCTTATCTGCTCTGCAAGAACCGAAATATCGTTTGAATTTTCCGTATAAAAAGCGTAGCCTTTTAGCTCCGAGTTTAAGTATACTATATTGTTAGACATAGGCGACATATTAACCGAAAAGAAAAATTTTGTCAATCGATGAGACAAGATATTTTTGCATTTGGATTTACACAAAGCTCTGGTATTTTTTGCGGATTTGTGTTAAATTTTACTTAGCTGATTATTTTCACTTTCCATAAAAGGAGATTAAAAGAATGAAAAAAAATATTGTAAGTTTTTTGTTTATCATCATTACTGTTTTCGTTATTCATTGTGAAGAATTATCATATATAAACTATGCAAATAATTACAATATTTCAGAGTATGATATTAAAAATATTCTAGGGACTTATATGGAAAAAAATTAATATGGAGATTGTGTGATATGGCTGCTTCAATTTTAATATTATGCGCTTTTTTGAGTATTTTTTTATTTATATCATGTTTTATATTATCTATATTTATAGGTTTTTATCAAAAAAGAATACCCGGATTAGATTATAATTCTCTTGTAGAAACTGCTTTTTTAGAAGGACATTATTACGGTAAATATTGGAATCATAAAAATAATGAGGGGAATTGGACATGGGTAATGCCTGATTCATATATTAAGAAAAAGGCATTGGAATTTAGGGATGATGATACAGAGAAAATAATAAAATACAGAAAAAAACTTGTCAAGACTATAAAAATTAGAACTGTATTATTTGTAATTATAGGTTTTATATATGCCATTGTTTTTTTTATTTCGTTATTTGTTGACTCAAAATAAAAGATTTTTATATGTTATTGGTACAAATATAAAAAAGATTAACATTATGAACTCAAAACCTTGTCTTGAGTACCGATACTTGTTTACTGTTATGTTTTGTGTAATAATAAAAGCTAGGATTATATTAAATGAAATTTAATACGAAAATTGAATATTGTTTAGTAGAATTTAAGATGTCTAATCAAACATGTTATTGTTTATGGTTTTCTGATAATCGTGATGCGTTTTTGATTGATGAAAATGACAAACTAATTATGTTTTATTGTGAAGATGACATGAGAGCGTTTTGTAAAATTCATAGTTTAGATATTCAGATGGAGGCTGCTGTATTGTATGATATTGATGCATTTATGGAAAAATATGTCTGAATGACATAGATTGCAATCTTATTTTGCGTTTTTGGAATATTGCATCTGACATGGCGTATACATTGAAAGAATCGTTTATAGGTGATGATGATGGTGTGGATTGTGTAATATTGGATGTATATAATAAACTGTTTTACGGAACAAATCCGCCGGCTCTGAAAAAAGACTCTCAGGAAGTATATATTCCTAAATGGACAAAAGAAGAAAGTCTTATTATAAATAATGTAATGGATGATGCGGTTAGAATATTTTATAAATATTTAAAATAAATATTGGAGGTGTATGATGACACATGTATTTTTATTATCATATGAGATACCTAATGATATAAAAATATGGAGGGAAAATAAATGTCAAGCCACATAGATAATTTTTTTACAATTTTGTCGTTCTTGCCCGGACTTTATTGGGTGATATTGTATATTCTTTTATTGTTATATGTAATTGCCTCATGGTTAGGAAGATTGAACAAAAAAATAAAAAATATTGTATTTGATAGTCCGGCAGTTGATACATGGTTCCATATTTTTAGGTATACAATACTGCCTTTAATAATATTAATTATTTTTACGATAATTTTAGTTAAAAGGATATATTATGGTAATATGGACTATCATTATGGTTCTATAAAAATTTTAATAATATTTATTGTAGGAATAATTTGGTTTTTAGGAGCGTGGATCATATCAAGTATACAAAAGAAACGTGCAGAAAATGGTGATTTGGGATTTGCTTATAAAATAACAGCAATATTATCATGTATTTTATTTCCTCTAGTTGCATTAATTATTGTATTTCTTTTAGTGAGAAAATAATAACGAAATTGAGGATGTATGATATGAAAGAATTAGATTTATCTTATAAGCAATTTTGCATATTTAATAGATGAAGAAATAACAAAATTAACAGATTTTGTGTTAGATAGAAAATCTGCAACTTAAATAAAATAGCAGCTACGACACTTGTTTGCTTTTATATTTTGTGTAATAATAATTAGGGGGTTAATTATGAAAAAATTATGTATTTTATTAATTATTTTTGTTTTGATTTTTTCATGCAAAAAAAGTGATGAATTTTATGAAAGAAGCTTTTTACTTGATTGGAATTTTTTTAGACCTAAAGGGCGCAACAGTAATTTTCTCCCTTCATCATATAGTTATGTTAAGAGCGGTGTCAGCCATATTATGACTGAAACTAAATTTACTTGTATTTTTGCAGCTATTTTTATGTGAGTTGACAAAAATTAAAGATAGTATTATAAAGAGATACCTAGCAGGGGAGGTAAAAAATTTGAGATTAGATCGTAAATTTGGCATAATATTTATAATTTTATTGCTTTTTTATTGCGATGCTTTTTCAATGGGAATCCTTTGGAAGCAGAGAGTTTCTCGAAAGAAAGAGAAAGAAGTGGAACAATACATGCAAGGTGTTATTGATAATATCAAAACATTAACTGAAGAAAAATTTATTTCATTATTTTATGAAGACAAGGTTAGTGTTTATATGCAAAAGCCGTACAGTGCCTATGAGAATCCCAATATAGGATCTTATTCTTGTATTCCTGATGATATAGAAGAAGTAATTTTTAAGAGCGACCTATTTAATACGGAACCCCCGGCTACTTGTTTTAAATCATTGACTACAGTATTCTCTCTTGGAGATATTATTTACAAAAAGAAGCCTGAGATGCATAGACCTTATGGGTTTGATCACGAGGCTATAAATGCATCGCTGCCATATAACCAGCTTATTGATTATTTTCAGAGTATTTTTATAGAATGTAACGAAAAAATACTTCGTATTTCTTTTGTTGCTTCATTGTATGATGACGGAAAAGGTAATTTTTATATATTTAATATTATTTGCGATTTTAGTGAATTCTCCTCTATTGAAGAATATGAACGAATGAAAAAAGAAGAAAAATATTATTGATTTTTAAACCCCGCCGATAAAATCGATATATTCTTCCTCTTTACTTTTTTCATCTTCAGAGCTTGACTATTTTTTTTATTTTCGATATAATTAACCCTAAATTTTATTATATCGCACGCTTAAGGAAGGTGCAGAAGGAGAATCGTTGGCTGAAGTAAAAGGTTTGCGGATAAATGATCAAATCCGCGTGAGAGAGGTTAGGTTAATTGGGGCTAATGGCGAACAAGCAGGTATTGTTCCCACTATTGAGGCTGTAAAAATGGCCGCAGAAGCCGGACTTGACCTTGTTGAAGTTGCGCCTACCGCGAAGCCTCCGGTTTGCAAAATAATAGATTACGGTAAATATCGATTTCAAATGGAGAAAAAGCTCCGTGACTCCAAGAAAAATCAAAAGCAGCAAATGATGAGAGAAATCAGAATGCAGCCTAAGATACACGACCATGATCTTGAGTTTAAATCCGCACATATCAAAAAATTCCTTGACGGCGGCGATAAAGTAAAGGTAACCGTGCGTTTTTGGGGACGCGAACTTGCTCATACAGAGCTCGGTTATGAAGTTTTAAACAAGGTTTTGGAAAAACTGGGGGGTGAAGAAGCCTGTACCCTCGAGAAAAAACCTGCTATGGAAGGACGGACAATGTCTATGACATTGAGTCCCAAACAAAAAAAATAAGCTTATAATAAATTTTGGAGGTACTTATGCCTAAGATGAAGAGCAAAAGAGCTGCTAAAAAGAGATTTTCTCTTACTGCAAGCGGTAAGGTAAAATACAAGCAGATGAACAAGGGTCATATTATGACTAAAAAATCTCAAAAACGTGTACGCCGTCTTAAGAAATCGGCCATTCTTTCAGAGGCTGACAGCATGAAGATGCGAAAGCAGCTATTGCCCTACGGTTAATTTATTTGAAATAGAAGTCAGGAGTTTATAATGTCAAGATCAACAAGCAGTGATAGAAGAATTACAAGAAGAAAAGCTATATTGAAGCAAGCCAAGGGCTTTAGAGGCCGCCGTGGTACCAACTTTAAGGCAGCCCGCGATGCAGTTCGAAAGGCCTTGCTTCACAGCTATGTAGGACGAAAAGATAAAAAAAGCGATATGAGGCAGATATGGATTACCCGTATCAATGCAGCCGTTAGAGCTGAGGGTATTTCCTATTCACGCTTTATTGCCGGAATGAACAAGGCCGGAATCCAATTAAACAGAAAGGCCCTGTCAAATATGGCAATCGAAGATCCCTCCGCTTTTAAGGCTGTCGTAGAAGCTTCAAAAAAGGCTTTAGGAGTCTAATATGCTCAATCTCGATCAGGTAAGGCTCCTTGAAAACAAGGTAGAAAGGGCTGTACAGATGATAAAAAGCCTTCATACCGAAAAAGATTCTCTAAAAAAAGAAATTGAAGCTAGAGACAAGCGGATTTCCGAATTAGAGAAGCTTATAGTAACTTTTAAGGATGACCAATCTAAGATCGAGGAAGGAATAATCAACGCACTTAATCAATTAAGTGCGTTTGAGGATGCCTCTTATACAAAAAAACACGAAATGAGGCCTTCTGCCTCTGAATTTGAAACCGCAGTCCCTGTTTCAGCCGGATCTGAACCGGAGTCTTTTTCACCTCCTCCTAAAACCCCTTTACAACAAGCTCCTGCAGCAGATCCCGTTTCGGAAGAACCGGGTTCCGGTAATCTTCAAAAAGACCTTGATGATGTACTGGGGCAAGCCTCCGATACAAGTAAACAGATGGATATATTTTAGGTAAAATGAGCAAAGGACAATTAAATATAGACGTATTGGGAACTTCCTTTGCCATTCAAGCCAACGAAACCGATGAATACCTAAATCGAATTTACAATCACTATCTAAATGTTTTAGATCAAGTGAGGCAAAGTTCGAAGGTTACCGATCCTTTAAAACTTGCCATTCTTACTGGTATTTTAATTACCGATGAGCTTTACAAGGAAGAATTTTCGGAACAAAATTCGCAAGATCTTATCCAAAAAGCTTGTGACATAGAAAAATCCGCTATGCGGATGATAGAAAAAATCAATGAGGTAATATGAAAATCTGGGTGGATGCCGACTCGTGCCCTGTAAGAATAAGACAAATTACGGCCAAGGCCGGAGAACGTCTAAAGCTGCCCGTGATCTTTGCAGCAAACAGGGAAATCCCCGTGCCTAAGGGTGCAAGCATGGTTGTTACCGAAAATACGGAACAGGCGACCGACCTCTACATAACCGAAAACTCGGCTGAGGGAGATTTGGCTATAACGAGGGATATCCCCTTGGCAAAACTTTTGGTAGATAAGGGGCTTTATGTTATAAACGACAGGGGAACAATTTTTACCCGCGACAATATAAATACCTACCTGTCTGCAAGAAATTTTATGTATGAGCTTCAGGCCAACGGTCTCGCTCCGGAAAAAACCGCCTCTTTCGGTAAAAAAGAGATTCAGAAATTTTCAAATCTTTTAGACAGCCTTTTGGCTAAGGCCTTAAAATAAGGACCCCGTATTCAAGGTTTTAAGTCCTTATTGTACTTTTAGGGAGAAAATGATATTATAAGCAGATGAAAAATAAACTTATTTTAATGTTCATGCTCTGTCTTGTTTTTATAAGCTGTAAACAAGATCCCGATTTTTACTTATATGATGACATGGATAACTTAAAAGACGAGCAAAAAACTCTTATTGAAGTTTTAAAAAAAACGGAAAGCAAGGAAATGAGCTTTGCCGTTAAGGATAGAATAGCAAAAAATCTCAAGGTTAAAAAGAAAAATAAACTTTTAATTGTCTTTTTAAGCTCCCTTGTAGAAAACGACCCTGATGACACTTACAAGGGCTATTGGCTTTTAATGCTGGCAAACGAATATATGGAACAAAAAATGAATGAGCCGGCTGCTTATTTTTTTGAAAGAGTTATAAAACTGGATAAGGATATGGAAATTTCGGGAAAGTCCATTCAATATTTAAGCTTAAAGAATTTGATAAATATAACAACTGATCCAAAACGCCTTGTCGAGTATTATTCTCTTTTGCTTTCCAATTTTTATGACAGCATAGATCCCGCTTATTCTTATTTTATGCTTGCACAAAATTACGAAAAGCTCGGAGAATGGCATTTGGCGATTCAAAGCTATTCAAAATTTATAGGACTGGGACGTTTCGATTTGATTATACCCGGCATCCCCGACAATTACGGCTATGCTCGAAAAATCGTAGACTACAGCTCTTCAACAAAGAGCTGGACCATGGAAAGCCTTGACGAACTTTTGTCCATTATTAAGTCTGCAATTCAAAGGAAGGACTTTGATACCTTGGAAAGGTACCGCTCAAAGGTAAACTTTTTTTCGATGGCTTGGAAACAGGAGCTTTCGGATATTTACGGTTCTCCCGATTTTTCTTTAAGAAATTTTATGCGCGGAAGTTATATAAAGATAGAATCCGAAATTGACCCTTCCTCTACACCCTATGAGGCCTATCTTAAAACCTCAGGTTGGAATCAATATTCGAGAATATGGTACCTGTATTTTAGAAAGGTCAACTTCCCGGCAGATCCTGAAATTCACGGAAGATGGGAATGGGCAGGTATTTACTACGGAGAAAAAATTTAGTGAAAATACGGCTTTTTTTTATAGTCTTTATTTTTTTTAGTTTTAATTTCATTCATTCAGCCTCTTTAAATTTTACAAGGGATGAATCAGCTAAGCTCAGACAGTTTAGCAAGATTTCCCTGTCTTATAACCGTCAAAAATCGCTCCACGGTACGGTTATTGTGCCTCCAAGATATCCCCTAATTGAAAGATTTAGGAATCAGTATCTTACCGAAAACGGCTTAAGGTACTTGGAGGCCATTATGCAAAGATCCATCCCTTACCGGAATTTTATTATTCAAGAATTGCGCAGGGAAAATCTTCCTCCCGAACTCTTGTTTTTACCTGTAATAGAGTCGGGTTTTTCGCCTAAGGCTGTGTCAAAGTCGGGAGCTGTAGGCATTTGGCAATTTATGCGGAACAGTATAGGCGGCTATGATATTCACATCGATGAGTGGATGGATGAAAGACGGGATCCATGGAAGACCAGTGCTGCAGCAGTAAAAAAACTGAAATGGAATTATAATTATTATAATGACTGGTACTTGGCCCTTGCGGCCTATAACTGCGGGGTAGGGGCCTTGGATAAGGCAATAAAAAAGGCCGGAAGCCGAAACTATTGGTATCTGGCCGAAAAAAAATTCTTAAAACCGGAAACTTCCCTCTATGTTGCCAAATTTTTAGCTATTGCAGAAATTCTTATGAACAGCGAAAAATACGGTATTGATTGGGGCGAAGCTCTTGATTATGAAGCCACCGAGCTTATTCCGATAAAACGCTCTGTGGATATCATCTTACTTGCAGAAAAAGTTAAGGCTGATACCGATCTTTTTTCGGCCCTTAATCCGTCTTTAAAATTTAATATTACACCGCCCAATGTAAAATATAACCTGCGGATTCCTATGGAGCATAAGGAGGCCGTTCAAGACTTGCTCGCAAAAAACACCCTTCTTATAAAATACTACAGCTATAAGATAAGATCGGGAGATACTCTTTACGCCTTATCAAGACACTACGGTGTAAGCATTAAGTCGATTATAAACTATAATCCCGGTATCAAGGCTTCGGCTCTTAGGATAGGGCAGGTGCTTAGAATACCTGCTCTAAAAACGGTGAATTCCTACAGGCGTAAAAAAGACGATCAAAATGTTGAATTTAATGGTGTATACATAATTCAAAAAGGCGATACCCTCTGGTCAATAGCCTTAAAACATGATGTTCAAGTTGAAACTCTTGCGGCAAAAAACGGAATAGAAGTAAATTCGGTGCTTTCCTTAGGTCAAAAACTAAAGGTGCCGATAATAAACTGATAAGCAAGGGGATAAAGCAAATGAACAAATTTTTAAATAAAAACACAGCTTTAAAAAATGCCAAGGCTTTAAGCGGCTTTTTTTTGTTTTTCTTCCTTTTTAATTTAGCCTTAACCGCCTATGAGCCTGTTCTCCAATCTTCTTCCGTTCAAAATTGGGAAAAGGGCACAATCGAATCCTTAATAAAACTTGATATGAATAAAAGCGGCTTTTATCTTCCCGGTGACAGGGATGCGGCTTTTAATACGATAGAAAAATACATGCCCTCTCTTTTAAAAGATATCTATCTTTCGGTTGTAGTTGACTCTTCCCACCGCTTGGGCAACTATCTTGCTGAAGAAAAAGTAAACTTAAACACCATAAACAAGATAATCGAAAAAGGGAACTATAAAAATCCTCATTTTTCAAATGATCTGTCAAATGCGCTAATTAAAACAAGCACCGAAATGCATGAAATTGCAAAACTTTTTATAAAACATTCTACCCCCTATGCTCCGTCGATTCCTCCAAGTACCACGGTCAGCAAGGTGTATACGGGTATTTTAATCGATGCGAGGGGCTTGCTGCCCGTACATGGGGAGTATACAAAAGAGAAACTTCAGCCCTGTATTTTCCCTAAAATTTGGAATACAGATATGTCTACGATATACGAAAAGAATATGGTAGATCCTAAAATTGCAAAAAAGCTTGGAATCGTTTTATATTCTTCAAGTCTTAATGAAGAACTTTATAGGGAATATGTGGGTACCGAGCCCCTGCGTATCATAGCGAGAGGAGTTTTCGGCCAAAATAGAACCGATCCGATTATCTCGATGGAAGATAGCAGCCGTATTTTGTCAAAACCTGAAAACTTAAAGCTTTTAGAGGAAGGGCGGATAGTCATAATCTGTGATGAGGATATGCTCCATGTTACCGAAGCCTTTACTCCTCCGGATGAAAACTATTACTTTGCCTATCATGATATTGAACTCTTACTTGAAAAACGTAAGGAAAAAGGAATTGAACTTTCCAATCCTAAAAATATCATTAAGATAACGATGTACGATATCAGGTTCGTTGCAGATATGCCCGATGTTCTTCCTGAAGAGACCGGAAAAATAGATGTAATTGCTGAGGCTCTTTTAAAATTGGGTCCCTATACAAAATTTTTAATTGAAGGTCATACGGCAGATCTTAACAGGCCTGAGGACGAAAAGATTCTTTCGGTTCAAAGGGCGGAAAGAATTGCAGATGAAATTTCTAAGCGGGGTATTGACCGCTCAAGGATAATGACTGCCGGCTATGGAAGTACAGTACCCAAGGCTCCCAGCAATAACGAAAAAAATATGGCAAAAAACCGCCGTGTCGAGATTACGGTAATCCGTGAATAAACGCTTATATTAAGCTTAAAATGATACTTTTTGTAATATTGTTTGTTTAGGACGTATTAACACAGGTTTTAAATAAAATTTGGAGAATAAAAATGACAAAAAAAATTAAGGCAAGATCCTATTTTTTTAATTTAATCGGTTTTATAACTTTAGCTGCAGCATCAGTTATGCTTTTTTCTTGTTCAAGTCTTCCGACTGATGAAACGGTTCCCGGAAATCTTACGCCCATTGAGTTAAATCAAAGGGCCCAAGAAGAGCTTGACAACGGTTATTTAAGAAATGCTCTTGAGTATTATAAAATAGTAATAAAACGTTACGGCTCTGATGCCTCTATCAGGACAGCTGCAGAATATGAAATTGCTCATATCTATATAACTCAAAACAAGTGGCTTGAAGCCGATGATATGCTTAAAGCCATTATCGACAGATACGAAATGGCCGGAGGAGCCGGCCTTGCTCCTAAATATCTGGTTCTTGCAAGAAAGGACTATAAAAAGACTCAAGAGTATATTCAAAAATATAACTTAAGAAAAACAACAAAGGATAACCCCGAAAAAACTGAAGAACAAGTTTAATCGGGCTTTACCCTATCCGTTTTTCTATCCATTCAAAGATATCGGCCTTAACTTCTTCCTTATTTGTTTCGTTTAAGATTTCATGACGGGCTCCTTCGTAGAGCTTTAAGTTAAGGTCGCTTATACCGTTGGCCTTGTAAATATCATAGAGTTTTTTTACGCTTTTACCTAGGTTAGAAACAGGATCCCGCTCGCCTGATGTGATGAGTATAGGCAGCTCAGACGGAATCTTTGCCATTTCTGTGCCCCTGTGGGTTTGTTTTAATCCTTTGATCAAGTCTTGGTAAAAACCTACAGTGCACACAAAGCCGCAAAATTCATCATCAATATATTTTTGAACCTCTTTTTCATCTCTCGAAAGCCAGTCAAAATTTGTTTTGGGGGAATCGACCGTCTTATTGTAGGCTCCAAAACTCAGTTTATCCATAAACTTGGAGGGTATTTTTCTTCCCGAAAAGAGCTTATTTAAGCCGGCTGCAAGGCCTGCAATGCTCATCATAGGGTTCGGGCCTGCACTTCCAACTAAGATAGCGGCATTAACGGTTTTACCGTAGTTTTCTATATAATTTTGTGTGATAAAAGAGCCAAACGAGTGTCCCAGTATTATAATTGGAATATCGGGATAAATCTTTTTAATTTCTTCGTTTATCTCTTTTTGATCTTCTACTACCCGCTTAAAGCCGTCTTTATCGGCAAGATAACCTTTGAGCATTATATTTCCACAAGTTTTACCGTGCCCTCGATGATCCGATGCAAATACCGTAAACCCGCGTGTACATGCATCTTCGGCAAAGTCGGCATATCTTAATGCATGTTCTGCCATGCCATGAACTATATGAATTACAGCCCTAGGCTTTTTTTTGGGCAGCCACTGATGAACTGCAACGGCCGACCCATCGCTCATTGTTTGATAAATTGTCTGCATAAATCATCCCCCATAAAAATAGTATAATCCATAAAAATAAAATTTTCAATCAAAAAAAAGATAAAATTTATTTTATCTTTAAAATCTATTTTGTTGATTTTTTACCGTTAATATGTTATAAAGCTTATCACCGTTTTTTGGAGGATGTATGCATTTTTTTAAGCAATTTTTGAAAAAAATTAAAAATATGGATCCTTATGCTAAGACAAATATATTTTATTTATTTCTTGCCGCGGCAATAATAGGAGGTCTGCTTTTTTTTACCCGTGAAAAAATTATAAACTATCCCTATGATTCAATCGAAAATTTTAAGACAATGATAAATGTTACAAGGAAGAGCGTAACAGTAATAGGCAAGGGAGATGACGGGGTATTTTTGGAAGGGCGGAGCATCACTTTAAGTCCCTACAAAATAGGAAAATATGAGGTTGCTTTTACCTTTTGGCACGAGGTATACAATTGGGCTGTTAACGAAAGCAAGCATAAATATGTATTTCAGTCTATGGGCCAGCCCGGAATTTTTATGACCTCCGGTTCAAGTCCTGATGACTTATACGAGATTCCTGATGTCAGAAAAAAAGCGGAATCTCTTGGTCTGCCTTATGAAACCGTAAAATGCGGTCTTTATCCCGTCACTAAAATGTCATGGAGCGATGCAATAATCTGGTGTAATGCCCTCAGCGAAAAAGAAGGTCTTGATCCTGTTTATTTTTATGACGGACAGGTTTTACGTAATTCTCTTGAGATAACAAAGAGTGAAAATCCTGAAGTGAGAATGAAAAATAACGGATACCGATTGCCTACTGAAGCTGAATGGGAATTTGCTGCAAGGGGAGGCGATGTTTCCGCTCCCGATTGGAATTTCGGCTTTGCAGGTACCGATGACTTTAACGCAGCGGATGACTATGCCTGGCATTCCGGGAACAGTTCTTTTTTAAATGCAGGTGCAATAACTGAGGTTATAGATATTCATCCTATCGGTCAAAAAAAACCTAACAGGCTCGGCCTCTACGATATGTCCGGTAACTGTTGGGAATGGTGCTTTGACAGACATAATAGAAGACAGCCCGGAGAATTTATAGATCCTATCAATAATATGGGTGCCCGTCCCCGTATTATAAAAAGCGGTTCTGCAAGAAATCCGCCGGCCTTTGCCCGAGTAAAATCTTGGGGTTATGCCGTGCCTGTAAATCCGGGATATATTTTAGGTTTTAGATTGGCCCAAACAATTACAGGAGATGATAAGTAATCCTTATCCGATATGTTGACATGATTTTAATATCCGGTTAAGATAAGGTTATAATTTTAATTTGGAGAAAGAGTATGAGCTTAGATAAATCAAAAAAGGAAAAGTATGTTCAAATTCTAAAAGAAGAGTTGGTTCCTGCCCTTGGGTGTACGGAGCCTATAGCAATCGCTTTCACAGCTGCCAATCTGCGTAAAATCATGGGAGGAATCCCCGATGAAATCTTGATTGAAAGCAGCGGAAATATAATTAAAAATGCAAAGTCGGTTATTGTGCCTAATACCGGCGGAATGAAGGGAATGGAAGCTTCAACCTTGATAGGTCTTATCGGAGGAAATGCCGATAAGGGCTTGGAAGTTTTGGCCGATGTTACTGAGGAACATGTAAAACTGGCTCATGAGTATTTAGCTAAGTCCTGTACTAAACTTAAGCTCATGGATACACCCGCAAGCCTTCACATAAGGATTACCGGAAAACTAAACGGCGATACGGGAGTTGCCGAGTTAATTCATCAACATACCAATATTGTCCTTCTTAAAAAGAATGATGAAGTTATTTTCGAAAAGCCGTACAGCTTAAACTCTGCCGCAGGGGCCTTGACCGATAGGTCCTGCTTAAACGTAAAAGATATTTTGGAATTTGCAGATACTGTTCCGGTGGATGAAGTTGCTCCTATAATAAACAGGCAGATAGAATATAATATGCGTGTTTCCGAAGACGGTTTAAAAAATTCTTACGGCATTGAAACCGGAAAAAATATTTTAAAATACAATCAAAGGAAAGGCGATCATTTTTCGGTTAAGGTTCAGGCTGAAGGCGAAGTGGCCGCTGCCTCCGATGCCCGTATGTGCGGCTGCTCTTATCCGGTTATTACCAATTCGGGAAGCGGAAATCAGGGCTTAGCCGTTTCCGTTCCTGTTGTGGTATATGCCCGCGAAAATAAGATAAATGAAGAAAGACTAATCCGCTGTCTTATTGTAAGCAATCTTTTGGCCATTCACCAAAAGACAGGAATCGGAAGACTCTCTGCTTATTGCGGGGCCGTAACTGCCGGAGCTGCCTGTGCTGCTGCTATTACCTATATGAAGGGCGGCTCTTATGAACAAATATGTGGAACAATAGCAAACACCTTAGGAACCGTATCGGGAATTCTTTGTGACGGAGCCAAGCAGTCATGCGCCGCTAAAATCGCTTCTGCCTTGGACTCGGCCCTATTTTCTCACGAGCTTGCAATGGAAGGAAACTTCTTTGCAGGAGGCGACGGAGTAGTTAAGGACGATATCGAAAAAACCATAGCAGGTATCGGTGTAGTCGCGGCCGAGGGAATGCACAAGACCGACGAGGTCGTGCTTCAAGTAATGCTCAAGGACTAATGGTCAATTTAAAAAAACTAACATAGTTTTTGGAATGTTCCTAATTCTCGTTTAAGACGTAAAAAATTCTTTTGCGGGTATTTCCCCTGTTATCTGTAAGGGTGAGCTCATGCCTTCCCCTTACAGCCTGTATCTTCATTTGATGATAGGTCTTAGTGCTGCCTAAATATTCTCCGTCCAAATCCCAGTAAATTACCGCCTCAGGGTTTTTATGAGCTGCTTCTGCAACCAAGGCACCGAGGGAGCCGTCAAGCTCTGTCGGGATATAAACCGAGGTTCCGTCTTCGGGAAAGAGAATTTCAAACTCGCCCTTATTTGATGCCGTACTTTTAGGAAGCCATTGGGGGAGTGGCCTATATTCGGGATGCCCCTGCTTATAAAAATATTCCGCGGCAGCCGGAAGGACGAACCTTTTTTCTATTTTGGGTAATTCGTTTATGTCGTTTGCCTTAACCTGAAACTTGCCGTCGGGACTTAAGGAAATGATTTTACAGTAAGGGCAGGTGCCTTGGCAATGACTTTCCCTCGGCTTTAAAACGTCCCTTGTGCCGTTACAAAACTCTCCTGCAGGATAGCCCGAATCTGCACAAGTTTTGATAAATTCAAAATCCTTTAACTCTTGTTCGGGCCATTCGGACTTTGGAAGAATATTAAAAATTTCAAAGAGGATGGGGGCAGCGAGTTTTGTGCTTGTAATTTCAGGCCTTCCCTCGCCTGAGGCGTTTCCGCACCAAACACCCACGGAATATTTAGGCGTAATGCCTATGGTCCAAGCATCCTTGTTTCCGTAACTTGTTCCCGTTTTCCATGCAATTTTTTGGTTTTCTGCATAGAGCTGCCAGACGGCTTCTTCTTCAGGCCTGTTTCCCTCTGTGAGGACATCCATGGTGATCCTAGAGGCAGCGGAAGAAAAAGGAAATTTTTCGTCAAGCTTGTTTTGCGCCCTTAACATCATCTTCCTGTAAGTGTTTGTAATTTCGTAAAGCGTTATCTCTCCTCCGCCTAAAATTAAGGGAAGGCCGTAGTCATCGGCAGAGCGGTTAAAGGTGGTAAAGCCCGACCGCTTTAGAATATCCAAAAAGGCAGGTACGGTAAATTCTCGTAAGGCCCGTATAAAGGGAATGTTCAAGGAATAGGATAGAGCCTTTCGGGCAGGGATTGCTCCCGAATATCTGTAGTTACTGTTTTGAGGCGTGTAGCCTGCAATCTTTGTCGGAATATCGATGAGGAGCTGATCAGGTAAAATCATTCCCGCGTCGAGCATGGCCGCGAACAAAAAAGGTTTTAGTAAGCTCCCGGAACTCCGTCTGGCATAGATCATATCGACATGTTCGTTTTTTGCATTCGCACTTTGAAGCCCTGTGTTTCCTATATAGGCTAGAGTTTTTCCCGTTTCGGTATCTAAAATTAAAACGGCCGTATTGTAAACTCCGCTTAAAAGATTTCTTTTAAAATGATGATCTGCAATTTCAAAAACTATTTCCTGTAAAGAGGCATCCAGACTGCTTATGTTTTTTTGATTGGAGCTTTGTGTTTTTGAAAACTCAAGGTAGTGGTAGGCCTTTTGCGGAAGGGCTTTGGGTTTATCGGGAACGGGTTCCGCAAGAGAAAGGACATAGGTTTCTTCATCTATTTTTTTTTGCAAAAAAAGATTGTATAAAAGATTGTCTCTTTTTTGTTTTAAGATTTCGCTTCCTTTTCCCGGGCGTACGAGAGATGGCTGATTTGGAAGAACTGCCAAGCAGGCCGCTTCTGCCCAGGTTAAGTCATCGGGGCTTCTGCCGAAGTACCGCCATGAGGCAGCTTCAAGCCCGACCACGTTTCCGCCGTAGGGCGCATGGGAAGAATAAAGATTAAGGATATTTTCTTTTGAATAGGAAAGCTCCAAAAAAAGAGACAAAAAGCTTTCTTTTAGTTTTTGCTTAAAAGTCCTTAAAGAATTTTTTTCCGAAAGGCGGGCGGTCTGCATCGTAATTGTAGAAGCCCCCGAAACTATTTTTCCCTTTACCGTATTTTCTTTGACAGCCCTAAAAACCGAAAGAGGGTCTATCCCGAAATGAAAATAAAAGTTTTTGTCCTCGTAGGAAAGCAGGGCTTCTTTGTATTTTAGAGGCAGGCTTGTATTTTGCGGAAAGCGCCATTGCCCGTCCCTTGCAGCCGAGGCCCCCAAGAGTTTTCCGTCTGAACTGTAGAGGGTAAAAGAATAATCGTTTTTAAAATCGGGAGTAAAAAAAACTATTGACAGTAAAACTATGCCGGTAAAAATAAAGGCAGGGAGCAGGGCTTTTAAGATTTTCTTTTTAGGCAGCTGTTCGGGAAAATACATTCTTTTTGTTCTCCGGAAGGTATTATAGCATAAGGGAAAAAAAGATAATAGGGCATCTCTAAAAACCTTGTTGGATTTTTAGAGGCTCCCAATAGTATTTAAGCGTGTTGTTTTTTTAATTTAACCGCGGAGTACGCAAAGGACGCAAAGAAATTTTTAAGTAGGTTTTTGTAAGGACTTTCTTTAATAATCCTTGACGAAGTTGAGCGAATTTGCAAGGCTTGGTTTTGATTTGGATAATAAGGATAAGTTGTTTAGTTATGATTCACGGCTTACGCATGAAAAAAAATAGCCGATATTTAAAGTATGAAAACATTAAAAGAATATTTTAACGAACTTAATGATAATCGTCAGTCGGGCAAAGTAAAACATCTAATCAGCGAAATATTGGTAATAGCACTGTGTGCTGTTTGTAGCGGAGTTCAAACTGTATTTGAAATAGGGGAATTTGCCGAAGTAAAAAAGGATTGGCTAAAAAATGAGGTAGGACTCTTGTTAGAAAATGGAGTTCCTTCGCACGACACCATAGGAAGAGTCCTTGCGATGATTAATCCCAAACAATTTCAAAGCCTTTTTATCTCGTGGATTGAACAATCCCTTAATATTCCAACAGGTTCATACATTCACATTGATGGAAAAACATTACGTGGAAGTGCAAGTGAACAAAGTAGAGGTATTCATTTGGTAAGTGCATTCGCTCACGAAGCGGGAGTTGTACTAGGACAAATAAAATGTGCTGAAAAATCGAATGAAATCACAGCAATTCCTGAACTCCTTAACCTTTTAAAACTAAAAAGCTCGATAATTACTATAGATGCCATGGGGTGTCAAAAAGAAATAGCAAAAGAAATCACAAAGAAAAAATGTGATTATGTATTGGCTCTAAAAGAAAATCAGCCGGCAGCGTATAATGATGTAAAAGATTATTTTTCTATAGAAGACAAAGACTTTCAAAACACACTTTTAAGATTTGAAACCTTGGATATAGGGCATGGCAGAGAAGAAAAAAGAGAATACTTTCTTTCAACTAATATAAACTGGTTTGCAGATAAGAATAAATGGGCAAATTTAAAGAGTTTTGGAATGGTCAAAAGCACTGTAAGGTGCAAAGGCAAACAATACAGTGAAAAGCGTTACTTTATTAGCAGCATAGAGGATATAAATGAGTTTGTAACAGCTGTAAGAACACATTGGACAATAGAAAACACTTTACACTGGTCGCTGGATGTAATATTTAGAGACGATGAATGTCAAATTCGAGAAAAAAATACTGCTGAAAACATAGCAATTTTAAGGAGGATTTGCTTTAATCGAATGAAAATGTATCAAAATGGTAAAACTCTGAAAAGGAAGAAAATGCTTTGTACTTTTGATGATTCATTTAGGTTCAACGTTTTATTTAGCTGAGGAATTCATGCGTAAGCCGTGGTTATGATTATATCCCTGTAGACGGAAAACCTTCATCTCCTTATAATGTAGGCTGAAAATATACTGAGCATAAGAATATGCTCTTATGCTCATAAAAATTTAGGAGAAACAAATTGAAGCAATCCGATTTTGGAAAACCGCCCATGGCGGAAATAAAAGCAACGAATTTCGAGAAGTTTGGAAAGACGAGAACCGATAATTATTATTGGCTTAAGGACAAGACCGATAAAAATGTTATCGATTATCTAAATGCAGAAAATGCTTATACGGATACGGTAATGGCCTCTTCAAAAGATTTACAAAAGAGTATTTACGATGAAATTGTAGGCCGTATAAAAGAAGACGATGAAACCTATCCCGTTTTTGAAAACGGATATTATTATTACAACCGCGTCGAAAAAGGAAAGCAGTACCGAACCTATTGCAGAAAAAAAGCTTCCCTCGATGCACATGAAGAAATTATCTTTGATGTGAACAAGATGGCAGAAGGAAAACAGGCCTTTATTTTTATGGATTATATAGTAAGCCCTGATAATAAAAAGGCCTGTTATTTTTATAACGAAACGGGCTCCTTTGCTGAGTTTACTTTAAAAGTGCGCAATCTTGAAACGGGAAAAGACACCGGCTTTAGCTACGACGGAGCCGCTTCTGCGGCATGGGCATCTGACAGCGGAACTCTTTTTTACAGCGCAATCGACAGCACCCTGCGTTCAAGCAAGGTCTTACGCCAAGGCCTTAATGAAGAGGCAGGAACTCTTGTTTACGAAGAAAAGGATGTAAAGTTTTCCTGCTATGTAAGCGGTACAAAAACAAGGGACTTTATTTTTATTTCAAGTTCAAGTTCTACAACTTCCGAAGATCGTTTTATACGCGCCGATAAGCCTGAAGAAGAATTTAAGAGCTTTCTTCCGCGAGTTAAGGATACGGAATACTCCGTTCATCCTCACAAGGAAAAGTTTTTTATCCGCTGGAAGGATAAGCAAAACCTAAACGGCAAGATCTATTCCGCTCCTCTTTCTTCTTATTCGGATAAATCTACATGGAAGGAAGAAAGAGCCCATGACGAAGATGTACGCATTGAAGCCGTTTCCGTATTTGAAAACTACCTTGTGTTAGAGCTCCGCAAAAACGGCCTTATCGAGATTGAAGTTAAATCTCTTAAAACGGGCGAGGTCAAAAATATTTCCTTCCCCGAACCCGTTTATACGGCCTATTTGGGGGCAAACCCCGAATACACTTCTTGTAAGGTGCGCTATAACTACACCTCCTTAAACCGCCCCAACAGCTTGTACGATTACGATATAGTAAGCGGAAAATCGGTCTTGTTAAAACAGCAGGAAGTTCCGTCAGGCTTTAACCCTGATGACTACACTGTAGAGAGACTTTGGGCAACGGCAAAAGACGGAGTAAAGGTTCCTATGGCTGCCGTTTATAAAAAAGGCTTGGCAAAGGATGGCGCAGCTCCGGCTCTTCTATATTCTTACGGAAGCTACGGCTACAGCTCTGATGTGTATTTTAGTCCGAGCGTTTACAGCCTTGTCGAAAGGGGTTTTGTGTACATAGTTGCTCAAATCAGGGGCGGAAGCGACATGGGAGAGCAATGGTATGAGGACGGTAAGCTCTTAAAAAAGAAGAATACCTTTACCGACTTTATAGCCTGTGCCGAGCACCTGATTTCTCAAAAATATACTTCTTCGGAAAAAATTGCAATCATGGGCGGAAGTGCGGGCGGTCTTCTTATGGGAGCCGTCACAAACATGCGTCCTGATCTTTTCCATTCGGTTGTAGCTGCCGTTCCCTTTATAGACGTTGTTACCACCATGCTCGACGATTCCTTACCCCTTACTACAGGCGAATACGAAGAGTGGGGCAACCCGAACGAGGAGGAGTACTATAACTACATGCTTTCATATTCACCCTATGACAATATCGAAGCAAAAGATTATCCGCACATTCTTGTAACAGGCGGTTTAAACGATTCGCAAGTTCTTTTCCACGAGCCTGCAAAATATACGGCAAAGCTGCGCGCAAAGAAAACCGGGGATAATATTTTAATCCTCCACATGAATATGGATTCAGGCCACGGAGGCGCTACCGGCCGCTATGACAGAATTAAGGACACAGCCTTTGAATATGCTTTTATTCTTAACATGGTAGGGATAGATAAATAGCTTTTGTTTCTTTAATCACCGCAATTCCGGTCAAGGTTTTGCGGTGAACTTTTAACGGTTTCTTTATACCTTAAGCACTTATTTTTCTGCAGCGTAGATTGTCGAGTATTCCGTTAAATCGCTTGGGGTAAAATTATAATCAGAATAGCAGCCTATCTTTTTAAAGCCTGCTTTTTTTAAACTTTCTTTTAAAAATTCCTGTTTTAGGGGGAGCAAAAAGGTATGATCCGATAGACTTTCGTTATTTTTTTTATCCGTAAAGTTTATGATAAATTTAAGCCTTTCTTGTTCTGCAAAATCATAGGAACGTTTAAAAATAAAATCCCCATTTTCGATTGTTTTAAAATTTACCTTTTGTTCTGAAATAATTTTATCGTAATTTAATATCTGGAAGATAAAAACTCCGTCTCCTAAAAGGCTTTTATAAATATAAGAAAAAAATAAAAAAACTTCATTCTTATTTTTTAGGTGAGGAAGAGTGTTGCCGAAACAGAATACGGCGTTGAGTTGCCCGAATTTTACAATGTTGAGCATATCCTCAACTTCAAATCTTATATTTGAAGCGGAAGGTCTTATTTTATTTTGTGCAATCGAAATCATTTTTATGTTTAGGTCTATTCCGGTTGGTGTAAAACCTTCATTTAAAAGAGTAAAACAAAGCTCTCCCGTTGCACATCCTGCATCGATAATTTTTCCTTTTTTACAAAAAGTTTTAATAAAGTCAACTTTTTCTTTTTCGAGAGGAAAAATTGTTTCGTAATTTTCTGCAATTAAATCGTAAAGTTTCATAAGGCATCCTCTTCTTATTAAAAATTATAACAGATATTTTAATAGTGCCGAAGTTCGAACTTTGCACTTCGACATTCGCTTCTTCACTCGGTAAACTCGAATAGAACTCCGTATGTTTTTTGGGGGTCGGTATAAACCGATGAGCCCGTATCTTTACCGATTAAATCTTTTTCCGATAAAAAGGATCGCGCCTTCTCTAAGGATTTAACCTTTACTTCAAAACTTATAAACTTGTCGTAATCGCCTTTGATTATTTCGATATTTGGGGAGGCTTCTATTTCCCAAAAGCCTTCTTTAGTTTCTTTGTGCGGAACAAGAAGCTTCCTCCATAAATCGAGGGTCTTTGTATAATCGCTGTATGCTATTTTTACTTTTTCTACATATCGAATCCCTAGGTTTCCTCCGGGTTCTTTTTCCGGTCTGTTGACAGGAATTTGATACTCGCAAAAAAAGACTGTTCCTCCTGTAGACAGCTCATTACAGATTAGATTTTTCCAATACTGATTTGAATAAAGATTTGTTTCTTTAAATCCTTTTTCTCTTAGCCTGTCCTGTATATCCGAAACCTTCATTGCAGGTTCAAAGGCCATTCCCAGTATTCCCTCAATGTCTTCTTCTATTTTAAAGTCAATCGCTTCCAATACACAGTTCCCGAATTCTATTCCCCCGCTTGTAAAATTACCCATACTGCGGTACTGCCATGAGACTGGTAAATCAAATGTATATACCAGCATGTCGTATAATTCTTTGGGCTCCTTGCAGGTCAGCATAAAATGATCAATCTTTTTAACAAAGATTTCTTGACTCTCTTTTGAAGCGCAGGCTGTTAATAATAAGCTTAGACATAAAATAATTAGGTTGCTTTTCATCATTTTCTCCGGTTTTATAAAGATTTTAAGTAAGTAATTAATTCTTCATTCTTTGCTAAAAGAGCATAATCTTTTATTGTCATGCCGTCCTGCTCTCCGCCTGTAACTTTTTCATCTATGCAGGCGCCTTCTGAGATTACATAGTCAAGCATTTTTTTGTCGCCGCCTAAACCGACGGCGTGAATTATCGAAAAACTATAATCCGCTTTAATTAAAACATCTGCTCCTTTTTCGATTAAAAACCAAAACAAGTCTTTATAGCCGAATTCGCTGCTTCCATAACAGCCGTAAATCCGTCCTTGTCTTGAGTATTAATATCAAAGCCGTTTTGTAAATAAGCTTTTATAAGTTCAGCATTGTTCTTTTTTGCAGCTTTTATAAATTCGTCAATGTGCATATTACTCAAAAGCCTTGATCCTTGTGCCGGGGAGGATTGCCCTATATGCGTAATCGTACATTGCTTCGACAAAGATTGCCGGTATATAGTATTCTCCTCCATATGTTACGGTTCCCGTAAACTCAAAGTCCTTTGTGCCGTAGCCCTCCAAGGCAAAGTGTGTGTAAATATGGGTGTCTTTTAAATCTTGGAAGTCGTATAATTGTCTTGCGTTACGTTTGTCTTCCGAATCCGTATCGTCATCGCCTCCCAGCCTTGTGTTTGTAATCTCCCAGCCTGTCGGGATGGGGATTGAAAGGGTAAGGTTTTCAAGAGCTCCTTGAGTCTTATTGTGAACTCTTACGCTCATCTTAAATCTCTGTCCTTTTTTAAGAGCTTCAGGAGAAACTTCCTGCCCGTCTTCATTTCTATAGACAAGGTTAAGTCTTAGGTTTTCTTCAATGCGTGTTTCAGTTCCCGGATTGAGTTTGCCTGCCGTGTTGATTGCGGCAAAGATTGGCGTATTTCCGGTATTTTTAATTTCTATCTTTTTTTCCGCTTCGGTATTTACAGGAATCTTATGAAGCTTTGAGGCATTGTTCAATTTATCTTTGATGACGTTTGCTTCGGTTACAATTTCGTAGCTTACACTCTTATTCTTATCAAAGGCATAGTGAGGAGCGAGGGCTAAAAGAATCCAAGCCGTTTCCTGTGTCGAAAGCCATTCATTGCTTGAAGAAATTTTTGCAAGCTTCGAAATAAGGTTTGTCGTCTTTGCATTTTCTCCGGCCATGGTGTAGGCATTTAATATTAAGGCGAGGTCTCTGATGTTCGACGAAAAGTTTCCGCCTGTGCTTCTGTAAACACTTGTCGGCTCGTAGAGTTTTTCGAGCATGGTCTTGGCTGTACTGTTGTGGCCTGCAAGACTGTAAGCGTTTGCAAGGAAGGCCCTTGATACAGAGTTAAGGCTTTGCTCCATATTTTTTAAGCGGTTCATCGCTCCTATTTCGGCTTTGCCTGCGAGGGCGAGGGTGTAGAGGCGGTAGGCTTGAGCTTCCATGCTGTCTGCGAAGGTGCCTGCCCAATTCTTTGCCGTTTCGGTTTGATGGGAAAGCCAACTTTGGTAGATACTGTCGTTTACTTCATAACCTGCCTTTTTGGCTTCTACCATAAAGTGTCCTGCATAGTTTGTAGCCCACGCACTTTCATATCCTCCGTCAGGCCAATAGCTGAATCCTCCCGACCTTAACTGATAGTTTATGTAGCGGTCCAGAACCGAGTTTACATTGCTCTTAGCCCTGTCGATTTCGGTTTGGTCTAAGGCCGTTATGGTGTTTAGATATAATTGCGGGAAGGCCTTGGAAGTGATCTGCTCTATGCAGCCGTAAGGATAGCCCAAAAGATAGGCCAATCGGTTTTCAAGTCCGAGGGCCGGCATTTGAGATACTTCTATGTTTAAACTCTTTGTTCCGTTTTCGCCCTTTAGCGGAAGAGTTTTTGCAAAGGTTTTTCCGGCTTCGATATTTATGAGCTCAACCGTAGAGTAGGGTGTTCCTCTGGAAAGTACATCGATTTCGGTTACGGCCTTTGCCATTTTTGAAATGCCTGAGGCTGAAGCTTCCGCCGTAAATTTTGCAATGCCGCCCTTATCCGTTTTTACCGTAAAGAAAACGGAAGAGTCGGAATTTGCAGGGATGCTGACTTCTTTTGTTTCGTTTGAGTTTACGGCTCCCTCGCTCTTTAAAACTACCCTTGCTTTTTTTTCGGAAGAGGTTCCGTTAAAAACCGTTACGGGAACCTCTATTGTTTCTCCTATGCCCATGGTGCGGGGAAGGGTCGGCATTACGATAAGATCGCTTTTTACCTTTACGGTTTCTTCCTTTATACCGTAGGCTCCGTCCTTGCCTGCAACTGCCATGATGCGCAAGGCTCCGATGTATTGAGGAAGATCGAATTCGATTGTTTTCTTTTCCTTTGCCTTGATTTCAAAGGGGCCGAAAAAGTAAACTATCGGTTTAAAGCGTTCAGCATTCTTTGAGGTTTTATTATCTATAAAGCCTCCTCCTCCTACCGAGAGAATAGACTCTATCTTTCCGCTATACGCTCCGATTACGTACTTGTAAATATCCCAAGAGGCAATTTGTGAAGATTCTTTTTTATAAAAGCTGTCCCAAGGGTTGCCCGTATAAAAGGCTGTAAGTCCCAGTAAGCCCTCATCTACAACGGCAACAGTAAAGGTCATGGGTCTGCCCTTTTCTTCGCTTACCGTAAACGAAACCTTGCTGTTAGGCTCAAAGCTTTGTTCCGTATTTATGACGGGACTTAGGCGGGATAATTTGTTTTCGATCATTACGGGAGTTATACCGTACATTCTTATGGGGAGGCTGTTTTTTGTCTGGCTGTGCTCCTGTATTAAACTTACATGAGCATAGATATTCGGCGCCATTGAAGGATCTAGTTTTATTTTGTACGAAAAAATCTTCCCCTTGGATTTTACCCATTCTTGTTTTAGAACCTTGCCGTTTTTTTCGACCGTGATGAGGGCTTTTGCTCCCTCATAACCTGGGAAGGTAATTTCGGCCGTTTCGTCTGCATAGTATTTTGCTTTGTCGGTTGTGAGCATTATGATTGAATCGCTTGACTCATCAGTTGTTCTTCTGCTTGCCCAGCCCTCCCAGTCGAAGTATACAACCTGAGCAGAGCTGTGTCCGCCGTTCGGATCCGAAACCATAATCAAATATCGGCCCCAGCTTCCGTTATCTACCTTTATGTTCAGCTTTGCCTTTCCGTCCTTTGCCGATATGCTCCAGTCCCTTACATGACGGGTATGCCTTGAGTTTGTGTAGTTGGCGGCTTCTTCATCTTTTTCCCACCACCAATACCATTCGAGTTTATAGAGGCTGACCTTTAAAGCTGCTCCTTCTTTTACAGGATTTCCTTCAGGATCCAAGACCACAAAATTTAAACTTTGGTCTTTTCCGGTATAAAGCATCTCGCGGTATTCGTCATCGCTTTTAGGAATCTGCATTCCTACATAACGTGAATAAGGAGAATAATCGAATACCTTGTTTTCCATAGAGAAGGCACCGGAAGGTTCGTATATCCTTGTTTCAAAAACAGCCTTTAATTTTCCGGGAGATTTAGCTTCCGATGAAAGATAAAGATTTATATCGGCCTTTCCCGAATCATCTAAATTTCCTTCCCAAATTTTATTTAGATCTTGTTGTACTCTAAGTTCGGGATTTATAAAATTATAGTTTTTATAATTTTCAAATGGATTTCTGTTTAAGACATAGCGGGCGGAAATCTCGGCCTTTAAGCCTGAAGCCTTAGCTCCGTGGAGCCATTCGCCTCCGATTACTGCCGGATTGTATCCTTCCGAAAAATATTTTGCTTTTGGATTAAGATTTACAAAAAGACGGTTGGGCACAATGGCTTCAACCTTTATGCTCTTAGACCAAGTTTTTCCTCCGGCGGTAACCCTGGCATACCAAGTGCCGGTCTTGTCTTGAGGATTAGTTTTAGTATCTATTCTGTAAAAACCGTCCACCGAAGAGGTAAAGACCTTGGACTCCGTTTTTTTTCCTAAGGGGTCTTCAAGGTAGAATTTAACGGGATAATCTTTGGGGAGGTTCTTTTCCAAATCCTGTAAAATAAATACCAGATGAATATCGTCGCCCGGCCGCCAAACTCCGCGCTCCCCGTAAATATAGCCCTTGACTCCTTTTTTTGAAGATTCGCCTTCTACCTGAAAGTGACTTGTAGAAAGTATATCGGAATTAAGGGGAAGCCAGTTGACATCTCCATTTTTTTCGGCTTTGATAAGGAATGCTTGGTTTTCGTTTTTGAGCATCAAAAGTCCGTCGCTGTCGGTTTTTCCGGACTCCAATTCTTTTTGAGCAAAGTTGAATAAGCTTATCTTGACTCCGCTCATGGGTTCTGCCGTCAATAAGTCGGCGGCGCTTATATAGAGTTTACCGTCTCTGTCTTTTTTTGCAGATAGGCCTATGTTAGAAACCAAGACCTTTTTTATCGCCATACAATATTTACTGTAAGAAGGGAGGTAGAAGGCCGGATGATTCGGGTTTTCTCTCTGCTGCCAAAAGTTGTATCTATCCTCGTCTTCTATCTCCGAAGTGTTCCAATAATCTGTTTCAATGTTTTTAAAGTTTTCAAGTTCGCTTATGTCCTTGGGGAATGGAAGGTGTGCAAACTCGTTATTCTTTGAAGGAGATTGGTACATGCTGTGTTTTTTTGTAAAGCTCGCACGAAGCTCGAACATTCCGCCGGGGAATTGTTTTACCAGTTTGCTTATATCCAGGGAGTGCTGAACTGTTTTATTTTTCATTGAGCTCGTCCATTCAAAGTCAAAGCTTTGTCTCCAAACAGGCTCTCCAACGCGGTTTAGTTCATCACTTCCGTCTATGCTATTTATTTGAAAGAACTGAGCCATGTTCTTATCGTAGATTTGAAAGGCTTCGAGCATGAGACCGCTTATATTCTTTGTAGAAACAAGGACAGACATTTCCTTTGCCGGAGTTATGTTTCCTGCCTTTGTAAAGCGTATGATAGGCTTTTCCCAGGCAACAGTTATTGCAAAATCCGCTTCCGACTCAAGCTTTTTTCCTCTTGAGTTTTTTATTCCGGGAAGAATCGATATCTTTGTATCGTCGGGGAATATTCCGCTTTGTGAAAATATTTTAAGCTTGTATCCGTCGATGCTGTATCTAAAAGGAATTTCGGGAGAAGAAGCAATTCTTATAAAACCCCTTAAATCTTGTGACGGGTCGAGAGCATCCGAAAAGTTTACGCTTATTTCGCTTCCGGTTTCTTGATAAAACGAAGTTACCTGAAAAACAGACTGGGCAGCAACAGTAAAACCCCTGGAGTCTCCTCCGGCTCCTCCGAGGGCTGCCAGATCCCATGAGATATTTAAATGCTGCACTTCTTTTTTTCTGCTTATTTCTTTTATGATGATCTTATATTGATTGGAATTTGGGCCTTGACTTACCTTTACGGCCGGGTTTGACTTTGTATTTCCTAATTTTAACTCGGCCGTAAGCATCTTCTCTATTGAAGTGATGCTTTCAGGGATATCCGTTTCGCCTATACCCTCAAATCTAAAAATATTCTCCCTTTTTTCGTCAGGAATGAGTTCCCCCGATAAAAGAATAAATTCCGGCCGGGCTATACTGAAGGTAAGGCTTACAGTCTTTTTCTTTTCGGTGTTTTCGAGGAGGAGGCTTACATCCAAATCTAAGTTTAGGTCAGTCTTAAAATTATAGGCCGATGAGGGGATAAAGCTTATTTGATTTTTACCGATTATCTTCCATTCGCCTGAGGGCTTGGGATTAAAAACGCAGGCCTTTTCGAGGTTCTCAGGATACTTTATTTCTTCCTTAAAAATCACATTAATAGGCTCAAGCCGCTTTAAGGCTCCGTAGCTTACACTTTCAATATCATCCATTGCATTTTGCAAGGTTTGTTCACTTTTTTTACAACCGGCAACAAAAACCGATACCGACAAAACAAAAATAAGAGCTTTTAAAAGCTGTTTTAATGAGGGGGTTAAACTTTTCATAGCTATATAATAGCACAGAGTATGAAAATTTTCAATTGAGACATAAGTAAAAATGTACAAGGATGTCCGATTCAATAACTGCCACGGACGGCGGTGGTTCCATGCTTTAGAGAGTTTTGCTGTCAAGCAAAACTCTAAGCTTAAAATCGGACACGGATGTCCGATTTTAACCGAACCCCTTGTCTTTCTCCTACAAAAGTGCTATAAAGTAAAGAGTTTCTTACAAGGACTTTAAAATCATGGATGGGTTAAAAAAGGCGCCTCACATAACTTTATACATTCTTTTCTTTTTTTTGTTTTATCTTTCGAGCGTTAAGCATATAGAAGTTTTAATACTCTGGGTTTTTATAGTTATTTCCATGATCTTGATTTTTTCGCCTGAAAGGATTAAAAACTTAAAATCGGTTTTGGGTGTGCTGCCCTTTGTGATAATGGTGCTCCTTCCCTTTTTTATCCGCGGTTTTTACAATGTGCCGATAGAGCAAAGATATTTTTCTGCAAAGCTCATACTCCGCCTCATGTGTGCGATGATGACTATTTCCTTTATTTCTTCAAAATACTCTTATCTTTATTTGGTCGAAGGCGTGATGAAGCTCGGCCTTCCCAATTTCTTAAATCAAATTATTTCCCTTACCTTTAGATATTTCTTTATGGTAAGGACAGATATAGACAAGACCGCAAAGGCGATGAATGCCCGCTGTTTTGACAATGCCCGTACCTTTTCAAAGGTTTCAACCTACGGCGAAATGATAGGCGGCTTTTTTTTGAAGGCGGCGGATCACGGCGACAAGGTTTATAATGCTATGAGAGCTCGGGGCTTTACCTCCGAAACAAAATTTAAGCCCGAAAAAATTGCCTCGCCCCTTTATATAGGCCTTCTTGTCTTCTTTGTTTTGCTCTTTGCGAGTCTTACAATAATAGAAAGATTTATGGAGATCCCATGGCTGTTTTAATCGAAAATTTATCCTACACCTATCCCGACGGAAGGAATGCAATACACAGTATAAATGCTCATTTTGAAAAAGGAAAAAAGACCGCCGTAGTCGGTCTAAACGGTTCCGGTAAGTCAACCCTTCTTTATCATCTTAACGGAACAATTTTGCCTCAAACGGGAAGGGTGAGCATCTTGGGAGAGGATGTTTCCAAAAAGAGTTTAAATTCGATAAGAAAAAAATCGGGCTTCTTGTTCGATTATCCCGATCATCAGCTTTTTTTGACAAGCGTCTACGAGGACATAGGTTTCGGTCTAAAGAACTTAGGTATGGATAGGGAAGAAATAGAAGCAGCCGTAAACCGTATCTTAAAAAAGCTTAATATCGAGTACTTAAAGGATTATTCGCCCTATCAGCTTAGCTTGGGGCAAAAGAAGATTTGTGCCATAGCAGGCGTCCTTGTTATGGAGCCTGAAATCATCGTATGCGATGAACCCTTTTCGGGGCTTGACAGCAAGGTAAAATCTGCCTTTAAAGCTATCTTGGATGATTTCTCCAAGGAAGGAAAGACGATTATTTTTTCGACCCATGATCAGGATTTTTGTTATGAGTGGGCCGATAATGTTTATGTGATGAACGAGGGAGAGCTGGTTGCTGGAGGGGAGGCCGTGAGCGTTTTTAATAATGCAGAGGTGCTTCAAAGGGCCGGCATAGTTATGCCTAAACTTGCAAGGCTTTTCGGCCATAAAAATCCGGCCCCGCGTTCTGTTGAAGATGCCTTACATCTATTGTTATAGGGTATAGGAGGTTTGATAAACAGCTCGGCACAAATCGTGCCTCACTGTTTATCTGCCGAGTTTTAGGAGGAGTTATGCATATATCCGATGGAGGATTATCGACGGCGGTTTGTGCCGTGGGTTATGCGGCCGGTGCTGTAGGAATTGCGTTTGCCGTCAAGGGAACAAAAGAAGAGGATATCCCGAAGATAAGTCTTATGGCGGGAACTTTTTTTGCTATTTCGTTAATTATGATTCCGATCCCGCCGAGCTCGGTTCATCCGCTCATGTGCGGTCTGATAGGAATTATTGTCGGGCGTAAGGCGCCCCTTGCGTTTTTTCCTGCCCTGCTGCTGCAAGCTCTCTTGTTCCAGCACGGCGGGATTACAACCCTCGGAGCCAACACCCTGATGCTTTCCGTTTCTTCAATATTATCGGCAATTATTTTTTATAATTGGAAGAGCGATAATGTGCTTTTAAAGGGAACGGTTATCGGGGCTCTTTCCGTAATCTTTGTAGTTTTGGTTTTGTCGGTTCTTCTTATGACGGGTGGAAGTTTTGCAAAGGAGACCTTTATAGCCCTCTTTGTTTCTCACTCAGTCGTCATGGCGGTTGAAGCTGTAATTACCGGCTTTGCAGTCAAGCTCATGATGAAGGCGAGACCCGACTGGTTTAAAAGGAATTTATAAAAAAAATCTTAATTAATTTGATTTTTATATAGAAGGTAAATTATGAAAAAATATGCTTTTACATTATTGTTTTTATTTGTTGTAAGCTTTGCAGCTTTTTCTCATGCAATGTTTTTGGAACTAGTAGAGCCCGGAGTTTTTCAGGTGCAGTATGACGGCGGAGGCTTTACCCCCGGCACCAAGGTTATCCTTTATTCAGACGGAGGCTTTGATGTAATTCAAGAAGGTGTGGTAGATGATAAGGGATTTTACCGCTTTGATCCCTCTCTTAAAGTAATGTCGGCAGAGGCTTCGGATGGGGCAGGCCATGTTGCCTATTGGGAGGCAAGCGAAGAAGAAATGTCAGAAGAAGGAACTTCAAAAGAAGTCGAATCTTCCGAAGCTTCTGCAGCAAAACCGAAACGAATCAAAACCAAAAGACCGAGTAAGCTCCCAATAATTTTGACCGTTTTAAATACCTGTGCAATTGTTTTTCTGTTCTTTGAATTTAGAACCTTTAAAAAGAAGGTATTAGATAAAAAGAATTAAAATTAGATTTCTTTATTTTGAAGTTTATATTAGGAGAAGGACAAGACTTTAATTATTCCATATTGGATAGTATTTTGTCTTTCTCCTAATTTTTTATTTAAGTCTTGTCATATTAAAAAAGGCTAGGAGACATAAAAAGCATCCTGCAAAAAGAAAGACCGGATAGAAAATTCCTGTTGCGGCTATGCTGCTTCCGATAAGCATGCCTATCGGTGAGGATATTTGAATCAGCACGGTATTAAAGGCAAAAAATCTTCCTGAAAATTCGGGATCTACTTTTTTTTGGTAAAGGCTTGTTGTATGGACATTAAAGAGTCCCATACTAAAACCCGCCGATAGGGCGGATAAGCTTACAATACTGCCAAGTAAAATTACATTAAATAAAAAGTTGTTTTCTCTTAAAAAATAAAAATAAAAACCTAAGATCAAAAAAGAAAGAGACTGCAAAATCAAAGTAAATAATTTTACATTTTTACCTGAAACTTTTTGGGAAGCAAGACTGCCTAGTATATTCCCTATTCCTATGCCGAAAAAACAAATTGAAGAAAAAAGGGTTAAAAAAGATTTTTCGTCTTTTAAAAAATTATTTATAAAAGCAAAACCTGTCTGCCAATTAAGAGTAAAAACCGTCTTAAACTGATAGGTAAGTATATTCGAAAAAATAGGTGTACAAAAAAAGTTTAAACATGAAGCCAGCAAGGCTAGACTTAAAAGTTCTTTTTCGCCTAAAACATAGCGGTACCCGTCGAAGATTTTTTTTAACTTTGAATCGGTTTTCTTTTGTTCATCTTTCTTTTTAAAATCATAGCGGATAAAAATCTCGGATAGGGCCGATATAAAAAAACTTAGAGCATTGATCAAAATACAGAGCTCGCAGCCTAGAAGCATCACAAGCCCTGCCGCAAAGATAAGGGCAAGCATCGAAATTAAGCTTCTGCTCATTTCCAAAACCGAATTAGCCTTTTTTAAATTTTCTTTATTTATTAGTTCGGGTAAAATTGCCCTGCTTGCCGGTTTAAAGATTGCTAGACAAAAGCCTTGCGAAACACTTATAAGGCAAAATAAAAATACCTTTAAGTTAAAATCTAAATTTACCGCAATCAAAAATAGAATAAAAATATTTAAAACAAATTGAGCCGAGTCGCTTAAGTATAAAAGCTTTTTTTTGTTAAAGCTGTCTACAATTGAACCCGAAAAGAGCGAAAAAACAATTCTTGAAAATTTGGCTGCAGAATAAACAAGGGCGAAATTTACAGGATTATCGGTTTGAAGAGCAACCCAGATAGAAAGGGCTACGCTTCCTATCTCATCTCCTATCAGCGAAGTGATTGTACCGAAATAAATTAAAAATAAATTACGGTCTTCTGTTCTTTTTTGAATTTGCATAAAAGCATTTTAACCTTTGATACCGGATTCGTCAATCCAGTTTTCGAGTTTAAGAGCTTTTATTCTTTTAAATTCTTTTGTATTATTCGTTACCAATATTCCGTTATTGTATAAGACTATTGACGCTATAAGTAAATCGTTGGGCCCGATAATGATACCGTTTTTTTCCGGCTTTGAACGGATGTCTGCATAGGTGTATGCCGCTTCATCCGAAAAAGGCTCAGCTTCAAATTCTTTAAAAAATACTTCAAGCCTTTTCAGATTCTCTTTCTTTTTGATGCTCTTATATGCACCCAATAAAAGTTCAGCCTTTACAATTGCCGGAAGCCTTATCTTGGAAGGAGGAATAGACAAAATTTTATTTTTGATGGATTGATATTTTCCGTTTAAAAAATAAATACAGATATTTGTGTCCAAATAATACATTATAAGAACTCCCTAAGGCTGTCATCTTCCCATTTCGGCTGTTCCGGTCTTTTAAAGGTTTTATCATCTATCGAGCCGAAAAGATCTATAAATTCTTTGGAGTAGGAAGGCTCAATTTGAGGAAGAATTTTTTCCAGCACCCAGCTTGAAATAGATTTGTTTGCATTTTTGGCGGCTTTTTCAATTTTTTCAAAATGACTTTCTTTTACATATAAGGATATCTGCGGCATCCGTCATACCTCCTATTATGTCAATTATAAAGCTTTTTTATTTAACCGTCAAGTATACTTGCAAGTATATTTGTAATATAAGATTAGGAGTCCAAAATTCCAAGATACCGATTTCTCGGTATTTTAAAGCCGCCGAAGCGCCTTATGTTTTCGGAAGGGATTTGGGCATCGATTAAAAGGCCTTTTTTGTTTTTAAAAAAGTCTTGGGAAAAGAGGGCAAAGGCGGTTTTGGAAGCTCCGCTTACCTTGCTGAACATGGACTCGCCTATAAAGACCTCGTTTATGTAAAGCCCGTAAAAGCCGCCTGCCAATTCGCTGCCTTGCCAAGCTTCAACTGAGTGGGCAAAGCCTAATTTATGAAGGAGCCTGTAAGCTTGAAGCATGTCATCTGTGATCCAAGTTCCTTTTTGTCCCTCTCTTTTTATTAGGGCGCAGTTTTCTATAACTTCATCAAAGGCCGTATTTTGCGTTATCCTAAAATCGGCTTTTTTTATTTCTCTTTTTAATCGGGACGGAATATGAAAGGAATCTTTGTTTATAACAAAGCGCAAGGAAGGGGAAAACCAAATTATAGGGTCTTCTTCCGAAAACCAAGGAAAAAAAGAATGTCTATAGGCCGAAAGAATCATGCCGGGTGAAAGGTTCCCTCCCGATATAATCTCATCATCTTGGGATTTTTGAATATAATCTTCTTCACCGAAGGCCTTGTTAAAATCAAAAAAATCATCGCTTTCAAGCCAAGGAAAATCCTTTTGACTTCTTTTTAAGAGTATATTTTTTTCACCGGAACTTAAAAGCGATAATGAAGAAAAACCCGTCAACATTGTTTTTAAGTATTAAGCCCTTTATTTTACGCTCAAAACCAAATAGGGCTTTTTAGTCTTATCCCCGATACGGCATTTTACGGAGCTTCCCTTTTTTGTTTCTCCGAAAAGAATCATGTCGGTTAAGGGCGTTACAAATTCGTCTTCGACAAGGCGGGCCGCATTGCGGGCTCCGAATTCTTCCGAATAGCCTTTTTCGGCTAAAAGAGGAATAACATCTTCTTCAAGCTCAAGTGTGATCTCTTTTTCGGCCAGTTGAGTACATATTTTTTCAACTTCTTTTTTGATGATGAGGCTCATAACCTGCATTGTAAGAGGTCCGAATTTTATGATTGCATCAAGTCTGTTTCTGAATTCGGGGGTAAAGGTCTTTTCAACAGCCTCATCCACGGCCGATTCCGAAATGCGCTCTCCTCCGAAGCCTATCAAGGGTTTTCCTATATTTGAAGAGCCTGCATTGCTTGTCATAATAAGAATTATATTGTTAAAGGCTGCCTTCCTTCCCTGATTATCCGTGAGGGTTGCATAATCCATAATCTGTAATAGAATGTTATAGATGTCGTGGTGAGCCTTTTCTATCTCGTCCAATAGAAGAACCGCATTAGGGCTTTTTTGCACGGCAGAGGTTAAGAGTCCTCCTTCTTCAAAACCTACATAACCGGGGGGAGAGCCTATGAGGCGGCTTACCGTGTGCTTCTCCTGATATTCGCTCATATCGAAGCGGAGAAGGGGAATACCCAACTCTTCGGCGAGGGTCTTAGCAAGTTCCGTCTTACCGACACCCGTTGGGCCGACAAACAAAAAGTTTGCAACAGGTTTATCCTTGGAGCGGAAGCCTGCACGGGAGCGCTTTACAGCCTTGGTAACGCCTTCAATAGCCGGGCCCTGACCGAAAATCTTCTTTGAAAGAATTTCTTCAAAGTGCCTGAGCTTTTCCGTCTCGTTTACGGAAACCTTCTGCTCCGGTATCCTTGCAGCTTTTGCGACAATCTTGTCTATGTCCGAAAGGCTTACCTCAGGCAGAGCTTCTTCGGCAAGGCTGTTTTTATCGGCCTCATTTTCGTTTCTTTCTTTATCGGCTCTTATCTTAATAAGAGCTCCGGCCTCGTCTATAAGGTCTATAGCCTTGTCGGGTAAAAATCTGTCTCTTATATGAAGGGCCGAAAGATGAACTGCCGATTCCAAAACCTCATCGCTGTAATGCACATTATGAAACTTCTCGTAGCTTTCTTTAAGGCCCTTTAGTATCTTAACCGTTTCTTCTTCGCTTGGTTCTTCAATGTCTATTTTTTGAAAACGCCTTGCAAGAGCAGCATCCTTTGTAAAATGCTTATTGTATTCTTCAAAGGTTGTAGCCCCGATGCAGCGCACTCTTCCATTCGATAAAATCGGTTTTAAAAGGTCAGGGGCTTCAATTCCGCCTCCGCCTGAGTTTGCATTTACTACAGTATGAATTTCATCTATAAAAAGAATAGCATTTTTTTCTCTTGAAATCTCGGATATGATCCGTTTAAGCCGCTCTTCAAAGTCGCCCCTGAATTTTGCTCCGGCCAAGAGATCCGATAGGCTTAAGCTGTAGATATTTGCGTTTTTTAAAAAGCTCGGAACCTTGTTTTCCGTAATTCTTTGGGCAAGCCCTTCGGTTATAGCCGTTTTTCCGACCCCTGCTCCGCCTACATGGAGGGGATTGTTTTTTTGTTTGCGGCATAAAATTTGAACGGTTCTTTCTATTTCTTCTTCCCTTCCGATGATGGGAGAAAGGCGGCCCTTGCGGGCTTTTTCGGTTAAATTTACCGTAAACCGTTCAAGATAAGTTTTTTGTGCCTTGTTTTTGTCGTGTTCGGGTGAGCTTTTTTCTTCAACATTATGAGGGGCCGCACCTTCTTTTAAGTCCGGATCTTCTTGGATATTTTCGGTTTGCTCATAGGCACTTTTGGTTTTGCCGTCATCATAGAAGTCGGGGCTGCTTACCAGCTGGAGGAGTCTCAGCCTGTCTATGCCGCTTTGCTTCATAAAAAAAGAACAATGATTTTTTTCTTCATCCATAAGGCTCACTATTATGTCGTTAATGCCTATAACGGGTTTTTCGGCAGCATTGCAGTTTAAAATGGCCCTTTCAAAAACATTTTGCAATCCTACTGTCTGAATCGGTTCTGTCTGATTATTTTGTGTTCTTATCGGAATCTTGTTTTCAAGATAGGTGTTTAGGTTATCGTGGATATAGCCCAAATCCGAACCTGAAAGGGTAAAAAGTTCTAAGGCCTTAGGATTAAACATAATAGCCCACAACAAGTGCTCCGGAGTAACAAATTCATGATTTCTTTTTTTTGCATCCTCTACCGCATCTTGAAAAATGCGTCTGACAGTTATACTTACCGTAAAATTCATACTTTTTCAACCTTGCATTGCAGCGGAAAATTATTATTCTTTGCTGCCGTTAATACTTGAAAGCACTTTGTTGTTGCTATGTCATATACATAGATACCAACAGAGGCTTGTCCCGTTTTGTGAACCTTAAACATCAAAGATTCGGCCTCTTCCGGCGACTTGTTAAATATAGAAATAAGGACGGCCACAACAAAATCCATTGGGGTAAAGTCATCGTTAAGAAGAATAACTCTATAATTTTCCGGTTCTATAAATTTTTCAGATATAATAGTCCCCTTTTGGGTTTGTTTTTTTAGTTCCATACATATAAAGTACTGTAAAAATACATATTTTACAAGCAAATTTTTATTTTTTTAATAATATTCCGTGATAATGTAAGAATTTTTATAAAAAATTGGATATATTTGCAAAAAAAGGAAAAAGAATCTTGATATTTTGGTATAATGTGTTATACTATAATGCAATGAGTTGTAATAATTGTGAAGTTAAAAAGATAAAACCTATCAGTATTGCTGGAAAAAATGCGGTAATGGAAAGGGTTTTTGAGCTTATATATACCAAATCATCATTTTTGCTTTTAGGGCATGAGCACGCTGATGAGGATTGTATATCCTCGGTTGTGGCCTTCGGCTTGTTGTTGCGTAAATTCGGAAAGACGGTAAATGTGTTTTTGGAAGATCATGTACCCGACAATCTTTCTTTTTTTGCGGACATTTGCAGATACAATTCTATTTCGTTGTTTGTTAAAGATGTGACTGAGGTCATAAATCCTGACGTTGTCGTTATTTTGGATACTCCTAAGCCTGATATGATAGCTTCAAATGACGATATTAAATTTTTTTTAAAGGACGCTGCAGTTCCTAAGGTTGAGATAGATCATCATTTTACTGCAGATGCCGGCTATTCGGGAGATGAGGATTACCGGCTGACTATGAGGGCTTCAAGCACATGCGAAATCATAGGTCAAATGTGTTTAAAACTGGAACATAAGCCCGACATTCTTAAAAAATACGGTATAAACGATCTGTATTCCCGTAATATAGTTCTTGCCATGCTTACCGGCATGATAGGGGATGCAAAGATGGGGAACTATCTTTTTAAGAAGCGTGATAAGGTTTTTTATGATTACTTTTTAAAGAAATTTAACGGCATTCTCAGTGAGCAATTTAATAAGGGCTCAGGAAATATAAGCTCTGTTAAAGAAATATTGGAGCTCATAGAAAAGCTTTCAGACGAAGATGCCAAACTTTACAATGAGATAATGAAGAATGCTTTATATGACGGGCGTATAGGAACGATAATATTGGACGAAAAACAGTCTGAAGCCTTAAGTTCAGGAATTGATTATAATCAATTTTTGGGTGTCATAAAGAGGGCTACAGATGATATAGCAGAGAAGGCTCATGGAGTCGGTATATCGGCATACTTTGACCCGGCTGAAGTGTCGGATAAAATTCAATTTAGAATAAGAGCTTCCGGAGATGTAAAGGGAATTGATGTAAGGCCTATTTTAGATGAATTTAATATTACGGACGGCGGAGGCCATCCCGGTGCCATAGGCTTTAGGTTTCCCAGAACGGAAATCAAAGATCTTCCCGGCTATGTAGATAAAATTTCTAAAAAAGTTAAAACCCTTATTCCGCAATGACAGCTCAAAAAATAAACTATGACAGGCTGATGCAGGATACGATAAAAAATTTAGGTTCAACCGATAAAACTCTCCTGCTTCACTCCTGTTGTGCACCTTGCAGTTCTTCCGTTATCTTAAAGCTTGCTCCTTTTTTTAAACTGACTATTTTCTACTATAATAGTAATATCGATACTTCTGAAGAATATGAAAAAAGAGCCCAAGAGCAAAGGCATCTTATTTCCATATATAATGAAGAAAAGCTCTCATCTCACAGGATAGAAATAATAAAAGAGGCCTATGACCCGCAAGAATTCCGTGAAATTTCCCAGGGTTTGGAAGACTGTCCTGAAGGGGGTGAAAGATGTATGCGCTGCTACCTTTTAAGGCTGAAAAAAACTGCCGAAAGGGCTAAAAAAGAAGGTTTTGATTTTTTTTCCACAACCCTTTCCGTAAGTCCTCTAAAAAATGCGGAAAAACTTAACTCTATAGGTCTTTCCCTCGAAACCGAAAACTGTAAATGGCTTCCCTGTGATTTTAAAAAACGCAACGGCTACCTTGATTCCATAAATTTAAGTAAAAAATACGGCCTTTACAGGCAGGACTACTGCGGCTGCGTTTACTCCAAACGATAAAAAATTAGTTATTTTTATCCTTATAATTTAAGTTTTAGAATTGACTATATACTTAATTCCTGTTATAATGGAAGCCAAAGTAATCAATCTATTGACTAAAAATAATAGGAGGTCAAAAGTGAAACTTGAATTAGGTATTATACCCATTAACGACATGAAATTTGGAAACAAAACAGCTGTTAATGGAACATGCCTTGAAGTAAACAAAGCTGAACTTGAGGCTCTTATCAAGGAAGATCCGCTTGTAACCGGTGTTGAATTGCACATTGCAAAGCCCGGCGATAACACCCGAATTATCCCTGTAAAAGATGTTCTTGAACCCCGATGTAAGGTAGAAGGCAGCGGAGTTTGCTTCCCCGGTTTCTTTACCGGCGAAGAGGCTGTTGTTGGAGCAGGTAAAACCCACGTATTGAAGGGTGCTGCTGTAGTTACAACCGGAACCGTTGTAGGTTTCCAGGAAGGTATCATCGACATGAGCGGCCCGGGTGCCGAATATACACCCTTCTCAAAGACCGTTAACCTCGTTGTTGATTGCAAGATCCAGGACGATGTTACCCGTGCTATCAAAGAAAAGGCCTTACGCCTTATGGGCTTAAAGACAGCCCGATATCTCGGAGAAGCTGCTAAAAACGTAAAACCCGCTTCTGTAGAAACCTACGAAACACTTCCCTTCGTAGAGCAGGCTAAGCAATATCCCAACCTTCCCAAGGTCGGATATGTTTACATGCTCCAGAGCCAGGGTCTTTTACACGACACCTACTACTACGGTATCGACGTAAAGCAGATTCTTCCCACAATCATGTACCCCACAGAAGTTATGGACGGTGCAATCGTAAGCGGTAACTGCGTTTCTGCCTGCGATAAAAACCCGACCTATGTTCACCAGAACAGCCCCATTATCCATGAACTCTATAAGAGACACGGAAAAGACATCAACTTCATGGGTGTAATCGTTACAAACGAAAACGTTACTCTTGCAGACAAGGAAAGATCTTCTAACCTTTCAGCAAAATTGGCCGAAATGCTCGGCTGCGATGCAGTTATCGTTTCTGAAGAAGGTTTCGGAAACCCCGATGCCGACTTGATCATGAACTGCCGCAAGATCGAAGAAAAGGGTATCAAGACCGTTCTCGTAACCGACGAATATGCCGGTCAAGACGGTGCAAGTCAGTCTCTTGCTGACTCAAACCCCTTAGGAAATGCAGTAGTTTCTAACGGAAACGCAAACGCTGTTGTAAAACTTCCCCCGATGAAGACCATCATCGGAGATGTAAAGCAGGCAAACGTTATTGCCGGTGCTTGGGACGGAAGTTTACATGCCGACGGAACAATCGAAGCTGAAATTCAGGTTATTACCGGTGCTACAAACGAGCTCGGATTCTGGAATCTTAGCGCAAGAGGAATATAAGGAGTTAAGCTATGAGTAAAGTAATTGTTCATTATATCAATCAGTTCTTTGCCGGAAAGGGCGGAGAAGACATGGCTGACTACAAACCGGAGGTTATTGACGGAACAGCAGGTCCCGGTGCCGGAATTCAGGGCGCCTTGGGAGATGCGGGAAAGATCGTCAAGACCATTATCTGCGGTGATAACTATTTTAACGAGCACGAAGAAGAATGTTTAGCCTTTGTTAAAAAGGTTCTTACAGATGCAAAAGCAGACCTTCTTATTGCCGGTCCCGGATTCAACGCCGGACGATACGGTATGGCTTGCGGTAACGCAGCAAAGGTTGCCTTTGAGCTCGGTATCCCCGCTATTTCGGGTCTCTATGAAGAAAACCCCGGTTATGATGTATTCAAAGCCTTTATGTACACAATCAAGACAGGTAACTCTGCTGTAAGCATGAGAGAAGCCGTTCCTGCTATCGGAGCTTTGGCTAAAAAGATTTTAACAGGCGAGTGCATCTGCTGCCCCGAAAAAGAAGGTCTCTTACCCAGAGGCGTACGCCAAAACTACTTTGCAGAAGAAAGAGGTGCAAAGAGAGCTGTTGACATGCTCATCAAGAAGATTAAGGGTGAAGAGTTCGTAACGGAATATCCGATGCCCGTATTCGACAGAGTACCTCCTCAGCCTGCCGTTAAAGATATTTCCAAGGCAAAGGTTGCATTGGTAACATCAGGCGGTGTTGTCCCCAAGGGTAACCCCGACCACATCGAAGCTTCAAACGCTTCACACTACGGCGAATATTCAATCGCAGGTATGGCCGCTCTTTCATCAGCCGACAGCGAAACAGCTCACGGCGGATACGACCCCACCTATTGTAACGCAAACCCCAACCGAGTTCTTCCGGTAGACGTTTTGCGCGACATGGAAAAAGAGGGAAAGATCGGAAAGCTTCATGACAAGTACTATACAACGGTAGGAAACGGTACCGCTGTAAAGCGCTCAAAGAAATTTGCCGAAGAATTTGTTCAAAAACTTGTGAACGACGGAGTGCAGGCTGTAATTCTTACCTCCACGTGAGGCACATGTACTCGTTGCGGTGCAACGATGGTTAAAGAAATCGAGAGACATCTCCCGGTAGTACATATTGCAACTGTTGTTCCTATCTCAAAGACTGTTGGTGCAAACAGAATTGTGCCGGCCGTAGCTATTCCTCACCCGCTCGGTGATCCTAAAATGAACGATGCAGATGAGAAAAAACTCCGCCGCGCCCTTGTTGAAAAAGCATTAAAAGCTCTTGAAACACCCGTTTCCGAGCAAACCGTTTTTTAATTTAGCTTTTTAAACTAAAAAGGCCCCCTTGCCTTTAGAGCAAGGGGGCTTTTTTATTTATCTTTTACTCTTGTAGACAAATTTTTACTTTTAGTGTATCATCTTAAAATACTTTTTTTTGAGGAAAAAGATGGATTATATTGAAAGTCTTTTTAATAAGAATTTTTTGGAATATGCAAGTTATGTTATCCGCGACAGGGCCATCCCCGACCTTGAGGACGGCTTAAAGCCCGTTCAAAGGCGAATTTTACATTCTCTTTTTGAGATGGATGACGGGAAGTTTCACAAGGTGGCAAACGTTATCGGTCACTGTATGAAGTACCACCCCCACGGAGACGCTTCCATAGGAAATGCCCTCGTGGTTCTTGCTTCAAAAGAGCTTTTTATCGACACTCAAGGAAACTTCGGAAATATTTTTACAGGGGATGAGGCGTCCGCTCCCCGATACATAGAGTGCCGCGTAAACGAATTTGCAAAGACCATCTTTTATAATCCCCATATAACCGATTATACCGTTTCCTATGACGGAAGAAACAAGGAGCCCTTAGCTTTTAGGGCCAAGCTCCCCGTAGTGCTTGCTATTGGGGCCGAAGGTATTGCCGTAGGTATGTCCACAAAAATTTTGCCCCACAATATTCTCGAAATAATAGAAGCCGAAAAAGCTTTTTTAAGCGGAAAATCCTTTGCTCTTTTCCCGGACTTTCCCACGGGAGGCTTGATCGATGTTTCGGAATACGAGGACGGCTTGGGTAAGGTCTTAGTCAGGGCCAAGCTCGACACCTCCGACGAGAAGAGAATTGTAATACGGGAGCTTCCCTTCGGCAGCACTACCGAAAGCATGATTAACTCCATAGAGGCCGCTTCAAAGGCCGGAAAGGTTAAAATTTCGGAAATAAGCGACTACACGGGTGAAAAGGTCGAGATTGAGTTAAAGCTCCCCAGAGGAGTTTACTCGGCCGATGTGGTGGATGCCCTCTATGCCTTTACCGAATGCGAGCAGTCCATTCCCTGTAACCTCTTGGTCATAAAGGACAATCTTCCGGTTCAAATTACCGTAACCGATATAATAAAATATCACGCCAAGCAGCTGGTGCAAATTTTAAAGGATGAGCTTGAATACGAAAAAGCCATGCTGACCGACCGCCTCCACCTGCGAACCCTTGAGCGCATTTTTATAGAAGAGCGCATATACAAAAAGATTGAAACGATGAAGACGGCCGAAGGAGTCATCAATGCGGTTATCAAGGGCTTTGTTCCATTTAAAAAGGAATTAATCCGCGAGGTAACCGAAGATGATGTCGACAAATTGCTTAAAATTCCTATCCGCCGCATATCGCTTTACGATATAAACAAGAACCGTGAAGAGGTTAGGGAGATAAATAACCGCTTAAAGGAAATTGCCAAACTATTGAAGAACTTAAAAGGCTATGCTATTTCGGTTTTGGACGGAATTGCGGCCAAGCTTCCGGCAGAGGAGTTTAAACGCAAGACCGAGATTACCGGCTTTACAAAGGTTGACGTAAAAGAGGCCGTAACAAGGGACACCGCCCTCCGCTATGATGAAGAAACAGGCTATCTCGGCACCTCCGTTACCACAGGAAAAGAGATTTTGCGTGTCAGTCCCTACGACCGCATCTTTATTTTGAGAAAGAGCGGGGTTTATACAGTAATGGATGTACCCGACCGCGTCTTTGTCGATACGGGAATGTGGTACTGCGGTTTTGCCGAAAAAGAAGAACTTTCGAAGGTGCTCTTTACGGTAATTTACCGCGATTCCAAGACGAAGTACGCCTATATAAAGAGGGCGAGGGTAGAAGGCTACATCCTAAACAGAGACTATCTTTTTGCTCCCGACAACACTGAGGTGCTCTTTGCAAGTACAAAGCCTAAATTTTCTTTTAAGCTCAACTATGCGCCGAAACCGAGAGTCAAAAAAATCGAAGAAGAATTTAAGACCGACTCTTTCGCCGAGAAGGGCTTAAAGGCTCAGGGCGTGCGCCTTTCGGTACGAGAGGCTCTTTCTGCCGAAGAATTGACAGAAAAAAAATCCCTGATTAAAAAGGCCCAAGAGAAGAAGAGCGAAATGATTTTCCCTGAAAAAGACGGCGAAGAGTCTTCTTCCAAGAAAAAGACTACAGTCTCCAAGAAAAAAGCCGAAACAAAAAAGACCGTTAAAAAGGAAACTTCTCTAAAAGAGAAAAAAGAAGCCGTAAAGAAAACTAAGGCCGAAAAAGAACCTAAGACAGTCAAAGCCGAAAAGAAGTCTAAGGCCCGCAAATCGGAGACGGCAGAAGGCATCCAGAAGACTTCAAAAACAGGGAAGAATAAAACATCCGATAAATAAGCCGGCTTTTTAGTCAAGAAACAGGATTTTTTTGATTTCTTCCAAAAGTTTAAGCTGTTGTTCGGCTCTGGCTATACCTTCTATTGCGGGATCATAGCGTTTGTCTATCGTTAAAATTTCCTGCCAAAGCTCTATAGCCTTTTCATAGTTTTTATTGTTATACTCTTTTAAGGCTTGAACATAGAGTTTTTTTATTGTGTTCAGCCTTTCATCCCGTTTATCTTGGCCTAAAAGAAGTTTTACACCGACACTTATACGGCTGATATTTGTAACCTGACTGGACAGGTCCAGTGTATAATTTGCAGAAATTTGAATACCTGAAAAATTGACCTCTCCGCCCAAGGTGAATCGAGGGTTTCCTCCCTTAATACCGAAACCCGTTAGAAGATTGAAATGCCTTGTAATTGAAAACATAAATCCTAAACTTCCATAGGGCAGTCCTGAGCTTTTTATGTTTGCAACATTCACCCCCTGATTTACGTCTATTCCGAATAAAAAGAAATCTACAGGTCGATATGCAAAGCCTAGAGAGATATATGAAGGAGGTATGTCACCTCTTATGGGTGCACCGAAGTTTTTTAAGCTAAGACCGAAGTAAAAATTCGGCTCATCACTGTAAAAAATTTTTGCAAGATTGGCTCTTATCATAAGTCCAAAGTCGCCAAGGACTGCATATCCGTTTTGTTGCGATGCATTTTTATGCTGCTTTTCGGGATGATCTAAATCTGCTGCTTCTTCCTGTCCCGAAAAAGGCGGCATAGACCTTATTCCCGCTTTTAGATTTCCACCAAGGCTTATACCTTTAAAATCATAGCCCGCAAAAAAATTATAGGCTATATTTGCGGTTAAAAAGGTTTCACTGTAATATCCGGAGGCCTTTTTTTCTCCCAGGGGGCCATATTCTGTAAAGGGAATATAAAAACATCTTAGAGATGTTCCCCAGCCCAGATGGTTTTTTCTTTGTGTATAGCCTACCGTTTCGAGCTTAGAATCGGCTATCCAGCTATTGTGCAAAACGTTTAGTTCGGTTTCCTTTAAAAGAGCACTTGCAGCAGGGTTTGCATCGAAAAAACTTATATCGTTTGAAAGAGCCGTAAAAGTTCCTCCCAGCCCTTCAAAGCGGCCTCCTGAGGGAATCAAAAGGGAACGGAAGGCTGTCTCTCCTTCAAATTTTTGTGTAAAGATATCGAAAATTGACGATACTCCTGAATAAAAATTTGAAATATCTGCACAAAAAAGCCCTGTTTTTGAAAAAATGAGAAAAATAATTATGCAAACGGCTTGAAAAATTCTCTTCATATTTATACTATTATATATGAATTTCGGTTTTTTTTTAAGCAGTTTTTAGAGATTTTTATTAAAAAAAAGTATAAAAAGCCGAAAATTGATATAGGAGTTTTTTGTTAAGTTGAATAAAAAACGGCTTTTTGCGGGTATTTTTATATGTTTTCTCTCTATTGCTGCCTTTTCAAAGGGATCTGCCGAAGAAGATTATGCAACGGCTAAAAGTCTTTTGGAAGAGTCAAAAAATACTGCGGCCTTGCAGGATATAGTCAATGTCATTGAAAACAAGCCTGAATCCATAGAGAGCGGAATAAGCCTTGCCCGAAAAACAATGAAAAATCAAGCCGAATTTCAAAAAACCTTCCATGAGCTTATAGAGCTTTTAAAAGTAGATCCTAACAATAACTTAAAACGAATTGCCATAATAGATAAGATGGAACTTTTGGAATCCGATATGGATCCTGTGCTTAGAGATTTTTTAAATAAGGTCAAAACCTCCTCATTCTACGCCATTTACCGCATAAAATTTAATGATTTGATGAATGAAGGAATCAAGCTAATACAGGAGAAAAAGTATAATGATGCCGCTAAGACCTTTATTCAAGGTTTTTCAATGTATGACGGTGATACAATGAACGAAGATCAAAATGCCCAAATAAGCAGTATTTTGAAAAAAGAACTTGATCTGGTTAAATCCGACACAAAAAAATATGAAGACGCTTATGCCGAATTTATGTCGGACCTGAATAAATATAGGGCAAAAGCTTTTTCATCATCCTTATCATCTCTTGAAAGCGAGTTAAACAATTTAAAGAATTCTTCTTCTCAGCTTAGAAGTATTACAGATTCATTAGTAAGATCCGGTGCATCTTTAAAACGGATTTATCTAAACGAAAGGAAAAGGAATATTGAGACCGAAGAATCTATTTTACCCTTTGCGTACCGCCTGACTTTAGGAAGAGATTCTGCAAAAGAATATGAAGGTGTTGAAGGAGCTATGGAGGCGGGAGTTCATGATCCGCTTTATTCTTTGGCAGACAGGCATTGGTTGGAAATTAGAAAACTATGGTTTGAGTCATGCGATACATTTGATTTTGAAAGCGACATATCCATCGATAAAAATCTCTCCCTAATTGATTTTCATTTAAAGAGCTTGACCGGAATTTATTCCGTTATAAATACACGTTCCGGCTCAAGATTCGGAAAAATAGTTGATTCTCAAGACAAAAAAAGAAACTCCCTGGCTGAGCTCAATAAAATCATAGATTCGTCAAAAAAATATTACAGCAGTTTTTTAAGCATAAGAGAAAGAATACAGCCTCTTTCATCTTCCTACACCGGAAGCTCTGATGAATTGCGCAATCCTGATAATCCTAAAATTAAAACTTTCAAAGCCGAGATTCAAGAATTGGAATCGATGATATCATCAGTAAAAAAATTATCCGAATCTTCGATACCTCACATTGCGAACGATCTCGGCAAAGAACAAGAAGCTTTAGAAACCAAAAATAGTTTATTGTTAAGTAACTTGGATAAGACCCGTCTTATATGTTATGAGGAACTTGCAATCATAAATAATAGATCCGGTAAAGAGGCTTTCGCTGAGACAAAACAAAGATATGACCGCTTTACAAATAATCAAAAAAATAACGATAAGACATCTCCGGGAGAAGCAAGGCAAGAGCTCATAAACTTAAGGGAGATTATAAAGCTGGATCTTCGTATCTTGAATAATTTTATTAAAGATACGGATTCCTCCATATCCGGATCAAGTAAGGTTTTTGCAGAAAACAAAAACGGTATTGAAAAAACTATCGCATCTCTTAAAGATCTTTCCGGTATTATAGCTTCGGACTTGGCATTAACTGAATCTACTCTTTTAAAAATACAGTTGGCAAAAAATGAAGCCGATTTAAGGTTTGAGGAAGCAAAAAGAAATTTAAAATCCGGTAATTTTTCTGCTGCAAGGAGGAGTATAGAGCTGTCCCGAACAAGAACAAATGATGCTTTACAGCTTGAAGAAGATGCAGAATACAGAAGCTCCACGGATAAAAGGCTCGAACAGCTCGGCAAAGAAATTAATGATGCAGAAAACGCCGTAGTTGTTAAAGACGTCCGTGCATATTTGGAAAAGGCAAAAAAAGATTATTTTAATACCGAGTTTGTAAAGGCTGAAGAAACGTTGAATGCGGCACGCAGCCGTTGGGCAGTAACCAATATTGAACCTAACGAAGAAGTTGAAAACTGGCTGGCTATCGTAAATACTGCAGGAACCTTAAAAACCGGAAGAACAATTCCGCCTTCGGCTCCTCTTTATCCTCAAATGATACAGCTTTTAAATAATGCCAATCAGCTTTATTTGGATGCAGAGCAAAAAATAAAGTCGGGTCAGCGCCGTGCCGCCTTAAATAATTTAAATCAGGCTAAGGAGAATATACGGCAGGTATTATTGATATTCCCGTATAATGAAATTGCAGGACAATTAAATTTAAAAATCGATAAGCTGATCGATCCGGTAAACTTTAATGAGCAATTTAAGCGGAAGGTTCAAACAATCAGAACCGAGTACAAGCGTAATTCTCAAAAATCATACAGCGACCTATTGGACCTCTACGGTATAGATAAAAACTTTCCGGGGCTTGCTGCATTAAAAAATGAGGTTGAAATTTACTTAGGCCTTAAACTGCCTCCTCCCAATCTTAAAGCAATAGCCGAATCTGCAAGTCTGACTAAGTCGGCTCAGGCAATATATAGAGCCGGTGACAGACTTTCGTTCCCGATTGCCCTTCAGCAATTGGATACAGCTATTAAGTTGGATCCTCAAAATATTGCGGCAATACAATTAAAGGACTCAATTCAAATGACCATGGGAGGTGAGGCCGTTGTGGTACTCTCTGCTGCCGATGAGGCTAAATATCAGCAAGCCGTTTCCGAATTACAAAAAGGAAATAGGGTTATAGCTGCTGCATTGGTTGAACAGCTTATGCAAAGTCCGAATGCAAGAAACTCGGCAAAGGTTAGAGAATTAAAAAAGAGGATAGATGCATTACTATGATTAACGGGAAAAAACGCATGAGGAAATTTTTAAATATATTCTTGATATTTTTATTTTTTACGGTCTCTTTATCGGCAAAAGAATTTTATTGGGAAAATCCTTCCGTTATAAGTGGGCGAAATGGGCACTTTTTAAAGTCCGCTTCAAATGCAAATATTTCTGCATCTGTCTGGGAAGAAGCCGTTAAATCCTCCGATAGTGAAGGGCTGATATATATTTCTGCAGGCGTATATGTAAATAACAAATGGACAATAAATGAAAGAATAATTCCGCCTATCCCTTATACAGCCGATATTCCGTCAATTGTTTCTATCGCTGTAGGAAATGATGACAGTATTTTAATTGCATTGGTAAAAAATCGTAATACTATTACAATTTTAAAAAGTACCGATTACGGTAAAACATATACGGTTAAAAATATTACCACAGAAATATACGATTTGCTTTCTCCTCAACTATCCGTTGCTTCAAACGGTAAGTATCTTATGTTTGTTTCGCATGGGGCTGATGAAAAATTTTCTATATTTTCTTCTTCATCTGAGGACGGTCTTAATTGGTCGTCTTTTTCGGAGTTTAACTTTGCAAAAAAAATGGACAGAATTTTTCTTCCGGCACATACAGCTTCTGCAAAAAATGATGTTTTGGTTTTTCAAGCCTTGGATAAGAGCGGTGACAGACGTGCTTATCAGCTTTTTTCTTCTTTTTCTTCCGATGGAGGAAAATCTTGGTCCGAACCTGTAAGAATAACGGATGATTTTAATTTTAATAATCAAAGACCCCATATATCCTATATTCAAGCGGAAAAATCTATTTCAATTGTTTGGGAACAATCTCCTTACCGCAGCGAAAAAAATTCTACAGCCTACGCAGTCTTGGACAATAAAGGGAAACTTTCTTCTCCTATCGAAGTTCTTCCTTCTCAAAATGGAAGCATATTTAGTCCTAAGATTATAACTTATAACAATAAACCTCTTATATCATGGTCCGAAGGCTATGACGGCAGATCATCGGTTTTTATTGCACGAAAAGAAGATAACACTTGGCTGATTGATTCAGTTATATCGATAAACGGTTCCGTACTCTTTGTTAATCCGTTTTTTGTAGACGGTAATCTTCATGTCTTATGGCAAGAAGGCCTTCGTTCGGCAAAAATAATGCATATTGAACCCGATTATGAAGTCGGAAAGGCCCAGCTTCAGCCTTTGAATTTTGATTCAAAGACTTCAGAGGGAAAACAAAAAATTACAATGAAGATAAGGTTTCCCAATGACTCATCCGGTATAGCCGGTTATTCATATGAATGGTCAAAGGATGTCCCTCCCGAATTTGTAGAGCCGGTAATTAAAAAATTAAAAGATGAAACAGTCTTGGTTTATGAACCCGAAGAGGATGGTCTGTGGTATTTGGGCGTAAGAGTCTGCGACTATGCAGGAAACTGGTCTGAGATGACAACGGTTTCTTATGAAAGAGATATAGTTCCTCCTGCACCTCCCGTTTTTGACTTACTGGCCTTAGATAAAAAAGGTTTTTTAAAATCTAATACCTTTGATATTCGATGGGCTCCTCCCGATTTGGATATAAATGGAAAGCCCGAAACGGCTATAAACGGCTATATATGGAATCTCTCTTATATAGGTGATATAGATAAATTTCTTTCATATCTAAAAAAAGCAGACTCTGCCTTTATAGATGATGAGGTTGTGCAAAAAGTTTTGTCAGATAATTTAAAAGCTGAATTAAATACATCAAAAATAAGTTCAGTTTTAAATAAAAGAGAATTTAATAATTATGAAAACGGTCTTTATGCTTTGACTGTTTCTGCCGTAGACGCTTTTGGGAATATCGGTGCTCCGGCAGTAAAATATTTTGCTTTAAATAAATACATTCCGTATACTTATATTGCAGATATAAATGCTTCTCAATCTCTGGATGGATCTATATCTCTATCGATAGTAGGTAAGGGCTTTGCTGCCGGAGGTGAAGTAACCTCGCTCTATGTTGATGCTGATGGAGAACCTCCTTATGATTTAACCGTAGAAAAAAAAGATTTTTCTATTCTAAGCGATAAGCTTATATCAAATATAAAAATAAACTATTTGGATCCCGGCAAATATTATGTAGGACTCATGCACTCAGGCCGCGGAGTCTACTTTGCAAAAAAAACTATGTCTTTTGATGATATAGGAAATATTAAGCTAGGTGATTATGGAAATACATATAAATATAATTGGCTTCTTTCAGCTATCGATTATAATTTTGCCGATTATTTTTTAATTATTTTTTTAGTTCTATTTATTTTACTTGTTATGATTTTGTCGATATTGGGAGTTGTTCATTCGATAAAAGAAGCTATAAAAATAAAGCATGAAGTAACTGTTTTATTGCGCGGAGGTGCTATGACATTTGGAAAAGAAAAAAAACTGTCTGCATTAAAAGTTAGAGGCGGCGGATTAAGGTTGAAGTTTATTGTATTTACAACTACTTTGATAATATCCGTTATTTTAACCTTGGCCCTTCCTTTGGGATTTAGGTTTTCTGAAACACAGGAAAGACTTTTGGCCGAAGGCTTGGCTTCAAATACTCAAGTTTTACTTGAAAGTTTGAGTTCCGGCGCTAAGGCATACCTCCCTTCAAAAAACGTATTGGAGCTGGGCTTTTTACCCTCGCAAGTTTCCGCACTTAAGGAAGCAACCTTTGCAACGATAACCGGTGTTCATATAGATAATAAAAAAGTGGGTTATAATTTTGTTTGGGCTTCCAACGATAACGATATTCTTTCTAAAATAGATACTCCCGATTTTGTTGTCGGCAGATCCGAGTTATCATTGCTCCAATTGGAAGATGTATATAAAAAGCTTGATCAAATTGACCAAGAAGCAAAAGCCAATGTAGGCGAACTTGCAGATGAAATTCAATCTTTAACAAATACGGCAGTTGGAATTGCTCTGAGTACGGATAAAAAATCGGTAGAGCGCCGAAATGAAATTCAGTCTGCCATCAATCAAATGGAAACAAAACTTACTTCCGAGCTTAACAGCTTGAGTATAAAAGGTGCAGGTTCTTATCCCGAATTTAATTCAAAAAAACTTTCAAGGGATGTTACAAGCTATCTTTTTTATAAACCTATTCTTTACAGGCAGCCGGGCGGGCAATCTAATTTTGTTCAAGGTATGGTATATATTCAGGTGTCGACAAGGGGATTGATTGAACAAATTGATGAAGCGACTACAGCTTTGTATAAAATTATATTTTTGATCTCATTGGGTGCTCTTGCAGCAGGTATAGTCGGAGCTTATATTTTGTCTTCAATTATTACTGCCCCAATTAAAAAACTTGTAGAGCATGTTGCTATGATTGCAGCTACCGAAGACAAGGAACTTCTGGCAGGTAAGGATGTTAAACTTAAAACAAAGGATGAAATAGGAGTTTTAGGTACAACCATCAATGCGATGACAAACGGTCTTGTTGAAGCTGCTGCTGCATCTAAGGACCTAACCATGGGTAAGGAAATCCAAAAAATGTTTTTACCGCTTGATGTGGATTCGGCAGGCAGAAAACTTACTTGCGGCAAAACCGTAGACGATAATGTCGAATTTTTCGGCTACTATGAAGGAGCCCGAGGTGTATCCGGTGACTATTTCGATTATATAAAGCTTGATGACCGATATTATGCAATTATAAAGTGCGACGTTGCAGGTAAGGGAGTTCCTGCCGCTCTTATCATGGTTGAGGTCGCAACTCTTTTCTTGGACTACTTCAGAGATTGGAATTACAAAAAGGATGGACTAAAAATAGATCAGGTTGTAGCTCGAATAAACGACTTAATAGAATCTCGCGGATTTAAGGGCCGATTCGCAGCCTTTACCCTTTGTATTATGGATTCGATAAGCGGTGATGTTCATTTTTGCAATGCAGGCGATAACGTTATAAATATTTACGATGCCGCTTCCAAGAAAATGAAAGAAGTTATTTTAACCGAAGTTTCCGCTGCCGGGGTTTTCCCGACATTTATGATAGATATGAAGGGCGGCTTTAAGGTTGAAACCGTAAAACTTAATCCCGGAGATGTTCTTTTCCTTTACACTGACGGTATTGAAGAAGCAAAGCGCTTGTTTAGAAATTCCAAGCTGGAGCCTGTGCTATGTGAAGAACCGGGGCTTGAAAAAGATGAGGAACATGAAACTCATAGTGTAGGTCAAGACGGAGAAGAGTTGGGTAAGCCCCGCGTATGCAAAATTATCGAAAATATTTTTGCCCGCAGTTCTTTTAGTTTAAAAAAATGGCATAACCCAATCGAAAACGAAGAATTTGATTTTGATTTTACAAATCTTGAAGGTTCGATTGAAGATGCTGTTTTAGGTCTTGTGTCAGTCGAAAAAATATTCCGAATGTATCGAGATCCTAAGGCAACCGAACAGGATATGGTTCAGGTAGATAAAAAAATCGACTTATTCTTAAATAAGCATTTTAGGCAGTATCAAACCTATTGCGGGAATCGTAAACCCAATGCCGTCTACGACGAATATCTTTACTATACAAATGTGCGGGAAGATCAGCAGTATGACGATTTGACCATATTGGGAATTAAGAAAAAATAAGCCATGCTCAAGGTTCAAAATTTAGCAAAATATTACGGAAGCAAAAAAAATCCTGTTATAGGCTGCAAGAATATTTCGTTTGAATTAAAGACGGGAGAGATAACTTCTCTTTTGGGTTTAAACGGTGCAGGTAAAAGCAGTATCATAAACTGCATCTCAGGTTATTATACTCCTGATGAAGGTGATGCCTTTATAGACTCATACTCCGTCTTAACTGAGGGGTTTGAAGCAAAAAAACTTTTAGGTATTCTATACGAACAAAATCCTCTTTATTCGAATATGACAGTTTATGATTTTTTATATTTCGCAGGTCAAATGCACGGAATGAAAAAAGATAAATTGGAAGATGCTTTAAATGAGGTAATCGATTTTTGCGAGATAGATGAGGTAAGGGATAGATTGATTAAGGGGTTGTCTAAAGGGTTTAAACAGCGTACCGGTTTGGCTCAAGCCGTTTTACATAATCCTCCCTTAATTATTTTAGATGAGCCGGCCTCAGGTTTTGATTCGGTGCAGGTAAAAGATTTTGAAAAAAAAATCCTGCACATTGCAAAAGAAAAAACTATCTTGATTTGCACGCATGATTTAAGACAGGCGGCAGAGCTTTGCTCCAATCATATTTTGATTAATAAGGGAGAAATAATAGCTATAGGAAATCTTTTAGAAATAAAAGAGCAGCTTCAAGAAGCCGGCTGCGAGTTTGATTCCGGAATTAATTATACCGTATTGGAAAAAGCCTTTGAGTTTTTTGCAGGGATAAATAAAAATGAATTTAGAAAAAACGAATAAGAATCTTATTTTTTTTATTGCAAAAAAAGAATTTAAAATGATGTATAAGAGTTCTTCCCTTTATGCATCCTCTCTTTTTTTTATCTTGGGGGCTGCTATTGCCTTTATCGGTTCGGATTCATGGTTTAATGCAGGTCTATCTGACTTAAAAACATTTTTTTTAAATATGCCTTTTTTGCTTTGTGTTGTAGTTCCTATGCTGACGATGAGTGTATGGAGTGACGAAAAAAAACAGTTTACCGATAAGTTTTTGTTTTCTCTGCCTGTTTCAATCCGTTGTGTTGTACTGGGAAAATATTTAAGCCTGATTTTAATTTGGTTTATTATGCTTTTTTTTAGCTTGATAATACCTGTTTCGGTTTTTTCGTTGGTTTACTTTGATGCCGGTTCTTTTTTCGTTTCTTATTTTTCCGTTTTTTTATTCGGTGCAGGAATTATTTCGATTTCGCTCGGTCTTTCTGCATTAAGCAGTAAAACCGAAGTCAATTTTTTGCTTTCGTTTTTGACGGTTTTGTTTTTTACCCTTATTTATCCTTTAACAAAAAATTTAAATTTTCCGGTATTGCTGAATAGGTTTATAGGCTATCTTTCCTTTAGTTCTCATTTTGAATCGGCTGCACGCGGACTTTTAGATTCCCGGGATCTTATCTTTTATCTTATTTTAATAGCCTTAGGCATCGAGTTAAATGTTTTTATTTTAACAAGGCAAAGGGATGCAAGATGAAAAAAGAATATAGACTTCAATTCCTGCTTTTTGTTTTAATGCTCGTTTTAATTTCTCTTGTTTCTTCAAAATTATATTTTAGATTTGATATGACAAAAGAAAAAAATTATACCTTGTCGGCTTATACAAAAGAATTGTTGCTTAATCTTGAAGCTTCAGTAAAAGTAACTTGGTTTAAAAGCCCGAATGTAGATGTTTTTTTTCCTTCATTAAAATATCTTAACGATATGCTCTCAGAGTATAAACGCTGCTCAAAAGGAAATTTTGATGTTTCGGTAAAAGATACTTCAAGCCTTTCATCTGAAGCGGTAAACAAACTAGGAATAATTCCCCGCGAAATAGAAGCTCAGGATAATGCCGTCAAGGTAATTCATAAACTCTACTCCGGGCTTATGATTGAATACATGGGAGAGACAAGGGTAATACCCTTTGTAGATGATGTTGATTCTCTTGAGTATGACATTGGAAGATTTATTTTGAGTATGAGAGATGTGACTATGGGAAATATTCAAACCGGAACCGTTTCTTTGATTGCCGATCCGGCCTTGCTTGAAAGCGATTATTCTTATGTAATTCCTTGGCTTGAATATGCAGACTTTAATGTTCTGCCCTTAAAACTGCCCATAGATACGGTACCTCAGGATCTTCCTCTTTTGGTTATAGGCTCCGATTATATAGATCATTCTTCGGCCGCTGCCATAGATATGTTTTTACAAAAAGAGGGCAGGGCTGTTTTTTTTGTTTCGGGGAACAAGGTTGATGTAAAAGGCTCATGGAAGCCAAGACCTAAGGTGAAAGATTTCTTATTGGATGTACTTTCTTATCACGGCTTTTATATAAACTCGGACATGGCCCTCGATTTGGTAAATAACTTCCGCATCACGATGTCTCAGGTTGATAATAAGGGAACAAAGTTAATCAATTATCCTTTTTGGATTCAGATTCCTTTGAGCGGAATCAAGCAGGGTAATCCGGTATTTGCAGCCTACCGTCCTTTAATTTCTTTTTGGCCTTCTTCAATAGATATTGATTTAGATAAAAATCCTAATCTTGTTCCCTATGCGTTTACCGGTAATAATTCTTTGACGCTTATCGATTCTTACAGCACCGATCCTCTTGAAAATCATTTTAAAAAATTTGAGGATGCGTCTTTTAAGCCTTCAGTAATTACTGCAGGCCAAACAAAGCCTTCCCGCATCTTGGTTATAAGCGATGAATATATGATAAGCAGGGCAATAGACTATACCGGTTCTACCTACAATATGGATTTTATGGTAAACTGTGTAGAATATATTTCTTTAAAAGATAATCTTCTTTTATTAAAAAATAAAAAACATTCCCCTCCGCCTTTTAAACAATTTGAAGATAGTGAAAAACTGATAAGCCTTATATTCAGAGCCAGATTAATTTCTCTCATCTTTCTTCCTCTTTTGATTTTTATTTTGGGTCTTTACGTGTTTATAAAACAAAGGAGATTAAGGTGAAAAACTTTTTTAAGTTAAAAAAATATACTCAAGGTTTGATTTTTGTAAATATTTTTTTTCTCTTAGTTTTGCTTTTTGTAAATATTCCAAAAGCTGAAGCAAATATTTTTAACACTTCCCTTGTTTTAAAACAAAATATAGAACACATAGATGAAATTATTTTTACCATTCCCGATAATTCTCTCCCGCCTCGATTCAACGAGTTAAGACTTATCAAAAAAAAGGATAAGTTTATTTTAAGTACTAAAACAGGAGAATATAAGGTTCAGCCGGCCCTAATAGAGCGCCTCTTTTCGGCATTAAGCACAAGGCAAAATTTTAAGCTTGTAAGCGATTCCGTCAAACAATATTTTAATTTCGGCTTGGATGAAGATCATGCTGCGCGGTTGCAGCTTTTGCGTTCCGATAAAACCATAATAGGAGATTTTGTTTTCGGAAAAAACGATACTCTCGGTATAAACCGCTATGTGCGGATAGATGCCCGCACAAAAATTTTTATTATGCCCGATGTTTTAGCCTCTTTTTTAACCGTAAGCAGTAATTTCTGGCTTGACTTACAAATTTATAAATACAGGTTTGAGAAAAATTCAATCCAGCTTATCAAAAAAAATAAGGGTTCCATAATCCGTTCAAATAAAAATGAAAAGGTCTTTGATGAGCTGCAAACATTTTTAAAACAATTTTCATGTATAGATATTTTTCCCGCACTTCCTCTTAATAATGCAAAAAGTGAAGAGCTTAATTTAATTTTAGGAAGCGGGGAAAACATAAAGATGATTTTTACACCGATGGAAGGCGGCGATTTTATTTTGTTTGATTCTTCTTCAAATAATTCCTATGTGATAAGCGGATACACAAAACGCCGCATTGATTCCATCTTAAATTCTATTGCCCCTAAAGACTGATGTTTTTAATTGCAGTTTCGCTCAGTAGTTTTTCGGTATTGCTTATGCAAAGCTCCAAATAATTTTCGGGTATAGGTGCTTTTTTCCAAGGATGGGTTAAGCCGCTTGAGCTGTTTATTCTTATAAGGGTCAAATCGCAGCCTGCATTTTTAAGAACTTCCATTACCGTTTTTGCATCACCCCCTTGGGAACCGACTCCCGGAATCAGCATAGGAACTTCTTTAGCTTTTGCATAAATTTCTGCAATGAGTTTTAATTCTTCCATTCCCGTAGCTCCGACAACGGCTCCCGTTCCCGGAAATTCGTTTGCATAAAAAGCGATTTTTTTTGCAATCTCGATATAAAGCTCCGAAGATTCTTTACCGTCCGAGCTCATTCTAAGATTTTGAAAATCCTTTGCACCGGGATTGCTTGTCCGGTTTAAAATATAGGCTCCCTTATCGATATATTTTTCCGAAATAAAAGGAAGAATAGAGTCGCTTCCCATGTAGGGGCTTACCGTTACGGCATCGGCCTTCCAGCTGTCAAAGGCCTCGATAGCATAGTTAAGGCTTGAGCGGGCTATATCGCCCCTCTTCGAATCAAAGATTACCGGAATACCCGGAAAATGCTTTTCGATTAGGCTTAAAATTTCTGCAAGGCTTTCAGAGCCCGAAAAATCCTTTTCCCTGGGCTTATCCAGCGCGGAATAATAACCTATATTCGGTTTAAAGGCTGCAGGAATTAAATTCTTTTCCTGCATCTTATCGAAAAGCTCTTTAAAAAAGCTTACAAGATTTTCTTTTACATTTCCCGTTTTATTTGGAATTGCTTCAAGGACAGGGTCTAAGCCCATACATGCACAGTTGTTTGTTTTTTCTGCCGATTTTTTTAATAATTCTATGTAGTTCATATTGGGATAAGTTTAGCCTAAATTTAAGGCCTTGTCAATTGTCTTTAAATTTTAGTAAAAAATATAGATAAATTTAAAAAAAAACGATTTTTTTACTTGCAGATATAAAATTTCGGATTTATAATATAGATATGAGGAAAAATAAGTTTTTTTTAATAACCATGGTCGCATTTTTAGGTATTGCTCTTTCGGCTGAGTCTCTGTCTTCTAAGTTGGAAGCTGCTCTAAAAACAAAAAATATGAAAGCTGTGCGGGAACTTCTGCTTTCGGCTCCTGCAAGTGAAAAAACAAAATTTGAAAAAACTATTATTAATGCTGCAAAACAGTCTGTTCGTTCTGGTGATTTGGATTATGCAAAAAATCTTGCTGAAGTTGTTCTAATATCAAATCAGGATAATGTTGAAGCTCAAGATCTCTATTCATCGATTGTAGAAATGCAAAAAAATCAAAAAAAGCTTGATGAGCAAAAAAAACAGATGCAAGCTGAAGCTGAAGCCAAGGCTAAGGCAGAAGCTGATGAAAAGGCTAGAATAACGGCAGCAGAACAAAAAGAGAAGGATAAAGAAGCTTTGTATAAATCCGTGTATGAAGTTGACCTAAAAAATTTCTATCTTGATGCAAGTTTGGGGCCCTCATTCAGCATTTTCGGCAGCAGCTTTGCCGATAAAGCCTTTGGGCGTAAAAAAACTAATTCCGATATTGGTGTATTGCTAGGATTTCATGCCGGCTTTGTTCATCCTTATGTATTATTAAAGCTGGGATTAAACCTAAATTGGCTTACCGTAGCGATGGCAGGAAAAGATCTTTCAGTCTTTGTAGTATCCCGATTTGCAATAGGGACCAATGCTGCTGGCGGTGTGCCTATTTTTTTGTCGACGGGACATAGTTATATAAACTATTACGGTAAAGGCGGAGGTGAACAAGCGTCCATGCTGTATACCAAAATAAGCAGTCCCTTTGTGGGGCTCAGTGTTGAAGATTGGCACCCCATCGAAAAGTTAGGCTTAACTTTTAAATTTAATTGGATTCCCATATCGGTTACCAGTCCGTTTATGAGCTTTGGTATGCATACGAATATTGGAGCAACTTATGAATTTTGGAAAAACCACATCATGTCGTTAAGAGTAGGAAGCGACATGGATATATATGCCTTTACTGCAAAGAAGTATGCCGACTGGAATCTTATTCCGAATATATATGTAAATGCAATATTCCATGTTCCCAAATGATTTGAGGTATAATAAAAATGAATTGTAAGACAAAAAAGGACTTAAAAGTTTTATCGTATACTCGAATACTTTGTTCCCTTTTTTTCTTGATTTTTACGGTTCAAGTCTTTGCCGGCACTGAGCTTATGGAAAAAATGGTTGAATCTATTAATCGGGGTATTTTATTAAAAGAGTATGATAAGGCATTTACAAACAGCCTTTTTGTATTACGCAATTACAAGGATCAAGAATTACCTATTGATGTTGAAGATGCCTGCAAAAGAGCCGTAGCCTCATGGCTTTCTTATCTTGAAAACGAAAAAAAATGGGAAGAAATTATATATACTGAACAAAAATTATCTTATGCTCCCGATTCCATTAAAAAACTTTCTAAAATTCCGGTTGATAAGGCAATAGAAAAACTGAAAACCTCTTCTGCTCTTCCTGATTGGCTTAAAAACAACCCGGTTGAACATAGACTGCCTCAAGTTGAAAGCGGTATAAATGAAAGTGCTTCCGTTTCAATTCCGAAGGAGTCCGGCGTTTTAACTATAGAGGATAAAATACAGATTCTGGAAGAGCAACGAAAGATCTTTAAGGAATTTCTTTATAACATGAAAAAGATGGAGAAAGAGCAGGAGAAAATTCGCTATAGCGAAAGGGAATTATATGAAAAAAAACGTTTGGAGATGGATCTTGCAAAAATAGAAGCAGATAACGAGCTGCGTAAGTATATAGGAGAAATTGTTGAAGATAACAAAAGAAATACTAATAAAATTATCATAATGGTTTTAATTGCGGCGTCAATTTTTTGTATATGTTTGACTACAGTTATTATAGTACTTGTACTTGTTAACAAAAACAAAAGGAGTTAACTATGAAACGTTTGTGTGTTATAATTTTAGTTCTTGGGGTATTGATTTCATCATGCGGTATAAAAACAAATTTGGATATTCAGGAGGCTGTTTTTCCGCCTGAACACTCAATCATAGTATATCAGGATGCTACTTCACAAGGCTTTAAAAACGGATCCACATTATCTTTGGTAGGAATAGGTGATGCCGGATACAGTTCATGGGAAGAGCTTCATATTGAAAATTTAACCGAGCATGAAATAAAATTTGACGGTCTTCCTAAAATTACAAATACCGATGTATTTGAAATTAGGGACACTCTTTTTAAATATAAGATCGGTCCTTATGAAAGAACCGCTTTTGAAGTCCGTTATAAGCTTGCCGATATAGGATCGGTTGAAACCGGTCTTACAATAGATTATCGCGTGAATGATCGCAAAAGGAAATTTTCTATTCGGCTTAATGGAAATTTTATAGGTCTTCAAATAGTTGAAGTCATTGATGCAAATCCTCCTGCTATTCCAACAGAGATTGAACGTAACCTGCCTAATGGCGGTGCCGGAGTCGATTTCGGATATAAGCCGAACGCACAAGCTAAGCGGAAATTCCGTATAAAAAATAATAGTAATGAACGCATTACTATCCACAGCGTTTCACTTGATTCCTTTGCAACTATTGCCGGCTTTAATTTTGACGGTCAAACCGGATTGACTTTGGGTGTTATTTCTGCTAATTCTTCAAAAGATTTCGAGCTCATATTTCCTGAATCCTCTATGCCTACATACAAGGAAGGAAATATCGTAATACAGCATGACAGAAGCCCTCTTCCTTATAAAATTGCAGTTTGCGGCGGAGGTGAAATTATGCCTATTGAAATAGTGCATAGAAAAAACGGTCAAGATGTTTCTTGTGTTGTGCCGTACAAGCTGGACAAAAACTGTTATGACTTCGGCTATAAGTCTGCCGTGTCGGAATCTCAGGCTATCAGTATTAAAAATATGAGTAAGGCTATATTGCGCTTTGAGAATATTGATGTGAATCTGGACCCGGGACCTTTTACATTAGAAAAAAATTATGGAAATACAGAGCTTGTCTATCCCGGAGAGAAGGCCGGACTTGAAATTAAATTTACTCCGCAACCAGGTGTGTGGTCTGAAAAAGATATTACCATTGATGATAAAAATACGGGAAGAAAATATACTATATCTCTCACCGGTTCCGGATTTAAACAGCCTAAGGATATAAAAGATCTTGTTCTTTGGTTAAGGGCTGATAGGATTGGATTGGAGCATATTTCTGAAGGTAAAATAAACTGTCTTCCTGATGTATCCGGAAATAATAGACATGCCTATAAATATAAAGGAAATAGTCCTACATATTCCGCTTCGGGAGTTAGCGGACTTCCTTCTGCTACTTTTGCAAATAAGGAAGGCTTGGCTGTAATTTGTGCTCACGATGACTGGATGTTATATGAAGCTACAGCTAGTACTGCCTTTTTGATTTTTAGTTGTTCTAACAATATTAATCAGCAAATAGCTATTACCGGCTCAAATGGATCCAGGCGCGTTTATCCTTCAATAGGTTTGATTCCGTTTCAGTATGATCCTGTAGACGGTGTTTACGGCAATGGTGCCAATACAGGTAAACCTACTAGAATAAAAAGATTTTATATAGAATCGGATTATGTACTGGGTATTAGAAGTCCTTCCGCATCTATGACATATGATGTCGAATCGGGAAAAGCTTTTTCGGCAGGAATACTTGTTAATGTGGATATTTCCGGTAATGATCCTCAAGTTAGATTTTATGTAAACGGTAATGAGACTAAAACGGGTCAGACGCCTATAGCCTATCTATACTCTGCACCGGGAGGTACTTCAGGTGGTAGTGAAACTGCTGTAAACAGAGCCTATGGCTATCCTGTAGGCGAAAATGGGTCAATAAGAGACTATGCACTAGGATCTAATCAAGATACCGATCCTTGTAAATTAGACTATGCCTGGTCTTTGCCGGGCAATAGTGCTTATTTTTCTTCAAGATTGGCTACTCATATAGGTGTTGAAGGCAGCGGAACCTTAAAGAATCTATATATCGGTAAGAATGCTGATGAGTCTTTGCCTTTTTACGGACAAATTGCAGAAGTCATGATTTTTAAACGGGCTTTGACTGATGCTGAAATTAAAGACATAAATAATTATATAGTTAAAAGATATAATACCGTGACTATAGAATCTTTATATACACGGCCTCCTTATCCTCCTGCACCATAATTGCATATTTTTGAGTAATGTGATATAATCTTCCGATTATGTTAATTACTTTTAAAGAATTGGGACTTGACGATATAGTCCTACAAGCAGTTGAAGCCAAGGGGTTTGAAGAGCCGACTCCGATTCAGGTTTTGGCAATACCGAGGCTTCTTTCGGGAGAAGCAAACGTTATAGCTAAGGCTCGTACCGGAACGGGAAAGACGGCAGCTTTTGGCCTCCCCCTTGTGCAGGAGCTGCGCGCAAATACGGGAAAGGTGCGGGCGCTTATTTTGGTGCCTACCCGAGAATTAGCCGTACAGGTAGCAGGTGAACTTGAATCTTTTAGAATCGAAGAGTTTCCCCGAATTACAACCGTTTACGGAGGAGCTGCGATAGGCCCCCAGCTGAGAAGCTTAAAGACCGGTGTCGAAATCGTTGTAGGAACCCCCGGCCGTGTGATGGATCATCTTGAACGGGGTTCCTTAAAAATTGAAGACATCGAATATTTTATTTTGGATGAAGCCGATGAGATGCTCAACATGGGCTTTATCGAAGACATAGAAAATATCTTTTCAAAGGCAAATCCTGAAGCCCGCGTTTTAATGTTTTCGGCGACGATGCCCAAGCAGATCTTGTCTATTGCCTCCGACTTTATGGGGGACTATGAAATTGTCGAAGAAGAGCCTCAAGAAGAAAGAGCCTCTTTAACCGAGCAATTTTTTTGGGTAGTCAGGGAAGGGGATAAGACCGAAGCCCTTGTCCGCCTTATAGATACAAGCCCTAACTTTTACGGCCTCGTATTTTGCCAAACCAAAATCGATGCCGATGATGTTGCAAAAGAACTTGACGAAAGGCACTACGAAGCTGCCGCCCTCCACGGGGACATTCCTCAAAGTCAGAGGGAAAAAATTTTGGAGCGCTTTAGGTCCAAAAAGACCCGCATCCTTGTTGCAACCGATGTTGCCGCCCGCGGTATCGACATTGAAGGCATCTCGCACGTTGTAAACTATGCAATTCCCTATGACGGGCCGACCTATACCCACCGAATAGGAAGAACAGGCCGTGCCGGAGCTGCCGGTATCGCAGTCAGTTTTGTCCGCCCTAACGAGGTAAAAAGAATAGAGTACCTGCGCAAACATGCCCGGGGCGAATTAAAAGAGGGTAAGCTTCCTTCAATCGAACAAGTTATCGAAATCAAAAGAACCCGTATCTTAAAAGAAACGGCTGCTCAAATCGAAAAAAGAATAAATGAAGAAAAACCCGAACAAGGCTTTTCGGCTTTTGCAAATAAGCTTACGGAATACGGAGATGCTCAAACCGTGCTTTCCTTTATTCTTCAAATGCAGTACGGTTCATTTTTATCTCCCTCTCACTATAAGACAATTAAGCCCGTCCGCTCCGAAGGCCGCATACGTAAATCCGATGACGATACCTTACGCCTTTATATAGGAGTCGGCCGAAAGGACGGAATTACAAAGCGTAAACTTGCCGAAATGTTAAGCCGCCTTCTTTCGATTCCTGAAAGGCTGGTCGACGATATCGAGGTTATGGATAAGTTTTCCCTTGCTACAATGCCTAAAAATGCAGCAAATGATGCCCTGCGTCTTTGCAAAAAGAAAAGAGGCTTACCTCATATGCACATTGACGCAAAAAGTGAAGCCCCGGCCTTTTCCGGATCTAAAAGACCTAAGCGCAGTTTGGCCTCAAAGGGAAAACATGATTCAAAAAAGAAAAGAGAATCTTCCGGATCTGCCTCAAAATACAAACGTAAATAAGTTTTATGTATTTGCTTGACAACTCACTCTTTTATGATATATAATTTAACTCCAAGGGGGAATTTTTATGAGTGCTGTTAAGGGTTGCGTTCGGGATAAAAATAAAAAACCGGTAAGCCATGCAAAGGTTGCTCTTTTAACCGAAAGGTTTGAAGTTATTACGGGCGGTGAAGCTGATGAATCCGGCTGTTTTTGCTTAGAAGCCGAATCAAAAAAATACCCTTATTTTATTGCTTCAAAAGGTTTTAATGAAAATTTTCTTGAATTTTGGGGCTACAATATAGATTTAAGGCAAAATGTTGAAATAAATCCTAAGCTGGGAAAAATAGAAATTTTTAGCTTGATATTTTTTCCTTCTTTGGATACTGATAATACCATGATGGTGTATTTTAGGCCTATGAGCTCCAAACTTATTTTAGGAGAAGAAAAAGCAATAGCTCCGGAACTCAATACCGACGATATAACCGTTTCAGTAAACGGCGATTTTTGTGAAATTGTTACTATGAGAGTGATAAACGAGACCCTTGATAAGGATGTTGAACCGATAAAGGCCTATGCCTTAAAGATAGGAATGACAGATATAGAATTTGACGGAAAAAACAAGCTCGAAATAAGTATCATAAAAGACGGCGAGTACGGCGAAGCCGTTTTGTTTTTCTAAATATAGGTTTTTAAAATTTTTAAAAAGAGAAATTTATGATAGATTCACATGTTCACCTTAGGGACGGCCTATTGGCCGAAAAAGAAACCATCGCTCATGCCCTTTCTTTGGCCTGCCCTGCAGGTTTTACGGCCTTCTTTGATATGCCTAATACAAATCCTCCTCTTACAAATGGAGATGCGGTTTTGGAACGCTTTGCTCTTGCAGATAAGTCGATAAAAGCCGCCGGTGTTTCCGGCTTTTACGGTGTTTACGGCGGCCTTACTTCCGATGCTTCGCAGATAGAAAAAATGGTCTTGTTTTATAAGGAGCATTTTCCTAAAATAGTAGGTTTTAAGATGTTTGCCGGTCATTCGACAGGCAATATGGGAATAGTCGAAAAAGAAGATCAAAGAAAGGTTTATTCCGCCCTTGCAAGACTCGGTTATGAGGGCTTAATAGCTGTCCATTGCGAAAAAGAAAGCCTCATGAATAATTCAATCTTTGATATTGAAAATCCTATAACTCACAGCCTTGCCCGTCCGCCTATTGCCGAAATAGAATCTATAAAGGACCAAATTGAACTTATTAAAGCTGCGGGTTTTAAGGGGCACCTTCATATTTGTCACATAAGTACAAAAGAGGGAATAAGGCTGGTCTCTGATGCAAAAAAAAGCGGACTGAATATCTCCTGCGGAGTTACGGCCCACCACGCTCTTTTAAATATCGATTCTTATAAAAAGTCGGGCCTTTTTGTAAAGATGAATCCTCCCTTGCGTGAAAAAAAAGACCAAGAAGCCGTTTTTAAGGCCTTGATTTCGGGTGAGGCCGATTGGATAGAAAGCGACCATGCCCCTCATACAATCGAAGATAAGAAAAAAGGCGCCTCCGGCATCCCCGGCTTTGCAGGCTCTCTCATTCTTTTAAAAGAACTGCGCAAGGCCGGCTGCTCTGAAGCCCGCTTAGAAGAACTTTGCGGCAAGGCCGTCAACCGAATTTTCAAACTTAATTTGCCCTATAAAGTACCCTCAAACACCGAAATTGACGCCTCCCTCCCAATCCTAAGAAACGGCTATCCCTTTGATGCATTTGAATTTATGTAGCTAAGTTGTAAAAAAGATTACTTGACAAATATAAAAAAAATGTATATTATAATTATAGTTACTCTTTATGAGTACTGTTTTAACAAACCTGTATAGTACGGCTTCCCACTTATTCGGGATAAGCCGGAGTTACAGGTTTTTTTATATTGGGAGGAGATTTGATGAAAAGAACTGCTATTTTAGTGGATGGGGGATTTTACCGTAAACAAGCCTTATATCATTTTGGTAAAAAACGGCCGGATGAGCGTGTTACCGAATTAATAAAATATTGTAAACTGCACCTAGTGGAACGAATTATACCGAATATTTTATTATGACTGTCCTCCAATATCAAAAGCCTTATATCATCCTCTAACTAAAAAGAATATAGATTTTTCAAAAACCGATACCAATAAATGGATGGTGGAATTTATTGAACAGTTAATTCATCAAAGAAAGGTTGCTTTAAGGATGGGGACATTGGCTGATAGCACTGCTTACTATGGTTTAAAGAATAATACGGTTAAAAAGCTGTTTTCAGAACGTTTATCAATTTCAGATATAACTGAGAATGATTTTGATTTGGTTTTACGGCAAAAAGGGGTAGACATGAAAATCGGTATAGATATTGCTACTCTTGCATATAAAAAGTTGACTGATCAGATTATTCTTATTACTGGAGACAGTGATTTTGTGCCGGCTGCTAAATTAGCACGCCGAGAAGGCATTGATTTTATAGTTGACCCGATGGGACATAAAATTTTGCCTGATTTAATGGAACATATTGACGGATTACAATCCTATTATAAACATGTTGCACTTAAAAATTCTGCACTGCAATGTTAAAAAGGTAATTCTCCCTCCCAATCCTAAGAAACGGCTATCCCTTTGATGCTTTTAAATTTATGTAATTTTTTCTTCATTTTGCTTGGTATTTTGAATTTTTTGATGTATAATGAAAGAAACAAAGTTCGAAGTTCAAAGTAAGAAGTGCGAAGTACAAAGTTCGAAGTTCGTACTTCCTGCCGTTCGGCATTTGTCATTCGGCATTTGAACTTTCCATCGTTCGGCCTTTATTTTGAGGAGGTTTTTTATGAAAAAGATATTATTTTTTATTTTGGTACTTGTTTTGACGGTGTCATCGTGTAATCTGTTTGTAAATGAAGAATACGGCGAGCTTATTTTGAGCTTTGACGGAACTCTTCCTGACGGAGCAAGGGCATTGGACTCCAATGGACTTCCTGTTCTTTCATCGACAGATATGAAAATCAAGATAGTCAGGGAAAACGGCTATACGATAATACGGGAGCTGGCTGCCGAAGAATCCAAATCCTTAATTGAGCTTGTTCCCATAGGCGAAAAGCTCGAGATAACGGTTACGGCCTCTAATGCTTCTTCCCAATGGTCAGGTAAAAAGACCCACACCGTAACCTCAGGCCGAAATCAGGTAATAGTCCTCTTAAGCAAAAAAGCTTCAGGTTTAAATAACCTGCTGTTTACACAGAAAAAAACAGTTTCCGCATATGGGGACGTTAATTATGACTTAACCCTCTACATGGACGGAAAACCGATTACTGTGCCCCAATCGACAAGGTCGGAGCATATCTTTGCCCGAGACAGTTTGGGAAGAGTGTATGTACGATATGAAGCCGGCAATACCTATGTTGTACGCTATACGAGCGAGGGTGACGGACCTGAGAATATAAGTCTTCCGCTAGCTCCGTCTATTACCCCTTCAGCATTTATGAATGATTTTACAACAGGCATAACTTATGTTGTTTATCAAAACGGTAGTGTTTATGAAATAGAAGAAAACGCGGTCAACGGTTCCTCTCTAACAAGCCTCACGTTTTTTAAAGGTCAGGCAGCAATCGATAACGATCGTGTTGTATGGTTTGGGCATGATGCCCCTACTGAACCTAAAATCTATGTCAAAAATATTGGCAGCACAGAATCACCTACTGAAAAAGAAATCGATGATGATATTGAAATCGATGATTGTGAGACTTCCGAGGTAACCGATATTTTTATCCGCAATGGTTATGCCTATGTACTTTTTAAGACAGAGTATAGACCTAGCGGTTTCAATTTTCCCGTTTATGCTTTCGGCGGCGTTGTGCGCTATAATATAAACAATTTGGATGAGGACCCCGTAAAAATCGGTTTTACCGACCCCAAAATTAATACCAGCAATCATACACTTTATAAGCCGTACGATTATTCCAATAACTTTTACGGGGCGGTAAAGGTAATCGGCTTTGACGAGGACAATATCTACATAGCCGACGACGGCTTTGATGCCGTTTATAGCGGTCATCATACGATCATTACGGCAAACCGCAACCGCATAGCCGCGCTTAATATGGAAACAAACGCGCTCCGCTTTACCGATGCAGCACCTGCAAAATGGTTTAATGAGTGGTAGTGAAGTGCGAAGTTCGACCTTCGTCGTTCGGCATTCGAACTTCCCATCATTCGTACTTTCGGTACAGGGCAACCGCACCAGATTGCTGAAGCGGTTGGCTTCCTTATTGAGCGAAATTTTAAACAAAATTTCGCTCTTTTGTTCAAAAAAACAGGGTAACCGCATCATAGGGGGAACAAAATAGCAAAAAAATAGGCTGTGAATACCCCTCTTGCAGCCGCATAGCGGCGAAAGGCGGGTTGAACAGCCTATGTTTTTTGCGAAGATGAAACTCTGGTGCGGTTACCCTGACTTTCGGTACCTTGACTATGTATGCAATCACATATATACTATAAATTAAAAGAGAGCTGGATATGATTTTTGAATGGGATGAGGTTAAAAATGAAACTAACATAAAAAAACATGACGGTATTTCATTCAGAATAGCAGCTCGTATTTTTCTCGATAATAAGCGTATAGAAAAATACGACGAGCAGCATTCAACTATTGAAGAACAGCGTTGGAATGCGATCGGTCTTGTTGAAGATGTGCTTTTTGTTGTGTTTACGGAACGAAAGAACAATATAATTAGGCTTATATCTGCACGAAAAGCAAATCAGGAGGAAATAAATGAATACTATAGTAACTATGACATTAGATGATTTAAAGAAAACTCCGCTCACAGAAGAAGAAAAACAAACTATCCGAAAAGCAAAGTCTATCCCTGCTGATGATTGCCCCGAACAATCTAAAGAAGAGCTTGCCAAATTCAAACCATGGTATGAAGTACATAAAAAAGATGAAAATAGTATTAAAATAGATGCTGATGTATTGGAATGGTTTAAAGCTCAAGGTAAAGGCTATAAAACAAAAATTAATGCTGTTTTACGTTCTTATGCGTTTGGCTGATGAGGCTGCAAAGTACAAAGTGCGAAGTGCGACATTCGACCTTTCCATAGTTCGTCCTTAGTAATAGGTGACCTATTACAGCTAAAATATGGCACATATTTCAGTACTATACTAGGCGGCCTCGTGGGATATTACAAAATTGGTTTATTGCGGGTTAATTTTATAAAGCTTCAATTTCTTCTTTGCAAAGCCTTGTCATTTGCATAATAAAATTAAGTTCGCAATTTGCTTCTTTCATCAGCTTTGCTGTTTCACGTTCTTCGGCACGCTGTACGGTTATATCGGTTTCATAATCATATTCGGCTAATAACATGTTTATTACCTCCTCTTTTCGAAACGAGGGCATCTCCTGCGTCGCACGGCAAAAAAGTGTCCTCAACGTATACCCGATACGCCTGCGGCCGCCACGGATGGCGGTGGTTTCAACTTTACGATGTTTTGAGCAAAGCTCAAAACTCGAAGATGAAAAATGTACAAGGATGTACATTTTTCATCGGCCTTGAATCTGCTCCGCCTATTTTCAAAAAGGCTTATTCTTATAATGATTTCACTTCTTGAATGCTTAAACCCGTTCCTTCAGCTATTTTAGCAATGTCAAAGCCAAGGCGCTTAAATGCTGCAGCAGTTTCAAGGGCTTTTTGGTGTGAGCCTTGTTCAATACCTTGCTCAATACCTTGCTCAATACCTCGTTCAATACCTTGCTCAATACCCTCGGCAAAGGCTATTTCACGTTCTTCAGCACGCTGTACGGCTATATCTGTTTCATAATCATATTCGGCGAGTAACATGTTGATTACCTCCTTAGTCTTGCGTTTTAGATAGTCTCTCAAAATATTGTTTTGTATACATTCCTCAATGGCTTTTTGAAAGCCGTTTTGAGAATCAGTTTTTTTCCATCTCCTTACCGTTTCTACAAATACGGTGTATTCCTGCATCGTTTTGCAGTTTTCCAGTATAGGATGCCTATTGTTCCGGTTTATGTTTATTACCTTAACGGTTAATTCAAGGTTGGGTTTTTCTGTGCTTTCTATAAAGGCTTCCGAGAGTTTTAGTGTTTTATCGGAAGGAAAAGGTTCTTCCCCATTGTAGAAAACATAGAATTCCGGGGTTGGAATATTAAGAAGTTTACGGCTATATTTTTCTTTTGATTCAAAGAAGGTTTCGTAAAGGCGGCTGATGTATTCAAGGCAGCGTAAAGGCATGTTGGGATTGATAGTTGATTGATGCTCCGCTAGAACTATAATTTTGTTTTCTACAAGGTAGGACACATCATTATAAAAAGTCATGTACAAGACTTGATCCAAGCGGATGTTCTTCAAAGCATCCGCAGCTGTAAGAGAAGTACCATGCAGAGCATTATAAAGCGATAAAAAGTTTTCTTTTGCCTTTTCATCTTCGCTGAATAAATCGACGAAGACCGAGTCTTTATATTTTCTGTTTGAAGTACTCATAGCTATGTCTCCTTGCCGTTCGTATTATAACATAGATTAGCAAGTTTTTAAAGAGTTATAGACAGATATTTTAAGGGAGAAGTGCGAAGTTCAAAGTGCGAAGGACAAATGGCGAAGTGAGAAGTACGGCATTCGTACTTTCAGACATTCGATATTTCCATCATTCGAACTTTCCAATTTTTTTAAAAAAATTTTACTATTTATTCAAAGTAAAACCCTATAATTATGTGAAGGCAGGAAGGAAGATACTGCCTGACACCTAAAATAGGAGTTCTTATGAATGAAGAGAAAATTTTAAACCCCAAGACCGATTGGGTATTCAAGCTGATGTTTTCCAAAGGCGAGGAAGGAAACAAGGCTCTCATAAGCTTTCTTAATGCTTTTTTGGAAGATTCCTACGGTAAAATCACAAAGGCCGACATCCTTAACACCGAGCTCATCAGGGATAGGCCGGCCGGAGAAACCTACCGCCTTGATTTTTTGATTAAGACCGATACAGGTCTTCTTGTAGACCTTGAAATGCAGCAGTTTTGGAAAGCCAATTACCCAAGGCGAAATCAAATGTACCTGATGCGCATGGCCTCACGATTTTTAAAGACAGAGCCTAAAGAAGATGATTTTTTGTACGCAATAAGCCTTTCGGTGTTCGGCTGTGACGTTCCTAAAAATGCAGAACTTGTAAGAGTATCTGAGAGCTCTGTAATTCAATATCTTTATGTTGAATTAAACGAGCTAATAGTTTATACTATGAAAAAGAGCTTGGAAGATTATAGCCTAAAAGACTTTTGGATAAGGTTTTTAGCCAACTATGAAGAAGACAAAAGAAGCGGAATGTTGGAAGAATTGTGTAAATTGGAGGAGGGAATAAGGATGGCAGAAGCAACACTCTTTAGGGTAACGGATGAAGAGAGGCGGATGGCAATAGAACTCTCTAACGAAAAATACGAGATGTATGTCGAATGTGAAAGGAATGAAGCTAGAAGAGAGGGATTAGCTGAAGGCCGTGCCGCGGGTTTGGAAGAAGGTTTGGCCGAAGGCTCATACCAAAATAAACTCGAAACGGCAAAAAACTTACTTGAAATGGGATTTGCTCTAGAGATTATTTCAAAAGCCACCGGCCTAAGCAAAGAAGAAGTGGAAAAACTTTAGAAAAGTTACTCGCAATAAATCAAGCTTTCCGGATGATGATTCGATATATAAAGTGATGTATCTTGCGATACGCAATGCGAGTAAAAGGTGGACTATGCCTTTGACCCACCTGACGACTTCGTACTTCCTACCGTTCGGCATTCGTACTTCCCATCATTCGACCTTTGCTGTTTGTCGTTCGGCATTCGAACTTTTCCTAGTTCGCCCTTTTTAGTACATCAAATACCTTTTCCTCTTCTTTAAAAACCTTTGTTCGTCCTTTTCGATAAATTTAAGGTACTCATCTAAGGAAAGGCTCATTGTGCTTAGCTTATCCGTTCCGGTTAATAGATTTAGGCCGCAGTGTTTTACGGGGTAGTTGTTTATCTTAAACTTATCCGGATACATTTCCTTTATCTTGTACATCACTGCAATTCCGGTCTTTACGGGTAAAAATTTGTTTTTATCCTTTACGATTATCTGAATCCCCTCGCATAGCTCATCCTTATAAACCGAAAGAGAGGGTGTAAAATAAGCGGGTTTAAAAAATACTCCGGCAAGGTTGAGAGCATTTAGTTTTTCTGCCAAGGCTTCAGCCTCTATGTAGGGGGCTCCTATGTATTTAAAGGGCATTGTGGTTCCGCGGCCTACCGAAATATTTACTCCTTCAAAAATACAAAAGCCGGAATAGACCAAGGCCGTATCGGGTGTGGGAATATTGGGCGAGGGCGGAATCCACATCAAATTGAGGTCCTCAAAATAATCTTCCCTCTTCCAGTCCTGCATCGGGATTACTTTTAAATTACAGCCTATCTTAAATTCCTCATTGAACATCAAGGCTAATTCCCCGCAAGTCATTCCGTGACGCTGCACAATGGGAAAATAGCCTGTAAAGGATCTATATTCCTCTTCCAAGATATTTCCTTCGACATTTATTCCGTTTATGGGATTGGGCCTGTCAAAAACTACAAAGGTCTTTCTGTCACGGGCGCAGGCCTCCATGGCATAGGCCATTGTGTAAATATATGTGTAAAACCTTGCGCCTACATCCTGAATATCGAAGCATAAAACATCCACTTGCTGCAGCATTTCCTTTGTAGGCCGCTTTGTTTTTCCGTAAAGGCTGTAAACTGTGAGCCCCGTTTTTTTGTCTACTGTGTTGGAAATTCCCGCTCCCTCCCTTGCGTTTCCCCTTATTCCGTGTTCGGGAGAAAAGAGGGCTTTAAGGTTTGTTTTTTCATATAGAATTTCGATGCTCGATCTTCCCAAAGAATCTATACCTGTTTGGTTGGTAATCAAGCCTATATTTTTTCCTTTAAAAAGGTTAAAAAACTCGTCTACTCTTTCAATGCCGAGCTTAAAATCCGGCTTGTCCGTTTTTTCTTTAGCAAGGGCCAGGATTGTAAGGCTAAAAAAGAAAAATAAACAAAAGGCCTTTTTCATTTTACCGTACCTTCGGAATGGCGTTTTGCCAAATTTTTCTTTGAGTGCCTTGAGGTCAAATCTTCGAATATCTCTTTTGCTTTTTTGCTTTTTAAAAAGCCTCTCAATGCAGCCGATTGCCTTGACTGTTTTTTTATGCCTTCCATAAGGGCTTTTAGGTCTTTGTAGGAACCTTCGTTGCCGTAGATTTCGGGAATCGTATCTATAATTTCTTTTCTGCCGATTGCAAGTTCGATAAGCATTTGATCCAGCATCGCGTCATCATAGTTTTTAAATGCGGAATAAATAAGGGTGGTAAGGGCTCCATAGTTTTTTGCAAGATAAAAATCGCCCTCATACTTTCCGCGAAAGTTTTTTCCGAAAAGGGCAGGGGTGTTTTTTGCACTTGTAAAGATTATAATTATTAAATCTTCCTTAGGATCGATTACGGTCAAGGTTCCCGTCCAGCCCGTGTGCCCTATTGTGTTTGGGCTTGCAAGCTGTGAAAAGGCCCAAGCATAGCTGTTATTAAGCCCCTGCCTCCTCCATCCTAAACCTGCCTGCGAAAAAAAGTTTCCCTGACTGGTAAATAAATTCAAAACGCTTGAATCAAATAGTTTGACGTTTTCGTATCCTCCGCCGTTCAGCATAACCTGAGCAAGAACCGCTATACTTTTTGCATTTGCAAAAAGCCCTGCATGACCGCTTACCTGATTCATGGAATTATAGGCTTCCGGATCGTGCACTGTTCCGTGAACGGGCAAGTATTTTAGATCCTTAAATTTTAAATCCTTTGTTCTTTTTGGGGAATGTATTTCGGTTGCGGTAATATCTTCCTTTGTAAAGCCTTTTTTTAATGGCTCATAGCAAACCGAAGATAAATTTAAGGGTTTATAAAGATTTTCTTCCGCATATTTATCCAAGGGAAGCCCTGTTACCTTTTCTATAATAAAGCCTAAGAGCATATAGTCTATATCCGAGTATAAGACCTCCGTACGGGGTGGATATATTAGCGGAGTGCTGCAAATAAGCTCTAAAACAATTTCCTTGTTTTGTCTTTTATCGGCCTTCTTTTTTTTAGTTATCTTTTTGTTTACATAGTATTGAGCCCCGGCAGGAAAACCCGCCTGATGCTTTAATAAGTCTTCAATGGTGATCTCGCTTTTTCCCTTAAAAAGAGCTCTCTTTTTATCCTTAAACTCCGGGAAAAAACTGCTTACCTTATCGTAAATTGAAATTTTTTCTTCGGATAGAAGCTTTTGTAAGGCAAAATTTACCGTGTACATCTTGGTATTGCTCGCCAAATCGAAAAGGGTTTTATCCGTAATAGGCTTTTTATTTATCAGAGGAGCACCGAACTCGTCTACAGTGCTTATATAACCGTAGGCCGAGTTTTTTATCATTTTTCCGTCCTTTACCACTACAATTTGTGCAGAAGGAAAGCCATTTTCTATTTCTGCCTTCATAAGGTCGTCTATTATTTGAAAGGCCCTATAGTTTACGTTATTTAATTTTTCTTTTTTTTCGATAATGGAAGGGTAGGGGATTTTTACCGACAGGGTATAATCCTTATCAAAGCTTTTTTCGGCTTCAATATTTGTAATAAGTAAATTATTGGTGCCGTTTATTACATCATCTCCAATGTAGATTTGAGTATATTTATTTTTGCATATTTTTTTTGTATCTATTTTTTTTCCGTTTAAATATAAGAAAAAGCTTTTTATATTTTCAGTATAAAAATAAACGGTTCCTTGACCCTTATAAGCCTTAAAGGGAATAAAACTGTTCGGCAAAATTGAAGGATCAAATTTTTCATCTTCCGGAGGAAAGCTTACATCCGTCTGAAAGCCTAAAAAGCCGTCTTCGGTTTTTTCCGATTTATAAAATATTTCCGCTTCTGCCCGATTGGTCCTTATCGTTCTTATTCGAGCCGAGCGGCATGACAGTATTAAAGCAACAAAAAAAATGCACAAAAACTTCTTCATTTATGCATTGTATCATAAAATTTAAAAATATAAAAGAAGAAAAATTTCTTCTTGCACATCAAAGGATTATCGTATATAATAAATTCGGAGGTAATTTATGTCACAATTTAAACTGCAAAAAGCGACTGCCGAAGTTCTGGATAAATTGATAAAGCCTATTTCATCGATTACCGGTCCGAATAATGAGGGTTTTTTACTGACTGCAGGATGCGGAACCGGGCGTGAACAATGGAATACAATGACTGCCGGCTGGGGATCTATAGGGTTTTTATGGAATAAGCTGACAGCTACCGTTTATGTAAGGCCCACCAGATATACTTCCGAATTTATCGATAAAGAAGATTATATAACTCTTTCTTTTTTTGACGAAAATGATCCATGGGCTAGGAACACTCTGGCTTTTTGCGGATCCGTTTCGGGACGAAACGTCGATAAGGCAAGAGAAACAGGCTTAAAGCCCGTTATGCTTGATGAGGGCGTTATCTCCTTTGAGCGTGCTAAGCTTGTGCTTTCATGCCGTAAGCTATACCGCAGCGAATTCGATATGGATTTATTTATTGATCCTCAAATTATAGTAGATTCATACCCAAAAAAAAACTTTCATTACGTTTATATTTGTGAGATAATCAACATCTACACAAAATAAGTATATTTCAAGGGGCTTAGCGTCCTATGATGGATATGTTAGCGCCGAACCATTTTTTACTCGTTTTTTCTAAAAAATCGGTTTTAGCCATATCTTTTAAGGTTGATTCGACTGCATTCATCAGGGCAAGATCTCTTTTTCTAAAGGCTATAACATATTCTTCATATGCTATAGCCTCATCAAGAACTCTGTATGATCCTGTTCTTGCCTGCTGCAGGCTGTTAATTGAAAGAAGGTCATATAATACACATTCTACCTCATCCTTTTCAAGAGCATTTAAGGCTTCTTGGGCTCCCTGAAAGATAACCGTCTTTTTAAATGCTCCGTGAGTAAATTCGGCTTTTTTAAGACTTTCCTGTATAAATGATGAGGCCGTAACTCCTATTTTCTTGTCCCTTATGTCTTGAATGGAATAGTAAGGTGATTTATCCTTTACGACCAGAATGATAGCACTCTTTATATAAGGTGAGGTAAGAGAATAAATTTCGTCCCGTTCCTTGCTGTATGCAAAGGCGCTCCATATACAGTCTATTTCTCCCTCATTAAGTAGTTTATCTCTTTGCTCCCACTTAATGGCCTTAAAAATCGGTTTTACCTTCATCTTATTGCACAGTTCTTGAGCTATCTCAATATCATAGCCTTCCATTTTTGTCGTAAAAAGATTGAGAAAAGAAAAAGGAGGGTGATCATCTCTTATACCTATTATAAATTCTTTTTTTACTAGAATTTTTGCAAGAGAAATATCGTTTTCTTTTTTTTGTATGCGGACGGCCTTAGGTTTACAAGATGTCATAACCAATACCGCAAATAAAAAGATAAAGCTAAGTTTAAAAATATAATTATAATTTTTTTTCATAATAAATTTTCCTTATCTACTTTCCAAAAATTACTAAATCCGCATCAAACCATTTTCTTGAAATTTTTTCAAGAATACCTTTTTTTTCTAATACGTATAAAACTCTTTCTATTTCCATTTTTAAAGCCTTACTTCCTTTTTTACAGGCATATACATAAGAGTCTAAGGCTACAGCCTGTCCGACAAGACTGTATACATCCGGCTCTTTACTCAGGTATCCGGCTATTGTTGAAATATCTCCGACACAGGCGTCTAATCCAAGAGTTTTTAAGTCTCCCAAAATTTGAGGAATATTATTATATGAGTCATTGATTGAATGTATTTGACTCATCATATCGGGATTATTTTTAATCAAGGCTGCCCCTAAACTTCCTTTTTGTCCGCCTATCTTCTTACCCTTTAGATCTTCGATAGTTTTAATTTCCCTTGATCTTAGAGTTAAAAGAACTATTGCATTGCGTAAATAAGCTTGTGTAAGCTCATAGGTCTCATTTCTCTCATTCGAATAAGAAAACCCTGATGCGATACAGTCTATAGCTCCGGAATTGATAAGCTCGTTTACCTCACTTGGAACTATAGGACGGAATTCTGCCTCTATATTCATTATATTGGCTATTTCTTTAAAGACATCGACATCAAAGCCTATGATTTCATTGTTGTTATTGTAAAAACATATGGGCGGATTGTATACATTTACCCCTACAATAATCTTAGATCTTACAAGAACTTCCGCTAAGGAAACGTCATCGGAAGACATTTCATAGGTTTCATTTTTTTTGCATGAAAACATCAAGCCGAAGAGTAAAATTACCGCAAAAAAAAATGCCTTTGAGTTTAATTTATTACGCATGAAACCAATATATCACAGTATCTGCAAATTGTAAAGAACGGAAAAGAAGCTTGTTTTTGAATTTCCATTTATTGAAACTTTTATCAAAAAATGATAAACTCAAAAACAGGAGAAAATTTGTGAACGATAAGATTGCCATTATCGGAGCAGGCTCTTGGGGAACGGCTGTTGCCTGTTCTCTAGGTAAAAACGGACAAAGGGTTGTTCTTTGGAGCCATAGTGCTTCCGTTGCCGATTCGATAAACACGGACCAAATAAATGTAAAATACTTACCTAACCATAAATTGCCTAAGACTGTTTCTGCCTCTACAGATATGGAGGATGTATGCAAGGATGCTTCTTTTATTTTTTTAGCAAGCCCTTCTCTCTATTTAACCTCAACAGTTGAAGAGTTGCTTAAATTTGCTCCTTTCAGCCATGATGACGGTGAAATGCCTTATCCGACAATAGCAGTGTTGACAAAGGGCTTTATTCCGGATGAAAACGGGGAGCCTCAGTTTATAATAGATGTTTTAGAAAAAATGCTTCCCGATTTTTATAAAAATCATCTGGTCTATGTAGCAGGCCCCAGCCATGGAGAAGAGGTGGCTGAGGGTAAGCTGACAGGTCTTATAGCCGCTTCTCAAAATCCCATGTGCTCTATCCGCTGCCGCGAGATTTTAAAATCGAGGAGTATGCTTGTTTATTCCAGCTTGGACATAATCGGAGTTCAGGTTTGTGCAGCCGCTAAAAACGTTATAGCCGTCGCTTTCGGTGTCTTGGATGCCTTGACAGTAACCTCCGATATCTTCGGCGACAATACCGAATCCCTTCTTTTGGCGGCAGGTTTAAACGAGATTCAGATTATAGGCAGGGCAATGGGGGCTACCCATCCCGAAACCTTTACATCGATTTCCGGAGTGGGGGATTTGGATGTAACTTGCCGAAGTAAGTACGGCAGAAACCGCCGTTTCGGAAACGAAATCATAACAAAAAAGATTCTCCTTTCTTTTGAAAATTTGGACGATCTCATTAAAAATATAGATAAGATAGGCTACTTGCCCGAGGGGGTAGTGGCCTGTAAATACTTGAACATTCTCGCAGAAAAGCGTAATTTAAAGCTGCCCATATGTTCGGGGCTTTATAAAATCTTAAACAAGGAATTAAAACCTCTTGACTTAATAGAAAACTTACTAAAGGGAGATACAAAGTAATATGCTCGAAAATATTACCGAAAAATTCGGCGGAATACTGCGCTCTTTGAGCGGTAAATCCAAAATTACCGAAAAAAATATCGAAGATACAATCGAAGAAATAAAAACGGCCCTTTTGGATGCCGACGTAAACTTGCGTGTTGTACGCCGTTTTATAAATGCCACAGCCGAAGAAGCCAAGGGTGAAAGGGTTTTAAAATCCGTAGACCCCGGGCAACAGTTTACAAAAATCGTATACGATAAGATGACCTCCTTTTTGGGGGACGAAAAAAAAGCTCTTGACCTCAGGGGGCCTGATACCCAATCGATTATCCTCTTTTTAGGTCTTCAAGGCTCAGGAAAGACTACAAGTGCCGCAAAATTGGCCTTAAAACTTAAAAATGAGGGCCGAAAGCCCTTGCTCGCTGCCTGCGACCTTGTACGCCCTGCCGCTGTAGAGCAGCTTTCAGTTTTGGGAGAAAATATCGGCGTGCCTGTTTACAAGGAAGAAACAAAGGATGCGGTAAGGGTAGCCAAAAATGCCTTGGCCTTTGCAAAAAAGAACTTTTACGATACGGTCATAGTCGATACGGCAGGACGCCTCCAAATCGACGAAGACATGATGAAGGAAATCGTCAATATCAAGTCGGCCGTAAAACCTATGGAGACCATCCTTGTTGCCGACTCCATGACGGGACAAAGCGCCGTTGATGTTGCAAAGGAATTCGATGAGCAGGTAGGGCTTTCCGGTTTAATCCTTACCAAATTCGACTCCGACACCCGAGGCGGTGCAGCTCTTTCTTTAAAGACCATAACAGGCAAGCCTATTTTTTACATAGGAACAGGCGAAAAGCTCGAAGATTTTGAAGCCTTTTACCCCGACCGCATTGCAAGCCGTATCTTGGGCATGGGCGACATTGTTTCGCTTGTCGAAAAGGCTCAAGCCCTCTATGACGAAGAAGAGGCAGAGAAGCTTCAAAAAAAGATGCAAAGCGAAAGTTTCAGCCTTGCCGATATGCTCATGCAGTTGGAGCAGGCCGAAAAGATGGGCCCCCTAGAGTCCATGCTCGATATGATTCCGGGGCTTTCAGGTCAAATAGATAAGGATAAGCTTGACCTCTCTCTTTTAAAACGCCAAAAGGCTATAATCCAATCTATGACCTTAAAGGAAAGAGATAATTTCCGCATCATAGGCCCGCCCCGCCGTAAGCGAATTGCAAAGGGTTCCGGAACCTCTGTAGGCGATGTAAACAAGCTTTTAAAGCAATTTGAAAAGACCCGTCAAATGATGAGGAAGGTATCAAAAAATAAGGGTTTGCAGGCTAAAATGATGTCGGGCGGATTTTTCGGATAAGTTATCTATAATAAAATTAAAAGAATAAAATTAAAAGGCCTTGAAGCTTTAAGCTCAAGGCCTTTTTAGACGGTCACAGTTTATTTAAGGACGCATCTTTTTTTCGGATTTGGTTTGGCATTGAATGCATTTTAGGGCATAGGGCAGGGCCTTTAGCCTGTCTTCAGGAATCTGCTCCTTGCAGGTAATGCATTTTCCATACTTACCCTCTCTTATCCTTTCCAATGCAGAATCAATCTTTTGCAGCTTTTTTACATTATTTTCGCCGATAAATTCGAGCATATCTCTGTCGGTACTATACGAGGCCAGATCTGCAAAGTCTTTGGGAATGCTGTTTGCTAAGGTTTCTGCATACTCCTCATCATTCCGCTGCAATGAAGCTAGTATTTCGTCCCTCTCTTTTAGCAAATATTCTTTCATTTCCTCAATAAACTTCTTTTTCATATACGTCTCCTAGTTGACAATTTTTTTAATAGACTTTAGAATTATACGACTAAATTAAGCAAAAAGCAAATGTTTTTTTGGAATTTATTCATTTTTTTGGAGGTCTTGTGGCTAAGGAAGAAGCAATTGAAGTTGAAGGTATTGTTAAGGAGTCTCTTCCCAATACTATGTTTAGGGTTGAGTTAAAAAACGGTCATGTTATTTTGGCTCATTTATCGGGAAAAATGCGCAAGCATTATATTAAAATTGTACCGGGAGATACGGTCAAAGTTGCCCTATCCCCCTATGACTTGACAAGAGGCCGAATTATCTTCAGAGAAAGATAAGCACTCACCTTAGGGCTAAGCTCTCAATTAAAGGTAAGCCTTAATCGAATATCGCCATATAGCCTTTCCGTATTCGGAGGACTCCCTCCGTAACAAGGGATAAGGCTAAAAGAAGCCCGAAAATTCCTAAAAAGATAATACTCTTAAAAAATAATAGACCGACTATTGTTAGTATTATACCGCGTATAAGAATTTTGAAGGCTTCGCTTCGGCTGATCTTTTCTCTTTTCTTTGCATTCTCATTGCGGACATCTCTCCACTTTTTCCACCATTTAGAGCTGAAAAGATCTTCTCCAAAGGGACTTGTGTTTTGACTGTAAGTATAGGTTTTTCCTGATGAGTTAAAGGAGCTTGACATACTGAAGTTATAGTCCCTTCGCTTTTGAGGGTCGGAAAGCACGGAGTACGCTTCACTTATACGCTTAAATTTTTCTTCGGCTATCTTGTTGTCCGGATTTTTATCGGGATGATATTTCATAGCCAAGGCTCTATATGCGTGTTTAATTTGGTCTTCATCAGCATTATTAGAAACATTAAGAATATTATAATAATTTTCCACTAGCCTATCACCGTTCCTTTAAATTCTTTACCATTGAGAATGTTTTCCAAATTCTCAATATCCTTGCCTGCCGCACATATTACCTTTAAGCCTGCTTTTTGAGCCCTTTGACTGGCTATGGGATCAAAGGGGGTATTTTTTCCCGGAATCCATTCGGTCCCGACTATTTTTATAAAATCTTCCCAAGATATTGAATCTATAGGTCTTGCTTCAGGATTTTTTTTGGGATCGTCAGTATAAACTTTGGCAATGTTTGAAAGGTTTACTACCAACTTTCCTCCAAAATTTTCTGCAAGGACTACGGCATCATTATCTGTCGAAAAACCCGGTTTCCAGCCTGCTGCAACCAGAATTTGTCCGCCGAATTTATCTATTGCCGTAGGGTCATACACCACGGGATTAGGGCAAAGATCTTCAAAAACTGCCTTTACAAGCTGGGCATTCAGTCTTGTTGCCATTATTCCTATCCAATCTGCCTCATCATTTTTTGCCGGGGCCTTTCTTAGATCACAAACTGTTCTATATGCGTTTTGATAATCCCGGGCAGGAGCGCCTCCTCCGATTACCATAATGAGTTTTCGTGATGAGTCTTGAGAAAGCCAAGTTCTTATAGTTTTTGAAAATTTATCTAAAAAATCGAAATCAGGTTTATCCGGAGCTACTATAGAGCCCCCTACCGATAAAACAGTTACCATAATCTCCCTCCTAAAAGCTAAGCTATTGCGTGTTAAATATACTGCATTACCGTATCATCGGCAATAAAAAAAATATTTTTTTATTACGCCATGCATACTCTCAATTTGTATACTAACAACTGTACATAAAGAAAAGTTTCTTAAAAATTTCAGTTAAATGCATTGTATCGAATTCCGAGGCCCCTGCAGAGGATAAAAGCTCGGTAAAAAAGGTCTCGTTTATTTTTTTACCGCCCTTTTTAAATAAGCCCAGCCCCGAAAGATATTTACATATCTGTTCGGAATTTTCTTGAATCATCTTCATTGAGGCCTTTTTTAAGTAGATGTTTTTTTCCGCGTTCGGATTATTCTTTTCTGCTATATACAGGGAATAGCAAAGAATAAGCACGGCATGGGAAAGATTATAAGAGCCGAAAGCTTCTTCAGCAGGAATATTAACGGAAAAAGAGCATATATTGAGTTCCTCATCTATAAGACCTGTGCGTTCATTCCCGAAAACAAGGCCTAATCTGCCTCCGTAAAATCTTTTTAAGTCAAGACAGAGGTCTTCGGGGCTGATGCCCAGATCTTTACGTTTATGGCCGGTACGTCTGCTGGTTCCTATCAAGGTTGAGCAATCCGATGCCGCTTCTTTTAGCCCTTCGATGGTAGGAGGATAAAAATGAGCATTTCTCCACACGTGGGAAGCGTGAAGGGCCAGTTTTAAGACCTCCGTTTCATCGTAATCTTCCTTGTTTCCCGTAATTCTCAAATCGTTAAAGCCGGTATTTGCCATAACCCTGCATACGGCTCCTATGTTTGCGCTTGTTTCCGGCCGGCAAAGAATAATTGTTTTTTCAAAGTTCATTTTTGTATATTGCTGTCATTCGGCTCTTATGTCAAGAGAAATTAAAAAAAAATCTTAAATTTTGGAAAATAAGCTACAACCCTATGAATATTAGCCGATACTGTAACTGTAAAAGAATTTCTTTGTTCTTGTATAGTATTCTTTGAATTATTAAAAGTACAAGTTACAGAAAAATAGATATTTTTTTGTTTTATGTTTGACTTTTTTTAAAATAAAGGGTATAATACACGTTAGAGATACTGGATTATTTCTTTATTTTGAAAGTAAATCGGGAGAATTATGAGTAATAACAGTGTTATAGCCGGCTTTGATGATGAAAAAGATGACAGCTTGAAGATTCGGCTTCAAAGAGTAGATGGACTTGACAAATGCGTGGTTGTTTTTTTGAACGGCTACATTGATACCTATAACTCTGCGTTTTTTCAAAAGCGCATTGCAAAAATTATAGACGGCGGTTTTATACAGATTGTATTTAACTGTGCAGCTTTAAACTACGTTTCTTCAACGGGTATAGGTTCGTTTACAGCCTTTTTAAAAACAGTAAAACCAAGAGGCGGGGATATAGTTTTATTGGATATTCAGCCGAAGGTATATGAAATATTCCAGCTTCTAGGCTTTTCGCAATTTTTTAATATTAAGGATGCCTTGTCTGATGCGGTAGCATTTTTTCAAAGCTCAAGTACAACCGCAAATGCGCAAGTGTTTCCTAAAATATTTGCTTGTCCTATATGTTCAAAGAAACTTAAGGCTACTAAGGCCGGACGTTTTAGATGCTCGGAATGTAAAACCATATTGGCTATCGACAACAATGCTCAAGTATTCTTGGGCTAAATCTTAAATCCTCTTAAAATACTTGAAGCTTATAGGCTCTTTCCTAACCGAGCTTATAAGCTGAAATGCATATCTTTAAGTACACATTTAACCGTTTAAAATTATCTTGACTTATAAAATTATCTTAAAAACGAATTAACCGATAGGGGGGAGCCTATCCATATACCCTCGGCTCCGAGGTACTCTTTTTTGTTGCCATTGATCAAAAATTGAACCGAGCTTACTGTTGAGAATTCGCATGCAGTGAAAACTATTTGTTCAAGCTGGGCTTGATAGGCTTCTATGCCGTATCTGTTAAATTGAAAGTCTTCGCTTATATTTACTTCTGCAACCCCGTTTTTCACCTCAATCGATAAAAGTTTTGTATCGGGAGGTATAAAGGAGCGGAAGCCTTGTTTTGCTTCTTCCGTTGTGGGGCCGTGTAGGAGGCTGTTTATGGCATCGGTTAAGGGTGAATCCGTTTTTACAAGCTGCCTCATAACTGCCTTTCTTACCAATTTACCGTCCGAATCTATTTTGACCAAGTAAATTTTAGAGCTGCGTTTTTCGGATGCTTTTTCATTTTTTTGTTCAACCTTAGTTACATCTTTTTTAGATTCATCTTTGTTTTTGTTTTCGGAGCTTTTTTTGGCAGTTTTAGCTTCAGTCTTTGCATTTTTTTCGGTTGAGTCTTTAGGAGCAGGCTTTTTTTCTTCCTTAGGTTTATCGGCCTGAGCTTTTTCCGGCTCTGAAGTTTTCTTTACCGTTTTTTGATCTTGTTCAGCAGGTTTTGCCGGTTCAGCCTCGGCTTTTTCTTCAGAAGAATTTTCTTCATCTTTTTCTGCCGCTCTTATTTTTTCTATTTCGTTTTGAATGCCTTCAAGATCTACTTCAGTTTGTTTTTCTTCCGGCGGCTCTTTTTTTTGGAATATGCTTATTGCATTTGTTTTTTCAAAAACCCGGGCAATATTGTCTTTGTTGATAAAAAAGAGCAGGGCTATCAATAAAATAAATGCAAGCCAAAAAAAACAGCCTAAAGATGTATTTTTCTTTCCCATAATTACCCACATAATAATATATTTTAGAAAAAAATACTATACTTTTTATAAAAAAGTATATACATAATGTTAAAAAAATTGTATAATCGTAGAATATGATAATAGCGATTGATGGACCTGCAGGCTCAGGCAAAAGTACCCTTGCAAAGATGCTTGCCGAACACTTGAACATTACATTTATGAATACGGGCAGCTTTTATAGAGCCTTGGCTCTGGCTGTGCTGCGCTCCTTCGGCGGAGGAGATGACGGAAGCGGAGGACAAGCTCCCGATCTTTCCGATGAAGAAAAATGGACCTCTTTTGCCGAAAAAACGGAACTGTTTTATAAAAAGGGGGCAATGTTCTTGGGTAATGAAAATGTCGAAGCCCATCTTCGAAGTGATGCCGTTGAATCCATTGTGGCCCCTCTTTCAGCTATAGTTCCTATAAGGCGTATATTAAATAAGAAAATTCGTGAAGAAGCCGCTAAGACGGGAGCCGTTTGTGAAGGCCGGGATATGACAACCGTTGTGTTTCCTAATGCCGATATTAAGTTTTATCTTGATGCTTCTGCAGAGGCCAGGGCAAAAAGGCGCTTTGATCAGGGGACAAGCAATCTTTCACCGGAAGAAATAAAAAAAACAATCCTCGAAAGAGATGAAGTCGATAAAAATAAAAAAGAAGGGAGCTTAAAGATAGCTTCCGATGCCGTGTATTTAGATACGTCGGACTTAGATATAAATGAAGTTTATGCAAAAATGCTGGCGAAGGTGTCGGCAATAATGCCGGCAGCAAAGTCGGAAAATATCAATAATAAAGGGTTATCTATGGAAAAGATGGAAGTGGTAAAGGATGTTGAAAAAGAGTCCAATGGAAGCATCCAAGCACAATTACAAGAGGAGTACTTAAATAATTTTGAGGCTCCGGAGGCGGGGACAATTAAAGAAGGTTATGTTGTTGCTGTAAACAACGGAACCGTTTTTGTCGATGTAGGCGGTAAATCAGAGGGGCATATTCCCTTGGATGAGTTTGATGAAGAACCTAAGGTAAACGATAAGGTTAATGTTCTTATCGAAAAAACCGAAGGCTCAAACGGTCATTTGTCCGTATCAAAACTTAAGGCCGATAGACTTATTCTTCAAAAAGAGTTTAAACAGGCTCATGCCGATAAGACTCCTATTGAAGGTACTATCTTAAAGCAGGTTAGGGCCGGTTATGAGGTAAAGCTCGGTGGCGGACTGACTGCCTTTTTGCCTTTAAGCCAGGCAGATGTATCCAGAGTCGAAAAGCCTGAAACCTTAGTAGGTTTAAAATCAAAATTCTACATCGAAAAGTTGAGTTTTAACTCGCGCTCAGGTGAAAATATTGTTGTAAACAGGCGCAGGTATATGGAAGAGCGTACCGAAAAAGAAAGAGACGCTTTTTTTGAAAATACAAAGATAGGCGACACCGTAAAGGGTACGGTAAAAAGCTTTACCAGTTTCGGTGCCTTTATCGATTTGGGCGGCTTTGACGGCCTCTTACATATCAATGATATGAGCTGGGGTCATGTAACCCGTCCTAAGGACTTCGTAAAGAAGGGTGAAGAGATTGAACTAAAAGTAATCCGCCTTGATCCCGAAAACAAGAGAATAAACCTCTCCTTAAAGCATTTTACTCAGGATCCTTGGCTTCAGTTTGAAGACAAGTTCCACGTTGACGACATTGTTACGGGAACGGTTACAAAGACAACCGATTTCGGTGCCTTTATCGAGTTGGATGAAGGAATCGAAGGTTTGGCTCACATCAGCGAATTCAGCTGGGTTAAGAAGATTAATAAGCCTGAGGATATCTTAAAGCCCGGAGATAAGGTAACATGTATGATTCTCGGCTACGATATTCAGGCCGGAAGAGTTTCTTTGGGGCTAAAGCAGGTTACGGACAATCCTTGGGATACCATTGAGGAGCGTTACCCTGTAGGAACACGCTTGACCCGAAAGGTTGTTAAAATTACAAATGCAGGCGCCTTTATTTCACTTGAAGAAGGTATCGACGGATTTTTACACGCAGACGATATTTCGTGGATTAAGCGCGTAAAGCATCCGGGCAGCGAGCTTGAAGTAGATAAAGAAATCGAAGTTATCGTTATCGAATGCGATGCCGAGTCGAGAAGAATCCGCTTGGGTATCAAACAGCTTACCGATGATCCGTGGGAAAAATTCGGAGCCGCTTATAAGGTCGGTTCTATTGTTGAAGGTGAAGTTTCCTCAATCACGGACTTTGGTGTATTTGTAAAGGTTCCCGGGGACATCGAGGGCTTAATCCATAAACAAAATTTGGTTGAGTCCAGGGATGAAACACCGGAAGAAGCTCTTGCAAAATATGCTGTAGGCGATAAGATCAAGGCTGTAGTAATCGAAATAAATCCGAGAAACAAAAAGACTGCTTTCTCCATTAAAGATTTTAAACGAAAACAGCAGCAGGAAGAAATTTCTCAGTATATGTCAACCGAACAAGAAGATGACGATTCATCTTATACTCTTGGAGACCTTTTAAAGAATAAACCGGAGTAAATCTGTTCGTTCTATGAGCACGGTTGAGAGCATTAAAAGAGATAAGCTTAATACTCTTATAAACACAAGCTTGCTGATAAACTCAAACTATTCAGATTTGAGTGTTCTTTTGGAAAAGATTGTAGAATCGGCAATGGATGTTGTGGAAGGGGAGGCTGCATCTCTTTTGATGCTTGAGCCGGACGGTGAAAGGCTTAGGTTTGAAATTGCAATAGGACCTAAGGGGATTGAAGCAAAAAAGATGGTTATTGCCTTGGACGGTATTGCCGGCTGGGTTATAAAATACAACCGCAGTGCTATCATAAATGATGTATTAAGCGATCCCCGTTTTGATCCTACCGTGCAGAAGGTTACGGGTTATAAAAACCGTAATATGATTGCGGTGCCTATGTGTATTAAAGACGAGTGTATCGGGGTTATTGAAGTCTTAAACAAGAGAGACGAAAAAGATTTTGATGCAGACGATTTAAACGTATTGGAGCTTTTTGCTACACAGACGGCTATAGCCTATGAAAATGCAAAGCACTATAAAAAGTCCCGGGAAGAAATTATTTGCCTCCAAGATCAATTGGAGCAGGATAGGGGCTACCACACCTTTATTGCAAAAAGTAAGGTGATGAATGAAAAGCTTGAGCTTTGCCGTAATATAGCGGCTTCCGATGCCTCCGTACTCATATTGGGTGAAAGCGGTGTAGGAAAAGAGCTGATTGCCGAGCAGCTTCATTTGAATTCGAGGCGTGTTAATAATCCCTTTATCAGGGTAAACTGCGCAGCCTTACCCGAAGGCTTACTTGAAAGCGAACTTTTCGGTCATGTAAGAGGAGCCTTTACGGATGCAATCTCGGATAGAAAGGGCAGGTTTGAGCTCTCCGATAAGGGAACTATTTTTTTGGACGAAATAGGAGATATCCCTTTAACCTTGCAGACAAAACTTTTAAGGGTCTTGCAGGAAATGGCCTTTGAAAGAGTAGGGTCAAATAAAACTCTTACGGTTGATACCCGGATAATTGCGGCTACAAATAAGAACATAGAAGAGCTTGTAAGGCAGGGAAAATTCAGATCGGATCTTTATTACCGCTTAAACGTCTTGCCTATATATATTCCGCCTCTTAGAAACAGGAGGGAGGATATACCGGAGCTGGCCCATTTCTTTTTGAAGAAATTCAGCAAAGAGGTAAAAAAGCCTTTTTTAGGTTTTTCGCCTGATGCGGAAAAGCTTATAAATGCTTACTCTTGGCCTGGAAATATTCGGGAGCTTGAAAATGCCGTTGAAAGAGCCTGTGTTTTGGGTAAGCCGCCCTATATCGAGGAAAAGGACTTGCTTTTAAAAATTGAATCCTCTTCTTTTGAGCCTGAGGTTAATTACTCAAATACGGATTTAAAATCAGCCGTAAATGATTTTAAAAAATCTTTTATCGTAAAAATTCTAAATGAGAATAAATGGAATCAAACAGCTGCTGCCGAAAAACTCGGAATACAGCGTACATATTTATCGAGATTGATAAAAGAGCTTGAAATTAAGGAGATATAAAATGGTTCTAGATGAAAATAAAGATTTGGCACAAAAAATCAATGATTTTTTAGTCCAATATAGAAAAATAGTGCTTGGCGTTTTGGTTTGTATTTTGGTTGCCGTCGCAGGTATTGTTGTTTGGTTTGTAACAGCCGAAAATTCCAGGAAAACTTCGATTACAAGCGTTGAAAAAATTATTTATGAGCTTGAAGATTTTAAGAGGGAAGATCGGGCTAAAAATTCTGTGACTGAAGATACTGCCGAACAGAGCGAAAAAAAGGTTTCGGAGGCTGTAAAGGAAGCTGAAGATAAGGCCATTGAAGAGTTAAAAGGCCTTGGTTCCAAATATGCTTCTTCTTATGCAGGTTTTAGGGCAAATACGGTTATAGCCGAAATTTATTTTCAACGCAAGATGTATGAAGATGCTCTAAAATTCTATGAACTTGCAGCCGGAGCTGTAAAAGGTTCTTATGTTGAAGGTGTTGCATCTTTTAATGCGGCTGCTTGTGCCGATGAGCTTGGCGATAACGAAAAGGCCCTTTCTTATTACGAGAGAGCTTCAAAGGTTGAAAATTTTCCCCTAATCCCCAGGGCTATCTTTAATACCGGCCGCCTGTATGAAGCTTTAGCAAAGAAAGAAGATGCCATACTTTCCTATAATAAACTTTTGGAAAAATATCCTCAAAATGAATGGGCTCTTCTTGCAAAATCTCGTGTAATTGTTCTTACAGGGAATGATAAGCAGTAATTGATTTTAAGGATAAATTCGGTGTATGCCGGTTTATCCTTAACAGAGGTCATATGCCTGGAAAAAAATTATTATTTTTTTTAAATATTTTTATTTTTTTCTCCTGCGGTATAGACGATATTGATTATTTGGAGCCTCCAAAATTAATTCACAGCCCTACGGGACATAGTGATGAAGCTCAGATGTATTTTGAGTTTGAAACTTCAGATAAAGAAAATTTGAATGCTGCTCTAGGCTTTTTTAAGGGCTTTGAAGTTTATTACCGTATTTACGAATCTGAAGATGATTGCAAAAAATTAATAGAGAAGATGATCCAATATACTGATTCAAATCCTGCCAACTCAGTTAATTATCTCTTGTCATCTTATAATTATAAGCTGTTAACATATCAGGGACACTCCTATCAAGATAGGCCTCTTGTTCCTGCTTCAGGCTCTCCCGCCAACCGTAAGGTAAGATTCCGTATTGAAACTGTGCTTACATTACCTAATGAGTTTTTTGTTGAGGGTGGAAGTTCTTCCAAGGTATTGCGCCAAAACGCTGAAGAATTTACTGGCGTAAAACCCGGTGACTATGATGTTCAATCTTCAAGTAATCCTTCTTCCGATTCGTTTTATGTCGCAGCCTTTGCAGCAACTTACGGCTTCGATAAAAACTTTAAGCCTCTTTATAGCAGCCTTATTTCATTGGGTTATGTTAAAATAAAAAAGAATCCATAGCGTTTATTAAACATAAAAAAAAATACTTTAATTTCTCCATAATACTTGCAATTCTCAATATGATATGCTAAAATATAGCACACGAGGCATTTATGAAAATATTGAAGCTTGTCATTTTTTGTATTCTTTGTTTGCTTATAAGTTCATGCAATCGAATTTTATCTAAAGACAAGACCGTTAAGTATGATGTTGATAAAGTTTTAAATAAAAATGAACCTATCACTATAAATATTTGGCATTATTATAGTGCAACTCAAAAAGAAAAATTTGACAGGCTGGTGGATAATTTTAATGCTTCAGAAGGTGCAAAATACGGAGTCTATGTCCGAGGTATCAGGAGGGCGGGAAATGCAAGCGAAATATCTTCATTCTTGGCAGATGCCCTTTCGCAAAAACTTGGAGCAGATGAAATCCCCGATATTTTTTCGGCTTATCCCGATACAGCCTATGACTTCAACAAACAAGATCTTTTGTTGGATTTAGCAGATTTTTTTACTCAAAAAGAAAAAGACGAATATGTAAAAAGTTTTTTATACTCCTCCGGGTTTGGCGTAAAAGATGAAATTAAATTATTTCCGGTTGCTAAGGCTACCGAGGTTTTTGTTTTAAATAAGACTGCATGGAAACCTTTTGCAGAGGCTATGGGCGTTTCTTACCGTGATTTAGTTACCTGGGAAGGTTTAGTAAAGGTTGCGGAATTATATTATAAGTGGACTGATTCGTTAACTGCCGAGCCTAATGACGGTAAACCTTTTTTTGGGCGGGATGCCTTGAGTAACTATATTTTAACCGGTACTTATGAGCTTGGCCATAGTATTTTCAATGTTTTGGAAAACGGTGATGTTGATTTTGTATTGGATAAAAAATCCTTGCGTGCTTGCTGGGATAATTATTATATTCCGTTTGTAAAAGGTTTTTTTACTGCAAAGGGCCGTTTTAGGGCCGATGATTTAAAAACGGGTGATATTATTGCTTGTGTAACCTCAACTTCATCCTCAATTTATTTACCGTCAAAGGTTATAAATTCTGAGGGTAATTTTGAGCCTGTCGATTTAGAGGTTTTACCAATTCCTCATTTTAGAAATGCAAAGCGTAAAACCATTGTGCAGCAGGGAGCGGGTATGGCCGTATTAAAAAGCAACATAAAAAGAGAGACTGCTTCTATCCTATTTTTAAAATGGTTTACCGATATGCAAAAATATTCCGAATTTGCCGTTTCAACAGGTTATCTGCCTGTCAAGAAAAAAGAACTTGAAGCGGAACAGGTAACTGCTGCTTTTTGCAGTGACGGTATATGTATTTTACCTGTAGTCCAGGATGCGCTTAAGGTAAGCATAGAAACAATGAAATCCTTAGATCTTTATTTTCAGCCGGCTTTTAAGAATTCGGATAAGGCAAGGAATATTCTTGCAGATTTACTTCAAGAAAAAGCAAAAGAAGATAGGGCTAAGGTACTTGAAAAGATTAAGGCCGGGAAAAGCTATAAAGAAGCTGTAACTGATTTCATTGGTGATGATTCCTTTGACGTCTGGCTTAAGCTGCTTGAAAAAAAATTACTTGATTTAAAATAATTGGAGTGATAATGAAAAAAAGTAAAGGTAAACGAAAATATTCTACTTCCATTTTGTCACGGCTTTTGGTTCCTATGCTTTTTGTATTTGTTATTCAGGCAGCTGTAATGATGTCGATGTTTTTAAGCTCAGACATTCTTAAAAAATCCAGCGATAATGCCTATGGAGTTCTAAGTGAAAAAGTTTTAAACCGCAAAATACTGATCGAAAATGAAATGTCGAATAGGTGGACAAGAATTACAGATTTGCATGAAAAGGTTTTAAAAGTAATTCAAGAAGAATTATCCCGTAATAATATTGAGCTTTATCAGCTTGCAGATAATCCTGACTTGCAAAACAGTATTCTCGATATACTTCTGCCCCAGCTTATATATACCATAAGAAGGAACTATGTTACAGGTGTCTTTTTGGTGATCGATGCTCCCGCCCCTCTTGCAAAAACAAACGACTTTTTTTATCCGGGTTTATATATAAGAAATGAAGATCCTTCGTCTTATTCTTCAAGCAATGAGGATATAGTTATATCGAGAGGTCCGGCAGAGGTTGTGCAAAATAATAATATTGCCTTAGGGGTTGATTGGTCTCCCTTTTTTACCATTTCACCTAACAGCCGGGATATTGTTTACAGATATTTTAATGCACCCATTGCAGCTGCCGTAAAATATCCGAATGAATCCGTCAAAAATCTGGCATTTTGGAATACTCTATTTAAGCTGGACCCTTTAAGTGATGAGGCAATTACATACTCTATTCCGATAATGGATGAAAAAGGAAATATTTACGGAATTCTTGGCATAGATCTTTCGGCAAAGTATATTCAGACCTTTTTAGACTTTGATGAGCTTGATATTTCTAAAAAGGGAATGTACTGTATGGCTGTTCATGATATAAGTAATGATGCCGGAACTTTTTTGCCAATAGTTTTTAACAGCATTGCAAGTAATTTGAATTCCAGCCATATTCCTGCCTTTGAGGTTGAACGGACCGATTATAAAAGTGTTTATAGTATTGATAAGGGCTCAATATTTACAGAGAGATATTGTTTGGCCATAGAACCCTTTCATCTTTATCAGCGTAACGGAATGTATGAAAATCAAGAATGGGTGCTTATAGGTTTGGCTCCTGAGGCCGGAATTCTTTCGTTTTCGGTAACACTTAAAAAAATATTTTGGCAGTCTGTTCTTGTATCGGGCTTTTTGTTCTTAGCCGGATCTTACTTGTCGAGTAAGCATATTTCCAATATGTTTACAAAGGTTGTATTAAAGCTGCAAAACAGTGATCCTAGAAAGATAGTAAATATCGAAAAAATGAATATAACCGAAATAGATACTCTAATTGTTGCAATAGAAAAATTAAGTGCCAGTGTTTTTAATGCAGCTTCTCGGGTATCTACGATTATAGAAAAACTTCAAGTTCCTATAGGCGTTTTTGAACACAATATTTTAATGGGGACGGTTTTTTGCAATTCGATTTGGTTTAAGCTTTTTAATATTCAAAAATATTCAGGCGATTCCGTTTTGAAGACGGACGAATTTTATAAATTGTTGGATCATTATGAGTATTATATAAATACAAAGGATGATGCAAAGACTATCTATGCTATACCGACAGGGGCTCATGGAAAGGTTCGTTGGATTAGGTTTATGCAGACGAAGGAAAACGACAAAATTTTAGGTATAGCACTAGATATTACAAAGGAAGTTGAAGACCGCAAAAAACTTGAGCTTCAAATGAATTATGATGAGCTTACAGGTCTTTATAATAGAGCTGCCTTTGATAGAAAGATAACCGAAGTATTTAAACAAAAGCATTTAGGTATTTGTGCCCTTGTTATGTGGGACCTTGATAACCTAAAATATCTAAACGATTCTTTTGGCCATGCTTATGGCGATACGCATCTTATGGCGTTTGGAAAAAAACTTGCTATGCTGCAACAAGACCGCTGTCTTGTTTGCAGACGCTCCGGAGACGAGTTTTATACCTTCTTTTACACCTTTTCGACGTCGGACGAAATAAAGCTTATTTTGACCGCTTTTTGGAAGGATATACAGGAAACGCCTATAACCCTTCCTAATGGAGAGACATCAAGGCTTCGAGTTTCTGCCGGTTTGGCTTGGTATCCTTATGATGCCGACAATCAAGCCGATTTGATTCGATATGCCGATTTTGCAATGTATGACGTAAAACACTCGTTTAAGGGCTCTTTACATGAATTTAACTTGGATGTTTATAAAAAAAATTATATAATGATCCATGGTACGGAAGCTCTCAATCAGATGCTTGAAAGGAATCTTATAGAATATGCTCTACAGCCGATTGTTACTTCCGGTACGGGCGATATTTACGGATATGAAATGCTGATGCGTTCTTCGGCTCCGGAATTTAAAAGTCCGGAGGACATACTGCGTCTTGCTAAAGCACAGTCAAAACTGCATAAACTTGAAGAGCTTACTTTTTTTGGCTCTATGGATACCTTTGTTAAAAAGATCGAAAAAGGAGAGATATCTAAAAATGCGAAGATATTTTTAAATACCATAAGTTCTCAAGTTTTATCGGATGCCAAATTCTTTGAATTTGAAGAAAGATTTAAGCCTTATCTTTCAAATATCGTTTTGGAAATCACGGAATCAGAGCCTCTCAACACGAACTTTTATGATCTAAAAAATGAAAGAATCCGTAATTGGAATGCAATGGTTGCTATCGATGACTTCGGAAGCGGTTATAGTAACGAGTCATCCCTTTTATTCCTATCGCCTCATTTGGTAAAAATAGATATGTCCATAGTAAGGGACGTTCATAAGAGCCTTGATAAGCAAAATGTATTGGAAAACCTTGTTTCTTATGCAAAGAAGAGAGATATAATAATATTGGCCGAAGGTGTTGAAACAATCGATGAGATAGATGTATTGCTGCGCTTTGGTGTCGACTTGTTCCAAGGTTACTTTTTTGCAAAGCCGTCTTTCGATATTGTTCCTATACCTGAAGAAAGGATACAGGAGTTAAACAGGATTTTCTCTTTGTATTAGGGCCTGTTTGATCTTACTTGCGGTAGATCCCAGTTGACCGCAAGCTCCTCCTATTTTTTGCCCTCGTTTTTGTCTGGTGCTTATGTTTAAGCCTGCTTTTTTTAGATAGTTTTCAAAATTACGGACTTCGGCTTCTGAAGGGCTTTTAAAATTCAAGCCTTCTACCGGATTCCAAGGTATTAAATTTATAAAACACTCAAGGCCTTTTGCAAATTCCATAACCTGCTGAGCTGCCTTTTTATCGGTGTTAAGCCCCTTCATAAGGGCCAGTTCTAATGTTACTCTCTTATTTGATTTTGAATTAAAATATTTTATTGCTTGCTTTAATTCGTCAAGGCTGTTTGTTTTATTGACAGGCATAAGCTCTGACCTTAATACCTCGTCAGCTGTTGTCAGAGAGACTGCAAGACGCACTTCAGGCCCCTTATCTGCCATATCGTAGATACCCTCGCATAGGCCTGAAGTCGAAATTGTTATGCGTCTTTTAGAAAGGTTTCTTCCTTTGGGATGAGCAAGAATTTTTATTGCCTTATCTATTTCGCTCAAATTCAACATAGGTTCTCCCATACCCATAAAGACTATATTATCCAAGGCGCCGGCTTCTCTTTCCAAATGCAAAAACTGTTCTACGATTTCTGAAGCCGAGAGGTTTCTTAAAAAGCCTATCTGGCCGGTCTTACAAAATGCGCATTTCATAGGGCAGCCTGCCTGACATGAAACACAGGCCGTTTTTCTTTTTGCTTTATCTGTCAATAATACGGTTTCTATGACGGAACCGTCATAAAGCTCTACAGCCAGTTTGATTGTACCGTCTTTGTCTTTTAAAGCTTCTTTTATTTTGGTCGAAAATAGAGAAAAATCTTTTTTTAGTTTAGAGCGCATGTCAAATGACAGATTTGTCATGTCATCAAAGCTATGTACTCCTGAAGCTATCCAGCGAAAAATTTGTTCGGCCCGGAATTTTTCTTTTAAGCCGCAAAAGTTTTGAATCTCTTCAGGAAACATTCCTGAAAGAGATATTTCGTTTTTTTTAATGGTCATTTTTTGTCAGCTCAAACAGAAGATCCGAAACTGTTTGATTTTTAATTCCAAGTTTTTGGAAATCCATTAAAGTTTCTATTGCTTTTTGTTTTTCTTTTTTTTCTATATAGCACTGGGCAAGTTCAAGATATACCCTGTAGTTTGTATCTTCGGTATCCTTAAGATGCTTTAGGGTAGTAATAGCCTGATCATATTTTTGCTGCAGCTTACACAATATTGCAAGACCTAACATTGCATATGAATCAAAGTCTATATCGAGAGCTTTTTGATAGCTTTCCTTTGCCTTTTCAAAGTCATTCATACTGCGGTAGGCATCGCCTATTCGTGTTAAAATGACCTTGTTGTTAGGATCGAGTTCAAGTATTTTTTTCCAGTATACTATTGAGTTATATTGCTGATTTAAACCTCTGTAACAGTCAGCCAAGCCGAAAAGTCCGTAAAAGTTGTCGGGAGCACGTTCAAGAGCTCTTTCAAAATAATATACGCCTCTATCAAATAATTTCATTTTTCGGTAGCAGTTTCCAATAGATGTTAAGATGCGGATGTCTACAAATTCTCCGCTTGATTCCATTACCTTTTCCCAGTAGACAAGTGCTTCCCTATATTTTTTAAAGTCATAATTTAGGTGTCCCAAGCCTATCAGGGCATAAGCGTTTTTCGGAGATTTTTCCAATACTTTTAGATACAGCTTTTCTGCCTTGTCAAATTCCTTGGTTTTTCGGTAAGCATCGGCAACCCGAGTTAAGACTGTAATGTTTTTATCGTCAAATTTAAGGTACTCTTCCCATATGGATATAGCTTTTGGAAATTGGTTCATGGATTTATAGCAGTCAGCAAGGCCGAAAAGAGCATAGTTATTGCTGGGATGATATTCAAGACATTGTTTGTAAAATTTTATTGCTTCATTGAATTTGTTGTTTTTACGCTCTGCATCACCTAAGCCTACTAATGCATAATTATTTGTAGGATCAAGTTCCAATATTTTTTTAAAAACATTGATTGCTTCGGTAATACTGTTTCCTTTCAAAAGAGAGTAGGCTTGTTTTGAAAGTTCCGATATTTCAACCTGTTTTGAATCCTCGGGGCTGAATATGTCTTCACTAAAGGCCGGACCGGTTATAAAATCCGATTCCTCAAGAGCAGAAATTCCTTTATCTAAATTGTTTTCAAAAATTTCTGTAGTCTTATCCGGAATATCCGTATTGGCTAATTTTTTTTCATATTTGATGTCTGACATTAATCCTCCATAAATGTATGTACTTACATCTAAAATCAATTAAACGCTGCTAATTTTTAAATCAGCATACGTATAATTTCCGCCAACTTATCCAGCAAAATACCTTCTTTATAGGTATTATGAGCCAGATGATAAAATTTTAATGCTTTTAGGTGTTCATTTTGGTTTGCGTAGTAGTCGCCTATTCTTGCGAGGCCGTCCGAATAGCCGGTTGTAATAAAAATCCTTTCTGCAGCAGTTATGTCCTTTTTATTGTAAAGTTCATTACCGCGAAGGTTGAGTTTTGCCTTTTGTTCTGCAGTCAAGGTTTTAACAGGCAATTCGCTTGTTTTTATAAAGCCTTCTTTAATTTTTTGCAATATTCTTTCCTTTAAATATACTTATATAAATATTTAAATTTTATATTGTACGACTGTAAAAATAGTAAGCATTGATTTCATAGAACTTTAAACATCACTAATTGCAAAATGTTACATTAAAGCCTTATTTATACAATCAATTACCGAATATTATACCCCGGCTTTTGGTTTAATTCAATAACTAATAGAAGAAAATTATAACCAAAGAGTAGAATTCGGAGCACTCCTTGGTTATTCGGGAAATTTATTTTTACATATTATTCATCAAAATCATCGTAATCCAAGTCATCATCGTCATCATATTCAAAGTCTTCGTCATCAAAGTCATCGTCGAAATCATCATCAAAGTCATCGTCATCATCAAAATCGTCAAAGTCATCGTCAAAATCATCATCGTCGTCGAAATCGTCAAAATCATCATCAAAGTCATCGTCGAAATCGTCGTCATCAAAGTCATCATTGTAGGAATCACTGAAAATTAAGGTATTATCGAATTTTTCCAATTCAAGATTTTCAAGCATAAACAACCCCTTGTACTACTATTAGTTTATATCTATATGATTATAATAGATGAGAGCTCGTATTTTTGTCAACTAGATAATATCAAATTCTTGTATTTTTTATATAATTTATTGCCGGATTTTATATACCAATAATCCGGTGCGTCCTGTTTCGAAAAAGCTTTGTTCTTCCCAGGCCGAAATTATAATATCATTTTTGATTACAAAGTATGTATAAATAAAGTCTTGGGGTAGAGCAGGCAGTGAGATTTCCTTCCATTCTTGTGTTTCAGTATCTGTATAAAAGAGCCTGCCGGTTTCTAAAAGAACAGCTTTAAAAGGGTTTTGATTGTTTTCAGGCGTAAATTGGCATACGGAGGCTGTAATTTCAAAATCTCCGGCATATGAGTTATTGGTGTTTTGGTAAAAAATTACCTGTTTTGTATTTAAGTCTTCCGAAAATATCTCTGCTTTTATGTTTTTTCCGGTCATCTTCAAAATTTTTCCTATGCCGTCCTTATCTCCAACGAGGGAAGAAGGAGAAGATGCATTGATAAATTCTTCTTGGCTTATTACGGAGTAAGTTCCTTTTAATAAGTCTTCAAAAGAAGAAAAAGAAAAATAGTCGAATGTTACATGGTCACCTTGTTCCGTTTTAAAAGCTGCAAACCATTTTTTATCGAATTCCAGCGCCGAGAGTTGTGAACCGGTTGTGAGTTTAAAATGTTCGGGACGGATGAGGCTTAAAAGCTCTCCGTTTACGCTATTATACCTAAGGAGACTTGAAGGGCCTTCATCGGGCAGAACAGGCGAGAAAATAGTATTGGTATACAGTCTTAAAAGGCTCCCAATGCCGGTTTTATAAAAGCCTTCAGCCGTTTTTGTATAAAATTCGCTTTTGATGTCTATTTTAGGCTCTTCTTCAATGGAGAATGCCGGTAAAATTCCTGCCTTATTTACAAGAAAAAGGGGCGGATCATACATAAGCCCTAGGCCGGACACCCTTAAAGCTTCAGTCCACGGCATAAAACCTTGCTCCGGAACTTTTTCGGGAGAATCCGTTTGCTTTAAACACGGAGTTTCCGATTTTTCAGCTTGAGTAAAATAATACCAGCGTATGTTTAGCGATTTGGTTTCCGCCTCGGTTTTTTCCGTTAAAGAGACTGTTTCTGGTTCGGCCTCTTTGTTTGCACAAGCGGCAAATAAGAGGACCGAAGCCAGAAGTACAGGAAAAACCCGTACTTTAAGTAAATTATGCAAGGGCTATTACTTCAATTTCGACGAGGGCGTCTTTAGGAAGGCGGGCAACCTGTACGGCTGATCTTGCAGGATGGTTTGATGAACCGAAGATTTCTGCATATACCTCGTTCATTGCAGCAAAGTTATTCATATCGCTTAAAAAAACGGTGGTTTTAATTACCTTATCGATGCTTGTTCCTGCCTGCTCCAAAATGGCCTTTACGTTAAGCAAGGATTGGCGTGTTTGGGCCTTAATACCTTCGGGGAAGGCTCCTGTAGCAGGATCCAAGGGAATCTGTCCCGATGTAAACACAAAACCGTTTGCCTTAATTCCCTGGGAATAGGGGCCGATAGCTGAGGGTGCCTTGTTTGTTGCGATAATTTCTTTCATTTAAAACTCCTTAAAAACAAATTTTATGAAGCTATTTTACCTTTTTAAGGCCTCATAGTCAAGCATAAATTATGTCCGCTTTATACGCTTAAAAAGTTCGGTGCGGTCGATTATAAAGTAGAGGGGGCGGCCGTGGGGGCAAAGGGGTTCGGGGAGGGCGAAGGTTTTTACTGCGATGTTGTATGCAGAGACGGGATCGATTATGTCTCCGTCTTTACAGGCTGCTCGGCAGGCTGAGCTTGCAAGGATGTGGTGCATGAGTCCGGACGGGTCCTTTCCTGCTCCTGCAAGGTCTTCTTTTAAGTCTTTTTCGGTGCCGTGCCATCTTATGGGAACAGCCCTTATAATCCAAAGGCCTTTTTTTTCTTCATTTATACTAAAGCCTGCTTTTTGAAGCTCAGAGAGGTTTAATCTTATTATTTCATCGTCTTTGTCCGATTCCGTTTCGATGCGGTACGGAATTAAAAGTTCCTGCGAGGGGCCTAGACTTGCTTTTAAGTCTTCAAAAAGGATCCGCTCGTGGGCGGCGTGCCGGTCTATTATATAGAGGGCATTGTTTTTTTCGACGGCTATGAAGGTACCGCAAAATTGACCTAAAAATTTAAAGTCGGATTTTGGAAGATCTTGCGGGGCTGTCTGCACTCCATGGGTTGCGGCCGATGCTCCATGAGCGGATGCCTGCACTCCATGAAAGGCGGGCGATGTGCCGTAAGGAGAGACTGAAACCTCAATTTGTCTTATCGGAGAGGGCGGCCAATAGGTAGATGTATGGCCGGGCCAATAGGTAGATTTATTTCCCGGCCGATAGTTTTCTTTCAAGCCGGAGCTATAGCTTTCGTTTAAATCGGCAGCTTCATAGTCCGTTTTTTCAAAACCTAAATCGGGCGTATATTCTGGTTCATAGCTTTCCTTTAAAAGATCCGATACCGTTTTTTGCCTATAAAAAGAACTGATGGTTGAGCTTAGACTGTGATGAATTTCTTTATAGTCTTCGAATTTAGCTTCCCTTTTTGCAGGATGGATATTGAAGTCGACTCTTTCGGGTTCTACATTTAAGAAGACAAAGGCCGCCGGAAAACCTCCGTTGGGAAAGTATCCTTCCGAGGCGTAGCAAACGGCTTGAACAAGACCGTACTCGTTTATCCGCCTTCCGTTTACAAAGATGTAGATATTCCGCTTGTCTGAGCGGACTACCGCAGGGCTTCCTAAAACGGCTTTAAAGGAAAAGCCGTCTCCTTCTTGGTTTATCTCATAAAAAAGCTCTTCAGGTTCTTTAAAGCTCATGGCTGTAAGACATCTTTCTTTTAATGAAGAATGAGCCGGAAGGATTAGTTTATTTATTCCGTCAGCTATATAGCGCATTTCTATATTGTAGTGGGGGAGGGCCTTTTCGACAAAGATCTGCCGGCATTGGGTCCCCTCGTATTGAGGCCGTTTTAAAAATTTTTTACGGGCAGGGAAGTTTTCAAAAAGGTTTTTAACTTCGACTGTCGTGCCCTTGTTTAGGCGGGCAGGGGAAATCTTTCCTAAGGAGAGTTTCCAGGCGGCAGGGCCTTCTCTGGTTGAGGTAATTTCGAGGGCGCTTACAGCCTGTATCGAAGAAAGGGCTTCACCTCTAAAGCCCAGGCTGCGTAAGTGGAGAAGGTCTTCGGCTTCTTCTATCTTGCTTGTGGAATGGGTATGGGTGCAAAGCTCCAGGTCTTCCCTTGTCATACCGCAGCCGTCATCACTTACCCTGATTGTACTTATTCCGCCTTCTTCGATTTCTACTATGATTTGAGAGGCTCCCGCATCTATAGAGTTATCCAATAGTTCCCGCACAACGGAGGCCGGCCTTTCGATAACTTCTCCGGCTGCTATTTTGCTTGCGGTTTCTTTTGATAAGAGTTTTACGGGCTTGTATTCTCTCATTAGGACTTCCTTTAGACGTTTTCCGTTACCGTGAACAGGTCAAGTTCAGGTTCTTCTTCAGGCAGTACGGGCTGATTTAATAATATTTCGATTTTTCCTTCCATCTTGTCTATATCTTTTTCAAGCCCTTTGGCAAGTTTTATGCCTTCTTCAAAAAGGGAAAGTGCTTTTTCCAATGGAATATCGGAAGATCGTATATCGTTGCTTATCTTTTCAAGCTTTTCAAGTCTTTCTTCAAATTTCTTCATATGCAGATACTATCCTTTTTTTTGATGAGGGTCAAGTCTGTTTTACGAATTCGGATACTATCGATATAGAAACAATAGCGTTGACATAATTTATAAGTTTTGATAAGATAATTATATACTGAAATTGTGATTTATCGATACAGGATTGAGAGGAAAATAAATTGAATAAATAGACAAAAACAACCGCCGTTTACAGATTTTAACTTTCTTTAAAATTAGATAGTTTTCTCAAAAATTTAATTTTTTGGGCATTGCTGTATGGTGTGCTTTTTAAGTTGTAAACTTTTTTGTCTGGGAGTTCAATTATGTTAAAGAATTTTATTAAGTGCATCTGCACTGTTTTTAAATACGGAGCCTTTCCGGCTGTAGTTTTAGTTTTTCTTTCGGTTTTTACGGGACTTACCCTTCCTTTTACGGTTTTATATACTCAAAAGCTAATAGATTCTATAATCTTATTTTTAGAAAGCTCTATTGCTCTATCTTCCGTTTTATGGAATGCCGCTCTTTTAACCCTCATAATTCTTTTTATGAATCATGTGAATTTTATAAGCAATATAGCCTTTATCTATCTTGAAAAAAAATTGACTTATAATTTATCGGAAGCTGTTTTGACCAAGATGCTGAAGATAGACTTTGCATGTTTTGAGGATCCTGCCTTGCACGATGCCCTAAAGGAAATAAGGAACCGGCCTGCAAAAAAGGTTATAAATCTTTTTAAGGAATGCAGGGCATTCCTTTGCGACAGTATAAAACTTTTCGGAATGATTTTTATCTTTGCAAAGGTTTCTCGTTGGCTTAGTTTGGGCTTTTTTGTTTTTTTGGCTTTGGATTTTATAAACGAATATATTGCAACAAAAAAAATCCAAGCCATCTATGCTTCTCAAGTTTTTGATGAAAGAGAGCTTGAAGATTTAAGCTCCCTTCTTTCAAACAAGGAGGCCCTGCCCGAATTAAAAATATTTTCCGCAGTTCCGTTTATCGTAAAAAAGTTTAAGGATAAGTATAAGGTTTTGTTAAAAGAAAGAATATCGATTACCTTAAAATCTTACCGCTACATGGGGCTTGCTTCCATAATAATGATAGCATGGTTTTCTTTTTTAATCTTCTGTTTAATCCGTTTAATTATAAAGGGCGAAATATCTGCCGGAATGTTTGCGGGGTTTATTACCTCGACAACGGAAATATATTATTTACTTGTATTTATGTCTCAAAGTTTTTGGGGCTTAATCGACGATAATAAGAGCATAGGCTTTTTATACACCTTTATGGATCTTCCCCACGATGTTCATTATAAAGAGCTATGCGGTACGGAAAAAATTTTAGATAAAGAAATTATAGAGCAAAAAATTTTTGATAAAAAGAATACAATAAGTTTTGAAAATGTTTCTTTTTCTTATCCTAATTCGGAAAAGCAAGTTTTAAAAAATATTTCGTTTAGGATTGAGCCCGGCTCTCATATCGCCTTGGTGGGAAGAAACGGCAGCGGAAAAACAAGTTTGATTAAACTGATAACCGGGCTTTATAAGCCCTCAAGCGGAAGTATCTTTATAGGTACAAAAAACATAAAGTCCCTTTCCCGGGCGGAACTTCATCGGAATTTCAGTGTTGTGTTTCAAGACTATGCAAGTTATCAGATGAGCTTGCGCGAAAATGCCGCTCTGGGGTGTATCGAATTTTTAAACGATGATGAACACTTAAAAAAATCCCTTGCCCTTGTTTCCGATGATCCTGTCTTTGATGATTTGGATAAGCATCTCGGAAAACTGGAAGAATCCGGAGTTGAGCTTTCGGGAGGTCAAAGACAAAAACTTGCAATTGCAAGAGCTTGTGCCGCGAAAAGCGATTTTATAATCTTTGATGAGCCTACGGCTTCGTTGGATCCTTCTGCCGAAAGGGAGATGTATCAAAATTTGCAAAAAATTATAGACTCTTCCAATCAGGGGCGGGGTTGTATTTTTATTTCGCACCGTCTTGCAAGTGCAAAAATGGCAGATCTTATTTTTGTGCTCGACGAAGGAAAAATAATCGAAAAAGGCTCCCATGATGAACTTATTCAACAGGGCGGACTTTATTCTAAGATGTACAAGGAGCAGGCTTCTTGGTACCGGGAGGTTTGATAAACAGTTCGGCAGAAATTCCGCCTCACTGTTTATCTGTCGAGTTTTGTACTTTCAGTACAAAACATCGCATTATTTTATGTGTGCTTAAAGCACACACTTGAAAAAACTTTTTTCAGGATTTAATAATCCTTGCAAAAAGTTTTTATGAGAGGAAATTTATGAAAAATAATTATCTATACCGTTCTTTTAAATTTACATTCGGGGTGAGTCCGGTTTCACATATTTTTGTTTTAATTGAAGAGATTTGGCAGGCCTTGTTTCATTCCATAGCGGCTTTTCTTTTAAGCGGTTTTATCGATACAGTCATAGCTTATTCTCAAAAACAAGTTGAGGTCAAAGTTCTTTATTTTTATGCTCTGAGTTTTGCTTCTCTTTACATCTTACAGGAATTATGGGCTCTTGTGTATAACGGTGCAATGAATATCGGAATATATGAAAAGCCGAATAATTATGCCAATCTTTTGATTGCCGAAAAAGCTTCACGGTTGCGCTTAATCGAATTTGAAGATGCGAATATTTTAAACATGTATAAGTATGCCAAGGATAATATCGAAAACGAATATGTTCCTTATCTTGTAATGCGTATGATTTATATTCTGTGCCGATTTATCGAAATAGCTTCTTTGACTTTTGTAATCACCAAATTCGATTGGCGGCTTTTCCTTGTCGCAGCCGTTTCGGTTATTCCGTATTTTATTACCCGCCTTATTCGGGGAAAAGAAATGTATAAATATAAATCGATCCAAATTCCTGAAGAAAGAAAATTGGATTATCTTTGGTCTCTTTTTACCGATAAGAGTGCAGGGAAGGAATTGCGCATTTCAAGATCCGATGAGTATATAAAAGAAAAATGGCTTAAAAAAAACAAGGAAGTTTTTGATCCCGTTTGGAAGTTAAAGAAAAAAGATGCTTTTTCCGTTTTGTTTTGCGACATGCTTTCTTCTATAGGATACGGTATTGCAGTTTTTTTCTGCCTTTATCTTGCCTTAAATAGAATTATCAGTATCGGAATGCTCGGAGCTGCAATAGGGGCTTTTACTATGATTCAGTTTTGTATGCGGAATCTTTTGGAAGCCTTAGGTTCGATTTCAATGTACGCCGCCCACACAAAGCACTTTTTCGATTTTTTGGATTTGCCCGAAGATCTTCCTTTAAAAGAATCGGAAGCTGTGTCTAAGGAATCGCCCGCCGAATCTAAAAATTCGGCTTGCAGTTTAAAAAATTGTATCGAATTGAAAAACTGCATCGAGCTTAAAAATGTTTCTTTTTCATATCCGAACAACGATAAAAAAGCCCTTAACCGTATAAGTCTTTCCATCAAAAAGGGTGAAACGCTGGCTCTCATAGGCGAAAACGGTTCGGGAAAAACCACTCTTTCTAAAATTATTTTAGGGCTTTATGAGGCCGGTACAGGGGAAGTCCTATGGGACGGTACCAATATAAATTCGATAGATAAGACTGCTCTTTATAAAAATATTTCTCTCACCCTTCAAAAACCCGTTCAATATAATTTTAGTTTAAGAGAAAACGTCGCAATTTCCGATTTGACCAGGATAAACGAAGATAAAAAAATTATAGAGACCCTAAAAGAAAACGATGCCGATTATCTTTTAGAAAAAACGGGAGGCCTTGACGGAAGACTTGGGCGTATTTTTAAGGGCGCCGAACTTTCAGGCGGAGAATGGCAGCGCCTTGCTCTAAGCCGCTGCCGCTTTAGGGAGGCAGATTTTTTAATCCTTGATGAGCCGACTTCAGCCCTTGATCCTATCGAAGAAAGCCTTGTGTTAAAGCGCTTTATAAGCCTTATAAAAAACAAAACCGCCGTAATCATTTCGCATAGGGCGGGTTTGTGCAGGCTTGTAGACAGGGTAGCTCTTATGAAGGAGGGGAGACTCCTAGCCCTCGGTACTCACGATGAGCTTTTTTCTTCTTGTGATGAATATAGAAGGCTTTATTCCGCTCAAGCCGATTTATACAGGGATTAAATTTTTATTTTTTTTTAGTTTATACCTTGATTAAAATAAAAAAATAATGTATGTTCCTTGAAACATTTTGTGAGAGGTCACTGACATTGTTACCCTTAATTATTTTAAAGGAAGGCGATAAGGCCTCCGTGCTTAAATTTGACGGAACGGGGGCCGAATTTTCCCGTCTTCGCAGTCTTGGAATAGATATAAATACGGAAATAACCGTTGTTACTTCTCAGGCCGATAAAAAGGGGCCTATTTTGCTTTTGGTAAACGGTTCAAAATATGCGGTAGATTATAATCTTGCTTCCAAAATATTGGTACGTTTATAGATTAAGGTAAAGGAGGTTTAAATGACTCTTGATGAATTGGAGCAGGGTAAAAAAGGAATTATCGAGGACCTTGAAATCAGCGGAATGACCCTGCAAAGGCTTATAAGCTTGGGCTTTACCCCCGGGGCTGAAGTTTCGGTTGTAAGAAAGGCTCCGCTTTTAGATCCTTTTGATATTTCAATCTGCGGTTCGCTTGTAGCAGTCCGTAAGGACGAAGCTAAAAAAATCATTGTAAAAGAAGTTTAGAATATGAAAAAAGAAAAAATAAATATTGCTTTTGCCGGTCAGCCTAACTCCGGCAAGTCAACCCTATTTAACATGATGACGGGAGCTCATCAGCATGTTGCAAACTATCCGGGCATCACAGTAGAGAAAAAAACGGGAGAGTATTTTGCCCTTGATCAGTCGGTTTTTATTACCGACTTGCCGGGTACTTACAGCCTTACTTCTTATTCGCCTGAAGAAAGGGTGACCCGCAATTTTATTCTGCGTGAAAAACCTGAGCTTTTAGTAAACATTGCCGATGCCTCAAATTTGGAAAGACATCTTTATCTTACATTTCAGCTTTTGGAGATGAATTGCCCCATTGTTATGTATTTAAACAAGATGGACTCCGCAAAAAATGCAGGTCTTCAAATTGATGTAGACAAGGTTTCCTCCCTCTTAGGCATTTCTATAATTGCCGGTTCAGCCAAGAAAAAGGAAAAGGTAAACGAGTTAAAAGAACTTATTTCAAGAACGGCTGAGAGCTCTGAGCCTCAAAAGCCCTTTATGCTTACCTACGGTAAGGACATGGAATCCTATTTGGAAAAGATTGTCGAAAAATTAAGGGCCTCCGCAAAAGATGAGCTTTTTCCCATCCCCTTAAGATGGCTTGCAATCAAGCTTTGCGAAAAGGATGCTGCAGTTATCGAGGAAGAGGGTAAAAATTTTACAAACTTTGATTCCGTCTTAAATTTTATAAAAGAAATCGAAGCTGAGCACAAGGAAAAACATAAGCACAGCTTTGAAATCGAAATAGCCCTTGCCCGCTCGGCTGCAGCAAAGAAAATTGTTGAAGCTGCGGTTTCAAAAAAAGAGCTTGAACAAAAAGCCGTCGAGACCTTAAATATTAAAAGAAAGGTTTCCGAGGCTGTTGCAGTCCTTATTCTTTGTTTTGTAACCTATGAGATTTTGGATTCGCTTTTTTTGCTTTTGCCGATTCCCATCTTTGCAAACAACATTCTCCGCTTTGTTCTTAGTCTGGCCGGAGCTCTTGCCTTTACGGGAGGAGCAGCTCTTATCTATACTAAGGGAGGGTCAGGCAGTATAAACTCGACCGACAGGATCGATAAGGTACTTTGTCACAAGGTTTACGGTCTTTTGATCTTGGTTGAGCTTGTTTTGGTCTTTTATTGGATAACCGTAGTTTTGGGTTATAAGATGACCGACAAGGTTTTCCCGATATTTAAATTTGTGCGCACGGTAGTTTCTCAGCTTATTTATCCTGAAGGCCTTATAAACGAAGGTCCTTTGCGAGGTCTCTTTTTAAGCGGAATAATTGACGGTGCAATAATGATTCTAAACTATGTACCCATATTTTTCTGCTTGTTTGCCTTAATAGCCTTTTTGGAAGATGTCGGATACATGGCTCGTCTTGCCTTTATCATGGATAGGGTTTTACGCAAGTTCGGTTTACACGGGCAGTCAACCCTTCCTATGATTTTATCGGGTGTTATAATGGGGGGCTGCGTTGTTCCCGGTGTTATGTCCACAAGAACAATCAGGGATGATAAGTCTCGCTTGGTAACTATCCTAATCTTGCCTCTGCTTAACTGTATGGCAAAGATTCCCTTTTATGTTTTAATTACGGGAATATTTTTTACAAGCTATCAATGGATAGTGCTGGGCGGAATTTCATTCTTTACTTTGATTGTGGCCTTGATTGTTGCAAAATATTTCAGCCTCTATGTTGTTCACGGCAGGCCCGAACCCTTTGTTTTGGAGCTTCCGGCTTATAATATGCCGACTTTAAGAGGCGTTTTAATCCGCACCTTTGAACGCTTATGGAGTTTTATAAAAAAAGTTGCGACTACAGTAGTCGCCGTTTCGGTTATAATCTGGGCGGGTGTAAACTTTCCCTCTTTGAACACGGAAAAAACCGCTCAATACGAAGCAAAAAAAGAAGCCTATATTCAGGACTTTGCAGGAAAACTAAATAATTCATATTCCCAATATTTTGCTTCCGAAAAAGGTTTTATAGAATTCCAGCGTTTAAACGAGAAGCTTTATCTATATGATGCCTTAAATTGGTTCGGCGGAGCTAAGGGGACGGAAAGGAATATAAACAGGCTTTTTTTACAAAATCCTGAAATGACAAAAATAGCCTTAAAAGGAAAAATCGATCTCGGCAGCAATATAGGTGCTTTTAAAAACTACCTTGACATGTATTCTGCCGCAAAAAAAGACTTTGATAAGGCCTATGAGGGTGCTCAAGAATTTCAAAAGCCTATTTTGAAGGCTTCGTTTTATGCTTACTGGCAAAAATTGAATCCTTACTTCTTTGCCCTTGTCAGAACCGGAAAGATAAAAATTTCAGGAACAGCTGTGGTCGATTCTGAGGCTGCCGCCGCAGCAAAGGCTATACGTCCTGCGAGTGCTGATTTAAAGCTGATCTCGGTTCAGCTGCGAAAAGAAACCTTGGAAAACTCTATTTTGGGCTACCTAGGAAAGGGTATGGAGCCTGTCACAAAATATGCAGGTTTTGACTGGAAGGTAAACATTGCTATTTTAGGTTCTTTCGCTGCAAAAGAAGCCCTTGTTTCGACCTTGGGCACTATTTACAGTGTGGAGTCTTCAAGCGAGGATTCGGGTAAGGTTTTGGAAGCCCGTATTCAAGATAAGGAGACGGGGTTAACCCCCTTAGACGGTCTTACCATTATGATTTTGATCGCCCTCTTCCCGCCCTGTATTGCTACCGTTATGGCAACAAAGACCGAGACTCAAAGTGTAGGCTGGACCTTGTTCAGTGTTCTTTATCCTGTAGTGCTCAGTTCTCTGGTTGCCGTCCTTGTATTCCAGTTGGGAAGATTATTCGGCTTTTGATGTTTTAAATTATAAATTTTAGAGGAGTTATATAAATGAAAAAAATAAGCATTTTATTTGTTTTAATGATGTGTTCTATGATGCTTTTTGCACATTCGCCCCTATTGACTGTTGAGGATAACGGCGACGGAACTATCTATGTTCAAGGCGGATTTTCAAACGGAGCTACTGCTGCCGGTGTTAAGCTTTATCTTACGGATAAGGCTACGGGTCAAAAAATCTGGGAAGGAGAATTCCCCGATGTAGGCGAACTCAATCTGCCTATTCCGAGTGTTCCGTATACTGTAACATTTGATGCAGGTCCCGGTCATATTATTGTAAAGGAAGGACCTGAGCCCGCAGGCGGTTTCGGCAGTCAGGCTGCTGATGCATCGGCAAGCGGAAACGAAGCTCCTGCAGAGGCTGCTCCGGCACAAAAACCTGTTGCTGCTGCCGGTTCCGTAGGATGGGTTCCCATGGATACCGTTTCGGCAATGCCCGCTGTCGGTCCCTCTTTTACGGCAATCTTGGCCCTTGTGCTTGCCGTGATAAATTCGGTACTGATTGTTATCCTGTTTAAAAAACAAAAAAGGTAGGTGTCAAAAGTGAAAAAATTATTTCTTTCCGTATTGCTATGCTGTACGGCTTTGAGCCTTTTTGCTCACTTTCAGATTATTTATACTCCGTCTTCCATAATAGAAGATTCAAATAATAAGGTTGATTTTATAATTTCTTTTACCCACCCATTTGAGTCTGGGCTTACAATGGATATAGGTAAGAATGAAGCCGGAGAAGTCAAGGGTTTAAAAGAATTTTATTCCGTTCATAAAGAAGCCAAGACCGATTTAATGTCCTTTTTAAAAAAAGGAGAATTTGAATCTTCGGAAAGCAAGGCCTTTGCGTATACCTTTGAATTTAATAAGGAAGCAGGTTTTAGAGGAGGCGGAGACTGGGTCTTGGTGGCCGTTCCTCATCCTTATTTTGAAGCCTCCGAAGACGGATATATCCAGCAGATAGCTAAGGTCTTTATCAACAAGGCCGGGCTTTCCACCGATTGGCAATCAAGGGTTGCCGAAGGTTATCCCGAGATACTGCCTTTGGTAAAGCCTTATGAAATCTGGGAGGGCGGAGTGATTCGTGCCCTTGTTCTGGACTCCGAAGGAAATCCCGTGCCCTATGCTCAGGTTGAATTTGAAAATATGAACTATGATGTTGATATGGCAAACAAGAAATTTACCGGAGAACCCAAGCTGCAAAAATCCGGTGCCGGTATGATAATGGCCGATAATACAGGCGTTTTCGAATTTATTCCTCCCTGTCCCGGATATTGGGGCTTTGCCGCCCTCGGTGTAGGTAAGGAAAAGGAATTCTCCGGCAAGGAACTTTCTCAGGATGCCGTTATCTGGTTTGAGGTTAGTAAGATTGAAGATGCTTCAGAAGAGGCTGTTATGCCTGTTGCCCAAGCTCCTGCTGCTGAAGCCGCAAAACCTGAAAAAGCCGGTCCTAAGGATGGCTTTTCTCCTGCTGCCTTGATTATCGTAATTTTACTCTTTGTGGTTATGTTTGCGTGGCCTCCTATATTTAAAAAGATTTCGGATAAGGCCGAAAACAAGTAGATAATAAAAGCCGAGCCTCTTTGGGGGCTTGGCTTTTTTTTTAAAATGTTTATAATCATTATCGAGGTTATAGTCAAATAAGGTTCTTAAATAATTTTAAGATTAAAAGGGAAACAGGTGAAAAACCTGCACAGCCCCCGCTACTGTAATTGAGTTTGTTTATCATAATGCTTGTAATTTATTTATATGGTTAGAAGCATGAGCCACTGTTAATATGGGAAGGCGATAAACTTTAAATCATAAGTCAGGAGACCTGCCTATTTGTGTTACGAATCCTTCGGAGGGAAGGAAAATCGGAAAACTAATTATTATATAGCTCTATCCATGTTTTTCGTTTTTTCTTTATTTATTCTCCGTGTATTTTTAATTAAGAGTTTCCTATAAATTTTTATTGGAGGGCTTGCTTTTTTTTAAGAAATAATATAGATTGTCAGCGATAATTTACATTTAAATTCGAAAAAAGATTTATCCGTGAGTTTTAAGGGGTGCCTTTTTACTCTATCTTTTTTTGAACTTAGATAATGAGTCTTTAGACTAGAATATGTATAGGAGTTTTATATGAAAAAAATTACAGGAATAGTTTTACTTTTATTCTTTGTAGCTATGGCTTCATTTGCTCACTTTCAAATGATTTATACCCCGACTTCAATCGTTGAAGGCAACTCTGTTGATTTTAAGATTGTTTTTACCCATCCTGCCGATGCAGGTCACACAATGGACATCGGTAAAAACGAGGCCGGTGAAATTAAAGGTTTTGAAAAATTCTTTTCGGTTCACAAGGAAAAGGTACAGGATTTGCTTCCCTCTTTAAAGAAAACAAAATTTGCTGCTTTAGAAAGTGAGGCTTCTGCTTATGACCTTACCTTGAGCAAGGATAACGGTTTTAGAGGAGGCGGAGACTGGGCTCTTATCGCTGTTCCCCATCCTTATTATGAAGGAGGATCTGAAGATATTTATATTCAGCAGGTTACTAAGGTATTTATAAATAAGGCCGGACTTGATACCGACTGGAGTGCAAGATGTGCCGAAGGTTATCCCGAAATAATGCCCTTGGTAAAACCATATGATGTTTGGGTAGGCGGCATTTTTAGAGGTACTGTTTTAGATTCAAAGGGTAAGCCCGTACCTAATGCAGAAATTGAAGTTGAATACATTAACTTTGATGTAAACATGAAAAAGAGCAAATTTGAAAAGAAGGCAAAAACAAAGAATGCTGCTGCAGTAATTTTGGCTGATGCAAATGGAAACTTTTCCTTTGTTCCTCACAAGGCCGGATACTGGGGCTTTGCAGCTCTTGGTGCAGGTAATACAAAAGAATTTGCAGGTAAAGAACTTTCACAGGACGCTGTACTCTGGATTGAGGCAATGCCGGTAAAATAAGGAATGTCCTTATGACATTAGGAATGGTCTTGACTATTTCCATAGTTGCAGGCGTTATCATCTTACTCATCCGTAAATATTACAGGATATTTAAGGGTAAGGCTTCGGCCTGCAACTGCGGAGAAAAAAACATCAATCCTAAGAGCGGCTGCGGTTGCGGATGCTGTGGCTGTTCTATGGAAGAAAAAAAGTAGACTAACTTGCTTTAATTCGGGGTTCTCTCGAATTAAATGTTAGATATATTTAACTTATTAACTTAAAGGAGTTTTATTTTATGGTTAATAAAAGAATGGGTGCAAAGATTGCACTTATATTGGTTACACTTGCAGTTTTATTTACTGCATGTAAGTCTATGCCTGCTGTAGTGGAAGTAAGTCCCGATAAATTGGTAGCAGGACAAGAACTTGCAGCTTGGAAAGGTAAATGGGTTTCTACTTATACGGTAATGAATGATGAGTCATTGAATGCAGCCTATAAGAAGACTGCTGAAGGAATGCCTTATTATACTGAAGGCGGTTTGAAGGCTGCCGTCAAAGATATGTATGGAAGTTCTGTAACCGCTATGAAATTTAACGGTACCAATAAGGTTACTCTTACAATGCAGAAGAAAGACGGTAGTAAATCCAATGTAGTATGTGAATACAAATACATGGGTACGAAGGCTGTTCCCGGTTATGAGGGTTCACTTTGGTATACGTTTGAAGCGGTAAACCCAGGAAAAGAATTGCAGGCTGTAAAAAATATGATTATTATGCCTCCTCATCAACACGGAGATGGTCCTCTTCATTGGCATGTTCGTTTCGGCTACTACGGTTTTGATTGGCTTATAAACGGAGAAAAATCATGGCCTACCTTTGTTCCGGCCTCAACAAAAAAGAACGATATGTTAAAGGGTGCAGAATCTTCAATTGAAACTATGCCTAAATGGACGGATGCAGCTCCCTTTAAGTCTTATGCAGAACACGGAAGGTGGATCAATAGTCTCCTTGTTTTTGAAAATTCAAGCAAAGAGGTTATGGATGTCTATGCTAAGCTCATCAAAGAGTTTGAAGGAAAAAATCCTAAGGGCGGAGACTTTACCAGAGCAGAAATTATTGCAGAATTGCAAAAAAGCGATGACAGTTTAAAAGATTTTACTCATCTTGAGTTTAATATAAAAGACGGAAAAAATGAGCTTATAGTTTTTAAAGGTTCGAAAGAAATCTTCAGATCAAACTATGTAAGAGTTGCGCCCGGCAAGGCAAAGGCTTATATGACAATGAAAGCCGAAAAGAAAGATGCCGGAATGTTCTCTCTTATATCCTTTGTAGTTGTTCATGGTGCTCCTAATTATCACTTCCATTTGTGGTACGGAGCAACCGAAGAGGATATTGCTGCTCAGAGAGGTACTCCTACCTGTTACAAGGTAGATGTTCCTGCCGATATCCGAGCTAGCGGTATTGAAAGATCCGCAAAAAGAACTCTTTCAGCATTAACCGGAAAATAGTTCTGTTATTAAAAATGAAATTGCTGCCGATTGTTTAAATATAAATCGGCAGCATTTAGTCATAATTTTATTTTAAGGAGATGTTTATGTCTAATAAAAAAATCGGTGCAAAAATTGCACTTATTTTGATTGCTGTTGCGGTAGCATTTACTGCATGTAAGTCCATGCCTGAAGCCGTTAAGTCGGCTAAGGCTGAAGTTGAAAAACTTATTCCCGGAAAGGAGCTTGCTGCCTGGAAAGGTGAATGGGTTTCGGTGGATGTTGTAAAAAATGATCCTTCTTTGAAAGAATTATACAAAGAAGCTGCATCAAAGAATTCAAATTATACCCAAGAGGGTATCAAAGATGCTATTGAAGGAAGAAGAAAGACGCCTTTTGCAAGGGTAAAATTTGACGGGACTAATAAGATAAGTTTTACCGTTATTGATGCAGACGGAAAACAAAAAGAGATCGTTGCCGAATATAAATATCTAGGCAAGGTTCCTATGCCCGGTTATGAAGGTTCTTTTTGGGAAACATTTGAGGCTGTAAAAAATGTACGCGGACTTACTATGGCCAAGTATATGATCTGTACTCATCCTCATAGCCATGACGGAGGACAGGTTCACTGGCATGTAAGATTCGGCGAAACGAATATTGATACCCTTGTAAAAAAAGCCGATCCTTCTTATTGGCCTACCTATGTTGACGGTTCGACAAGCAATGAAAAACTTTTGGAAAATTTTAAAAAATCGATAGAAAATAGTGCTGCAAAACTTCCTGCACCCTTTGCCGTTTATGCTAAAGAAGGAAAATGGATGAACAGCTCCTTAATTTACGATAATACAAGTGCTGAAGTTAATGCTGCTTACGACAAAATCATCAAAGAATTTGCCGGAAAAAATCCTAAGGGCGGAGACTTTACAAAGGCCGAAATCATTGCCGAAATGAAAAAAGCATACGGAACAACAGAGCTTTATACTCACATCGAATTTGTTACCGAGAATGGAAAGAACGAATTTGTAATGTATAAGGACGGAAAAGAAATTTACAGGGCAGCTTATAAGAGAACTGCCGAAAATGCCGCCAAACCCGGATCGCTTGCCGTTAAAACAGACAAAAAAGATGCAGGAATGTTTAAAACGATTTCTCTTACGAGTGCAGGAGGAAGCCCTGCGCATTTCCACTTCTGGTATGGTATGACAGATGCCGATTTTGCTAAAATTAAAGAAAAACCGACTTGCATACCTGCAAATTCATCAAACGAAATGATTGCAAAGCGCGTTGAAGGTTCTTGCCGCAAAATTTTAAGCGGACTCATACAAAAATAAATGGATATTCCTCTAAGGTCTGATTGACTTTAGAGGAACTTATTTGATATTATAATAAAAAATTTTAATAGGAGAAGGAAAGATGAAAAAAAGAACAGCTATTTTTATTTGTTTTTTAGTATTGGGAGCAGCTCTTTTGTTTGCTCATGCCCCGAGGTTGCTTTGCTATGACAATGGCGACGGAACCTTTACCTGTGAAGGCGGTTTTTCTGACGGCTCACCCGCTGCAGGTACCGAAATACGCATTGAAAACCCCAAGGAAAAGGATCCCAAAAAAAAGGTTATTCTTAAGACCAAGCTTGACAAAAACAATGAGGTTATCATTAAATATGCCGACATCAAGGTAAAAGACTTTGTGATTATCTTTGATGCAGGCCCCGGCCATATTGTAAAAGTAAAATCAAGCGATATCGAAAAATAAGCCTTGGTTTTGCTGTTTATTAAAAAGGGACTTTGTTTTACACTGTCCCTTTTTTTTCGTTTAAAAGAACATCGGCTGAGTGCCAGCTTAAAGTTGCACATTTTATGCGGGCAGGCATTTGGGCAAAGTATTCCAAGATTTGAGCATCTTCCAGTTCTTCCTTTTCTTCTTCAGAAACTTCTTTCCCGTTCATCATCTTAAAAAATATTTCTACCTTGCGTTTGCCTTCTTCGGCTTTTTTTCCTTTTATAAGTTCGATGAGCATATTTGTAGAAGCCGTAGAAATTGCACAGCCCCTTCCTAAAAAAGAAGCCTCTTCGATGATTCCGTCTTTTTCCCTGATGAGGAGGGTAAGGTCATCACCGCATGAGGGGTTATGACCTCTTTCTATCTTTACGCCTTCTCCCGAAAGTTCCCGGCAGTTTTCTTTTTTTCGGGAATATTCCAAAATCATTTCCTGATAAATTGTATCTATATCCATTTATGTTTCCTTATCAATATTCTTTTTTAATCCTTTAAAAAAACGCTTTTTACTTTTTTTAAGGCCGTAATCATAACATCGATGTCTTCTTTTGTGTTAAAAATAGAAAAACTTGCACGGCAGCAGGAGTTTATGTTTAAGTGAGCCATTAGGGGCTGAGTACAATGATGTCCGCTTCTTACCATGACTCCGTACTCGTTTAAGATATAGGAAGTGTCGTGCGAGTGTACATCTTTTACATTAAAGGCGATTATGCCTGCCCGCTCCGGAGCATCGGTTCCGTAGGTTTCAACAAAATCGAGTTTTTTTAATTCTGAAAGAGCATAATCGTCCAATTCTTTTACGGTTTTTTCTATATTGGCATAGCCGATTTTTTCTATATATTCTATTGCGTGTTTAAGAGAAACTATGGCGGAAGTGTCATGGGTGCCGCCCTCGTATTTATAAGGGGCTTCCTTAAACTCGCTTGAATCTTCCGTAACAAAATTGATCATATCTCCGCCGTATAAAAAAGGCGGCATCTTGTCTAATAGCTCTTTTTTCCCGTAAAGCACTCCGGCTCCGAAGTCGGAAAAAATCTTATGGCCCGAAAAAACCAAAAAATCGCAGTCAAGGGCCGATACGTTCTGCCTGTAGTGAGCTATCGATTGGGCTGCATCGACTACAACAACGGCTCCGTTTTCATGGGCGAGTTTTATAACTTCTTCTACAGGGTTTATAATTCCTGTTGCATTTACCACGCTTGAAAGGGCAACAACCTTCGTTTTAGCCGAAAGTTTTGCTTTAAAGTCATTCATGTCCAAAGTGCCGTTTTTATTTAGGTAGATAAATTTTAGGGCTGCCCCCGTTTGTTTTGCAACAAACTGCCAAGGTACAAGATTTGCGTGATGGTTTGATACAGCCAATAGAATTTCATCTCCGCTTTTAAGCTGCGATAAGCCGTAGCAATAGGCGATGATGTTTAAAGCCTCTGTAGAATTTTTTGTAAATACAATGCTTTCTATTTTATCTGCCCCGATAAATTCGGCCGTTTTTTTTCTTGTTTCTTCAACCAAAATGGAAGAAGCTATTGCAAGGGAATGAGAGCCCCGCCCCGCATTTCCGTTTGAGTGTAAAAAATATTCTTTAACGCCTTCTATAACTTGTAAAGGCCTTTGTGCCGTTGCCGCCGAATCCAAATAATGAATGTTAGGATTTTGCATAAGCAAAGGAAAATCGCTTTTATACATCTATTTCTATGCTCCTTAAAGCCGCATTTAAAGTTCTATTCATTTTACAAAAAAATCGGCCTTTTGTCCAGCAATGGGGAAAAGCCTATAAGCCGCAAGACCGTTTATCTGCTTTCCGCAACCCCGACCTCTTGCAGAAATGCTTATAAAAAATGGGGTAGTGTACCACTCCGATTTAAAAGATATACAAAACGCTTACAAAATAGCTATGGAGGTATGAAATGAAAGTTACTAAATGGGATATGGCAGATTACATAGAAACAGCCGAAGACGTACTAATTTATTTATCCACAGCCCTTGAAGAAGGCGAGCCTGCCGATGTTATAAATGTACTTGGAGCAATATCCCGTTCAAAAGGCATGACACAGCTTGCAAAACAAATAGGCGTAAGCCGTGAAGCTCTTTATACTTCTTTGTCCGAAAAGGGCAACCCCTCATTTTCAACCGTCTTTAACATACTTCGATCAATGGGCATAACGCTCCACGCACGCCTAACCGAAACGGCTTAATTCCACATTCCTAATTAAGCATTCCTAATTAGGAATGCCCAATTATAAACCGCAAAAATAAAAAAGCTATTAACCAAAAATAAAAAAACAGCTTGACATATAATCAAAAAATGATTATAATTTATATATGTATAGGATAATCCAAAAAAAGCGGATAACAAAAGCTGTAGCAAAAATGCCGCAAAAAGAACAAGAACTATATGCCCAGCTAATACTGGATTTAAAAGAATCAGGCCCCGTGCAAACATGCTGGCCTAATTTCAGTTCTTTAGGCAAAAATAAATATCATTGCCACCTATCCTATCATTGGATTGCCTGTTGGAAAGAAACAATCAAAGGTATTGAAATGGAGGTATACTATGCAGGTTCACGTGAAAATGCCCCTTATTAAAATTGAAGGCGACATTCCGCCCGATTTATTGGCATTCGTAAAAACACAATACAAACATGTTACCGTCGAATATGATGACGATGACGAATACGAAGAGGTAACTGAAACCGAATGGTTTAAGAACATTCAAAAAAATATGACACCTCAAAAAACATTAAAACTTTTAAGAAACCGTGACAATCTTACACAGGCTGGACTTGCAGAAAAACTTTGTATCAATGTACAAAATGTTTCCGGAATGGAGCGGGGAGTCCGCCCTATAAGTATAGCTATGGCAAAAAAACTGGGCGCCGTATTTAACACAAGCTACAAAAAATTTTTATAGTTTATTATGATACAATTTTGCCTTATTTTTCCATCTTGATCTTTTTTATATTTTAGACTATATTGTTTCTATGATAGCTAAATCTTACTTAGGCTTAAAGTTAAATCTTTCGCACTCTAATTTATTGCACACGGCTAGTGTGTTAAAAAATATTAGCCTGAGTTTACCCCCCCCCCAATTTCGCTATTAAGTAGAATATCTCTAATTAAAGCTTTTAATATTTATTTTTCTCAATGTACAAACCGCAGAGTAGGCTTTATTCGGCTTTGCGGTTTTTTGTATAAATTTAATTATTTAAAAGGAGAATTAGTTATGAAACAGACTAATTTCAAATTTAAGACTAAGGTCTTAAATCGGGCAGTAAGTTTTACTGCATTGTTGTTGGCTGCAGGACTTTTTATCGGCTTATTAACCGGTTGTCCTACAGGTCAGGGAAAATCAGGCGGAAGTCAATCTTCCGAAGTAATTCCTAATACTCCCGGAAAGGCTTACACTGTGGAAGGTGTAACTTTTGTGATGAAGTCTATAAAGGCTGTAAGCGGTGCCGGGAATCAGCTGGGAGCAGAGTATATCTATAATAATGGATTACATGATATACAGCTTTCAGCCTACAACATAGGAGAAACTGAGGTAACGCAGGAGCTATGGAACAAAGTTATGGATAAAAATCCCAGTGTTTTTAAATCTAATCCTGCATCCGGAGAGGTACAACAAAGGCGTCCTGTAGAAAACATCAACTGGTACCATGCAATAGCCTTTTGTAATAAGCTCAGCCTAAAGCTTAATCTTGAACCTTGCTATACGGTAAAAGTTGGAGGAAGTCCTGTTGATTTTGATACTCTTACCTTTGATCAAATTCCCACAACCGATAATGCTGATTGGAATAAGGCTGAACTAGATATGAGTAAGAACGGCTTTAGGCTTCCGACGGAGGCAGAATGGGAGTGGGCTGCTAAGGGAGGAAAAAAATATATATGGCCTAATACAAATCAAAAGGATAGGTTAATAGAATATGCTTGGTATTCAAATCTTGACGGTGGAGATTCGGATCTAAAGACCCATGAAGTTAAAAAGAAAAAGCCTAATTATTATGGCCTTTACGACATCGCAGGAAATGTAATGGAGTGGTGCTGGGATTGGCAGGAAAATATTAACGCCGGAGCTGTATTACCACAAGACTATTCCGGCCCTGAGAGTATGTTCAAAGATAAAAAATTAAATAAAGAGGTAATATTTATGGTAAATAATAAGCTAAGAGACGGAATATTTTTAATAATACGTGAGTTTAAAAATAATATAGGAAATAATAATTTTATCCCTATGACCAGTTTTGACTCAAAAATAAGTAAATATTTGGGGCAATATTCAAGAGAAGAAATTGGCTCTGAACTTGAAAAAATGCAGCAGGAAGGGCTTATCTTTTTTCGGAAAGATTCAGGTCTTGCTCATGGCGGTATCAGTCTTACTACTGAAGGAAGAGATATAATTTTTTAAAATTAATATTAAAAAGAGCTAAGAACATACAGTTTATAATCGGACACGGATGTCCGTGGTTCTATGCTTTGAGAGTTTGTGCTTGCCGCAAGCTCTAAGGTTAAAAATGCACAAGGAAGTCCATTTTTAACCGCCTTTCAGCACACTTTCTACATATTGCGGATTAGCCGAAACAATTTTAAGGAGAGATAAGGCCGCTCCGTCAGGTTTACGCCGTCCTTGTTCCCAGTTTCGTAGGGTTCCTATACTGATATTAAGCATAGCGGCAAATTCTTCTTGCGTTTTATTTGTCTTATCACGTATTTTAGCAATATCTAAAGGCTCTATTTCAAAAACCCTTGAAGGGGGGATTTCTCCTTTTTCAATTAAAACAGCTTCTTTTACACTTTGGAGTAATTCAGTAAACATCTCATCACTCATTTTTTTTCTTTTAAACATAAAAACTCCCTATAAATCTTTAATAAAACTTGCCAGCATATTTATTTGTTTTTTTGTAATATTCTCCGCATCGCTTTTTGAATAAGCAAATAGCAAATATATCTTTGTTTCTGTTTTTATAAAATAGATAATCCTAACACCACCACTTTTTCCCGTATTCTTTTTACCCCATCTTATTTTTCGTATTCCTGCGCCTCCTTTAATCAATTTACCTTTTAATGGATTGCATACTAGATATTCTTTAAATTGTTTATATGTATCTTCATCCAGTAATTTATTTATTTGTTTTGTAAAAACAGGCGTTTCTATAATCTTCATATCTTATTATACGCCATTGGCGTAAGTCTGTCAATGCCGATTAAACACTTACTAAAATAAAAAGTTAAAACAAGCTGAATTTATAAAATACGGCCAGATTAAAAAATTAAATCTAATAAAATATTTATGATTTGTTAAAGGGTGGTAAAAAGAAAAGAGATGGGCGCTGACGGGATCGAACCGCCGACATTCTGGGTGTAAACCAGACGCTCGTACCAGCTGAGCTAAGCGCCCGATGAGATGGATAATATTACAAATCACAAAAAATGTCAATACCTGTTTTATAAAAAAATGAATTTTTTTTGTAAAACGGGTATCGGTTTTGGAAAAGCCGGTTTTAGCTTATTTATTTAATTTTACAAGACCGGGAACGGGCCGGGGCTCGATAAATTTTATAAACTTAAAGGGATGTATATCTATTGCGTTTGAATACCAGCCGCCTATGGAGTAAATGTCTATAATGTTTACGCTCAGACCATAGGATATCGGAATAATGACGCTCTCGCCTAACAAAAGTTCCTCTGCCTTGCTTAACATCTCATACCTTTTTTTAAAGTTTTTTTCGGAATGGGATTTAAGTATTATGCGTTCAAATTCCGCATTTTTCCAGTCGGAATCGTTTAGGTTTGAAGCAGGGCGAAACATTTCCAAAAAGGCTGTAGGATCAGCAAAGTCTCCTATCCATGTGATTGTTCCCAAATCGTAATCGTTTAATTTCAAACTGCCGTAATAGCTGGTGAAAGGTAGGCTTTTAACCTCGGTCTTTATGCCGATTTTTGACCATGCAGACGATAAAATTTCGGCAAGCTCTTGATAGTAGGTGTCTTCAGGGATTTTTATAACGAGTTTTTTTTGTTCTTCTTTTAAGTTAAGCTTATTTATAATTTCTTGGGCTTTTTGAAGATTGTACTCGCTCACACCCTTGATTTTGGGATAGCCTGCAAGGGGAAAAATAAGGGTTTCAGCTTTTATCGGATAGCCCTTGCGCAATTCCTCATATGGAATAGCTAAAAGAAGGGCCTTTCGTAATTCGGAATTTTTCACATTTGTGGATGATGCCTTAAAGAAAAAATACTTCGTAGAAAAAAGAGGATCTATGTTGACACTGCGTTGATCTCCTATTTTCGAAATCACATCGCTTCTCGAAAGCCAGTCCATTTCTCCCTTATTAAATTTTTCGATAGCAGCTTCTTTACTTAAGTCAAGGAAGATATTGATTTGAGGAATTTCGACCTTTTCTTTATCCCAATAGTTTTCGTTTTTTACCAAAATCAGCTCTTTTTCCGAAAATTTCTTTATTTTGTAAGCTCCGCTTGATGTAGGTTTAAAGCTGTCTTTTAATTTTTCTATTTTTTCTATGTTAGAAAATTTTAAGGCCGCCGTAAGTTGAGAGTGCTCAACGGCCGAAAAGGCGTGATGACATAGAATATTGGGGAGGTGCTCAATTTCGGTATTTGTGTAAACCAAAAGAACATGCTCGCTTTCGGCTTTGATTCCGACCTGATTTTTATTCTTTAACTTTCCGTTACGGTAGTCTGCGGCTCCGTCTATGCAGTCTAAAAGAGAAGCATAAGGGTGATTCCCGGCCGGGTTTAAAAGATTCAGCCATGAGTCGGCAAAGGTTTGGGCCGTTATGGGCTTGCCGTTTTCGAATTTGGCTTCTTTTCTGATTGTAAAACGCCATGTTCTTCCGCCTGAAACAGTGTATTTTTCTGCCAGGCCCGGCACAGGCTGCAATGTGTAAGGGTCGTATACAAACAGCCCTTCATAAAGGGCTGTTAAGATTTGGGCTTCTCCTGCATCAAAGGCTGTATGGGGGTGAAGCATGGGTATTCCTGAGTTTATGGAAATATTAAGTTCCCGATATTGATTTTCTTGCGAAAACAAACAAAAGGATAGTAAAAACAAAAATAATGCTGTAAGCCTTTTTTTCATATAATCTCCCATGAAAATTTTTATAGGAGCCTATTATATTGTTTTTTATATTATTATTCAATCCGACTATATTTTAGATAACTCCGAGTTTTTTCATATGGCTTACCTCATCCGCCAGAGCTTGATATTCGGCCCTGTACTGGTTTGCCTTTATAATCGAGTTTGTAATCGTTGTAATTTCTATCTTAATGCCTCGTATTTTGCTTCTAAGTTCGGGTTTTACGTTTTTATAGAATTCGTCAAGTCCTCCGAGCTGTTTTAACATTTCATTGCTGTCACTTATGTACTTTGAAAGGCTGTTAAAGAGAAGCTCATCCGGCATAGTTTTTATCTTTTGATTAACGGCCGAATTCGGCATCAAAATATTTTGGAATAAGGCTATTTTTTGAAGCACTTCTTTTTCAAAAACGGAATAGTTGATTGTTTGTTTTTTTGTATTTTGATTTATGTTATCCGTGATGATGATTGTTATATACTTTTCAGGAGGGTCTAATTTTAAAAGCTGCCTGAAAATTTCGGCAATTTTTCTAAATACGGTATTTTCAGCCTTATAGACCAGTTCTTGATTAGTTTTAATTTTTTCCAGAGCAGCCTTTAAGTGAGGAGCCGAATTTGAAAGAACCTTTAAGCCCGATATTAAAATAGGCCTATGATTTACTTCTTGATTTGAAAAAGAGCTCTCCTTTGGTTTAACCTCAAGTCGTGATAAGATCTCCTGCTGTAATATGGCCGAGTCATCACCGTAATCTTCTCTGATTATTTCGACTATAAGATCCGTATAAAAAGGCTTTTTTTTGAGCTTTAGTGTGAAAATCTTTTTTATTTCTCTTAATACATTTGAAGGATTTGCACAGTCGGCCTTGGTTATCTTTACTGACGGTATAATCTCTCTGCGTATTAAAAGTTTATATTCTTCCCGATGAAAGATCGACAGGCTTTTAAGCTGGGTATTGATATAGGTCTCGCTTTTGCCAAGATGGGCTACGGAATCCCTCAATAAGCTGTTTGATAACTGATCAGGTCCTTTAAAAAGGTTGTTTATTATATCGGCTATGGCCCTCGTATTTGTATGATTCGATGTATTTGTAAAATCAGACCAAATAAAGGTACTGTTTAGTTCGAGAAGTATGGAAATTCTTTTTGGGGTTAAAAACTCGGTATTAAACTGATAGTAGTTGTTGACAAATTCCAGCATCGTTTCATAGTGGGCCAAGCGGGTACCTATAACGCTGGCCTTTTCCGAATCTGCAAAGTTCTCTTTGCTGGGAATTTCAACCTCAGTCATTTTACTGTCATATTTATAAGGATCATCATGGATGACCCGTTTTTTTAAAAGAGTGCTTCTGATTGCGTGGAGTGCACTGCTTTGAATATTGTAGTTTTCCCTCACTTTGGGAAGAATTTGAGAGTTAAATTCATTCCTTTTTGTTTCAAGGATTACCGAAAGCTCCTCAACAAAGTTTTTTCTATTTTCCATACCACACTTATCGGCATTTTTGCCTTTTTTTTTAAGTATATAATAAGTAAAGATTTTTACTTATCTTAGGGGTTTGACAAAGTTTGTCTTTTGTCGTATTCTGTTGTATATGTTTGTTTCAGTTGTTATAGATCCGGGAGGAAGGGAATCGGCTTCTCATCTGGCAGAAGTTCTAACGGCCAACGGCTTTGAACGGGTTCAGCATGCTTGCTGGGAATCGGTAACAATAAATGACGAAGGACTTGTTACATTAAAGCAGGATATAGACCGAGTTACCGATTATTACGACATCGTCCGTCTCTACCAATATCCTATTCAGGATGTATTGGCAATAACTACGCTTTATAAAAAAAAGTGGAGGAGGGTCCTTGTGCGCCCGCCTGCAAAAAAATTGGAGAAGTAACCTTATGGAAGACTATAGATCAAATTTAGAAGAATTAAAAAACGATATCTCTAATATTTGGGGGCGTCTTTGACCCTGAGGCGGTAAAATCAAAGATTGCCGAAAAAGAAGCTATAACCTTAGCTCCCGATTTTTGGAATGACAGTAAAAAAGCCGAAAAAATCATGGGTGAGATAAAGGCCCTTAAAAACAGAATCTATCCTTGGCAGGAACTCATGGATGAGGTTTCGGATTTGGAAGTTTTAATGGAGCTTTCAGATGAGTCGGGCAATGAAGAGCTGGCCGAAGAGATCAGCTCAAGCTATAATTCCGTTTACGAAAAATACAAAAAATTAAGTATATTGAGCCTCCTTTCAGGTGAGGTCGATAAAAACGATGCCTATCTTACCGTTCATGCCGGAGCCGGGGGAACGGAGGCCTGTGATTGGGCAAGTATGCTGGTGCGTATGTATTTGCGCTGGTGTGAATCCCGCGGCTTTAAAACCGAAGTCATAGATTTGATTGAAGCTGAGGGAGGGATAAAGTCCGCTACCTTTCAGATTTCGGGTGATTTTGCCTTCGGTCTTTTAAAAAGCGAAACGGGAATTCACCGCTTGGTACGCATAAGCCCCTTCGATTCCAACGGCAGGAGACATACGTCCTTTACTTCCGTGTTTGCCTTTCCCGTTCTTGATGATACGATAGAAGTCGATATAAGGCCTGAAGACCTGCGCATCGATACCTACCGTGCCGGAGGTGCCGGAGGTCAGCACGTAAACAAAACCGACTCGGCCGTCCGCATTACCCATATTCCCACAGGTATAGTTGTTGCCTGTCAAAGTCAAAGGAGCCAAATCAGCAATAAGGCCACGGCAATGAATGTTCTAAAATCAAGGCTTTATAATTATTATGAAGAGCAAAAAGAAAAAGAGAACATGAAATTTGCCGCCGAAAAAAAAGGTATTTCCTGGGGCAATCAGATCCGTTCCTATGTTTTTCAACCTTATACAATGGTAAAAGATCATAGAACCAAGTATGAAACCGGAAATATTCAGGCTGTAATGGACGGAGATATAGACGAGTTTATAAACAGCTTTTTAAATACAAAGATTGAAGATATGAGCATTGATGAGGACGATTCTCTATGATATGTATTGTATGCAAATCCGAATTTTTAGCAGCCGATATAAGGGCAATATGTCTTTCTCATGTAAACGAAACAATTAAGATTTTGCCTCAAGTCTCCCTTTTGCATACATTAATAAGTGAAAATGTCCGCCTTGTTTTTTTTGACTCAAAGCTTTTTACCGATACTGCCGCTTTTCGACAAAAAAGTCCGGGTACCCAATTTGTCGTTATTTCTTCTATAGGGGATGAAGGTCTTGCAGAAAAGGCTCTTATCTGCGGGGCCTCAGACTTTTTATTATGCCCCTTTACCGAAAAAGGAGTTATAAACTGCTTATGAGCTCTTCCTTTAAATTGAAAAAGCTTATTTTTTTATCGGTCTTTTTTTTTATAGTTTCTTTTTTGTTTGCACAAAAAACTGAAGATGAAAATTCCGATTGGACTATTGCCGTTTCCGAATTCAAAACGGAAGGACTTCCTTCCTCTTATCAAAGCTATAAAACGATAGTGCCTCAAATGTTTTTAATCTACATGGATACCGGCTCAAAAAGAATAGTACCCTTTGAAGAAAAAAAAATGCGGGCCTTGATGGAAGCTTCAAACAAAAAACTAAAACTTATAAAAGAAAGGGCAAAACTTATTAAGGACAGGGATGAGCTTTTTTTATCCGTTGAAGATAAAAAAGTAAAAGATGAAAAAGAAAAAAAACTTACGGAGGAAATTTTAAAAAAAGAAAAAGGTATTTACGATGCCGGTATAGATATCAAAATAGAAGAAAACCGTTTTTTTACTTCAGGTCAGCCTAAAAATATAAGCTTGTGGAAATATGGGGAGACTCTGTACAAGATGTCTGAAAATGCCGACTTAGGTGAAAGCTTAAAAAAAGAAAATATATCGGCTCTTATTTACGGCTCGGTAAAAGATATTTCCGGTTATATGGTTATAACCGCTTATTTGGATACAGGACTTTCCGGAATGAAGGTTCACGAATTTTCAGGGGCCGGAAGATACGACGATGTTGAAAAAGTCGTAGAAATGCTGGTGCGTCAAATATACACAATTATTCAAAATACAAAAGAAGTAAAAGTCTTCTTTGAGGTAAATCCTAAAAACGCCAAGGTTTATATTGACGGTAAGCTTATACGGGACTTTTCAAAACCCGTAACATTGCGTGAGGGATTTTATCAAATAGGGGCTTCTGCTCAAGATTATGTTGAGGAAGCAAAAAAAATAGAGCTAAAAAATAAAGATGCCTATACCTTAAAGATTAATTTAAAAAAAGAAAAAACCGAAACAATAGGTTTTAATCTTAAAAGCGGTTCCCCCAATTTATTTTTTAAATCCCAATATTCCATTCGAATACCCGGAATCATAACCATCCCTAAAATGAAATCTATTTTTGAATTTGAAGAAAAGGGGGTGCATACCTTCGGAGTTCTTGAGCCTTCAAATAATAGTTTTTCACGGCAAAATGTTCAAAATATGATAATAAAGTTAAACAAAAAAAATGTAAAAGATTCGATAGAAACTCAACGGAAAATTTTATATTGGTCTTTAGGCGCCTTGTACATAAGTTTGCCCATAACAATGATTTTAAAATCCAGAGTGGATGATGAGGTATATGCTTTTAAAAGCGGTAAGGTTCCTTATCAACAGTCCAAGGTTGAGCGTATAAACAGGCTGGGCATGACTCAAAATGTTTTTCAGGGAATTACGATTGCTTTGGGAGTTAATTATTTTATACAGTTAATAATCTATCTTGTAAAGGCAGATAGGGCCTTACCCCGAAAGATAAAACCTAACTACTCCGATCCTGTTTATGAAGAAACTGCTCTTGATAAACCTGCCGGAGATCAGTCTATAGCCGATAAACCTATTATTAAAGATGAGGAGAATAAAAATGAAGAATAAAAGTTTTGCTGCCGGATTAAAAAAACTATTCGGTTTATATAAGGGCCCGGATGAATCTTTTTTTGAAGATTTAACCGATACCCTGATAGAAGGTGACATAGGAGCAAAAACAGCTCTCGAAATTGAAGCCTCTTTAAGAGATTTATGTAAAAAGGAAAAGCTTGTTTCTGAAGGCGATGTTTTAAACGGTCTTTATAATATTTTATTACCCTATGTAAAGGTAACCTCCTTAGAACCTGAGAAGGGTAAGGTTTCTATTTATCTTGTTCTGGGTGTAAACGGGGTAGGAAAGACAACCTCAATAGGAAAGATGGCTTCTTATTATAAACAAAAATGCGATATTCCCATCATTTTGGCTGCCGGAGATACCTTTAGAGCAGCTGCCATAGAGCAACTGAAATTTCATGGTGAAAAAAATGATGTGAGGGTGGTTGCTCATCAGCATGGCGGAGATCCCGGTGCCGTTATCTTTGATGCAGGGGATGCCATGGCTGCTGCAGGAGGCGGCCTCGTCCTTGCAGACACGGCAGGGAGACTTCACAATAAAGAAAACCTTGTAAGAGAGCTTCAAAAAATAGACAGGATTGCAAAGTCAAAGGCCTCTGAGGGCTGCTATAAAAAGATATTGGTTTTGGATGCAACAACAGGCCAAAACGGTCTAAGGCAGGCCGAAGTCTTCCATGAAGCTATAGGAGTGGATGCAGTTTTTTTAACAAAGTATGACTCTACGGCAAAGGGCGGTGTTGCCGTTACGGCAGGAAAAGAGCTCAATCTTCCCATGCTCTTCGTCGGAACCGGCGAAAAGTATGAAAACATATCTCCTTTTTCGGCTGAAAATTATGTAAAGGAATTTATCGGAAAAATATAAATGAGTTTAAAAAAACTATTATTTTTTGTTTTTATTTTATTTTCTCTTTTTATTTTTGCAGACGGAACGGAAAATGCCGATGTTCAGTCGCCCCCTGCGGCAGCGGAAAGTGCCGATGTTCAATCGCCTCCTGCGGCAGCAGAAAGTGCCCATACTCAATCACCTTCCGGTAACGAAAATCAAAATTTATCCGAAAACGAAAAAGAGCCGGAAGAACTTGATAAGGGTTTTTACTCCATTCAAAGCTCAGGGCTTACGGCCTGTTTTGAAGATCGATGGTTTTTTGAAAAACTGGATGATGACGGCAGACCTCTTATGTCCGTTTTATATGAAAAAGATAAACTCATAGAAAAAAAGACATATACCTACAAAGACGGATATCCCGAATCTTGCGAAGTTGTTTTATCCGATAAACTTATCAAAATAAAATATAATAAAAAAAGAATGGAAACCGAAAAAATTATTTACGATGTCGAAGGTAAAAATGAACTTGAAAAAAATATTTATACCTACGATGAGAATAATTTATTAATTGAATCCTTTTTAAAAAAAGATGGGATTGAATATATTTCAAAATTTGAATACGGGTCTGAAAATAAAACAAAATCCAAAACAGATTTTGTAAACGGAAATAAAATTTCTTACACCGAGTATATGACGGATAAAAAGATAGTCCATTTATTCGAATACGGAAAAGAAATCGGAGTAGTAGAGGAAGAAACATAAGATGAAAAAGCGTAATTATAGATGGATTTTTTTTGTTTTACATAGATTTAACTCCGCAGATACAAAGGGCCGCTCCTCAATCGCTACTCTTTTTTCTATATTGGGGATTGCCTTCGGAGTAATGGTATTGACTGTAATTCTATCAATAATGAACGGTCTTCAAATGGGTTATATCGATACAATTATGCAGGTAAGCTCAGGGCATATAAGGTTATACGGCGAAAAAGAAGATTTAACAAAAGCCGAAAATTTAAACCTTCATGAAGCCTTTTTTATTTTTCAAGAATCCCAAACTCTTATGCAGGGAAATTACGGCAGGCAGCACGGCGTTTTAATCCGCGCAGTGGAAGAAGATATAATGCAAAAAGATAAGGGCTTTTGTGAGGCCTTAAAAATATCTTATGGGTCCTTTAACATCTTAAAAGAAGATGCCGTTATTTTGGGGTATGAGCTGGCCCGCCAGCTTGGCGTAAAGGTTGGGGATAACGTAAATATTATAGCCGCCTCAGGCTCATCCGAGACAAGCCTTTTTCCTGAAAATCAAGACTTAACTGTTACGGGTATTTTTAAGACCGGATATTATGAGGTCGATTCTTCGTTTGCTTTTATATCGTTAGAAAGCGGAGAAAAACTATTCGGAAAAGAATCAAAGCTGTATGCCTCCGTCAAACTACAAAATCAAAACAATGATGCCGCCTATATATCATCCCTAAATGCTTCCTCGATTAACTTAAAATCGGAATCATGGCGCTCTTATAATCATGCTTTTTTCGGGGCTCTTAGAATAGAAAAAAATATGATGATGCTTTTGGTGTTTTTGATTTTCTTGGTTGTGTCGGTTAATATCTATAACGGAATGAGACGTTCAATTTATGAAAGACGGGAGGAAATTTCCGTATTGTCATCTCTTGGTGCATATTCAAAACACATTCAGGCTCTTTTTATTGCAAACGGATTTACGATAGGTTTGATAGGGGCAAGTGCCGGCCTTTTATTGGGTCTTTTGCTCTCGGTTCAAATAAATTCCATTTTTGCTTTAATAGAAAATATAGTCAATTCGGTCTTGACCTTTGTATTTATCTTATTTCAAAGTTCGTCCGATGCGGATTTTGCAGTATTCAGTCCTGTCTATTTTTATATGGAAACCGTTCCTGTCAGAATATTTTTTAATGAAATTTTGCTCATTTTTTTATTCGGCATTTTTTCGTCATCCGCTGCCGCAATGGCAGCTTCAAGGCGCATATTAAAATTAAAGCCTGCGGAGGTATTACGCTATGAGTAGGAATATTGTTTTAATTTCCAATTTAACCAAAACATTTTCTTCGGCAAGCGAAAAGCTCGTTATATTCGATAAGCTTAATTTTTCCATTGAAGAAGGGAAAAAGATTTCGATTACCGGAGAATCAGGTTCGGGTAAAAGTACCTTTTTAAATATCTTGGGCGGCCTTGAGTCGGCAGACAGCGGAGAAATCCTGGCAGGCTCTTATAAGGTTCATTCCCTCGATGAAAAATCCCTCACCGAGTACCGAAGTTCATTTTTAGGTTTGGTTTTTCAGTTTCATTATTTGTTAAAAGATTTTACCGCTCTTGAAAACGTAATGCTTCCTGCCCTGATTGCAGGAAAGCCTAAAAAAGAAATAAAAGAAAAAGCTCTCTCTCTCTTGGAGGATGTAAAGTTGGCAGAACGCAAAGGCCATTTTCCTTCTCAGCTTTCCGGAGGAGAAAGACAGAGGGTTGCAGTTGCCCGCTCCTTGATAAACAGCCCCTCTCTTATTCTTGCAGATGAACCCACCGGAAACTTGGACCCTGCAAATGCCGAGACCGTTCAAAACCTTTTATTTTCTGTTGTCGATAAACACAAAAAGACCTTGGTGCTTGTTACCCACGATCAAAAAATAGCCTCAATGACGGATATTTCTTATAAACTTTATAAGGGCAATTTGGAAGAAGTATGAAAAATTTAGTCTTTATAAAAATGGCATTTAGATTTTTAGGCATAGGTTCGGGAAAGACGGTTTCCAATGCCCGCAAAAGCTTGTTCGGTGCCGTTTTGGGTATAGGCATAAGTATAATTCCGCTCATTGTCGTTTTAGTTGTCTCTGACGGTATGATTCAGGGAATCACTTCCCGTACAATAGAGCTTGGAACCGGACACCTTCAAGCCATAGATATGCGGCCCTTATCAACTTATAAAAATGCCGAAACGGAGAAGGATGCCCGTTCATTAATTCTTGAGTTTTATGAGGGTAACTTTATCGAAAATGCTTGGATCGAAAGACAGGGAAACGGTCTGGTTATAGGTAAAAACGGAAGAAGCGGAGGAACTATCCGTGCAGTCGAGCCCGAATTTTTTACTCAAAATATCAAGGCTCTTAACCTGATAAGAGTAATATCCGGTTCTCTCGAATTTGAAAATAATAAGTCGGCAATTTTGGGAGCTAAGATAGCGGAAAAACTCGGCTTAAAAGTAGGGGATACATGCAGGATTATAACCTTAAATAAAAACGAAAAAGGTAAAACTATTCCCCGTGTAAGTGCATTTAAAATTTCAGGGCTTATATCTTCAGGTTACCAAGAGTTGGATGCCCTATGGGTTTTTATTCCCCTATCTGAAGGCTTAAAGATTATGCCGATGACTTCTTCTTTAACCTCAATAGTGGTTTCGACAAAGGATCCCTTTGATGATGATAAGATGCAGGCCCTTCAATTAAAATTAAGCTCAATATTACCGGAAACTTTTTCTATATATTCTTGGGCCGACTTAAATCGCCCTGCCTTTACCTCCTTTAAAACTACAAAGAATATTTTGCTTTTTATCATGTTTTTGATAGTTTTGGTGGCTTCTGCCAATATTTCTTCAGCAATTGTTATGCTTGTAATGGAAAGAAGAAGGGAGATAGCCATCCTCAAGGCGGCCGGAGCCCATCCTTCCTCCATAAGTCTTGCTTTTTTGCTTGCCGGCCTTTTAACAAGTTTAGGCGGGATTATTTTAGGAATGCCCTTAGGTATTTTAACCGCCTTGCATATAAACGAAATTTTTGCCTATGCCGAGAAGATTTTAAACTATCTTCAAAACTTGTTTTATGTCTTCTTTTACGGGGGCGGAAAACCTCTTGAAATTCACCTTTTGGACCCGGCCTATTATTTGGAGCATATTCCCGTAAAATTAAATTTTTTTGACCTTTACATAATAGCCGTTTGTATGTTAATATTATCAGTAGTAGTGTGTTTGGTTCCTGCAGTACGGGCAGGAAAAGAAAAGCCGATAGAAATTATGAGGAAATTATGATTTGCGATATGTGTAAATTAAACGAAGCTGCGGTTTCTGTGGAACAAGTTGCAGACGGTGTGACTAAAAATATTTATCTGTGTCCGGCTTGCTCACAAAGGCTCGGGTTTGGTATGTTTTCTGAAACTATTGATATTTCCATAACAAAACTCCTTGGATCTAATGATATCGACAATGATGACTGCAAAAAATCGGGGCAATGTCCTATATGCGGATTAAGTTTTAGAGACATAGAATCTAAACAAATTATAGGATGCACGGAGTGTTTTTCGTTTTTTAAAACCGAAATTATGGAAATATTGGGAAAAAAGAAGAAAAATCTAAAGTATTCGGGCTTTACCTCGGATGATCAGGTCCCTGAAACCTTTTTTGAAACTCATAGTTCTCAAGAATTACGTGAAGAACTAAAAAAAGCTGTCGAAATCGAAGATTATGAGAGGGCTGCCGCCTTAAGGGATGAGATCAAAGCTTTGGAGAAAAACCATGATATCAAGACTTGATGGCTGGTATACGGAAAACGGTCCCAACACCGATATTGTCCTATACAGCCGTTGTGATATAGCCCGCAATATATCGGGTTTTTTGTTTCCGAACAAAATTAGTCTTTGCGACTCGGTTGATGTTGTTTCGCTTGTTTTTTCTTTTTTTTGCTCTTTGGGTGATTCCGCTTATTTTAAAAAATTAAAACTTAGAGCAATAGATCCGCTTTCCATCAAATTACTTGAAGAAAAAGGAATTCTTCTTCCCGATATGCCTGAAAAGATAGAAAAGGCTGTTTTAGTACATGAAAACGGTTCTCTTTATATAGGCTTGAACCTTGAAGATCATGTAAACATAACTTCTTTTGCTGCCGGAATGGACCCTGAAGAAGTTTATGCAAGGGCCTCCTTTATGGAAGTCAAAATGAGGGAAAAAATTAAATTTGCGGAAGATAGGGACTTAGGTTTTTTAACTTCCAACCTTATGGAAATCGGTACAGGGGTAAAATTTTCGGTTTTATGCTCTCTGCCGGGTGTCCTTTATTCCAACTGTCTGGGCTCGGTTTTGGAATTAACAAAACAAAGTAATCTTAATGTTGCCGGCTACTATTCGCCTAATTCCAAAAATTCCATAGGAGCTCTTTTTTTGATTTCAAGTGCCGTATCGGCAGGCGATAATGAGGATATTCAAACGGCGGATTTTATCGCAGGTGTAAATACTATCATTGAAATTGAAAGAGAGAAAAGAAAAAATTTTCTGAATGAAAATACATTAAAGGTTGAGGACATGCTTCGAAGAGCTATTGCAATAGCTCAAAGTGCAAAGCTTATGGATTTTAAGGAAGCTGCCGATATAGTTTTTAAAATAAAGTTCGGCTTAAATATGGGCTTGATTACAGGTATTACCAATGAAGAATGTAACTCGATGATTTTTAAATCCCAAATGGGACATCTTGCTTTTTTATTGCTTAACAGCCATATGGGTTTAGCCGATAGAAATTTAAGCGATTTTTCGATAGAAGAATATAGGGCTCGTACCATTCAAGAACTTTGCTCAAAAGTCCGAATTATAATGTGAGGTGTTATATGTGTCAAGGTCTTTCACAAGATGCTCATAAGCTGCTTACTCTTTTCGGTCAGCAGGAAGCCAGACGGGTTAATGCGGATCTGTTTCAACCCGAGCATATTTTATCTGCCCTAATCCGCAATAAGGTAGGCAGAGGCTACATAATTCTTCAAAAATTAAATATCGATATTCTCAATTTACAGCTTTTTATAGAACAAAACACTCCTATCCGTACAGGAGATAGGATCATAGGTGAAATTCCTCCTTCCCGAAGAATTAAAACTCTGGTAGATCTTGCAACAATAGAGGCAAGGACCATGAGGCAAAGTGTTGTCGGTACGGAGCATATTCTTGTAGCTCTTGCCAGAGAGGAAAATTCCATAATATCCGATTTCTTTATGAGGTATAATATCTTAACTGAAGATATAAGGATGATGATATTAAAAATAACGGATCAGATGGAAACTGTCCGGACATCTAAAACAGCCGACGTATCTAAATCAAAACCATCAGCTCTTTCCGAATTCGGGCGAAACCTAACCGATATTGTCAGCTCCGGCAGCCCGGATCCTATAATAGGCCGCGAAAAAGAAATCAGAAGGCTCATTCAAATTCTTTCCCGAAGAACAAAAAATAATCCGATCCTTGTAGGAGAGCCCGGAATAGGAAAGACATCCATTGTTGAAGGTTTGGCCTTTGCCATAATAAATGAAAACGTACCTCACGATTTGCTCAACAAAAGTATTATTTCTTTAGACCTAGGCTCGGTAATTGCAGGAACAAAGTACAGAGGTCAGTTTGAAGAAAGGTTAAAGCAAATTATAAATGAGATAAAAGAAAATAAAAATATAATTTTGTTTATAGATGAAATTCATACCCTCATCGGTACGGGCGGCTCTCAAGGGGCTATGGATGCAGCCAATATTTTAAAGCCTGCCCTAGCCAGAGGCGAAATACAATGTATCGGGGCTACAACAATTGACGAATACAGAAGATATTTTAAAAACGACTTGGCTCTTGAGAGGCGCTTCCAATTAATCCAAATAAAGGAGCCTAATCCTGAAGAAACCTTTGATATAATATGCGGTATAAAACATAAGTATGAAGAACACCACAATGTACTTTATGAGCCTGAAACCATAACAAAGATCATTGAGTATGCAAAACGGTATATCCCTGACAGATTTTTCCCTGACAAAGCTATTGATGTATTGGATGAAGCAGGCGCGATGAAAAAAACCGTCCTTGACAAAAGACCCGGCGAGCTTTTTGAAATAGAAGACAAGATAAAGGTTTTAATGCTTGAAAAAGCCGAGATGGTTGAGATGCAAAACTACGAAAAAGCCGCCTTAATTAGAGATGAAGTCTTAGATCTAAAAAACGACATATATCAAATTAAAAATAAGTGGATGACTTCTTATCAACATCCTATATCCTATGTCGATGAAAACGATATAGCAGAGGTTGTTGCAATGATGACGGATATTCCCGTAAATAAATTAAGCCAAGATGAGGCTGAGCGGATGCTTCACATTGAAGAGGAATTAAAAAAATCGGTTGTAGGTCAGGATGAACCCATATCGATTTTATCCAATTCAATCAGAAGGTCCCGCGCAGGTATTTCATCTCCTGACAGGCCCATAGGTTCATTTTTATTTTTAGGGCCTACAGGTGTCGGAAAAACTCTTCTTGCAAAAACTCTTGCCGAATTTTTATTCGGCACAAAAGAGGCCTTAATCAGAGTCGATATGAGCGATTATATGGAAAAACATAATGCTGCCAAACTTATAGGTGCTCCTCCCGGATATGTCGGTTTTGATTCCGGAGGATTTTTAACCGAAAAAATAAGACGCAATCCTTATTCCGTTTTGCTTTTGGATGAGGTTGAAAAAGCTCATCCGGATGTCTTTAATATTCTTTTGCAGATTTTAGAAGAAGGAGAGCTTAGAGACAGCCGCGGGCATATTGTAAATTTTAAAAACACCGTTATTATTATGACCAGTAATGCAGGCTCAAAGTCCATCATAAAGGAAAACCGGCTGGGCTTTAATCCCACGGGAGATGGAGTAATGGCCTATTCCGAAATACAGGCTAGTGCTCTTAACGAAATAAAAAAATTCTTATCGCCTGAGTTTATAAACAGAATTGATGAAATGCTTGTTTTTAGACCTCTCGATAAAGATGACATCAAACGAGTATTAAAACTTGAGCTTAAAAAATTTGAAGATAGAATTGCAAAGTTAGATCTGTATATTGAGCTTTCAAAAGAGGCTGAAGATTTCTTTGCAGATAAGGGATATGATCCGGCTTACGGTGCACGCCCTATGAGAAGGCTTCTTCAAAATAAGATAGAAGATGCCTTATCGGTTAAAATAATAAGCGGAGAGTTCTCAAAGGGTAAAACCGCCCTTGTAGATTTTTCGGCAGAAGATGATGACATAATAATCAGCATTAAAGAAAACACCGATTATGAAAATGCTTACAGCGCATCGGTCGAATGCAAAACCGAATCCAACTGATGCGCCGCATTTTTATATTGAAGTATTATCAGGTATTATAGAATTTTTTACTATAACGTATATTCCGTCTATAACATGATAGAAGCCGTAGTCGCCGTCGGGAGGTGTTTGGTCCATACCTATGGATACGTTATTGCCTATACGAACATTTTTGTCTATTATTGCAGAGCGTATACGGCAATGATTTCCTATGCCCAAGTTAGGCCCTCCTTCTTTTAAGCGGGCTTCTTTTTCTTCATGGGTTTCGTAATAGTCGGCACCCATACAGATGGAGTCTTCTACAAAGCTGCCTGATTCTATAATTGAACGGACTCCTATGACAGAATGATTTATGGTTGCATTTGTGATAACGCAGCCGTCACTGCACATAGACCTGCTTAAATGTGCATAGTTTACCTTTGATGGAGGTAAGTTTCGGTTATGTGTGTATATCGGGCTGTCGGCATCATAAAAGTCGAATTGAGGTTTTATTTCGGTGAGGTCAAGGGTTGCATCATAAAAAGACTTGATTGTTCCTATATCTGACCAATATCCGTTATGAGGAAAGGCTGAAACCTTGTATCCCCCGTTTATTGCTGCAGGAATTACTTCTTTTCCGAAGTCGGTATGATCGCTGTCTAAACATTCTTCCATAACTTTTGCACCAAAAATATAGATACCCATAGAAGCCAGATATTGTTTATTCGGATCATCAGGCTTGATAAGAGATTTTCCGGGAATTTTCCAATCGTCTATATTTTTTTCGGTGCCCGGTTTTTCCATAAACTCGGTAATTACCGAATCCGAGTTTACCTTCATAATTCCGAAACCTGAAGCATCTTCCCGTGTTACGGGTGTGCAGGCAACGGTAATATCGGATCCCGATTCTTTATGAAAATTTAAAAATTTTTTTAGATCCATGCGGTACAGCTGATCTCCTGCAAGAATCAAATAATGAGAGGGATTTTGATGTCTGAAATGATGAAGATTTTTTCTGATAGAGTCAGCCGTTCCTTCATACCATCCCGTATTATCAAAAGTTTGTTCGGCTGCAAGAATTTCGACAAAGCCGTTTGAAAAACTGTCGAAGGTATAGGCCTTTGCAATATGGATATGCAAAGATGCCGAGTTAAACTGTGTTATAATATAAATGTTCCTAAAACCGGAATTTATACAGTTCGAAAGAGGGATATCGATAATTCGATGTTTACCTCCGAAAGGTACGGCCGGTTTAGACCGATGCATAGTAAGCGGATAAAGACGTGTTCCTTTTCCGCCTCCCAATATTATGGAAAGAACTTTTGCCATAGGCATCCTCCTGCCTACATTATATAATGCTTTTTAAAATTTTACCAGACTAATTTATTAATTCTTTATAAATTTCCTTTTTATATTTACACCGGCTTTAAACAATACTTGACATAGAACCTAAGACCAACTAAACTAATGCTTGGTATGAGGGATTTTTACAGGCGGATAATTATTTTTCTTATTCTTTTTATAAGTGCTAAAACTGTCATAGGTGAAGAAGGAAGATATTCATTTAACCTTTCTGTTTCTCCGTCTTTGATAGCAGGCTCCGGTTTCGAGTATGTCTTTAGAAGTGATTCACTAATTAAAAGCAAGCTTGATTGGCCTATTTTGCCTGCCGGAGGCCTTACTGCCTGTACCGAATTTAAACTTAAAAACGGCTTTTACCTTTCCTTTTTTTCTTCATTTATAATTCCTTCTTATTCCGGAAAGATGTTTGATTATGACTACCTTAATCCCTATGATCCTTCAATGTTAACTAAATTTTCGGAGCACAAGGCCTATATTAAAAAGGGTCTGGATTTAAGTTTAAACCTGGGTTTTATGAAACCTCTTGTTGTGTATAAAACATATTCGGATAAAAAAATAAAAATCTATTGTTCCCCTTCCATAGGAATAAGGTATATTTTAAATTCATGGGATGCAGTAGACGGCTATCGTAAGTATCCTCCTGATACAAATCCGCCAAGTCCGGTTTTACCCGATACTCCTATAACTCCTATGACAGGACTAGGAATCAGGTACAGCCAAACCTTTATTTTGCCTAGTATAGGAATTCTATTTAGATTTGAGCTTCCACGATATTGGAAGATTGATTTGTCTACTCAGCTTTGTCCTAATGCCCTAGGCTTTGCAGAGGATTTCCATTATATGAGGGGTGTTGAAGGTTTAAAATTTGTAGATGTTTTTAAAAAGAAAAATCTGTCTTTTTATTTATATCTTTCGGCAGAGAAAAAGCTTTCAAAGTTTTTTTCTTTTTTTTCTTCCGTTGATTACACCTCGATAACGGCTTATAACGGAAAATCCTTTGTTTATTTTCTTAAGTCCGGATTATTAAAAGAGGTGTCTGCTTCAGGGTCTGCCGGGGCTTCCCTGCATTATGCCCGTATCAATTTAGGCTTTATATTTTATATACTAAAATAGATTTTTACGGTGAGTTTTAATAAAAAACCCGAACCCCTTTTGGAGCTCGGGAAAAATTATTTTAGGAGGTTCTATGTTTTACCAACTTTCTTGGCGTAATATATAATCGTTAAAAGAATTGAGCTCAAGCACTCTTTTTACTTTTTCGAGGTCCTGAGGTCTTATTCCGTATAAAACAACTCTGGTGGTCGTTTCCGTTTTTTCATAAGCAGGTTCAAAACCTATCTTTCTTAATTTTTTGACAAGCCTTAGGGCATTTTCTTCACGCTTAAATGCTCCCAGCTGAATTCGCCATAAAATTCCCGGTGTTTCCGAAGCTTTAGCAGGCGTATAAACAAGGCTTTGATTCCTTGTATTAAATTCCGTATAATTTGGAGCTTGTACAGTCTTTTTTTCCGTTTTTACCAAGTCCTTTGCTCTCGTGCCGGTTTCTTCTTTAGTTTTAACATCCGTAAAAGAACCCATATCATTCGGATTTATCTTTTTTAGGCTTACTCTTACAACTCCGTGGGCTAACATATCCAAGGCGGCGGCTGCAGCCTTTGAAACATCTATTTCGCGGTTGCCTACAAAGGGACCTCTATCGTTTATTCTTACGATGACCTTTTTTCCGTTTTCTAAGTTTGTAACCTCAACAAGGGTACCGAAGGGAAGGGTCTTATGAGCCGCCGTGTAAGCATTCATATCAAAGATTTCTCCGTTTGCGGTAGGCCTTCCGTTAAAGGCTTCCCCATAGTACGAAGCATAAGTTTCCTCGCTTATAATTTCTCCCTGTCCGGTTAAAAAATGAGTAAGAGCTAAGGACAAAATTAATATAAGGATTGCTTTTTTCATTTAATTCCTCCCGAATTAAAATCTTATATATTCAGTATCGGAAGAAAAAAAAAGAAGATTAGAAAAAAAGCCTTAAACCGTTTTGGTTTAAGGCCTTGTGCTGAAGACGGGAATTGAACCCGTACGGCATTACTGCCAAGGGATTTTAAGTCCCTAGTGTCTACCTATTCCACCACTTCAGCAGATGTGGTATACTATCATAAATTTTAAAGGAGGTCAAGATGTTTTCTGACTCTCATGCACATTTTTTTATGATTTTTAAACGAAATGAAGGCGATCCTTCGTTTTTACATACAATGGAAGAGCGCAAATTCAGGTTTGCTATGGACATAGGTACAGAGCCCGGAGATCTGGGGCCCAGACAGAGGTTTATTTCGCAAGTTTTTGAAGAAAAAATGCCCGGGCAAATGCCTGTTTCTTTGTCCTGCCCGGAATCCTTGCATTTGCCCTCATTTTTACACTTTGCGGCAGGTCTTTGGCCCCATGCTTCAAGCATTGCCGAGCCTGAAAAAGCTCTCAAGGCTTTAAAAGCCGACATTGACACTCTCTTTTTGCAAAAGGCCGAATCGGAAAAAACTCATCCGGGTAAGCCCTTTTATTGCTCCCTTGGAGAATGCGGGCTTGACCGCTTTTGGAACGGCCCTGCCTGCGAAAAAAGAGGAGAGAATTTAAACCCCGATGAACGAGGAACTGCCAACATAGAAGGGGAGGAGTTTCTATTTAAAGAACAGCTAAAAATTGCAAAAGAAAAAAATCTTTCGGTCATAGTTCATTCAAGGGATGCTTATGAAGATACCTTAAAATGTATTGATGAGATAGGCCATCACAAGGGGATAATTCACTGCTATTCCTACGGTCTTAAAGAGGCTTATTCCTTTTTGGAAAGGGGCTGGTATATTTCCTTTCCCGGAAACATAACCTATGCAAAAAAGCAGGCCGATAAGGACAGGATTGCCGAGCTTGTGAGGGCAATTCCTGCCGATAAGCTCTTGCTTGAAACCGATGCTCCCTATCTTGCTCCCGTTCCTTTTAGGGGAAAGATAAATACTCCTCTTTTGATAGAATACACCTATGCTGCCGTTTCAGAAATCTTAGGTAAGTCTATGGAGGACTTGGCCGAGCAGGTTTATCAAAACTGCTGTTCCTGTTTTTTGGTAAAGTGAAAAGTGTAAAGCTTTTTCTTTTATAAATGGTCTCTTGTGAATCTAAAAAAAGGCTGCCCTCCCGTGACGGAAGGACAGCCTTATTTTTTTACTTAAAAAGTTTTAAGTTTTACTTGTTACTGCTTAATCAAAATAAATTCTACTCGGCGGTTTTTCCACCAGTTGTCTCTATCGCTCAAAGAAGCTACAGGTTTTGAGCTTCCCATTCCGACAGAAGAAAGGCGGGAACTTCTTACTCCCTCCTTTATGAGGAATTGACGCACAGCGTCTGCTCTCAGCTTTGATAAGGGGAGAAGGGCCGCCGTTTCTTCTTTTTCGGTACCGGTAGTCGTGTTTGCGTGTCCTTCAACCTGAACCTGATATTCGGGGAATTTGTTTAGGATAACGGCAATTCTTTTTAGGATATTCTTATTTTTATCGACAATTGCCTGATCGAGACCGTTAAAGTCGGCCGCATTTGCTCTAAAGATAATCGAAGGTACGGCTATTTTAAGTTTATCCCCGTCCCTTATAACAAGGATGTCTACAGGAATATAGCCCCTGTAAACCGAAGTTAATCCTACCTTATCGGTCACGGTAAAGGTAAAAGGATAGTCGGTTGCAGACTGAACGGTTTCGCCTGAAAGAGAGCGGCCGTCCCAGATAAGTTCCTTTGTTATCTTTTCCTTTCCGGAAGTTTGCCAGAAAAGTTTGCCTCCGTTTTCTTCAGGCTCGGCAATTTCAAACTTCCAGTTTTCGATACCGGCCTTCGAATCGGCTTTTAGACTTATGTATAGATCGTCATCGGTGCCGTCATTGTCGGGACTAAAGTACTTGGGACTTGTACTGACACCTATTTTCGGAGCCTGAGTTGAAAGGATGAAGGCATCGGTAAAGGCCGTTACAATATCGCCTTTTTTGTACTCTATGTACATGGTTGCCATGTACCTGCCGTCAGGAGCCTTAGAGCTTCCGCTCTTGCCGTCCCATACAAGTTTTTTAGGCAGCTTTTCTTCTTTTTTGGAGCTCCATTCGGCAAAAAACTTTCCGCTTTCCACATCCGAAACCTGTATATTCCAGTTGTCGATTTCGGCATCAATATTGGTAAGAACCGAAATGTTTTGAACATCCTTTATTCCGTTGCCTGTGGGAGAAAATACCTTATGTTCGGCGGTTATGTAGCCCTTGGCCTGACGGCGGTCTACAATGATGCCTTCAAGTTTTTGGACGGTTTTGTTTCCGGCCTCATCTTCGGCTTCGGCTATGTAGGTGTATTTTTCGTCAGGCACCTTATTGCCGGTATCGTCATCTGCTTCCCAGATAAACTTATCCGCCTTATCCTTCCACCTTAGGGTTTTTACCGTTTTGTTTTTTGAATCGACAAATCGGCCTGTCCATTCTTTTTCGGAAGAAGAAATTTGATCTATGGGAAGGTTGGGCTTGTTGTTTCCTTCTACAGGAGAAAAGGCCAAATAGGGAGCCGAAATTTGAATTTCGGGATAAACCGTGTCTATCATTATCGACGAAATAATTGATTTTGCCTTGTTTTTATTTGCAAGCTCAACTTCAAATTCGGCAGAGTAAAGGCCGTCAGGTACTATCGGTTTCTCATCAGCTTGACCGTTCCAAGTTATTTTCTTTGGAGAGGTATTGCCCTTGTAGGTCTTGATAAGCTTGCCCTTTGAATCTTTAATGTTTACCGCGTATGAGTCTACCTTAGTTTTTGATTTTACGACAGGATAGAATTCTATGCTGTCCTTTACCCCGTCGTTGTTGGGAGAAAAGGCCGTATAATTTGATTGAAGAATTATATCGGCTTTTTCGGTATTGAGCTCTACAAGTACGGCATTTGAAAGAGCTTCGTTTTGAGCCTCGTCAACTCCCCTTAATACATAGATGTACTTACCGTCTTCGGCAAAGCTGCCGTCGGTTTTTCTTCCGTTCCACTCAAATTGAGGCGGGAGTTTATCGCCGAAGCTGTTTGTAAAAATCGGTGTGCCGGCAGGTTTGCCTGCAAGGATATCGGCAGTATTGCCTGCAAGGCTGTCTTCGCTTGAGGCCCTATATATTTCTGCAATCCATGTTCCCGGTTTTTCTTCCTTGTGAGTAAAAATGAGAGTATCGAGCTCTCCGTCCCCGTCGGGAGAAAAGAGCTTTTGAGATGCAGAGGCTTCGGCCTTGGGCGGTGTAATGTCCAAGGTGAATGATGGTGTTTGAGTTGAAGGAGCATGTCCGTTTATATACCTTGCTGAAATAAAGGCCTTGTACGAGCCTTCCGGCAAGAGCTTTCCTTCCTCGTCCTTTCCGTCAAAGGTTTTAGGCTCGATTTTTGACGGGCTGCCTGCATATGTTTTTACGGCTGCTCCAGCCTGATTTTTTACTTCAATCTTCCATTCTTCAAGACCCTTGGTAATCGGAATAGAAGGAATGAAGTTTATCTTGTTATTCGATTTGCTTGCAGGAGAAAAAGCATTTTTATCGATATTTATGTTAATCGAGGGTTTGTAGGTGTCTACAATTATATTTGAAAGATTAGAGACCGTTTTGTTTTTTGCCCTGTCCATGGATTCTATTTTGTAGCTGTAAACTCCGTCCGGTACAAAAATTCCTGCATCGTCTTTTCCGTCCCAGCTTAAGGGAGAAAGAGCCTTATCCTTAACTTGAATTGTTCTTATAACCTTGCCTTGGGCGTTGCTGATACTTGCCGTCCAAAGGTCTTCATTTGAACCTGTGTTATCAAAGATAAAGACATCCTTGTTTCCGTCACCGTCAGGACTGAAAATGAGGGCATCCTGAGTTTGCGGTTTATTAAATGTAAGAGAAGGAGGCGTTTTATCGATATGAGCCGTGTAAATTTGAGACTCCGATTTATTTTTGTTGTCATCCTGCGCTCTTATTATAAAACTGTACTTGCCGTCGGGGGCTGTTTCTCCCGAATCGGTTCGTCCATCCCAGCGGAGGGCGCCGGGCACTTCAACGCCTTCTTTGGATTTTCCTAAAAGCTTAAAGAACGAGGCTGCATCCTTCATTTCGCGTAAGGGGATTTTATTGGAAATTGTGCGGACAGTGTTTCCTTTTTCATCCTTTATTTCGCAGCTCCAAGCCGTTACATAGCGCTTGTCCGTAATTTTTAAGGGGATTTCCATGGCATCGTTTTCTCCGTCATTATTGGGAGAAAAATATAGGATGCCGCTTTCGGGCATTTCGGCTTGAATTTTAGGTCCTTCGTTGTCCTTTAGACCGAAGTGAACGTTGACCCCTCCGCCGAAGGCCCAAATTCCGTTATGGAAGGGCTTTGCAGCAAATTCGGGACGGATTTCGTTTTCTTCCCAGCCGTTTTTCTTTAAAAAGGAATCCTTTGTTCCTTGAGATTTGATTTTTATATTTACCCCTATGTTAAAGGAAGGGATGAAGCTTTGTTTTTTATGGATTGCTTCAAGTGTGTTGATTACAAAGCCTGTTTTAAAGGATATCATGTCGGCCATGAGCATGTGAAGTCCGGTATTAATGACAAGATTTTGGAAAAAGGGAGCTGAAAGATCTGTGTGCATTCCGAGTTGGAAGCCGTCAATATCGACCAAGGTTGCAGCAAAGCCTGCTCTCGGAGTGATTATTGCAGGGCTTCCGCTTGAAGCTCCTCCCTTTATTCCTGTTGCCTTGGGATTGTAGGTTTTGCCTAAGCCCGTTATTGAAACGCCCAGCTTGGAGTTTTTTAAAAATCCTAGGTCGCCGAACATATAAAGGGCTCCTATATCAAGGCCCAGCCCCCAGTCCTTTCCGAAGTCCGCATAAGAGCCTACGCCTACTGAAAGTTTTTCGGTTAAATCCTTTGAATATGAAAAGCGTAAGCCTCCCATTGTTCCAAGTTTTAAGGAATCAAATTCTGCATTTAAAAAGTGAAGGCTTCCCGCAATGTTTCCCCATCTAAAGGGGTAGAGGAGGGCAGCATTGGCTGCGTGGCCGAAGCCCTTTTCTTTGCCGAGCCCTGCAATCAAAAAGTATGAAGCGTCCAGAATCGGCCTTTGTTCTGCCCCGCCTAGGGCCGGGTTGACAGCCAAACTGCCCGGTACCGTATCTCCGAAGGGACCTCCCGTAACCGAGTTCTGTCCTCCGGCAACCGCCGGGGATTGCAGTGTAGGTTTTTCTTCCCCCCCGGGAAGAGGATCATAGGCAAAGACAGCCGTTCCGATCAAAAAAAAGCATAAAACAAAAAAAACTTTCGCTTTTAAACCGAATTTTAAAAAAATCATATTACAGCTCCTTTAAAAGCAAATATAACCGTTTAGTAAAACATATATTATAGTAAAACTGTTACGAAAATCAATTCCTTAATCTATAAATAAATTCTAGAAAATTGAAATTAAGCTTATGGTGTACTCAAGTTTATAATATTTACCTGATATCTCAAAAAAGTGAAAAAAATAATTTTTTAAGAATTTAAGTCTTGACAAATTAATATATGTATGATAGGTTTACAAATCGGCCGTTTTGTGTGCGTATCATTTTCTCCCTTCAATTTGACGGCTTAATACTTTTATTTTTAGGAAAATCACTTTTATGAAAAAATTAAATATTAAACAGATTTTATGTTTATTATTCTCTGCTTTAATCCTTGCAACCGGCTGTTCAAGCGTATGGAGCAAGAAATACAAAGACGATGCAGGCGTTATGTACGGGATGATATATGATGGGAATGAAGAAGGGGTTTCAGGAGTAAGTGTAAAAGTAAACGGGTGGCTAAAGGCCGTATCGGACGGGCAGGGCAGATTTATCTTAAAATTTTTATATGCAGACATCAAGGATAAAAAAGAACAAAGGATAGAGCTTGAAAAAGAAGGCTATGAGAAAATCGAAGAAGTATTTTATTATGAGCCTATGAGCTTATTGCATATAAGGATGGAAAGCGGAGAAGATATATTAAAAGAAGCTGAAAGCTTGATAGATGAAAAAGAATATGGACGGGCAGAAGAATCTATAGATAGGGCTATAAAGATAGAAGAGTATCGGGATGAAAGCTTTTTTTTAAAAGCAGTGATTAAATATAAAGAAGGTAAGAAAAAAGAAGCTGAGCAATTATTGGAAGAAATAAAAGAAAAAGATGATAAAAGCGTAAAAGAATTTTTAAAAAAATTAAATTAAAGGATAAGTTTAATATATAGTATGGAAAAAGAAAACGGTAAAAGCTCATCAAAAACGATTATAAAATTCTCTGTTATATCTGCTATAATTATAGTGTTTTTTTGTTTTAATATTTATGTAGTTTTTCAAATAAAGAAAGAACAAGAAGAAAGATTAAAGTATATCATTACATTGCTTGAACATACGGAAAAAAATATCATCGGGCAGATAGAACATAATCGGGATGAAATAAATGCAAAAATCGATACAAACACTGAGAATATATTAAAGGACGTAAAAGAAGTTAAAAATCTATTAAAAATTCAAGACAGTGAAACACAAGTAAAACTAAAAAATATATTATCAGGTCAAAAAAGAATAAATGAAACAGACAGAAAAAAAGAGATGAGATTGATATATGCAGACGGTGTATTGGAAAAAAAAGAAATGGAAGCGTATAATTTGCTAAAAGAAAAAAAATATGCGGCAGCATATAAAATATATAAAGAAATAAAAGAAAGTGATCCTGAAAGATTGAGCTCACGATATTACGGAGTATATAGTTTGTTTTATTCAAATGAGATGGATAAAGAAAATTATGATTATATATTGGAAGAAATAGAATACTTAAGAAAAAACGGAATGGAAGAAAGCAGTTTTAAAATAATAGAAAACTTTATAAAAAGAGAAAAGGCAATAAACGATGAACAGAGTTAAGAGTTTAATATTAGCTGTAATAATAATTTTTATGAGATTGGAAGCTGAACAAGTATATATAGCCCCTTTATTAAGTGTAGATGAAGGAGAGGAGAGCTATGAAACAGATACTAAATTGCAAGACGATATTTGTGAGAGCATAGAAGAACAAAAAGAATTTTTAGGAGTAGAAATAATAAAAACGAGAAAAAAGATAAAACAGGTAAGGTCTTCATATGATGCGTTAAAGTTATGCAGAGAAGAAAAAATAAAATATTTGATCTATGGCTGGATAAAGAAAACTGAATATACATACGAAGGTGAATTAAGAATTTTTGACGGCGAGGGAAGGAAAAATATATTTACCGTGTATGAAAAAGATGGAATAGAAAATTATGAAAAATTTATAAAGAACATAAGTAAAAAAGTTCTGGATAGTTTACACGAAATTTTTTATATTCCGAAACAGGAAGAAGTGGAGAAGTATAGCAGAATAAATGTAGGGACTGATATTTGGTATTGGACATTTATGAATAAGGCTTTGGTAAAATACATGAGTGGAACTATCGGAATAGGAGGCAGTTTTGAGATAATACCTGATGACAGCGTGTTTTTTATAAGAACATATCCCGTTTATTTTTCGGTAGGATTATCTTTGGATTATAGATTGGGTGTAAACCGCAAAGAGGCGATAAAAAGTTATTTAAATAATATAAATGCAGTAGGATATACAAATATGTACATAAACTTTTATGATATTCATAGAGTTTACGCCAAAGCCGGAGTCTTATACAGTTTAGACATCGTATCATATCAAGATAAATATTCGGATAGTAAAGTTAATACATCGGGAGCTGTTGGAATTATTACAGGTATCGGTTATAAATACGCAGTAACTGAGAAGATAAAAATAATATTTGCGAATGAATTTGAATTTGTATTCTATAAAAATGTAATGAGTAAATATCTAGGAAAAGTCGGAGTTGAGTTTGAAGTTTTTAAAAAGGAGTATAAAAGAAAATGAAAGGGAAAATATTGAAATTACTTATAATAGTCATTGTAATTTTTAATGGAGCGTGCGGAACCGGAGTATATGAGATAGTATCGAGAGATCAAAGAGATCCTGATAATTTTTATGTAAACGTAGATTCTTTTAGCGAAGAAAATGTAATAAAATGCATTTGGGAAGAAGATGAAAGGTGCGATAAATACATATTGATGAGAAGTGAAGATAAAAACGTATTAAAGTTTAAAGAAGTGTATAATGGAGAAGGGACGGAATATGAAGATAGAGTATTAAAAGAAGATACAAGATATATCTATAGACTTGATAAGATTAGAGGTAAAAAAAGATTTTTAGGGAATATACATTACATGGGCATATACAGTAAACAGGTAAAAGATGTATATGAACCCAACGATAAAAAAGAAAAGGCTGTATTATTGCAAAACGATAAACAAGGAAATGTATATTATTATAGGTCGCATGAAGGAACCGTTTTAGAGGATGAGGATTGGTATAAGGTAAGAATCCCTGCAAAAAGACAGGCCAAGATAGCAATAGTATACGATGCAGCTAATTTACCTTTTATAATAACAAAACCGTATAACGGCAGCAGTGAAAAGCCTGCAACTAATGCGGTTATCATAATAAAAAATGATACGGATGGAGAAAAAGAATTAAGCTTTAAAATATCGCTGGATAGAAATATAGTGGTAAGCGGTAGTGCAGGTGGAGAATGCTATCCGTATACGTTAAGGCTTTTATCGATAGAATAGGAAAGAAATAATGAAAAAGAAGGCCGTTTTATTTATTTTATTTTTCTCGGTATGTATGGTATATGGGCAAGAAGGAATTAAAGATATAAAAAGTGAAAAATATGAATTAAAGTATATTGAAGTAAAAAAATTTATAGATGCATTGCCTGAAGAACTGAAAAAACAAAAAATAAATATTTTGACGGATATAAACGGATTTATAATAAGATGTACTCAGGAAGAACAAAAAATAGTGGAAGAATATATAAAGATACTGGATATAGAAAAAGAAGAGAGAGCGATATTATTAAAATATATATCTTCGGAGGAATTGTTAAAACATCTTCCACCTGCCGTAAATAAAGAAAGTATAGTAGTAACCGGAAATCCCAATTTAATATTTTTTAGAGGGAGCAATATAAAGAGGGAAAAGTTTTTAAAAGAAATGGAGCTGATAGATAGACCTAAGGCACAGATACGGTATCAGCTATTGGTAGTGCAATATGAAAAAAGTGAAAATATAAACTGGGCAAAAAGTCTTGAAGTAAAAAAAACTAAGGGAAAGCCTATGAGTGAGTTTTCAGGTATAATGAGTAATATATTTAATATAAACTTTGATATAGTCAGCAAATTCGGTTATCAATTTATAGCAAAACTTAATTTTGAATTAGCTGAAAATAAGGCAAGAGTTTTAGCGGATACGACATTAAACGGAATAACGGGAGAAGAAGTAAAATTTCAAAATACAAATACATTCAGATATATAGATAAAACACTTGATTCAAACGGTAAACCCTTATATGGTTCTGTAAGAGAGATAACATCTGGGTTATTACTTAATATAAAAGGAAATGTATCCGGAGACGGAATGATAACTATGGAAGTAAATGCACAAGTATCAAAACAGGGGTCAGGCGGAGTTACAAGCGGTGTTTTACCTCCAACATCCGAAAAAATAGTAAGAACAAAGGTGCGGACTCCTTCCGGTAAGCCGATTATAATAGGCGGACTATTACAGGTTGAACAAAACTCAAGCGAAAAGAAAATACCCGGTTTGGGAGACATACCGATAGCAGGATTGGCTTTTAAAGATATAAATGGCTCTGAAACTGTAACTGAAATGGTCATCTACATAGTGCCGTACATACATCGAGAAAGAGAGAAAGTAAAGAGTAAGAAAGAAAGGCTTATAAGGCTCTATAAAAAATACATAGAAGGAGAAGATAAAGAATGAAAAAAATAAAGAAGGTGATAATCTTAATTATAATATTTGTGATAACAGGCTGCGTTAATCCTTATAACCGGATAAGGGATGGAGAAAGCGGGATTTTTGAAGAAGGTAATGAGCTTGAAGGAAATGAAGATGAAGAGGGAGGAACAAATCCATTTGAAGATAAACTGTTTATAAAGGAAGGAGAAAAAATCATATTAAAAACAAACAATACAAAATATTGGGGTGTGAGGGGTTATACGTTATGGAAATTTTTAGGAGAAGAAATAGATAAAAATGCCCCGAGTATAAAAGTAGTAAAAAAAGAAGGGGCAAGCGAAGCAGGATACGGATTAGTATGTTATAGTACAAAGACGGAAGCAGGACAAAAAAAATATAGGATGCTCGTGATTTTAATACATGTAGATGGGAAGTATTCTGTAGGCTATGTAGTAGACGGCTTGTATAAAGATATAGAGTGGAAAAGACAAAGTGAAAAGTTAAATAAAGGCTATGGTGTAGAAAACAGCATCAGTGTAAAAAAGGCAGGGAAGAAAATAGAAGTATATTTTAACGATGAAAGTTATTCCGGAAGCCCGTCATATACGATAAACGATTCAAGTGAATATTTACTTGGAGAAGGGGAAGCCGGGTTAATAGGAGTAGTTTCGGCAAAGGATAAGTTTTCTGATGATTTTGTTTGGATAGAATACAAGGTAAAGTAAAGGATTTTAAATAAAGTCTTATAAAAAGAGTGGAGATAAAAGCAAATGAGAAAGATAATGGAAGGAATAAAAGAAAAAGGCATTTCGATAATATTGTTTATAGTATATATGACGGTAGGAGTACTTCCTTTAAACCTATATGCCGAAGGAACAAGCGGAGAGCAGATAAAAATAAATAACTCTATCTTATTGGCAAGCAAGGTAATAGGAAAAGAAGGGGGCATAATTGAAGGGGAGGGGGTGAGATTTGAAGTACCGAAAGGGGCATTAGAGAAAGAAGTTGAAATAAAGATAAGCCGGTTAATAAGAGTAGAAGAGGGGGAAGTAAAAAACGTAACGGCAGGGTTAGGCGGGTACAGGTTTGAGCCTTCAGGGATACAATTTAAAAAAGAATGCTTGATAAAAATGGCATATGATGAGCGTATAGAAGAAGAATATGCACAAGAGATATATACGTATTATTATAATAAAAGAAAGAAAGCATGGGAAGCGTTAAAAAGGAAGGGCGTAGATGTAGAAAAAAAGGTAATAGAGTCTTACACAAATCATTTTACGGATATGATAAACGGGACGTTAAGCTTACCTGAATCGCCCGGTCCTGTAAACATAAACTTAAACAGCATAAAAGAACTAAAAGCCGCGGATGCAGCAGGGGGGATAGAAAGAATAGAAGGATTAAAGGGGGTAAGTGAAGGAAGTGCCTCATTTAACATGAAACTGCAATTACCCGGCGGAGTAAGAGGGTTTACACCTGAGTTGGCGGTAAGCTATTCAAGCGGAAGCGGGTATGGAGTATTGGGCAAAGGCTTTAGTTTAAGCGGAATAGAAAGCATAAGTATAGATACAAGATTGGGCTTACCTGAATATAACGGCAAAGACACGTATATAATAAACGGAACAAAAGTAAAATATGAGGGAGGGAAATGGAAAGAAGAGAGAAAACAAAGTTATGCAGCAATAAAAAATGAGTGGGCAGAAGGAAGAGGAAGCGAAAACTATTTTGAGATAAGAGAAAAAGACGGAAGTGTTAAAATATATGGGCTAAGGAATTGGAGCGGAATAAGTGAAGGTAAAAAATATATATATTACTTGGATGAGATAAGGGATAGTTTTGGAAACGTAATAGAATATAACTATGAAAATGGAAAAAGCGTAGAAGGGGAAGAGGTAGTATTAAAGGAAATAGTGTATGGGAAAGAAAGAGAGAGGCGAATAAAGATAGAGTATGAGGGAAGAGAGGATGTAAGAGTAGAGGGAAGGGGAAAGTATTTAAAGAAGGAGAGTAAGAGGATAAGAGAGATAAAAACGGAAGTTAAAGGAGAGGAAGTAAAGAGATATAAATTTAATTATAAAGATAATGCATTTTTAGAAAGTTTATTAGAGAGTATAGAAGTAAGAGGAAGCGGAAAGGAAGAAGGAGTATACGCATACAGGTTTGAATACGAGGATGCACAGAGCGAAGGGGATGGTGGAATAAAAGTATTTGGCGATACGGAAGAATGGGAGAAAAGCGGAAGCATATCGGAGAGTGTACATATATCAGGCGGAGGATCGGGCAGTGTAGGAGTTGGAATAAATATAGAAAATTCGGTATCGATAAGCGGAGGAATGACCGGTTCAGGGGGTGTAGGCCGCGGTTACAGTAAGAAGAACTTTGTAGATGTAACAGGGGATGGACTAGCGGATATAGTAGGATGGGAGAAAGGAAAATTAAAATTATATGAAGCTATAAGAGAGGAAAACGGTAAACTGATATATGCAGAAAAAAGAGATTTTGATTTTAGTGCATTGGAAGGTTCTTTTTTAAGTGAAAATGAGGATAGCAGTTGGAGTATAGGCGGCAGAGTCGATATAAATGCCGGCGGGGTAGGAGCTAATGTCGGAGTAACAAAACAAGGAAGTTTAGGCGAAAATAAGGCAGAGTTTACGGATGTAAATAGGGACGGCTTTATAGACTTTGTATCGAACGGGAAATATTATGAAAATAATGAAGGGAAAGGCTTTAAAGCGGGAATAGGCTTTAAGGGAGCAAAGAATGCAAAGATAAAAATGAGTGAAGCTGAAAAAAAAGAAATGGAAAAGGCTCATTATTTTCAGGAAGGGATAAAGGCATGGAGAAGTCCTGTAAGCGGAATAGTTCTTATAAATATAGATGTAAAAAGAAAAGATAAGACAAAATTATGTGTGTATAGAAGTAAAAGAGGAGAAGACAGTGAAAAGCTTTGTGAATGCCTGGAGAATAAAACCTATGAGATTGAAACGGATGTAAAAAGAGGTGAGTACATATATTTTGTAAGTGAAACAGAAAATAAGGTTGAAATAGGGGCGGGAATAGAAGCTGAAATAAGAGTTGAATATAAAAAGTACATGAGGGATGAATTACTTGGAAGAAATATACAGTACCTTTTTCCAAATAAAACGTATAGCACGCCTGAAAAAGAAATCATAAATTTATATGATAAAAATGAAGAATCTATACAATATGAAGATGAAGAAGGGAATACACATAAGGTAGAAAGAACTTTTTGGAGTTTAAAGAGTAATTATCTTTCATTGATAGATGAGAATGCAATCGAAAAAGCACTTGCTTTAAGATATTACGGATATATAGGCCGTGAAATAAAAAAAGAAGAGTTTGAAAAGTTGTATGAAAAATACGGGGATAAAAGCGATATTGAAAATATAATAAAATATGACGGAGGATTTAAAGAGTATATACACACAGGAGACAGGACCGGACATTTAAATCAACATGTAATGAATCGATTTATATCACAGGCAGATAATCAAACTTTAAAAAAACTAACAGGGTATGAAAAAAGCGAAAAATTAAGGTATCCTTTATTTTATGGTAATGGAGAGAAGTATTATCGGGATATATTAAAGGTAGCAGAGAATAAGGAAAGGAAAGAAGAAAATGGAGGATATGAATCGGAAGAAAAAATATTGATAGGAAGGATAAGAGGGAAAGAATACAAGATAAAAAAAGAAGGGGAATATAAATTATATGAACAGGGAATAAAGAATGAGGAAGCTGAAGTAATTTTAGATAAGAAAACTAAAGACATAAAAGTATTATTGAAGAAGAAAGAAGATGCAGGATATGAATTATATATAAACCTTATTAATAAAAATATAGGGTGTGTAATAAGCGATAAAGAATATGAGAAAGGGATAGTGGAAGTAATACAAAAAGATTTGGAGTATAGATTAAACCGTATAGAAAGATTGAGCGGTGATGTATATGAAATAATAAAAGAAAGACTTGCCTTTAAGAAAGGAAAATATGTAAAGATAAAAGAATTATATGAAAGATATGAAGACGGATATAAGATAAAAGATGATGTAGAAGAAGAAAGTATACTCGGAATAATTGAAGCTTTAATTGATGTAAGAAAAGAAGGAAAGATATATATAAAAGAAAGCATACCGTCCGGAGAAAGACGATTAAGAGAAATATGTATATTTACTGAAGAAGAAGTAAAAGAAATAGGGAGAGATTATTTTGAAAAGATTGGAGGCGATTCTAATCAAAGCTACCAAATAAGAAAGGACATTTCACCAGAAGAGAAAGAGAAGTTAATAAAAAAGTTAAAGCTATATGAAGGAGATAAATATGATTTTACATACTTTGAGTATGATAAGCTAAAAAAAGAGTATAAGACAAAAAGAGAAAACCTTGTAAAAGAAAAAGTAAAAAACTTTTTGGAATATTTGGAAAGTTATTATTATGAAAAAGTAGAACTTATAATAGAATATCCTTCAAGCAGTTTGTATCCTGTAAAAAACGGAGAGATAGAAGTCGCCAAAGTAAAAGGAGGAGATCTTGTTATAGAACGTGAAAGGATAAAAAAATATGAAGGAAATGAAAATTATAAGAGCGGAATATATGAGGGTGAAAGAGGTTTGGAAAAAATAAGCCGATATGAAAGGCTATATGGAGGAGAAAATCTATGGTACTACGGATTATATTCACGATATGGAGAACAAACCTTTAGTGAAAATGAACTTCTTAAACAGAATACTCATGAAAACAAAAATAAAGATGATATAGAGAAAGAAAAAGAAGGTGTTGAAAAAGATGTAGAAAAAGATAGGGGAAGTAACGGAGAAGAAAAAGATATAAAAGATGAGGTTAATCAAAAAATAGGAAAAGAAAAACTCGGCGGATATATTTCAGTACAAACATATAAGGCGTTGACAGCGAAAAATGGAAAGGTTCCTGAAAGAGAGAGTAATACAGGTTTTGAATTTAGCGATAATAGTTTAATAGGTTCAATTTCGACACATGTAAAAAATGGATTTGATAGAGAAGGAGAAATAAAAAGCGAAGTAAAACATTATGCTGCCTATATTGACAATAATGTAATTTATGCAAGCAGAATAACAGGCCCTTCTTATAAAGACCTTCCATGGATAAAGGAAGAAGGAGGAGGGGCGGTATCGTTTGCATTAAGCAAAACGGAGAGCGAAAGTTTTGACAAAAATATAGGAGTGTCAGGAGGACATTTAAGCGGCAGCATAGGCTTTAATTCAGGTACAAGTGAACAAACACAAGGTTACATGGATATAAACGGAGACGGGTATCCTGACATATTAAAAACGGAAAACGGATATCTTTTAGTTCAGTATGGCCAGGATAATCTAAAGTTTGAAAAAGAAAAAGGTCTTTCGGGAGCTTCTTTAAGTTCAAATACTAATTCGTCAAAAGTTGTAGGCTCTGCAGTAGGCCTTTCAGGTTCATTAAAAGCGGTAAGAGATAGTAAGGGGAAGATAAAAAGTGTAACGGTAGCCCCATCCGGTGATACCCCCTACGGTATATCCGGAAATGCCGGAGTTAATTATTCAAATGGAAATCAAAGTCAAGAGGCGGGGTTACTAGATGTAAACGGAGATGGGCTTGCCGATTATAAAAATGGGGCAGAGACAAGGCTAAACATAGGAGATGAATTTAAAAAAGCGGGAGGATGGAATACAGAATATATATCTTCCGGAAAGGTAGAAAGTGCAGGGGGAAATATAGGAGGCGGATTTAATGCTCCTATTGGCATTTTTTATGGAGGAGCAAGCTTTGGAGTAAGTGCCAACATAAGCAGAAGCACTACGGAAGAAATATTGACAGATATAAACGGCGACGGTCTTCCCGATAAACTAAGCACGGCAGAAAATGGAAATTATAAAATAAGAATAAATACAGGCAGAGGTTTTTCCTCTAAAGAAAAAAACATTTGTATTGGAAAACTTGAAATCCCTGAGTATGCAAGATTTTTTAAAGAGATGATAAGTAAGGTTGTAGAACAAACGGAGAAAATACAAATTCCTTATAAGCCGCAAAAAATTGCAGGAGATTTTATAACGGAAAAAATAGATAAGATATTAGCAATACCTTCTTCTCTTGAGTTTAACACAAGCCGAAGCATAGGCATATCCGGAAGTCTTTCAGGACAGGTAGGTATTCCGGTGTGGAGCCCTCCTAAAGTCTCATTGATATTTAATTTTTCAGGCGGAGGTAACGGAAACTATAGTGAAAGTGAGGTAAGTTTAAGATTATTCGATATAGACGGGGACGGATTAATAGACAGAGTGTTTAACATAGGAGGAGATAATAAACTATACGTCCAGCGTAACCTTTTAGGAAAGGTAGGCTTACTAAAAAAGATAAAGTTACCCCAAGGCGGAAGCTACGAATTAAAATATGAGAGGGTAGGAAACACGGTAGAGCTTCCCCAAAGTAAATACGTATTAAGTGAAGTAACTGCAAAATCGGGATTAAAAAGTAAAACAGGCAACAGCCAAGAGTATACAACCTATTATAGTTACCACGACGGCTATTATAACAGAATAGAAAAAGAATTCTACGGCTTTAAAACCGTAAAAAGTAAAAACGCAATAGGCACTGTAACTGAAACGGAATACTACACAGACTCTTACTACCGCAAAGGTATGGTAAAACGTGAAATAATAAGAAACGGAAACCGAGTATACTCAATAAAAGAATACGAGATAGACACAGCACCCCATGCGAGAATAAAAAAAGAAACTAACACAATACGAGAAAACTACAACGAAATAAAAACCGAAAGCGAATACGACTACGATAAATACGGGAACGTTACAAAACTTTACGATAAGGGAGAGGTAACAAACACAAACGATGACCTCATAGCGGAAATAACATATTGGAAAGGGGGAAGAGAAGAAGCGTACTTTAAAGCCCACCCCGAAAAAATACATGTCCTGCACGGAAAGACGGGAACTCTTTTGCGTAAAAGGGAGGGTGCATACGACAGCAGAACAGGAGCCTTAACGGAATTAAAACAATACACGTCGCATGGAGCATATCTTGTAAACCGTATAGAATGGACAGAGGAAGGAAACATAAAAGCGGTAACAAGCCCGACAGGTAAAAAAGCGGAATACAAATACCTTGACGGCATATATCCTATCGAAATAAAAGAGATAAGCTCTAAAGGAGATAAATCTTACACGAGCACAATAAAATGGAATACAGCCTTAGGGGTAAAGGTAGAAGAAACAGACAGTGCAGGAAACTTCATGACCTACAGTTACGACAACTTTGGACGGGTAACAGAGGTGAGAAGCCCCTACGACTTTGAAAGAGACAAAGACACCGAAAAAATCATCGGACCAGGAAAAACTCCTTATGCAAAATACACATACATTACTCCAAAAGATTCCTTTTGGTACACCGTAACCGAAAACAAAATAAGCACCGAAGCCGACGATACGGCGGTTATGAAAACAATAGTACTCCATGACGGTCTGGGAAGAATAAGCTATACAGCAAAAGAAGGGGAAGTGTACATCGACGGAACCGATGAGCAAACACAAACAGGCTGGAATATTTCAAGTGCAATAAACTATGATGAAGCAGGGCGAAAGATAGAAGAAGGAATGCCCTTCTTTTACGGAGGGAACTTAGAACAAGAACTGGTAAATAAAAATTCTTATGAAGCCCTTGAAGCGTTTTATGAGCTTAACAATTTTACAACCATACGGAACGGAACAAAATACGAATATGACGACATAGACCGAAACATATTAACGGTTTTACCTGACGGGCACACACAAAGAAATGAATACTCGATAGACTCTTCTTTACAAATAACAAAGGCAACTGACCCGAAAGAAAACGTAAGCATAAGCAAAAAAGATGCACGGGGAAACATAAAAGAAGTAGAACGCTTAGATAAAAACAATACTATATTAACCAAAGCCCGATACGAATACTCTGTCCTCGGAGAAATGCTAAAAGCCTACGATGCTAAAGACAACCTATTGGCAGTAAACTACGATATGCTAGGACGGCGGATAAGTTTAGAAAGTAAGGACACTGGCAAAAAAGAATGGATATACGACGATAAAGGAAGGCTTCAAGCAGAAACCGATTCGGTATTAAAAAACAAGGCAGCCGAAATAAGATACGAGTATGACGGCTTTGACCGCATAATAAAGACGGATTATCCTTTTAGCCAAGACATAGAATATAAATATGGAGCTCCCGGACAAAATGGCGCCGGACAAATAGTCTACAAAAAAGATGAGACTGGAGAAACAAGATATAAGTACGGCTATCTCAATGAAGTAACAAAGGAAACTCGAACCATCAACCGCTATGGAGCGGGAACTAATCCTGAAACAGCCTCTTTTGAATACCGCTCTGACTATCTTGGGCGAATGCAGAGTATGAAATACCCTGACGGAGAAACCATAACCTACACCTATGATAAAGGCGGACAGTTAAAGGGAGTGAGCGGCGTAAAAACCTCGTCAAAGGGAACGGCTGAATACTCTTACGTAGATAAAATCATTTATGACGAACACGCACAAAGAGTTTACATACGCTACGGAAACGGAGTAGAAACAAGATACAGGTACGATGAGAAGCGGCGTTGGTTAGATACAATAGAAACTAAAAATAACCAAACTCAAGATGTCTTTCAAAAAATAAAGTACTCATTCGACCCTGTCGGAAACGTCCTAGGCTATAATAATGATGCAAGTACTTATGAAACAAAACAAACATACTCTTACGATAATCTTTACCAGCTTATAAGCGTAGAGGGTACAAGTAACCAATACAAGGCTAAAAAAAGCTCTGGAACAACACCTGTAAGCATTGCAAAATACAGACAAACCTTTGCCTTTGATGGCATAGGAAACATGAAAGAAAAATTAAGCACCACAAACATACCCGGTGCACAAGGAAACTCCTATCCCAAGGCTGAACTTGACTATAGCTTAAATTACGAGTATGACCCTGCCTATGCACACCGTCTAATAAGAGCCGGCAACCGATACTACCGCTATGACGCAAACGGTAATATCACAGCCGAAAAAGACGGACCTTTCACAGATGAAGAAGAGTTTGTATTTACATACTCATACTTTGAAAATGAAGACGTATACGGTGCCGACTACGGCTTCGGGCTTGACGCACCTAAAGAAACGGAACAGTCAAACCCGCAAGACCTATTTGCCTACAGAAGAAATTACACTTGGAATGAAAGAAATTTACTCACTAAATCAAGTGACCGAAACTTTACCGTACACTACCGCTATGGTGAAGACGGACAGAGGGCACTTAAGTACACCGATGAGGGAAGAAGTGAAACCTTATACTTTAATAACTTCTTTACGATACACATACCCACACAAGACCAAAACAACCCTCAAGGCTTAAGAGTACACAAACATATATTCGTAGGAAACTCAAGGCTTGTAACCGCGATGACACATACGGATAACCAAGGCGACAACGATGAGCAAAAGGCAAAGCGGTACTACTATCATTCAGACCACCTTGGAAGTGCACAATTTGTAACAGATTGGAAAGGCAGGCAGTACGAGCATATTGAATACACGCCGTATGGCGAACTCTGGGTTGAAGAAGTTGCTGCGGGGTTGGACAAGTTACCTTTCCGCTTTACGGGTAAGGAGCTTGACGAAGAGACCGGGCTGTATTATTACGGGGCGAGGTACTTAGACCCTAAATACAGTAGATGGTTGAGCGGGGATCCGGCGTTAAATGACTATATACCCAAAGCACCGATAAACGATGAAGCAAAGAAACATAATGAAAACCTGCCGGGAATGGGCGGCGTGTTTAATACCGTCAATCTTCACGTGTACCATTATGCTGGGAATAATCCGGTGAAGTATACCGATCCGGATGGGAATGCATCAATTCTTATGCGACAGATAGATGCTGGATTAAATGCAAAATATGATTCGGGACATGCTCTTGGGAAATATTTTGATTTTGCAAAGCATTCATTAATTGATTATGGCAGTTTAAAGTCATTTAGAGATTCGTATGGACTAATTCATCAACTAGGAAAAAAATTAGGAATATTAAAGAGAGAAGTAACAAAAAATGATGAATATATCATAAAATATACAAATATGGATGATAACATTACTAAGCAAGCTGTTGAAAATGTTTTGGATATGAAAAGGTTTGGAGGGAGACTAGAAGATGGAAGACATAATAATGACAATGCAAAACAAAAATATAAAATTCTGATAAATGATTGTAATGCATTTACAAGAACTGTATTCAAAGAATACAAAAAATTATGGAAAGAAAATTGGAAAAAAGAGAATAATTCTACTAGTAGATATCAGGCATGGAAAGCGTGGAGAAGACATTATAAAGAAATTTCTGCCAGACGCAATGAAGAAATTCAAATTAAACATTAAAGGAGATATTGTAACATGAAAAAAATACTATTTTTTGTAATTTTATTATTATCTTTTCACCTATTGCAGCTATTTTGCTATGGTTGTGTTGAAATAGAAATGGATGATAATAATAAAAAACGAATAGAAAATTTTATGTCAAATTTTTATACAAGAATCTTTGATTTATCTGCTGAAGAATATGAAGATATTTTTTATAAAAAATTAGTCTCTATTTCTTTTTGTTATGATGGCGTTAATGGGGGTGGTGCTGTATTTAAAAAATTTTTAGATTGTACCGCTTTACCTGAAAATAAAAAAACTAATGAAATAGAACAGCCTTTAGAGCAAATTTTTTTATTTGGTAATGGAAAGAATGCTCGAGAGTTTATAAAGCAGTTTGAAAATATTGATATGTTTATAGAAAAAAATAAAGCAAAAATAGTATGGTTTTCAGGATTTGATGTAGGAGTTGCAGCTTTTGATATCCCCAATGAAAATTGCTGTAGCTTTGATCAAGATTTGCTTTTGGTAATTAACAAAGAAAGGTTTAATGTAAAGGCAACTGCTCTATTATATGTTGATGAGGAAAATATTTTTTTGGCATATATTTTTTTTGAAATAAAAAACTTGGAGGAAAAATCAAAAACTATTTAGTTAAAATAGCTAAGTGTTAAAAATATTATGAAACCAAAACCTTGCATTTTTCCAAAGCCCAACTATCTCTTTCGGACAGCGATTGAAGCAGAAATCCTTTTTGCGGTGTGTTTAAACAAAAAGCAAGCTCTGACCGGAGGAAAGAGCCTTGCCTGTGAAGATAAATACAGCAAAAAGATTGGAGCGGTATTGGTGCAGCAAGCCGATAGGCGCAGCTTCGAAGCAAGCGCGATGCCGGTATTTGTGTACTTTTACATAATTATGATAGTACACAAGTGTCAGCAGTCCGCCGCTCAAAGCTGCTTAGGCACCTTTGAGCTTCGAGTTTTGCCATTCGGCAAAACATCGGGGATTAAACTTTTAAATTTACTAAGTAACTCCACTGACAGGACTTTTGAAAATAGGCGGAGCAGATACAAGGAGTTAGGCAAAAAAGTACCGCAGGCGTATCGGGTATACGTCGAGGACACTTTTTTGCCGTGCGACGCAGGAGATGCCCGTATATTTTCAAAAGAAGTAATCCATGACGGCTTAGGACGCATAAGCTATACAGCAAAAGAAGGGGAAGTGTACATCGACGGAACAGCCGATTCTACCCAAACAGGCTGGAATATTTCAAGTGCAATAAACTATGATGAAGCAGGACGAAAGATAGAAGAAGGAATGCCCTTCTTTTACGGAGGAGATTTAGAACAAGAACTATCAAGTAAAAACTCTTATCAAGCCCTTGAAGCGTTTTACGAACTAAATAATTTTACAACGATAAGAAACGGAACAAAATACGAGTATGACGATATAGACAGGAACATCTTAACTACACTTCCTGACGGACACAAACAAAAAACGGAGTATTCGATAGAAAGCTCTTTACAAATAACAAAAACAACCGACCCATTGGAAAACGTAAGCATAAGTAAAAAAGATGCAAGAGGAAACATACGGGAAGTAGAGAGGCTGGACAAAAACAATACCTTACTTACCAAAGCCCGATACGAATATTCGGTATTAGGAGAAATGTTAAAAGCCTACGACGCAAAGGACAACCTTTTGGCAGTAAACTACGACATGCTCGGAAGACGCATAAGCTTAGAAAGCCTTGACATGGGAAGAAAAGAATGGAACTATGACGATAAGGGAAGACTTGAATATGAAAGCGACTCCGTATTAAGATCAAAATTAGCATCAATAAAATACGAATACGACGGACTGGACAGAATAATAAAAATAGACTATCCCTTTAGTGAAGATGTGGAATATGAATACGGCCCTCCCGGCGATAAAGGCGCCGGCGAGATAATCCGCAAAAAAGACGAAACGGGAGAAACAATGTACAGCTACGGCCAACTAAATGAGGTAAAGGTAGAAACACGGACAATAAAGAGGGGAAGAGAATTTCAAAAGCCCGTAACTGCCGTGTTTAACTACGAAGCCGATTACTTAGGCCGAATGCAAAGCATAAGCTACCCTGACGGAGAAGTGCTGACTTACAGCTACGACAAAGGAGGACAATTAAAAGGAGTTATAGGCACAAAAGGAATAGAAACCTATAAATATGTAGACAATATCTTATACGATGAACACTCACAAAGAGTCTACATCAAATACGGCAACGGAGTAGAAACAAGATACACCTACGACCCTGCACGGCGTTGGCTAAAAGACATCAAGACAGAAAACAAAGATAAGAATTTGGTATTCCAAAAAATAAACTATAACTTTGATGCAGTAGGCAATGTAGAGGGGTATACAAACACTTCAAGCAAATACGAAACAAGCCAAAACTACAGCTACGATGCCCTCTATCAACTTATAAAAGCCGAAGGAACGCACAAACAATACGGAGGAATAAACCCTAACCCCGATAACCCGCATCCTTCAACTCCCTTACACACAAATAAATACAGACAAACCTTTGCCTTCGACATAATAGGGAATATGACGAATAAGAGCAGCACCACAAACCTTCCCGGAGGCTCAATAGGAACTACGGATGACACAAAATTAAACTATGAACTAGACTACGAATATGACAGTAAATACGCACACCGCTTAATAAGAGCCGGAACCCGTTATTACCGCTACGACGCCAACGGCAACATAACGGCCGAAAAAGACGGCCCCTTTACAGAAAAGGAAGATTTTACATTTACCTACTCCTACTTTGCAGAACATGACGTATACGGCGTAGATTACGGCTTTGACTTAGAACCCCCTGAAGATGACCCTGCAAACCTGGAAGTAGGCACAACCACAGGAGGCGGAATACAAGGCGGTTACCGAAGAGATTATACATGGAATGAACGCAACCTATTGATAAAATCAGACGATAAGTTAAACACAGTAATATACCGCTACGGAGATGACGGACAGAGAGCATTAAAGTTTACTCAACAGAGTAATAGCGAAACTTTATACTTTAATAATTTCTACTCGGTACACCAAGTTGCCCATGAACCTAATCACGAACATGGATTACGAGTAAGCAAACACATCTTTGTCGGAAACTCGCGATTAGTAACTGCAATGACACATGCGGATAATAATGGAGACACAACGGAACAAACCGAAAAAAGATATTATTATCATGCAGATCATTTACAGAGTGCACAGTTTATAACAAATGCCAGAGGCGAACAGTATGAACATATAGAATATACACCATACGGAGAGTTATGGATAGAAGAAACTGCTCCCGGAATCGATAAGTTACCATTTAGGTTTACAGGTAAAGAACTGGATGAAGAGACTGGATTATACTACTATGGGGCAAGGTATCTTGATCCGAAGTATTCGAGGTGGTTGAGCGGGGATCCAGCGCTGAATGATTACATACCCAAGGCTCCTATTGACGATGAGGCAAAAAAACACAACGAGAACTTGCCGGGAATGGGAGGCGTGTTTAATACCGTCAATCTTCACGTGTACCATTACGCAGGGAATAATCCGGTGAAGTATACTGATCCTACCGGTAAGTTTTTTATCATTGATGATTTAATAGGGGCGGTAATTCAATCGATTCGTGATAATAATTGGTCAAATTTTGGAGAGAAATTTAAATCTAATTTTATTAATACATGGAAATTGATAGGTCATTCAATAGCAATGTTACCGCAGACCCTGTGGTTTGCACCACAAGAAATTCTTGGATTACTATTAGGGTATGGTTGTATTCTTGGATCAGGAGGAACCGTTGATTGGGATGGCGGTTTTACATATGTAAATATGACAGATTCTTCATGGGATGAGAGGGGAATAACCCTAGGAAGTATTGGTATAGGGGATCCTGATGTAAAATCGCATGAAAAAGGACATTATTACCAATCGTGGATATTGGGGCCCTTATATTTATTTGTCATAGGGATACCAAGCGGTATTCATGCTGCGTTGCATAATACAAATAAATGTAATAGATGTAATGAATTGTATGGAAATGGAGATGAAAAGGCTTATAAGCATTTCTGGACGGAGCAATGGGCTGAAAAATACAATAAAGAAAAGAATAAAGAAGAAAAAAAATAATTGAAATAAGGAGTGCTGTATGAGAAAAATATACATAATATGTATAGCCGTAATAACGATGAGTCTAACATCATGTCTTCCTAGTGCGAGGCTTTATATACTCAATGCAACTGATGACCCTATTTTAGTGGAAGTAAAAACTATCTATCAGGTATCAAGTGATAAATTCTATGATGTTAAAGTTCGATATGATGGACGGATGTCTTTTAAAAAAGACGAAGAAACTAGTTTTGGTCTTTCTGTTGCATTGGCTCCGATAGTCCTAAAACCTTCAGAGTTTGCCAGCTTAGTTAGTAGAGCCGATAGTTTGGATATTCTGCTTAGTATGGGGTTTGGTATTTCTATTTCACGAGATGAAGATGGTAAAGAATTTATAGATATGGATAAAATTATTAAAGCATTAGATACGGTGTTTATTGAAATGAATGTGTATAAAATCGTACCGAATGAAAATGGTAGAGAATTATTATACACTAAAACAGATATTTTGAATGAGAAAAATATCTGTTGTTATTTATTCGATTTAAAAAAAGAAATTGATATTGACAAAAAGTATAAGGAATTTTTAAAAAAACGTTTTCTTAGTAATGATTTTTATATAGTTATAAGGGAAAAAACCGAAGAAGGAAAAAATGAAGATTAGTTATTATTCACAGCTTAACTATCTCCCTCGGACAGCGATTGGAAGGGAGCAAAAGCAATTTATAAAAATTGCTTTTGCTGTACATCTTTCCGCAGTAATTTCTGCGGAAAGATACCGAAGCGATAGCGGAGCCCTGAAAAGCGCGATGCTGACACTTGTGTACTTTTACATAATTATGATAGTACACAAGTGTCAGCAGTCTGCCAAAAGAAAGTTATTATTAAATAAAAACAGCTTATCAGAGGTTTTTCCGCTTACGGTAGGAAACGGAAAAACAATGGCTTTTGAAAATAGACATGATGGATGCAAGGAGCGAGAAAAAATTAACCGCAGGCGTACTTTATGTACGTTGAGGATTAATTTTTTTGAAGCGACGCCGCAGACGGCGTGTATATTTTCAAAAGAGGTAGAAGGATACATAAACACGTCTAGTAAATATGAAACAAGCCAAAGCTACAGTTATGACAATTTGTACCAACTCATAAAAGCCGAAGGAACGCACAAACAATACGGAGGAATAAACCCTAACCCCGATAACCCGCATCCGTCAAATCCCTTACACACAAATAAATACAGGCAAACCTTTGCCTTCGACATAATAGGGAATATGACGAATAAGAGCAGTACTACGAACATTCAAGGCGGCTCAATAAGCAGTGATGACACAAAATTAAACTATGAACCGGATTATGAGTATGACAGTAAATATGCACACCGCTTAATAAGAGCGGGTAACCGTTATTACCGATACGACGCCAACGGCAACATAACGGCCGAAAAAGACGGGTCATTCACGGACAAAGAAGATTTTACATTTACCTACTCCTACTTTGCAGAACACGATGTATACGGCGTAGACTACGGCTTTGACCTAGAACCCCCTGAAGATGACCCTGCAAACCTAGAAAGTGGAGGCACAACAAGTACTACACCTACAGGAGGCTATCGACGGGACTACACATGGAACGAAAGAAATCTCTTGATAAAATCGGACGATAAGTTAAACACAGTAATATACCGCTACGGAGATGACGGACAGAGAGCCTTAAAGTTTACTCAACAGAGTAATAGCGAGACATTGTATTTTAATAATTTCTACTCGGTACACCAAGTTGCCCATGAACCCAACCACGAACATGGATTACGAGTAAGTAAACACATCTTTGTCGGAAACTCAAGATTAGTAACCGCCATGACTCACGCCGATAACCATGGAGACACAACAGAGCAAACAGAGAAAAGATACTACTACCATGCCGACCACCTACAAAGCGCACAGTTCATAACCGATGTCAGAGGCGAACAATATGAGCATATAGAGTATACGCCTTATGGAGAGCTTTGGATAGAGGAAACAGCACCGGGAATAGATAAGTTACCGTTTAGGTTTACCGGCAAGGAACTGGATGAAGAGACGGGGCTGTACTATTATGGTGCGAGGTATCTTGATCCGAAGTATTCACGGTGGTTAAGCGGGGATCCGGCGTTAAATGATTACATACCAAAAGCACCCATTGATGACGAGGCTAAAAAACACAACGAGAATTTACCGGGAATAGGAGGAGTATACAATACGATAAACTTACATGTATATCATTATGCCGGAAATAACCCGGTGAAGTATACCGATCCGGATGGACGGGATATAATTTTGTTGAATAGATCATATGGCGCTGGTGGTTTTGGACATAATGCTGTGTTAATTGGAAATGATACCGATGGATGGTATTATTATAGTAAGGATGGTAAAGCGGATGGAAATCAAAATGGAATTCGATTTGATAATTTAAATGCTTTCAGACAAGCTAACAACAAGGTTGTGGGAAAAAATAATGAATATGGTGCTAGTTTTAATTATGATAAAGGATATCAGTTGAAAACAACACCCGAGGAAGATGCACAAATGCAAGCTTATGCAGCAGGTAGCAGGTAGAGTTAATAAAGATTATTCGCTTTTTGCTGAAAATACAGAACAATTTCTTGATTTTTCTGGTGGATGGAAACAGAGACCCAGCTGGAAATCGATAGCACTTGAAGATAATAAAGCAGAAAATTGTGCCGATTTTTCCGGTAAAGTTATAGAATTTGGTGGTAAAGGGGCGTTTTTTCCGAATATATTTGGAGCAACTATACCTAATACCCAATATAAAAATTTTAAGAACGCACATCCTAAAGGAAAAATCCTAAATTTTAACCCGCTTCCACCAGGAGAATATAATTATGAAAAAGTGGATCGTATGTATGAGTACATGTATGGATTGTAAATATAACAATTAAGTATGAGGAATTATGAAATGGCGAAAAAGTCAAGATTAGTATTATTTGTAGTTTTTGCTGTTATCATTGCTATCATAATTAGATACCAACTTGATAAATATATCATTGCAGAATGTAAAGCAGAATACCTTAAAATAAAAGATCAATTCGTATATGCTAGATATCGAAATAATGAATATGAGTTATGGACTAGTGATGAGTATTTTGTTCTTTCTGAAAAAGAATTCATTGAAAAAAATAAATCTTTAGAAAAACTACATCCGCTTGAGTTTGGAACTTATGGATATCATACATTTATACTGCTTGATGATAATACCATTGTTGCAGGCGGATCCGGAAATATTTTTTATATTGATATACCTACAAAAAAACTTTTAAGGCATTTACGGATGCCTGATAGGAAAGGTGTGTATTTTGATATTTACAATGATAAAGATCTTATATTTATATTTGAGGGCGATGTTTATATCTATGATTATGAATCTGATATAACTGAAAAACAAGAAAGTATAAATATTAAAGAATTTTTTAAAAAACATAAACTTTTTCTGTTTTCAAATAAAATAACATATTCAAAAAAATATAATATTATGTTATACCATGCAGAAGCAACAGTCGACGAGTCTAACCGCACCTTTGATAATGAAATATTTGCTATCAATTTCAATACCTGTGAAACTTCTTTTCTCGGATATGGAAACCATCCCTACAAAGATGCTGCAGGAGAATTATATTATGCATCTAATAATATAATTTATAGATATGATCCTGAGGAGAATAAGACAATAGAATTTTTTACACATAAGAAAACTCTTTTCGAATATAGTGATGTTATTAACGGCTTTATTATTTTAGAGAATACGCTTTTTATTTTTACTTCAGGGTATCCTGACTTTAAAGGATTTAAAGGCTGTGAATTAATTATTTATACCGATAAAAATCGTTTAAGATTAAAGAATATTATTTTCACTGACGGTGCTTATGAAATGGAGAAGCAAAAAAGATTTCTATCTTCTTTTGCCGGAATCGATATAATTCAGCGTAGGTAAGCGAAATAGGACAATAAAACTAAAATAAGAATATGCAATAAAAATAATCATATAAAATAAATTGTGTAAATAGTTGAAATATGATATTATATGAGAAAATAAAAAACTTGGAGGAAAGAGTAACAAGTAATTGATAAAACTTTTAAGGTAAATAGAAAAAACTATGAAACCAAAACTTTGCATTTATCCAAAGCCTAACTATCTCATTCGGACAGCGATTGAAAGGGAGCAAAAGCAATTTATCAAAATTGCTTTTGCTGTACATCTTTCCGCAGCAATTTCTGCGGAAAGATACCGAAGCGATAGCGGAGCCCTGAAAAGCGCGGTGTTCAATTTTGTTTTCTTCGTAATGCTAAAAAACAAAATTGAGCAGTCCGCCAAAAGAAACTCATTACTGAAAAACCTCACTGACAGGACTTTTGAAAATAGGTGGAGCAGATACAAGGAGTTAGGCAAAAAAGTACCGCAGGCGTATCGGGTATACGTCGAGGACACTTTTTTGCCGTGCGACGCAGGAGATGCCCGCATATTTTCAAAAGAGATGACGCATACGGAAAACCAAGGCGACAACGATGAGCAAAAGGCAAAGCGTTACTATTACCATAGTGATCACTTAGGCAGTGCACAATTTGTAACCGACTGGCGAGGTAAACAATATGAACACATAGAATACACGCCTTACGGCGAACTCTGGATTGAAGAAGTTGCTGCAGGCTTGGATAAACTGCCGTTCAGGTTTACAGGGAAAGAGCTGGATGAAGAAACAGGACTGTACTATTATGGGGCTAGGTATCTTGATCCGAAATATAGTAGGTGGCTGTCAGGCGATCCGGCGTTAAATGATTATATACCTTCTCCTGGCACAGATCCGGCCAAACTTGCAGGTATGGGCGGGGTGTACAACACGGTAAACTTACATGTGTATCATTATGCGGGGAATAACCCGGTAAAGTATACCGATCCGGATGGAAAAATATTAAGAATTGCTGGAAGCAACAGTTATAAAAATCAAGTGATGAGTGTATTAAAAAAGCTTGATCCTAATGTAAAGATAAATATGAGAACAGGAATAGTAACGACTAGCAGTACTAATAATTCTGCTGGAGCAAAATTGATACGAAATTTGCAGGTCAGTAAAAATACAGTCACAATAATGAATGATAGTTCAATAGGTACAGCGCCAAAATCTAGAAAAAAAGCTGAGACTCCAGGTATAGGTTCAGATTCAATTGTTTATTTTTCAATTAATGTAAAATTGAGTAATGATTATTTTATAAGAGACGAAAATGGAAATATAGAAAAAGCTAAACATACTCCAGCAGAAATTGTACTTGGACATGAACTTATTCATGGATTACATTATGCGGATGGAACTGGAGATAATAGCACCGATGACTATACATTTATTACTTCAGGATTTCAAGATGGTAAATATAAGTCTGGAGAGGTCGTATTTAAGGGTGGTTTATTCCATGATAAATATCCGCGAGAAGAAGCTAGAACGATAGGTGTTGGAGAATTTTCTAATGATCCAATAACAGAAAATGCATTAAGGAGGCAATTGAAGTATAATGAAAGGCTTACACATTAATAATAAAATATTTATGCTAAATTGTTTATTTTTATTATCTATTTTTTGTTTTGCAGAAGAAAATACTGAAAAACGTCTTGAAAAGAACATTGATAGAATAACAATTGAAAACTATTTTTTGGAAAATATTTCAAAAAAAGATAATGCAACTATTCCTGTTATTATTGTTTATTGTTATGATGGTTATTATTTTTTATATGAAACAAAGATGAAATATGAGGTAATAGATACTAAAAGATATTTTTTTGATTATAAAGTTGATAAAAATATCAACAAGTTATCTACAGATATAGCCGATAAAAATATGAGCCTTGATGATTTTATTAATAAATATTTAATAAAAAATGATGATAACAGCTATAGTATATCTTATAAAAATTATGATATATTTACACCTAAAGATGAATTTTTATCTCCTATATTTTTTGCTGCCCAATACAATTATGACTTTTTAATTTTAATTGAACACGGGTATTCTACAACAATAACATTATATTTACCCAATAGTTATGAATATGTTAAAAAAGAGTATAATATTTTTTTAAATTAGAATTGGAATAACAAATATTAGGGCACCTCTAAAAACCCCCTTTAAAAAAGATTAAAAAAATGATAAAATGAGGTATGAAACAAAAAGGATTATTTGATGAAGAAGATCGTTTAAGAGTATTAAGTAACTTAGGTGATAGTCTTGAAAAATTAAACAAAAAAATAAATTGGGAAATATTCAAACCACTATTAAAAAAAGCATTAACCAAAGAGCCAAAAGGTTTAGGCGGAAGACCTGCATACGATTATGTAATGATGTTTAAAATAATAATCTTACAAAAATTATACAACATAAGTGATGATCAAACGGAATATCAAATAAACGATCGGCTATCCTTTATGAGATTTTTAGGATTGGAATTAAAAGATAAAGTACCCGATTCAAAAACAATATGGCTTTTTAAAGAAAAACTCATTGAAGCGAGAGTATCAAAAAAGTTATTTGAAAAGTTTGGAAAAGAATTAGCTAGAAATAACTTAATAGGAAAAGAGGGAACGATAATAGATGCGACAATAGTAGAAGCTCCGATACAGCATAACAGCAAAGATGAAAATGAACAAATTAAAAACGGAAAAATCCCTGAACAATGGCAAGAAGCAAAAAATAAGGCAAAATTATCACAAAAAGACTGTGATGCTAGGTGGACAAAGAAGCACAAACGTAGCTATTACGGTTATAAAGATCATATAAAAGTAGATAAAAAAAGTAAGCTTATATTGAAAGCAACTGTAACAGCAGCTAATGTTCATGATAGTAAAGAATTAAAAAATTTAGTTGAAAAGGAAGATGAAAGATTATACGCAGATAGTGCCTATATAGGAGAAGAAATAGAGAGAGTTTTAAAAGCGAAAGGAATAGAAGGGCAAATTTGTGAAAGAGGAGCAAGAGGGAAACCTCTTAGTAAAAAACAAAAAATCGGTAACAGAAAAAAATCAAAAATACGGGCGAGAGTCGAACATGTATTTGGCTTTATGACAAACTCAATGAAAGGTATATATGTAAGAACGATAGGATTAGCTCGTGCAACATTTTCGATAATAATGATGAACTTAACATACAACTTATGCCGATATTGCTATCTAAAGAAATAAAATGAGGGAGCATATAGGTAATAAAATGAAAAGTAAGGGAACTTAAGATAAAGAATCCAAGTTTTACACTAGACAATTTATAAAAAAGCTACTAAAATAATAAATAGGTACACTAAAAATAGGTTTTTAGAGGTGCCCATTATTATAAAATAGGAAAATTTGGATGAAAAAATGAAGGTTTATGATCATGTCATAAAAAAATGTAAACAATTAAAGTAATATGTTGCATCACAGACAGAAGAAAAAAATAGAAGACTTGGATGTAAAAGAAAAGAAAATGATGAAAGCCCCTTTTTATTTGTATCTACAACTTGGCCATTTTATCTCTCGGACAGCGATTGAAGCGGAAATCCTTTTTGAGGTTTGTTTAATCAAAAAGCAAGCTCTGACCGGAGGGAAGAGCCTTGCCCGTGAAAACAAATACAGCAAAAAGATTGGAGCGAAAAGCGTGGTGCTCAATTTTGTTTTCTTCGTAATGCTAAAAAACAAAATTGAGCAGTCCGCCGCTCAAAGCTGCTTAAAAAACAACTTATTACTAAACCGCTCCACTGAAAGGACTTTTGAAAATAGGCGGAGCAGATACAAGGAGTTAGGCAAAAAAGTACCGCAGGCGTATCGGGTATACGTCGAGGACACTTTTTTGCCGTGCGACGCAGGAGATGCCCGCATATTTTCAAAAGAACAAGAGTATACCACCTATTACTCTTACGAAGACGGCTACTATGATAGAGAAACAAAGGAATTCTACGGCTTTGCCAAGGTAACAAAAAGAAGCGAAGGCGGCACCATCCAAGAAACCGAGTACTATAACGACAAATATTACAGAAAAGGCATGGTAAAAAAAAGCAAAACCATATATGACGGATTTACCTACACCGAAAAAGAAATAGAAGTAGACATCGCCCCTCACGCCCGAGTAATTAAAGAAGAAGTAACACAAAGAGAAAAAGAAAACCCCTATAGTTACCTAAAAACGTCTAAACGCTATGTATACGATAAATACGGCAACGTTACAAAACTCTATGATGAAGGAGACGTCACAAAGGCAAATGACGACATAACGGCAGAAATAACTTACTGGAAGGAGGCGAGTGAAGAGAAGTACTTTAAATCACACCCCGAAAAAATAGAAGTAAAAGACATAAACAATAAACTCCTACGCAAAAGAGAAGGAAGCTATGACAGTAAGACGGGAGCCTTAACCGAACTAAAACAATACACATCACAGTCCGCTTACCTTGTAAACCGCATAGAATGGACGGATGAAGGAAGTATAAAAGCAGTAACAGCTCCAACCGGAAAAAGAATTGAGTACAAATATTTAGACGGCATATACCCGATTGAAATAAAAGAGATAAGTTCTAAGGGAGATCAAACTTACACAAGCACTATAGAATGGGACAGCGTCTTAGGCGTAAAGTTAAAGGAAACGGACAGTGCAAACAATACAATGACTTATAAATATGACGGCTTTGGAAGAGTAACAGAGGTGAGAAGTCCCTACGACACAGACAAAACCCCTTACGCAAAATATACATACTTTACACCTGAAGAAAGATACTGGTACACCGTAACCGAAAACAAAATAAGCACAAGAAAAGAAGATAAGGCAGTAATGAAGACGGTAGTAATGCATGATGGTCTAGGAAGAATAAACTACACAGCCAAAGAAGGAGAAGTATACATAGACGGAACCGATTACCAAACTCAAACAGGCTGGAATGTTTCGGGAGCGGTTTATTATGATGAAGACGGAAGAAAAAAAGGAGAAGGACAGCCCGTGTTCTATGGAGGAGATATACAAAATGAATTAAGCGGAAGCTCAAGCCAAATCCTTTTATATGAAAAATTAAACGAATTAAAACATCCTACAAGCTATGAATATGACGGACTAGGCCGCGTAATAAAAACGACCCTTCCCGACGGAAACATACAGCGTAATGAGTACTCGATAGATTCTTCCTTACAAATAACAAAAACAATAGACCCTAAAGAAAACATAAACATCAGTAAAAAAGATATAAGAGGAAACATAAAAGAAGTAGAAAGACGTGATAAAAACAACACTCTTCTTACTAAGGCAAAATACGAATACTCTGTTCTTGGCGAGATGCTGCGAGCCTATGATGCTAAAGACAATCTTTTAGCAGTAAACTATGACATGCTTGGACGGCGCATAAGTTTAGAAAGCCTTGATACGGGAAGAAAAGAATGGAACTATGACGATAAGGGTAGACTTGAGTATGAAAACGACTCCGTATTAAGATCAAAATTAGCGTCAATAAAATATGAATACGACGGACTGGACAGAATAATAAAAATAGACTATCCTTTTAGTGAAGATGTAGAATATGAATACGGAGCAGCGGGAGAAAAAGGAGCGGGAGAGGTAATCCGCAAAAAAGACGAAACGGGAGAGACAAAATACGAATACGGTGAATTAAACGAAGTAAAGATAGAAACACGCACAATAAAGCGCGGCAGAGAATTCCAAAAACCCGTAACTGCCGTGTTTAACTACGAAGCCGACTACCTTGGCAGAATGCAGAGCATAAGCTACCCTGACGGAGAAGTGCTGACTTACAGCTACGACAAAGGAGGACAATTAAAAGGAGTTATAGGCAAAAAAGGAATAGAAACCTATAGGTATGTAGACAATATCTTGTATGACGAGCATGGTCAAAGAGTCTACATCAAATACGGCAACGGAGTAGAAACAAGATACACCTACGACCCTGCACGCCGCTGGCTAAAAGACATCAAGACAGAAAACAAAGATAAGAATTTGGTATTCCAAAAAATAAACTACAACTTTGATGCAGTAGGGAATGTAGAAGGGTATATAAATACTTCAAGCAAATATGAAACAAGTCAAAGCTACAGTTATGACAATTTGTACCAACTTATAAAAGCCGAAGGAACGCACAAACAATACGGAGGAATAAACCCCAACCCCGATAACCCTCACCCGTCAAATCCCTTACACACAAATAAATACAGACAAACCTTTGCCTTCGACATAATAGGGAACATGACGAATAAGAACAGCACCACAAACCTCACAGGCGGCTCAATAAGCAGTGATGAGACAAAACTAAACTATGAGCTGGACTACGAATATGACAATAAATACGCCCACCGCCTAATAAGAGCAGGAAACCGCTATTACCGTTACGACTCCAACGGCAACATCACTGCAGAAAAAGACGGAAAGTTCAGCGACAAAGAAGAAATAACATTTACCTACTCCTACTTTGCAGAGCATGACGTATACGGCGTAGATTACGGCTTTGACTTAGAACCTCCCGAAGATGACCCTGCAAACCTAGAAGTAGGCACAACCACAGGAGGCGGAATACAAGGAGGCTACAGAAGAGATTATACATGGAATGAACGCAACCTATTGATAAAATCGGACGATAAGTTAAACACAGTAATATACCGCTACGGAGATGACGGACAGAGAGCCTTAAAATTTACGCAACAGAGTAATAGCGAGACATTGTATTTTAATAACTTTTATTCGGTACACCAAGTTGCCCATGAACCCAACCACGAACATGGGCTTAGAGTAAGCAAACACATCTTTGTCGGAAACTCGCGATTAGTAACTGCTATGACGCACGCAGACAACCACGGCGACACAACAGAACAAACAGAGAAAAGATACTACTACCACGCAGACCATCTGCAAAGTGCACAGTTTATAACCGATTGGAATGGTATGCAGTATGAACACATAGAGTATACCCCGTATGGAGAGCTGTGGATAGAGGAAACGGCACCCGGAATAGATAAACTGCCGTTTAGGTTTACCGGTAAAGAACTGGATGAAGAGACGGGGTTGTACTACTATGGGGCGAGGTACTTGGATCCGAAGTATTCGAGGTGGCTGTCAGGGGATCCTGCACTAAATGATTATATACCAAAGGCTCCTATTGATGATGAAGCGAAGAAGCACAATGAGAACTTGCCGGGAATGGGCGGAGTGTTTAATGTTGTAAACTTACATGTGTATCATTACGCAGGGAATAATCCGATTAAATATATTGATCCGGATGGGAGAATATTAATAATTGATGGTTCGTCATCCGATGACCCTAATTACGTAAAAAAAATTGAAAAATTACTTGATTTAGCTTCCTCTGCTTCTGCAGAATTTAAAGATATGCTTGATGCTATACGAGAAAATAAGGAGATAACAGTTACTATAAAAGACTTTAATGAAGAATTCAAAATTCCTGTATGTGGAATTATGAACAAAAAAAATTTTCTTTTAGACTACCCTTCTGATTCAACTATTTATCTAAGTCCAGAATTTACATATAGTGAAAAATCAACAGGGGATAATTTTAGCGCATTAGAGATTATTGCCCATGAGTTAACACATGCTTATGATAATATGAGAGGGATGTATTATAAGAATTCTTACATTCCGGTTAATGGTGGGAAATCACGTTTCAATAGAAAAAAAGAGTTAAATGCTGTTAATATTGAGAATCAAATTAGACTATTTTTTGGTAAGTCACATAGGAATACATATTCAAGTTATGATATAGGAATAAGAACTTATGAAAAAACAAAAAAACGTGTTGAGATGTGGAGTAAAATTAGATGAAAAAAAAGTTTTTTACTTTAATATTTTTTCTATATTTTAATATTTTAGCATTAAGTTTTGAGATTCCTAATGAGTATCAAAAATTTTCTTATATAGATTCTAAGGATAATTATTATAAAATACTGATAGAGGAATTTAATAATGATATAGATAAATATTATGAAATAATTATACCTGGTTTATATCAAAATCCTAATTCTATTAATTGGCATCTGATCTTTGTGTCTTCATCAAAAAAGAATAAATATTGTATTTTTTACTTTAATAACAATTATGGTAATGTATTATTAGAATTGAATGAAGATATTTTTAATAAATATATTTCTGAAATTGAATTAATTATTAAAAATAAGAAAATATCAGAATATGAAAAAGGTATTATTGATTCACCGTTTCTTATTTTCTTTTTTGGGAGAATTAAATCATTAAATATAAATGAATGTTTTTATGGAGTATTAAATTATAAAAAACATGACGATTATCAAAGAAAATTATACGAGTATTTTACTGAAAAATCAAAAGAACTACTAAAAGAAATAGGAGAAAATGAAAACTAGTTATTTATTTAAACATTCTGCCTACCTCTTTTCTCGGACAGCGATTGAAGCAGAAATCCTTTTTGCGGTGTGTTTAAGCAAAAAGCAAGCTCTGACCGGAGGGAAGAGCCTTGCCTGTGAAGACAAATGCAGCAAAAAGATTGGAGCGGAAAGCGCGGTGCTTAATTTTGTTTTCTTCATACTGATAAAAAACAAAATTGAGCAGTCCGCCAAAAGAAACTCATTACTGAAAAAAACTACTGACAGGACTTTTGAAAATAGGCGGAGCAGATACAAGGAGCCTAGTAAAAATAAAGCGGAGGCGTATCGGGTATACGTCGAGCATTTATTTTTGCGTAGCGACGCAGGAGATGCCCGCATATTTTCAAAAGAAGTAATCCATGATGGTCTAGGACGCATAAACTACACAGCCAAAGAAGGAGAAGTATACATTGAAGGAACAGCTGATTCTACTCAAACAGGCTGGAACGTTTCGGGAGCAGTTTACTATGATGAAGACGGAAGAAAAAAAGGAGAAGGACAGCCCGTGTTCTATGGAGGAGATATACAAAATGAATTAAGCGGAAGCTCAAGCCAAATCCTTTTATATGAAAAATTAAACGAATTAAAACATCCTACAAGCTATGAATATGACGGACTAGGCCGCGTAATAAAAACAACCCTTCCCGACGGAAACATACAGCGTAATGAGTACTCGATAGATTCTTCCTTACAAATAACAAAAACAACCGACCCATTGGAAAACGTAAACATCAGTAAAAAAGATATAAGAGGAAACATAAAAGAAGTAGAAAGACGGGATAAAAACAACACTCTCCTTACTAAGGCAAAATACGAATACTCTGTTCTTGGCGAGATGCTGCGAGCCTACGACGCTAAAGACAATCTTTTAGCAGTAAACTATGACATGCTCGGAAGGCGTATAAGTTTAGAAAGCCTTGATATGGGAAGAAAAGAATGGAACTATGACGATAAGGGAAGACTTGAATATGAAAGCGACTCCGTATTAAGATCAAAATTAGCATCAATAAAATACGAATACGACGGACTGGACAGAATAATAAAAATAGACTATCCTTTTAGTGAAGATGTAGAATATGAATACGGCCCTCCCGGCGATAAAGGCGCCGGCGAGATAATCCGCAAAAAAGACGAAACGGGAGAAACAATGTACAGCTACGGCTTACTGAACGAAGTAAAGACAGAAACACGCACGATAAAGCGGGGAAGAGACTTCCAAAAACCCGTAACCGCCGTCTTTAACTATGAAGCCGACTACCTTGGCAGAATGCAGAGCATAAGCTACCCTGACGGAGAAGTGCTGACTTACAGCTACGACAAAGGAGGACAATTAAAAGGAGTTATAGGCAAAAAAGGAATAGAAACCTATAGATACGTAGACAATATCTTATACGATGAACACTCACAAAGAGTCTACATCAAATACGGCAACGGAGTAGAAACAAGATACAACTATGACCCTGCACGGCGTTGGCTAAAAGACATCAAGACAGAAAACAAAGATAAGAATTTGGTATTCCAAAAAATAAATTATAACTTTGATGCAGTAGGCAATGTAGAAGGATACATAAACACGGCTAGCAAATATGAAACAAGCCAAAGCTACAGTTATGACAATTTGTACCAACTTATAAAAGCCGAAGGAACGCACAAACAATACGGAGGAATAAACCCTAACCCCGATAACCCGCATCCTTCAAATCCCTTACACACAAATAAATACAGGCAAACCTTTGCCTTCGACATAATAGGGAACATGACAAATAAGATAAGCACAACCAATATTGAAGGAGGCTCAATAAGCAGTGACGACACAAAACTAAACTATGAGCTGGACTACGAATATGACAATAAATACGCCCACCGCCTAATAAGAGCAGGAAACCGTTATTACCGCTACGACGCCAACGGCAACATAACGGCCGAAAAAGACGGCCCCTTTACAGAAAAGGAAGATTTTACGTTTACCTACTCATACTTTGCAGAACATGACGTATACGGCGTAGATTACGGCTTTGACTTAGAACCCCCTGAAGATGACCCTGCAAACCTGGAAGTAGGCACAACAAGCACTACACCTACAGGAGGCTATCGACGGGACTACACATGGAACGAAAGAAATCTCTTGATAAAATCAGATGATAAGTTAAACACAGTAATATACCGCTACGGAGATGACGGACAGAGAGCCTTAAAATTTACGCAACAGAGTAATAGTGAAACTCTTTATTTCAATAACTTTTATTCGGTACATCAAGTTGCCCATGAGCCCAACCACGAACACGGACTTAGAGTAAGTAAACACATCTTTGTCGGAAACTCAAGATTAGTAACGGCCATGACTCACGCCGATAATAACGGCGACACAACAGAACAGAATGAGAAGCGATATTATTATCATGCAGATCACTTACAAAGTGCCCAATTCATAACCGACGTCAGAGGCGAACAATATGAACATATAGAGTATACACCATACGGGGAACTCTGGATAGAGGAGACTGCTCCCGGAATCGATAAGTTACCGTTTAGGTTTACGGGAAAGGAATTAGATGAGGAAACAGGATTGTATTATTATGGGGCAAGGTATCTTGATCCGAAGTATAGTAGGTGGCTAAGTGGAGATCCGGCATTAAACGATTATATACCGCAAGCTCCTGTAAATGACGAAGCGAAGAAACACAACGAGAACTTACCTGGAATGGGCGGAGTGTTTAATGTGGTGAACCTTCATGTGTATCATTATGCGGGGAATAATCCGGTTAAGTATACTGACCCGGATGGAGAAAAAATACTGGATGTTAGTACGACTTTGGTCCAAGAAAACGGAGAAGAAGATCCCTTAGGTAAGGGTAATACTACAATTGCTTCACATGGCTGTGTTTTAACAGCATATACTAGAATTGCAAATGCGATAAGTGCTATTGGTGAACGTACATTACAAAATGCTAATTCATTGGCTCTTAAGAAGGATATTTATGATGGAAATAACAAAAATTTAATATTTAACTCTCCTACTGCTTCCAAATTAGTAAATTCCATATCTATTCTAAGTGAATATAAAATGTCATTTTATAAATCATTAAATAATATTAGCTTAAATGAATATGGTAGCGAATTGGAAAAACTAAGCAAATCAGAAGACTTATATGCTATTACCATTAGAGTTTCAAATAAGTATGGAGGTCATACTGTCAACATGAATTCTGATGGAATTATTGTGGATACTGAAGATAATTATACCATCAAAATTAATAATACCTCAGAAAAAGGATATTTACCGTCAACAGTCGTTAATGATATCATAACGGATTCTTCAGCTATAATCCGTATTGATATATTTAAGATAGAAAAGGTAAAAACTGTTCCATTTTTACCCGAATAACTTATTAAGGGAGACTAAATAATGAAAATTTTAAGGAATATGATTTTTATTTTTATGTTGGTTCTTTTGGTTTCATGTACAAAAAGAGAAAATAATGAATTCGATAATAGTAAGATTTTAAATAATATAAACCTAGATTCAAAAAAGGATGATGATATTTATGACCGTGGCTTTCTAATAAAAGAATTAAAAAATAATGATTTAATTCCATATCATTTAGCTTATCTTACAAAAAAACCTGAGTCTATTTTTGTATATGTTATAAAAAGTGAATGGGCACTGAGAGAGGCTATATCTGATTATGAAAAATATGGTGAGAGTTCAGGGGAAATACCTAAATTAGAAAATTTAGGTAAGCGAGAATTTATTTTTGAAAGACATTATGATTATTACGGTAATTATATATATGAAAAAAGAAAGACGGTTGCCGGATATATATATGAGAGTATCAAATATGATAAATATAATCGTCCTATAGAAAAGATAGAAATCTATGAAGACTCTTATGTTAAGAAACTTACGAGTATGATAGTTATTGAGTACGCTCCGGTAAAACAATCAGATAATATATTAGAAGCAAAAATATATAAAGCTGATAAAAATGGAGATAAGAGAGAAATAAATATAGTTAGATCAGGTAAAAAAGAAAATATTTATTTTTTTAATGACAATGAATTTTATTTTGAAAATAATCAGATCACAAAAATTAATACTCCTGATAAAAAATGGATATTTAAATATGCTAATAATACTTTTTTATCCGAGATAGGAATTTCTCATGCAGGAGTAGGATATGAATCTATAAAAATGGAATATGAAAAAGGTGAGTTGGTGCAATGCATAAATGTATTTGGAAAATCAAAATCACGGTATAAATTTATCAGATACGACAAATTTGGAAACTGGATAGAGATGCAAATATTTCATGGAGATAATACTGATTTTACAGATACTATTATCCGTGAAATAAAATATTATAAATAAATACCTAATATTATCTAAAAAACAATATTAGGTATTTTAGAATAGATAAATAAATGAAAAAAATTTTCTTGAATAGAAAATTTATTGATGTAAATTATTTAACTGCTTTAGGAAGATTAGATTTGATAAGAGTATATTTAAATAAAATATTGGAATTGATAAAACAGAGGCAGGAAATAAAAAAACTATGAAAACAAAACTTTGTATTTATTCACAACCTAACTATCTCACTCGGACAGCGATTGAAGCAGAAATCCTTTTTGCGGTGTGTTTAAGCAAAAAGCAAGCTCTGACCGGAGGGAAGAGCCTTGCCTGTGAAGACAAATGCAGCAAAAAGATTGGAGCGGAAAGCGCGGTGCTTAATTTTGTTTTCTTCATACTGATAAAAAACAAAATTGAGCAGTCCGCCAAAAGAAACTCATTACTGAAAAAAACTACTGACAGGACTTTTGAAAATAGGCGGAGCAGATACAAGGAGCCTAGTAAAAATAAAGCGGAGGCGTATCGGGTATACGTCGAGCATTTATTTTTGCGTAGCGACGCAGGAGATGCCCGCATATTTTCAAAAGAGGTAATCCACGATGGCTTAGGACGCATAAACTACACAGCCAAAGAAGGAGAAGTATACATAGACGGAACCGATTACCAAACTCAAACAGGCTGGAATGTTTCGGGAGCGGTTTATTATGATGAAGACGGAAGAAAAAAAGGAGAAGGACAGCCCGTGTTCTATGGAGGAGATATACAAAATGAATTAAGCGGAAGCTCAAGCCAAATCCTTTTATATGAAAAATTAAACGAATTAAAACATCCTACAAGCTATGAATATGACGGACTAGGCCGCGTAATAAAAACAACCCTTCCCGATGGAAACAGTCAAAAAACGGAATACTCGATAGATGCTTCGCTTCAAATAACAAAAACAACCGACCCATTGGAAAACATAAACATCAGTAAAAAAGATATAAGAGGAAACATAAAAGAAGTAGAAAGACGGGATAAAAACAACACTCTCCTTACTAAGGCAAAATACGAATACTCTGTTCTTGGCGAGATGCTGCGAGCCTACGACGCTAAAGACAACTTATTAGCAGTAAACTATGACATGCTCGGAAGGCGTATAAGTTTAGAAAGCCTTGATATGGGAAGAAAAGAATGGAGCTATGACGATAAAGGCCGATTGGAATATGAGACGGATTCAGTCCTGCGCTCAAAATTAGCGTCAATAAAATATGAATACGACGGACTGGACAGAATAATAAAAATAGACTATCCTTTTAGTGAAGATGTAGAATATGAATACGGAGCACCGGGAGAAAAAGGAGCGGGAGAAGTAATCCGCAAAAAAGATGAAACAGGAGAGACAATGTACAGCTACGGCCTACTAAACGAGGTAAAGGTAGAAACACGGACAATAAAGAGGGGAAGAGACTTCCAAAAACCCGTAACCGCCGTCTTTAACTACGAAGCCGACTACCTTGGCAGAATGCAAAGCATAAGCTACCCCGACGGCGAAGTGCTGACTTACAGCTACGACAAAGGAGGACAATTAAAAGGAGTTACCGGCACAAAGGGAATAGAAACCTATAGATACGTAGACAATATCTTATACGATGAACATGCACAACGAGTCTACATCAAATACGGCAACGGAGTCGAAACAAGATACACTTATGACCCTGCACGCCGCTGGCTAAAAGACATCAAGACAGAAAATAAAGATAAGAATTTGGTATTCCAAAAAATAAACTACAACTTTGATGCAGTAGGCAATGTAGAGGGGTATATAAATACTTCAAGCAAATATGAAACAAGTCAAAGCTACAGCTATGATGCCCTCTATCAACTTATAAAAGCCGAAGGAACGCACAAACAATACGGAGGAATAAACCCTAACCCCGATAACCCTCACCCGTCAAACCCCTTACACACAAATAAATACAGACAAACCTTTGCCTTCGACATAATAGGGAACATGACGAATAAGAGCAGCACCACAAACCTTCCCGGAGGCTCAATAGGAACTACCGATGACACAAAACTAAACTATGAATCGGATTATGAGTATGACAGTAAATATGCACACCGCTTAATAAGAGCCGGAACCCGTTATTACCGATACGACGCCAACGGCAACATCACTGCAGAAAAAGACGGAAAGTTCAGCGACAAAGAAGATCTTACCTTTACCTACTCCTACTTTGCAGAACATGACGTATACGGCGTAGACTACGGCTTTGACCTAGAACCCCCTGAAGATGACCCTGCAAACCTAGAAAGTGGAGGCACAACAAGTACTACACCTACAGGAGGCTACAGAAGAGATTATACATGGAACGAAAGAAATCTCTTGGTAAAATCGGACGATAAGTTAAACACAGTAATATACCGCTATGGAGATGACGGACAGAGAGCATTAAAATTTACACAACAGAGTAACAACGAGACACTGTATTTTAATAACTTTTATTCGGTACACCAAGTTGCCCATGAACCCAACCACGAACATGGGCTTAGAGTAAGCAAACACATCTTTGTCGGAAACTCGCGATTAGTAACTGCTATGACGCACGCAGACAACCACGGCGACACAACAGAACAAACAGAGAAAAGATACTACTACCACGCAGACCATCTGCAAAGTGCACAGTTTATAACCGATTGGAATGGTATGCAGTATGAACACATAGAGTATACCCCGTATGGAGAGCTGTGGATAGAGGAAACGGCACCCGGAATAGATAAACTGCCGTTTAGGTTTACCGGTAAAGAACTGGATGAAGAGACAGGGCTGTATTACTATGGGGCAAGGTATCTTGATCCGAAGTATTCGAGGTGGCTGTCAGGTGATCCGGCGTTAAATGATTACATACCAAAGGCTCCGATAGATGATGAAGCGAAGAAGCACAATGAAAACCTGCCGGGCATGGGAGGCGTGTTTAATGTTGTAAACTTGCACCTGTACCACTACGCGGGCAATAATCCGGTGAAGTATACCGATCCGGATGGGAGAAAAAGTAGATCTATATCATCAAATGAGTTATCTTATATTGAAGAAATTCTTGGTACTATAGGTAAAAATATAAATAATAATGTTACTATTAAATCATCACCTATAAATGGCAGCGCATCACTTGCTTGGAAAACAATTTATTTAGATAAAGAGATTTTTAATAATCCTTTGGCGAGTGACCATGGAAAAAAAACTCTAATACATGAGGCATTTCATCAAGTACAATATTTTTTTGACAGTGCAGGTGCTGGTATTATTCCTCTTCCAAAATTATTTCCATCAGCATGGGATCGGTTGGTTATAAATGAAAGAATTTACTCTCTATTTTCAGATGTTTATAAATCAGGTGATTATGAATTAACAGACATATCTAAATATAATAAATTATCTGACATACCATATTTAGAAGGGCAAGCTCAACTGGTTGGTATTTATGCCGCTCTTTATACAAAATTCAGGCGAGGCGATAAGATGTCTGATAAAGATCGTGCAGCTTTAAAAGATATGAATCGTATACTAATAAATTCAGGAATAACGTCGGAGGCTACAAAATGGGTTTCAGAAAATTTACAAGATTAATCTTAATTATTTCTTTTTGTATACATTTATCTGCATGTATATTACCTAAGCCGCCATTAATAAATTTTATTTCAATGGATGGTAATGATATTATCATTGAATATAATGCAAAAAAAATAGGTCATGAAATGACTAAGTTATGGGCAGAGGCAATAAGTGATATGGAGCGAGTGGAAATCCCATTTGAGATTTTAAAATATAGTATAAGTCCGAAGAATAAAAATAAAATATTAATAACTGTGTCTAAGTTTTCTGATAATGATATTTATCAAGGTTCATTTAATATTTTTATAGGATTTCAAAATCGTAGATTTGATAGAATTACGGTGTTTGTTAAAATAAACAAAAAAGATTGTACAATTACAGTTTTAGATGAATATAGTTTTTGGTTTCTATAAATATATGATAAAGGCTAAAATGAAAACTTATAATGTATTATCTACTGTTTATATATTTTCTCAAGTTATAAAGTTGTACTATTATGTTTTACTTTTATGGATGGTTAAAAATCAAACTAAAGCTTCGGGATTCTTAAGGGCAGAGCCCTTAGGTAGCAATTTTGAAGATAGGAGGGGTTATAGGGGAAAGAAGTACATCCGGCGAAGCTTCAAGGTTAATCTTTTATCTGACAAAAGTGTCTTCCCTCTCCTAATAGACTTTAATAACTTTTACTCCGTACACCAAGTTGCCCACGAACCCAACCACGAGCACGGACTCAGAGTAAGCAAACACATCTTTGTAGGCAACTCAAGATTAGTAACCGCCATGACTCACGCCGATAATAACGGCGACACAACAGAACAAACAGAGAAGCGTTACTACTACCATAGCGACCACTTGGGCAGCGCACAATTTATAACCGACTGGAGAGGCAGACAGTACGAACATATAGAATACACGCCTTACGGCGAACTCTGGATTGAAGAGGTCGCCGCGGGCTTAGATAAGTTACCGTTCAGATTTACGGGAAAAGAGCTTGATGAAGAGACGGGGCTGTACTACTATGGAGCGAGGTATCTTGATCCGAAGTATAGTAGGTGGTTATCGGGAGACCCGGCGTTAGGAGAGTATATACCTCCTCCTGGGACAGAACCTAGTAAGCTTGCCGGTATGGGTGGAGTATATAATACGATAAATTTACATATTTACCACTATGCGGGCAATAATCCGATTAAATATATTGATCCGGATGGGAGAGATATAATATATCTTAATGATCAGAGTGCTGTTGGAGGCAATGGTCATGGAGCGATGTTGATTGGCAACGATAAAGATGGATGGATTTATTATAGTAAAGATGGCCCCTTTGAATCTAATAAAGATATTGATCCAATAGATGATAATGATAAAAGACGAAGAACTGAAAATGGAAATTTTAGATATGATAAGTATGATAGTATCGAAGCCTTTGATAAAGATAAAGCTGTTTCAGGACGTTATAATCGTAGAGTTCGTATAAAAACTTCTATAGCTGAAGATAAAAGGATGAAAACATATGCCGATAACCATTGGAATGACAAATATAATTTTGGTATTGAAAACTGTAGTGATCTAGTATTAGATACAATGTATTCAAGTGGTAATTCTATGTTAGGATTTGCATTATTATTAGGTACTACCGACGAATTTTTTCCATTAACATCCCCAAATAGATTATATGATACACTTAACTCAGTATATGGTGAATCTTTTACTTCACGATTGGGTTCTAGAATAAAAAATAAATTTGGTGTATTGCCAAGAATGCTGGTAGATTATTTATTTCCAAAGAGGTAAACTTAATGAAACAAAAACAAATTATAGTTATACTTTATATTATTGTATTAATGATGATTATTCTTCCTGTAGGAATTTTGATTCACTGGTTGTTTTTTAAATCAGGAATAAAACTAAAGCTTAATACACAAAATCGGCAAGAAGTTTCAAGTGAATATATTTATGACTTTGATACATCAGAATATATATTTGCATCTACACAAAATGAGTGGTTTGAAATATCCCAAAAGGGAAAATGGTATGATGTACGGTTCAATGGGAGTGATGTAGATACAGATGTTATCCAACAATTTACTGCAGCCGGACAATATAATGAAGACGGTAAAGAGATGACTTTGTCTTCAGATTCAATTACTATTACAGATGATGGCCTTATTGTGATATCAGGGACCCGGTGTATCTGCTATCTTGATGTTATAAATAAAAAAATAATTAAAGTTATTCCATTAGAATATACAAAGACTGTTGCAGTAAATGTAGGAGGCCGTGATATTCTCTTTTTTGACGGTGGTAATTTATACAAATATGAATTTAATACGGATACTAAAGTCTTGTTATACGAAACAAAAGTTTATAAATTCGAAATATCCAGCAAGGATTTATATAAAAATTCTCCATACACTTATAATAAAGAAGATGAATATATTTTTACGCCTAATGCAACTGTGGAATATCCTTATCCTTACGCTCGACCTGTTCACATTGCATATTCAAAAAAATATAATAGTATATATTATAAAACTCAAATTTTATTGTATGATAAATTAGAAACAGCAGTTATGTCCATGTCATTAGATGATTTTAAGATTTATGTAGTCTGTTTGAATGGTGAATTTAATACTGATCTTGACGGCAATATTTTTTATACACAAAAAAACGCTTTATTCCGCCATGATGGAAAAACAAGAAAATCCGAAAAAATTTTTGAACATGATGAAATAATCAGCTGGTTTAAAGTTTTTGATGATACAATATTTTTTATGCAAAAAAGTTCACCAAATATAAAGGGTGTAAGGTTTCCTGAATTTAAAGTATATCATCAAAACAAAGTAAAATATGTAAAAATAAATGCTAATGTTTATAGAAACTGTTGGGATATAATAAAGAAATACTAATGGTAATACCAATTGCGAGTATATATGAATATTATAAAAATATTATAAAAATATAGGTAATAGACAAACTTATGAAAACAAAACTTTACATTTATTCACAGCTTAACTATCTCACTTCTCGGACAGCGATTGAAGCGGAAATCCTTTTTGCGGTTTGTGTAATCGAAAAGCAAGCTCTGACCGGAGGAAAGAGCTTTGCCTGTGAAGATAAATGCAGCAAAAAGATTGGAGCGGCATTGGTGCAGCAAGCCGATAGGCGCAGCTTCGAAGCAAGCGCGATGCCGGTATTTGTGTACTTTTACATAATTATGATAGTACACAAGTGTCAGCAGTCCGCCGCTCAAAGCTTCTTAGGCACCTTTGAGCTTCGAGTTTTGCCATTCGGCAAAACATCGGGGATTAAACTTTTAAATTTACTAAGTAACTCCACTGACAGGACTTTTGAAAATAGGCGGAGCAGATACAAGGAGTTAGGCAAAAAAGTACCGCAGGCGTATCGGGTATACGTCGAGGACACTTTTTTGCCGTGCGACGCAGGAGATGCCCGTATATTTTCAAAAGAGGAGACAGGGCTGTATTACTATGGAGCAAGGTATCTTGACCCGAAGTATAGTAGGTGGTTAAGCGGTGATCCGGCGTTGAATGATTATATACCCAAGGCACCGATAAATGATGAAGCTAAGAAGCATAATGAGAACTTGCCCGGAATGGGAGGGATGTTTAATACCGTCAATCTTCATGTGTATCATTATGCAGGGAATAATCCGGTGAAGTATACTGATCCGGATGGAGAAGAAATAATACTAGTTAGCGGTTTTGACTTAGCATATCATAATTATATGGGAAAGAAATGGGATATTGATGGAGTGTATGCATTTGAATTAAATGAATTAGATAAAACTTTTATTGGTCAGGTATTTTCACTGTTTGGATATGATAATGGTATGAAGTTAATTGGAAAGGTTGAATATAGCCATAATCGGTACGGTGATAGATACCATGTGGTAGATCAAGATACCGGAGAAGTTATAGGTTCTTTATATTATGATTTAGGTAGGTCTCATGCAAAAAATAGGGATAGGTGGAATATGGGTAAATTTTTAGTAAATGCTGGACTAGATGCTCTTACTGTAGGAGGAATTGCTAAAGGTGTTATAAAAGAAGGGACTAAAAAAGCAGGAGAGGTAGTTTTAAAAAATTTACGACCAACTACTTTAAGTATTACTATTTCACTTGGATCTAGTGAAAAAAAATCATCCTTTTGGGCTGGAGTAAAGGACTTTTTAAAAGGTCTCATTCCTTTTAAAGGGACGTATGATGCTGCAAAAAAAACAATAAATGAAAGTGGAGATATTTATTATATCACTAATGAAGAATTATTAAAGAGGTTAAAATGAATACACAATTAATCCGTCAACTCTTATCAACCATTTCATTTATCTTATGTGGTATATGTTTCATAGTAGCTGTTGTAATTCGATTTTATATTTATAACAGGCTTATTGAGGACGGAACAATGGGAAAATGGTGGATGTCAGTTGAATGGGACTATATGAAAGCTTATCCTGAAGATATAAGAATTTTGGTGATTTACATATTATGTTGTATTGGTTTTCTTCTGTTTCTTGGTATTGGAGGTGCTTTGCAGTGAGTTCTAAGGTCTTGTCATAAATAGTTGTATAAATAACTAAAATCATGCCTTGCATAAAGAATAAAAAATTAGAAAATGTGGAGATAAAATATTAATTGATAAACTGGTTAGCACAAGAGAAAATTATTATGAAAACAAAATATTACATTTATTCACAGCCTAACCATCTCACCTCTCGGGTAGTGATTGCAAGGGAGCAAAAGCAATTTATCAAAATTGCTTTTGCTGTACATCTTTCCGCAGTAATTTCTGCGGAAAGATACCGAAGCGACAGCGAAGCCCTGAAAAGCGCGGTGCCTGCACTTGTGTACTTTTACATAATTATGATAGTACACAAGTGTCAGCAGTCCGCCGCTCAAAGCTGCTTAGGCACCTTTGAGCTTCGAGTTTTGCCATTCGGCAAAACATCGGGGGGTAAGCTTTTAAATTTACTAAGTAACTCCACTGACAGGACTTTTGAAAATAGGCGGAGCAGATACAAGGAGTTAGGCAAAAAAGTACCGCAGGCGTATCGGGTATACGTCGAGGACACTTTTTTGCCGTGCGACGCAGGAGATGCCCGTATATTTTCAAAAGAGGAGACAGGGCTGTATTACTATGGGGCAAGGTATCTTGATCCGAAATATAGTAGGTGGCTATCGGGAGATCCTGCATTAAATGATTACATACCGCAAGCTCCTGTAAATGACGAAGCGAAGAAACACAATGAAAACTTACCCGGAATGGGTGGGGTGTTTAATACCGTCAATCTGCACGTGTACCACTATGCGGGGAATAATCCGGTGAAGTATACTGACCCGGATGGGAATTTTATTGCATCTTATTTTGCAAATACTAAATTCAACGATGCTTTTAATTTTTTTATTGAGAAATATCAAAAAAAATTAGATACAATAAATAGAGCCAGTCAACTTTATCAACAAATATATGATCTACCCAAAAACACAGCTTTGGAAGATGCCATCGTATTTGATAAAGAACAAGCTAATGATTATATTCTTATTACAGCCGGAGCATATGCAGAACAGATGGGATATGAAAAAAAATCTGAAGAATATAATAATTATGTAAAACAAGAAACAAAATTATATTCAAAACTTCAAGACTTAGAAAACAAAAATATCCTGATGGTACTTATAAAAATGGACTTGTCGATAAGATATTAAATACGGCTTTGAATCTATACAATAATAAATACCAAGAATGCATTTCAGAAGGCTTATCGAACACTGACGCCATGAAACATGCGGACAGTGTTGCAAATGAGTATCTAAATAAAACTTTGGAGGAAAATGAATTATGATAAAAAGATATATTTGTTTATTATTTATGTTGTTTCTCTTAATATCTGTGTTTTCGGATAACGAATCAACAGTTTCATCCGGCTTTCCCATAAATAAATATAAATACGCTGATAGAAATTTTAAATTTGATAATATTATGTCTTTAGCTATAAGTTATTGGATAAAAGAAAATCCTTTTCCGAATTTAGATTATTCCGAATCGTATATTGAGTTTAATGAGGAATTTATATTTCTTTCCGATTCTAAATTTCTTGTGATTGAAACTATGTGGACTGCATCATATTTGGAAACAATAAATGAATATATATTTGATCATAGTTTAAGCGGATTGTTTGGAGAATACTCTTATGAGCTAAATGAACAAGGAAATATAGAAAATAAATTTTATATAATAAAGCTCAAAGATAATAAATTATTGGTATATAATAAAATAAAGGAAAAAGAAACAGTGTATGTATGTAGACATAAAACTTTTTTTTAGACAATGTAGTATAACCCCGAGCTATTGCGCATGGTTTTGTTATGTATGTTTTTTTAAGATTAAAAGGAGATGAAATGAAATTTTTATCCACTTTTCACATCTCTCGGACAGCGATTGAAAGGGAGCAAAAGCAATTTATAAAAATTGCTTTTGCTGTACATCTTTCCGCAAGGCTGGAGGCTCAAGCGATGCTACTAAGTCTTGTAGAAGATTTGTCACCATCTGAATTGGATTTGATGTCTTCAGCAATTATCGAAGCTTCTAAATTTATTGAAAAAGTTGCAGCCAATGGAGGCCTTCTTGTAAATGGGGCGATTACTTTTGATGCAGATATCAAAGGTAATCGTGGTGATATTATCTGGAATGGAAAAAATAACATTGTGTTGCCATGAGTAGAAAGTAAATGTTTGTATTACCTGAATTTGCAAATAAATATATAAATACTCTTTTGGAATTACTAAAGAAACTGGATCTAGAACATAAAATAATTAGTTCTCCTTTTTGTGAAAATGAATACATTATACAGATATATGATCCTTTAAATAAAAAAAATTTAATGTTAGAAAATTATGGTGAATCACAATTTAGACATGAAGATAATAAAATTGTAAGTTATAATCTTATGGAAGTAAAAAATATCGTAACTAGTTTGAATATCCATACAAATAATATAGAAATGCATGAAAAAAAACTTAACGATATTATATTATCATTTTTTCATGAAGATATACAAATCTTTAAAGATACGCTTGATAAAAGTGATATTATAGAACATAGAATGACAAAATAATAAGTTTTATGATTATAAAGAAAAAAACATGAAACCAAAACTTAGCATTTATTCACAACCTAACTATCTCATCTTTCGGACAGCGATTGCAAGGGAGCAAAAGCAATTTATAAAAATTGCTTTTGCTGTACATCTTTCCGCAGTAATTTCTGCGGAAAGATACCGAAGCGATAGCGGAGCCCTGAAAAGCGCGATGCCGGTATTTGTGTACCTTTGCATAGTATTGATAGTACACAAATACCGGCAGTCCGCCGCTCAAAGCTGCTTACGCGAAAGCTTATTACTAAACAACCCCACAGACAGGACTTTTGAAAATAGGCGGAGCAGATACAAGGAGTTAGGCAAAAAAGTACCGCAGGCGTATCGGGTATACGTCGAGGACACTTTTTTGCCGTGCGACGCAGGAGATGCCCGCATATTTTCAAAAGAGATGACACATACGGATAACCAAGGCGACAACGATGAACAAAAAGCAAAGCGTTACTATTACCATTCAGACCATTTAGGAAGTGCGCAATTTGTAACAGATTGGCGAGGTAAACAATATGAACACATAGAATATACACCTTACGGAGAGTTATGGGTAGAGGAAGTTGCTGCGGGGTTAGACAAGTTACCGTTTAGGTTTACAGGCAAAGAGCTTGACGAGGAAACGGGATTATACTATTATGGAGCTAGGTATCTTGATCCGAAATACAGTAGGTGGTTGTCAGGAGACCCTGCATTAAACGACTACATACCCAAAGCGCCGATAGATGATGAAGCTAAAAAGCATAACGAGAATCTACCGGGTATGGGTGATGTGTTTAATGTTGTAAACTTGCATGTATATCACTATGCGGGCAATAATCCGGTTAAATATACTGATCCGGATGGAAGGCAAACTGCTGCTATAGGTCTAGCAAAAATTTTATCAAAAATATGGGCTGTTGCTTTTGCTGAACCAACACCTGCTGGTGAAGTTATAGCAGCGGCAGCTACTGTATGTATACTATATCTTTATTTTGTAGATAATGCAGAGTCAAGCCCCACTATTTTAGAAACACCTGATTCGGTGAATAATATAAACCCTAAAACTGAATTTCCTGGATATGACAGTAATAAGACTATTGATGGTTTCCCTGAAACAAATAAAAATAATGTGCATAATACTTTTCCAGATACAGATAGAAGTACAAATATATTTGAAGAATATATTCCTGCCCCAGATAGTATTCCTGGTATTCCGGATGCGAAGATTGCAAAAAGAAAAACGCCTGTGCAAAAAGGTGGGGGGGTAAGGAAACGGTGGAAAGATAATAAAGGAAATATATATGAGCGGGATTCACTGCATGGTGAATTAGAAAAATATAATAAACGGGGGATTCATCAAGGTGTTGTTGATCCCAATACTGGAGAACAGATTGAGCCGCCGAAAAATGATAGAAAGGTGGAACCATAAATGACTAGATGTATTAGATATTTTGATAAAATTTCTGAAGAATATGTAGGAATGTATGAACTTCCTACAACTATCAGCTTAAATGACCTTATAGAATTTTTAGGTGCTAGGGTACCAGAATATGATCCGATGCTTTATTATTGTTATGAAATTTACATAACTGATCGTCCTTTTTATGAAAGAATTCTAAATATAAATTTGGATTTCGATAAATATGATTACTTTTTGGAATGTGATGCTTAATTAGTATGTTAAGTAAATTTTTTAAAGATAATATATTACCATTTTTGATAGAAATGGAAATAATAGGTATGCAATGGGTTTAATTTTATGGTAATGAATATCTCTTTTTAAATTGAGAAAAACTATGAACACAAAGCTTTACTTTTATTCACAACCTACCTATCTCTTTCGGACAGCGATTGAAGCAAAAATCCTTTTTGCGGTGTGTTTAATCAAATGCGGTTTTTGGAGCGACAGCGTAAAAACACCGCCTGAAAAAAGCCCATGCAGCAAAAAGATTGGAGCGGTATTGGTGCAGCAAGCCGATAGGCACAGCTTCGAAGCAAGCGCGATGTTCAATTTTGTTTTCTTCATAATAATGATAAACAAAATTGAACAGTCCGCCAAAAGAAAGTTATTACTAAACCTCCTCACTGACAGGACTTTTGAAAATAGGCCGATAAAAAAAGTACGTCCTTGTACCTTTTTCATCTCAGAGTTTTGCATACGCAAAACTCTCAAAGCTAAAACCACCGCCATCCGTGGCGGGGAAAGAGTATATGTCGAGCTCATTTTGCGCAGCGACGCAGTAGATGCCCACCGTTTCAAAAGAGATTATACCCTTAGATACTAATGGAGAATAATTATGAAAACTGTATATCGTAAATCACTTATACTTAGATGTTTATTTTTTTTAACACTTATTTTTTTTCTTTATGCTGCAATTATTACGATTTTGACTCAAGAAGATATAAGCATATCCATATGGATAGTTATGATGACGATTATATCTATTAATGCATGGGCTTTGATAGATTATGTATTTTCGAAGATAGAATTTCAAGAAGATGTGTTTACATATAAAAAAGTATTTATTAGAGTTGTTATTAGAAAAGATGAAGTAGATTTTGCACGAAGTCTTTGTGATGCAGATATAATAAAAAATAAATATATTATTTATAAAAAAAATGGAGATAAAATAAAATTGAAAGGCGGTCTCGATGGATTTTCGATGAAAACGAAAATGGATTTACTCGCAGATCTTCTAGTTTTTTTTAGGAAAAAGATATAGCAACGGATGAATACGTGAAAGGCGGCTGTAGTAAATCCGTTAATTTTTATATGCAACTTGAGGTAAGTATGAAAAAATTGATAAAAACAAATTCAAAGCAAATATTGTACTCAATACTTGTTTATTTGAATCAAAATTTTGCTTTTTTAAGTATTTCAATAAAGCACTTATAAAAATACTCCAAAGAGCTTAAACTAAAACATTCTTTAGGGCTATGATAGTGCCATGCGTTGGAACCTATCGAAACTATATCCATATTATCAATTTTGCTGTCAAAAAAGCTGCATTCAAGACCTGCATGTATAGCTAAAAAATGAACATTCTTTCCGCCTCTTTCTTCATACACCTCTTTGATAAGTTGACCGAGTTTTGAATTACTCTTATATTCCCAACCGGGATAAGAGCCCCACACGGTATAAGGCATATTATAAGAGTTTGCAATTTTTTTTAGTTTTTTTATTATATATTGTTTTTGAGATTCATAGCCTGCTCTGACATCGGTAATAACTATAATCTGGGAATCTTTGATATATATTTCTCCTAAATTGCAAGAACAATCAACAAAATTTTCAAAACCGTTACTCATTATTTGAATTTCCGAAGGTGATGTCAGAATGTAATCTTTTAAATCGGAAAAAATTTCACGTTTTATACATGAGCTGTCTTTATTTGAGTTTTCAACCATAGTAATCTTTATGCTGTCTTTAATGGCGGGAAATTCTTTTTGCAGGATGGAGTTAAATTTGCAAACTTCATCTTCCAAGTTTTTTAAGTCTTTTTTTGCAACCATCAAAGATACATTGCTTGTTCTTGGAATTGCAAGTCTGAAATTTCCGCCTTTTATATCTTGTAAATAAAAATCTATATTTTCAAGCTCATCTAAAAATCGGAATAGCAATATATTGCTGTTTCCTTTTCCCCTGTGTATATCTTCTCCCGAATGTCCTCCCTCCAACCCTGATAGCTTTATATCACAGCATTTATAATTTTCATCTACTTTAATTTTTTCTATTTTTTTATTAGCTGTAAATGTAATTCCTCCGGCGGCTGAAATTACTATTTCGTTATCGCAGCAATGATCTAAATTTATCAAAAATCGGCTTTTTAATTTACTCATATCGAAGTTTCCTACTCCGGAAAAATCCTCTTCTTCAGCACTTGTAAATACTGCTTCAATTTCCGGATGTGAAATGGTGTTATCGGCAAGCACCGAAAGTATGATACTTACTCCAAGTCCGTCATCGGCTCCCAGCGTTGTCGTTTCCCTCGTAGAAACAATATCTCCGTCTATGTAGTATTTAATCGGATCTTTAAAAAAATCGTGATTTATTCCTTCGGCTTTTTCGCATACCATATCGGTATGAGCTTGGAGTGCTATTGGTTTGCAATTTTCATATCCCTTTGTTGCCGGTTTTTTCATAAAAACGTTTTTAAAGTTATCTTTTTCAACATAGATATTTCTTTGTTTTGCCCAATCATACAAATAATCCCTTATCCTTTCTTCATGAAAACTCGGTCTTGGAATTTTACATATTGCTTCGAATTCTTTTAACACATCTTGCATATTTTACCTCCTATACCCTTTAGTGTTTTATTGTGTATCTTGTATTTCCTTTTTGTCGGGAATAGATACACCCATAAGTTCTAATGTTTCTACCAGAAAATTCATAAATTCTTTTGAATGTTTTTGTATATCTATATTTCTATCTATAATTACTTTGTACAGATAGTATGCATGTACCTTTGTAACAGTATGTATGAGAAAGTCCGTATTTTTTTGAGACAGTATACCTTGATTCACTATGGCTTTTGTTATTTCAATATCACGCCGGATTATATTGCCTTCTTTAAGCATATTGTCTATATCGTCATGATATTTTTCACCCAATTCTTCGGGAAAAATTTCGTAATAATCGGCTATTATTTTGGGGAGTTTTTCCGAATAGATTCCATAGAACATATTAAAATAAATATCGGGATTTTTAAATGAAAAACCGTTAAAAACTTCGTATACTCTAATATATTTTAAGACGGGATCGCTTATAGGTTTGGTTTTTACTTTAAGTTCTGCTATATAGTCTTTTAAATAGCCTAGAGAAGCATATAAAAGGAGGATATCCAGATTTTCAAAGTAATTATAAAGGGTTGCCGTATTATAACCTATTTTTTCTGCAATTTTTCTTATGCTGACTTTTTCTATCCCTAATTCGTTTATTAAGGTTTTTGTTACAGCGATGTATTCAGTCATAAGTTGTTTTTTCCTTTCTTTCATATCTAACATTTCCTTTTAAAATTTAAAATAATTTGCTTGACAAATTTTATAACCGCGGTTATAATTATAACATAATCGCGATTATAAATCAAGTTAAGGAGTTCGTTTATGGATTTAAAAGTTAAACGGTTTAAGCTAAAAGCACCCGATGCGATTGTTCTCATTCTGGTTTTGCTCATCCTTGCATCGATTTTTACGTATGTTCTTCCTACAGGAGAATATACCCGTGTGTTGGATTCGGCTAAGGGGGTAAATGTAGTTGACCCTTACAGCTATCATCCTATTGAAAGGAATCCTGTTTCATTTTGGGGTATTTTACAGGCAGTCCCCAGAGGGCTAAATGAGTCAGCCGAAATAATTAACTTTTTGTTGATAATTGGAGGTATTTTCGGCATTTTAAAAGGAACAGGAGCTCTTGATTCTGTGTTGAAGATGGCTATGGTAAAACTTAAAGGCAGGGAAAGACTTATTATTCCGGTTATTCTTATATTTTGGGGATTGGGCGGAGCTATAATAGGAAATTTTGAAGAATGCCTGGCTTTTTTACCTTTGCATATAACGCTTTGCCTTGCCCTAGGATTTGATTCAATTACAGGTGTTGCACTGGGTATGTGCGGTGTAGGTGTCGGTTACATAGGAGCTATTTTAAATCCTTTTACCATCATTACGGCACAAAAAATAGCGGATGTTCCTATATTGAGCGGTATCGAGCTTAGGATAGTTTCTTTTATTGTTCTTATGGCGATAACGATAGTATACATATACATTTATGCAGGAAAAATTCAAAAAAATCCTAAATTAAGTCCTATGTATGAGCAAGATTTGAAAAGTCCTTATCGGGAAAACGATTTATTATCGAAAGATATTGTATTTACTCTTAAGCAAAAACTTTCTTTGGCAATCTTTGTTTTAGGGATTGTTGTTCTTGTTTATGGGGTTGTAGTGCATCATTTCTATTTGACCGAAATTGCTGCCGTTTTTGTGGGAACGGGAATTTTATGCGGTTTGGCCGGCGGACTCAGTTTAAATGAAACAGTGCGGCATTTCGTAAAAGGTGCGGAAAATCTTGTTTATGCTGCCATTTGTGTAGGCTTTGCAAGAGCTATAACCGTTATAATGATGGACGGCAAAATTTTAGATGTTATAGTTTACGGCTTTTCAAATATGGTTCAGGGGCTGCCGTTGCAAATCAGTGCCGTCGGAATGTTTGTATTACAGTCTTTTATAAATATTTTTATTCCTTCAGGAACAGGTCAGGCGGTTATCAGTATGCCTATAATGACTCCCTTGGCGGATGTCATAGGTCTGACGCGGCAGACTGCTGTATTGGCATTTCAGTTTGGCGACGGTATTACGAATTTGTTTACGCCTACTGCAGGCGATCTTATGGCTGCAATTGCAATAGGAGGTATATCCTATGGCAAATGGTTTAAATGGTTTTGGAAGCTTATGGGGCTTTGGTATATCGCTTGTTCCATAATTTTAATAATAGCTACAATTATCGGGTACGGTCCCGTATAAAAAATTGCTAACTATTGTATGCCGTATAAATTGGTTGTAACCGTTAAGCGGCATATTTGTTCAAACATCAACGGCATCGATAAACTTTTTTAAGGTTAACGATGCCATATTTTTTTGTATTAAGAGGAATCCAAAATTAAAATATCAGGTTTTATAGATGCGGCGGCCTCTGCCTTTATATTCGGGCTTATGCCGCTTTTTACAAAGATTTTATTCGATTTAGGTTTAAACCCCATAGGTTCCAGCTTTTACAGGATGTCCTTAGCCTTGATTTTTATCTTTATTTATTCAAAATTTTTAAAAATTGATATGAAATTAAATAAAAAAGAATTTTGGCTTGTCTTATTAGCTGCTCTGTTTTTTACCCTCAACAGTATAAGTTTGTTTGCCTCATATAAATATATAAATTCGGGAAGTGCTACATCCATCCATTTTTTATATCCGGTTATAATTTTTACGGCTTCGGCTTTTATGTTAAAACAAAGGCCCTCAATATATGAGATTCTTTGTATTGCGGCCGCAGTTATAGGTCTGTTTTTTATAGCCGATTTTAAAGAGGTTTCAAGTGCTCCGGGAATAATATATGCATTTATGTCGGCTATTGTGTACAGCGTGTATTCATTTATTCTGGAAAGAACAAAAAAAATTCATCCTGTTAAGCTTTTATTTTATGTTAATTTTTCCGGCGGCTTGATGATTTTTGCCTTTTCCTTATCTTTACCTGAAAGGATTCCTTTTGATTTTACGCTTCCGCAGTTTGTTCTTCTTATTTTCTACTCCTGTATTTTAACGATAGGAGCGACCTTTTTATATCAAAAAGCCGTTGCCAAGATTGGGGCGAAATATACTTCAATTTTGAGTACCTTAGAACCTGTTACAAGCCTTGCGGTAGGTCTTTTATTTTTAAAGGAAAGCATGACAGGCTTCCAATTTTTTGCTGCCGTTTTGATTGTGCTTGCGGCTCTTGTGCTCATTAAGTTAAAACGGAATTAATTATTACCAGCTAAATCTCCCCTTAATCCAGATAGAGCTTATCTTGTTTAATTGTGCAAAGTCTCCCTTGCCGTCGTAACCTTTTGTGTAAATATCTCCTCCCAAAATTACATGAATGTTGTCGGTAAGAGAGTAATCAACAGCGTAAGTGCTGAATGTGCTTCCGTAATTAATATCGATTGCTCCGCTTGCAGAAAGTTTAAGAGTTTCCCTCAAAAAAGTTTTGCTTATGTTTAAGCTTACAAAACCCTTGTGCATCGGCCTCTCTATATCGTCTTTGTGGTTTAAAATAAGGTCTTCAAAATATTGGGCGCTTATAAACCACGAGCTTTTATTCCAATCAAGACCTGCCAGCATTAAAAGCTGGTGTTTGGGTATTGGCTGTTCAAAGATAAGTTTGGGATTAAAATATCTGTTACCAATCCATGCACTTTCCAATCTAATGGTTACATCTCCTGCCGGTATTGCGGCATCAAGCCCCGCCATTCCTATGCGGTAATATTCTTGGTTTAAGTTTATTAAAACTTCGGTCGGGATATTGATTTTACCGTTTCGCGTAAATTTAGGATTCTTATCCCGGCCGTAAAAGCCTGAAAGCGAAAAATCTATGCCTGGTAAAAAGAAAGAGAGACGAGCTGCCGCTTCCGTGTCCGTAAACATTTTGGGCTTTTCGGTTTCGGTTTTTGTGTATTTTATAGGGAGCGACAAACCTCCTTTAGTATATACATCGGGAAGTTCAATATAAAAAAGAGCATCCTTTGCTCCTTCTTCAAAACTAAACGGAGGCAATTTGTTCGGGGTAAAAAAAGGAATTGCTATAACTTCAAAGGTAAAAATGTCGTGAAAAAATCTTAGGCGGATGCTGTCCGATGCGAGTTTTGTATCATCGGAAGAAAGGGCTAAAAAAGCGGAAGAATCCTTTGCACTCAGCACATCTGTTAGGGTAAAGCCGTCTGCCTGTCCCCAGCTTATAATCTGCCTTCCGAAACTTAAATCCCAAATTTCGCCGGAATAGCGGAAATAGGCTTCATTGAGCTTAAAGCCCGTGCGTGAAGGATTGCGGTAATCGTATTCCGCCACAGCAGATAGAAAGGCATAGGCTGAACCTGCAAGGACTTCTCCTTTTATTTGAGCAATGGAGCGTGAAAGGCTGTACTCGGTTCCATTGTTCCACCTAAGTCCATGGACAGTTTCCAGTTTTCCTCCGAAGTTAAATTCTATTCCGCTTGATTCTTCCATTATTTCTTCTTGAGGATCTTCCTGTTCATTTCCTTGTAGTTCTTCTTGGGCATAACACAAAAATCCTGTCAAAAAGAAAAATACAACCGTTAAAATCAAACCATTATTTTTTATTCTTCTCATATTTCCTCCCTTAATATTTTCTTAATTTTTGATTTTTCCCGCTTCAAGAGAGTTTACCCTAAAATAAGAGTCGGGTATCTCTTTATTGAATTCATGCTTTAAAATTTCAATTACCGTTTTACGCTTTTTTTGAAGGTTATTCATTTCCATTTTATTGCCTGTCCAAAAGCCGTCTTTTTTTTCGATGCCGCTGACGGTAAGCTCCTTCAAAATCGCTCCTTGTTCATCATAGAATTCCGCTTTGATGTTTAAAAGAGATTCTTTATCGATCCATGAAATAAATTTTGAGTACATGGATTTTTTTACCGGAACCGATTCTATTTTCCAGCAGTCTTTGGAATCGATTTTTTCTTCGCCTAAAAGAGTGTGTTTATAATCGTCTACCTTGCGGCTGCCCATGTCTTCATATGTAAATTCCGTTCCCATAAAATCATCTTGGCTTGATGAGCCGCTTATGCGCTTAGCTTTTTTTAATGCCGGAATATAAAGCCATCTGTCATCGTTTTTTAAGGCATCATCATAAGAGTATGCAAGATAACCTGTGCCTTTTACATCTGCCGGAAGTAAAAATACCATGACGATTTTTTCTTCTTTTCCGTAATCTTTTGAATAGGCCGTAACTTCTCGGACTCTCTTTTTCCCGTTTGAGTTTATAAGAGTCATCCTCATTTTAAAAGAATCCGTAACGGCCTTTTCTCTGTTGCTTGCTTTTTGCATAATGTCTCTTCCCGTCAATTCTTGTGCAAAGCCTGCACCCAATGCAATTACTGCAGCCAATAAAATCATAACAATCTTTTTCATCTTTTTCCTCCATAAAAACTTTTCTATGCTTCCTTTCGGATAGAAGTATCATCTCGTTCTTTTCCGAAAGGTTTTGAAATATAAATCAATATCGGTGTCATCAAATAATCTGCGATGAGAGCCGAAAATAAGCCTACTGCTGCTAGGATTCCTAAGCGAAGGAAGGCATCTATCTGACTTGCCATATACATTAAAAATGTTGCCGATAAAATTATGGTTGTCATTGCGAGTGTTTTTCCGATTGAATAAAACGAGCCGACAATAGCTTTTTCGTATCTTCCTTCTTTTTCAAATAAATATTTTGTGTGGTTTGTAAAATGGATGGTATCATCTACTGCTATACCTAAAATCATGGGCATAAGTGCCATTGTTATCATATCCAGAGGAATGCTAAAGTAGCCCATAATTGCCCCGGTTGTAATAATAGGCATTATGTTGGGGATAAGACCAATGAGCCCCATTTTAAGACTTCCGAATACAATCATCATTAAAATACCGATTGCTCCAAGAGAAGTAAAAAACGATGATATTTCTCCATATACTATTTTATTATTTATTTCTGCGGCGTGGGCTGCTGCTCCCGTTAAGAAGGCATCCGCATCGGGAAAAAGCTCAGCGCATTTTTTATAGACGCTTTCCAAATTGGCGGCAAGTTCGTTTCCGTCAAAAGCTGCAACATCGACGGTCATGCGGAGGGTTCTGAATTCGTCATCAACCCAACGGGAAGTTTCTCCTCCCGATATTTCGTATAAAAATAAGAGCTGGGCCAAAAGTTCTTCATCTTCAGGTATCTTATAAAAGGCAGGATCGTCTGCATGCATTGTCTGATTCATGTCTTTTACAATATCCAAAATAGAAAATATTTTCGGTACGCCGTTATTTAATTTTGTTAATTTAAAACCGCCTATGTGCCGGCTTAATTCTTCCAGTTTTTTTAAGTTTTCCGGCTTTTTTACTGCATCTTCTTCTTTAAAGGTCAGCATTACATTGTAATTAAAATAAGCTCCAAGTTGAGAGTGTGTAATTTCGTAAATACGCTTTACATAGGGAATGCGGGTTCCCATAAAGTTAAAACTGTCCATGTTTACATATATCATAAAGAGGGCAGGAAGACACATAGCCGTTATAATTACAAAAATAATTAAAATGGGTTTTCGTCTTTTTAAAACTGAAATTCCTAAGTTTTCAAAAAGAGTATCAAGTTTTTTATAGCGGGCTGCACTCTTATTTTGTTCAGGTGTACAATCTTTTCCGAAACTCATTAAGATTGGAATTAAGATGCTGACATAAACATAAACGGCAAAGACCATAGCTGCACTTGCAAGTCCCATCCAGTGCATGGGATCTAGGTCAACTGTTAAAAAGGATAAAACCGAAACAACTGTCGTAACAACCGTAAAAAAGAGCGGCCAGCCCGTGTTTTCGATGGACTCGATAACTGCTTCTTTTCGTTTTCCTATCGTGTAAAAACTGTTTCTAAAAGAATTTACAAGATGGATTGAATATCCGACTGAAAGAGCCATTGCAAGGATGATTGGAACGGAAAGCATTTCGGAACTTCCTTCAATGTTTAGATGTCCCATAAGCCCCAAAACCGAAACTATTGCACCTGCTGTAGCTATGATAGGCACAATTGTTCCTCTAAGGGAGCGGGCAAAAATAATGAGAAGAATTATCATGCACATAAAACTAAGGCTTACGCATTTCTTTATGTCCGCATTCATAACAATTTTTTCTTCCGTTTCGGTGTAGGGAAGACCTGCCGGTTTTATTGTGTAGGCTGAGCTTTTATATTTGGGATTATTAACAATATCGATAGCCGTTTCTCCCATGATATACATAAGTTCCTTATCCGAATTTTTCATCCATTCTTCTTTACTCGGGGTTGCTTTAAGAGAAAGAACCAGCCATGTTTCTTTTGCATCACTTGAAACAAGTTTATTTACGATTGATTTTCTCGATAAAATAAAATCCTTTGCTTTTTTTAGTTCGGAAGAGTTTTCAGGTATTCCGTCTTTAAAAGGATTTTTTATCTCGATTCCTTCTTCCGTTCCTACGCTTATATCGATATCGGTTATGGAAGTAACCGAATCCGCATATGGAATCTTCTCTAAAAGTTCATTTCCTATCTCTTTAATCATGTTTAAGACTTCAGGTTTAAAAACATCATCGGATTCGATAAGCAAAACTATACTGTCATTACTTCCAAAAAGCTCTTTAAACCTGTCTTCGTGTTCTTTCATATGATCGTTCAAGTTTACAAAGGCTTCCTCGGTCATTGATGAGGCTCTAAACTTTTTTAAGCCCATTGCAGCAAATACGGTTATGGCTGCTAATAAGATGAGTAAGAGAAAACGGTGTTTTAGCTGAAATTTTGCAATTTTACTAAAAAATTTGTGTATTCCTTCCAATTTCATTTTATGCTTCTCCTTTTAAGTTCATAAGCCGATAGGTTTATGAACCTATAATATTTTTCGCTAAAGAACGCTTACTGTAAGTATATACTTACATATTATGCTTGTCAAGTAAGAAAAGATTTGTTTTTATAAACAGCCTATAGCTTTTCGATGTATTGTATATATTTTATGAATGTGATACAATGTCATTCGTTAGATAAAGACTATGATAATTATTCGGCCTATCTTTTAGAAAAACTGTTTTAATCCCATCATATTTTTTAGCTAAAAGGAGTTTTATATGAATAAAAAGGTACTGGTAGTTGGTGCCGGTATAGCAGGGCTTTCGGCAGCTATCCGATTAAAGCATGCAGGATATGAGGTGGAAATTTTTGAGCAAGGAGCTATGCCCGGCGGAAAGATGCACAGGATTGAGGCTGATGGGCACAGTTTTGATGTAGGTCCGACCCTTGTTATGATGCCTTCCGTTTATAGAGAAATTTTCGAGCTTGCAGGAAAGAATGCGGATGATTATATTCCTATGACAAAGCTTGATCCAATGTATGAGGTTTACTTTAAAGATAAGGATAAGTCTAAGGACTATCGGCATTATGTGCTGAATTCGGATCTTGTAGATTTAATGAAGATTACCGAACAAAAGGGGCCTGAAAATGCACGCGGTTTTCTTTCATATATTTCCGAAATTTATAAAAGATATCAAATTGCTCTGGATCATTTTATAACGAGACCATTTAGAAAATGGTCAGATATATATAATCCGTTTATGCTTCTTCAAGCTATTAAATTAAAGACCTTTGACAGTGCAGACAAGATGATGGCTTCCTTTATGCCGGACAGTGATTTACACAGAATGTTGAGCTTTCAAACCCTTTACATAGGAGTTTCTCCCAAAAAAGGCCCTTCTCTTTACAATATAATTCCTATGATCGAGCTTTTATACGGGGTTTGGTTTATCAAGGGCGGAATGCATACGATGGCTTCTCAAATGGCAAGACTTTTTGAAGAACTTGGAGGCAAGATAAATTATAATTCCAAGGTCGATAAAATATTAACCGAGGGAAAAACCGTTAAGGGGCTTTTGGTAGGCGGAGAAAAAATTGAAGCTCCCTATGTTGTGTGCAATGCAGACTTTCCCTATGCCATGACAAATTTAATTGATGATGAAAAGGTGAGAGGAAAATATAGTCCCGAAAAAATAAATACGATGGACTATTCTTGTTCCTGTCTTGTTTTTTATTGGGGTGTGGAGGGATTCTATCCTGAGCTCCCTGCTCATGCCTTTGTAGTATCCGAAGATCTCGACGATAATCTTAAAAGTATTTTTGACGGAAGAAAAATAAAGGATCCGTCCGTTTATCTTCATATTCCGTCTAATGTAGATCCTTCAATGGCTCCGAAGGATAAGTCGAGTTTTTATCTTTTAATTCCTGTTTCCGAAATTGTAACTTCCCAATATGAATGGAACGAAGAAACTGTAGATTATTACAGGCAAAAAGCTATTGAATCCCTTTCAAAGTTGCCGGGCCTTGCAAATTTAAAAAATTCAATCTCGGTCGAAAAAGTTTTTACTCCCAAAGATTTTGAAAAAAACTTTAACGCCTATAGGGGGGCGACCTTCGGGCTTCAGCCGACATTGACTCAGAGCAACCATCTAAGACCTCAGGCAAAGGCAAAAAACTGCGAGGGCCTTTATTTTTGCGGAAGCAGCACCCATCCGGGAGCCGGTGTCCCTATAGTTATGCAAAGCGGCAAGATCTGTGCAGAAGAGTTACGCCGGGATAATCCCGAGGACAACTTTAGTGATAAATAAGTTTAAAGCAAGGTTCCGCTTGCAAAAATCTTATAAGCAGGCGGAGCTGATTATGAAAGAAAGGGCCGTGAGTTTTTATCAAGCCTTTTCAAATCTTCCGCCTGAAAGGTTTAAGGGTGTCGCTGCCGTTTATGCTTTTTGCAGATATGCGGATGACCTTGTCGATAAGAAGCCGATAGACGGCGGCGAAAAAAACATATTAAAAAGTTTGCTCGATCTTGAAAATGCCCTTAAATTTCTTTATTCCAAGGAATCGGGTAGTGCCCTATATTCCAAAGGGATGGGAGTTAAGCCGAATGACAATCCTGTTTTACAAGAAGATTGGTGGCCTGCCTTTGAACATACGGTAAAAAAATTCGATATTCCTTTAAAGGGATTTTTAATGCAGATAGAGGGGCAGCGTATGGATCTTTCCCCTGATGACATTAAAACCTTTGATGAGTTTATAGAATACTGCCGTCTTGTTGCTTCCTCGGTAGGCCTTATGATGCTTCCCTTTTTGGTAAAGAGCGATAAGGAAATGGATGATGGTTTTGTTAAATCTTGTGAAGATCTGGGAATAGCAATGCAGATTACAAATATCTTGCGGGATGTAGGAGAGGATCTACGCGAAAAAAATAAGCTCTATCTTCCGGCTTCCTTGCTGGAGGAATACGGCATCACTAAGAAGGAACTCGAAGACCTTGCAAGGCAGAGTACTGAGGAATGTATCGAAACCCTTATCCCCCAAAATTTTATTTTGCTTTGGGAAAAGCTCGCTTCGATTGCCGATGATTACTATGCTTCATTTGGAAAAAGGCTTTCTTATTTTCATCCAAGCTGTGTCATGCCTCTTTTTGCCGCTGCAAGAATGTACAGGGGAATTGCAGATGCAGTCAGAGAGGCTTCATATAATTGCTTTACAAAAAGATGCTATACTACAGAAAAAATGCGTAATGCCGTACTTGCTCAAGTGAAAGAGCTAAAGCAGCGTATATAATTTTAGGAGGAACTAAAATGCGGAACATTTTGATTATTCTTATTTCATTTTGTTATATTTTCTTTGTTTTATTTTTATCGGCAGTGGTGTCAAAGTTTACAAAAAAAGATTCCGAAGTGCCGAGAAAACTTATTCATATTTTGGTAGGTAACTGGGTCTTTTTAACTCCTATGCATACCGAACTTTGGGCTGTGCTTTTTGTTCCGTTTGCCTTTATCATTATTAACAGCCTTAACTTAAAGTATAAGTTTCTTTCTTCGATGGAAAGGAGCGATACCAACCCGGGAACCGTGTACTATGCTGTAAGTTTATTTTTTTTATCGGGAGCAAGTTTTATTTTGGGGTGGAAAAGCCTTTCATTTATCGGAATTCTTATTATGGCTTACGGCGACGGTCTTGCAGCCCTTACAGGAAAAAAATGGGGATCGATAAAACCTTTTTCATTTGCAAGGGAGAAAAGTCTTGTAGGTTTTCTTACTGTGCTTATATTTTCTTTTGTAATTACGGCCGCCTGTCTTTATGTTTTTGCTCCTTCGGAAATAGGCCGGGAATTGAGCTTGTTTAGTATTGTGCTTATTGCTTTGTGTACAGCCTTCTTTTCAGCCTTTGTCGAAATTACCGGAAAAAATGGTGCCGATAATTTATCTCTTCCTATAGGATCCGCTTTGTTTGCTTCTCTTTTAATGCACTACGGCAGTTTAGGTTTTTATATTTATATCCTTGCCTCAGTCCTAATTTTATTTGCAGCTTATAAGGCGCGTGCAATAAAACCTGACGGAATTGTTGCAGCTATTATAACTGCGATGACTCTTTACGCTTTAGGAGGGACTTGGATGGGCTTGAGCTTAATAGGCTTTTTTGTTGCAGGAAGTTTTGTAAGCTTTTTAAAAAATCAAACCAAACGCAAGGCTGAAGAATTGCAGGAGGATAATGGACCAAGGTCTTGGATTCAGGTTTTATGTAACTCGCTTCCGGCCTGCATATTACTTTGGCTTTTTTATTTTTTCCCCGAAAAAAAAGTTTTCTTACTTCTTTCATTTGCAGTTTTTTCTGCAGCCAATGCCGATACCTTTTCTTCGGAGTTAGGAATGCTTTGGAAAGGAAGAGTGTTTAACATATTAAACGGGAAAAAACTTGAAAGAGGGCTTTCGGGCGGCGTTTCTTGGGCAGGATTTTGTGCCGGCCTTTTAGGCAGCGTGCTTCTTTCTCTTTTTGCCCTTCCTCAATTCGGGCTCCGAGGAGTGATTTTTATAGCAGTTTTAGGCTTTGCAGGTTCCTTGATAGATAGTTATTTAGGTGCAGCCTTCCAACGCAAATATAAAACACCTGACGGAGTTATTTGGGACAAGAATATCGGGCCTTCAGCTGTTCTTATAAGAGGTTATAAGCTGATAAGCAACAACACCGTAAACCTTTTTACCTTAATTTCAGTTTCGGTTTTAGGATATTTAGCTGCCCATTATTTTTGCAGACTATGTTTTTAATATTGACATAAATAGTTTTAAGCGCTACAATCATAATTGACTTAAGGAGATACCAATGCAAAACAAAACTGCACCGAGATGGGATTTAAAAAATATTTATCCCGATTTTAAATCAAAAGAGTATGCGGAATCAAAAAAGAAAATTCCTGCACTGACTTCAAAGTTTGAAAAGCACTTAAAAGCTTTTTCGGACAAGGACTTAAAAAAATGGCTTATAAAGGCTTTGGATATTTTAAACGAGTTTAATGCCGAATCCGAAACGCTTTATGCCTATGCTTCGGCCGTCTATACAACCGATACCGAAAACAAGGAAGCCCTTTCGGAGATGAATTCCATATCCGAAATCTTTGTTCCGTTTACGCCCCTTGGTGTGCGCTTTTCGAATATCTTGGCTTCCGTTTCCAAAGAAGTGAAGGCCTTGATCAAAAGCGACAAGGATTTAAAATATGCAGCCTTTTATTTGGAAGATACCTTGTTTTGGCAAAAGAAACAAATGAGCGAAGAAGAGGAAGCCTTGGCTGCCGACCTTGCCCGCTCAGGCTCTTCGGCTTGGAGCAAATTACAGAGCATGCTGACTTCGACGGCTTCCTGTGTTTGGGATGAAAAAACTAAAGAAGAAAAGACCTTGGTTCAGCTTAGAGCGATGGCCTATGACAAGGATGAGGCTGTCCGCGAAAAGGCCTTTAAAAAAGAGCTTGAACTTTGCAAGTCGATAGAAAAGCCCGTTGCCGCAGCCTTGAACGGCGTAAAGGGAGCTTCCATTACCTTAAACAAGAGGCGCAACTGGAAGGGAGGCACAATCGAAAAATCCGTAAGGCAGGCAAATATAAGTCAAAAAACGCTCGACTCCTTAATTTCCGCCATCGAAGATTCTCTTCCCTCATGGAGAAAATATTTAAAGGCTAAGGCCATGCTTCTCGGCAAAAAGGACTTACCCTTTTATGATCTCTTTGCTCCCGTTTCAAAATCATTCCCCACATATACTTGGGAAGAAGCAAAGGCCTTGGTAATCGAAAACTTTTCTTCGTTTTCAAAGAACATGGGAGATTTTGCAAAGAAGGCCTTCGATTCAAATTGGATAGACGGAGAGGTCCGTAACGGCAAGGTCGGCGGAGCCTATTGTACTCATTTCCCCGTAACAAAGGAACCGAGAGTTCTTTGCAACTTTGACGGCTCTTTTTCTTCGGTCAGCACCCTTGCACACGAGCTGGGACACGCCTTCCACTTTAACGTTGTGAAGAATATGCCCGTTATAAATCAAAGCTATCCTATGACTCTTGCCGAGACCGCTTCTATCTTTGCCGAAACCATCTTGTTTGAAAGCGAAATCAAAAAGATGAATGAAGAGCAAAAAACTGCCCTCTTGGAGATTCACCTTCAAGACGGATGTCAGGTCTTGGTCGATATCCTTTCTCGTTTTTATTTTGAACGGTCCTTTATGGAAGAAAGAGAAAAGCATGAACTCACAGCTGAGGACTGCTGCCGTCTTATGCTTGAAGCTCAAAAGAAAAGCTACGGAAACGGGCTTGATTCTAAATTGCTTCATCCTTATATGTGGCTTGTTAAGGGACATTATTATTCTGCAGGCTTGGGCTTTTATAACTTCCCCTATGCCTTCGGACAGCTCTTTGCCCTCGGTCTTTATAACCGCTACAAGAAGGAAGGACCAAAGTTTACTTCTGTCTATGAGGATATTTTAAGCAAAACCGGAATGATGGATGCCGTAAAGGTAACCAATAGTGCGGGCTTTAATATCGAGACGCCGGACTTCTGGAAAGAAGGAATAAAGATTTTTACCGACGAGATAAGCGAATTTGAAAAGCTCGTAAAAAAAGCAAAGAAAAAATAAGTTAATTAAAAGCCCCGATTGATTTCTTTGTGAGGAAACCAAGCGGGGCTTTTTGATTTTAAATATGTCTTTTTATTTTGAGGCTTTAAAATAAATTTTGAACGAGTTTTCCGCCGTCCGTTTCAGGGTCCTTGGTGCTCAGGTACTCCGAAATGTCTACATCCTTTTTATAATAGTCAAGCATGTCCTTGTTTTTTTCGAAGAAATGCTTTACGGCTATTTTAAAGAATTCCATACAGACTCTGGCATCGTCTTCGGCGCGGTGGGCATTTATTGCTTGAACACCGAACTGCACTGCAAGGTTTTGAAGGGCATAGCTTTGTAAGCCGGGCAGGGTTTCCCGTGCAAAGGTGAGGGTGTCAAAGACCTTGTTTGTAAGCTTTGTTTTTCCGCACCTTTCAAGCTCGCAGTTTATAAAGTTTATGTCGAAGTTTGCATTATGGGCAACGAGAACAGTGTTGCGGATAAAGTCCAAGAAGTCGGGCAGAACTTCCGCGAATTTGGGCTGACCTGCGAGCATCTCGTCGGTTATTTGATTTACCTTTCCCGCCTCGGGAGGCATGGGTTTTTCGGGATCTATCAAAACATTGTAACGGGCAATAACTCCCCTGACATCGAATTTTACGCAGCCGATTTCGACCACTCTTTCAGCCTTGGCCTCCGTTCCCGTTGTTTCGGTATCGAAGGCCGTAAAAACAGCCTTATCATATACGGCGCTAATCCAATCGTAAGAGCTCATTATGCGTTTAGTACTCCGTTAAATTCTTTTTCGAATTCGGCAATCTTTTTATCCGATTGTTTTTTGGCTTCTTCAACAGAAGAAACAACCTTCTCGGAATGAATTATGTAGATCTTTATCTTGGGTTCGGTTCCGCTCGGCCTTATGCAGATTATCGAGCCATCTTCCAAATAGTATTGAAGAACATTGCTCTTAGGTAAGGAAACTGTAGTTTTTTTGGCAGGCTCTAATGGAGAGTACTCCGTGCTTTCCTGAATATCCCTTATGGTCTTTACCTTCACTCCGGCAATTTCGCTCAAGTTTCTTTCTCTTACCCTGACCATCATGTCCTGCATAATCTTCAATCCTTCCGCTCCGGGGTATACCATGTTGATGGTCTTTTCTCCGTAAAAGGCAAATTCCGAAAAGATTTCGTTTAATCGGTCTAAGAGACTTTTACCCTTGCTCCTCCAATAGAGGGTCATCTCTGCACAAATTGCAGATGCGGCAATTCCGTCTTTATCCCGTATTTCGGTTCCGAAATTGTAGCCGAAGCTTTCTTCGTATCCGTAAAGATAGGTGTGGGAACCGGTGCTTACCATGCGTTCGGCGATACCGCAGATCCACTTAAAACCTGTGAGACATTCTTCGCTCTTAACATTATACTTGGCGGCGATTAAATCGCTTAAGGGGGAGGTTACTATGGAGCGTACTATCGCTGCGTTTTGGGGGAGCTTATTTTTTTCTTTTAATGTGAGACAGATATAATCTGCAAAGAGGGCTCCCATCTGGTTGCCGCTTATAAGCTGCATTTCGCCCGCGGCGTTTTTGACTGCACAGGCAAAGCGGTCGGCATCGGGATCGGTGGCCATCAAAATATCGGCTCCTTCCTTTATAGCCAAGTCCATAGCCATCTTTAAGGCTTTCGGATCTTCGGGGTTGGGATAGCTTACCGTCGGGAAATTCCCGTCAGGTTCGCGCTGTTCGGGAACGCTTATAACATTGAAGCCCATTTCGCCCAGAACCTTTTCGACATGTACGGCTCCTGTTCCGTGAAGGGGAGTGTAAACTATCTTCACCTTGGAAGCCATATCCTTAATTATTTCTTGACGGCTGAGTTTTTCTTTCAGCATGGCCCAGTACTTTTCGTCGATTTCCTTATCGATGATTACGAGCTTGCCCTTTTTAAGAGCTTCTTCTTCGCTCATCATTTTAATAGAAGAAACCTCTCCCACCTTTTTGATGATGCCTGAATCATGGGGCGGGGTAATCTGGGCTCCGTCCGACCAGTAAGCCTTGTAGCCGTTATATTCCGGAGGATTGTGTGAGGCGGTTACTACAATTCCCGTATCGCAGCCGAGTTCCCTTATGGCATAAGAAAGTTCAGGTGTAGGTCTTAAACTTGAAAAAAGATAACAGCGGATATTGTTTGCCGCAAAGATGAGGGCAGCCGTTTTTGCAAAGACATCCGAAAAGCGCCTTGAATCGTATGCAATTACGGCACTCAAAGAGCCGGCCTTGGCCTTGTCAGCCTTTGCTTCTATTAAGTAATCGGCAAGGCCCTGAGTTGCATTTTTTATTACGAAAGGATTCATGCGGTTTGTGCCTCCCCCGATAATGCCTCTTAAACCTGCCGTTCCGAATTCCAAGTCCCTGTAAAAGCGGTCATATAATTCCTTTTCATCGTTTTTTTCGATTAAAGATTTAACCTCATCGGCAAATTTTACTTCCCTTTCTTCGGAAATATATTTTTTTGCTCTATTTAGTACTTCATTTTTATCCATAAAAAGTCCTCCGCAATTTGTAAAATCAATAGGATTATATCACAGTTAAGCGGAATTCTTCAAGGGCAAGAACTAAAACCGTTTACAAAAAATCGGGAAGGTATTTTATCCACTGTCTCAAAGCTGCCGCTTCTTCGATATGGGCCAATGAGATATTTTCGCTCGACTCGATGTCGGCTATTGTGCGGGATATTTTTAAGAGGGCGTGGCTTCCCCGGCCTGAAAGTTTTTTTGCTTCTACGATTGCAGAAAAAAAACGTTCCGCTTCGGCACTCATTTTGCAAACTTCTGCCGTTTCTTGAGGTGAGAGTTTTGCGTTTTCATAAATTGTGTTTTGCACTTTTTTCTCCTTATTTATAAATCTTAATCTTTCCCATTGAATGAGCCTTGCGTTCTTTATTTTTTGTCTCATCGTTTGGGTAGAATATTTTGCCTCTGCCAAAATATTTTCAGGTTTGGGCGGAAGGACGGGAACCCTTATGTCGATTCTGTCCAAGAGGGGGGCGGTGAGTTTTTTCCAATATTTTTCGATTTCGTAGGGGAGGCAGGTACATATTTTTCCCATTGCCCCGAAGTTTCCGCAGGGGCAGGGGTTGACGGCAAGGAGGAGCTGAAAGCGGGCAGGGAAGGTACTTGATCTTCCGGCACGGCTCAAGGTTACGCTTCCCGTTTCCAATGGAGAGCGGAGGCTTTGTAAAACGCTTGCCTTAAACTGAGCCGCCTCATCCAAAAAAAGAACTCCGCCGTGGGCGAGGGAGACCTCACCCGGCATACATTTTCCTGCCCCGCCGATGATGCCTTCCATACTTGCATTTTGGGAGGGCATCCTAAAGGGCGGTCTTTTTAAAAGGCGGGAGTTCGGTGCCGATTGGGGCAAAAGCCCTGCGATGCTGTAAATGCGGGTTGTTTCCATTGCCGTTTTTTCGTCCATGTCGGGGAGAAGGAGATGAAAGCGGCTTAGAGATAAAGTCTTCCCGCAGCCGGGAGGCCCGTAGGCTATGAGATTGTGTCCTCCTGCCGCCGCTATTTCGAGCGCACGGATTAGACTGTCCTGTCCGCGGATATCCTCAAAGCCCCTGACCAAGCCGAGCCCTTTTTTTTCGTCTTTTTGAAAATCGAAATTTTCTATTTTGTGTGCATCGTTATCTTCATCGCTCCATACAAAAAGAGGGACTGCCTCTGTACCGGAAAAGTTCTTTTTTTTGAAGCAGCTCGGCCTTTCTGCAAGTCGGCCGCTTTCTATTTGGTAAAAAAATTCCAGGGCTTCGATTAGGTCTGATACTCCGAATACGCTGATGCCTTCTTCGATGAGGGCCTCGGCCTCGTTTTCTTTCGGAACGATAAAGTATTTGATGCCCTGCGAGCGGGCTGCCGAGATGGCTCCTATGAGCCCGCGCAGAGGCCTTACCCTGCCTGAAAGCTCAAGCTCGCCCATAATCATCACGGACTTTTCGGCCATCTCTTCACCTTTTGGAACGATGGTTTGAGCTTCCTGTTTTGCCGCATCAGAATTGTTTGCTGCCTCTTTTGCAGTTAAGACGGCTATTGCAATAGGAAGATCAAAGCCGCTCCCTTCTTTTTTTTGATCGGCAGGGCTTAAATTGATCAAAATCCTGTTTAAAGGGAATTCAAGCCCCGAATTCCTGATGGCAGCCCTCATCCTATCCCTCGCTTCCTTTACGGCAGAACCGGGGAGCCCCACTATGTCGATAACCGGCAAGCCCCGCCTTAAATCCGCCTCAACCTTAATCAATTCTCCTTCATACCCGAATGACGAAAAACTTAAAATTTCCATTGCTAAATCTCTCCTATCTTTTAATAATCAAAATTTGCGACGTTTTTCATAAGCCGTTAAAATGTAAGGGCTTATGAAAAACTCGTCAGGCATATCGAAAAAACAACAAGTTTTTTCGATATGCCGTTCTACTATTATTTTAGAAAAAAAAGACTTTATGTAGCATAATTTGTAAAAGAAAGTTTTTGGAATTTTGAGGTTGGTTGATTTACGGTAATAGATAGCCGAAACGCTTCATTGCCCCTTGTTCCTTTTTGATTTTAGTACTATAATGCTTACAATTATCAATAGAATAGGAGTTTTTTTATGCGAAGGGAACATGACTTGCTCGGAGAGTTGGATATTCCGGAAGATGCTTATTACGGCATTCAGACTTTCCGAAGTGTTGAAAATTTTCAAATTACGGGCTTAAGGCTCTGTGATTTTCCCGATTTTATTAAGGGGCTTGCTTATACAAAACAGGCAGCAGCCGAGGCGAACCACGAGCTCGGCTATTTAAGCGATGAAGTTTACAAGGCTATGATTCAGGCTTGCAAAGAAGTTGCCGAAGGTAAATTCGACAAGGAATTTGTAGTCGATATGATTCAAGGCGGTGCCGGAACTTCTACCAATATGAACGCAAACGAAGTTATCGCCAACCGTGCAAACGAAATTTTAGGAAAGGCTAAGGGAACTTATTCACCCTGTCATCCCAATAATCATGTAAACTTTGCCCAATCCACAAACGACGCCTATCCTACAGGCGCAAAGTTGGGTATCTCGCTAAATACACCGGCTCTTATCGATGAACTCAAAGCCCTTGTTTCTTCTTTTAGAAAAAAGGCTGAAGAGCTCGGCGACAATATAAAGATGGGAAGAACTCAGCTTCAAGATGCCGTACCCATGACCCTCGGCCAAGAGTTTGAATCCTATGCCGCTTCTTTGGAAAGCGAAATTCCTCAGATTCAATTTGCAAGGGAAAATCTTCACACCATAAACATGGGAGCCACTGCTATCGGAACAGGCATCAACTCGGATCCTAACTATACGCCTAAGGTAACCTCTCATTTGGCAAAGATTTCGGGGCTCGACTTAAAGGCTGCAAAGAATATGATTGCCGCCACAAACGACACCTCCGACTTTGTAACTTATTCTTCACAATTAAAACGCCTTGCTGCAAAACTTTCAAAGATATGCAGCGACTTACGCCTTCTTTCTTCTGGACCCAGAACAGGACTTTACGATATAAGCCTTCCTCCGATGCAGCCCGGTTCTTCTATCATGCCCGGAAAGGTAAACCCCGTTATCCCGGAAGTTGTAAATCAGGTTTGCTACAGGGTTATCGGAAACGATACTGCCGTTGTTTTGGCTGCCGAGTCGGGCCAGCTCGAGCTCAACGTTTTTGAACCGGTTATGATTTATTCTGTCTTCGAGTCTATTAAGCTTCTTATAAATGCTATGAAGACCTTGAGAGAAAGATGCGTTACAGGCATTATAGGAAACTATGAGCATTGTAAGGAGAGCGTTCACCGAAGCATCGGCTTGGTTACTGCCTTAAACCCCGTCATCGGCTATGAAGCTTCCTCCGATATTGCAAAGACAGCCTTGCGCGACAACCGCAGCGTTTACGAGCTTGTTTTGGAAAGAGGTCTTCTTTCAAAAGAAAAATTGGACGAGGTTTTAAAACCCGAAAACATGACAAAGCCCAGAAAACTTTAGTCTATAATCGTTATTTCGACGCGTCTATTTTGGGTGCGTCCTTCTTCGGTGCCGTTCGGAGCAAGAGGCCTTGTTCCGCCGGCACCTTGATAAATAAACCTTTCCGCAGATATTCCCTTTTCTGTAAGTTTTTCGATTACGGTCTTAGCCCTTTCTTGGGATAGAATTTTTTCTTCTTCAGGTCTGCCGACATCTGCTGTGTGTCCTTCCACAAAAAAGAAACTGCCGTCCGACTCCTTTAAAATTTTTGCAATCTCGTCAAGCTTCGCTTCTTCTCCTTTTAAAAGAACCGCTCTATCAGGTTCAAATTGAAGATTTTTAAGTTTCAGCATTGTGCCTCGTTTTGTTTTGCTTACCTCAAAATCCTTATTGGGAGTAATTTCAATATTTTTCTCTTTTGAGGGGATATTTTGAGAAGGCGATGTTTGTGCGTAGTAACCTTGAATAGGAGAATTTCCCGTGTAAGAATAAAAATGAAGCAAAAAGCCTCGGTGTTTTATTTTTTTTCCGCCGGAATAAAAAAACTCTTCATCTATTTTTTCGCGTATAAAAATGGGTCTCTTTGCATCGTCAAGGTAGATGTCTGCCTTTCTTCCGCCTTCCGATCTTATAAGTTCTTCATCGCCAAGTATATCGGTACCCTTATACCGCAGGCCGAAGGCTGCTTCTACATGGTTAACACTTTTGCCGTTAAAAATAGTTTTTCCCTTATACTTAAAACCGGCGTTTACGGGGATTCGAGTAGCATTTTTTTCGGGTTTGGGTTTTACGGCAATAGTGCTTTTCCCTTTCCATGTTTTTCCTACATCCTCCGGAGTAAAAGCTTTTTCGGGCAAAATAGGAAAATTCCTTAAAAGGGGATAGCCTTCATCTTCCGTAAAGATTTGCGGCTGGTAAGGATTTTCTATATCTTCTTCATCTTGTGCCGGAATAAATTTAAAAGAAATAGGTAAGATTGAATCTATAGGCAAGGCAGCTTTATGTCCGTTTTTTCGGCTTTTTTGAAGAACAAAGGCTTCTCCTTCGTAAAGATAGCCGGCTCCGGTACCGAGATTTGTTTCGCTCATGTAAAGGCGCGTTTCTCTGGAAGTAAGCCCTGCATATTTTCCGTCAACATAAACGGAGTAATCGGCTCTTTCCGTAATTATTATTTTTCCTTGTGATAAATTTTCTTGGGCCAAAAGAAGGTTTAAATAAAAAATCAAAATGAGACAAATTAAGAAGAACTTTTTTGTGAAGGGGTGTTTTGCCTTTAAATTCCAAAATGTCATTAGCTTTTTTGCCTTTCTACAGTTTTTCTATTTCTTCTTTACTAAGTCCTGTAACCTGTTCAATCTTTTGGCTTGAATCTCCCAGCTGCTTTAATAGTTTAGCTGTCTCGAGTTTGTTTTGGTAGGCCCCATCAGCAAAGCCCTTCTGAATACCCTGTGTAACGCCTTCTTGATAACCGATGTGTTTCCACGAAGCTTTATCGTGTTCATATTTCATTCTGTTTTCATAAAGCCATTTTTCTTTGGGACTCATTTCCATTATGTTTATTGTCGCATTTGCTTTTGCCATCATTGATGATTCTTGTGCCAACATATCACGCACCTCCTGACTATCTGTTTTTATAAACATAAGCCAATTATAAAGTTTCTTTTTCTTTTCATCGTATTCAATATGTTCTTCTTGTTCTTTAACCTTGGCTAGGTTTAAAAAGTGGATTTCAAGCTCATCTGAAAGCTTATCGTTTAAATGTTTTTCAACTACATTATACTCGCTGTGAATCAGATTGTTTAAATCAAAGCCTTCACCCACTATGTTTATTGTAATACATTTAGGTAATTTTGTATACACTTCCCCTGTTTTTAAGTTTTCGGTGTACATTTTAGCCCAGTAAAAGATAGTACGCTGAACAAACTCGCTGTTCCACCTGTTTTGTATTTCGATATCAATAATCGTATTGTTTTTTAGACTCAATTTTACATCTAGAATACCGCTTTTATCGCTTATAGAGTCCTTATGAAACTCCTTATCTAAGAGCTCCAACGCTGCGATGCTCTCAGGCGGAATATCCAGTATACATTCCAATAAATCCTGTAGTACATCCTTGTTTTCCTCCACTCCGAATACTCGCTTAAATGCATAGTCATTTCGGAGGGTAATGTGAAAAAGTTTTTCCATTTCTTACCTCTCATAAAAACTATTTGAACGAAGAAAAATTATTCTCCTTTCATAATTATTATCAAAATAGTTTGTAATAAATAGTAAAATCCGGCCTTGAAATCGGCCGGAAAATATGATAAAATCGGCGTCTTGAGTGATAGGTCTTTTAAATAAATGGAATACTTTGACGATGATTATTTTGATGAGATAAAGCCCCTCGACCCTAAAAAGGTTTCTTCTCTTTTGGATGAGGGCGGCCCCCTTGCTTCTTTTTTTGAAAAATATGAAGCCCGCCAACCTCAACTTGCCTTAACAAAGTCCATTTGCCGCTGCTTTAATGAAGAGGCTATAGGCGTTTTTGAGGCAGGAACGGGGGTAGGAAAGAGCCTTGCCTATCTTTTGCCTGCAATGATGTGGGCAAAACAAAATAAAAAACGCGTTGTAATTTCTACGGGAACCATAAACTTGCAGCAGCAGCTCATCGAAAAGGATGTCCTCACTGCAAAGAAAATTTTGGGAAAAGGTTTTCAGGATATGAAGGCGACCCTTGTAAAGGGGAGGCATAATTTTTTGTGCCTGCGCCGGATGAGTCAGGCATTGAGGGAAAACGATTTTTTTACTGAAGGGCAGGAAGAACTCGAAAAGATAAAAGAATGGGCAACGGAAACAAAGGACGGCAGCCGCTCCGATCTTGATTTTATGCCGTCGGAAAAGGTTTGGTCTACGGTTTGTTCCGAGCCCGATAATTGCCCGATGAACAAGTGCCCCTATTTTTCGGGCTGCTTTGTGATGAAGCTAAAGCGCGAGGCCGAAAACTCATCAATATTGGTTGCAAATCACCATATTTTGTTTGCCGACCTTTCAGTGAGGGCCGAAGGCTTCGGCTATCAGGGGACGGCAGTTCTTCCTTCTTACGACAACATAATAATAGACGAAGCCCATGGAATCGAAGATGCCGCTCAAAGTTTTTTTTCAAGCGAGATTTCCCGCTTTGCCTTGCACAAGCAAATCAATTTACTTTACCGCTTTAGGCGCGGCAAGCAGTCCGGTATTTTAAGCGGCATAGTTTCAATATCCAAAAAGGCTGAACTCTTTACCGAAATCATAAACCTCCTCGAAGTTTGCTCTGCTTCCTTTAATGTTCTCGAAGAACAAGCCTTGCAGATTCTTCAAAGCTATCAGTCAAAGAGCCTCACTCAAACTTCAAGCGATGAAACGGAAAGGCTCTTATCTTGTGTAGATAATTTTTTTAAAAACATAAACAACCTTAATATAAAACTTGAAAACCTTATTAATGCAGCCGATGGGGAGGAAGACGAAGAAGGCTGTATAAGGGACGGCCTTGTAATCCTGCGCCGCTTAAAAAAAATGGCTTCCGTAATGGAAAACTTTTTAGCGAGGAGCGAATTCCCGAATGATGTTTTTTGGTTCGAAAAAATAAAAACTTCGCAAGGGGAGGCCGTCCGCTTTATTCAAACTCCGTTAAACCTTGCTCCGATAATGCGGCGTTCGGTTTTTATGCCCATGGCAACCGTAATCTGTGTTTCCGCCACCTTAAAAATAGGAGAAGATTTTAACTTTTGGCTTAACAGAAACGATCTTTATAATTTTACCGAAAAGAAAATCATCAAAGATTTTTTTCCTTCTCCCTTTCCGTACGAAAAAAATGTTGTCTTTAATATTCCGACCGACATCCCGATGCCGGATGAAAATAATTTTCAAGATGCGGTAAACGAGACCGTCCTCGCCTTATTGGAAATAACCCAAGGCAAAACCCTTATTTTGTTTACCTCTTACGATTCTCTTCAAAAAACTTGCGAGTATGTTAGGGAGCATATTGCTGAAGAGATAAAAATTTTAAAACAGGGCGAGGCTGACAGGATGCAGCTCTTATACGAATTTAAAGACGATGTTACAAGCTGCCTTTTTGCAACATCTTCCTTTTGGGCAGGAGTGGACGTTCCGGGAGAATCCCTTTCCCATGTAATCTTGGTTAAACTCCCCTTTGCGGTTCCGACTGAGCCCATATTTAAGGCCCGTGCAGACTTAATCGAAAAATCGGGCGGAAATTCTTTTATGCAGCTGAGCGTTCCCGAAGCCGTTGTACAATTCAGGCAGGGCTTCGGCCGTCTTATGAGATCGAATACCGACCGAGGTATAGTTACCGTCTTGGATAAAAGAATTTTAGTAAAGCGTTACGGTTCGATATTTATTCAAAGCATTCCTCCGACGATTCAATGTTTTTCGGAGACAAGGGCCGTATTGAACAAAATAGAAGATTTTTTGTATAATTAATCAAAAGTTTTTATGGGAGAAGGAAATGGGTGCTCTTATTGCGATTTTATGTTGTTTGGTTATCTTATCTTGGAGGGCTGTACTCATCGGTGTATTTCATTCCGTTTACAGACGGGGCTGTGATTGGGTTAACAGCGAAGTAATTGTAAGGCCTGCTCCGCGCTTACTTTTTGCAGTTTTTAAGCACTATATAGGTTTTAAATTTGAAGGAGATTACAGTCTTACAAACCGTCTTCCTGAACAATATCTGGTTATATCCAATCACCAAAGTCTTTTAGACATAGTGGTACACATGAACTATTATAACGGTACACGGCTCCGCTTTGTTGCAAAGGAAGAGCTGGGGCACAATGTACCTTTGGTTTCTCCCATGCTCAAAAGCGGAAAACATTGTTTGGTAAAAAGAACCGGAAGCCCGACTCAGGCTATGCAGGCTGTAGATAAATTTGCAGACCATGTTGTAAAAAATAATCTGATTCCCGTTATTTTTCCTGAAGGATCCCGCTCAAAGGACGGCGAATTAAAAACCTTCCATGCTGCAGGATTCCGCAGGCTTTTAAATGCAGCTCCCATGCCCGTAGCTGTTTGCGCCGTTGACGGAGGCTGGAAGATTTCTTCATTGACGAGGATGGCGAAAAACTTAAAAGGCGGCGCATACCGTGTTAAACTTTTAAAAATTTATGATGCCCCTCAAACAAAGGAAGAACAGATTAAGATTCTTGAAGAGGGTAAGGCCCTCATTCAAGCCCAGCTTGACGAGTGGCGTGCATAAACTCCATGCCCTGTTACGGGGTTGGAACAGGGTTTAAAATCTTATCTCTACAATAGCCTTAAATTTTCCTATCTTTACTTTTTCTAATGGGTGAGCATATTCTATACCGATGTTTGCGGCTGAGCTTATTATCATATAGAACTTGCCGTATATCGACCGATAAATATCGGCCTTATTTTTTCCTCCGTCCAAAAAATTAAAAACGGTTCTGTATCCTGTTGTGATATTTAGCCTGTTAAAAAATATGGGAAGCCATGAGCTTCCTGTTTGAATATCATAACTTAAAATATTTACCTCTCCCTCAAAGCCGAATCCGTAATTTATCTTTCCCGGGCGGATAATTTTTTTTACGTTCTCATATTCGCTCATATTCGGAAGATAGGAAGCCATACCCATTAGGGCAGTACTTCTAAAAAAACCGTAGCCGCCGGTGTGCGGGAGGGCAAAGGCATTGTATCCGAAATACGAACTCAAGTTCAGTTTGATCGGAACAAGAGGCGGCCTAAAAGCTGTGAAAGTCTGTAGTGCAAATGCATTTGTTTTTGAAGGAAAATGGAAGCCGTGTTTTAATCCGCCGGCTGCCTGAACCATTATAAAATCTTTTGTAAAAAAATTTGTATTTAATCTTTGAGACGATTTTTGATAGGTATAAACGGCGGATAGTTCTTCCGATAAAACCGGATTTCCCAATTTTTGTTCGTAGAGAGTTTTTGCCTTTTTATCGGCAGAATTAAAAAAACTAAAGCCTTCAATAGATAACCCGGCTCTTCCCGATACATTGTGATAAAAAGAATTTAAGGGTAAGAATAATTCGCTTTCTATAGTGCTTCCTATTCTTCTAAATTTAAAAAATTTATTTTCATCATAAAATTTAATCTTAATATTGGCCGGTCTTGTTTCAGCCTTTAGTAAAATAGATGTTTCATAAAAAAACGGCTTAAAATAAAAAAGAGAAAGGGTTTCAAAATATAAAAGATTTGTAGGATCATTCCAATATAATTTTATACCTATCGGTATGTCTTTTCTCTCTCTTAAAAGTCCCGAAAAATCAATGATGGGCAGAGGAAAGGGTTTATGTATCCATGAAAAATAATTATATTTATCCTTTGTTAAAATATCCGTATTGGGAATTTTGGTTTTAGTTTCTTGATCTGAAATATCAAAGGCTTTTAAAGATGCTTTTCTTTCCGTAAAAAAAGAAGAATCTATTTTATAAAGCGAATTGTATTTTGTAAAAACTCCGGCATAGATAATTTCATATTCTTTAGTTCCATTTTTTTGTTTTACTATCGGAAAAAATGTTCCTCCCGAAATATCTTTTTCTAAAACTTTTAATTCGTTTGTTTTTAAATTAACAAAAGCCGATCGGTAAAGATTGTTTTTATCGGCCCATGAAAAACTTAAAACAGGTTCTTCTTCGGAATTATTGCTTTGCAAATACCTTATTGCGGGAAGAGGTGTTTCGGGCTCCAGCCTTTGTATTTTTTTTGAAACCGTGTCTATTGTCAAGATATCCCGCTTTATGCCGTCGGCTGCAATGAGGGCGATTTTGTTTTTACCTGCAAATACGGGATTGTAAAGAGCCGAATAGGGAAGCCCCGGCCCGGCTTTTAATAGGGCTTCTTTTTTTTCGAAAGATTTTTTATCGATTAAAACAAGCTCCGAAAACTGACTTTTTATTTCTATTCCGCAAAGCGTTTCGCCGCAAAAGGATGCATACCTTAAAGACGTAAGCTCCTTATCCGAAAACTTTTTTTTATCTATGTCAAAGATTCTTGCCCTATTGTGTTCGCCGAGAGGAGAGTTCACTAAATCACTGACCAAAAGAAATTTTCCGTCTTGCGAAAAACTTAAAAAAGAAAGACTAGGTTCCGCCGTAAAAAGTTTTTCTTCTTTTCCTGAATCGTCAACAAATATTACGTTTTTGGTTGTAAAATCAAAACAGGCAAAGCCGTCTTTAGAGCTTGCAATAAGACTGAACCCCGATTTCGCCTTAATAGGATTTTGCGGACGAAGGGCCTTTTCGGGAAAGTGAATCGATTCCAAAAAACTGTTCCAAAGCGTATCAAGCTCCTTATTAAAAATCTTTTTTGTTTTGTGTTTAGGAAAAGAAGAAAGAGGATTGGCCCAGTATTTTACATAGGGTTCCATCCCGTAAATTTTTTGAAGATATTGGGCAAAGGCTCCGCCGTAAATATAAGGCCAAAGTCCTCCGGGGTAGACATCCCTCGCTCCCGCTGCCTCTTTCCATGAAGGACTTGAATTGTCAAGTCTCGCCTGCATTAGATGGTGCATTATCAAAGGATCGTTTAGTCTTCCTTGACCTTCATCCATACTTTCATATGAAACGGCAACACCTTCGGTAAAGGACATGGGAAGGAGGGGCAAAAAATACGTAAGCGAAATTGCATGGGTTAATTCATGATAGAGAACTTTTAAAATTATATCGCTTAAATTGCTTAAGTGACCCTCTTCAGGGAGCGTGTCAAAAAGAACAATCCTGCGATACGGAAAAAAGGTATAATAGCCGTTTAAGGCCTCCTTTCCGCTTTCAATATAGATGGGCATTCTTTTTGGAATTTTGCGGTTTAGTTTTTGGGAAATTTCTTCGGCATAATTATCTGCATATTCCGAAATCAGGGCTGCCGTTTTTTCGGAGCTTGAAGAGTAAATAATATCGAAGTATTTTGTTTTTTGAACAAAAAGATTTTCTGCATTTAAGTGTATGAGCTCACCTATGAAAAATAAGGAAATAAAAAAAACGATTCTTCTTTTGTGTTGCATTACGCAATTATGCGTAAAAAAACTTAGGCTGTCAAGTCGAGTACGGCTGCCGGAAGAGGAGTACCTCCGTAGCCTATGTTTTCCGTTTGTATCATCGTATTTTTAATCTGATTGTGGTAGTAATCTAAAAGCCCGTCTATTTGATTTTCGGTCATTTCAGACTCCAGCTGAGCGGCTGCCGATTCCGTAAGCCTTGCTTTTTGAGCCCCGTTGGTTTTCATGGATACAAGCTGGTCGATTATGGAGTTTAAGATTCTGAGCTTGTCTATGCTCATGCCCGATTGGCCTTGGGCCTGCGCAAAACCTGAAACGTATTTAAAATGAGAGTAGAGTACTTGGCTTGCTTTGACGGGCACATAAGCTCTTCCGCCTGCCGAAATCTTAGGCATTGCAAGTTGAGAAAGAGCTTGAAGCGGCGAGCTGTTTGAAACCATCTATTTCCTCCATAAAAACTTTTATTTCTAAATAAATTATCGGAATTTTTAAAATCTGCTTTAGACCAATAATTTTTTTATGTATACAATTGCAGATTTTGTTTTTTTGTGATAAAATGTATGGATAGGATAATTTTGGGAGAAATTTATGTTAAAAAATGAAGGCTTAAATGAGAAGGTAAAATTCTCGATTGGTGCTAAGCTGATAACCATTATTTCGATTTTGGTTATATTTTCTCTGGGAACCATAACGGGACTTGTGTCTTGGTTTGTAGGTGAGGATATTCAGACCATGTCTGAAGAGAGTAATAGAACCGTTAATTTTCAAGCCGGAGCGGCCGCAGAAAAAGAGCTGTCTTCAATAAAGGCAAATGCTTTTTTATTCTTGGATGTCCTTAACTCGACTGAAACCGGATCAGGCATAGCAAAACAGACGGCTAACTTTTATTTTGAAAGAAATCCTCAGGTAGCGGCAATTGCAGTTACCGATTCAAGAATGGATAAACGTCTTTATCGAAAACTCGTTAGTACCAATTTTTTCCTTTCCCGTGAGCTTGAACCTCCGGTTATAGACGAGTTTATCGAAAAAGAAATGGAAACGGCTATTCAAGCCGAAAAAGGAATAAGTCAGGTCGTGAACGCTTCTCCTTTTTTTGGAGAACCCATACTTGTTCTTTTTTATCCGTACAAAGAGAAAGGCCTGGACCAGAGCTTGATAGTCTTCTTTTCTGCCGAAACCTTATCCGAGCACATAGGTACGGGAAAACTCCAAACAACCTATCTTGTAAACAACCTAGGCGATATTTTAATTCACCCCGATTTTGAGCTTACCAAAAACGGAATTAATGTGCGGGACTCAAAACTCTTTTTGGAGATGCGTGAAAAAGGAGATATGAACAGGCAGATCCTTTTTACCGACAAGGAAGGAAAAAAACAGTTCGGGGCTTATAAAAAACTTTCGATAGCAGATCTTGCCGTTCTTACCACGGCCGAGGCCGATAAGGTTTTGGAGCCCGTATTAAGATCAACCTTTAAAAACGTTACCTTGGGTGTTGCGGTTTTAGCGCTTGCAATCCTTCTTATCTGGTTTTTCTCAAAATCGATAAGTTCGCCTGTTAAGGTGCTCGCTGCCGCAGCCGGCGAAATCGAGCAGGGTAATTATGAGCTTGATCTAAAGGCTAAGACAAAGGATGAAATAGGTCTTTTAACAAAGAGCTTTGTCAGGATGGGCAAGGGTTTGGCTGAAAGAGAAAGGCTTAAGGACTCTTTCGGCCGCTTTATAAACAAGGAAATTGCAGAGCTTGCCATGAAAGGAGAGCTTGCACTCGGCGGCGAAACAAAGGAAACGACTATATTCTTCTCTGACATCCGATCCTTTACGGCTATTTCCGAAAAACTCGAACCGAATGAGGTTGTAGAGTTCTTAAATGAGTATATGACCCAGATGGTAGAATGTGTAAACGATACCCACGGAGTTGTAGACAAATTTATAGGAGATGCGGTTATGGCAGTTTGGGGTGCTCCCACAAGTGCAGGAAGTCCGAAAGAAGATGCCTTGAACTGTATAAGGGCTGCTTTAAGGATGAGGGCTGCCCTGATTATCTTTAATAGGGGAAGAGGCGGAGACAAAAAGCCTATTATCCGTATAGGATGCGGTATTAACTCAGGACCCGTTGTTGCCGGTCAGATAGGTTCAAAAAAGAGAATGGAGTACACGGTAATAGGAGATGCCGTGAACCTTGCATCCAGAACCGAAGCCTTAAACAAACCCTTGGGTACGGATATTCTTATTACCGAAAATACTTATAACCTTGTAAAAGATAAGGTCTTTGTTGAAGAAATGCCGTCCGTTACGGTTAAAGGAAAATCGGCTCCTTTAAGAATGTTTGCGGTTATAAATATGCCTGAAGAAACAGGTATTCCCGGTGCAGGAGAGAAAGGACCTAAGAGCTTGGCTCAAATTAGAGAAAAACTGGGAATTCCTACTCCGGATTTGAATAAGGTGGATTTAAATGAAGACGAAAAGAAATACAACATTCAAGCCCAAAACAAACAGTAAGCTCTTAGACCTCGCTGTGGTTGCAGTATCCCTGCTGGTTATATTTTTTGATTTGTTTTTGTTTGTAAGGGAGCTGAACAGAACCTTTGAACATTTTGATACACCGATAGCTATAGTTAATTATAAATACAAAACCGTTCAGCGTAAATTCAAAGACAGGGCAGTATGGGACCGTCCCGTTCAAAATTCTTATCTTTATGACGGGGATACTATAAGAACGGCTAATGAGGCCTCTGCAACCATTCATTTTTTGGGGGATGAAGAAGCAAGCAACGTAGTTGAAGTAGACTCGAATACTATGGTTCAGATTTTCGGTAAAAAAAACAAAGAATCCGAGCTTAACCTAAATTCGGGTTCGGTATCGGCAAAAACCGCTAACAATAATCTACGCTTAAAGTCGGATAATGCAGATATCAGTATCGAAAAAGGTTCAGTCTTACATGTTCAAAAGGCAGGTGAAGAAAGCCTTCGGTTGGCTGTAGAAGAAGGCTCCGTTTCTTTTACGGGAGATAAAACCGGAGAAAAAGAAATTTTAGAAGCCGGCTCTGTCTTACAGCAGGGAAAAAAGGCAAAACTGGTTATGATAAGTCCGGGTAAAAGTACGAGACTTTTAAATCAGTCGCGGGATAATTTTGGACTTGAAATTAAATTTAAGTGGCAATCTTCCTTTTCCAATGATGAAGAAATTTTTCTTGAAACCTCGCCTTTAAGCAATTTCAGCATAGATACAAAAAAATATGATGTAAGCGGCTTAAAGGAATTTACGCTTAAGCATGATTCCGGCGCTCTTTATTGGCGCTTATACTCGGCCAAGGAGGGCGTTGAAAGTGAAGAGACCTTATCGGGAAAACTTACGGTCATCAAGGCTCCGGCTCCTGCAGCCCTTTTGCCCGAATCGGAAAAGACCTTTGCTTATAATGCTAATCCTCCCCATATCAGATTTTTGTGGGAAGGAAATGAACTTTCTTCATTCTACACTGTCGAAATTGCAGACAATAAGGAAATGAAAAATCCGGTAATAAGTAAAAATTCCGGCTCCGAATCTTTTACCTTGTCAGAGCTGACGGAGGGAACATGGTATTGGCGCGTAGTTCCGAAATACGGGTTCGATTCTTCATTTACGGCCCAAGCTTCTGCAGTTTCGGTTTTTTATATCAAAAAAACCGAAGAGGGCGAAAAGCCGGAGCTTCTTCACATGAAAAGTATTATGGATACCTCGAAAGGAAAGGGTCTTACCTTTTCTTGGAAACCTAATTTGGATGCTGCAAAATACAGGGTAAAGATAGCCCGTGATAAGGCCATGACCGATATTCTTATAGACAACATCGTTATAACAAGCTATATAGAGTTAAAAGAAGCTTCAAAATTCTTGCCTAACGGCGATTACTATATGACGGTTGCCTCCCTTGATGCAAAGGACAATGAGATAGGTATAAGCGATGTTGCGTTTTTTAAAACCATGGATTCGGAGATTATTTTACGCTCCGTTTTTCCTCCTAATGATTATAATTTACTTGATGCCTTAACAGGAGATACCTTCTTTACATGGAAGACTAATTTTGATTCGGAGCAGATTTTTCAGGTTTCAAATACCAAGGATTTTAAAAAACTTACGGTCAATAAAACGGTTAAGGGTTTAGGAACTGACGGAGTCAGCTTGCCTGAAGGCGAATGGTATTGGCGCGTTTATAGCGAATTGGACGGAAAGCAATATATATCCGAGGTAAAAAAACTAAACGTAATACCTCTTCTCGATAAGCCTGATTTAAGCGATGCAAAGAAAAATATTGTAATCGTTCCAAAACATAAAAGTAAATTCGGCTGGAAGCCGGTTGAAGGTGCCGATTATTATCAGGTAAAACTTACAGACAGGACTTCGGATTCCGTTCCCTTATATGAAGACCTTTTTGCTTTAAATACCGAGATTGAAATCGATATGAATAAATTTGAAGACGGGGACTATATATTGAATATACAGGCTTTTGCAAATGCCGGCTTAAATTCGAGCCGAATGTTCGGTCTTTCGCAAGCCCATACCTTTACGGCAAAGCATCTGCAGCCTGTGGTACTTATAAAACCTGCACCGGGTGATAAGATTGACGGTATAGAGGCGGCTCTTAATCCTTCTCAGGCCGAATGGTCATCGGCTCATCCGCCTGTAGGAGTCGAATTTATTTTGGAAAAAATCGGTGTGCGGACTCCGGTGTTTACATTAAAAGATACTGGTTATAAGGTTCAGCTTCCTCCTTTAACGGCAGGAAGATACCGATGGAAGGTAAGGGCCGAAACGGAAGACGGTTTCGATATTTCATCCAAAGACTATGCAGCCTTTACGGTTTTACCGATTCCGCCCCTGGCTAAGGCTCAATTTATATTCCCAAAAGACAAAGAAGTTTTAGGCGTTTCGTTCTTTTCGGCAAACAGAAGTATAGTTTTTAAATGGAAGGCTGTTGATAAGGCAACTCATTATATTTTACGGGTATATAATGAAAAGAATAGAGCAATTTTAAATACCGAAATTCCGGCAAAGGGGGAGAGGGATATTGTCTATGAATTTAAAGATATTCAGCGCTTATCCCGCGGAGCCTTTTTTGTTGAAGTTGTTGCGCAAAGACGGCTTGAAAGCGGTTTGACTTTTCAAACCGGTATTGTTTCAAAAAAGAGGTTTGATATTGACTTACCCAAAAAAGATAACGTAGAAACGGATGAAACAGGAGTTCTTTATGGAAGATAAAAATTTTTTTGCTAAAAAATATTTTATGGTGTCCTTAATGTTTGCTGCTTGCTTAAACCTTTTTTCTCAAGACGGTAAGGTTAAAAATGAAGTTAATACATCGGAAAGTCCCGAGGTAAAGAAAAATTATATTATAGGCACCGAGGGAAAAAAAACTGTTTTTTATCAAACCCTTTCTTGGGAAAATGTAGAAGGAATCTTGCATTTTGAGTTTGAGCTTGAAAAAAAAGAAAAAAGCGGCAAGTGGATTATTGTGGATAAAAAGAAACTAAATAAAAATTCTCTCGAGGTTTCTTTGCCTCACGGTAATTATCGGTACAGGATAAAGGTTATAAATCTTCTGGGGCAGGTTGACACTGTAAGTGCAGACCGCTATTTCGACATCCTTTTGGCTTTTCAGCCTGAGACTTCATCCGTTTCGCCTGATGCAATATATTTTGATGAGGATTACAGCAATATTGTAAACCTTTCAGGTAAGCATTTTAGGGAAGAGACAACCTTTGCCCTTCAAAAAGAAGGCGGAACGCCGATTTTAGGTAAGATTGTGGAGATAAGTCCCGACGGAACTAAGGCAAAAATAAGTTTTAATATGTTGAGAATCAATCCGGGGCAATATAGATTTGTTGTTACAGACCCGAGCGGTTTAAAAGATTCAAAGCAGACGATTGTTTTTAGATTTCAAAAACCTTTGGATATTTTTCTTTCAGGAGGTTATGCCTTTAACGGTTTTGCAGGTAACCGCGTACTTAAGAAATATTTTAAAAAAGATTTTGCGGCCTTAAGCGGTATTTTAAGGTTCAGCCTTGTACCGATAAAGCGCTCTTACGGAAACTTCGGATTTAACCTTACCGGCTCGGGAATGTATTTAAGAAATAAGGAAGATGCATATACCCTGTCCGCAGGTTTTATTTTGACAGGCATTCAGGCTGTCTACATGAAGCCTATAATAAGACATCTTCTTAATTTTGATGCACACATAGGCTTCGGCACCGCGTTTATGGTAGATACAAAATTTGTTTTTACCGGCTTGCAAAGTCCTTCATATTGGTACTGGGGTCCGACAATGAATTTCGGTACAGCCTTGCAGGTTTATGTTTATAAAAAATTATATATAGAATTAAATGTCGATCATATAATTCCGTTTAGGAAAGCCTTTCCCAAATACATAGTACAGCCGTCGCTGTCTGTCGGATGGGAATTTTAAAGAAATGCGAATGGTGAAGGACGAAGTGCGAATGGAGGGAAAAAGATGCGTAAAAAGTTATTATTAATTGCAGTAATTTCACTTGTTATTTTGGCAGGGTGTAAACAGTTTTTAGCCGATATCGAAAAAAACTTTGAATATTGGGCATCAACGGTCATCGTTACGGATACCGTGATTCCTTCAGCCGGTACGGACGCTGATGGCTATCCTTGTATTAAAAGCGATGGGGATAAAGAAATATTAATCAAGATTATAAACCCGAAAAATTATAGGTTACAATTTCCCGGAGATCCCGGTGCTCCCTCGGATATTGCGGTTTTTGCAAGCGGAGCAATAGGCTCAGGCCCGGGTACCCCCCCCGTGCACGGCACAGATTACACCCTTAGTCCAAACGGACATGGCGAGCTTAAACTTACTTTAAAAGAAGCTTTTTTAAAGAAAAACGAACACGGTAAAGCAGACTTAAACCCTTCCATTAAACTTTACAGTACAGACGGAAGAAATTTCGGCACTCACTCCTTTAAGCTGAGAGTAAACACCCCGCCGCCCAAGGTTGAGTATAAAGGCTGCGCTAAAAAAGACAATGTTTATGTTCTTGTATTTGAAGTACCAAATATGCCGGAGTATCCAATAGAGGGTACGGACCGCCTGCATAGCGATGTTGACAAGGTATGGATACAAAAAGGACACGGAGCGTCCTTTGAACACCCAATTACGCTAAACGGAACTACGGGTTTCAATTCTCCTGTTCAGCCTTCAGGCGCTCCGCCTTTTTGCCTTATCAAGCGTGATGGTACTGCCGCATTGACATCTGGCGATGTCGAAGGCGTAAGTCTGCCGGTTTATCCTTCTCATGGTTCTTGGTTCTTGTACCTAAAAACCGATACACCTATAAAGGCAGGAAAAACCGATTATAAAGTTAGGATAAAAGACAAAAAAGGCCTTTATTCGGGAGAGGTTACACTATCCACCCCCGGAAACACCATAGCCCCCGTTACGGTAACTCTTGTTCCAACCACAGGAACCACTAGTGTTCCTGATTTAAGTGACGAAAATACTTCTAATGCTGCATATTTGATAACGGCCAAAAGCGGTCAAAATAATGTACAACTTACAATGTCGACAAGTACAACAACAGCCTCGCTAAGATGTGAAGTCAAAAAAGTAGGTTCCGACGAAACCGTATTTTCTAGTACCGTTAGTAACCCTATAACCGTCAACCTTCCTGTTCCTACGGATTCATATGAAGAGACCTACAAGGCCGTAATAAGGGCAACTGCCGCAGGACTGCCTCAAACTACAAAAACGATTTATTATAAGGTGCGCGGCAGGACAATTACGGTTAAAACATGGAAAGAACTAAAAGAGGCCGTAAAGAACACCGAGATAGACACAATAAAAGTTACTACCACAATAACGGCTGCTGCAAGCGGTAATAACAGAGGAGAAATTGAAGTAAATAGAAATTCAAACGAAACCGTAACCATAAAGGGAGGCGGAACAATCGATGCCAACGAGCAAAACCGCATTTTTTTGGTACAAAACGCTAACACGCTGATACTAAATAATCTTACACTTCAAAACGGAAAGCTTGACTCGGGAGAAAGCGGAGGTGCAGTGCGTATAAATAATGGAGGAACTCTCATTATTAACAATGTAATTATTAAAGACTGTAAGGCCGTACCCGGAAATGGAGGCGGTATTTCAAGCAGCGGTAATTTCACTATGAAAGGAAACTCCTCAATAAAAGATTGCAATGCCGTAAACGGAGGGGCCGTGTATATCGTAAACGGAAATTTTAGTATGTATGATGACGCAATGATTACCCCGTCTACAGGTGCTCTTGCAAACACACCGGGGGAAAACGATGTCTATCTTATCAACAATACAAAAATCAGTATGGACAGCTCGCTTTCTCAAAGCGGCATAGTTGCCCGAATAACGCCGCAGCCTTATAACACTGTCACACAGGTTTTGGCCGGATCGGGGTTAGCGTCAGGATATGAGAAATTCACCGTAACAGATGAGCCCATACTCAACATCGGTATACAAAAATGGAAAATAAAAAATACCGGTAAATTGACAAAAGATGCCGCAGTAATTCCCTTTGACAAATTGGGTACCTATCTTGGTTCTCCTCACGCTTCCGCTGCTGAGGTAAACCTTATAAAAGTAACAGGACTAACAAATGAAAACTTAAAAGGAACCTCCACACCTACTCCGGGTAGTCCGAGCGACTTGGGAGTGGTCTTAAATGACAACTCTGACAAACAGGTTTCATTGATACTGCCCGAAAGGGTAGAGGATCTTACCGATATGAGTTTCTGTTTTTACGGCTGCACAAGTTTAATCGAAGTCTCCGGTATCCCTAAAGGCGTTGAGAATATGGGCAGCTGTTTTAGAGGCTGTTCCAATTTAACCAAAGTCCCCGTTCTCCCTCTAAGCGTTAAGAATATGACCAGCTGTTTTTTAGACTGTACAAGTTTAACCCAAGCTCCCAATATTCCTGTAAGTGTTACGAATATGAGTAACTGTTTTAGAGGCTGCACAAGTTTAATCCAAGCTCCCATTATCCAGGCAAAAAAAGTTACGAGTATGGAGGCTTGTTTTTCCGATTGTACAAGTTTAGCCCAAGCTCCCGTTATCCCTGCAAGCGTTAAGAATATGAGTTACTGTTTTTACGGCTGTACGGCTTTAGCCATAGGTCCCGATATTCCTAAAGATGTTAATAATATGCAGAAGTGTTTTGAAAACTGCTCAAGTATGAGAAGCGTTAAGCTTTATTGTGATTACAATTCGTACAACATTAACGGTTCCCCGGCGTTTAATAATGCCTTTTCCGGCTGTAGCGCTTTGGAAGAAGGCGGCATAAAGGTTCCTTCAGGGCAGCTTGGCACTTACCGGAGCAATGCAACTACGATGGGAACAACGGCAAATAAGTTTAGCGGCTTTTAATTGCAGGCGGCCCGCATCGCCTTATTCGAGCCCCTCGTATCGTTCGGAACGAGGGCCTCGCATGCCTCTATGCGAGAGACTTCCGCTCGGAACGAGCCTCTAGTATCGCTCGGGATCAGGGTGTGCATAAGGTAAGCAGGTCTTACCCCATAGGGTAAGACCGTCCACCCCTATAATGGTGGACAGTTCACACCTATAAGGCCTTAGCGCTTCGCCGCCTTGCTATAGTTTTTCGATTTCTTCAATTGAAAGGCCCGATATTTCTTTTATTAAACTTAAATCCAAATTTTTCAACTTCATCAGCTTGGCAGTTTCAAGTTTGGCTTCGTAAGCTCCTTTATCAAGACCTTGTTGTATTCCTGCTTCTATACCCTCTTGATAGCCTACATACTTCCACGAAGCTTTGTCATGTTCGTATTTCATTCGGTTTTCATAAAGCCATTTTTCTTTTGGATCTTGCATCATGACTTCTATCGTTTTATTTGCTTTTGCCATCACAGGCGATTCTTGTGCCAACATCTTTCTCACCTCCGAGTCATCGGTTTCAATAAATTTCAGCCAATTATAAAGTTTCTTTTTCTTTTCATCCTGCTCAATATTTTTATCCTGTTCTTTAACCTTGGCAAGGTTTAAAAAGTGGATTTCAAGCTCATCGGAAAGCTTATCGTTTAAGTGTTTTTCAACTACATTATACTCGCTGTGAATAAGATTGTTTAAATCAAAGCCTTCACCCACTATGTTTATTGTAATACATTTAGGCAGTTTTGTATACACTTCACCTGTTTTTAAGTTTTCCGTGTACATTTTAGCCCAATAAAATATAGTACGCCGGACAAATTCACTGTTCCACCTGTTTTGAATTTCGATGTCGATAATTGTGTTGTTTTTTAGGCGTAGTTTTACGTCTAAGACACCGCTTTTATCGCTTATTGAATCCTTATGAAACTCCTTATCCATAAGTTCCAAGCCCGCGATATTTTCAGTTGGAATATCTAAAATACATTCCAGTAAGTCCTGCAAGACATCTTTGTTTTCCTCAGTGCCGAATATACGCTTAAATGCGTAGTCGTTGCGGAGCGTAATTTTAAAGATTTTTTCCATATTTAATCCCTCTAATAATTTTTTAAAAGAAGAAAAAATTCCCCTTTCATAATTATTGTAGGGATTGTTTGCAATATATAGTAAATAAATTGAAAAATATTTTTGGCCCCTTTTTCGCTTATCGGCAGTAAGTATAGCGTGCTTCCCCTTTACAAAATAGAACAAAACGGATTATAATAAAGGCAGAGGCATTAAACTGCAATGAATTTAAAAGTAAAGTTTAAAAAAATCTTTGCGGCCTTTGCGTTCGTTGCGGTTAAATTAAAAAATTACCCTTGAAAATTAATATTTTGAATGGGGATAAAAATGCGTAAAAAATTATTTTTAATTACAGGAATTTCATTTATCCTTTTTGCAGGCTGTAAGCAGTTTGTAGCCGATATCGAAAAAGACCTTGAGTATTGGTCTTCAAGTGCTCATATTATTGATATCGTATTGCCCTCATCATCCAATGATATAGACGGTTATCCCTGTGTGGCAAGCAATGATGATGCAGCCATAACTTTAAAACTAGTGAATCCTCAAAATTACACCTTTAAAACCCCGGCAGATTTGGGAGCTCCTTCAGACATAGTTGTCTTTGAAGACGGTGTTCAAGGAAGCAGCGGAGCTGTTCCGGTACACGGTATTGATTACGAGTTTAAGCAAACACAAACTAACGAAGTCCGGCTCATATATAAAAAGGCTTTTTTGGAAAAATCTGAATGGAGCAGTCAAAATTTAAGTGCCTCAATAACGCTTTACAATAGAGAAGGAAGAAAATTCGGCTCTCGCAGTTCTAAACTGAGGGCAAACAGCATACTTCCTGAACCGAAAGGCATAGCCCTGCTTAAGTATTCTGATGGCGGAAAGGACTACTATGTTTTGTGTTTTAAACCTGAGGGTATCGATAAAAAGATAAACAATAATACTGAGCTGCTCCATAAAGATCTTTCGGAAATATACATAAAAAAAGGGAATGAGCCGACTGCTACTTATCCTCTTAAATTTAATAGCTCTAATACCGGCTTTGATATTTCGGAAGCTTCGGAAGTTTTAATATCCTTAGGCAAAACAAATAGCTTAAAAAATGACCAGGTTCCCGCGGGAATGTCTCCCGACCCTCTACCTGCAGGTCCTTGGGTAATTTGCTTAAAAACCGATGTGGAGGTATCTACAAATAGCCCTCAGACAACCTATAATGTATGGCTTAAGGATGAAAAAGGCCTTTTTTCTCTGCCCGGCACAAAAACCACAAACAAATTTAAACTTCCGGATCCTAAGATTAGCTTTTCCAATGATATGAACAATGTGTTTGAGTCCGGTGTGTACACTCCTGTAGGTCAACCGGCCGACAGCACTGCTTTGCTGAACGGAACTCAAGACGGACAGCCTGACGGTTCAAGTGCAGAAAATGCTATTCCCATATATACTGCATACGGAAACGATATACGGCTTAAGATAAAGGTTAATATACATGACTCTATTGTTGCGGCTGGGCTTGAAATCAAGACTTATGTTTACAGAAAAACCGAATCCGGATTTCAATTGTTTTCTGATTCTACCGTATCGGGAGGAAACGAAACTTTTGTTGAATTATCGGCAAAATCAGAGGAAGTTGTTTACAGACTTGAATCATACGCATTTTTATCAGGGTTTGATGACAGTGAATCCTTTGTCAAATACTATAAGGTAATAAGAGGGGTAAACGGTGATACTGCCCCTGATGTACCCGTATGGGGAATCTTAAAAAAAGCCGTCGAAGAAAAAACTGAAGCCGGCGGAACCCTTATAGTAAGAGGCGAAATTAAGGCAACGAATTCTTCAGGCGGAGCCGGTAATCACGGGGAGATAGAAATAAATAAAGATATTACCATAAGGGGTAAAACCGGAAAGGATGTTGACTCTATAAATGCAAATTCAAGCGCTTTGGGCTCTAATCATCACCGCATTTTTAATATAAATGCAAACGGTAAAAATATTCGTCTTGAAGGCCTTACTCTTAAAAACGGTAAAAAATCAAATGCCGATGGAGGGGCCGTTTTACATAAATCGGGCAATCTTCACATAAAAGACTGCAAGTTCGAAAACAATGAGGTAGAGGGAAGTCATAAAGGCGGTGCCGTTTATTACGAAGATGGTACTCTTACATTGAGCGGTTCTGTTGAGCTGCCAAGCACCGGAGAGGGTAAAAACGATATCTACATTGAAAAGTCCGAAAAATTTATAAGCATTGCAAGCCCTCTGACAACTGAAAACGTTGCCCGCATAACGCCCAAAGACTATACTATTGGCGGTTCTCAGCGTAAGGTGCTTGGATCCGTTGCAAGTGTAAACCTTGCTTCTCAAGTGTCCAAATTTACCGTAAGCCCTCAAACTACAAGCGGCGGATCGCAAAAATGGATAATCGATGATCGGGGCTTTCTTCAAAAACTTTTAACGGGAGGCAGCTCTACAGATAATTGGAATACCTTGGTAACTGCCTTGAATAGTGTGCAAAATGGACAGATACTTTATCTTTCAGGGGAATATATGCCGAATTTAAATAATGCAATAATTATGAGTAAATCCTGTACCATAAGGGGTATGGGTGATGCAGTATTAAATGTCAATAAAACCGGCACTATGTTCCGTGTCCTGTCATCTGACAGATTGGTTACTCTTGAAAATCTTGAGATAAAAAACGGCAAAGATGATACCTATGTCCTGATTGCAGATACTGAAGGAAGTTTTAAACTAAAAAATGTAAGGGTAAACGGGGTTAAAAAGCTTGTATCATCCGATTCGGGGGATATAAGTCTTGAGGATGTGACTATCCAAGGAGATAGTGATGATCCGGTAATAAGTCTTGGAGGAGGGGCAATCTTAGGCCTGCAAGTTCCTGCATCTTACCTCAATTTAAGGGGGGCCATAGCCATTCCGGGAAAAATTAAGCTTATCTTCCCTGCAGGAGAAGATAATTACAAAGGCTGCATCAAAGTTTGCGATAATAAAGCATACGCTCTGCATCTCGACTTCGGTAGCGATTATTATACTGTCGAAGGTAAACAAGTCGTTTTTGTAGATCCCAATACAGGCATCTCCTTGGCCGATGCGGTAGCAAACATAAGGGTAGCCCCGTCTCAAGATAATCAAGCATGGTTTATTAGTGATGACGGTCATCTTAGAAAACGATAAATTTTAATTGGCTAGTTTTCCGATTGACAAACTAGAAAATCTTTACTATATTATAAGCTCTTTGTACTTATTAAAGAATTTCATCGGGGGACGATTTGCGAAAATTTTTTTATGGTTTTGTATTTATAATCTTTGTCTTAACATTCACGACTTGTAAACAATTTCTTACCGATATTTCTGAAACTTTTGACTATTGGGCATCTACAGTAATAGTAAAGGAAACCGTAATTCCCAATTCCTTAATGGATAAAGAGTCTTATTCATGTATACCTTCGGATTTGGATAAGAAGATAAGCTTAAAACTTATAAACCCTCAAAATTACAGTCTAAAAATGCCTGAAGGAACAGGTACTTATACCGATATAATTATGTTTGAAAGCGAGGTTGAAGGTACCGGAGGCGGTATTCCTGTACACGGGACCGACTATGAGCTTAAGCAAATAAATTCTGTTGCGCTTGAACTAACATATAAGGATGAATTTTTAAAAAAATACGAGTGGGGTTTACAAAATTTGAGTCCTACGATAACTTTTTATAATAAAGAAGGCAGAGAATTCGGCAGTCATACTTTTAAATTGCGTTCTAATACTCCTCCTCCCGATATAACGAACATCACTGTCTGTAAAACTGCCGCCTCACCGGAGAAATATGTGCTCTGTATCGGTTTCGATCCCAATAAATTAAAAGAAAAGATAGGCAGCAGCGATTTACTTCATAAAGATATTAAAAAGATAAACATAAACAATACCGAATACGCTATAAAACTAAACTCTGCCGGTGACGGCTTTGATACAACTAATTCTAATTTTATTTCTAAGACAGCAGTTGTGCCGATTTCTTCCGACTCGGATCCTGTTCCTCAAGAAAAAGGAGTTCTTTATTTTAAGACCGATATTGTAGTGGGCAGCAGGCAGAAAACTTATAATTTATACATCTGCGATGAAAAGGGTCTTCCTTCTTCTAAAAAGACTGTATCAACTCCATCCAACATACCGGATACAGCAAAACTTTACGATATGACAGGCACAACTCAGACAGAAATTACGTCAACAGCTACTCATAGTTTACCTTACACAATTGCTTATAAAAACATTATCGGTGGTACTATACAATTAAAGGCTGAAACTACGACTACCGGTGCAGTCATCAAAGGAAAAATAGAAAAATATAATGGAAGCACATACATACCCTATGCAGATATAAATAGCGGTTCTCAAAGCGGCACAGATATAAGTCTACCCAAACCCGAATCAGGCGAGGTTTTATATAAGATCACATTTAGAGCAGAAGGTGAAGGCTTTACACCCGGTAATTTCCAGGAAAGGTATGTTAAGCTTGTTGAAGGCGGAACTCTAACAATTACGTCTACAGATTTACATACGAACACGTGGAAAGATCTAAAAGAGGCAGTAGAAAATCCTGCCGGTCCCATTCTTATCATAATCGACGGCGAAATTAAGGCTGATAGTTCTTATAGCAATTATGGTGAAATTACGGTAAAAAGAACCCTTACAATAAAAGGCAAGACAGGATCGGGCTCCGACATACTCAATGCAAATAAAACCGAAGGAGGTAAACCTCATCACAGAATATTTAATATAGAATCTTCAGGAAACCTTACCCTTGAGGGTCTTACCCTAAAAAAAGGGGGAGGCTCTGTAACAGACAAAACAAATGGAGCTGCCGTTTATTCTGAAGGATCTTTTACCGCTAAAAACTGTAAATTTACAGGTAACGAAGCAGGATCAAATGCGGCCGGAAAGGGAGGGGCTGTAAATATTTTAAAAGGAAATACCATAATCGATAACTGTGAATTTACTTCAAATAATGCAAATATGGGCGGAGCTATCTATGTCGATGAAAACGGAAAATGCACAATAGGTAATACCTCAACTCAGACTACAAAAATACATTCTAATACGGCTGTTAATGGGGCCGGCATATATGTAAGCTCTACACAACCAGACGGTTGTCGTATAAATAAGGGAACTATAATAGGCGGTGATGTTTTTAATTTTGCATCTTCGTTTGGTGGAGGTATATTTATTTTTGCCGGAGCTGAATGCACAATAAAAGAAGGTGTAAAGATACAAAAAAATCAAGCCGAAAATGGGGGCGGTATTTATAATGACAAAGGTAATCTTAAAATTGAGGGCCTGGTCTCTGATAAGGTTATTATTTCGGCCTGTGAAGCAGATAGTTCTGATTCTGACAAAAAGAAAGGAGGCGGTATTTATATTGCCGGCGGCAATGTAACAATAGAAAATGCTGATATAAAGGGTAATACTGTAGGGCTTTCAGGTGAAGGACAGGCTTTCTATGTTGCCGGCGGTACTTTTGAAATGAAAACCGGTGCAAAAATAGATGATGATAATGATGTCTATCTAAAAGCGAATGTAACGATACAGGTTAATACTAATGATATATCAGACTTTGGTGCAAAAATTACTCCTGAAAAATATCCTAACAAAAATAATGCTATTAAGGTGCTTGAAGGCTCTGCTATTCAGGCTTCTCACAATAAATTCAAGGTATCTGACAAAGCAAATCATACACATTGGAAGGTCGATGACAGGGGTAACTTAGCTCAATTGGTTAAGTCATCGGATTCATGGAAGATTCTTAAACAGGCAGTAACTGATGCTCATAATGATGCCTTTATTTATATAGACGGGGAAATAAAGGCAACCAATGCCGGTGATAATCATGGATTTATTGAGATAAAAAAAGATCCTGGATTTTCGGCTTTAGATACCAAAGTCCTTACCATCATAGGTGTTTCAGGTTCAGGAAATGATATTTTAAACGCAAACTATGGAACAGGTTCAGCGTATAATACAAATGAACATCAAATATTTAAGGTATTCGCCGGAGTAGAGTTCACCCTTAAAGGGCTCACACTTAAAGGTGCCGCATCTACTACTGATGGCGGTGCAATTTATACTGATGGCACAGTCAATTTGATTGATTGCGTTATAAAGGACAATAAGGCTGCATTGGGAGATGCCTTATATATTGCCGAAAACGGCTTATTTACAATGAGGGGCAGTGCAAAAATCGATAAAAACAATGATGTATATCTTACTACCGGTACGAAGATAAATATTTCGGGTAAACTCACTGCCGAAGGAACTGCGGCCTTGATAAATCCTCAAAGCTATCCTTCAGGCGGCGAGAATATAAAGGTGCTTGCAGGCGATATATCTACTGATGAAAACTACAAAAAGTTTAAAGTAAAAAGTAATGGAAATACACCATGGTATGTAGGCTCTGACGGTTCTCTTACGACCGAAGCACCTTAAACTTAGCCTAAAAAGTGCATGTTATCGTCAAAGTCTTTTCTTGTTTTTTCCCTTAAAGGGTATCCTTCTTTGGGATAGCCCAGGGCAATGACAAGGCGGATTCTTTTTCTTCGGTCTATGAGTTTTTGGATGCGTTTTTCGTCAAAGACGCCGAGGATGCAGGTTTCCAAATTTAAGGCTGAGGCTGCATTTACAAGGTTGGCCGTTAAGATGCCTATATCTATTGCCTTAAAGTCAACCTTCTTTATCATTGAACCTATCTTTGCAGGAAGGCTGTAATTGTCTTCGGCTATTACCAAAAAAGTATTGCACTCGTCAATAAACTTGTTAAATGAAACCATCTTAGCCTCTGCTATTATTTTTGAGTTTTCGCCTTGGGCAACAAAGACCTCGTAGGGCTGGGAATTACAGGCCGATGGCGAAAGCCGTCCGGCTTCTAAAATAGAAACCAAGTCTTCCTTTGAGACAGGTTTGGAATAATCAAAGCTTCTGCAGCTTTGCCTCTTTTTCATAAGATCTAAAAAATCGTCAAACTTCATCTTTTCCTCCATAAAAACTTTTTACCAAGCAAATATCGAATTACTTTTCAGGAAGGCTGTCTAAGGGCCTTTCCTCGTCCGGGGCCTTAGAGATAAACCGGCCTTTCCCGTTATCTCTGTGCTGCACAATTATTCCTGTTTCGGGGTTTTCTCTTTCTTTAATCCCTCTCATTAAAAGCGGAAATATTTTTGCTTCCTTTTTTGGGCTTCGGTTAAAGATTAGGATTAAGGCCTCATCTTTAAAGGCATCCATCATAAAAAAGTCTCCGTCACCGTCTCCTGCTATTAAAACGGGAGCCTTGTTTTGGTGTTTGGGGGCAAGTACTTTTTTTATTGCTTCTGCCTTTCCCTCCCGCCTTGTTGCAGGGATCGAAGTGTCGTTTATAACCGTAAGCTTTTTATTTTTATCAAGAAGTCTTCGTCTTCCGAAAACGTTTTTACTTTCAAGATTATACCCGTACTTTGGGTGGGAGGCAAATACGCGTACATTGTCTTCTTGGGAGGCCGAGCAAATATAGACCTCGATTCCGTTTTCTTTTAAAGCCGAAAAAAGGTTTTGCATTTCTTCCTGAATACGCAAGCCCTTTCTATATCCGCCTTCTACCTCTCCGGCCCTTCCTTTTAAAACCGATGAGGATCTTAGGGTATAGGTTTTTATTTCATCCTTTAAGCCTTGGTCTATTGCCTTCTCGGTAAGGGCCGACAGCTCTTCTATCGTCATGCCTGTGCTTACCGATTGGCCGATGTCTACTCCGCAAAGGGAGGCTGCTCCGCGCATCAAAACCAGCATCTTCGCTTTAAAATCTATAAACTCTTCGGTTAAGGTAATTTCTGCAAGGCTCATTTTTCCGCCGAAGCCGGAATAATTTTTATATAAAAAATCGTATCGCTCGTTTAAATCGTCGGAAAGTTCGCCTGCAGTTAAGGCCTTCCCTTCAAGGTTTGCCGTATGCGGCAAAATCACATCTTGAGGAATTCCTGCCCTTATGGTTTGATCAAATTCTTCGGGGGTTAAATTAAACTTAAGATTTTCAATCTGGTATACAAAGAGGTTATCCTGTGTGTCATAAAAAATCGAAGTAAAATCCCAGTCAAAAACTGCATAGTTTCCGTTAAAAGCCTTTTCTCTTATCAGCTTTTCAAGCCTCTTTTTATTTTGAGGCTCCCAATTTCCCGTCTTTAAAATTAAAGCATAATCTTTAAGCATAAGGCCATTATGAAGTAATCGTAAAATAAAGTCAATCGGAAGGGGCGGGGATTAATTAAAAAATGAGTTTTAGTTTGTCAAATAAAATATTAATTTTTTTTATTTTTACTACTTACTGTAAGAAATATATACAATAATAGTGAAGGCGGCAAAATAGTCTTTTATGGAGGTCTTTTATGACGAAAAAAAAAGAATGTTTAAATCCCAAAACTGATTGGGTATTCAAATTGATGTTTTCAAAAGGAGAAAAAGGAAACAAGGCTCTTGTTGGTTTTTTAAATGCCTTTTTGGAAGATTCTTACGGTAAAATTAAAAAAGCCGATATTTTAAATACCGAGCTTACCCGTGATGCCCCCAATGGAGAAACTTATCATCTTGATTTTCTGATTAAAACCGATTCAGGTCTCATTATAGATCTTGAGATGCAGCAGTTTTGGAAAAACAATTACCCGATACGAAATCAGATGTATTTGCTCCGTATTGCCTCACGCTTTTTAAAAATGGAACCAAAAGAAACGGATCCGTTTTTTGCCATAAGTCTTTCCGTTTTCGGTTGTGATATACCGAAAAATGTAGAGCTTGTACAAATGTCAAAAACATCGGTAATTCAATATATTTATGTTGAATTAAACAAGTTAATAGGTTATACTATGAAAAAGAGCATAACAGAGTATACCCCAAAAGATTTTTGGATAAGGTTTTTAACTAAGTATGAAGAAGATAAAAAAAGCGGAATGTTGGAAAAATTATGTGAGTTAGAGGAGGGGATAAAAATGGCTGAAGAAACACTACTGTGGGTAACTGAAGAAGAAAGACAAATGGCTAGAGAATTGTCCAAAGAAAAATATCAGATGTTCTTAGAAGCGGAAAGAGCCGATGCCAGAAGAGAAGGTTTAGCTGATGGTGCATATCAAAAAGCCAGGGAGACAGCGGCTTCTTTTAAGCGGCTTGGTGTAGATATTGCCAAAATAGTTGAAGGGACAGGCTTAAGCAGGGAAGAAGTAGAGACTCTTTAGGACACAATCAAAATCCACAGATTTGCTCTTGATAGTTTACACACAGCCCCTTTTCAAAATTGTGTCATTGTGATACACTTACGGCTATGAAATGTGTTGTTTTTACCGGAGGCGGAACAGGGGGACATATTTTCCCGGGACTGGCCGTTGCCGAGGTGTTAAGCTCTTCTTCGGAATGTAGGATAGTTTGGATAGGCTCTGCTAAGGGCCTTGACCGCAAAATAGTCGAATCTTCGGCTCTTCATTCGGCCTCTCCTTCAGTTCTCGAATTTAAAGGGGTCCCTGCCGGAAAATTAAGGCGGTATTTTAGTTTTCAAAATTTTATAGATGTTTTTAAGGTCGCCGCAGGCTTTATAAAGTCTTTTTTTATTCTTTTAAGGTTAAAACCTATTTTTGTTTTTTCTAAGGGCGGCTTTGTTTCGGTGCCTCCCTGCGCTGCGGCAAAGCTTTTAAAGATTCCCGTTATCACTCACGAGTGCGATTTTTCGCCGGGCCTTGCAACTAAGATTAATTCCAAATTTGCAAATCACATCATGGTTTCATATCAAGAAACTACGGAGCTTTTACCGGCCTCTATCCGCTCAAAGCTTATCTGCACGGGGAACCCTGTCCGCTTAAGTTTTTATTCGGGCAGCCCTGAAAAGGGCCGTACCTTTTTAAATATACAGCAGGACTTACCCGTTCTCTTTGTATTGGGCGGAAGCCTCGGTGCAAGGCAATTAAACGATTTGATTTCAGATTCGATCGAGTACCTTGTAAAACATTTTGTTGTAGTTCATCAGATTGGGGAAGCCAACATGGATCAGGGGCAAAAAATTAAAGAAGCCCTTTTAAACTCCTCTCCACAATTTGCAGAAAATTATAAACCCTATCCTTTTATAAAAAATGAGATGGCTGATGTTTTAAGCCTGTCTTCAATTGTTGTGTCGCGGGCCGGCGCCAATACTGTTTGGGAATCGGCTGCTGCAGGTAAGCCTATGATCCTGGTTCCTCTAGAAAAGGGAAGTTCGCGCGGCGATCAAATAGAAAATGCCGAATTCTTTAAGAAAAAGGGTGCTGCAGAAATTCTTTTGGGCGAGGATGTAAGGCCCGATGTTTTTATAAGCCTTTTACGGGATCTGGGCTTTGAAGAAAACGGAAGCGGAAACGATAGGCTTAAAAACATGGCTAAGGCCTCGGCAGCTCTTGCAGGCGAAAAACCGGCCGTTATAATTTCGGACTTTTTAAAAAGTTTTTTCACCTCTAAAAACGGAGAGCTTTAAAGAATGAGGATGATTAAATGATGGAGAATAATTAAATGCAGATAGGTAGTGCCGATATAGTTTTTTTGATTATATTAACTTTTTTTGCCGTCAAGGTTACGGTAACGGGTTTTATAGACGAGTTTTTTTCAAAGGCTGCCGTAATAGTCGGAGGGCTTATAGCATTTTTGTTTTATAAATTGCTTACTCCCGTAATTACCGAGCTTCTTGGAGAAAAATCCTTATCGGCTGTTATAGCCTTTTTAATTTTATTTTTGTCTGCTTATTTGATTATAAAACTTGTGCAAGTTTTTTTAGGCTCCCTTTTTTCAAACGAGTCATTAAAAAATTTGGACAGGTCATTGGGCTTTTTTTTAGGCCTTGTCGAGGGATTGATTGTGATAGGCGTTATCCTAATGCTCATCAATATTCAAACCTTTATTTCGTTTGATAAGATATTAAGCGAAAGTATTTTTGCTAAAATACTTTCTCCGTTTATTTTAGATATAACTAAGCAGTTATAGGTAGGAGATGGTGATGTTTGAAAATCTGATAGATCAGGAAGCAGGGCTTAGGCTTATTCGGGATATAGAACAAAAAAAACTTCCGCCTTCGATTTTGTTTTCGGGGCCCGAATGTTCGGGGAAGCTGACTGCTGCCCTTGAGCTTGCCCGCTCCGTTTCATGTACCGAATCGGGGCACTGGACATGTAGCTGCTCTTCATGCTTGAGGCAAAAAGAGATGATTTCTCCGGATGTTCTTATTTTGGGTGCACGAGATCACAGCCCCGAAATCAAGGCTGCCTCTGAAACCTTGTTAAAGACAAAAACTATTTCTTCCCGATACTTATTTTTGCGTAGTATCAGAAAACTTACCTCCCGATTTGATCCTCGTCTTTGGGATACGGATGAAGCTCGGTTTGTTAAGGCTGCCCCCCTCATTGCAGAGATTGAAGATATCCTAGCCGATCTATGCTCGGTTCCTATCGAAACCATGGATGAAAAAACTTTGAGCAAAATTACGGAAAGCCTTGTTTTAAAAAGTACAAAACTTCAGGACGAGTGCATGTACGATACGATTCCCATCAATCAGGTTAGAAAGGCCTCGTCATGGGTGCGTCTGATGCCTTCGGGAATAAAAAAAGTTTTGATTGTCGAAAATGCCGATAAGATGCAGGAAGGAGCACGGAATGCTTTTTTAAAAATTTTGGAAGAGCCGCCTTCATACGCAATCTTTATTTTGACTACCGCTCATCGCGGAGCAATTATGCCTACCATCTTATCTCGGGTAAGGCCCTATAATTTTAAAGAGCGTGATGAAAAATCTCAAGAAGAAGTTATAAGAAGGGTTTTTAAGGGAGAGGTTTCCCACGAACCTTTCGGAAAATTTAATCTTTTAAGCTCTTACCTTTACGGTTTTTTACCCGTAAGTTTTAGGACAATTCAAAATGCCGCTTCCTTATTTTACGAGTATATTTTTTTACTCATAGACAGGCAAAATAAAATTCTTCCCTCTGCTCTTTATAATTCGGTCTCTGATTATAAAAACGAAAATCATTACGACAATTCAAATTGTACGGTGCCGAATATTGTAAATCTTTTAAATAAGTGTAAGCCGCATACTATTTACGTTTTGTTTTTAAACAGCCTTTTGTTTTTTTTGCAGAAAGGCCTAGAAAATGAAGAATGTTCAGCCTTGGAACTTGAGTCCTATTTTAAAATAACGGCCTTGATAAAAAATGCAGAAGCCGCTGTAGATATTTTTAATATCTCTCCTCAGGCCGCCTTAGAAAACTTGGCGGAGGGAATTAAGGAAAAGCTTATATGAGAGAGTTTATGAGAAGGGGAATACAAAAATCCCCGAGCATGAATGAGGCCCAGCTCCGCACCTTTGTAAAGCTGCTTGCAAACGAGTATTCTCTTTTGGACTCCGTGATGGATTCTTTAAACGACGGCGTTATAGTTGCAAATTCCGAAAACAAGATTATAAAATCGAATAGGGCCGCTGAAAGAATTTTAGGCACTCCGCTTGGCGAAAGCCATGAAAAAAATGTATGGGAGCATATAAAGATTCAGGATATTGCGGACTTTGTTTCTTATGTAATTGAAAATGAAAGCGGACAAACTTCAAAAGAGTTTAACCTTAAGGCAGATATGCCGGAAGGTAAAAATAAGTACATTGAAGTATCGGTTCTTCCCCTGGTAAAAGAAAAAAAAATTCAGGGCACGATAATTATGATTGCGGACATTACCGAAAAAAGAAGTGAAGAAATTAAAAACCGCCGCCTTGAAAATCTTGCAAGCCTTACAAATGTTGCCGCCGCCGTTGCCCACGAAATTAAAAACCCGCTTGCAGCGATCAGCATCCACTTACAGCTTTTAAAGAAAAATTTTACCGCCTGCAATTTGTCCATAAACCAAAAGGCTCAAAAGCATATAGGCGTTATCGAAGAAGAAATTGAAAGACTCAATAAAATCGTAGTGGATTTTTTATTTGCCGTGCGTCCTTTAAAATTCGAATTTGTTCCGGTAGATGTAAATGCTCTTTTAAAGAATTTATACGAAACCTTTTTTGACGAGTTTAACGATAAGGGCATAACCATTTCGCTTAACTTTTCAAAGGATCTTCCCAAAATTCAAGGCGATGAAAGATTTTTGCGGCAAGCCTTTATGAATGTATTGACAAACGCAAAATCCGCAATGCCGGACGGAGGTTTTTTGGATATTTCGACAAAGAGCGAAAACGATTTTCTTCTTGTAATTATTTCGGATTCGGGACAGGGTATCCTGCCTGAAGATCTTCATAAAATCTTTGAGCCTTATTTTACTACTAAGCATGACGGAACAGGATTGGGGCTCACCATGACTTATAAGGTTATAAAGGAACATGGAGGCGATATAAATGTTTATTCGGATTACGGATTGGGAACAAGTTTTAAATTTTCTCTCCCGATAGAACGTAAGGGTGCAATGCTTTTACTTTCCGATAAAACTTCCGACTTTGATTCGGTAAAGGATATAAAATGAAATTTACTGTTTTGGTTATAGATGACGAAAAAAATATCCGTGAAGGTCTTGCAATGGCCTTGGAAGATGAAGGTTACGGGGTAATCACGGCCGACAACGGAAAAACAGGGTTGGATATTGCCTTAAAAGAAGATGTCGACCTTGTAATTACCGATTTAAAAATGCCCGAGCTTAGCGGCGAAGATGTGCTCCGTGAGGTTATTTCAAAAACTCCCGGAGTTCCCGTAATTGTGTTAACCGGTCACGGCACGGTAGAGACGGCCGTTGAAGCCATGAGGATGGGTGCCTATGATTTTTTAACCAAGCCATTGGATTTGGAACGCCTCTTCCTCTTGGCAAAAAGAGCCTTACAAAATCGCGCCCTTGTTCTTCAAAACCGTGCTCTTTTACATGACATCGAGACAAAGCAAAGTTTTGAAAACATCATAGGGAAGAGCCCCCTTATGGAAAAGGTTTTTGAGGATATAAAAAAGGTGGCTCCCACAAAGGCAAGCGTTTTAATTACCGGAGAAACGGGAGTCGGAAAAGAGCTGATCGCTCAGGCCATTCATAATCTTTCTAGCCGGAAGGATAAGCCCTTTGTACAGGTTCACTGTGCTTCCTTTGCCGAAAGCCTCTTGGAGTCGGAACTTTTCGGTCACGAAAAAGGAGCCTTTACGGGAGCAGTTCAGCGTACCCGAGGCCGTTTTGAAATTGCAAACGGCGGAACCCTTTTTTTGGATGAGATAGGCGAGGTCAACCAAATGATACAGGTAAAGCTCTTGCGCGTTCTCCAAGAAAAAAAGTTTGAAAGGGTAGGCGGAACCGAAACTCTTAGTGTCGATACAAGGATAATTGCCGCCACCAACAGGGACCTGATCGAAGAAATAAAAAAAGGAAATTTCAGGGAAGACCTTTATTTTAGATTGAATGTTGTGCATATTCATGTTCCGCCCTTGCGTGAACGTAAAGAGGATATCCCTCTTTTGGCTGCCGCCTTTATCAAAGATTTTGCCGAAGAAAATGATAAAAAAATAGATTCACTTGAGCCGCGTGCACGAACTGCAATTTACAATTATGAGTGGCCGGGAAATATCAGGCAGCTTCAAAACTGCATTCAAAGTGCTGTCGTAATGAGCTCGGATAATGTAATTCATTTTGATGACCTCCCTGCCGCCTTACGCGAAAAGGCCGAGGCTTCTTCAATCCGCATTCCCATGGGTGTAAATATGGCCGAAGCCGAAAAGCAAATTATTTTGCAGACACTTGCAAACCAAAACAACAATAAGTCCAAGACTGCCGATATCTTGGGGATAGGACGCAGAACCCTCCATCGAAAGCTCGATGAATATGCGGCCGAAATTGCAGAAGATACGGCTCAGATGTTGGAAGAAAAAGAAGCTCAATCCAAAAAGGAAAAATCGAATGGCAAAAAATAAATACAGCGAACCGGATTATTGGTCAAAAAAAGCTTTTTCGGAAAACTATCCTGCACGCTCCGTGTACAAGCTTGAAGAGATGAATAAAAAATTCAATCTTTTTTCGCCCGGCGATAAGGTCTTGGATTTGGGTGCTGCTCCCGGAAGCTGGACTGTCTATGTTCTTCGCTTTTTAAATAGAGAGGGAAGGGTAACTGCCGTAGATTTAAAGCCCTTGGATTCTTCTGTCTATGATGAGCGTCTTAATTTTTTTCAAGGTGATATGTTCGATAAGGGGATTATAAAATCGGTAAAAGAGCTTGGACCCTATGATGCTGTCATCTGCGATGCAGCCCCCGCAACTACAGGCAACAAGACCGTCGATACTGCCCGCTCCTCAGGCTTGGTAGAGCTTGCAATTTATTATGCCCAAGAACAGCTCAAACAAGGCGGGGCCTTTGTGGTCAAGATATTCCAAGGAGGGGATCAGCAAATCCACTTAAACAACTTGCGGAAATATTTTAAGACGGCAAGGGCCTTTAAACCGGAGGCCTGCCGCAGTTCAAGTTTTGAAACTTACTTGATAGGTTTGGATTTTAAGGGTTAGGCTCTCTTATCTTGTCGATAATAATATTTATCTGAATAATAAGTATACCTGTGTACCGCTCTATGTGTTCGATTATATATTTTTGCAGCTGATGTATCTTTCCCGTCAGCTGGGTTCCGAATGGAATATCCACAGTCAAGTCCAAGCGGTATCCGTCCTCTGCTTTTTTGATGATAAGTTTTTTTATGACTATTTCCTTGTCATACTCTTCAAGGCAATGAAATACCATCTGGCTTAAAGCAGATTCGGATATTTCCACCGTGCCGACCTTTGAGAATTCCGGACGGACTACGGACTTTTCAAAGAGCCTTGATTGTTCCGTTCCTACAAAGGGCGTTTTTTTGTTTTTAAAAAAGAGGCGAATCTTGTCGTAAAATATTTGCGGATAGGTACGCTGTACCTCAATTGAGGGAACAGGTATAACATGTTTACCTTCAACCCGCCTCGATCTCATTGCAGTTTCGATTTCTTCTCTGCTTGCAATATCTTCTATTTTAATTATTTTTTGAGGCTGAGGAATTTGAAGGCGGGCGGCAATCTTGTTTACCATTTTTTCGGAAGTGCCCAATATTAAAATCTTTTTAAAGCTATGGGATTGTAAAGCCTTTGCAGCCCCATCCCTGTGTTTTTTGTCATCAAACAAGGCCACCTTAACGGCAGCCAAAAAAGTTTTTTCTCTCTTTGCCGATTGGCCTGCAATTATCTTATCGTTACAGATTAAAAGCCCGTCATCTATGATGAGCTTTATACCGTATTTTTCGGCAAGCAGCTTTGCTCTGAAGCTCTTACCCGTTCCGCTTTCACCGACGAGGGCATAAACCGAGACTCCTTTAATCTTCCATGAAATTTTTTTAAAAAGTTTTTTTAAATCGATCATCGGCTCTTAATTTCTTTCCGACAGGGTCAAGCGCAGATCTATAAGTTTTTTCCCTCTTATAACCTTAATATCTACGGTTTCTCCCGGCTTTTTATCCTCCAGGACCGAATAATAATCGGTTATATTGTTTATCTTTTGTCCGGCTATTTCGACTATTATATCTCCGCCTATGTAAAATACCGAGCTGTATCTTCCTATGCCTGAGCGGACAGCTTCATTTCCTCCGCGAAGATCGGCCTTTGCAGCATTGCTTCCTCTTTTTACTTCGGAAACAAGAAGCCCGTAAGCAACAGGCAGTTTTGCGTAAGAGGCAAGTCTTCCCGATACTTGAACCAATTCGGCATCGATAGAACCTCGGATAACCTTTCCGTATTTTAAAATATCTGCGACAACTCTTTTAGCCGTATTTACGGGAACTGCAAAGCCGACCCCCGCCGAGCTTCCCGATGTGGAATAAATCATGGTGTTTATTCCTATCATTCTCCCCTGAGTATCTAAAAGAGGTCCGCCTGAATTTCCGGGATTGATAGCCGTATCGGTTTGAATCATGTTTTTGATTATGATGTTTTTGTCGTTTTGAATAGGGCGCTTTAGGGCCGAAACTATTCCGTCCGTAAGAGTTCTTTCCAAGCCGAAGGGGTTTCCTATAGCCAAAACTCTTTGGCCTACTTTTAAATTGGCAGAGTCTCCGAATTTTATGACCGTAAGTTTGATGTTCTTAGGCGGATCGAATTTTAAAACCGCCAAATCGTTTTCGGGATCCATACCTACAACTTGAGCTTCATATTGGCTTCCGTCATAGAGCGAAATAAATATCTTTGAAGCATTTGCTATAACATGGGTATTTGTAAGAACAAGTCCGCTTTCATCTATTATTGAACCTGAGCCTGAGCCGCCTTCAACTGGTACGGGCTCAAAAAACCAGTTGACACCCATCGTTTCCGTTGTGATGTTTACTACGCTCTCGTTGGTGGAAGCGTATACATAAATATTTTGAGTTTCGGCTTGGCTGTAATCCGTATTGTTTGACGTATTAATCGTTATCGGTTCATTTTTCGATACAGTTAGATTAGGAATTTCAGTCAGGGCTTCAGCCTGTGCTTCTTTAAAATCTTGATTTGAATTAAATTTTAGCCCGGCATAAAAACCGGCACTTGCAAAAATAAATGCTGCAATTAGCGAAAATACGAGGGTTTGTCTTCTGCTGTAGAGCTTCATAATCGGTAAGCCTCCTATGGTATAGTCTATTAAAAATACGCCCTATTTGTCAAGCATGGATTGAAAATTCTTATTCTTTTTGTTATACTCCTTGATATGTCTGTAGTTTCTCTTGTATTCCAAATGCTTGGAAGTTTAGGTTTAATTTTATACGGAATGAAGATGATGAGCGACGGTATCCAAAAAAGTGCCGGAGAGAGTTTGCACCGTACGCTCAATTTTATGACCGGAAACAGGTTTTTAGCCGTTTTGACAGGTATAGTTGTTACCGGCATTGTTCAATCCTCGGGTGCTACCACAGTTATGACTGTTTCCTTTGTCAATGCAGGAATGCTGAGTCTTCAACAGGCTATAGGCGTTATCTTCGGTGCAAACATAGGTACTACCGTTACTGCATGGATAGTTTCGCTCATCGGTTTTAAGTTTTCGATAGCGAGTATTGCAATTCCCGCCTTCGGAATAGGCTATTTTTTGACATTTTTTAAAAAGCTAAAAAAAGACAATCTGGGCGAGGCCGTTATGGGCTTCGGCCTCCTTTTTACAGGTTTGGATTTTTTGGCTTCTGCCGTTCCGAATATTTCAGGCGAGCAGATAGCTCTTTTTTCGATTTTTAAGCAGACAGGAATTCAAAGTATCATAATCGGAGTTATCCTAGGTTTGCTGCTTACCGTTTTTCTTCACTCATCGAGTGCCACAACTGCCGTTCTTTTGACGATGGCTCATACAGGTGTTGTCGGCTGGGAATTTTCTGCGGCTGTAGTTTTGGGAAGTAATGTAGGCTCTACCGTAGATGCCGTCTTGGCTTCGATAGGAACAAAACTAAATGCGCGGCGGGCCGCGGCTGTTCACGTTTTATTCAATGTTGCCGGCAGTATCTTTGCCCTTATTCTTTTTACTCCCTTTTTGGCCCTTGTAGAACTTCTCTTTCCGGGAAGCAGCCTTACAACAAAGATTGCTGTTTTCCATACTCTTTTTAACGTAATAAATACTCTTGTCGCCTTGCCCTTTGTAAATCAAATTGCAAATTTTGTGTGCTGGCTTATTAAACCGAGGGAAGATGAGGAGCCTGCCCGCTATGTTCTCCACTTTCAGGCTCCAAGTATGAAAGAAAATACCGAGGCCTATGTACTTCGAGCCGAGGTTGAAATTCTTAAGATGTCCAATATAGTTAGAGAAATGTTCAGCCTCTTGCGTTCTATTTTAAGTAAGGAAGAAGATGTTTCAAGAGAGTTTGTTATAAGACAGTTAACCGAAAAGGAAGATTATACCGATCAGATGCAGGAAGAGCTTTCATTGTATCTTATTAAAACTTCTCAGCTTTCTTTGTCCGAAAAAAACAGGAAGAACGTGCGCCTTATGCTGGGCATTGTAGACGACATAGAAAATATGACCGATCAGATTTTTGAGCTGGGGCTTTTTATCAACCGAAGTATAGAATTAAAGATGCCTATAAGTCAGGACGATATGGATAAACTTTTACCTTATATGGGAATTGTAAATCAGTTTATTCACTTTGTTCATGAACACTTAAATAAGCCCCTTGCTGCAGAACAGCTGGCCATGGCTCACGAAATGGAAGAATCGATTGATGCCATGAGGCAAAACTTAAAACACCTTGCCCGTACCCGCTTGGAAAAGGGTGCAAACGTAAAGGCCGAGCTTTTGTATATCGATATGGTACGCAACCTGGAAAAAATCGGAGACTACGCCTTTAGTATTTCGCGAGCCCTTGCCGAAACCGAGTAGGCCTTTAAACCGAGCCGAGCTTTTATATAGAGGGCTTGCTTACAATACGATTCTGTCGTTTTCCTGTCTTTTTAACTTGCCGTCTTTTTCGAGAAGGTTAAGAATCGGGAGAATGTATTTGCGTGAAAGTCCTGTAACATCCCGTGCATCGGCTATCGAAAATTTATCTCCCGGCTTGTATTTTGCAAATAGAGAGTTTACTGTCTTTTTGTAAAAGTCCGTATGGTAGTGTAAAAAGTTTTCAAGGCAGATGAGCTTACCCAGCTTTATAAGATCGCGGGCTTCTTTTCTGGCTTGAGGAATTTTTATCTTGTCTATTTCGATGCCCTCAAAGCCTGCCTTAAAGGCTGCATCCAAAAGATCTTTTGCATTTTTTGAAAGGTCATCACCGGTTCTTCCGCTTAATTTATAGATGTGGGCTTCTTTTTCTATCTTCTTTTCATCGCAAAGTTTTTTAAAGACGATTGTTTTTACCTTTTGAGGAATGGGTAAATCTACTTCTTCTAGGGTAAAGCCAGCCTGACTTTCCTGAGCAGTTTTTAAAATTTTCTTTTCCCAAAACTCAAGCCGTTTTTTTAAAAAACGCCAAGAGCCGTATTCTGCGACCTCGCTCTTATCCGAGGTAAGCTCCTCGGTTTTGATCTTAGGATCTTCAACAAAGCCCTCGATGTTAAATTGATAGCTGTGTATCGAAGGAAGCTCCTTATCCCTGTAAACCTCAAAGGCTTCTTTAAACTGCATTCTTTTATAGGACGGAAAACTTGCGAGCACCCTGGCCGAGGCTATAATTTCGCTTCCGCCGTGCCTGATTAAAACCGCCCTTTGATTCCAAGCCGAGGCTATGGGTTCATTCAAAGAAAGGCGGCCCAAGCTCTTGTCGAATTGGTTTAAGTGAATGCTGCCTATTGCATGGGCGCTTCCGAGGGCTATTTCGATTTCGGCGTGATTTTTTAAGCCTCCCTCCTTGTTTGTAAAGACCTCATCAATGCGCACCAAAAGTTCCTTTCCGCTTAAAATAAAGTTTGAATCTTTTTGGGCTAAGAGCATTCCTCTTTCAAGATTTGTTTTTTCGCCCAGCTTTAAGTTGAGGGCCGTCCTCGTTCCGGGCTCTATTTTTTCTACATCCTTATGATGGTTTTGAATCGATTTAATTCTGCACTCTTCGTTTGAGGGATAGATTTGTAAATTGTCTCCGGTATGCAATCCCTTTCCTCTCAATGTTCCCGTAACTGTGGTTCCAATACCTTTGAGGACGAAGACCCTGTCAACATATAAAAAGGGAGTAGGGGGACTTTGCTTTTTTGATGAAGAAAGAAGTTTTGTAATTTCGGCCTTGAGTTCCTCGATTCCGCTTCCTGTAAGGGAAGATACGGCAACGGCAGGAAGTTTCCTTCCGATTATTTTTTCGCATTGGGCATTGGCATCCTCGATAAGAAGCTCAAGCATGTCCTTTTCGGCAAGGTCCGATTTTGTGATTACAAGAAGGATGGAATCTATCTTCATGGCCTTTAGTACACGCAAATGATCGGAGGACATCTGCATCCAGCCGTCATCTGCGGCCACTATTAAAAGAGCCGCATCCAGGCCCCAGGTACCTGCAACCATGTTGCGGATAAAGCGCTCATGGCCGGGAACATCGACTATGCCTACAGTGCCGTGAACGGGATCTTCAAGCGAAGCAAAGCCTAGCTCTATTGTCATCCCCCGCTTTTTTTCTTCAGGTAAGTGACTCGTTTCAATACCTGTAAGCCTTTTTACCAAGGCTGTCTTTCCATGATCCACATGTCCCGCTGTTCCCAAAATATACGGCATTCTTCCCTCCAACTCAATAAAACGAAAAAGTTTTTTATCCTGAGCATTTTAGCATAACTAGGTGATTAGGGGAAGGGGGAGATAAATTTGAAAATTTTGGGATAAAGTGTCATTAAAGCAAAATTACAGATTGTGGTGTAACCAAAGAAAAAGTTTATTTAACCGCAAGGGGCGCAAAGACCGCAAAGATTTTGATTGTGGTTTTTATATCTATAAATCAATCAAATTAAATTTTCTTTATTATACGAATACTTGACAATGCGTATATAAAATGCGTATAATAGCTTATGACAGCAAAAGAAATACTTAGACTGCTTCAACAAAACGGTTGGTATATATGTGAAACAAAAGGTTCTCATTATCAGTTAAAACATGATGAAAAAAGCGGCAAAATAACTATTCCCTTTCATAAGGGAGATTTAAAAGCCGGAACATTAAACAGTATATTAAAACAAGCAGGGTTAAAGGAGATATTAAATTGAGAAAACTTACATATCTGGCAGTTTTTGAACCGGCAGAAAACGGAGCTTATAGTGTATATTTTCCTAGCCTTTTAGGCTGTGTAAGCTGCGGTCAAGATTTTTATGATGCACAAGCTATGGCAAAAGAAGCTTTAGAGCTTCATGTCTACGGAATAGAAAAAGATGGGAGTACATTGCCCCGTGAAGATTTTACACTCCTACAAACAAATCAAGGCGATATAGTTTGTCCTATTACTATCTATCCTGACTTTATAAAAGCTGAGATGGACAACAGGAGAGTTCGTACAAATTGTACTATACCATATAGCCTAAAATGTAAAGCTGAACTTAAAGGTATAAATTTTTCTCAAGCATTGGAAACTGCGTTGACCGAATTGTGTAATTAGTCGAACAAAAATTTTATTTAACCGCAGAATTCTTGCAACGCCTTGCTTTTTTGTAAAAAATCGCTTATAATCGGCTTCCAATGAATCTTGAAGCTTTTATTTTAGGCTGCGGCGGGATGATGCCGCTTCCATATAGACATTTAACATCGGTTTTGCTTCGCCGTGAGGGCGATTTATTTTTATTCGATTGCGGGGAGGGAACACAGGTTGCCTTACGCCGCCTTAACTTGCGCTGGAAAAGAATCAATGCGATTTTTATAAGCCATACCCATGCCGATCATATAACCGGTCTTCCGGGGCTTCTCATGCTTTCGTCTCAGGTTGACAGGGAAGAACCTCTTTACATAATAGGCCCTCCCAAGGTTGCCGAATATGTGGAAACCAGCCGGAAAGTTTTGGATATGTATATCAATTACGATATTATCGTAAAGGAAATAAGAGAGCCGGGGATTGTTTATTCTGCCGATGAATTTCAAGTCCGTTCCTTTTGGCTGGATCATACAAAGCCCTGCATGGGATACACATTTGAAGAGTTTGAGCGGCCCGGTGAATTTAATCCCGAAGCTGCAAAGGCCTTAAACGTTCCTTGCGGGCCTCTTTGGTCCAAGCTTCAAGGCGGAAATGAGGTAGTCTCTGCCGACGGAAAAACTGTTCTTCCCGAAGATGTTATGGGCCCTAAAAGAAAGGGCAGAAAATTCAGCTTTGTAACCGATACAAGATATCTGCCCTCGATTGCTGTTGAGGTAAAGCACTCCGACTTTTTTGTATGTGAGGGCATGTTTGAAAAAGGCATGGAAAAAGATGCTGCCGAAAAAAAACACATGACCTGTACTCAGGCAGCCCAAATCGCTAAGGATGCCGAGGTTAAAAAGATGGCCCTAATCCACTACAGCCCGCGTTACACCGATAACGAGCTTAAGGTTCTTTTGGATCATGCCCGTGAGGTCTTCCCCGAAACCATCCTTTCAAAGGACAGAATGAATATTCAACTGGAATATGAAGATTAGAAGTTCCTTTAATATCTCTATTACAATTTGACATAAATTAAAAAACAGTGTATAATTTACTTGCTTTGTTAGTTAATTGTGTCCATAGGTGTTTGGTAATTTTGGACTATTAACCGGCAAAAAAGGAGTTTTTATGAAGAAGATTGTTAAAATTTTGATCGGTTTCCTTCTCATTTTTTCCGTGCTCGCTTCTTGCAATAAGGAAGAAGGAAAAAAAGTTTTAATGGTTGGTATGGTTACGGATGCCGGAACTATAGACGATAAGTCTTTTAACCAAGGAACATGGGAAGGCATTAAAAAGGCCGAAAAAGAACTTGGCGTAAAGGTAAAATATCTAAAACCTGTCGGAACAACTGAGGCTGATTATATCAAAGAAATATCCAACCTCTATGACTCAGGATATAGATTTATCATTTGTCCCGGTTTTAAATTTGAGACAGCCGTTTTTAAGGCTCAGTCCAAATACAAGGATGCAAAATTCGTAATTGTAGACGGAAATGCCCATCCTGCAGATTCTTGGGATGCCCAAAACGGACCTAACACAATCGGTATTTTCTTTTTAGAAAATGAAGCCGGTTTCTTGGCCGGTGTTGCCGCTGCCTTACAGCAAAAAACCGGAAACTTCGGTTTTATAGGCGGTATGGAAATCCCTGCAGTACAAAAATTTAACTGGGGATGGCAGCAGGGCATTAAATATGCAAACGAAAATCTCGGTACCAACATTGAAATCTATCCCGAAAACTTTGTATATCAGGGCGGATTTTCCGATATCGCAGCAGGTCAGCAGATTGCCGCTTCTATGTATGACAGGGGCGTTACGGTAATCCATGCTGCAGCCGGCGGTGTAGGTGTAGGCGTTATCAACGAGGCTAAAACCAGAACTCAGGCAGGAAAAAAAGTTTGGGTTGTAGGTGTTGACGTCGATCAATATGCAGAAGGCATTATCGGTGACGGATCTTCAATAATTCTTACCTCTGCAATGAAGTATCTTGATAAGGCTTCCTATGATATGATTAAGGACGAATTGAACGGGGCCTTCCAAGGAGGTAAAACCTTAGTATTTTCTGCAAAAGAAAACGGTGTAGGAATTCCTATAAAAAATCCGAACCTTTCCGATGATGTACAGCAAAAGGTAAATGAGATTTACCAAAAAATAAAGAAGGGCGAGATTGTAGTAAGTACAACTCGAGGAGATTTGTTTAAATAAACAATTATTTTAGGCCCATTTTTCCTGCTTTTAGCTGACAGGAGAAATGGGCTGTTTCTTATTTTTTGAGGAGTTCAAATTGTCCCATTCTGATTATGTTATTGAAATGAGAAATATCCGTAAGGAATTTCCCGGAATTGTGGCAAACGACGATATAACTCTCCAAGTGAAGAAAGGAGAGATTCATGCAATTTTGGGAGAAAACGGAGCGGGTAAGTCTACCCTGATGAGTATCCTCTTCGGACTTTATCATGCCGACAGGGGAGAAATCTTTGTGAAGGGGAATAAGGTAAAAATAAACAGCCCCAACGATGCAAATGATCTAGGTATCGGAATGGTGCATCAACATTTTAAACTCATCCATAATTTTACAGTAACCGAAAACATTATTTTAGGTAAAGAAGGCGGTTTTATCCTAAACCAAAAAGAAGCCGAAAAGCGTATAAAAGAATTAAGCGATAAATACGGTCTTTTTATTGAACCCGATGCCGTTATAAGCAACATAACTGTAGGTATGCAGCAAAGGGTTGAAATCCTAAAAATGCTTTACAGGAATGCAGACATTCTCATCTTCGATGAGCCTACGGCAGTTTTGACTCCTCAGGAAATAAGCGAGCTTATGCAGATTATGCGGAACCTAGCCGCAGAAGGCAAGGCCATAATCCTTATTACCCATAAATTGCAGGAAATTTTGGATGCAGCCGACAAGTGTACTATTATAAGACGAGGAAAACTCATAGATGTTGTCGATGTGGCTTCTACAACCAAAAATGAACTTGCTTCCAAAATGGTAGGCCGGCCTGTAGACTTTAAGGTTCCGAAAGGGCCTTCAAAGCCGGGCGCTCCGATTCTCGAAATTAAAAACTTAAACGTATTAAAAGAAAAAAAACTTCCTGCAGTCAGCAATTTTTCGCTTGATGTAAGAGCCGGAGAAATTGTAGGCATAGCCGGTGTAGACGGAAACGGACAAAGCGAATTGGTCTATGCTCTTTCAGGCCTCATGCCTTCGGAATCGGGCAGCATAGTTTTGGAAGGAAAAGATATTACAAACCTTTCTATACGGAAAAGAGCCGAATCGGGTCTGGGTCATGTACCTGAAGACAGACAAAAGCACGGCCTTGTTTTGCAGTATTCTATTGCCGAAAACATGGTCATAAAATCCTATTACACAAAAGCTTTCCAAAAGCACGGCTTTTTAAATATGGAGAAAATAAAAAGCTTTGCTCAAAAGGTCAGTGAAGCCTTCGATGTACGCTCAGGTTCAGGCATCGAATCCAAGGCAGGAGATTTGAGCGGAGGAAATCAGCAAAAGGCTATTCTTGGAAGGGAAATAACCCTGGATCCTCCTCTTTTAATAGCCGTCAACCCCACACGGGGGCTTGATGTCGGGGCTATAGAGTCCATCCATAAAGAGCTGGTAAAACACAGGGATAACGGAAGGGCTGTTCTTTTAATTTCCTTTGAGCTTGACGAAATTTTTAACCTTTCCGACAGGATAGCCGTCATGCACAGGGGGGCTTTAAGCGGAATTGTACGCCCTGAAGAAACTACAGCCGAAGAAGTAGGGCTTATGATGGCCGGTATGGGAGGAAAGAATGAGTAAGCTTAAAATAAGAAGCCTTAATTTTAAAGACTTTAACATAGCCGAAAACAATTTTATTATAAGTTTTTCTGCTGTTTTGCTCGGCCTTATTGCAGGAGCCGTTTTTATAGCCGTATTGGGTACAAACCCTTTTTCGGCCTTTTCCTATCTTTTCCGGGGCGGGCTTATGAACATAGAACGCATCGGAAATACCCTTGCAACAGCTACAATACTCCTCTTTGTAGGATTATCCGTCAGCTTTGCTTTTAAAACGGGCCTTTTTAATATAGGTGCTTCAGGCCAGATGCTTATCGGAGGTCTTTGCGCTACAGTTATAGCCTTAAACAGCTCAATGCCTCGTCCTCTTTTATTGATTGTTTTAATAATAGCTGCCATGATAGGGGGTGCCGTTTGGGCGGCCCTTCCCGGACTTTTAAAGGCCGTATTCAATGTGCATGAGGTAGTTTCTACCATAATGATGAACTGGATAGCCTATTGGATAGTTTATTATTCGGTTCAAGGTTATCTAAAGGCAGAGTTTATCGAAACCGAAAGCCGCTCAATTGCCATAGAGCATACCCTGAGGGCTGAATGGCTGAGTAAACTCTTTGGAAGCGAGTACATAAACTACGGTATCTTTTTAGGTATTTTCGGAATGATCCTTGTAAAAATAATATTGGACAAGACAACTCTGGGTTTTGAGTTAAAGGCTGCGGGCTATAATAAGAGCGGTGCCGAATATGCAGGCATAAAGGTAAACAGAAACATTATCTTTTCGATGATGATAGCGGGTGCTCTTTCGGGGCTCGCCGGCTTAACCTACTATGCGGGCTATTCTCTTAATATGCAGATAGGAGTTTTACCCTCGCAGGGCTTTGACGGTATAGCCGTTGCTCTTTTAGGAGCCGGGAATTCGATAGGAGTTGCCTTAAGCTCCCTCTTTTTCGGTGTTCTACATGTAGGAAAAGGCTTTATGAGTGCCAACACAACCGTTCCGCCCGAAATAGCCGATACAATTATTGCAGTTATCATTTATTTTACGGCTACAAGTTTATTGTTAAAGCGCTTTTGGTCTAAAATCCAAAAAAATAAGAAAAAGCATATTAAGGAGGCAGACTAATTATGTGGCATACATTAACTTCAATATTTCCTTATGTTATAGCATATACTATTCCTCTTTTAGTGACTTCCTTAGGAGGCCTTTACAGCGAAAGGAGCGGTGTAGTCAATTTAGGACTTGAAGGCCTCATGCTTGTAGGCAGTTTTGCTGCAGCTATTACCATAAATCTCTTAGAAGGCTTAGTGCCCTCAGGGCTTCTTATTCCCATAGGGCTTTTAGCTGCCGTAATTATGGGAATCTTATACTCTCTTTTACATGCCTTTGCATCAATTACCTTAAAAGCAGATCAGATTATAAGCGGCACTGCCATAAATATGCTGGCTGCTGCCCTTACAGTATATACCGCAAGGGCCATCTTAGGTTCGGGAAACGTCCGAATAAGCAGTATAATCCGAAAAGATATTCCGGGGCTTGCAAACATTCCCGTTTTAGGTCCCTTATTCTTTTCTCAAAGCTATTGGAGCACTTGGCTGGTTTTGGCTATCTTGGTTTTTTCTTGGTTTTTATTGTACAAGACTTCATTCGGTTTAAGGCTTAGAGCCTGCGGAGAGCATCCCTCAGCTGTAGCCAGTGCAGGTGTAAATGTTCATAAGATGCGCTATTTTGCCGTATGTGCAAGCGGGGCCTTGGCAGGTTTAGGCGGAGCCGTTATCCTTGTAACCTATTCCGGGGAATTTAACGGAAGTGTTGACGGCCTCGGCTTTTTAGCCCTTGCAGCTCTGATCTTCGGACAATGGAAACCCTTGGGTATCTTAGGTGCAACCTTCTTTTTCGGTTTTGCCAGAACTGTCGCAAACGTCTCTCAGGTTATACCCTCTTTAAGCCTAATCCCGCCGATTTGGCTTAAGATTTTCCCCTATGTAGTAACCCTGATAGCCCTTGTGCTTTTCAGCAAAAATTCTGCAGCACCTAAGGCTGACGGACAGCCTTATTAAGCTGTCTTAATACGGGATGGCCTATGAAAAAAAGATTTTTTCATCAGTTTAGCCTTGTATTGAGCCTTTTTATAGCCTTTAATCTCTTTGGGCAAGAAAATGTCGATAGTCCCTTATCTCAAAAAGGGCTTTCTATACAAGGCCTATGGGAAAACGGAGGGCGGTTTATAGAGTTTTCAAAAAAAGATGAGGCTTCTCTGGATATGAGGATAGTTTTAAAACCATATTACCGCTTCGTTTACGAAAAAATGGGCAATTTTTCTACCTCAATGGAAACTGTTGAAGATTCTAAAAGCCGATTTTATTTAAGAATAAGATATCCTTATGTAAAAAAAGCCGTTGTAATGCCTGTTTGTATACAAGATGACTTCTTTTTTACTTCATTTTATAAAAAGATTCCCTATGAGGTAAAAAAAGAAAGTGCTGATAATCTTTTTGAAACAAAAGATGAAAATTATGAGAAGTCACTCGAAGATAAAAAATCTCCTTTGGACGGTTTTTGGGTAGAGCAGGGCAGTCCTGACGGAATTCTTCTTTATCCTAATGAGGCTCCCGAATCTATAGATGCTTATTTTTTTACCGGAGACGATTATATCCGCTTCCGCTACTGGCTTGATGACCTTGAGTATAACGATAAAAAGGTAGTTGTTAAAGGAAATGACGGAACCGGCTTAGAGTTTCCCCGTCTTTTAAAGCGCGGCAGCCTTGTATATTCCTGTGTTACCAACACCGGAAGCGTCTTACGCAATTATGAAACGGGAAAATACATAATTTCTTCGGATACAAATGCAGAAAATACTAAGGGCTTGTTTTTAAGTTTTAAGTCCCTTGGTGCAGGCCCCGGAACTCACGCCGCTCCGGATACCTATCCCAAGGCTCAATTTTCGGTTTTAGAGAATTTGCCCCTTTATATACTGGATGAAGGAAGGGTCTTTGCCATGGGTTCTCCATTTTTGATTAGATCTCAGGTTAAAGACCTGGATGCGGAAATCGAAAAGCATAATTCAAAAAGAAGACCTCCGCCTGAACCGTCTATACCGAATGAGGATTTATAAATTTATTTTAAGGAAGGAACTATGCATTATAAGGTTTTATTTAGGATTGAAAAATTTAATTTGATTGACAAGCTAAGGCACAAGATAACAAATTATAAAAGATATTGTGAAGAGATGGGCGATACAGCCGAAATTGAAGTTGTTTTTGCAGGTGATGTTGTAAAACACTTTGAAAATCTTGAAAACGATTTTACGGACTCAGGACTAGACATAGCCCTGTGTCATAACGCCCTGACAGGTCAAAATATGCCCGATATCAACTATAAAAACATCAGGACAGTTAGGGCCGGAATAGGCGAAATTATAAGCCGGAAAGCAGAAGGCTTTATCGAATACACCATCGAGTAAGACCAAAGCTCTTAAACCATCCGGCGGGATCATGCAAAAGAGGTACCTGCTTTAATACTAGGTACCCCTTTAAAAATTTATTCTTTAGGCCATGTAAGGGTTTTTTCGCAAAGAGCTGCAAATTCCTTGGCTACTTTCTTTGCATCGCTTACGGGGATAACGGCTTCCTGATTTAAGGTTTTTTCAAAGAAAAGTTCAATAGACTTAAATGTATCGGGAAGAGGATAAAAGAGGAATGCAAAGTTGATACCCACCGGTTTTACTACAGTAAAAGCCGAAATAGCTTCTTGCGGTTTTTTGCTATAGATAATCGTAGATTGATTTTTTGCAGTATAAATATTCGATTCTTTAAATCTCAAAGGAACCTGAAAATTCTTATCTCTAAACACAGGTTCGGTTGCCTTGTGCGGGAAGTTTGCTGGTTCTACCAATAGGAAAAGTTTTTTTCCGTTTGTTTGGAAGGTTAATCCGTCCCCTGTCATATAAATATCTTTTACGGTTGAATATGAAATTATTTCATAAACACTGTAGGCCGAATCTTCCTTAAAAAAGGATGAAACGATGTATCCTTGATCCATTGGAAGTTTGTTTTGAGCATAAGCTTCAAAAAGGTCAATTGCTTTTAAATTCGACATAAAAATCTCCTTTTGATTTATACGTAAAATTATACACTATTTTTTTTAAGTCTTCAAGGCTTAAAATTGAACTTTGTCTAATTTTATAAAAAAAAGACCTTGACATTTTTTGTATTTTTTAGCATAATATCCCCCGTACTTGGTGGGTATAGTTCAGGGGTAGAGCGCCAGATTGTGGTTCTGGTTGTCGTGGGTTCAAATCCCACTACCCACCCTCTGCGGAGCTTATAAGGCTCTGGATCTTTTTGCGCCTGTAGCTCAGCTGGATAGAGCATCGGACTTCGAATCCGCAGGTCGCACGTTCGAATCGTGTCGGGCGCATGGATTTGCCGCCTATTTTACTGTTTCCATAATTTTTAATTACTTGACAAAACAGTCTGATTTTGGTAGGCTTAATAATCTATTTTATTGTTATAAGAGGTGACGAATGGCGATTAAACAGCCTAAGGGAAAAACAGTTAGACGACTCGGCGTTAATATCTATGGTAATCCGAAATACGACAAGCTTTTGGATCGCAAGCCGAATGGTCCCGGAAAAGAACGCGGCGCAAGAAAACGGGGCAAGACTTCTGTTTATGGTGAACAATTAAAGGAAAAACAAAAATTCAGATTTGCTTATGGAATTTCGGAACGTCAGTTCAGGAATTTATATAAAAAAGCAAGCCGAATGCCCGGTGTTACCGGTGATAATATGATTTCCTTGATGGAACAGCGTTTGGATAATACGATTTATCGAATGGGCTTTGCTATCAGCCGTGCACAGGCCAGACAAATGGTCACGCATGCTTATTTCTTTATTAACGGAAAGCCCGTAAACATTCCCTCGATGTGCGTAAGCGTAAACGATGTTATTACAACAAAAAATAAAAAAGGTATTCAAGCCCTTATCCGTCATAATATGAGCACTTCTCAAAGTACAAGAGGTTCTTGGCTCACAATTGATGACGAAAAACTTTCTGCTACAGTAAATATTTTACCTGTTACTACGGATATTCAGCCTGTAGGAAACATTCAGAACGTTGTTGAATACTATTCAAGAAATGCTTAAACTTTAAGTGTAAACTTGGTTTTAAGCTCTTGCACAAAACGGCTCATTCAAAAGGATGAGCCGTTTTTTTATTATATTCATCATGCTTGATTTTTTGCTTCTTTAGTTCTATAATGTTAAACATAATTAAATTTGGAGAGTTTAGATGAGCGATAATACCGAAACTTTTTTAAGCGAAAAAAATGATGAAGCAGTAACTTCAAAAAGTAATGAAAAAATTAAAAAAAAGCACGGTGTGTTTTTTAAGCTTGGAATGGCTATTTTAGTCATCTTGCTTGTATTGATTTTGCCTATTGCCGGTTTTTTTATTTATTCTGCAATCGATGGTATAAATCCTATCGAGTATATACCTGAAGGGCATTACGCCTATGTGAATATAGATTCCGCAGGGGAACTTTTACAAAAAACTCTTTCAATGCAGACCCTTGATTCGGTTTTAAGCTCGCCTGAAACGGCTCAGTTACAGGGAACTATCCGTTCTTTTAGAGCTTCTCCTATGCTGACCTCATGGTGGTTCAGTTCTGCATCTAATATTAGTTTAGACATAGCGGCCTACCCGGGCGATAACTTTTTGATTTTTGCTAAGTTGGGCTTCCGTTCGGCCGGAACAAGACTTTTACCCTTGATACTTAGATTTAAGACCGACTTGTTTTCCGACTTAAAAGAACTTAAACAGCTTGAAGAAAACGGCATAAGCTTTTGGCAGTATGACTTGGGAGGCGGTCAAAGCATATATGCGGTAAACTACAAGGATTCGATAATACTTTCTACATCCAAGGATTTATTCTTTTCGGCCCTGTCTAAAAAGAATGAAGACGAACACATTAAAACCTTGCGTAAATTTATCAAAGAAAAAAAAGGCGAGACTTTGAGCATATTGAGCGATGTAAATTATTTTACGAAAGATACTCCCAAAGATGATTCGATAAGTAATAATGTTGTGAGGGCTCTTAAATTTACTGAAGCGGCAAAGATAGATCTCAGTTTGGATTATAAGGACATAAGTCTTTCAGGTCTTTGCAAATGGGAAACCGAGTCTGAGGGCTTGAATACTATTCTCCAAAGACAGGCCTTTATTCCGGGAATATTGAACAGGCTTCCGAAATCTACCGATTATATAAGCTTGATAAATATGGGAGATGCCGATTTCTTATTTAAAAACGGAAAAGATATTTTGGGTGCCTCTGTATTGCAATCCTATAATTCGGCGAATAAGGCATCTAAATTCGTTTTTAATAAGAGCATCGATGATTTGCTTTTTTCGTGGATGGGAGAGGAAATAGGTGTTTTTGAAGTAAAGCAATCCGATGTTCCAATCTTTTTTGTTTCTTTAAAAGACGAAAAGCTATGCAGACAGGCCTTCGAATTAATCTATACCTCATTCTTTGTAAACAGAAATATCTCGGCCCTTGTTGACGGTATAAGAATACCGCGTATAGAGTTTCCCGATATTTTAACGGCTCTTTTGAGGGCCTTTAATGCTGAGCTCCCTTCTCCTTTTTATGTTATTGAAGGAGGTTATCTATACCTTTCTCAAAGTGCGGAGGCTCTTGCGTCCATGCTGAATGACGTCAAAAGAGGAAATTTACTTGTAAAAACCGAAAACTGGAAAAACATAACAAGAGCTTTTTCTCCCGAAACTTCGGTCTTTGTTTATTATAATCTTGAAAATCAAATTCCCTTATTTTTAAGATCAAACGATATGATGCAATCGGTTTTGAAAGGCTTCGGCCGAGGGGTTGTTTCAATACGCTTTGAAAAAGAAAAGACCCTTAAATTTGAGGTTTATGCTCAAAAAACCGAAGCCCATTCCTTGGGAGAACTGCCTGCATTTCCATATGAAACTAATTCCAAATTGAATTCTTATCTGTATTGCGGAAAAGGGGAAAACAATGTTCCCTTTGCTTATTGGACAAGCGGGCCTAACCTTTATGCCTTAAATTTGGCGGATAAACAATTAAAATCGATCAAGCTGGATGATAAGGCCTATTTAAACCTTGAGACTAAAAACGGTATTGTGAATGCAGTTTGGGCCGTATCTGCGCGAGGCAGCGTTTATAAGACCGATTATAATTTAAACGTGTCCTCCGGCTTCCCGATTTTAACCGGAGAAAAATTAAATTCTTCGCCATCGATAATACAGAATAAGATGGTTGTGCCTGTTGCCAATAAGCCCGTTCTTTTGTATGTGGAAAGTTCAGCTTCCTTTTATTATTCGGATGAGATGAATACGCGTTTAAGGGCTGCTCCTTCAGTGTATGGAAATTTTATTACGGCTATTCCCCGTTCTTTTGACAGTTATATGTATGTTTTTGATGATAAGGGAAAAATTGTTTCCGGTTATCCCAAGGTGCTTGACGGTATTTCGGCTGTTCAGCCTATTTTATATAAAAATAATACCTATGAAGCCGTCTTGACGGAGAAGGGCGTGTTCTCTCTTAAGCCTTCTGATATTATGCAGGGAAAAGCAGGGGAGGTTTATTCCATAGATCTTAATACTTCTTGTAAGACTCAACCCGTTTATTCCGAAAACCTAAAAATGTTCTTTTTGATTACGGATAACGGCTTTTTGTATAAGATAGATACCGAGTGTAATATAATAGACAAAATTCCTTTAAAGCAAAAAAATGCAGCCGATTATCTTATAAGTTTAATCGATATTGATTCGGACGGCTATGATGATGTGCTTGTTTCGGGAGGCGGAAATTCAATCTATGCTTATAATTCTAACTTTTCGCCCTTAAACGGTTTTCCTGTTGCAGGAACAGGTATTCCATATCTTATCGATGTAGACGGAAATGGAAAGCCTGAATTGATAAGCTGCGGCATAGATAACCGCATCCATTCTTATACGGGAGTTTCAAAATGAAAAAATCTTTATTTTTAGTACTTCTTGCTTCTATACTTTTTGTTTCTTGTTCAACAATGCAAAAAGATTCTATTTATTCTACTACCTCATCGCAGGATAATATTCGAAATATAGAAAATATTGAGGTGAACATAGTCAGGCAGTACCGTGAAAATAATCAGGAAAAGATTTTACAGATAAAACAGGAGCTAAATACCCTCTTGGCGGTTCCTTCATCGGACAGGTCCTATCTTTCTCTTGTATATGCCCTTTATTCCGACTATTTTTTGCTTGTAAGAGACAGGTCTTCTGCTAAAAGAATGCTTAAAACCGCCGAAAGCTATAATCCCCACGAAGAGTATGTGCATCTTGTCAAATCGCGTTTAACCGAAGGGCTTGAAGACAAGAGGGATTATCTGATTTCTATGATTAAATTAAATCCGAGGGCATACAGGCTTCAATCTGAGTTGGGCTTTGTATATTACCTTTTGGAAGATTATACCAGGGCCCTTGTTGCCTTTGATGCTTCCTTGGACTTTTTACATGAGGAGTACGGTCTTCTTTACGGTGAAAAGAGGGAGTATTGCCGCAAATTCTATAGGGTAGATTCCGATTTAAAAAATAGCACAGCACAGATTTTAACCAAAACTAAGATAAGCCTAATAGACATGACAACCCTGACTCAGGATAATACCCATGCCCTCGATGCAATTACAGGCACGGCCTTTTGGAGGCCTGCAATGCTCGCAGACAGGCTAAAGGCAGCAGGCTGGTATGACGATTCGGTCAACCTTTCAAAGGGTACGGCAACAAGGAAGGATGCAGCTCTTTTTTTGTGGCATCTTCTTATAGGGAATGACAATGAGGCCCTCACTCAATACAGCCGCCAATATGTCTATAGCGGAAAGTCAAGCCCGATACAGGACGTCGCCATAGACGGAGTTTACTTTGATGCAATCATAGGTACCGTAGAAGAGGACATTATACCCCTGATCGACGGCCGCCTCTTTGCTCCCGACCGAGACGTTTCAGGTCTTGACTTTTACGAATGGCTCAAAAAAGCCGATGCTCTGAGGTAAAACTAAAAAGACGGCTTTCTTTACCTCTATTGTTAGAAACAATTTTACCGCAAAAGTATATAAAATACACAGTATATGTAAATGCAAAAAAATTAAAAAAAGCGGCTCTTACAAAATTGGGGGTAAGTGTGGTATAATATACAGACTGATCGGCATCAGGGCCGAAATATGGAATATGGAGGCTTGTTATGTATACAATGACTATGACAAATAAAGTGTATCAAGCATTGGAACGGGCGGCGAAAATAACAGGAGCAGCTAAAGATACCGTCTTGGAGAATGCCCTAAGCCGTTATCTTGCCGAATTGCAGGAAGATGCTGAAGATGCCGCTCGTGCCGAAAAAGCCTGGAATGACTTTGAGAAAAGCGGAGAAAAAACCTATACCATTGATGAAATGCGGTACGAGTTAGGTCTATGAAAGTCATCTTGACCGAAACATTTAAAAAACAATTAAAAAAACTGGACACTGTAATCTCAAAGCGTGTTTTGGATTATCTTGAACAAATTGAGCTTCTTGATAATCCGCGTTCCCGAGGAAAAGCTCTTACTTCAAATCTTTCAGGGTTATGGCGGTATCGTGTCGGCGACTACATCATTTTATGCCGCATTCATGATGATAAGCTGATTATTACCGCCATCGAAATTGGACACCGCTCAACGGTGTATAAATTATGATTGATAATGAATAATTATCAATTAAAAAATACACAGTATAAACGCAAAAAATATAATTATTTTTAAATTGCCGTATTGAACTTTTAGGGCCTTTTGTGTATAATCCTCGTTATCTTGATCCGTTAGCTCAGTTGGATAGAGCGGCTGCCTCCTAAGCAGCAGGTCGGACGTTCGAATCGTCTACGGGTCATTTTTTTAATTCGTGCAGGGCATCGAAGGGGTATATTCCTTTGACATCTGTGAGCACTACATTATCAAGGGAGGAGCCGAAGATTACCGGTATATCTCCTGCCATGAATTCCGAAATAACCTGTCTGCATGCTCCGCAAGGGCTTACGGGATAGTCCGCATCGGGTGTTGCGATGGCAATGGCCTTAAAATCCTTTTTTCCTTCAGAAACCGCCTTAAATATTGCTGTGCGCTCCGCACAGTTTGTAAGGCCGTATGAGCGGTTTTCTACATTTACGCCTGTTACAATAGAACCGTCTTCCAACAAAAGAGCTGCGCCCACATGAAAATTAGAGTAGGGCGCGTAGGCTTTTTTTGCAGCCTCAAGGGCTGTTTTGAATAAATTTTCTAACTGACTTGAAATTTCCATAAAAGTAGTATATCATGTTTTCCATGTTATTTAAAGGAAAAAATAAATTTATTTTTATCGGTGTAATAATTCTTCTTGTTATATATATCTTTGCAGCTGCTGTTCCCATGAGGGAAGATGTTTATCTGATGCCTTTGTGGTCTTCACCCATACCGCAAGTTCAAAACGGACAAATTTATTCCGGAGAGGCTGGTGCGTCCGCTGAGGAGCTTAAACAAAGGTTTACCGGAAAAGAGCCCATTGCTTTTTCTTTGGGTAATTTATTCGGGTATTTTACGGAAGGCGGAGAAATTTTGAGGGCTGAAACTGCTGAAGAAAGATTCAGTTCTTCTTTTTATGCTTGGACAAAATATCCTCAAAAGCCTCTTTTTACGGATATTTATAAGCCTGAAGAATTCGATTTAGAAAAACCTTTTTTACGTATCGACAAGCCCGGCTATGTTTACCTCGATAAGGATAGAATTTTTTTGTTTGAACCTGAAGGTTCTTCCCTTTCCCGATATGACAATACCGGTAAAAAATTGTGGCACTATACTCATACCTTTCCTATAACCGCTTTTCAGTCCTCCAAGGCCGGCTGTGTGATAGGTCATTCAGACGGGCTCTTAGTATGTCTTGATTCCGATGGGAATACTCTTTTTAGTTTTTATCCCGGGGGCAGTACCTATCAGGCAATAATGGGGGCTGCAATTTCGGAAGATGGAAAACAGGTGCTTTGCTTATGCGGGCTTGATAAGCAAAGAGTTGTTCTTATAAATATTTCGGGCCGGCAGCATAAAATAGTCTATCACTCATATTTTGAAAAAGATTTAAGAAGGCAGGCCTTTGCTTCGTTTGATGAATCAGGGCATTTTGCAGTTTTTGAATCTGCAGACGGTATAGGAATTATAGACTGTAAAAACTTAACTCTTTCTCTTATCAAGGAAGAAGGTTTTATTGCAGGTTTGGGCTTTCAAAATAAAAATGCCTTACTTACAGTGCTTCTGCAAAAAGATGATGAATGTTCTATTTTGTTGATAGATCCTCCAAATTTGATGATGGGAAAAACCAAATTTAAGTCTCGAAATACCTTTTTAATTCAAAAAGAAAATAAAATTTACATAGGTACCGACGATAAGATTACTGCATTGGATATACGGGGGCTTTAAATGAAAAAAAATATTTATATCTTTTTATTTTTTATGACTTTTTTATACTCTTATTCTTTTGAATGGCCTGTAGAAAATCCTTCTCTTTTGCGTTTGTTTGCTCAAAGAGATGAGTCTTCGGCTTCCGTTTCCCGTTCCTTGGTGTTTAAAGAGGTTGAGACGGTTAGAGCTTCGGGTTACGGTAAACACGTGATAAGTATCGAGGATAAAAACAGCGCTCGCTTTTTTCCAAGCACCTTGGGAAATGCTATGATTTTTATAGATGATGAGGGACTGCAAAGTGTGTACGGCAATCTTTCTGAGACGGATATTTTTGTTTCCAGGAAAGAAACCGAGGCCGGTTCTATTTTGGGATATGCCGGAAAATCGGCATGGACAGAGGAAAAGAGTTTAATTTTTCAGGTTGCAGATACACGCAATAATGTTTTAATCAATCCTCTTTTATTTATGCCTGCCGTTGAAGAAAAAACGGAGCCCCAAATTCAAAATACCGTTTTGATAAACGGAGATAAGCAGATAATTAATTTGGAAACGTCAAAAAAAATAAGGCAGGGCGCCTATGATCTTTATTCTTCAATCTTTGATTCAGCCGAAAAAGGAGGACCGCCTCTCGCACCTTTTAGGATTATGGTTTCAATTAATGGAATGAATATAGCTGACCTTCCCTTTGAGGTCTTGAGTTCTGACGGTAAGGATCTTTACTTGCAAAATAAAAAGGCCTCTCTTTCCCTTTTGTATCAAAAAGAGGGCACAATGCATTTGGGAAAGATAAATTTACCGGCAGGAAAAATTGAGCTTATAATTACCGCCCTCGATAAAAGCGGAAATCAAAAACGGGCTTCTTTTGTTTTTCAAGTAGAGTAGATTTTTAAAATGAGCTTATTTTAAAATCCGCTAGTTTTAAAATGCCTCTATTCTTTCTATTTCCTTTTTTATATCGACGTCCCAATATTCCAAGCAAATAGGAAAATTTAGTCCGTATTTTTCTAATAAGGTATTAAGCTTATTAAAGTCTTCTTTTGAGACGGGATTGTGAAGATCGCTTTTCTCGTCATTGGAATGAAGATGCATGTAGGCTATGTGTTTTTGATTATTGGAAAACCAGCTTTCGATTTTTTCGCCTGAGACCAAGGCATGCCCCCAATCAAGGTTTAATTTTACCTGAGGCATGGCAACGGCTTCTATCAGTTTTGCACTGAGGCGGCTGTCCTTTTCGCAGACGTTTTCTAAAACAACGCAGCCTTTAAAACCCGAATTTTCTACGGCCTCATTAAAAAATTCCGCATTGCTTTTTAAAAACAAATCGAATTTAAAGTCTTCTTTAAACCAAGGCATGATATGTGTGTGAAAAATTAAAAAATCGAGGTTTAAAAGTTTTGCAAAAAACAAATCCCTCTTGTACATTTTTCTGCTGTAAGCGGCTATGTCGCGGTTAAAAGAGGCTATGTTTAAATCGATAAAGCTGCCGTGCATGGATTTTATTCCTTTTAAAGCGGGCAGCTTTTTTTCGTATTCGTTTAAAAGAGAGTATATTTCCGAGTCGGTTAAACAGGGTTCCGTAAAATCTTGAAGCTCGACTCCCAGATTAAGGTCATTAAAAAGATTAAGATCAAAGTCGGCACTTGTCCTAACGGCCTTAATCAGCTTTTTCATGAGAGTTTAGTTTTGAGTTTCCAAAATCTTTTCTATATTTAATTCGCCTGCAAAGCAGGGAATGTTTATGTCCCAGTTTTCCAAGACTTGAGGATGAACCTCCCCGAATATTCCTATTTGTTCTCCCTTATAAAGAAGGCCTGCCTGCCTGCCCGAAATAAAGCGCGGGTCATCGGTTTCGCAAACCTTGTATTCTATTCCGAGGTAGTATAAGAGGTTAGCCGCCTCGCTTGCTGCCGTGTTAAAATTGGCGTTTTGCTCTGCCGTCAAAAAGCCTAAACTTTGGGCTGTACCTGTGCCTGTGGAGTGGGTATCGTCAAAAAAGGCAATTTTTCCCGTCTCAAAGATTTTATGAGGGTAGACCGCATTTGCCGAGCCCATCTCGGCGTTTAAAAGAGAGGGGAGAATAGAGGGGCGCACAAATTGATAGTTTTCGGACATGGGGTTTGAAATCTCGATGACCGAAGATTCGTCTATGCACATTCTTTCGATATAGTCCTTTTTTGATCCCAGGTAGTTAAAAATCATTTCCTGATAGCCCATGCCTGTCATAAGGCCCTTTATTTTTCGGCTTAGCATGGTTGCAGGCAAAAGTCTTCCGATTGTAAATTCGTTGGGTGTTTCGGGAGTAAAGAAGTTAACCGTTTTACCCATCATCACGTCTTCGATTATGTCTACTTCATGTAAAAAGTCGTTCCTGTATGGAGAGGGTTTCAGCCTAATTTTATTGCCCGAAATTTCGGTTTCCGAGTCCATCCGCTTTAGGGCCTCGGCAATTTCTTCTGCCGTAAAGGAGGAACCTAAGAGTTTATTGACGGCTTCCACCGTAGTTTCCGCATTTTCTTGAAAATAAAATGGGGTTGTGACGGTTTTTCCGTATCCCGTTTCGTAAGGATGTTCTATTTTTACCGGAAGAATTGTGTATCCGCAGTCGGCAAAGTCGCAGGCGACTATATTTGCAGAAAGCAGGATGCTTGTCATGTCCGTACCTGTAAATTCTACAAAAAGATCGGCATCGCCTGCCTGGACGGCTCCTATCCTTGCACTGTTTATAACAGGCGGCATCGAAAGGACTTCTCCGTTTGCATCTTTTAAAAGGGGAAAGAGCTTTTTGTCTTCAAGCAAGGGAGCATACTCGATTCCCTTGGGATGTTCCTTTAGGATTTTTCGGCACGAAAGGGGCTTTTCCATGTCGAGCGGAGTGAACTCTTGTTTATCGGGATCTACAGCCGTATATTCTATCGGCCATTTTATAAGCTTTGAGCGATAAACTCCCATCGAAACGGTCTTTCGTTTTCTTCCGAAGTTGCGGCAAAGTTTTTCCTGTGTTTGAATTATGTCTGCAAGCATTAGCTCATCTATCGGCTTACCCGAAATTACAAAGCCCGCCGCAAAGGGACGGATTTCTTTAAGTTCGGGCGAAACCTTAACTACACGTTCGGCGGAGCTTTGAGTTTTTTCCTTTGACGAAAGAAAACTCTGATAGTTTTTTGTATTTGATTCGCCACCTGCATGAATGCGTAAAAGCCTTGTAAGGCCCGCAGTAGACCAAAGGTCGGGTCGGTTTGTGTCGTTTAATTCTATCTTAATAATCCTTTCCTTTTCGGGAAGCGAGGTATCGGGTTTTTCGTCAAGTTCTGCCTTGGCTGACGTTAAAATCTCTTCAAGTTTATCGTAATCGTGCTTTGCTTCGGGCTCTGTCCCTAGCTTTGCTCCCAGCATCTTAAAAAAAAGGCTTTCATTTACTTCAATCTTAGGCATTCTATCCTCCGCAGCTAAAAAAACTGGGAAGAATTATATCATAAATTGCGCCTTTGTGCTATAAGTGTAGAACAAAAACTTAAACAGAAGATGAAGGATTGGCAAAACTGCTTATTTGACAATAATACGAGTATCGGAGGCTATTTTAATGAAAAAAATTATTCTTATTTTGATAATTTTGTTTGAAGTTTTCAGCTTATACTCTCAAGAAGAAACGGAAGAAGAAATTGCAAGTATATTTGAATCATCCACTTCCGAGTATACGGATGAAATTTCGAAAACGGCAAATGAATTTTTCGGTATTGACGCAGGTATAAAAGGTCAAAGCGGAAAATGGCTTTCAGGAAGAAGTTCTGTCTTGATCGAAAAAGGTTTCTCTGAAAATACCTATGAAATCGATAAAATTTCAGATTCCGATTTATCGACGGCATGGGTGGAAGGTGCTAAAGGAGCCGGAAAGGAAGAATATGTGACTTCAACATGTTTTATCGATTATTCTTCAAACGAAAATACCGAAAAAAAGGTGAGGGTGGAGCTCAGGCTGAATAACGGTTTTTGTAAAAGCAACCAAGCATTTAAAAAGAATAACAGGGTAAAAGAGCTTAAAATAGCAATATATGAAGTTCCTATTGCTGCAACTCAGTTTTTTTATTGTGTGGATGGAACCCCTGTAATTTTACATGAGGGAAAAGTCAACCTTTCAGATATAATGACCGAGCAAGTTTTTTCGTTTGATCTCGTTTTAAAGGGAAAACACGAGTATATTTTACCTCTTATTTTGGCAAAGTGCACTATAAAAGATGTTTACAAAGGAATCGACTACGATGATACATGTATTTCTGAGTTAAAGATTTCAGCTAAGTTTATAGAATAGGTTTGATTTAAACTATTTTTACAAAATAAGCGGATGATGGGAGTCGAACCCACGTCTCCAGCTTGGAAGGCTGGGGTAATAGCCGTTATACGACATCCGCAAGACTTTGGTATTATATAGATTTTTAAAATTTATGTCAATACTTTTTTTAAAAAAAACATAAAAATTGCAGGTGAATAACTATATCGGTTGCTTGGGTTATTTTAAAGTCTGTTTATACTCAAAAGAACCGAATCTATTGTGGGGATTATCATTTTGGGCTTGATTTCGTGTTTTACAGATAATAGTTTGTAAAAGACCTCGAATGCTTCTTGGATAGATTTTCCTATCCTGCTTTTAAAATTCATCCTTGCTTTAAGCATCCATTTCGATATGTATATCATTCCCGTCAAAACAATGGCTTTTTCAAATCCTCGTAACAGGGCTTGATGGGTTACATCAATACTGCCTATGCTGAAAATTATCTTTCCCATGGGAGGAAAAAGGTTGAAAACGGTAATGGCCGTAAACATAAAGATTAAATTTAAAAAATTAAGTTTTTGTTTGTCGGCTGCACAAAGAATCAGGGCTGCACCCATGACAATAGCTTGTACCGGCAGAAAAGGCACAAATAGCAAGATTAAAAAAAGGCTTATGCCTGAACCTATCCTAAGATATCTATCTCTTAAAGCTCTGCTTTTTGTTTGTTCAGATTCTTCTTTAATCTTATACTTTCTGACCGCTTGAGAATTATCAGAAACAAAATCAAATCTTTCGGCTTTTACTTTTTGATACCAGACGGATTGTACTTCAAATTCGGCGGCAAACCAGCCTAAAGCAATTGCCGTTATGGCCCCCAGAGAAAATACGGGCGGAATTATATAAACAGCCGATTTTCCGAACATGAGCAGGACTGCTAAAAGAAATTGCAGGCTGTTTGAAACAAAGGCTCCTGCCAAGCTGATTCCTATAAATGAGACGGCTTTCCGCGGAATTTTTCTCATAGAATACATTAAAAGTCCTGAAGAAAAGGTTCCGATTGCAGAAAAAAGAAGAATGTACGAAAAAAGAGTTCCCGAAATTAGGGCTTGGCCTAAAACCTTTATAAGCAAAAGAAGCATAAAGGCCGGAAAAGAGAAGATATCTATACCTAAAAGAAGGGGCAGATTTGCCAAGCCGATTCTAAAAAAAGGAACCGGCTTGGGTATCATTATTTCTATTGCCGAAAGAAAAAAACAAAATCCTCCGAACAAGGGAATAAGGTAATCTGCCTTTTTCGTTTTTAATGGCAACCTGAGCATCCGCAGCCGCAAGCGTCTTCGTCATATTCATGACCGCATCCGCAGCCGCATCCTCCGGACATTTGCTGAATCAAAGCTTGCAGCTCTTCTTCGGTAGTCTTTTTTACCGATAGGACTTTTACGTCAAAGTGAAGGGGTTCTCCCGCCAGCGGATGATTTGCATCTATAGTAATCTTATCACCGTCTATTTTTGTGATTCTTACAATCCGGGTGTGATGACCTTCGCCTGCTTCAAATTCAAGTCCTACTTCCAACTCTGCACCTTCAGGGAACTGAGAGCGGTTTGTTTCGACTATCAGATCGTCAAAGGCTTCTCCGTAGGCTTCTTCAGGAGGAACAACTTGTTTAAACTCGGCTCCTTCTTCTTTGCCTTCAAGGGCTTTTTCCAAGCCGGAAATAATCATATTATATCCGTGGATGTACTCCAACGGACCCATTACATCGGACGAATCAAGAACTTCGCCGTTAGCATCTTTCAGTGTGTATTCCAAACTGACTGTTGTATCTTTTTCTATTTTCATCATAAAGATAATACATGTTTTATAAACAAAAATCAAGACTAATGTCACCTCTTGATTTTTTATATAAAATGGCTTAAACTTAATCTAATGCAGTTATTGCAGTTTTCAAAAATAATCTAACTGTACCGGAGGACAAAATGTTACCTTTTTATTTTCTTTCAATCACAACAAATTTGATTATGGGGCTTATTCTCGTATTTTTTGACAAGACTGTCAGAGGCGATGAGCCTGCCGACCGCGAAAATAAATATCCCGTTTTAAGGGATTCAACCTTTTTGCTTTTGCTTACAATATTTTCCGGTTTTACGGCAATTTCAAAGATGCTCAGTCCTGTCGGAACCAATATAGTAATATTGGGAGATTTTTTACCTGTTGTTTCAGGCCTTGCAGGTGCAATAGTATTTTTGGGAAGATATTTGGAGTCTAACGAAAACGTTACATCATTACCCGACTTTTTCGGCATAATAAAAAATTATGACGAAATAATCGGCTATGTATGTTTAGTTTCTTCGGCCTTGCATCTTTTATTTTCAAAGGCTATCTTTCTTTAATCTATGAAGCGGTTTGCAGTTCTTCTTTTTCTTTTTACAAGTTTTTTGTCTTGCTCAAGGGAGGATCCTTTACAAAGTTTGAATTTGCCGCCTGATTCGGCTATGAATGACGCAAACCGCTTTGCCCTAATAATCGAAACCTATGTTTCGCTTTTAGATAAGCCGGGAGATGACGGAATAACCATCTCTCATGCCCGAAAGCTTGATGTTTTCCCTGTTGAGGGACTTGAAATCGTAAAAGAAGATGAGGAACAGATTCTTTGGGTAAACTTGGGAAAGGGCTGGATTCAAAGATCAAGTGTTCAGCTTTATTCTTCCAAAGAAAAAGTATTGACTGCAGCTAAAAAATTAAAATAAAGGCCTTTTTTTGCCGATATAGGAGCTATGAAGTCTTTTGCTGTTTTATCCGCCTATGATATTTCGGAGTATTCGTTTAAAAAACTCGAAAACGGTATAATCCCCTTTGAAGCCTCTTTCCGTGCGGCTGCCGCCTTTCCCGATTGTAAAAAAATCATTGTTTTAACCTCCGCTTCATGCGAAGAGCCTATTATTTCTATTTTAAAAAATATAAAATCGGAAGAGCTAGGAATAGAGTGGAAGGTTAAGGTCTTGCAAAAAATAAGTCCTCAAGCCGTTTTTGAAGAGGCCGCAAAAGAAGCCGAATCATCCGGTTTTGAAAATGTCTTTTTTATGCATGGGGATGAACCCCTTATCGATTTAAATGCAGCTGAAAAACTTTTTAACCGGCATTTGGAATACAGGGCCGAGTACAGCTTTGCCGACGGATACCCGGAAGGTCTTATCCCTGAAATTCTCGCCTCGGGGCTTTGTCCTATTCTTGCAAAACTTTCCGAAAACGAAACTTCCTTTGAGCGTTCTTTTATTTTCGATACGATAAAAAAAGAAATAAACAGCTATGATATTGAAACCATGATAGCTCCTTTCGATTTACGGCATCTGCGTCTCCGCTTTGCCGCCGACTCAAAACGCAATGCTCTTTTATGCAGCCGTTTTGCAGGTATAAATGCCGAAAACTATGCAGAACTGATAGACGAAAAAAAAGAAGAGCTTTTTACCCTTCCTGCATATTATAGTATCGAGATAAATTCTTCTTATCCTCTTAATTCGATATATAAGCCCAACGAGGTGTTAGGACTTGAAGAAAAAAAAGAAATGGATAAGACGGTTCTTTTTTCTCTTGTCGAAAAAATTGCAGAATATTCCGATGATGCCGTAATTTCTCTTTCGGTTTTCGCTGAACCCTCAATGTACAGTGACACTCTTTCGGTAATCGAAAAAATCTTATCTTTTCCTAAGTTATCCGTTTTGATTGAAACTTGCGGCTTATATTGGCCTTCATCATTTATAGACCGTCTCGAAAAAATTATTGAGGCCTCTCCAAAAAGAAAAAATAAAATGCTTCCCGTCTATTGGATTGTATCTATTGATGCGGTAAGTTCAGGGATGTATGCTAAGGTGCACGGCCTTTCCGAAGATGAGGCAAACATAAAACTAAAACAAGCTCTTACCTTTACCGACGGTTTAAAAAAAGTTTTCCCCGATGCCGTATGGGCTCAAATTATGCGTATGAAAGAAAACGAGATAGAGGTTGAACCCTTTTACCGTTTTTGGAAAAATTTGGGTGTTAATGTAATTATTCAAAAATACGATACCTTCTGTAAATTGCTTGAAGATAGGAGGGTCGCAGATTTATCTCCTTTTAATCGCCATCCTTGTTGGCATTTAAAAAGAGATATGTATATTTTAACAGACGGCTCGGTACCTCTTTGTAAAGAAGATATTAAAAGGAATAATATTTTAGGAAATGCTTTTTCGGATAGTTTAGATTCAATCCGTAAAAAAGCATTCGAGGTATATAAAAAGCATTTGGAATGCAGATACGGAGATTTATGTGGATCCTGCGATGAATACTATACCTACAATTTTTAACGAACGAAAAATTCCTTATACGGTTTTAGGAAAAAGCTCAGGCGATTTTAAAACCCCTGTTTCCGTTTTGGTATTAAACAGAGGAGCCCGATATTATCTTTCTTCTCTTTTTCAAAACCTGATAGATTTAGGTTTTACCTCCATAGTTTTTGTAGACAGCTCCCGCCGAGGGTTTGAGCTTGAGTCCTTGTCCTCTCAATTCCCTGAGGTAAAATTTTTAGTTCCTCTTGAAGAGGTTACAGCAGGGGACATGATTAACTTGGGTATTTCGGAAGTCTCTTCGGATTATGTTATGGTCTTATGGAGTGATATGGCCTTATCCTCTTCGGCCCTTCCTGCAAGTTTGATAGATACCCTTACTCAATCGGACGTAATCTGTGTCGCTCCCGTTTTAATCGATGAAAAAAATGCTCTCATTCCGGTACAAATTGTTCCCTCTCTTACTCACAGGGATTTTTCGACGGAGCAATTTTTATGCAGAAAAGATTTAACCCATACAATCTATATGTATGATTTTGCAGGTATTTATAATAGAGAAAAATTTATCGAAATAGGAGGCTTTGATTATACTATAGAGAATCCTTATTGGCAAAATTTGGATTTCGGGTTTAGAACCCATCTATGGGGTATGGAGATTCTGATTTCAAATTTATATAAAATGAAATATGCCGGAGCTCCCCCTCTTGAAGATATTTCTGCAGATAATTCTTATATAAATTTTTATTTAAAAAATTTGGCCCCTCTTGTAGGTAAAAAAGGAGGGAGCCTGCCTTGGTATTTATTTTTTTCGTATGCGGTAAGATCCGGTTTAAATCCTTTTAAGGCCTATAAATATTTTAAGGCGGTACAAGATTGGGTGCATATAAATAAATACCGTTTTTTAAAATCACCTCAAGACTTAATTTGTAAATGGGAGCCCAGCATATGATTGGTTTATATGAAGGAACGGCCGTAATTGTTCAAGCCCGCTTGAGTTCCAAGCGCTTGGTTAGGAAGGCTTTGTTGGACTTGGGTGACAGGCCTATCTTGTACAGAGTTTTGGATTCGGTTAGAGAATTGCCTGCCGAACATTTTATTTTAGCCTGCGATACCAATTCAAAAAAAGAATTTCAACCGATAGCCGAATCCTTAGGTTATCTTTGTATTGAGGGTCCTGAAGAAGATGTGTTAAAGCGTTTTTGTGATGCCGTTGGGTTTATTAATTCCACTTTTCCGAATAAACCTTTAAAAGCTATTATTAGGGTTACGGCCGATAATCCGTTTCTCTTTGTTCAAGCTGCAGAAGCTTCAATCCGCCGTTATTTTGAATTGGGGGAGCCTGACTATTTTACTTACACAGGCCTTCCGCACGGCTCCGGAATAGAAATTATCAAAGCCGATTCTCTTTTAAAAGCCGCTTCCGAAACCGATGATGAATATGCTCATGAGCATGTGTCTCCTGCAATTTACGGTCATTCCGATAAGTATAGATGTGTTAGAGAGACGACTCCGCCTGCGTGGTATTATCCCGATCTGCGTACTACCGTTGATACCGCCGAAGACTATGAAAAGGCAAAAGAAATTTATAAGTATTTAATTTCAAATAAAAAAAAGTCTCCGTTTATGCCTGCCGATATAGTTGAGGCTGTAAGTTATGCCGATAGATTGGTGGTCTTTTGTCCTTCGGTTACTCCGGGCCGCGGAAGTGGTCACCTGCACAGGGTATGTGATTTGACTAGATCTCTTTTGGGAAAATTAAGATGTTTGATCTATATACCCGAGTCGGATTATCCTAATTTTTCAAAATCTCTTTTAAATTCAATTCCTTCCGATATAATCGTAAATGAGTTTCCAAAAAAAGCAGCCATGATAGTCTTGGACAGGTTTAGAACTTCTGAAGATGAGATGGCTTTTTTTAAGAATAAAGGGCATGTTATAGCAATTGACGACGGCGGCACCGGACGAGGATTTGCAGATTTTATTTTGGATATATTGCCTTCACTTAAAAATGTAAGCTCTTCTGAAGATGCTTCTATCTCCGACCGGATTCCTAATCTTTTTTCGCCTGAGTTAATATCCCTTCCGGTAAATAGGAGAAAGCAGCTTTCAACCAACAAATTTATTAAAAATAAAAAGATACACTTGACTCCTAAAAAAACAAGGGTTCTTGTAGTTTGCGGCGGTGAAAATTCTTATAGGATGACCCTCCCTATTGCGCAAATTCTAGCTTCTTTAAAATTTGATGTTTCTGCAATAGATATAAATTTGAGCTTTGAAGATATAAAACAATGTGAAGGAAAAATTAAAGTTTTTTCAGGAATTGATAATTTAAAAGAGAGGCTTCATGAATGGGATTTGGTTGTAACTCATTACGGGTTTACGGCTTTTGAAGCCTTGGCCGCAGGCTGTTATGTGATTTTGGCTTCTCCTACCGATTATCATTATAAGTTAGGTTTAGCGGCCGGTTTTACATCTCTTCCTCCTGGAATCCCTTCCGTTATAGACTTTGCTAATCTTTTTTCCCATGGAATTAAGATACCTAATATTATTACTCCGTATTCCGAATCCAAGGAGTTACCTTCGCTTATAAAAAATTTATCCTTCGGTTCAAAACACCTGTGTCCCATATGCGGGGAAGAAAGTACCTCCGAAGTTGCAGCCAGAACTCCGGATCGAACTATGGCTCATTGTCTGCGATGCGGTATGTATCATATTTCTTTTATAGTAAGTCCTCCAAAGCAATATACCAAAACTTATTTTTTTGATGAGTATAAGGCTCAATACGGCAAGACTTATTTAGAGGACTTTGAATCTATAAGAAAACAGGGAATGCGGCGGATGGAAATTATCGATAAACTCTATATCGATATTTTTTACCGCAAAAGAGAATACAGTATTTTTGACGGCGAAAAGAAAATATTGGATATAGGCTGTGCCTACGGTCCCTTTGTTCTTGCTGCAAAGTATTCGGGCTGGTACGCAGTGGGAACCGATATTTCGGAAGCGGCAGTAAAATATGTAACCGATGAGCTAAAACTTCCGGCCTTTGTTTCGGCCTTTCCTTCATTGCCTCCATCTTATGAGTACATCTACCAAAAGCAAATGACGGGAAGCGGATTTGAATCGGTTTTAACTCCTATCAAAGACGACGGTTTTGCAGCCGTTACTATGTGGTTTGTCATCGAACATTTTCAAGACTTGGATTCCGTTTTAAAAAAAGTAAACGACCTGTTAATGCCGGGCGGAATCTTTGCTTTTTCTACTCCAAACCTTTCCGGTGTTACCGGAACCTTTTTGCCTTATAAATTTTTTGCAGAAAGTCCTACAGACCACTATTCCATTTGGGATGCTAAAACGGTTAGAGATCAGCTTGGTATGTACGGCTTTAAGGTTTTAAAAATCGTTTCTATAGGGCACCATCCTGAGAGATTTAAATGGTGTAAAAATCTTAAAAAGAACGGAATACTTTGGAAAATTGTTTTGTCTATAAGCAAGATGTTTAGACTTGGAGATAGTATGGAAGTGTATGCAATGAAACAGGGAAGATTGGAGGATCTAAGATGAAAAAATATGTATTAGCTTTTGATCAGGGGACTACCAGCTGCAGGGCAATCTTGTTCGATAAAAGCGGAAAAAAACTTGCAACGGCTCAGCAGGAGTTTTCTCAAATTTTTCCTAAGCAGGGCTGGGTCGAGCATGATGCCATGGAAATATGGGGAAAGCAAAGCGGTGTAGCCCGCGAGGTTTTGGAAAGAAGCGGAGTTTCCACCCAAGAGATTGCCGCAATCGGCATTACCAATCAGCGAGAAACAACCGTTGTCTGGAATAAAAACACGGGCCGCCCCGTTTACAACGCCATAGTTTGGCAATGCCGAAGAACAGCCGATATCTGCGATGCCCTTAAAGAAAAAGGCCTTTCCGATTCCATCAGAAAAAAAACCGGCTTGATAATAGATGCTTATTTTTCGGGAACCAAGATAAAGTGGATCTTAGACAATGTGCCTGAGGCAAGGTCTATGGCCGAAAAAGGCGAGCTCCTTTTCGGGAACATCGACACCTGGCTTATCTGGAATTTGACTCGAGGCAAGGTGCATGTAACCGATTACACAAACGCTTCCCGCACAATGCTTTTTAATATTCACACCTTGCAATGGGATGAAGAACTTTTAAAGGCTATTGATATTCCTAAAGCCATGCTGCCTGAGGTTAAGCCTTCAAGTTATGTTTACGGATATACCGATGAACACACCTTCGGCGGAGCTAAGATTCCTATTGCGGGAGCTGCGGGGGATCAGCAGGCCGCTCTTTTCGGCCAAGCCTGTTTTGAAGAAGGCTCTGCAAAGAACACCTACGGTACGGGCTGCTTTATGCTCATGAATACGGGAGAAAAAATTATCGAATCTGAAAACGGGCTTCTTACGACTATTGCATTCGGCATAGATAATAGTGTAAAATATGCTTTGGAGGGAAGCAGCTTTATAGCGGGGGCTGCAGTCCAGTGGCTGCGGGATGAGTTAAAGCTTATCTATAATGCACACGAAACGGAATACTATGCAGGGCTTGTAGACGATACGAACGGGGTCTACTTTGTTCCGGCCTTTTCGGGCCTTGGTGCACCCTATTGGGATATGTATGCAAGAGGAGCCCTCTTGGGCTTGACAAGGGGAGCAAAAAGAGAGCATATTGTCCGTGCGGTCTTGGAAGCCATAGCCTATCAAACAAAGGATGTCCTTTATGCTATGGAAAGGGATTCCAAGATAAATTTAAAGTCGCTCAAGGTTGACGGCGGGGCCTGCGCAAATAATTTTTTAATGCAGTTCCAGTCGGATATCTTAAACGTTCCTGTGTTGCGCCCCTTCGAAAAAGAAACGACGGCCTTGGGTGCTGCCTATCTTGCAGGCCTTGCAGTCGGCTTTTGGAAGGAGCAGGGCGAGATAAAACGGATACAGGATATCGAAAGGGAATTTAAGCCGGACATGGAAGAAGCAAAAAGAAGCTCTCTCTATGCCGGATGGAAAAAAGCGGTAGAACGCTCAATGAACTGGGCATAAAGTTTTTATAGATTATGGAGGTACGATAAACAGCTCGGCAGGAATTCAGCCTCACTGTTTATCTTCGAGTTTGCCGTAAACGGCAAACATCGTTTATTGTATGCGGTTTGTAAACAAACCGCTTGAAAAAACTTTTTTCGGAAACTGATGTTTCCTGCAAAAAGTTTTTATGGAGGTAGAGTATGTATAATTTTGAATTTGAAGTACCGGTTAAAATTTTATTCGGTAAGGGCAGTATCGAGAACTTAACGTCTGAGATTCTTAAATACGGAAAAAGGGTTCTCCTTTGTTACGGTGGAGGCAGTATCAAAAAAATTGGGCTTTATGACACAATCGTAAAAAAACTTGATGAAGCCGGAATTTTTTATAAGGAACTTTCAGGTATTTCTCCGAATCCCCGTATTGAAGAAGTTGAGGAGGGCATAAAAATAGTCCGCGAGCATAAGCTGGATTTTATCCTGCCTGTCGGAGGGGGAAGCACCATCGACTGCTCAAAGGCTGTTTCTGCGGGCGTAAACTATGAAGGAAGTGCATGGGATCTGATTACGGGCAAGGCCGAAATTAAAAACGTGCTCCCTATAGGAACAGTCCTTACCCTTTCTGCGACCGGTTCCGAGATGAACGGAGGAGCAGTTATTTCAAACCTTAAAACCAAGGAAAAGCTCGGCTTCGGAGCTCCGTCTCTTCTTCCTAAATTTTCGGTTCTTGATCCCGAATACACCTATTCCGTTCCTAAAAATCAGACAGCCGCAGGTACGGCCGATATTATGAGCCACACCTTCGAGTGTTATTTCACTCTAAATGACGGCGCCTATCTTCAAGACAGGTTTGCAGAGAGCATCTTAAAAACCTGTATAGAGTACGGCCCTTTGGCTATTGAAAATCCCGAAAACTACGAAGCCCGCTCAAACCTTATGTGGGCAGGCACTTGGGCTATAAACGGCCTTTTAAGTGACGGCAAAAAAACGGCTTGGTCGGTTCACCCTATGGAGCACGAGCTGAGCGCCTTTTACGACATCACTCACGGAGTGGGCTTGGCTATCTTGACCCCTCATTGGCTGCGCCGGTGCTTAAACGATAAAACCGTAAAAAAGATAGCCGATTACGGCATAAATGTTTGGGGTCTTCCTAAGGGAGGTGAAGTTTATAAAACGGCCGAAAAAGCAATCGAGTGTACTTCAGACTTTTTTAAATCTCTCGGCATTCCGATGACCTTAAAAGAAGTGGGAATCGGCGAAGAGCATTTAAAAGAAATGGCGGAAGCTGCCGTTGCTCACCGAGGCAAAAACGGAGTTATCTACGGCTTTCAAGAACTTAGAGCCGAAGATGTTTATGCAATCTTTAAGGCCGCGCTTTAAACGATAAAATTATGAGCGATGATTTTGAGGTAGTGCGCCCGGAAGAGCAGGCCGGGGACGAAAAGGATAGGGCTCTTCGTCCCCGCTCTCTTGTTGACTTTCAGGGGCAGACAAAGGCAAAAGAAAATTTATCCGTCTTTATAAAGGCTGCCCGCGAAAGGGGCGAGAGCTTAGATCATCTTTTTTTGATAGGCCCGCCGGGCTTGGGAAAAACAACCCTTGCCCAAATTACGGCCAACGAGCTCGGTGTAGACTTTAAAGTTACGGGAGCTCCTGCCCTCGATAAGCCCAAGGATTTGGCAGGTATTCTTACCACTCTGACCGAACGCTCCGTCTTTTTTATAGACGAGATTCACCGTCTAAAACCTGCTATCGAAGAGATGCTTTATATCGCAATGGAAGATTATGAACTCGACTGGATAATAGGGCAGGGGCCGGGAGCAAGAACGGTGCGCATTCCGATTCCGCCTTTTACCCTTGTCGGGGCTACCACGCGGGCAGGGATGGTTTCAAGCCCCCTCATAAGCCGCTTCGGAATTGTGCAGCGCTTTGAGTTTTACAGCCATGAAGAGCTAGCTTCGATTATAAGCCGTTCCGCTTATATCCTCGAAATCAAGATAGAAAAAAAAGCCGCCCTTGCCTTGGCCCGCTGTTCACGCGGAACTCCGCGTGTGGCAAACCGTTTGTTGCGGCGCATGAGAGACTTTGCCCAAGTTGCAGGCAAGAGTGCGATTGACGAGATGACAGTCGCCGCAGGCTTAAAGCAGCTTAACATCGACAGCCTCGGTCTTGAAACCTATGACAGGCAGATACTCCGCTCCATTATCGAAAACTACTCGGGCGGCCCCGTCGGAGCCGAAACCCTTGCAATCTCGATAGGAGAATCTCAGGACACTCTGGAAGATTATTACGAACCTTATCTTATCCAGTCCGGCCTTCTCCGGCGCACTCCGCGCGGCCGTATGGTTACGCTTAAAGCCTATGACCATCTGGGGTTAAATCCGCCTAGACTTGGAGATGGGCAAGACGGTCTCTTTGATTAGTGGGGAAACCTGTCTTTTCGATTAGTATAGAGCCCCGGTCTCTTTGATTAGTGGAGAGATCTGCCTATTTGTCTTCTTCTATCATCCACATCTTGTGTATTTTTTGATTTCTAAAGTCTTCGGGGATTGAGGTCTTTGTTATGTCCCTTACCCTTATCTTTTTTGGGGAAGAATTAATCAGTTCCGCTTCATCGAATTTTATTTTTTGAGAATTGGTCGAAAAATAAAATCTTCCGTTTTTTGAAAGTACGTCGAGGCATAAAAGGCATAGTTTAAGCCAATCCTTATTTACATCGAAGACATCCGCACTTTTTGAATTTGAAAAGGTCGGAGGGTCGCAGATAATTAAGTCCCATTCTTTTTTTTCTTCGATTGCTTTTTCCAAAAATCGGATTACATCGCTTTTTATAAGCCGAGTTTTTTCTTCATCAAAGAGCTTATTTAGTTTTAAGTTTTCCTTTGCCCAATTTAAGTAGGTGTTGGATAGATCTACCGAATCTACTGAAGCAGCGCCGCCCTTTGCCGCATGAACCGAAAAACTTCCTGTGTATGAAAAGAGGTTTAAAACTTTTTTATTTTTTGCTTCTTTAAAAATCATGGAACGGGCAGGGCGGTGATCCAAAAAAAGACCGGAATCCAAATAGTCTTCTACATTTATGTAGAATAAACATTCTCCTTCTTTTACACTCATAAGATTTTTACTTGAGTTAACTTTTTCGTATTGATTTTTTCCCTTTTGCTTTTCCCTCAATTTTGTAAAAATTCTTTCTTTAGGAATAGAAAGGCTTGAGGCTGCCGCTTCTTCAATTTCTAAAAGCCATTCCTTTTCTTCTTCTTGGGATTTTTCGTAGGGCCGCTTGTAAAGATAAATCAGTAAAAAAGCTTTTTTTTCGGCAGAACTGTTTATTATGCAGTTTTCTTCGGCAAAGTAGATGTCTACTGCAAGAGGAATTTCAGGAATATCTTTGTCATACAGTCTGTATGCAAAAACACCTTCTCTTCTTGCCCATTTTGATAAATGCTTAAATCTCTTTTGCAGTCGGTTTTTAAAAAGTTCCGCCTGATATTTATTTTTTTGCATTTTATTTTTTGCCGCTCATCATAACACCGAGCATTGCATAACCGGAACTTAAATCTTCTTTTTGGACTATAACCCCGGCGGGTACATTGATTTTGATGTTTGTAAAATTCCAAATTGCCTTGATACCGGCTTTTACAAGAGCATTTGCGGCTTCTTGGGCATATTTTGAAGGAACAGTCAAAACAGCGATTTCGGGTTTATATTCTTTAACTTTTTTTTCCAATTCATCCATTCCAAATATGGGAAGTCCATGAATTTCTTTTCCTATTTTTCTTTTGTCGGAATCAAAGGCTGCGCAAATTTCAAGGCCGTGTTCTTTAAAATCTTGGTAGCCTGAAAGAGCCGTGCCTAAACTTCCGGCCCCTATTACAAAGGCTTTTTTTTCTTTATTCCATCCTAAAAATTTTTCGATAGCCGTTATTAGAAGTTTAACGGGATAACCTTTTTTCGGTTTACCTACAATTCCGGTAATTGTCAAGTCCTTTCTTACCTGAATAGGCTCAAGTTCCAATTCTTCGGCAATGACTGTTCCAGATATGTATTCCAGCTTATCAGCCTCAGCTTTTTTTATAAGTTGAAGATAAGAAGGCAGTCTCCGCACAGATGGAGCCGCCGGTACTTTTTGTTTTGTCATAGCATCCTTCTTAAAATAAAAGTATTTATACTATGATATTACATTCAAATCCTTGTCAATGTCAAGATTGTTATGTTTTAGGATATTGACCTTTACAGAAATAATTGATTATAATACGTTCACGGAGGAAAATATGAAAAGTGTATACAAGGCACGGCCTTACAGGGTATTTTTAAATCTTTTATTTGGATTGGGTGCAGCAATTTTTGTTACTGCAATAGCTTCTTTTTTTGTAAAAAGTACTGTTGCCGGTTTTTTATTGTTTATCGTTGTTTTTGCTGCTTACGTTTGGTTTATAATTATTAATAATCTAATTACAATAGAACTTGACGGACGTACCCTGCTTATAAAAACAGGAAAAAAAACGGAGAAGTATGACATCGACAAAACTTCGATCCGTGCAGTTACTAAAACTTCCAGAGGGGAAACAAGCTGCAAACTCTATCTTACAAAGGAAGGCGGAACTGAGGAGTTGGTAGATTGCGAGCTTATAGGCATCACTAAGTTTATGGAGCTTTTAGAAGAGCTCGGCTTGGGTGAAACTGTTGCAAAGTTAAATACAAGTCATCAAAAAGACCTTGAATAAGGGGGCTATTATGTCTGATTTTTTTAATAATTTAAATTCCAATTATGTGATAATCATAGCCGGCTTTTTCGCTGTGTATATAATAGGCGTAATCATTTATATGAATTTAAAAAAGCAAAATACGGGTAAATGGCTCAAGGAAAACCCGAATGCGGTTAAAATTTATATAAACTATAATGCAAATATGGTTAAAATGTCCACCGACACTATAAGAATTCTTTCGGTTGACGGAGAAAAGCCTGTGTTTTTTACTGAAAAGCTAAAAAGCGGCTTTTATGTAAATCCCGGAACCCATGTGATTGAATCTACCTTTACTTTTTCAAGGCCGGGTGTTCTTCATAAGAACGTAAGCACAACCTATGGGCCGGTTAAACTGGAAGTTGAAGCTGAAGCTCTTAGAACCTATAATTATACATTTGACAAGGAAGAAGAAAGTTATAAATTTGAAGTTATCAGCTAAATAAGCGCAAATTAGTTAAATAATCAAAGATAGGATGATTTTAAATTATCCTTAAAAAAATGGGGCTTTAGTATTGACAAGCTATCCATTTTGTAATATTATTGACCCTATACTATTTATTTAAGGAGAGCCGGAATGCCTTGCGGAAAAAAACGAAAACGAAAGAAGATGTCGACGCATAAACGAAAGAAGAAGCTTAGAAAGAATCGACATAAGAACAAGAAATAAATTAGGAGTGTCTACCCCTAATTGTTCAAATATCTATAGCTTTCGGTTAAACGGAAGGGGGGCTCAGTTTTGAAGCCCCTTTTTTTTAGATTTCAGCGGAACAGAATGACAAAGAAAACCTTATTAAGTAAAATAAAAGGCCCCGAGGATATAAAGCTCCTTTCCTATGATGAACTTAAAGACCTCGCTGTAGAAATAAGAAAAGAAATTCTCACTGTAGTAGGACACAACGGCGGTCATCTTGCAAGCAATTTGGGGGTAATTGAGCTTACTCTTGCGATCCACAGGGTTTTTTCAAGTCCCCATGATGCAATTGTCTGGGATGTCGGTCATCAGGCCTATACTCATAAGATGATAACAGGCAGACAAGCCCGCTTTTCTACCTTGCGCCTTTGGGAGGGTCTTTCAGGTTTTCCCAAGAGAGAGGAAAGCATCCATGATGCCTTTAATACCGGCCATGCCTCAACTTCGATTTCTGCAGCCCTAGGCATTCTTGAAGGAAAAAGGCTGAACAAGGACAGCGGTAAGGTTATAGCCGTTATAGGTGACGGCGCTATGACCGGCGGGATGGCCTTTGAAGCTCTTTCCAATGCCGGAGAACTAAAAAAAGATTTAATCGTTATAATCAACGATAATAAAATGTCCATAAGCAAAAATACCGGAGCTTTCTCCGAGTACTTGAGCCGCCTTACCGTTCATGAGGGTTACCAGCGCTTTAAGTACCTTTTTGACAAGGCTGTGGGTTCAATTCCCCTTGTAGGAAACAAACTTAATTCTATAATTTGGCGTTTAAAGCGGGGAATGAAGGGGATATTCTACAAGAACAACATCTTTGTGGATTTCGGTTTTGAATATGTAGGTCCCATAAACGGCCATAACATAAGGGAACTTGAAAAGGTTTTAAAAAACGTAAAAAAATTAAACAGTCCCGTTGTTATGCTTGTTGAAACTATAAAGGGCAAGGGCTATCCCTTGGCCGAAATAAATCCTTCGGCCTTCCACGGAATTGGCCCCTTTAACATTGCCGACGGAAAGGTAGAAAAAAACGATGCGATTACCTTTACTCAAGCCTTTGGAAAGTCCTTGGTAAAAGCTGCCGAAAAGAACCCTAAGATAGCTGCCATAACGGCAGCCATGGAATCGGGAACCGGTCTTTCTCTATTTCATAATAAATTTCCTGAAAGATTTTTTGATGTAGGTATTGCCGAGGGCCATGCCGTTACCTTTGCAGCAGGCCTGGCCTCTGCCGGGATGAAACCTGTTACGGCAATTTACAGTACCTTTTTACAGCGTGCAATAGATCAGGTTATACATGATACTTCAATACAAAACTTGCCTGTAGTCTTTGCTATAGACCGAGCGGGCCCCGTTCCTGCTGACGGAGAAACCCATCAGGGGCTTTTTGACATAGCCTTGCTTCGCCCCATTCCCAATATGACAATCCTTTGCCCTGCATCCGAAAAAGAGCTGGATCTAATGCTTTCTTGGTCCCTTATTCAGGATAACCCGATAGCAATAAGATATCCTAAGGCCGATTGTCCTAAAGAAATACCCGAATTTTCTCAAAGCATAGAAAAAGGGCGGGGTGTACTGATAAAGAATTCCGATAAGAGCCGCATTTTAATAGCTTGTACCGGAGGGATGTACAATGAAGTTAAAGAGGCTTCTGCAATTCTTGCGCATAAGGGCTTGTTTACGGATATATATAATGTGAGATTTGCAAAGCCCATAGACGAAAAATATTTTTTAAATATTACAAAAGATTATTCACACATTCTTTTTGTAGAAGACGGCATGAAGATAGGCAGCTTAAGCTCGCACTTGGAATCCCTTATTTTAAGGTCCCAAATTAACAAAGCCGGGCACCAAAGCAGTAAAACCGGATATCAAAATAAAAGAACCGAGGTGCTTGCCTTTGAAGATATGTTCTTCCCCCATGGAACCCGCTCCGAAATTTTTAAAGGAGCAGGTGTATCGGCAGAACACATTGTGCAGGCAGCAGAGCTGCTTCTTGCCGAAACTCATACCGCTTCGGCTTTGACCTCTGTTCCGGTAAAGGAGAATTAGGATATGGAATTTATTAGAAACATTACGGCTTTTTATTCTTCATATCTAAGGCCTGTTTTTGATGTGCTTTTACTTGCTTTTTTGATGTACAAGGCCTACCAAATTTTATTAAAAACTCAGGCAATTCAGCTTATAAAGGGTGCAATGTCGATTTTGGTCATTTATGCCGTTGCCATGATTTTTAAGCTTGAAACCCTTTTATGGATTTTAAATACCCTAGGTCCCGGCCTTGTTATAGGTGTCGCCATCGTATTCCAGCCGGAACTTCGTAAAATATTTTTAAAGATAGGGCAGAGCAACTGGCTCAGAACCGGAAAGCACTCAAACCACAGTCATATAGATTCCGTTGTTACTGCTGCCGAAATCTTATCCGACAAAAGGCGGGGAATGTTGGTAGTTTTTATGCGCCGGAATAATTTAAAGGATATTATCGATACGGGAACAAAACTTAATGCGGGGCTCTCATCAAGTCTTCTGGTTACGATTTTCGGGCATGATACTCCTCTTCATGACGGAGCTGCAATTGTGCAAAACGGAATGGTAGTTTCAGCCGGCTGCTTCCTCCCCCTTTCGGAACAGCAGGATATAAGAAAGAGCTTTGGAACCCGTCACAGGGCGGCAATAGGTGTTTCCGAAGAAACTGATGCAGTAGTTCTTGTCGTATCCGAAGAAACGGGGGCCTTGAGCCTTGCCTATGATTCCCACCTTTATTACGATTTAAGTGCTGATGAAGTTGTAGCCCAGCTTGAGCAGCTTTTGGAAATAAAAAAATATTTTGCTCAAGAAGAATCTTTGGATTTAGCGGAGGCCTTACAAGATGAAAATTAAAAAAATAATTGACCGCTTAGCGGAAAACTGGCTTGCAAAGGTTATAAGTTTTGCCCTTGCCATAGTTTTGGTGCAGTTATATAAGGGCAGCCTTTTAGAAAAAAAATACTTTTATGCTCCCCTCGTTATAGAAAATTCGGGAGAGTTGGTTCCGGCTGTAAATATTCCGAGGCTGGTAAAAATTTCGGTCTGGGGAGATTCTACCGTTATAGCCCCTATTCGGGAAGAACATATAATGGCTTATATGGATTTGTCTGCAATCAGCAGTCCAGGAGAGTACCGCATTCCCATACAGGCTAAACTAAAGGGCTTGGCTTCAAGTATCAGTGATTTTGAAGTTGAAGTTGAACCTTCCGATATAAAGTTGACGCTTGAGGAAAGTTTATCTAAGAGGGTTAATGTCCGCTTAAATCTAGGCGGCGTTCCGGCAGAAAATTATGAGGTTTATGAAAGAGACGTGGATCCTGCTACAGTAGAAATAAAGGGGCCTCACTCTGCCGTTTCGCAAATTGAAGAAATGCTGACAAACAGCGTACAAATAGATAACCGCAAAACAGGCTTTTCGGGCTATGTAGATGTGTTTGCCTCTAATCCCCTTGTTTCCGTAATAGGGACTTCCAGAATTGCCTATTCGATTAAGATACGCGAAATAGTAAGTTTACAAACTTATGAGGAAATAGCTCTTTATTTTGATAATCTAAACGAGAAATTTGAAGTTGTTTCGGATTCCGTTTTGGGAAGTATTACTGTAAGAGGTACTAAGACTGTTATTGCTTCATGGGTTCCGCCTGAAAATGTTTTGAGGGTAAACTGCAGCAATATAACGAAACCCGGTGTATACAGCTTACCTGTTCAAGCCGTTATTCCCGGAAAGCTTTCTCTTATAGATGCAAACCCTAAAAACATTCAGTTTGAAGTCAGGACAAAGTCTTCCGAATAAACTATGATACTCGGTCTCGGTATAGACATAGTTGAAGTTTCCCGCCTCGAAAAATGGCTGAGCAATAAAAAGCTCCTTGAAAGGTTTTTTTGCAAAGAAGAAATTGAATATGTGCTTTCGAAGGAAAATGGAGCAGCCCGTTCCCTGGCTGTCCGCTTTGCTGCAAAAGAAGCCTTAGGAAAAGCTCTTGGAACAGGCTTGGCCGGGATAGAGCTAAAAGATATAGCCGTTGCAAACGATAAGGCCGGAAGACCTTTTTTAAAACTTTCCGGCACCGCCCTTGACGCTTTAAACAAAAAAGGCGGGGAATCTTGTCATCTTTCATTAAGCCACGAAAAAACTACCGCCGCCGCCGTTGTCATAATAGAAGGTTAAACTTTGCTCTTTATGGAACTTTGATCAAAATTCCTTTTTCTCATATATTTTAATGCTCAAAAAAATCGAATAATAAATAGATAAAATAATTATTCCTGCAAAGACTACGGCCGGTGCAATCCCCTTAAGATTTATTATGTAATCGAAAGGTACACTTAAATTTTTTTTACTGACAAAATAAATAGTTAGACCATATAAAATGCCCTTTATAGTATTTGCTTTTTTGTTGTCAAAGTATTCCAAGGGAATAAATAAAACATTATATATAAATTGGCAAACTATAAAAATGATAAAAACTTCTTTAGGTATAGCTATAGGTCTTTTAAATGCGGCAGAAACCGTTATTTGCGATAAAACTGAAAGAAGCATTGCCGACATACCGAATAAAAAGATAATAAGGTATCGGCTGAGAACTATTTCTTTCCGGCTTACAGGCAAGGAATTTAATAAGATATCTTCACCGATTCTAAAGCCTTCTATTCTTTCAATTTTTGTAGCAGCAGAAAAAATATGCATAGATACCACAAACGGAAAAAAGAATCCCAAAATACCGTATTTACTATTTCCCATAACCATAATGGGAGTTAGTATTATTATTGTGATAAGTATCACCATAAAAAACTTATTTTCTCTTGTTTTTCTTATATGTGTTAAAATCAATTGTCTCATAAAATTTCTCCTAACTGTTTATCGAATCTCCTATAAAAACTTAATTTGAAGCCTTTTCATAAAAAAACATGATGTCTTCTAAAGAAGGCTTTTCCATTATTAGGCTTGAAGGAAGACCTTGTTTTTCTTTTGTGAGGGCTTCAAAGCCTACTCCGGTTTTGCGTATTCCGATAAGCTTATTTTCTATTCCGTCTTTTAGCTCATCAAGACCTCCCTTTACTAACGAGTATTCCGAAAAAACATCGTCCTTTCTCTTTGAAAAAACTATTTCTCCGTTTTTGATAAAGGTGATGTAGTCTGCAATGCGCTCCAAATCGCTTGTAATATGTGTAGAAAAAAAGATGCTCGATTTTCCGTCGCTTATTACGTCATAAAAAATATCCAAAAGCTCCCGCCTTATAATCGGATCTAATCCGCTTGAAGGCTCGTCCATAATTATAAGCCTCGCATGATGGGATAGGGCGACGGCAAGGGAGTACTTGGTTTTCATTCCCTTTGAAAGCTGCATTATTTTTTGATTTTCATCCAGCTTAAATTGAGAAAGATAATTTTTGTAAACCTCCCAATCCCAAGAGCCGTAAAATGGAGCGATAATCTTTGTCATGTCCCTTATCTTTAATTGCTCATAAAAACAAGGCTCATCATACACAAAGCCTATATCTTGTTTTATTGCGTTAAAGTTTTTTTCGGCCGGCTGTCCGAAAATTTCTATTTGCCCCGAATCTTTTTTGATTAGCTGCATGATGAGCTTAATCGTTGTGGTTTTTCCGGCTCCGTTTGCTCCAATAAACCCCATCACCGTCCCTTTAGGGATTTGCAAGTTTATGTTTTTAATACTAAAAGTTTTATAATCCTTGTTTAAGTTTTTTATGTTTAAAATATAATCAATCATAATTAATCCTATTTAATCTTCATCAAAAAGAAGTTTTACAATTTGTAAAAATTCTTTTTCCGTTATCTTGAGCCTTTTGGCCTCATCGATGGCCTCGGCTATCTTTTCTTCAACTATGCTCCTTCCGGCTTCTTTAAGCCTTTCAGGATTTTGGTAGGCTACAAAGGAGCCCTTTCCTTGAACCGAGTCTATAAAGCCGTCCCTTTCCAATTCATCGTAGGCCCTCTTGGTTGTGATAACCGAAATTTGTAAATCCTTTGCCAAGGTCCTTATGGAGGGGAGGGGAGCTCCCTCTTCTATTTCTCCGTTTAGGATTGCCTTTTTTATTGCCGAATATACTTGTTCGTATATAGGATCTTGGGATGAATTGGATATAATTATTTTTAGAATTTCCTTTACCTCCTTAAAAAAATAGCGCTGCCTAATGTATATACAGTATATACTGTATATAAACACTTGTCAAGGCTAAAAAAGAAATTTTATAAAAATTCTTATTCCTAAAAGAAGTTAAGCCGTTTCCCTCTTCTCTTTTTCTTTAAATTTTGATACATTATACATAATATGTTAGATTCTATAATTAAAATTCTTTTCGGTTCGAAGCATGAGCGGGATATTAAGGCCATGCTTCCGATTTTACACAAGATAAACGAAAAAGAGGCTTGGGCTCTTTCCCTCTCCGAGGAGGAGTTTAAGGCAAAAACGAATGAGTTTAGGGAACGCTATCAAAAAGGCGAGTCCTTGAATTCCTTTATTCCTGAAGCCTTTGCCCTTGCACGTGAGGCAGCTAGGCGTATCTTGGGAGAGCGTCCCTACGATGTTCAGATTTTAGGCTCCCTTGTTCTCCATTCGGGAAAGATTGTTGAAATGAAGACGGGTGAGGGTAAAACCCTTATGAGCGTTGCCGCCGCCTATCTAAACAGCTTGACCGGAAAGGGCGTTCACATTGTAACGGTAAACGATTACCTTGCGGAGCGCGATGCCGACTGGATGAGGCCTGTTTATTCTTACCTCGGAGTAAGTGTCGGCGTTATCCTTTCCAATATGGAAAACGATGCCCGCCGTATAGAATATAACTGCGATATAACCTACGGTACAAATAACGAGTTCGGTTTTGACTACCTCCGCGACAATATGCAGATGAGGCTGAAGGATAAGACCCAAAGGGAATTTTCCTTTGCAATCGTAGACGAAATCGACTCTATCTTGATAGACGAGGCTAGAACTCCCTTGATTATTTCGGGAGCTGCCGAAGACGACACTCAGCGCTTTTTTGAGGTTGACCGCCTTATCGGTCAATTAAAAGAAGTCGAAAAAAATCCCGAAACGGGAGAATATCCTAATGAGCTTGAAGGCGAAGAAGTTATCGGGGATTATACGGTAGACGAAAAAAGTAAGCGCATTTCCTTTACCGATTCCGGTATGCTCCATATTCAGGACATCCTCCAAAGACAGGGGCTTATCAAAAGCGGAAACCTCTTTGATGAAGAAAACTTTGAATATATTCACTATTTTACCCAATCGGTGCGCGCCCATATTCTTTTCCATATAGATGTAGACTACGTTGTTCAAGGCGGACAGGTACAGATAGTAGACGAGTTTACGGGCCGTGTTTTGGAGGGGCGCCGTTATTCGGACGGGCTCCATCAGGCTATCGAAGCTAAGGAGCATATTAAGATCGCTCAAAGGAATAGAACCCTTGCGACTATTACCTTCCAAAACTTTTTTAGGATGTACGACAAGCTTTCCGGCATGACCGGTACGGCCGATACGGAAGCCGTAGAGTTTACAAAGATTTATAACCTTGACGTTGTAGTTATTCCGACCAACCTTCCCGTTGCCCGAAAGGACGAACATGATGTAATCTATCTAAACGAGAACGACAAATTTGAGGCCCTTTGTACCGAAATAAGCGAGGCCTATAAGAGGGGGCAGCCCGTCCTTGTAGGTACGGTTTCTATCGAAAAATCCGAGCTTATTTCAAAACTCTTGACTAAGAGGGGGGTAAGGCACGAGGTTTTAAATGCCAAAAATCACGAGAGGGAAGCCCTCATCATTGCAGAAGCCGGAGCAAAGGGCTCTGTTACCATAGCCACCAACATGGCAGGACGAGGTACCGACATTAAGCTGGGAGGAAGCCCCGAAATGCGCGCCAAAAAACGTACGGGAACAAATCCCAATCCCGATTACTACGAAAAAGTTCTTGCAGAAGAATATGCAAAATGGCAGGATGACTATAACGAGGTAAAATCTCTTGGAGGCCTTTATGTAATAGGTACTGAGCGTCATGAAAGCCGCCGAATCGATAACCAGCTTCGAGGTCGTTCAGGCCGTCAGGGAGATCCGGGCCGCTCCAAATTCTTCCTTTCTCTCGATGACGACCTCATGAGGCTTTTCGGAGGCGAAAATTTAAAGAATGTTATGTCCAAGGTCGGAATGCAGGCCGGAGACCCAATAGAGCATCCTTGGATAAATAAGAGTATCGAAAAGGCTCAGACAAAGGTGGAAAACCGTAACTTCGATATTCGAAAACATTTGCTGGAATATGACGACGTATTAAACGAACAGCGCTCCTTTATCTATGAGCAGCGCAATGCAATCCTTGCAGACGAAAACCTCATCGAGCGTATTTATGCCACGTTAGAAGAATTTATAAGCGAAAAATTCGATGAGTATAGTTCAAGCTCAAAGACCGAAAAGGAAGAGAGAGCCCGTCTTATAAAGGACATCTTTAGGGAAAAGTTTGCCTATACCCTGACCGAAGAAGATTTTGCAAACATCGATAAAAAGAATCATGAAGAAGAGATAAACGAATTTGTCGAGCATTTTACAAAGGAACTAAAAGAAAAAGAAGCTCTTGCCGGTAAGGAAAACTTAAACATGTTTATCCGCTATCAATACTTGCAGGCTATCGACAAAAAATGGCTCGACCATCTTGAAAATTTGGAATCCTTACGCGAGGCTGTTTATCTTCGCTCCTACGGCCAAAAAAATCCTTTGACAGAGTACAAGCTTGAAGGCTTCGATATTTTTTATTCCATGCTTGACGATATAAGAATCGAAATCGCCTCCCGTCTTGTCCGTGTTCAAATCAGCACGGAAGAAGAAGCCCATGCTTCACGGCAAATGCGTTCCATTCAGGGAAATGCTCAACACAACTCGATGGGTAGTTTTTCTGGCGGAGGGCAGACAGCCCTTTCTGCAAGTAGCCGTCCCGAAAATGCTCAAGTTGTGCGTACCGTTCCCAAGGTCGGAAGAAACGATCCCTGTCCTTGCGGCAGCGGAAAAAAATACAAGCACTGCTGCGGAGCAAATTAATAATTAGGAATTAGGAATGAAGAAAAAACTTGTGGTGCTGGTTTCGGGGAATGGGTCTAATCTTCAAGCCGTAATCGACGGAATAAAAAAGGGTACCATTGATTATACGATTGAGGCTGTTGTATCAAACAAAAAAGATGCCTTTGCTCTGACCCGTGCCGAAAGGGAAGGAATTAAACCCCTTTATCTTCCCTTTAAAAAAGGATCATCCCGGAACGAATATGATGCCCTTCTTGCAGAAAAGGTTAAGGAATTTAAACCGGACTATGTTTTGCTTTTGGGCTGGATGAGAATTTTAACGGATAGCTTTATAGCTTCATTTAAGGATAGGCTTATAAATCTTCATCCGGCCCTGCCCGGGACCTTTCCGGGAACGGAAGCTATAGAGCGGCAGTACGAGGCCTTTATGAAGGGGGAAATTTCGCGGTGCGGAATTATGACCCACTTTGTTCCCGATGAGGGAGTCGATTCGGGGCCTGTAATTTTTGCCGAAGAAGTTCCGATTTTTGAAAATGAGGGATTAGAAGATTTTGAAAAAAGAGTACATGAGGCGGAACACGCCCTTGTAATAAAAACATTAAAAACTTTACATTAAAGGAAAGAAGTTATGGGATTGGTATTGGCATCGGTTTCGGATAAGACTGGGTTAAAGGATTTTGCGGCTTGTTTAAAAGCGGCCGGTTATGATTTTATTGCCTCAGGAGGAACTGCAAAGACCTTGGAAGAGGCAGGCATTAAGGTAAAAGAGGTTTCCGAATATACCTCTTCGCCTGAAATTTTAGGCGGAAGGGTTAAGACCCTTCATCCCATGATTCATGGCGGCATTTTAGCCCGCGATACCGAAGAGGATAGGGCAGAGCTTAAGGCCCTAGGCTTTAGCGAAATCGACATTGTGATAGCCAACCTATACCCATTTGAAAAAACTATAAGCTCCCCGGATTCAACCGAAAGCGATTGTATAGAAAACATAGACATAGGAGGAGTCGCTCTTTTAAGGGCTGCCGCAAAAAACTATTCCCGGGTTGCAATTGTCTGCGACCCCGCCGACTATGAGGCCGCAGCCTCCGAAATCGAAAAGACGGGAGAAATTTCTCTTTCTTTACGCAAAAGATTGGCAATAAAGGCCTTTGATCTTTGTACCCGATATGATGCGGCGATAACTTCTTGGCTTAGCGGGCTTAGCCGGGATATGGAAGAAAAGACCTCCCTCACCCTATGTGCTTATCCCGGGCAGGATTTGCGTTACGGGGAAAATCCCCATCAAAGGGCATGGCTTTACACAAACGAGCCTAAGACAGGCCCCTTAGGAGGCAGGGTCTTACAGGGAAAGGAGCTTTCCTATAACAACATCCTAGATGCCGATGCTGCATGGAGGGCTGTTTCTATGTTTACAAAACCTGCAGCCGTTGTGGTAAAACACCTCACCCCCTGCGGCCTTGCCGAAATAAATAAAGAGGATGCAAAGGAATCCGCATATTCTTCTCCCCATTCGGAAGTTTCTTTAGCCCTAAGGGCCGCCATCGACTGCGACCCTGTTTCAGCCTTTGGAAGTATAATCGCCTTAAACCGCCCCTTCGATAAGGCTTCGTTTGAAACTCTCGGCTCCTTGTTTGTCGAGTGTATTATAGCCCCTCTTTTTACCGAAGAAGCAAAAGAGCTTTTGTCTGGCAAAAAAAACTTACGCCTCATCGAGGCTCCCTTCCCTCAAGAAAAAGAGCTTTATGAATATAAGTCGGTCTTGGGAGGCTTTTTAAAGCAGGAAAAAGATTTAGGCGACCCTGAAAGCACCGAATATAAGGACGCAGCTTCAAGGAAGGCAACACCCCTTGAAAGGTCTCTTTTACAATTTGCCATGAAGGCCTGCACCATGGTTAAGTCCAATGCCATTCTCCTTGCAGCCCCGATAGATGCTTCAAATCCTCAAAAAGGCTTTTGCTCCGTCGGCATAGGCTGCGGCCAGCCCAACCGCGTGGATGCCGCCCGCCAAGCCATCGAAAGAGCCGGAGAGCGGGTAAAGGATGCTGTCCTTGCCTCAGATGCCTTTTTCCCCTTTCCCGACACAATCGAAGAAGCCGGCAAGGCAGGCATAAAGGCCGTAATCCAGCCCGGCGGTTCAATCCGAGACGATTTAAGCATTGAAGAATGTAACAAACACGGAATGGCTATGCTGGTAACGGGAGTAAGGCACTTTAAGCATTAGGAAATTCTAATACGAAATCTTCTGTATAATACTATCTTTTTGGCGCCAGTTTTTGTTGACACGGACTTGAAGATCCAGCTGAACCTTATAAGGAAAGATTTTACGCATTTCGGCCATGGATTTTACTCTTATGCTTTTGATGACGGCCGCTCCCTTGCCTATGAGCATGGCCCTCTGGCTCTCTTTTTCGACATAGAGAAAGGCCCGTACCCAAAGCTCTTTGCCGTTTTTACGCATTTCTGCATCTTCTACCCCTGCATAGAGGGCGTGGGGAATTTCTTCTCTGGTGTGGGCTATGGCCTGTTCCCTTATAATTTCGGTAATCCTAAAGACCACATCCTGATCGGTGTAGATGTCTTTCGGGTAGAGAGCTTCTCCTTCGGGAAGGAGTTCTATGAGGAGGAATAGAATTTCGTTTATGCCCTCATCCTTTAGGGCCGAAATTTCAACGATTCTTTCTTGCGGAATATCGGGAAGAAGCTTTGATATTTCCTTTCTTGCAAAGTCAATTTTTGAGGATGCCGGAGCTTTTGGTGCGCCGTCTCCCTTTGAGGCGGCAAGATCGGCCTTGTTGAGCCCTATTACTGTTTTTTCTTGTAAGGAGCTTAAAAGAGAGCAGATGTTTTTTTCTTCTTCTCCGAATTCCCTCGAAAGGTCTATGAGGTATAGGACGGCATCCCCTTCTTCCAGACGGGTTTTTGCAATTTCTTGAAGTTTTAGGTTTAGTTTTTTTTCGGATTTGTGGTAGCCGGGGGTATCGATAAAAACTATCTGTCCCTTGGTGGTGTTTACGATACCTCTGATTGCATTTCGGGTGGTTTGCGGAATTGAAGATACAATCGAAACTTTTTCGCCCGAAGCCGTATTTAAGAAAGTTGACTTACCGGCTGAGGGGCGTCCTATTATCGTTACAATTCCGCTTTTCATTTTATGCGCTTTGGCAGCCTTCGCAAGATGTGCAAGAGTTAAACTTTATCTTGTTTTCTGTAAGCATGAGAACTTTTGTCGGGCATCCTTCAACGCACTTATTGCATGAATCGCAAAGAGCATAATCTACCTTGGGTATTCCGTCTATTACCTTTATGGCTCCGGTAGGACAGTTCTTTTCGCACTTCATACACTTTATGCAGCCTCGCTTACAGTTTTTCATAATCTGGGGCTTACGCGGGTTTTTGCATGAACAGAGGGCTATGGCTCCCTTTTGATCTATAGGAACAGTGGTTAAAATGTGCTGCGGACATTGGGCAACACAAACTGCACAGCCTGTACACTTATCGTAATCTACTTCAGGAAGTCCGTTTTCTTTGACATGGATGGCATCAAAGGGGCAGGCATGTTCGCAGTCGCCAAGGCCTATGCATCCCCAATCACATTCCTTTGTTCCGTTAATCGAAATCTTTGCAGCCTTACAGGTTTTGACTCCTATGTAGTCACACTTGTTTTTGCATACATCATGAGAACCTTGACAGGTTAAAACCGCTACCATGGCCGAGGCCGAAGCATCGACTCCCATTATCTTTCCTATGGCTTGAGCTACGGGGGCTGCTCCTACAGGGCATCCGTTTACGGGTGCATCTCCTGCCGCAACTGCTGCGGCAAATCCGTCACAGCCGGGGTAACCGCAGGCACCGCAGTTTGCTCCGGGAAGAACCTCTCTTACGGCTGCAGCCGTCTTGTCCGGTTCAACATAAAATATTTTCTTAAAAAAGCCCAATAAAAGGCCCAACAAAAGAGACAACACCAGCGATACGGCCAAGGTCAATAAAATAATATTCATGCATACTCCAATAAAACTTTATTTCTCTTGTATAATGCCATATTTTCAGTTTTTTTGCAAGTGATGGGTTTTAAAATCCTAAAATAAAATAAACCCTTTAATTGTTAATTTTATTTTTTTATGTTATACTGTTTCTATGAATACAAGAAAGATGCCTATAGGCGTTCAAAGCTTTGAAGTTATACGAAAAGAAGATTTTGTTTATATCGATAAGACTGAACTCATTTGGAAATTGGTAAATGAGAGCCGTGTTCACTTTTTAAGCCGTCCCCGCCGTTTCGGGAAAAGTCTTTTGCTTTCAACCTTAAAAGCCTACTTCCTCGGTCAAAAAGAGCTGTTTAAAGGATTGGCTATCGAAAAACTTGAGGAGGAAGAAAAAGAGAAAAGGGAAGTCTGGCAGGAGTATCCCGTACTTTACTTGGATTTTAATATAGGTATCTACGATACAAAGGAAGGGCTTTTAAACAGACTCAGCTCTTTTTTGCAAGAGTATGAAAAAATATACGGAAGTTCAGGCCTTGACTTCCCTGACCGTTTTCAAAACTTGATAAGGACTGCCTACGAAAAAACAGGCAGGCAGGCAGTCATTCTCATCGATGAATATGATAAGCCCCTCCTTCAAACCATGTGGAAGGATGAGTCCTTAAACGAAATCTACCGCACAATACTTAAAGGCTTTTACGGCGTTATCAAAAGTGCGGATCAATATATCCGCTTTGCTTTTTTGACAGGCGTTACAAAGTTCAGCAAGGTAAGCATCTTTAGCGATTTAAACAATCTGCGTGATTTGAGCCTTTTGCACGATTATTCTTCAATCTGTGGAATTTCGCAAGAGGAGCTTGAAGCCGGTTTCCGTCCTGAGATTAAAGCCCTTGCCGAAAAAAACGGCTTGAGCTATGATGAAGCTCTTAGAAAATTAAAACAAAGATATGACGGCTATAAATTTTCCGAAGACGGAAAAAATATGTACAATCCTTTTAGCTTGTTAAATGTTTTTGCCGACGGAAAAATGCGGGACTATTGGTTTGCAACAGGAACTCCGACCTTCTTGGTCGACTACTTAAAAAAAGCTTATTACAATATTCCCGACCTTGACGGAAACGTAAAAATGAACGAAGCCGGTTTAGAGACCTATAGGGCAGAGACCTTAAATCCCTTACCGATTCTTTTTCAATCGGGATATTTGACCATTAAGGACTATAACGATTTTTCCCGCCTTTACCGTTTAGGCTTTCCGAATGACGAGGTGCGTTACGGTTTTTTAGATAATTTGCTTCCGGCTTACACCCCGATACGAACCGACAAAACAGGGCTTTCTATTTGGGAATTTTACGAACAAATCGAGGCCGGGGATGTAGACGGTTTTATGCAAAAGATGAAGGGAATAATTTCAGGCATTCCCTACGATAACTTAACCGAAAAGGATTTAACTCTGCGTGAGCAAAACTATCAGACAGCGGTTTATCTTGTATTTGCTCTAATGAATCAGTTTGTGCAAACAGAAGTTCATTGTGCAACAGGGAGGGCTGACTGCATTGTAGAGTTCAAAGATAAGGTTTATATCTTCGAGTTTAAACTTACTTCAAACGGAACGGCGGAAGAAGCTTTGCAGCAAATCAACGAGAAAAACTATTCCGGTAAATACTCGGGAAGCGGTAAAAAAATAATAGCAATCGGCTCAAGTTTTGATGAAGAAAAAAGGACAATCAAAGACTGGGTAATTGACAAGTGACATTTCGATAGTCTATTAAAACCAAGTGAAATTTAAAAATTGACACAATCCTTTTTTTTCATTATAATGAGCCTTATGTTAAATCCTGAAAATATACGCAATTTTTGTATTGTAGCTCACATAGACCACGGTAAGTCGACTCTGTCCGATAGGCTCATTGAAAAGACTAAGATAATAGATGAGCGCTATCACCGCAATCAGATGACCGACGATATGGACATAGAAAGAGAGCGGGGTATTACCATAAAAAGCCACGCAGTCCGCATTCCGTATACGGCTAAGGACGGTAAAAACTATGTTTTAAACTTTGTAGATACTCCCGGTCACGTGGACTTTTCCTATGAGGTTTCGCGTGCAATTGCCTCTTGCGAGGGGGCTATCTTAATAGTGGATGCCACTCAGGGAGTTGAGTCCCAAACCCTTTCAAATATGTATCTTGCCCTTGAACATGACTTGGAAATTCTCCCCGTCATAAACAAGATAGATCTGCCTGCCGCCGATGTGGACGCCGCAAAGCATCAGATAGACCATGACCTTGGGCTTGATTCCGATACGGCCGTGGCCGTTTCTGCAAAGACGGGCGAAAATATCGATTCCCTCTTTGAATCTATAGTAACAACCTTTCCGCCTCCCAAGGGTTCAAAGGATAATCCCTTGCAGGCCCTTATCTTCGACTGCCACTATGACCCCTACAGAGGAGTTGTAGTCCATGTGCGTGTTTTTGAAGGAATGATAAAACCCGGAATGACCATACGCTTTATGAATACGGGAGGCGAGTACAAGGTAGAAGAAACGGGAACCTTTGTCCTCGACCTTGTAAAGCAGGATTCCTTGCAGGCAGGCGAGGTAGGCTATATAATTGCAGGCATTAAAACGGTTTCGGATGTAGGAGTAGGAGACACCATCACCGATGCAGCAGCTCCCTGTAAGGCCCCATTATCCGGCTTTAAAGAGGTAAAGCCCGTAGTTTTTTCTTCAGTCTATCCCACGGACACAAACGACTACGAGGAGCTCCGCGAATCCTTTGAAAAATTAAAACTGAACGATGCAAGCTTAACATGGGAAAAGGATTCATCCCTTGCCCTCGGGCACGGCTTTAGGTGCGGCTTTTTGGGCCTTCTCCATCTTGAAATTGTACAAGAAAGACTTGAAAGAGAATTCGATCAGGCAGTTATCTTTACGGCCCCGTCGGTACGGTATAAACTGACGATGCGCACGGGAGAAGAAATTATTTGCGACAACCCGGCCGATTATCCCGATGAGGGGCTTATCGCTTCGGCTGAAGAGCCCTATATAAAAGCTACGGTTATAACTCCTGCAACTTATCTTGGAAACGTTATGTCCCTCTGTATGGAAAAGCGGGGAGTGCAGACCAATATGACCTATTTGGACGAGAAAAGGGTAGAGATGTCCTATGAGATGCCCTTGGCCGAGGTTTTGTTTGAGTTCTATGACAGGCTTAAAAGCATAAGCCGCGGCTATGCCTCCTTTGATTACGAGGTTATAGGAACTAGGCCGACAGATTTGGCTAAGATAGATATTTTGATCAACGGAAAACCTGTTGACGCTCTAGCCCAGCTTGCCTATAAGCCTAGTGCCTACGACAAGGCTCGTCTTGTCTGTGAAAAGCTTAAAGACGAAATACCGCGCCAGCAGTTTAAGATCCCGATTCAGGGCGCTATCGGCAGCCAGATAATAGCGAGGGAAACAATTTCAGCCCTGCGAAAAGACGTTTTAGCCAAATGCTACGGAGGCGATATTACCCGAAAGCGAAAACTCCTCGAAAAGCAAAAGGAAGGAAAAAAGCGCATGAAGATGATAGGCGACGTCGAACTTCCGCAGTCCGCCTTCCTGGCTGTATTGAAGACAAAGGAAGATTAAGCTTATTAGGGGAGGAAAGACTCTTTTTCGGATAAAAGTTTCTTCACCTCGAAACTTCGTTGGTTGTACCTCCCCTATAACCCCTCCAATCTTCAAAAGAACCGCTTAGGGGTGCACCCCTAAGAACCCGCATGATTACAAAGTTTTTAGTTTATTTTTTGTGAAGATTAAAACAAAGGATTTGAGCAAATTTAATGGTTGGCTAAGGTTGAGGAAAGTGAAGACATTATTAAAAGTTCCGCCACGGATGGCGGTGGTTCCACGCTTCGAGAGTTTTAGACGCAAGTCTAAAACTCTAAGCTGAAAATCGGACAAGGATGTCCGATTTTCAGCGGACCCCCTTTTTCTTTTCTTCAAAGAATGATATAATCGCCCATTGTTTTAATAAATAATTTTATAAGGATGGGATTAATTTATGAGCAAAAAGACCAACGATATTATTGTTATAGGTTTTGCTTTATTTGCTATGTTTTTAGGAGCCGGAAACCTGATATTTCCGCCTACCTTGGGTCACTTATCGGGAAAAGATTGGTTCTTTTCTCTTTTAGGTTTTTTGGTAACGGGAGTAGGTATGCCTGTTTTGGGTATCATATCTATGGGAAAATGTGACGGGCATCTTTCGAATTTTACCAAAAACATAAATCAATTATTCGGAACTTTTTTTATAATCTTTGTTATGCTCATAATAGGACCTCTTTTTGCTATTCCGAGAACTGCTGCTACTACTTATGAAATAGCGATTAGGCCCAACTTCGGGATAAGCTCAGTTTTATCTTCGTTTATATTCTTTGCAATAACCCTTTTCTTTGTTCTAACACCTAATGATGTTATCGATAGGGTAGGAAAGTTTTTAACGCCTGCCTTGATAGCCGTATTAGGTCTTTTGGTTATAAAGGGCTTTGTTACTCCCATAGGTAAACCATCCGATCCTTCAGTCGATAAGATATTTTTAAGAGGTTTTAAAGAAGGATATCAAACTATGGACGCTTTGGGTTCCATGATATTGGCCACCATAGTTATTTCGAGTATCAGTTCAAAAGGCTACACGGATAAAAAATCCCTTTTAAGGATGACTATATGGACGGGGCTTATTGCCTGTATAGGTTTGGGACTTGTTTATGGGGGTCTCGTATATGTAGGTGCAACCGGAAGTGCCGTCTTACCGGATAATCTTTCACGAACCGAAATTGTAGTCCAGTCCAGCGAGCTTTTATGGGGAAGGGGAGGCCGAATAGTACTAGGCTTGGCAATAGGCCTGGCCTGTTTGACAACCTCAATTGGTCTTACTGCAACTGCGGGAGATTACTTTTCTAAGAGATTTAAGGACGATATAAGCTACCGTGCTACGGTTATTATTATCTGTGTTGTAAGCTTTTTCCTTTCAAACTTCGGCGTCGATAATATTATCTCTATTGCAGGCCCGATTCTTGAAGTTATTTATCCTGTAGCAATTGTTTTGATAGTCTTAAATCTCTTTGCAGAATTTATACCGAACAAGTATTTTTTTCATGGAGCAGTAATAGGAACTCTTTCGATAAGTGTTCTCCAAGGCTGGGTCGCAGCTCAAGATCTTATCAATAATTTGCTTATTAAACTTGAAGCCTTCCCTGCAATGGATCAAGTAGGGATGAGTTTTAATACTACAATTAACGTGCTAAAGACTCTTCCCTTTGAGGGCATAGGATTCCCGTGGCTTCTTCCGGCTCTAGGTTTTTCTCTTTTATTAGGCTTCGGTTATATTATCATGCAAAAAACCGAAAAAGCTCCTTCAATGAAGGGAGACTCTCAAAAAAAGGATGAGTAATGGCTGATATAGAAAAAGTTAATTTATTGGATTTGGATGAAGAAGATTACGATACGGTTTTAGCTCCGGATATCCGGTTTAGCGGTAAGATAGAATGTAAAAAACCGTTTATGATTAAGGGACATGTGGAAGGCTTTTTGGTTTCTACAAGCGATGTAACTGTTGATGAAAATTCTACTGTAAAGGCCAATATCAGGGCCGACAGGGTTGTAATCAAGGGGGCTGTTGAAGGCAATGTTCTAGCCGATACTATGGTTCATGTTTTTTCTTGCGGAAAACTTATAGGCGACGTTACGGCTCCCGAAGTCGTTCTTGAAAGCGGCTGTGTATTTAACGGTATTTGTACCATGACAAAGGATAATCAATTTGGAAGATAAAAAAACAAAAATTAATTTTATCTTTAAATTTACTCTGATTTTTTTTCTGATTTTTGCGGCACCCGTTTTTTCTCAAAATAAGCCGGATGCTCTTGTTTTGTATAAAAACGGCCGCTATGCCGAGGCTGTCGCCGTATGTGAGGCCGAAATTAAGCAGACTCCCAATAATTTGGACAGCTATATTGTAATGACATGGGCTCTATTGGCAGACGGTAAATATCAAAAAACCTATGATATGGCCTTAGCCGGACGTAAAATTGCACAAACCGATCCCCGCCTTATAGCTACTCAAGCCGAGGCCTGTTATCATTTGGGTAAAAATTCCGAAGCTCTTAAACTTTTTCAAGATTATATTTCTTATGCTCCAAACGGGGTTCACATTTCTTCTTCCTATTACTTTATGGGAGAAATATATTTACGGATGGCAAAGTATAGGCATGCAGACATTTCTTTTTCCGTAGCCGTTACCCTTGATTCCTTTAACAGCCTTTGGTGGGTTCGTTTAGGCTATGCCAGAGAGCAGATAAAAGAATACCGATATTCGCTTGAAGCCTACAACAAGGCCTTGAGTTTAAACAAAAACCTCGTTGACGCTCAAAAAGGGCGTGAAAGGGTGTTGCAGCGTTTTTAATCTATGGATAATTTTTTTTCGGTTAGAATCGAAACGCTGGGCTGCCGCTTAAATCAGGTAGAATCGGAAGCCCTTGCCGTCCGCTTTGCCGAGTTCGGTTTTGATGTGTTTTCAAAAGAAACGGATCTTTCGGTTTTGCCCGTAAGGCTTTGTATAGTAAATACATGTACGGTTACGGGAAAGGCTGAGCAAAAAGCGAGGCGCCTTATCCGTCTTTTATTAAAGGAGCACGGCGAGGCTGTCATCCTTGTTACAGGCTGCTATGCAGAGCTTGAAGCCGATTCCATCGAAAAAATAAATGAAAGAATTATAGCCTTTTCGGGCAAAAAAAAAGATGAGCTGGACAGTTTACCTCAATTTTTAAAAGAGATCTGTCTTAAAAATAAAAATCTAAAAGAAGGGACCTTTGAGCTTAAAGAAAATCTTCTTATCTTTAGAAATAAAATATATTCAAAAGAAGTCAAATCGGATAAATCTTTTTTGATAAAGGAAACGGAAAGAAGAAAGGCAATGTTTAAGCTGAGCTCTCCCGTTTTCTTTTTTCATTCCAGAGCGAGCTTAAAGGTTCAAGACGGATGCAATAATGCTTGTGCCTATTGCAGAATAAGGCTTGCCCGCGGCACTTCCGTTTCCCTGCCTGCAGAGGAAGCCGTGCGGAGGATAATCAAAATAGAAAAAAACGGAGCTTCAGAGGTTGTTTTGTCGGGTGTAAATCTCTCCCAATATAGGGACGAAGCCTATGGGGGCTTTGCAAACCTCTTGGCCATGCTTTTAGAAAATACAAAAAAAATAAGACTCCGTATTTCGAGCATGTATCCCGAATGTATCGATGAAGATATCTTAAAAATTGTAGAGGATAAAAGGATTTGTCCTCATTTTCATCTTTCGGTTCAGTCGGGAAGCGATAAAATTTTAAAGGCTATGAATAGACCCTATAGGGAGATCGATATAAGAAGGGCCGTAGATAATTTACGCAAGGTAAAGGATAATCCTTTTATAGGCTGCGATATTATTACGGGTTTTCCATCCGAGACGGAAGAAGATTTTTTGCAAACCTTTAAGATGTGCGAGGATTTACAGATTCCCGGCATTCATGTTTTTCCTTTTTCGGCCCGCCCGGGAACAAGGGCTTTTTTGATGAAACCTAAGGTTCCTGAAAGGGAAGCCGGAAGAAGGGCTGGTCTTCTTTCGGCCTTGAGTGAAAAAAATTATCAAAGCTATTTGGCTTCCTGTAACGGGAAAGTTTTTTTTGGAGTTACCGAAAAACCTCAAAAAAATGAAGATTTGAGAATTGTAACCGAAAATTATTTAACTCTTCCTTTAAAAATGAACAATAAGACCGAAAACTATAAGGGCGGTGAGGGGCTTTTTGTTATCATAAAGGATGGAATTGCATATCTTGCGGATTAGTATTTTTTATGGTAAAATTATTTGAAGCCTAATGTATGGAGCTTGAGCGGAGGTAAAAATGAAGAAAATAATTGTGTTTTTGTTCTTGTGTAATGCGGCAGCTTTTTTTTGTTTTGCACAGATTTCCATGCCGGAGCCTGTAGTGCCCTCATATGTTTCTCCCCGCATAAGCGGATTGGGCGTTCCTTTTACGACATATCAGGCAGGGACGGATACCTTGTTTACAAACCCGGCTATATTTCCTTTTTTGACCAAACGCCGGTCGGCCGGAAAACTTGCTCTCCATGCAAATGAAGATAGTTTTGGAGGTTTGAGCTCCATCTTTGCCCCTGAAAAATTAAAATCTCTTGCAGAATATCTTTACTCAGGCGATAGCAAATATCTTGACCTTTCCTCCACAGGCCCTTTAGCTCTCAGCTTAGCCGATAGGAATTTTGCGGTAGGCCTTTTTAATAGAACTGTTCTGCATGCTGATGTACAAAATACCGTCATGAAAAAACTTTTAATAGGAGAAGAGCTTTTGGTCACGGGCGGTTACGGTATCTGTGTTTATGACGATGAGGTGAATAAGGTCTCCCTAGGTTTTCAGATGAAGGGCTTTTTTCAAACCTTTTCTTATGCTTTGAATAAGACTCAGGCAGACATGGCTTCAGTTGTAAATTCCGGATTAAAGGACTTAAATATTGTTTTAGCAAGCGGTATCGGTTTGGATGCCGGTTTTTTATATAAGTATGATAACTACTTTTTTTTAGGACTTACATGCAGGGATGCTTATACTCCCGTCTTTTTGACCCCCTATAATAATTTTTCCGATTATAAAAAAGCAGTCACAGCAGGTAAAACACAATATAAAACTCTTTTGCCTAATTTGAGTGCGGGAATAGGTTCAATACCTGTTTTTGACGATATGTGGACTACCGTTTCTTCATGGTCCTTTTATCTTGACTATCAAAATATCCTCGAGCCGATTTTTAACAAAAAAAGAAACCCCTTGCTGAACCTCGCCTTTGGAACCGAAATAGTTTTTCACAAGGTTTTGAGCTTCAGATTAGGTATGAATGAGCTTTACCCTCATTTTGGATGCGGCCTTGATTTTACCTATTTTCAACTGGATTTCTCTGCATTTTTAAAGGAGCTTGGTAATAAACCCTGGGAAAAACAAAAAATGGGTTTGGATTTTGCTCTATCATTTGAATATTGATTTTAACGTAATTTATTTTTTAGGAATCCTTATGTCTTTTGAATTAAAATCAGGGAGCCGTACTAAAATTCTTTCACGGCTTGCCCTTCTTTCAGCAACCCTCTTATGGGGAAGTACCTTTGTTGCAGTAAGCAGCACAAACGATTTTTTTAAACCCAACTTCTTATTGGCTTGCCGCTTTTTGCCTGCCTGTCTGATTCTTTGTGCCGTGTTTTTTAAACGCTTAAAACAGCTTGACAAGCGCTATTTAAGAGCCGGAATGTTTTTGGGGCTTATTATGTTTTTAGGTTATTCTTTGCAGGCTATTGCAATTACTACAGCAGGAGGTCTTCCCGGCCGAAGTTCTTTTTTGGTGGCTACCTATTGTGTTCTTGTTCCCTTTGTAAATGCCGTGGTTTTAAAAAAGAGGCCCGATAAGTTCAATGTTTTTGCAGCCTTTCTTTGCTTTGCAGGCATCCTTGCAATTTCAATGCCCGATTTGATTTCCGAAAGTCAAAAGGGCGTAAACTGGGGAGATGTTCTTTCACTTATAAGCAGCTTTATTTTTGCAGTCTACATAGTTCTCCTTCCTAAATTTATGGAAGAACTTGATGCACCCCTTATTACGATAGCTCAATTTGCCTTTGCAGGAAGTTATGCTCTTATTTTTTCTCTTTTGTTTGAAGATAATTCCGGCACAATTTGGAACTATCAATCCGTCTTCACTCTGGTTTATCTGACTGTTCTTTGTACGGCCCTCTGCGTTTTGCTTCAAGCCGTGGGACAAAAGAACACGCCTCCGACGACTGCTGCCCTTATTTTTTCTCTTGAATCGGTATTCAGCATCTTCCTTTCGATAATGCTCACCGGCGAAAAATTCACGCCGGCCTTAGCCCTGGGCTGTTCCTGCATCTTTATTGCAATTATAATCTCCGAAACAAAGCTTGCGTTTTTGAGGAGAAATCGACTTATTACTTGACATTATACTTACAAGGTTCGACATATTTTTCCATCATGGATTTATCGACAGCTCTCTTTTTGATCAGTTCGCTGTAAAAGTGCCCGCTTTTTTTGATGGTACGCTCTTGAGTTTCGTAATTGCAGTGGACAAGGCCGAAACGGGCCGATTCTCCTTCCTTCCATTCGAAGTTGTCGATAAAGCACCAATGGTAATAGGCCTCAAAGGGGAGGGGAGATTCGCTTATTAGTTTCAGGTGATCGTAAATATAACGGCTTCTAAACTCGTCGTTGTTGTCGCAGGTTCCGTTTTCGCTTATTACTATCGGAAGTGAGAGACAGTTATAACAGGTTTGAGCGCACTCGATTAGACCCAAGGGATAAATATCCCAGCCCAGATCGTTTTTAGGAGTGTTTTCAAAGGCCTTGTAAGAAAAGCCTCTTACAGCCTGCCTCGAATAATAGTTGATGGCTATAAAGTCAACATAGTTTTTCTTTTTTATATTTAAAAGATTTTTAAAGGGGAATGAAAACTCGCCCTTAAAACATGCTTCCATGATTCCGTCTTGGAAAATTTTGCTTATTCTTTTAGCCGCCCTTTGGTCGGCTTTTTTATTTTTATCCTTGGGATGGAAGGCCTGCATGTGGTGGGCAAAGCTTACCCTTGTGTCCGTAAGGCCTCTTTCTTTGCGTATTGCATGGATTAAATCATAGGCCTTGCAGTGTGCGGCTATTAAGACGTTCATTACCTTTAGTGTTTTGGCAATCGATTTTTTTTCGGGCGGCCAAAGGCCTAAAAAAAAGGACTGCACGGCATAGACATTGGGTTCGTTTATTGTAACATAATCTCTGCAAAGGCCGGCGAGTTCTCTTATGCAGATTTCTACATAGTTTAAGAACACTTCAACGTTTTCTTTTTTTGTAAAGCCTCCCGAATTTTCAAACCACATCGGATGGCTGAAGTGATATAAGCTTATAAGAGGCTTGATACCTGCTTTTTGTAAAAGACTTAATTCTTCCTTATAGTGTTCAAGGGCTTCCATATCGAATTTACCCTTTTCAGGTTCAATGCGGGCCCATTCAAGGGACATTCGGTAAGTTTGAACACCCATCTTTTTTAAAAGCTTGGTGTCTTCTTCAAACTTTTCGTAGTGCATATTTGCACGGGCAACATCTGAGCCGTCATTGGTCATCTTGCGGTCGCAAAAATCGTTCCAGTTGGAATTTACCCTTCCTCCCTCAATCTGTGTAGAAGCCGTAGCAACTCCAAGTAAAAACTTTTCTTTTAACTTAAACATATTTCCTCCATAAAAACTTTTTGTAAGGATTATAAATCTAGAACTTCTTTACGATAAAAGTCCACAATGGACCTTCCGTATATCCTTTCATCTCTCTTTATCAAAGAGCCTATTTTTTCAGGCATTGCCTTTTCGGATGGCCTATGCATCATCACAAGGCCTCCTTCTTTTAATATTTTTGATTCTTCTATTTTTTCGAGAAGTTCTATGTGAAATTTATAAGGGAAGGGCGGATCAAGGTAGATAATGTCAAAGGATTCCTTTGCACGTTTTATAAAGGTTTCTGCAGGCATCCTCTTACATTCCAGTTTTTTATCGGCCATTGAAACGTTTTTTAATAAGACCGGAAATTTATCTGCATCTTTTTCAACAAGGTAGACGGGGTAGGCCCCGCGCGAGTAGGCTTCCAGGCCGCAGATCCCTGAGCCCGTAAAAAGATCTAAAAAAGAAAGACCTGAAAGATCTCCAAGTATTGAAAAAATAGACTCCCTCATTCTGTCCATTGCAGGACGGATTATTCCCTTAGGGCATTCGACCTGCCTGTTTTTTAAACTGCCTCCGGTTATTCTCATAGGAATAATTATAACATAGACCTATCCTAAGTTCAATAACTCTGAAAGTTCATTTTGAGAAACTATGTTGTATGTTTCGTTTTCAACATTCGTGTCTGAAATATCTATATTTATTTTACCGAGAAAGTCCTGATGCTTTTTATAAATACCTTCAATACGGACTTTTTCCGTGCTAAAAATAGATTCGCTTTCCAGCTTTTCCGTGAGGATGAGTTTTAAAACACCCATATATTTTTTTATACAAAAGTAAAGACAGTTCATAGTATCTATATAATCGGGCAGGTGGGATTGAGGTTCTATCTGGGTAAAAAGTTTTTGCAGGGCTGCATCAAAAAATAAAATATCCCTCATCATCTTATCTGCAAAAATACTTTCGGAAAGGTCTAAGCTAAGGCCGTCCTTTATTACGTCCAACATTCTGGTTATTTGAAATAAATTATCCTGAAAAACAATCTTATGAAGCATCTTTTTTCCCCTCTTAAATATAGGTCATCTCTAAAAACCTTGTTGGATTTTTAGAGATGACCGTCGAGTTTTTTATAAGTCTTTAGTTATGAAGGACTTATAAAAAACATCGCAAATCAAATCTAAGGAAAACCTCTAAAAAACTGAAGTTTTTAGAGGTTCTCTATAAGATTAAAAAACTTCGGTTCTATTTTATTTTCGGAAGATAAAAAAATGGCTTTAATTTAATTCGTAATTATGAATATCTTCATGTTGAGTTTATAAATTTTCTACTTCTGTTTTTGAAAGCCCTGTCATATGCATAATAAAGTCAAGTTCGCACTTGGCTTGTTTCATAAGCTTTGCCGTTTCAATAGCTTTTTGGTGGGCGCCTTCATCAATACCTTGTTCAAACCCTTCTCGATAACCCTCACTTATACAAGAAGCCCTGTCATGTTCATATTTCATGCGGGATTCATACAGCCATTTATCTCTAGGACTCATTTCCATTAATTCTATCGTTGCATTCGCTTTTTTCATCATCGGTGATTCTTGTGATAACATGGTACGTACCTCCCTGTCATTTGTTTCGATAAATTTCAACCAGTTTAATAAGCGTTTCTTTTTATTATGACTATATTTACCTTCTTTTAAGAGTCTTGCTTTTTCAAGGTTTAGTATATGAATCTCAAGTTTTGAAACTAAAGGCTCTTTTGTGTCTTGTTCAAGAATAACATACTTATTGTGTAAACGCCTATTCTTATTAAAGCCCTGACCTATCAAGTTTATTGTAATACATTTTGGAAGCTTTGTATAGTCTTGCCCTTGTTTTATACCGGCATTGTACATCTTAGACCAATAATACAAGGTTCTTTCAGGAAAATCAAAATGCCATCTGCTTTGAATTTCAATATCTACAAAGGTTCCGTTCTTTAGTCTTAGTTTGATATCCAAGATACCTAGCTTTTCACTTAAAAGCTCCTTATGAAACTCCTTATCCAAAAGTTCCAATCCTGCAATATTTTCAGATGGAATGTCTAAGATACATTCCAGCAAGTCCTGTAGCACGTCCTTGTTTTCATCCACTCCGAAGACTCTTTTAAAAGCATAGTCATTGCGGAGTGTTATTGTAAAAAGTCTTTCCATTTTTACCTCTTGAAATAATTTTTACGAAGAGAAAAAAATCCCTCTTTCATAATTATTGTATGAAGAGTTTGCAATAAATAGTAAAATTTAAAAAAGGAACTTTGGAAAATACGAATGATGGAAATGTCGAATGGTGAAAAGCTGGAATCTCGAATGACAAATGTCGTCCTTCTCACTTTCCCCTTCCCCTTGCTTTTTTAGGCATTCTTTGATAGACTTAAGCTCATGGCAAAGACAGTAGACGATAAAAAGATTATTTACACGATGGACAGGGTTTCAAGAACCCATGGAACAAAACAGGTTTTAAAGGACATAAGCCTTTCTTATTTTTACGGTGCAAAAATAGGCGTTATAGGTTCTAACGGCTCAGGTAAGTCAAGCCTCTTGCGCATTATGGCAGGGATTGACGGGGATTATACGGGCGAGGTTTCTTCGGCCCCCGGCTATACAATAGGCTATCTTGAACAGGAGCCCCAGCTTCAAAGCGGTAAGACGGTGCGAGAGGTTGTTTCCGAGGGTGTTCAGGAATTGGTAGACCTCCTTGCGGAATTCGACAAGATAAACGAGGCCTTCGGAGACCCCGATGCCGATATGGATAAGCTCATGGAAAAACAGGCAAAGGTGCAGGAAAAGCTCGATGCGACCGATGCATGGAATTTGGACAGCCGCCTCGACCTTGCAATGGAAGCCCTGCGCTGCCCGCCCGCCGATCAGGTAATAGATGTTCTTTCCGGTGGAGAAAAAAGACGCGTTGCCCTTTGCAGGCTCCTTCTTCAAAAGCCCGATATTCTTTTATTGGACGAACCGACCAACCATCTGGATGCCGAAACGGTAGCCTGGCTTGAGCGCCATCTTCATCAATATGCAGGAACAATTATCTGTGTAACCCACGACCGCTACTTTTTGGATAATGTTGCAGGCTGGATCTTGGAGCTTGACCGCGGAGAGGGTATCCCGTGGAAGGGAAACTATTCGAGCTGGCTCGACCAAAAGCAAAAAAGGCTTGCCCTTGAAGAAAAGGGAGAAACCGAACGCCAAAAGGCTTTAAAACGGGAGCTGGAATGGATAGGCATGAGCCCCAAGGGAAGACATGCCAAGAGCAAGGCCCGTATCAACGAGTACGAAAAACTTTTAGCCCAAGGCTCAAAGGAAAAAATAAAGGATTCTCAAATTACCATTCCGCCGGGGCCGAGACTGGGTAATTTGGTTATAGACGTTAAAAATGCGGCAAAGCATTACGGCGACAGAATCCTCTTCGATAAGCTTAATTTTTCGGTTCCTGCGGGAGCCATAGTCGGCATCATAGGACCTAACGGTGCAGGTAAGACGACCCTCTTTAAGATGATAGTCGGGGCTGCCGGTTTTGAAACTCCTGAAGGCACTGATCAAAAAAAGCAGATTGTAAAACCCGATGAGGGTGAAATCAAGATAGGGGAGTCCGTAAAACTTTGCTATGTAGACCAGACAAGGGAAAAGCTTGATCCCAATAAAACCGTTTGGGAACAGCTTTCAGACGGGCTCGATATCATAAAGCTTGGATCCGCCGACGGTTCTTCAGGTGTACGCGAGGTAAACTCAAGGGCCTATTGCTCTTGGTTTAACTTTTCGGGGCAGGATCAGTCCCGCAAGGTAGGCGTACTTTCTGGCGGGGAGAGGAACAGGCTTAATTTGGCTATGATGCTAAAAGAGGGCGGAAACGTTTTAATGCTCGACGAGCCTACAAACGATTTGGACGTTACCACCCTTAGAGCCTTGGAAGAGGCCTTAGAAAGCTTTGCTGGCTCAGTCCTCGTCATAAGCCACGACCGCTGGTTCTTGGACAGGGTTTGCTCTCATATTCTCGCCTTCGAGGCTGACGGCGAAGTCGTATGGTTTGACGGTAACTGGACCGAATACGCCGAATGGAGACGCGAAAAATACGGTAAGGATGCCGATACCCCTCACAGGGGCGTTTACAGAAAACTTGAAAGGTAGATTATGAAAAGCCCTAAGATGATTATCTTCGATTATGGAAATACCCTTATTTATGAAAGAGAGCTTGATTTACACAGGGCTTATAAGGCCCTCTATGCTCAAATTCATAAAAATCCCAATAAAATAAGCTTTACCTCTTTTTACGAAAAAGGTATGGCTATTTTTGAAAAGGTAAGATCCAGGGCTTTGCAAAACGATTTGGAAATACACACCCATAGTTTTTATAACTGTCTTTTTCAAAGTCTTAATATAGAATTTAAACTTTCTTACACGGAACTGGAGCTTCTTTTTTGGGAAGCTCTGGCTCCCTGCATGGCAATGCCCAATATCGAAAGTTTTTTATCCTTTTTGGAAAGCAAAAATATAAGGACTGCCGTCATAAGCAATATTGCCTTTTCAGGAGAAGCTCTCACTGCCAGAATCAATAAATATCTCCCTTACAACAAATTCGAATTTATAATAGCTTCAAGCGAGTACGGCTTTAGAAAGCCCGATTCCCTCCTTTTTGAAGCAGCCTTAAAAAAGGCTAATCTTTCCGCAGATGAGGTTTGGTATTGCGGGGATAATCCTCGGGCCGATATTATAGGGCCGGCCGCTCTGGGCATAAAGCCTGTTTTGTTTACAAGCAGCTTGGCCTGTCCTTACGATAACGAAACCCATATTTCTCCCGATTTTGAATTTACCAGTGTCAGCGATTGGAATGAGCTTATACATTTAATGGAAGGGTTATTTTAAGCTCTACAAATTGGTACCGCACCCTATTGACAAATTCACAATATAGTTCAAAATAGAAAGATGAATAAAAGAATAACTTGGATAAATACTATTATCTTTTTAACTCTTCTGTTAGCGGCTATTTTTTTTATGCCGCAAAAGGCTCCGGCTACATCTAATAACAATTCTGGTTCCGGAGAGGTTGATACTAATTTACGATATCTTGAATCCGTTTACAAGCTGCTCCAAGAAAATTATGTGGATGAGATAGACCCTGCCGTTTTATACAAAGGAGCTATGGAGGGAATGCTTAATTCCCTTGAAGATCCCTATACTTCATATATTTTTAAGGATACAACTGTAGGCCATGATTTGGAGGATACTACAACCGGTGTTTTTTGCGGTATAGGTGTTCACATTACAAAGTCGAATATATCCACCCCTGAAAGACCTGCCTATGTAGAAATAGCAAGCCCGATTGAAGGCACCCCCGGATGGAGAGCAGGTTTACAGCCCGGAGATTATATTATCGAAATAGACGGTGTTAAAACCGAAGATATTACCCAAGAAGATGTTTTGAATATGCTTAGGGGAAAAGAAGGTACTCAGGTTACGATAAAAATTCTTCGAGGTAAAAACCTAAAATTTGACCTTACCATAACGAGGGCCTTAATCGAAGTGCCTACAATAAAATATACAAAAATCGGAAAGGATATTGCTTACATCCGCTTAATAGAATTTAACCCGAATTCTGCAAAAAGAATAACCGAGGCAATAGAAAAACTTCAAGAAGAAGGCTGCACAAAGCTCATCTTGGATTTAAAAAATAATCCGGGAGGTTTGATTTCGAGTTCTATAGATGTTGCAAGTATTTTTTTGGATTCCGGAGTTGTAGTTTCTACAAAGGGAAGAGCCAGAGGAACCAGCGAAACTCATAAGGTCCGCAGGTTTACAAAAAAAATACCTAAGGAAATGCCCATAGTTGTTCTTATAAATGAGGGTTCTGCAAGTGCTTCCGAAATTGTTTCAGGAGCTTTAAAGGATCATAAACGGGCCTATCTTGTAGGTACCCGCTCCTACGGCAAGGGACTGGTACAAAGTGTAGTTCAGCTTAGCGAAAAAGAACTCGTGAAGTTAACAATAGCCCGCTACTATTCTCCAAGCGGGGCAAACATAGATAAGCTCGGAATCCTTCCAGACTTAGAGGTTGTAAGGCTTAATTTTACACCGGATGAAGAAAAAAACGTGCTTGAGCTTTTAAAGACTTCTAAGATTGCAGATTTTACCAGGAGCAAGGCCTCTCTTTCAAAAGCCGAAATGATAGACTTTGCTAAAAAACTTGGCAGAGAATACAATGTAAGACATGAGCTTATTTTGCGCCTTATAAAGGTTGAATATTACCGCTCCCATGAAAGCCCTGTTATAGATGAAGATGATGAACAGCTTAAAGCCGCTGTAAATCTATTAAACACACAGGATGTAAATGATCTTTGTAAGACCACAAAGACTCTTTTTGAGATGCAGGAAGAAGAAAAAGCAAAAGCTGAAAATAAAGATAAAGCTATAACTGAAGATAAAAACTAATGAAGCAGCTGATTGTTTCCGCAGAGCCGGATAAGGATCTTATCCGGCTGGATAAAAAAGATTATAACTACCTTGTTTCCGTGCGGAGAATTAAAGAAGGGCAGGTTTTAAAAATTTCTTTAAACGGAATCAGACCTGCCTTTGCCGAAATTTTAAAGATTAATATCGAAAAAAAATATATAGAGCTTAAACTTTTAAAGGAAGAAGATGCCTTAGCGTCCGCCCCTTTTACATCCTGTGTAGAAATTATTTTAATGCAGTGGCTTATAAAGGGGAATCACATGGATATCGCTGTAAGGCAGGCTTCGGAAGCGGGCTGTGCTCTCATTGTTCCTGTGCTGGGAGAATTCTCTCTTATAAAAAAGGAAAATATAAATCAAACCGAAAGACGGGAGCGGCTTATCAGGGAGGCAAGGCAGCAGTCAGGCTCCCTTGTGAATACCAAGATTCTTCCTGCGCAAGAGCTCAAAACCGCCTTGGATGAGGTTTTGGACTACACGGCAAACAAGGAAACAGCCTTTATAATGCTGAGCGAAAAAAAGACTGACTCCTTGAGTTTTTTTGACTGCCTATCAGAAAATACCGAGGTAATAGTTCTTGCTGTAGGCTGTGAGGGCGGCATAAGTCCTAAAGAGGCTGAGTTTTTAAAAGAACATAAATTTAAAGAAGTGCATTTTAATACAAATGTGCTCCGTGCCGAAACGGCTGCAATTTATTCGATTGCGGCGGCTCAGGTTGTAATGGAGGAAAAAGGTGGCTGTAAAAAGAATTAATTTTTTAAATGTTCCTCTTGATGTTTTGCATGAAGAAGATATAGAAGAAACCGTGATGAGTCTTTTAAATAAAGAAGGGCCTCAGCAGGTTATATTTATGACGATTTGGGATGTACTTAAAGCCCGCCGTAACGGAGAGTTTAGAAACATGGTTGAACAAGCCGCTCTTTGCTTGCCTGTTTCAAAGAGCTTGATAAGAGGCGCCCGTTTTTTAAAAAAAGATGTGCCTGTAAGACGGCAGCAGTTTTCTGTAGTTATAGATTTTCTAAACGTTATAGATTCTCACTATAAGAGCCTCTATCTTTTCGGAGGACGGCAGGAAAGCCTTGTCATTGCCGAAAAAAATGTAAGAAGCACATTTCCCGGTCTGCGCTTGGTGGGCCGCTTTGCAGGCTTCTATCATAAGTCGATGGAACCCCATATTATTTCGGCTATTTCAAAGGCTGCCCCCTCTGTAGTAATTATAGGCAAGGGTGTTCCCGGAGGAAGAAAGTGGATTTACCGCAATAAGGAGCATTTTAATTCGGGACTTTTTATAAGATATGCAAACCTGATAGATATTTTTTCCAAATTTAAAAAACGCCCTTCCGAAAAACTTTTTGATTCAGGATGGGATTTTATAATTCCCGTTATCAAAAATCCTTTTAGAATTTTTACTTTTTTCGGCTATCTTTGGTACAATATTTTATTGTTGTTTTATAGGTTGTTTAGAAAAGATGAATAGGTAAATTTATGGAAAACTTTTTGATGAGTGTATCGATGTTCTTTTATAAGATGCAGGATAAGGTTAGTATGACTGTGTCCCTTTTTGTGATTGCAGGATGTCTAATCGGCATTTTTCTTGTCCTATTTATTGCAAGTACAAAGGTTAGAAAAATAAACTCTGTGTTTGCAATAATATTATCAACCGTCATATCCTGTATTTTAATGATTCCTTTAATGACGGCTTTTAATTCTTTTGTAAGCAAAAAAATAGTCAATGAGGTAACTAACAGTCAGCTTGCAGAAATAGAAGCCCGCAAGGCTAAAATAAAACTTCTTGCTGCAAATCAAGAGTTAAAAGAAAAGGAAAAAGAAATCCTTGACAATAAAATAAATATGCAAAAGCAATCCATCGAAATAAGCGGCTTAGAAGACAGCTTGAGGGTTTTACAAAATACTCAACTGAACATGCAGAGTTTTAAGGAAATATTGGAGCTGGGATTACTGGAAGCAAATTTAAAACAAACCAATTTATATCGAAACCGGTTAAGCGGTATTACAACCGGAATGGGCTTAAAAGCCGATCAATATTATGATGAGGGCCTTGTAGTATTAACCCACGATATCGACGCAAAATTCGGTGTGGATTTAAAAAAAATTAAAATTACCGTATCAAAAGATTTTCCGAATATTCTTTGGATAAAAGACATTCAGCCTAAATTTTTGGGTGCAAGTAAAAACAAGCACATAAAAGAAGTTGCCGAAATAAGGCGGGTCGATATAAAAAATAATATTAAAACCTATAGCATCCTAAACGGACAAGCCGAGGTGAAAAGGGCAAATCAATATGCGGATCTATGTGAACAAGAGTATCAAACCCGTTTAAGTCAAGGCCTTGAAACGAATTTTATGAATGCCGCCGTTTCAAAGCTGGCCGAAAATTTTATAAAACTTATTTTAAGCCCTCTAAAAAAAGAAATCAGATTTGATTCCGGCTTGGATGGACTTACTATGTCGTTGGAAGATTATATTGAAGGTGAATTAAAAGAAATAAGAGCAAAACGCTTGGGACTTGAAGACAGTAATAAAAACCTTGATGCAGAAACTGAAATAAAAGAAAAAGAACTTGAAAAGTTAAAATCGAAGATTGGAGACTGATGCTCAGCAATAGGTACACAACTTTTAATTGTTTTTGACAAATTGTATTAAGACTTGACATATGCTCTGTAAGGCGGTAGAATACAATCAAGGGTAGGGTATGACAGAATCTTCAGGCCGATTTGAATGGGATAACGAGAAAAACAGTATAAATATAAAAAAACATGGAATTGATTTTGCAGAAATTTTATCTGTTTTTGATGATCCATATTTTTATGAAATATATGATATAAATCATTCGGCCGAAGAAGATCGCTTTGTAGGAATCGGTATAGTTAACGGTCTTCTTGTCGTTGTTGTATCTTATACAGAACGCAGCAAGATAAGACTTATTTCAGCTCGTAGAGCTACAAGATTAGAAAAAGAGGTGTATTATGAAAAAAGAAAAAATATTGACAGCTGAACGCATTGCAGAAATAACGTCACATGAAATCGATTTATCGGATATACCTGAAATAACAAAAGAACAATGGGAAAAAGGGCATTTTAAAAATAAACCTACTTTATCTGTATCAATAGATGGTGATAATGTTTCATGGTTAGAAAAAATAGATAGTTCTGTAAATGAATATACGGTAAACAAAATTTTGCGGTGGGCAAGACAAAACGGTTATCCTGTTGCAGTACAAGGATAAAATTCCGGTATACTTTACAATTTTCCCTCTTTTCCTTAAAATAAGGTAAACCTTCTACAAAATAAAACTTTTTGGAAGGTTTACCTTAATATAATTTTAGGAAGACCTTATGAGCAATCTTATTCACGGCTTTGAAATTATAAGCAAAAATCCCTTACCCGAATTTAATGCTTTAGGCGTTTATGCAAGGCATAAAAAGACGGGCTTAGAACTTTATCATGTTTTAAACGATGAGGATGAAAATCTTTTTTCATATAATTTTATGACGAGCTCTCCCAATTCGACGGGAGTTGCCCACATTATCGAACACACGGTTTTATGCGGTTCTAAAAACTATCCTCTTAAAGACCCCTTTATGGTTTTGGCAAAGCAGAGTGTAAATACCTTTTTAAATGCCATGACCTATCCCGATAAGACTGTCTATCCTGCAAGCTCCGTGGTTGAAGCCGATTATTTTAACCTTATGTCGGTTTACGGGGATGCCGTCTTTTTTCCCAATCTTGACGAATGGGCCTTTAAGCAGGAAGGGCACCGCTTCGAGCTCGACGAAAACGGAAAGATGAGCGTGCAGGGAGTTGTCTTAAACGAGATGAGGGCAAATTATTCCGACTTTGACGGAGTGATGTATGACTGGGCTGCTTCTTCCATTTGTCAGGGCAGCATCTATGCCGAAGATTCGGGCGGTTCTCCCTTGGAGATTCCCGATTTGACATATGAAGAATACAAGGCCTTTCACAAAAAATACTATCATCCCGTAAACTGCCGAATTTTTTTGATGGGAAATATTCCGACCGAAAAGCAGATGAAATTTTTGGAAGAAAAATTCCTTTGCAAATTTGAAGCCGCCGAAAAGCCTCCCTTTGTTCCGCCGATTGAAGCCTATACTGAACCCCGCTTCTTTTCGGTGCCGGCTCCGTCCAGTGAAGAAGGGGCTCTCAAGGATGCAGTCATGCTTAACTGGCTTCTTCCCGAAACTTCCGATACCGAAAAACTTATGCAGGCCTATCTTATAGGAGAAGTTTTAATCGGGCACAGCGGGGCCTGCTTAAATAAGGTTCTCCTTGAGTCCGGAATGGGGGAAGACCTTTACCCGTATAACGGAATCGGAAAGAGTCTTAGGAACATAACCCTCACAATCGGAATGAAGGGGATTGAAAAGGGAAAGCATGAAGATTTTAAAAAGCTTATCTTTGAAGCCCTTGAAGAGCTTGTCAAGAAAGGTATCGATCCTAAAGAAATTGAAACGGCTGTCCACGCAATAGATTTTAGCAACAGGGAAATAAGAAGAAACTACGGCCCCTTCGGTATCAACCTTATGGAGCGGGCTATGGCCGGCTGGGCCTACGGTGTAAGTCCCGAAAAAACTCTCCAATACACGCCTGTATTCGAGAAGGTAAAAAAAGATCTTGCCTCCGATAAGCGGTATATCGAAAAGCTGATTGAAAAGTATTTGATAAAGAATAAGCATCATGCCCTTGTAAGAGTTTACCCTGATGCCGATTTTTGTAAACGCTTGGACGAAAGTCTCGAAAAAAGAGCCGAAAATTTTAATGCAGGTTTGACGGATGAGGATCGAAGGGCAATGCTTAAAGAGCAGGAGAAGATGAATGAGTTTAAGCAAAAAAACGACTCTCCCGAAATGCTTGCCCTTATTCCTCACTTGTCAAAAAAAGATCTGCCTCCTCTTCCGCCTCCAAGCCCTGAAGAACTTACCCTTATCGGAAAGGTTCCACTTGTTATGCACGAACAGCCTACAAATGGAATAGGTTATTTTCAGTTAGCCTTTCCTGTGGATACATTAAGTCAAGAAGATTATAAATACCTGCCCCTTCTTTCAAGCTGTATCACGGGGATGGGAACTGACAGCCTTTCATGGAGCGAGGTTTCTTCTACGCTTGCAAATTTAATGGGAGGCTTTTCGGCAAGTGCCGCCGTTTTTACCGCAAACAAAAATCTTTCTTTGCGTAAAAATACGGATACGTTAAGGCTCTCCGATATAGCCGGAAGGGATTGGCTTTTTCTTTCGGGGAAGATTCTCGGCGAATTGATTCCCGAGGCTGTCTCCTTTGTTTTGCGCTTTTTAAACGAAATTTCTTTTGACGACACAAAACGCTTAAACGATTTGGTCACCCAGCGCAAAAATGATTTTGAAAGCCTCCTTGCCCTTGACGGAAACAGCCTCGCCCTTCTTAGGGCTAATGCTCCTCTATCCGAAAAAAATGCACGGAGGGAGATGCTTTCAGGATTAACCCAGCTTAACTTTTTAAGAAATCTATATGCAAAAGTAAAGGGAGATAATTCCGAAAATGCTGTATCCAAAAAGGGGAATTCCGAACTGAATAAACTGTCAAAAAAACTGTCTTCAATATATAAATCGATTATGAGCTCGGGTTTGATTATCGAGCTTACGGGCACAAAAGAAAATCTTGCCTCTTTAAAAACCGCCCTTGAAAAAAACTTAAAAGATTTTAAGGCTCCGGATGAGGCGGATAAGATTGTCTTTGAAAATCCTTTTAAATTTAAGCGGACCGAAAAAACGAGGCTTGAGCTTATTCCGGCTTCCCTCCAAGTAGGCTTTGCTGTTTCGGTTTTTAAATCGGCTCAGTTCGGCTCAAAGGAGCAAGCTTCAGAGTCTATCTTGTGTAAGTGGCTTTCAAGCGGCCCGATGTGGGAAAAGATAAGAAGCATAGGAGGGGCCTACGGAGCTTTTACCGTTCCTATGTCCTTGGAAGAGCTTTTAGCCTTTGTCTCCTATAGGGATCCTAACCCGATAAACTCCCTTTTGGAATTCTTAAACTCTATCGACCAAACATTGAGCGAAGACTTTTCGGAAGAGACAATCGAAAAGCTCATTACGGGAAGATACAGCAGGGAGATAGTTCCGCTTACGCCTGCGGCAAAAGGAGCTGCAGCCTTTAGAGATCTTCTTTCAGGGATTTCTTATTCCGAAAAAAAAGAAATGGTTGAAAAGATGCTTGAGACTACGGCTGATGACTTGAGGTCTTGTGCAAAAAAACTATCGGCTCAAAGGGATTCGCTTTCTTCGGTAGTTTTGGCTTCGGATACGGCTCTTTCTCAAAAAGAGGCTGTCAAAGAATTTTATCCTTCTCCCATTCTTTCAGAGAAGGTTTAAGAAGTATGGAATGGCTTTAAGGAATTTTATAGAATAGATGGGTATTTTAAAAGCAGCTTCAAATAAAAAAATTCTCAAACCCTGCGTGATAGGGATTGATCCTGGATTGGCAAATACGGGTTATGGAATTATAAGCTTTTCGAATAACCGCTTTGAGTGTATAGAATACGGCGCGATATGTACAGACTCTCATCTGCTCCAAGGGGAGAGGCTCTTAAAAATCTTCGATAAGGTTTCCGATCTCATTGCAAAATACAGGCCGAAGGAGGCCGGTATTGAAACCCTATATTTTGCCAAAAATGCGACGAGCGCTATGTCCGTTTCGGAGGCCCGCGGCGTGGTTCTTTTGGCTTTGGCCCAAGGGGGAGTGAGGGTAGGGGAGTACGCTCCGAATTCCATAAAGAAGGCTGTAACGGGAATTGCTCAAGCCGAAAAAAAGCAGGTGCAGGAAGCCGTAAAATTGATTTTAGGTTTAAAGGAAATTCCTAAGCCCGACCATGCAGCCGATGCCTTGGCCGCAGCCATTACAAAAATAAATTTGGGAGATGTAGGGGAGGTACAAGCCTATGTTTAACAGCATTTCGGGACTTTTAAGCGGTAAGACTACCGATTCGGTCTATGTTGAAAATTCGGGCATTGAATGGGAAATCTTTGTTTCGGCCCTGGCCCTCGATGCTTTCGGCCCTGTGGGAAGGGAAGTAAAGGTTTATACATGGCTTTATCACAGGGAAGATCAGATGAGGCTTTTCGGTTTTCCCAACCAGGCCGAGCGCTCTCTATTTTTAGATCTTACAAAGGTTGAGGGGGTAGGACCGCGTCAAGCCTTAAAAATAATGTCGGGCTTAAATGCTTCTTCTCTTGAAAAAGCCTTGGAAGAAGGAGACCTTGACACCCTTCAAAAGACCCCCGGCGTAGGTAAAAAGACGGCTCAAAAAATGATTCTTGCCTTAAAAGGAAAACTCACCAATTTAAACGAGACTTCCTCAAAGGGGCCGATTTTAATTTCTTCCGAATACGAAGACATTGTAAGGGCCTTAACCGATATGGGCTTTGAAAGAAAATCCGTCATTGCCCAAGTCGAAAAAATCGCCGAAGAAATGAAGACCGCAGGTTCCGATCCCCTTAAAAACGAAGAAGAGCTTTTTAGGCGTTCAATCGTTGCTTTAAGCTGAAAGAGAAAATAGTTTTGGCGGATCCATTATGATTATAGTTTTTCAATTTCTGCTTCGGAAAGCCCCGTAACCTGCATAATTTTTTGTATCGAATCCCCTAACTGTTTTAAAATTTTAGCTGTTTCTCTCTTTGCATTGTCTTTAATATCCATTTCAAAAGTAGATAATAATCTGTATTCTTGTCTTGCCTGTTCGTTTTGTTTTACTGTTTGTATCATTTTTTCTATCTCCCTTGTAAATTCACTATTTACCTTACCTGTTTTAAGATATTCTAAAAATTCCTTTAATTCTTTGTCCTCAGTTTTTTCAAAAGCCTCTGCATTTATTATAACCTTTTGTGTGCCGTCATGTAAAGGTGTATTTTTGTCTTCTATACAAAGATTTTCAAAGGTATAAACAGGCCTGTTTTTGCCTATAACATCAAATAAACAGATAAAAATTATAAAGCTGTCGTTTAAAGCATTATAGGAATTACCCTTATCCAAAAAAGAAATATCAAGAGCCGCTTGGTAAAATCTCATTCTTTTAGGGATATTCCTTTCGTTGCTTATCTGCATTTCCACATCATAAAATTTACCGTTTTCTGTCTGCACCAAAACATCAAACCTTATGGATTTTGCCTGTTCATAGGTGTTAATACTATGCTGTACAGAGGTATATGCAATTTTGCCTATCGTATCAAATAATATCATTTCAATAAGTTTTTTACATAGCTTCGGATTTTGCATAGTTTTACAAAACATAAAATCGTCCGTAAATGTTAAATCTTCAAATCTTTTCACTTTTTTCTCCAATTTTTGTTTAATCCTTAAACCTTATACTTACCGAGCCTATTCCGCCTTTAACGGTGATTGTATTTTCGGCGCCTGTTTCCTTTTGTCTGTCGGCTAAAAAGGTTTTTGATTTTTTACCGTTTATTCTTACCTCTCCTAAACCTGCGCTTACATCAAAATCATAATCCTTTTCGGCTCCATCTATTTTAATATCTACTGAACCTATTCCTCCCTTGATTGAGGTCTTACCCAGGGCCGTACCTGAAAAGCTAAATGAGCCGACACCGGATTTTATATCCATATTGTTTACTTTTGAATCCTTAAGGTTTACTGCTCCGACTCCGGCTCTGATATTGACATCTTTTAAAACCTTTACATCATAAATATTTACTTTCCCGACTCCTGCTGCAAGGTTAAATTTTTCTACATTTATATCACGGATATAGAATCCTCCGACTCCGCTTTTTATTTCAAAATTATTAAATACAATATTCCGAGGCAGACTGATATATATTTTAGGAGAATTGTTTTTAAAATTAAGACCAAGATTCTTAAAAAACTTTGAAGGAGTGTTGTCTTCAAAACTGATTGTGTCTCCTTTTTTTTCTACATCGAAATACTTGGGGTTAATGCGCTCAATTTTATATGAGGCTTCATCCGCACGATCGCTTATTTCTATTTTTACCTCTCCGACTTCTGCCTTAAGAAAAAAATTCTTAATTCCTTCCAAACTGATTGTTTCAGCCTTTTTGTACTCATCTCCAAAATACTCGTCCATATCATCCCTCCAAGATTTTATATCGTCTTCCATATCTTCTAGGTCGTTTTCCATATCTTCGATACGCTCGGCCGCCGACATAATTTTATTATATGCTTTGTCAATAAAATTCCGTCCATGAATTCTACGCTTAGATCTATAAAAAAATCTTCCGCCTAAACTATAACCTATGCCGACAAGCATAAGTCCCAAAAGAATAATTAAAATTGTCTTTCCTATTTTTTTCATATAAATCCCCTTAACGATGTTTTGTTTAAACTGTTTATCGATTATCTTAATAATTTAATAATAGCAAGTATTATTAAAGCCGGAATACCCAGAACGATTGCACCTGCAAATAAAACCGGTATCAGCCAAAATACCAGTTTAAATGCAAGAACTAAAATTCCCCCTACAATCCCGAAGACTGCAGCAATAATTCCGAAAACAAAAACAATAATTAAAAAAGCAATTAACATTTTTCCCTCCATAAAGTATGTTTTGTGCGAAGCACAAAACTCGAAGATAAATAGTGAGGCAGAATTTCTGCCGAGCTATTTATCGCCCCTCCATAAATTAAATTTTTTTTACCAGCTGCGATATTTTTCTTATAATCGCAGTAACAAAAAGGTATAAAAGTCTGGTAAAACCTATGGCTATTAAAATAGCTCCTATTAAAAGAATGCCTGTACCGAAGTCTACAAAAAGCATACCGAAAGCGAATACTGCCAATATACCGCCGCCGAAAACAAGGGCAATAGAGGCAACGCAAAGCCCTACGCATAATAGGACTATTACTATTGTTAGCCCGACGGCCAGAGGTATGGCGATGGGAGCTGCAAAGATTCCGAGGATTGTAAACCAAAGGGCTCTAAAGCCGCCTCGTGCAGATTTTTTTGCTCCTTCGGCTTCTTTTACGGCATAGTCCGAAAGAATTTTTGAAGCAATGTGGGCCGGGCTTCTAAGCTCGTTGATTACGCTTTGCTCATTTTCGATTCCGGCCTCATCAAAATATTCTTCATAGAATTTGACGGCTTCTTTCCTGTCCTTGTAGGGCAGGTGTCTGAGCCTGTCTTCAAGTTCTTCTATAAATTCCCGTCTTGTCATTTTACTCTCCTTCCTTGGTTGTTAGTTTAATTGCTCCGAAACTTGTGTTGATTTTTATATTTGTGTTTGCGGATTTACTTCCAAGATTTATTCTGTCGCCTCTTCTTTCTACATTTTCTCCGTTTAGTTTTATGCTGCCTTGGTTGGAAGAAATACTTATATCGTAATTTTCTATTTCTTTCGGTAAATTAAGATCTACCGGCCCTATGCCGGAATTTATTTTGGCATAGCCGTGTAAATTTCCTTGGAAAATTATGCTTCCTGCTCCCGTGTTCAAAATTGTTTCTGCATTAAAATTACACTTTTGGAATTTATTTGTTCCGGCTCCGGTATTGAAGTTTCCTTTATCTGCTTTTAACTCGTTCGCCGTTATATTTCCGGCTCCCGAATTTGCTTTTATGGTTGAGCTTTCGGTTTTTGTAAAATCGATTGTTCCGGCTCCTGTCGAAGCAGAGATATTGTCAGACTTTATGTTTTCGAATTTAATGGAACCTGCCGAAGAAGAAAGCTTCATGCTTTCAATATCCAAATCGCTCATCTTTATAGCTCCGGCAGAAGTATTAAAATCTATTTTTTTGTGGAGTCCACTCTTGACCGAAAAATTCCCGCAAGTTGTATAACCTTCAATAATTTCGATATTTACATCTTCTATTTTTAAAGAACCCATCTGAGAATTAAATTCGAGTTTTACAAGGTTTGTATCTTTGGGAATGTTTATAGAGATTTCTCTTTTGGCTGCATTCAAAGAGGTGTTGATATTAAAGTTTTCCAAAAAGGAGGCAAAACCTTTTTTGCTGAAAAAGAAAACCGGTTTTTCCTTTATTATAAGTTTTCCGTTTTCAATTTTAGCCGAAAAATCCTCATCAGCAATATTTTGAGTAGTGTACTCAAGCTTTTCACCTTGTGAAGTATTTATTAAAACTTTTGCAGCCGTTATGTTTAAGACAATTTCCGAAATGTTTTCATCCCGAGAAAATTGTTTTGAAATTTCGGTATTTTCACCCTTGTATGAAGCCTTATGAAAATCTATTATTTCTTCAGCCAGTTTTTTTGGAGAGCCGAGATCTTCAATTGCGGCTTCTTCGTTTTCGGCATCTTCAAAATATTCTTCATAAAATTCTATTGTATTTTTTCTGTCCTCAGGTTTTAAAACCGAAAGATAAGAGTTAAGTTCCGTTAAAAATTGATCCTTTGTCATCCTTTTACCTCCTAAAGGGCTGTGCCCTTAAAAATTTTGTCTATTAAATCCTTGTAGGATTTCCATTCTTCAATGTAAAGCTCATGCTGCCTTAAGCCCGCAGGCGTTATTTTGTAGTATTTGCGGTTTCTTCCGTCAATCGGCCGGTCATAGGTTTCCAGATACCCGCTTGTTTGAAGCCTTTTTAAGACCGGGTATAAGGTAGATTCCGATATGGGAAGAAGGCTTTTAACGTCCTGTGTCAACTTGTAGCCGTAAGAATCCGAATCTTTTAAAAGGGCTAAAACGCAGGCTTCAAGCAAGCCGGTGTTTATCGAAAAAATCATTCAATTAACCTCCTTAGTATATTTGATATTATATAATATCTTTTATCATATTATTTATATTTATATATTATATAAAATATAATATTATGTCAAGTATACCTATAAATTTTTATAAAAAAATTTGACAAGTTTATGATTTTATGTTATCATTCTTAGCTTGGGAGATTATAAAATGAAAAAAATTATTTTTACGGCAATTTTTTTTATGTTTGTTGCAACTTTTTGTTTTTCTCAAGACCCTGTTATCGGTTTATGGAAAAGCGTGGATGAAAAAACGAATAAGGTTACGGGAGTCTGGAAAATCTATGAAAAAGACGGGAAACTTTTTGGTGAGATGCTTGTTACTATAGGACATCATCCGCAGGAAGCTGCAAGTTCTTGTAAAGAATCCTATAAGGATTTCCCGAAAAAGGGTAGAGTAAATAAGATGGCTCTTGTAGGCACTCCCTTTATTTACAATCTTGTAAAAAAAGAAGAAGGCTCTTGGCATAAGGGTTATATCATCGATCCGGGTGATGGAAAGTATTACTATTGCAAAATCAAATTTCACAAGGCTGACGGAAAAAAATATAAGACCGACACCCTTGAAATGCGCGGAGAAATCGGTTTAGGCATAGGCCGCAGCCAGTATTGGCTTAGAACCGATAAAGAAGAAACTGATGATCTTATTAAAAATAATGTCATAGATGATGAAAATAAGGATAAGGAGATGGCTGCCGAGTAAAATTTAGGCCGCATCCTAACGCAGTTCCGTATCGTTAATTATGCTTTTTGCAAGGGCTGTAAGGCCTTTAGCGGTAGAAAGCGGATAAGGTTCTATCGAGTTCCATTCAGGGTTTAAGCAGACGCCCGGTACAAATTGGGTCAGCCTCCATCTTGCATTTTTAGGCAGGAGGGAGGCTATCTTTTTTATTTCGTCTTCAGATACCAGGGCCGGGGCCAAGACTGTTCTGTATTCTGTTTCAATTTTTTCGCTGTGTGATTTTAAAATATCAATAGTTGCTAAGAGTAAGTCCTTTGCTTTTCCGGCAGTTTCTCTCGTTTTTGAGGCTAAAAGCTCTCCGTATCTTTCGGGCGAGGTTTTTACATCTAGGGCTATCATGTCGGGTTTAAGATTTTGGGAGCTCAAAATCTCTTCCAGCCGTTCCGGAAAAAGACCGTTTGTATCTATTTTAACTTCAAGATTTAAGGCTTTAGCTTTTTCAATTAGCTCAACCAAGGCCGGGGACATAAGAGGTTCTCCTCCTGATATTACAAGGCCTGAGATAAGTTTTTTTCTTTTTTCCAAAAAGCCGTAAATTTCCGAGAGTTCATAATAATAGTTTTGACTTTCAGGAGTTCCGCTAAAGGAAGAAGGAGAGGCTAGGGCTAACTCGGCATTATGGCAGTAAGGGCAGCGCATATTACAGCCGGGCAAAAAAACCGCCGCAGCGACGCGGCGGGGAAAATTAACTAAGCTGGTTTTTTGTAAACCTGCAAGCATTAGGCTATTTGTTCTTTTTTTTCTGAAAAATTGTTAGAAACTGAAAAGTCTAAGGAACCGCTGATGGGCGGGCAATCGCAGTTACAATCGGACAGAGTTTTTTCAATCCTTTCGTTTTCGGACGAGAACATAATTCTGTGATTATATTCTTCTCGTTTTCCCTTGTTCCAGTTTCGGACTGATCGGTAATAGCCTACGATTCTGGCATAAACTTCAGTTCCTGTACCGTGAACGTTTTCAAGTTCCTTTTTTACATTTTCAATTTCTGCATTGATTTCTTCAATGTTCCGCATTTTTGTTTCCTCCCGGTTTTCGGAATAAACCCTTATTTAGCGTTCTATCCCTTATATCGGCTATTCTAACACTATATGTAGTGTTTGTCAAGCAAAAACTTAAAAAAATTAGAGAATTTTTACAATTTTTTGTCTTGATGTGAGTAAAGATGTAAAATTCCGTCGAATAAATATTTATACTGTATTGACAAAAATTAAAATTTATGTATACTATCTAGCTAGATAACTCATTATATCCTTTGCGGATAAGTCAATTACCGAAAATAAACCGCAAAGGGCTCAAAGAACGCAAAGGTTAATTTAATAGGTAAATGATATGACGATTGTTTACTTAAAAAATGACTTTTGTCACTGGTAAAGTGACCGTAAAATATGTAAACTTACAAAAATGTAAGGCAAAAAATTAAAATGTAAGCTCCCGTAAATGCTCGTTTTAATTTTTATAAATATAATTATGTAGAACTTGTAATGGAGGTTTGTATGAATATTGTACAAGTTAAAAACTTAAAAAAGACTTATCCGTTGGGAAAAGTTTTGGTTGAAGCCGTAAAAGGCGTAGATTTTGCTATTGAGCAAGGAGAATTCGTTTCTATATCAGGGCCTTCCGGTTCGGGGAAATCTACTATTCTCAATATGATAGGTTTGATAGATACACCCTCAGGCGGAGAGCTTATCATAAACAATGAAAGTATTTATAAGGAATCGGATTTTGCTTCTCTTTTAAAAAAACAAAATAAAAAAGTTAAGGTTCCTAACAAATTGGATAAAAAGATGACGGTGCTCCGGCACGAGTATTTGGGTTTTATCTTTCAATCATTTAACCTTGTACCTGTTTTAAACGTATACGAAAATATAGAGTTCCCGCTTTTATTTGGAAGAGCAAAAGAGAGTAAAGCAAAACAAAAAGAGTGGATTAACTATTTGGTAGAAAAGGTAGGGCTTACGGAATGGAAGCACCATAAATCCAACGAACTTTCAGGCGGTCAAAGACAGAGGGTTGCAATCGCAAGGGCCTTGGCTACAAAACCTCAAATAGTTTTGGCAGATGAACCTACAGCGAACCTTGACTCAAAAACGGGTATCCAAATATTGGAGCTTATGAAAGAGGTAAACCGAGAACTTAAAACAACCTTTATCTTTTCGACTCATGATTCAAAGATTGTAGATATGACAAACCACCGCATTAAGATTTTGGACGGTCAAATCCTCGAAGATGTAAAAGCTTCGGCTTAAACTTAGGAAAGTATTATGAATAAGACGATTTTTAAAATGGCGGTAAAAAATCTTTTTGCAAATAAGGCAAAGATGATTATTACCTTATCGCTTATAGGAATAGGAACCTTTTTGGTTATCCTAGGTTTCGGTATCCTAAATTTTTCATTGCAGCAAACTCAGGATGTATGTATAAGCGATTTTTCAGGCGATGTTTTAATTACCGGTAAGCCTGAAAAAGACACTATAATGGTACAGCTTTTGGGAGTTTTTCAGACAGTCAGTGTCAGCATGGATAGGCCTAAGGTGCCTTATCTAACCCCCTTTGAAAAGGTTAGGTCTAAGGTTGAAAGCCTTCCTGAAGTAAGAGGTCTTACTAATTCCGTTTTTGCAAGCGGAATGCTTAAACCCGTTGATCTTCCTGATTCATGGGAGCCTGAGGACAAGAATAGGAGCTCTTTTCCGTATTTACAGATTCTGGGTATTGAGCCTGAAAGCTATAAAAATCTTTTCGATACGATTAAAATTTATGAAGGCGAATTCCCCAAATCTTCAAACGGAAAATTTGCCATGCTTCCCCGCGATAGAAAAGAGAGATTTGAAGATTACTATGGCAGAACTTTAAAACTCGGAGACGAAATATTGATTTCTTCCTTTGCAGGAAAAGCAAGGCAGCAAAAAGTCATAATCACCGGCTTTTTCGATTATGCTCATCCCGATACGGCGATAGACGGAATAGCTTACTTTGATGTAGACACAACCCGCATTCTTGCAGATATGACACTGGGAGCGAGGACTGCAGCGGCAATTCCCGATTCTGTCGATCTAAGCCTTTCAGAAAAATCGGAAGATGAGCTTTTTTCGGATGATTTCGATTCGGATATTATAGACACCGCTGCGAGCTCAAACACAAAGATTGATTATGAAAATCTTTTGGGAAGTACCGAACTGCGCGATCAGCTCAACCTTGCCGATAATGAGGCTTGGCATCACATAGTAATAAAGCTTAAGGATTCTTCAAAAACTCAAAGTGTAATTAAAACATTAAACGACTGGTTTAAGGAAGAAGGAATAAATGCTCAGGCCTTGGACTGGAAACTCGGAATGGCGATGTATTACGGAGCAATAGAAGGCACAAGAACTCTTTTTATTACGATGCTTGCTATTCTTTCCGTGGTAGTTTTAATCGTTATAATGAATACCTTGGTGGTTGCCGTTATGCAAAGAAGTTCCGAAATAGGAACAATGAGGGCTATAGGTGCTAAAAAAGGCTTTGTAAGAAAGATATTTTTTGCGGAATCGTTTTTTATGTCCTGCGTAGGAGTTCTTATAGGTTTGGTTCTTGCTCTTATCGGAGCCGCCGTAGTTAATGCTTTTAATATCAGGGTTGGAGAGATCCTTGCAGCTATGTTCGGCGGAAAGCAAATAAGAGTAAGTATTTCTGCCGTTTCTGCTCTTTGGACAATGGCTGCAATGCTTTTAGCAGGTCTTGCCGCAAACTGGTATCCTGTAAGGCTTGCCTTAAAGATAAGTCCTCTTGAAGCAATCAACCGTTAAAAAAAGGAAAAATAGATTATGAATATATCAAAAATAGCGTTTAGGAATTTAAACAGACAAAAAAGGCGAAGCATTCTTTTGGTTTTTGCAATAGCGTTTGCTTTCTTTGTCGTTATCTTTATGGACGGCATGACTTCCGGAGCCTTAAACAGCATGGCTGGCGAAATTTCAAAAATTGTAGGCGGCCATGTTTATATAATCGGTTCAAAAAAGGCTGCAGATAAAAATGCCGATGACCCTGCTCAAGTTTATATGAATGCCGAAGATATTGCTTTAGTAGAAAAAACCGTAAAAGAATTGGGTATCGATACCGTGTACATCATAAAAAGAAGCCGCTCATCGGGTAAACTCATCTTTGAAGGAAAAGAGGTTACCTCTCAAATTGACGGCTGCAAATTTGATGAAGAAAAAATTTTGCATGACAGTATTCTTTTTAAAGAAGGAAGCTGGGAAGCCATGAAAAAAGAAAATGCGATTCTTCTTTCCGAATCGGTAGCCCAAAGCTTAAATGTAGGTTTACACGACATAGTTTTATTTGAAACCAAGACCTCGAAAGGACAGCTTACCGTTATTGAACTTCAAGTAGAAGGCATTGCAGTAAACCGCTCTCCGTTCGGCGGAATCACAAATTACATCAATTTTGATTATTTACAAAAAGTTACGGAGCTTGAAAAAGGAAGCATAGAAGTATATTCCCTTTTCTTAAAAAATCCTGACATGCAGGAAGCTTATGCTCAGATGCTCGAAAAAAAATTCGGAGAAGCAGGCCCGGCTACAAGCAGAGCTCTTGCACGACAAATTAGTCCTTCACAGCCTGCAAACAATGTACTTAAACAGCTTGAAGAAGGAAAGTGGGAAGGAACAAAATTCGGTGTAGCTTCTTTTTATGATTTTGCACCGCAAATGGTTACCCTGATGAATACCTTAAACGGTATAAGTTTCGGCGTTTTGGTTGTGCTTTTGGTTATTACGATGATCGGTATTTCAAACACCTTTAAAATTATCGTACATGAAAGAAGGGGTGAAGTCGGAACCATGCGCTCTTGCGGTATTATGAGAAGACACGTAAGACATCTTTTCCTTGCAGAAGCTTCATTTTTGTCCTTGTTTGGAGCCGTATGCGGCTTTGTCCTTGCGGTTATCGTAATGCAGGTTATATCCTTTATTCCGATTGCCTCGGATTCTCCCTTTTCGGTCTTCACCAAAAACGGATACTTTACATGGAACTTATCGGTACTTTTGGTTTTATTAAAGTTTGCGATAATGTTGGGCTTAACCCTGCTCACGGTAAGGGGCTCAGCTTCAAGAGCCGCTAATATGATTCCTGCCGAAGCGCTTAGGTCAGGAAAATAATTTAAGGAAGTTTTTATAGGAGAGTTTATGAACAAGAAATTTTTGATTGTGCTCATTGCTTTTTTTGTAAGCATGGCGGCATTTGCTGAGGTTCCTTCGACGGAGGAAATGTATAAGATTATGGACAAGGTTTTCGACAGGGGGAATTTTGAAAAAGATTTTACCAGCACTCTCACGCTGATTGTCGAAAAACCTAATCAACCTAAGGAGGTTGTTCAGTTTAAACTTTTCAGGCGTGATAAGAAAGACCAAACAACTCTTATTCAGCTTGCACCTGAAGCAGATAAGGGAAACGGTTATCTGCAAGAAAAAGATAACCTTTGGTTTTATGACCCGATTGCTCACCAGTTTACTCATTCTTCGCTTAAAAAAAATTTGGCAAACAGCGATACAAAATTATCGGATGTAAATAAAAAGTCCGAGTTTAGGCAGGCTTGGGAAATTCTTAAAATTGAAGAAGCTAAGATCGGTAAGTATGAAGTTTATGCGGTAACGGCTAAGGCTTTGCAAAAAGATGCAGCTTATGCCCAAGAAAAATTCTTTGTGCGAAAAGATGAACACCTTATTTTAAAAACAGAAAGTTACGGTGCAAGCGGAAAACACATGAGAACTACACTTATACCCAAGTATGCAAAGGTTGAAGGATTACCTCTTCCAGTTCATCAAATCTATATAAATGAACTTATAAAGGGAGAAAAAACAACGCAGATATTTCAAGATTTTAGCACTGCAAGAATTGATGATGTAGTTTTTACAAAGGCTTATTTGGAGAAGATAAACTAATATGAAAAAAATTATAATTTTTATTTTTGCCTTTCTTCCATTTTTTGTATTTGCACAAGAAAACTCCACAAATTTGGAAGATGAGCTTTTCGGCGGAGATGAAGATACTATCATCTCTGCTGAGGAAGCCCGCTCCGACAATAAGAGTGATTTTAAGTTTAAGGCCGATCTTGAAAAAGCAAGCCTGACTCTTGAAGCAAAAAAGTTGCGGATAGGCGGAAGTTTGGGTTCTTCGATGGGAATAAATTATGCTTGGGAAGATCCTTATTCAAAGAAAGATGATTACATGAAATCTTTTAAAGACGGAAAAGGTACTTTTAATACCGCCTTAAACGGAAGTCTCTTTTTTGATGCCCGCCCTGTCGAAGACTTAAAGCTCTACGGAAAATTTATTTTCGGATTTCCTTTTGAGAAGAGTTTATCGGGAGCTCTTACGATTCCGAAGAATACATTTTTTAATGCTAATGATATAATAGCTCCCATAAGTGTAAATGGGGCAGTAAACATCAAAATACAAGAACTTTACACGGATTTTTCCGCCAAAGATATTGCCTTTTTCCGTTTCGGAAAACATGCGGTAAAATGGGGAACGGGTTATTTTTATAGCCCTGCCGACGTTATAAATATTTCGAGAATCGATCCTGAAGATCCCACAGCCGACAGGGAAGGGGGGCTTTCATTAAGAACCCACATAATTATTCCTAAAACCCAGCACAATATCTGGCTCTACCTATTGCCTCCAGGGCAAGGAGACGGCTTTGATCCCAAATACACGGCAGGAGCTGCAAAGGGCGAGTTTGTTATCGGAAACTGGGAGTTGGGTGTCGGCGGCTGGTACAAATACGAAAAGGCGCCCCGGCTTGTTGCGACCTTTTCAGGCAGCATAGCAGGAAAGGTTGCCGTCTTCGGCGAAGGCGTTTTTGCCTGGGGAAGCGACTATACCTATTATAAGACCGATATGAGTCCCTATACCGAAAAAAATAAGCCCTTTTTTCAGGCTACCCTCGGCGGTTCTTACTCAAATGATGACACACACACAAGCATAGCCTTGCAATATTTTTACAACGGCTTCGGCTATTCAAATACGGATGCAGCTGTAAATATTTTGGATCAAGCAAAAAATCCTGCTTTGCTGTTTAATGCTGCATTTAGGGAAAAGGTACAAAATATCTCAGCTATGGGGAATATCGGTCAACACTACATTGCATTTACCATAAGCCAAAATAAACTCGGTACCGATAAGTTGAGCTTAAGCCTTTTTCAGCAATTTGCAATATCGGAACTTGAAGGCTTTTCAAAACTCACTCTCAATTGGAAAATATATAAATTTGCAAGTATGAGCACAGGCCCTTCTTTTAGCTATCCCTTGAGTTCTAAGTCAAAGACAAAGGGGGGAATAGGGTATACCTTATCATTCCGCCTAGGCGGCGGCACCTTCTAATCCGGCAATATGCGGCCGATGACTTTGTCGCTTCATAAAAATTAATCCTCGACGTATCAAAGATACGCCTCCGGTTAATTTTTATTCGCTTCGCGTCCTCGACTCGCCTCTTGCCGGATTAAGTCGAACAACCGCCACGGATGGCGGGTGGTTCCTTGCTTTGAGAGTTTTAGACGTAAGTCTAAAACTCTAAGATGAACAATGTACACGGATGTACATTGTTCATCAAGTATCTGCTCCCTCTATTTACGGCTTGGCTGTGTATTATCCGCCATGGATGGCTGGAGGTTCCAAACTTCGAGAGTTTGCGCTTGCCGCAAACTCTGAGATGAAAAATATGCATGGATGCACATTTTTCATCGAAATACTTGCATAATCCATAGAAATGTGCGATAATTAACCCGCATATGAGAAAATAGCTGCTTATAGTATGTTTCGGCTGCATGATGTAGGCTTTTTCTTACAATGGTTTATGTTCAGGCTGTTAAACTTATAGAAATTGAACAGTCATGCATAAATTTTTTGCTTAGGGTTATTTAGCGGTTTATCAATCGTCATAATATACCATGGGAAAGGTGTGCGGTAAAACTGTGTATTGTGCAGTTTTAAGGAGGAGTGTATGTTTGTTGAAATACGGCCTTATGAAAATAAGGCTTTGTCGGTAAATTTTAAAGCTCAAGGAGAGGATTTTTCTAAGGTGCTCCAAGCAATAAAAAAAGTGCCGGGAAGGGCTTGGTTGCCGGAACAACGGTTTTGGATTATCCCTGCCGATCGTAATTCTTGTGACATTTTGTTAAATAATCTTTATTATAACGGAATCTGTATGGCAGATTCAAGGTTTACCGGTAAAAATCATACTTCTAACTATGCTGATGCTTTTAATACTGAAACTATTGGGGAAAATGATAGTCCGGCCTCAACTTATCTTAAATCTATTCTACAAAAGCTGGATGAAGTTATTGCTGCCAAACATTACAGCAAGCGCACAGAAGAGGCTTATAGCTATTGGATAAGCCGCTTTATTAGCGAAAATAAGGATAAAAATCTTAAAGCTCTTTCCGATGATGAAATAAATTCTTTTGTTAGCCGTCTTGCAGTAAAAGAAAAGACCGCTGCTTCAAGCCAAAATCAGGCTCTTGCCGCTATTTTGTTTCTATACAAAAATATATTGGGCTTAACTATAAATACTCCTGAAAATATAGTCCGTGCAAAAAAGCCTAAAAAGCTTCCCACTGTGATGAGCCGGGAGGAAACTGCAAAGATATTTTCTATTTTGCCTGACAATGATTATAGTCTTTGTATATGCCTACTGTACGGAACCGGAATGCGGCTGATGGAAGCCCTGCGGCTAAGGGTGCAGGATATAGACTTTGATAAAAACGAGATTACCGTACATGACGGAAAGGGGGCGAAAGGCCGTAAAACTATGTTGCCGGTTTCCCTTAAATTTCCGCTTCAAAAGCATTTGGAAAAGGTACGCCTGATCCATGAAGCGGATTGCAAGGATGGTTTCGGCTCGGTGCCTCTTCCTTTTTCTCTTGCAAAAAAATATCCCAATGCCGGTAAAACTTGGGCCTGGCAGTGGGTGTTTCCCCAAGCACGCCGCTGGCGGAATAAGGAAACGGGCGAGCAGGGAAGGCATCATATCGACCCTTCCGTTATTCAGCGCACCCTGCATGAAGCTGTTTTAAAGTCAGGCATCCCTAAGCCGATAGGCTGTCACACCTTCCGCCACTCGTTTGCAACGCATCTTTTGGAAGCCGGTTACGATATCCGCACGATCCAAGAACTTCTCGGCCACAGCGATGTTAAAACCACCATGGTTTATACACACGTCCTAAACCGAGGCAGTCTGGGAGTGCAAAGCCCCATAGACAGGATGTGAATTTGTTTATTTATTTATTTAGTGAAGATAGGCCTAATCTGCCGATGGAGTTTTATACGCTTGGTTATTATGGTAGAAAAAGCTTATTTTTGTTTTGCGGCAGTTTAGATTGAAAATTATTGGGTTTTATGATATAGTGAGGAAGGGTCGAAGGAATGTTAGGTTGACAAGCTAACCGCTTGCGGAAAGACTTGTACTTAATCTGCAAATATATTAATTTGTATAGAAATTTATATATTAATAAAGTCTAAAACTGAAAATATAATTCTTAGATTTGCTAAGAATGAAAACAGCTTAATATATGCTAAAATAAAAAGTTAGCTATGGAGTTTATTTGAAATTTGTTAAATAAATAAAAGTTTCGTTTTTCATAATTTAAGCATATGCTTGACAATATATCCTTATAAATATATACTTTTGATAGGGATATTTTATGGGTAAAACTGTTATAAGTGAAAATCGTCGTTTTGAATGGGATGAAGAAAAGAATGAAATCAACTGTAAAAAACATGGTTTCGGGTTTGAAGAGATAACGGATGTCTTTGATGATCCATATTTTCTTGTCCGATATGATAAAAATCATTCTGTTGATGAAGAAAGATGGAATGGTATAGGTTGTATAAATGGAATGTTGGTTCTTGTAACTACTTTTACGGAACGTGAACGAATTAGAATTATTTCAGCTCAAAGAGCAGATAATGATTTGAAGGAGGTCTATTATGATTACATCAAAAAAATTAACGGCTGAACGAATTGCAGAAATTGAGAAATTCCCTATTACCTATGATGAAGATTCTCCGAAATTCTCAAAGGAAGAATTACAGGAATTTGTTCCGTATCATAAAGAGTATTTCGACATAACACCAAAAAAGGTATCAATTTCATTTAAAATTGATGCTGATATTCTTGCAATGATGAAGGCAACTGGTAAAGGTTATCAGACAAGAATAAACAAATGTCTTAGAGATGCTGTTTTCGAAGGTAGATTTTAACCTAACACCCGCTTCAACCTGACATTGCGGACAAGCCGCAAATGCAGGTTAAGCGAATGTTATACGGATGCCTACGGCACTATAAACTGTAACTTTGAAAAAATGGTGTGTGTTTTTTGTAAATTAAAGCGTAATAGCCAAATTAAAAGCTTAGGTTCTTTTGAATAAAGTTTTGTTTTATTATAATATCTACTTTGATAAGTAAAAATAAGCTTTTATCTAAGTATTTAAAACTCATTAAGGAAATCGATGAATAAAAGTCCTTCGGACGGTCTGGTATTTATAATAATTAACTTGTTAAGGAAAATGAGCTTTTATCTTAGTATTTTATAACTCGCTAAGGAAATCAATAAATAAAAGTCCTTCGGACGGTCATGTAATTATAATAATTAACTTGTTAAGGAAAATAGAATTTTATTTTTTGTATTTTAAAATTATATGAAAATATTAAAAATAAAGTTTATTTATAATATAAAGCGGTTAAGTTGTATAAAATTTTAGTATTATAGTTAAATTTTTATTTTTTTAAATTTAGTAATTAAAAGCGGGGTAGTAAAAAAAATAAAGTCTTATTGTTAAGAATAAGTTTATGATTTTAAGATAAATACTATTTATAAAAGATTAGTTTTGTAAATAATATAGAATTATAGTTAAATTATATAGTTTATAATATATGCTTTAAGTAATGTAAAAGTTGAATATGCAAATTATAAAGCTTTATAGTAAAATTTTAAGTTTTTATTTATTGAATGTAGTAATAAAAAGCAAAATAAGGCAAGATTAAAAGCTTAATTGTTAATATAAGCGGTTGAGTTAAAATAAGAGCGTATAACACCCGCTTCAACCTGACATTGCGGACGGAGCCGCAAATGCAGGTCAAGCGAATGTTAGATGGATGCCTAACGGCACAATTAACTGCAACTTTGAAAAAGTAGTGTGTATTTTTTTGTAAATTAAAGCGTAAAACCCAAGTTAAAAGCTTAGGTTCTTTGAATAAAGTTTTGTTTTATTATAATATCTATTTTGATAAGGAAAAATAAACTTTCATCTGAGGATTTTTAAACTCGTTAAGGAAATCAACAAAATAAAAGTCTTTCGGACGGTCTGTGTTTATAATAATTATTTTCTAAGGAAAATTAAAATTTATCTAAGTATTTTAAACTCGTTAAGGAAATCGACGATTTAAAAGTCCTTCGGACGGGCGTGGTAATTATAATAATTATTTGCTAAGTAAAATAAAATTTTAGCTTTATAGTAAAATTATTGATTTTTTTAAATTTAACGATGAAAAGCTGTATAGGTTAAAAAATAAAGTTTTATTGTTAAGAATAAGTTATAATTTTAAGATAATATTATTTATAAAAGATTAGTTTTGTAAATAATATAGAATTATAGTTAAAATAATAGTTTTTAATATATGCGTTAAGTAATATGAAAGTTATATATGCAAATAATAAAGCTTTATAGTAAAATTTTAAGTTTTTATTTATTAAATATTGTAATAAAAAGCAAAATAGTATAAAATTAAAAGCATAATTGTTAATATAAGCAGGATAGGTAAAATAAAATCATCTAACACTCGCTTCAACCTGACATTGCGGACAAGCCGCAAATGCAGGTTAAGCGGTAGTTAGGACGACACGCCTTTGGCGTGCGATGTTTTGGAGGAAATATATGAAATTAGATGGATTTGGTGTTTTTGTAAAAGATATGCCGACAATGGTTCGTTTTTACAGAGATGTATTGGGATTTGAAATCAAAGAGGCAGAAGATGCTTCAAATGTGTTTCTTGAAAAAGACGGTACACTGTTTCTATTTTACAGACGCTCAGATTTTGAAAATATGACTTCTACAAAATTCAATTATGCAGAAAAGATAAATGGGCATTTTGAAATTGCTTTAGGTGTAGAAAATTTTGCGGCAGTTGATAAAGCGTATAATGAAATAGTTGCAAAGGGCGGAAAATCCGTAATGCCACCTACAACAGAGCCTTGGGGACAGCGAACCTGCTATATTGCCGACCCCGAAGGAAATCTTGTGGAAATTGGTTCTTTTGTGAAAGAATAAGTAATATTTTTTCAGCAAGTTCGTATTGCTAAAAAATGAATTGAACTTTGGGGCGAAGCTATAGGCTGTTGTATTTTAAGTTTTTAGGAAATTAAAAAACATTTTCTTATAGAAAAGAAAAATATATAAATAACAAGTTGCTTTATGCCTCTAAAAGGAGGATAATAAGTAATGGCTTCTAGTAAAGATTACTTGGATTTTATGCTTGACCAGCTTTCTGATTTGGAAGATATAACTTTTCGACAGATGATGGGAGAGTATATAATTTATTATAGGGGTAAAATCATCGGCGGAATCTATGATAATCGCTTTCTTGTAAAACCTACAAAATCAGTATTGGAAAAAATGCCCAAGGCTCAGTATGAAGTGCCGTATGATGGTGCAAAGGAAATGATTTTAGTTGAAGAGCTAGATAACCGTGAATTTCTTAGGGAATTGATTTTTGCGATGTATGGGGAACTGCCGGAACAAAAGAGAAAAAGATCCTAACACTCGCTTCAACCTGACATTGCGGACGAGCCGCAAATGCAGGTCAAGCGAATGTTAGATTGACCTGCCTAAAGGCAGGCAGGTAATGGAACCAATCAAAACATTCCTTCGACAAAAAATAAAATGATTGCAGTAAAAAAGGATACTGCAAGAAGGAAGGATTAAAGATGAAACAGAAAAAAATAGTTTCAATGATTGGAACGCTTATATTAGCACTGATAAGCGTTGTATTAGTTGTTGGCTGCTCAACAGTAAGACCTATAGAAACAACAGCACAATTTCCAGCTGATGGAAGTAAGTATGTTATATTAGGTAGAGTAGAGTATAAAGGTAAATTGTCAGGATCCGGAGGTGGATACACAAAATTGCTTGAAGTTGCAAAAGAAATGTATCCTAAGGCTGATGATGTTGTTAATGTAGTCATTGATGGACGAGGAAAGAAAGGTAATTATGATTACATAATTCTTTCAGGTATAGCAATTGACTATGTTGAAGTAAAGTAGAATATTCATAGGAATAAAAAAGTAGTTTACATATAAAAGTTCCATAAAACGTGTAAACTACTTTTTAGCTATGTATTTAAAAATAATTTAGTAAAGAAATCTAACACTCGCTTCAACCTGACATTGCGGAGGAACCGCAAATGCAGGTTAAGCGAATGTTAGGTTGACCTGCCTAAAGGCAGGCAGGTGCGGAACCGACCTATAACATTTATTTCGATCTAAAAATAAATTTATAGGAGATTGTGATGGAGAAAGAAGATGATAAACTTGCTGAAAAACTTGCAGCAGGTACTGGAGCCGCATTGGGTGCTGGAGGTGCAATAGCAGGAGCTGGGGCTGCAATCACGGCAGCAGGTACTGGAGCAGGAGCAGCTGCAATAACATCAGGATTAGCTGCAGTAGGCGGTTCAATGTTGGGAGGAATTGCTCTTGTTGCGGCTGCCCCCGTAGCAGCTGCAGTTGGATTAGGAGCTGCAGGGTATGGAATTGCGAAATCCATAAAAAATAAAAAGAAATTGGAAGAGGAAAACAGAAAACTTAGAGAAGAACTCTCTAAAAGATAAGGTCATAGTTAAAAACTCAGGTTAGATTTTTACAGATGACTAGTGGGTATTTTATCAGCTTTTATTTATAAATGGCATATAAAATATGTAGTAAATTAAACCAAAGTGCAACCTTTAAAAACTTTAGTTTTTAGAGGTTGCCATAAAATTCATTATGAATGTATTATAATGGAAAAAGGAGGGAAATATGTCTGATGCAATGATAAATCTATCAAAAAAACAATCTTATCAAGTTCCATATGAAGTTTTGGAAAAAAGACTTGAATCCATTCCTGTTGAATTTCTTTCAGATGTTTCTGATTTTTTTGATTTACTGGATTACAAAATAAGTGTCATAAAATCTAAAGAGAAAGATAAACTCTCAACTGAAGCAGGAATGGATTTATTGAAACAAATTACAGGTTGTGTTTCTTCAGATATAACTATTGAAGATGCCAAATCAGAGTATTTTTCTAAAAAATATGAATCATAAGTATGAAAATATTAATTGATACAAATATTATTCTTGATATTGTTCAAAATAGAAAACAATTCTTTGATGCATCAAATCAAATTTTTAAAGATTGTATTTGTAAAAAACACGCCGGTTTTATTACAGCTCATTCAATTTCCGATGTATTCTTTATTTCCAGAAAATCTCATAATATTGAAAGCAGGAAAAGTATAATAAAACTACTTTGTAATTTTTTTACAATTTTATCAGAAAGAAAAGAAGATTTTCTTGCTTTTGTAGACAATGCAGACTGGAATGATTTGGAAGATGCACTTCAAATGAAATGCTCGGGAAATGCAAATCTGGATTATATCATTACACGAGATGGTGAAAATGGATTTAGGAATTCTCCTGTCAAAATAATTAGTCCGGAAGATTTCTTAAATCTAAAATAGAAATAATACCTAACACTCGCTTCAACCTGACATTGCGGACGAGCCGCAAAGCAGGTTAAGCGAATGTTATGTGGACTGCCGTCAATAACGGCAGCAAGTTTTAAGTAAAAAACAAACCATATAGCATATTTTTCCCCATAATAATTTGTGAAGGAAGATTATGCGAGATATTGAAAAATATGCACTGGATTATAGTGCAGATGGCTTTGAAGTTATTCAGGAAAGTTTTAGACGAAAAAAAATATTGGAAATTTTGAGGAGATATGAGCTGCAAGAAATATTAGATATAGGCACTGGCATGCAACCAGTTTTTACTGAGCTTGGAAATATAAAGTATAAAAAATATACCTGTATAGAGCCGAGTTTGCAATTATATGAAAATGCGAAACAAAAAGCAATTGGAAATAAAAAAATCGAATGTATAAATGATTTTTTTCCAAGTGAAAAAATGAATAATAAAAAGTATGACTTTATAATCTGTTCAAGTTTACTACATGAGATAGAAAATCAGGAGGAATTTCTAGAAGCAATAAAAAGAAATTGCAAAAAAGAGAGTAAAGTATATTTTTGTGTTCCCAATGCAAATTCTTTTCATAGAATTCTTGCAAAGAGAATGGGGATCATAAGAAATATTAATGAAAAAACGGAGCGCAATGTAGAGCTTCAGCAGAACAATGTGTTTGATGTAGATAGTCTTAAGGAAATGTTAGAAGATAAAGTTTTTTTTATAATGGAATGCGGAACATTTTTTATGAAGCCTTTTACCCATAAGCAGATGTATATGGCATTTAAAGAAAAAATAATAGATGAAAAAGTTTTAGAGGGATTATATAATTGTAGTGAAGAGTTTTCAAAGAATGGCTCAGAAATTTATATGATTGCTAAAGTAATCACATAACACCCGCTTCAACCTTACATTGCGGAGTAGCCGCAAATGCAGGTTAAGCGAATGTTATGTGGACTGCCCTTCGGGCAGCAAAAGGAAGAATTTGTGAAAGTAAAAATAATGTTATTCTTTTTTACTATTACTCTTATTTCTTGTATAGAAAAATCTGCAAATGACTTATTTGAAAGTTTTGTGCAGAAAGAATCTAATGAAAAATATCTTGTATTAAAAACAGCTGATTTAAACCCTACGGAATCACTAGACGGTAATTACCTGAAAATAATAGAAAACCACGGCAATACAAATTATTTACTTGAAAAAGCCGAATCAATAAAAGAAACAAAATATTGTATTCCCAATTTGGTTTGTCCGATGACAGAGGGTGATATTGCTGTTTGTATGCTCATCGACATGTATCAAATGTCCGATAATTATTTTGAAACTGTAATGTATGAAAATATAAAAAGAAAAACGGATAGTGCTAAAGATTTTTGGGATTATATTCATGCTTCCGAAAATAATCGAAAAGAAATCATTCGGAAAATTACGGAATGGATTATGATTTATAAAAGTAGTGATTTATTATTACCTTGGACTGAAGACGAAATTATCAATCATCGCTTTGAACTTATATCGGATACTAAAATAGAAACTTTTGTATTTCATCAAACAGATGATGAAATACAGATAGTAGATTGTATTTATGATAAAAAAGATTCTTTTGTTACAGGTCCAATTGAATATTGGTGTATAGAAAACGGTTTACTTTGTATTTATCAGGATGAAAATATGCTTTTCAAGAAACGAATTATAATCGGTAAAATTCGAATTGATGAAGAAAAAGAGATTTTATATGCCTATAGAAATAATAAAAAGATTGAATATAAATATACAAAAAATAAAAGCACCTAACACTCGCTTCAACCTGACATTGCGGACGAGCCGCAAAGCAGGTTAAGCGAATGTTAGATAGATGCCTAACGGCACAATTAACTGCAACTTTGAAAAAGTAGTGTGTATTTTTTTGTAAATTAAAGCGTAAAACCCAAGTTAAAAGCTTAGGTTCTTTGAATAAAGTTTTGTTTTATTATAATATCTATTTTGATAAGGAAAAATAAACTTTCATCTGAGGATTTTTAAACTCGTTAAGGAAATCAACAAAATAAAAGTCCTTTGGACGGTCTGTGTTTATAATAATTATTTTCTAAGGAAAATAAAGTTTTATCTGAGTGTTTTTAAACTTTTTAAGGAAATCAACGATTTAAAAGTCCTTCGGACGGTCTGTGTTTATAATAATTATTTTCTAAGGAAAATTAAAATTTATCTAAGTATTTTAAACTCGTTAAGGAAATCGACAAAATAAAAGTCCTTCGGACGGTCTGGTAATTATTATAATTATTTGTTAATGAAAATAAAATTTTAGCTTTATAGTAAAATTGTTGATTTTTTAATTTAATGATGAAAAGCTGTATAGGTTAAAAAATAAAGTCTAATTGTTAAGAATAAGCTTATAATTTTAAGATAATATTATTTATAAAAGTTTAGTTTTGTAAATAATATAGAATTATAGTTAAAATAATAGTTTTTAATATATGCGTTAAGTAATATGAAAGTTATATATGCAAATAATAAAGCTTTATAGTAAAATTTTAAGTTTTTATTTATTAAATATTGTAATAAAAAGCAAAATAGTATAAAATTAAAAGCATAATTGTTAATATAAGCAGGATAGGTAAAATAAAATCATCTAACACTCGCTTCAACCTGACATTGCGGAGTAGCCGCAAATGCAGGTTAAGCGAATGTTATACGGATGCCTGACGGCACGATAAACTGTAACTTTGAAAAAGTAGGGTGTATATTTTTACAAATTAAAGCGTAAAACCCAAATTAAAAGCTTAGTTTTTTTGATTAAAGTTGTGTTTTATTATAATGGCTACTTGATTAAGGAAAATAAAACTTTCATCTGAGAATTTTAAAACTAGTTAAGGAAATCGAAGAATTAAAAGTCCTTCGGACGGGCGTGGTAATTATAATAATTATTTGTTGAGGAAAATAAAACTTTCATCTTAGGTTTTTTAAACTTGGTAAGGAAATCGACGAGTTAAAAGTCCTTCGGACGGTCATGGTGATTATAATAATTAACTTGTTAAGGAAAATGAACTTTTATCTTAGTATTTTAGAACTCGTTTAGGAAATCAACGAGCTATAAGTCCTTCGGACGGTCTGGTAATTATAATAATTACTTGCTAAGGAAAATGAACTTTTATCTTAGTATTTTAGAACTCGTTTAGGAAATCAACGAGCTATAAGTCCTTCGGACGGTCATGGTAATTATAATAATTATTTGTTAAGTGAAATAAAATTTTAGCATTATAGTAAAATTTTAAGCTTTTTTATTTATGGATGTATAGTAATAAAAAGTTAAATAGTGTAAGATTAAAAGCTTAATTGTTAATATAACGGTTGACTTAAAATAAGAGCGTATAACACTCGCTTCAACCTGACATTGCGGAGTAGCCGCAAATGCAGGTTAAGCGAATGTTAGATTGACGCTTCGCGCGGAGGATTAAAAATGAGTAGAACACTGTGTTTAAAAATACTTTACGTTATAATACTTGCATTGCTTGGGATTATTGTTTATTGGATTATATCAAATACTAGCGAGGAACATCGATTTATTACTTCTCTTTTTATTGCTCTACTTTTGCTTATACCCGGAAGAGTAAACCAATATCTTTATCAAGATTTCTATAGAGGTAGAAAGTATTTGGATAAAGATGATTTAGATAAAGCGTTATATTACTTTTTAAAATTTGAGCACTGTATTGAGGAAAAGCCATGGAAAAAAAATATTTTCTGGATGACATGGTCTTTCTCTATCTATACTATAGATATCTTAGCCATGGTTAAAAACAATATTAGCACTGTCTATATAAGAAAAGAACAATATGAAGAAGCAGAAAAATATATTAACGCTGCTTTAAAGATTGATGGTAAATATCCACTTCCATATTTTAATCTTTCTATCATTAATATGGTTAATGGTAAGAAAGAAGAATGTATGAATAACATTGAAAAGAGCAGAAAATTGGGAATGAATAATAGCAAAGTAGATAAGTTTATAAGAAATATGCAGTCTATGTATGCTGATATTCAATCTGTTTGAAAGTAAAAATAAATCTAACACCCGCTTCAACCTGCCATTTGTTTTGTCACGAAAGTTGCTTAAGGCAGTCGCTGCTGATGTAGCTCCCTTTTTTATGCAACTTTCGCGCCAACTTTGCTGACGCTTACGCGTCGGCAAAGGCACAAATGCAGGTTAAGCGAATGTTAGACAGATGCCTAACGGCACAATTAACTGCAACTTTGAAAAAGTAGTGTGTATTTTTTTGTAAATTAAAGCGTAAAACCCAAGTTAAAAGCTTAGGTTCTTTGAATAAAGTTTTGTTTTATTATAATATCTATTTTGATAAGGAAAAATAAACTTTCATCTGAGGATTTTTAAACTCGTTAAGGAAATCAACAAAATAAAAGTCCTTTGGACGGTCTGTGTTTATAATAATTATTTTCTAAGGAAAATAAAGTTTTATCTGAGTGTTTTTAAACTTTTTAAGGAAATCAACGATTTAAAAGTCCTTCGGACGGTCTGTGTTTATAATAATTATTTTCTAAGGAAAATTAAAATTTATCTAAGTATTTTAAACTCGTTAAGGAAATCGACAAAATAAAAGTCCTTCGGACGGTCTGGTAATTATTATAATTATTTGTTAATGAAAATAAAATTTTAGCTTTATAGTAAAATTGTTGATTTTTTAATTTAATGATGAAAAGCTGTATAGGTTAAAAAATAAAGTCTAATTGTTAAGAATAAGCTTATAATTTTAAGATAATATTATTTATAAAAGTTTAGTTTTGTAAATAATAAAGCTTCATAGTAAAATTTTAAGTTTTTTTATTTATTAAATATAGTAATAAAAAGCAAAATAGTGTAAAATTAAAAGCATAATTGTTAATATAAGCGATTAAATAAACTAAAAGTGTCTAACACCCGCTTCAACCTGACAAACGGGACTGAGCCCGTTTGCAGGTTAAGCGAATGTTAGACAGACACGCTTTGCGTGCAAAAGGATATAATTATAAAAAATGAGCAGATATGAAAATAAATAAACATGATGTAATTTTTGCTTCTCAACCAAGTAGATTTAATATATTTTTACAAGTATACATATATGTAACCTATATTTTTTTGACTTGTATATATATAAATATTTATTTTATAAACGATATGGCAAGCAAATTAAACGATATTATTGGATGCTTTCTTGGCTCATTAATACTTTTATTTATAATTTTATTTACACCAATAAATAATCATTTGACTATTACAAAAAATGAATTGATTATATTTATCGATCATATTATTCAAAAAAGAATTTATATACCTTTTTCTATAATTAAAGGATTCAGGTTGCATTCCATGTTTCAATTCAGATTAGGCGAAGTATTTATTCTAAATATAAAGCAAAATAACTTAATTTTAAAGTATTATTTCCATGAGCTTTCAAACAATACCATTAACCAATTTTCGCAAATGGATTTTGCTGAACTATCAAAAGAATCGAAAGAAGAAGTACCTGTTATTTATAAATATGGATTATCAATAAAAGGTTTTTTAATTTTATTGCATTATTTTGTTGCAATAGTTATTGCTAGTATTATCTTTTAATAAATAAAATCATCTAACACAGTTTGCAAAACCAAGAAAAGAGATAATTCTGTTTGCAGCTCAACCGCATGTTAGCCGGATGGTTTAATAAACGATTAACTGCAATTTTGAAAAATTGAGTGTGTATTTTCTGTAAATTAAAACTTAAAAGCTTATGTTCTTTGATTAAAGTTGTGTTATAATATCTACTTGGATAAGGAAAATAAGCTTTTATCTTAGGATTTTATAACTCGTTTAGGAAATCGACGAGTTAAAAGTCCTTCGGACGGTCATGGTGATTATAATAATTAACTTAGTGAGGAAAATAAAGTTTTAATTTTTGATTTTTAAGGATTTAGTAATTAAAAAGCTGTATAGGTTAAAAAATAAAGTCTAATTGTTAAGAATAAGCTTATAATTTTAAGATAATATTATTTATAAAAGTTTAATTTTGTAAATAATAAAGATTTATAGTAAAATTTTAAGTTTTTTTATTTATTAAATATAGTAATGAAAAGCAAAATAGTGTAAAATTAAAAGCATAATTGTTAATATAAGCGATTAAATAAAATAAAAGTGTCTAACACCCGCTTCAACCTGACATTGCGGAGAAGCCGCAAATGCAGGTTAAGCGAATGTTAGATTGACCTGCCTACGGCAGGCAGGTGCGGAACCAATCAAAGCATTCTTTCGACGAAAAATAAAAATAATTGCAATGAAAAAAAAACATTGCGAAAGGATGGTTGAAAGATGAAACAAAAGAGGTTAGTTTCAATGTTATTAGTTGCAGCATTATGTACTACATCATTGTTTGCAATTGATCTGAGTGTTGGTGGTGGTATTGATTTTACACATGCCACAAAAAAAGCAGAGATTGATACAGGGTGGTTTAAGGTTAGCCCTAAAGCAACTGGTAATTTTTTTGGTGTAAAATGTTTTTTTGATGCACAATATGTTTTGGGTACTCTCGGTTTTAGCTTTGGTAGTAGTGAAGTTACTCCTTTGGTATCTGGAATTAATATGAGTTACTTTAATATGGCTTTTTTTGGAAAATATCCATTTACAGTTGGTATTGCAAAGATTTATCCCCTGTTTGGATTTGATTTAAATTTTAATATTTCTTGTAAAAAAGATGGAGAAAATTATAAAGAGAATCTTGATTCAAGTTATAATTTTCATCGACATTATGTTGCATTTGGTGTTGGATCAGATGTTTATGTAAAAGAAAGATTATTTTTAAAGCCTAGTTTATTACTTGGATTTCAGATGAATAAAAATATGGGTTCAGCAGCAACGAAAGAGAGCGGTTTTATGTTTAACCTTGGTTTTAGTGTTGGATATAAGTTATAGTTATAACTTTACAGTTTTGCATATAAAAAGTTCCGTAAAATATGCAAAACTGTTTTTAATGGAAGTTTAATATAGTCAAAGTATATAAAGGAAATCGAAAAAATGTGTTAGTTTTTGTTGGAAAAATAAAATCTAACACTCGCTTCAACCTGACATTGCGGACGAGCCGCAAATGCAGGTTAAGCGAATGTTAGGTTGACGTGCCCATGGCACGCTAAATAAGACTAATGTATGTTTTCTAAATTTTATACCTCAATGAAAGGTAAGGAGATTTGTAAGGTGAAAAAAATAATATTAACTATTCTAATCATTTTTATGGTCTTTTCCGGAAATATATCTGCAGAGGATTTAGACAATCAGGAAAAAACCATAAGTATCAATTTTGATTTTACCAGAAAATTCGGCTTAGCAAGCAATCAATTTGCTGTATGGGTTGAAAACGGAAAAGGTATGCTCGTAAAAAATTTATTTGTTACGGATTTTACAGCCGGAAAGGGTTGGGAAAAAAGACCTGAAAGCCTGCCTTTATGGAGAAAAGCTTTAAAAGCAGCCGGAATAGACGGAATAAGCAGTGCAACTCCTAAATCGGAGAAGGTTCAAGCTGTAAAAGAAACTGGCATAGACGGAATAAGTAGTGCGACTCCTAAATCCGGGAAGATTCAATTGGAATGGGATATCAAAAATGAAAATGGAGGACTTGTAGGAAAGGGAACCTATAAAATATGTATTGAAGCAAATATAAAATGGGAAAATACCGTATTATTTACATGCGAGATAAAAATAGATGATAATATCACGCTAGGTGAAATTACCGAAAAAATATCGGGCAAAGGTTATGATAAACAAAAACTGATAACTAATGTAGAAATAAAATAAATTTGACTTTCAGGAGATAATCATGAATAAAACTGCCATCATCTACGCTTCGATCCATCATAAAAATACCGAAAAATTACTAACAGGAATTTCAAAAGAGATAGAAATCGATATCTTTAATGTTAATAAAATAAAAGAAATAGATTTTTCAAAATATGAAACAATAGGTTTTGCCTCAGGAATATATATGGAGAAATTTCATCAATCAATTTATAAATTTTTAGAAAAACACAAAGCAGATATACCTAAGAAAACTTTTGTACTTTGTACCAGTGGAATTGGAAAAGGACGATATGCAAAAAAATTCTTTTCTTATTTACAAGACAAAGACTTTGAAGTTTTAGGAGCTTTTGAATGTAAGGGCTTCGATACCTACGGCTTATTTAAATTCTTCGGCGGTCTAGCCAAAGGACATCCCAATACTACGGATATTGAGAATGCCGTTGAATTTGTGAAAAATATTGGGGCGAAAATGCTGCTGTAAGTGGAAAATTTCTCAATGATTATTTATATTCACTAGCTTATTATAACTTTAATATAAGTAATGTAAAGAAAAAAGTAGTTAATATAATGTATTTATATTATGCGAAACGTAATTATAAAAAATTATTATAATAACCTAACACCCGCTTCAACCTGACAATTGTTTTGTCACGAAAGTTGCTTAGGGCGGTCGCTGCTTGCGCAGCTCCCTTTTTTATGCAACTTTCGCGCCAACTTTGCCTTAACGCTTCGCGTCGGCAAAGGCACAAATGCAGGTTAAGCGAATGTTAGACAGATGCCTAACGGCACAATTAACTGCAACTTTGAAAAAGTAGTGTGTTTTTTTTTGTAAATTAAAGCGTAAAACCCAAGTTAAAAGCTTAGGTTCTTTGAATAAAGTTTTGTTTTATTATAATATCTATTTTGATAAGGAAAAATAAACTTTCATCTGAGGATTTTTAAACTCGTTAAGGAAATCAACAAAATAAAAGTCCTTCGGACGGTCTGGTAATTATAATAATTAACTTGGTAAGGAAAATAAAACTTTTATCTAAGGATTTTTAAACTAGCTAAAGAAATCGACGAAATAAAAGTCCTTCGGACGGTCATGGTGATTATAATAATTAACTTGTTAAGGAAAAATAAAGTTTTATCTTAGGATTTTATAACTCGTTAAGGAAAACAACAAAATAAAAGTCCTTCGGACGGTCATGGTAATTATTATAATTATTTGCTAAGTAAAATAAAATTTTAGCTTTATAGTAAAATTGTTGATTTTTTAATTTAATGATGAAAAGCTGTATAGGTTAAAAAAAGTCTAATTGTTAAGAATAAGCTTATAATTTTAAGATAATATTATTTATAAAAGTTTAGTTATTGTAAATAATAAAGCTTCATAGTAAAATTTTAAGTTTTTTTATTAAATATAGTAATAAAAAGCAAAATAGTGTAAAATTAAAAGCATAATTGTTAATATAAGCGATTAAATAAACTAAAAGTGTCTAACACCCGCTTCAACCTGACATTGCGGAGTAGCCGCAAATGCAGGTTAAGCGAATGTTAGACGGATGCCCTACGGCACGATAAACTGTAACTTTGAAAAATAGGGTGTGTTTTTGTAAATTAAAGCTTAAGACTCGAATTAATAGCTTAGTTTTTTGAATAAAGTTATGTTTTATTATAATGGCTACTTGCGTAAGGAAAATGAGACTTTTATCTAACCATTTTAAAACTTATTAAGGCAGTCAACGAAAAATATGACACTTTTTCATTCTCTTAAACTCAAAAACTATATGAAAAGATAAAATCTTATTTATAAAAAAATAGTTTGAATTATTAATAGATGATTTTTTTTATAAAATATTGTATACTATGAAAAATGGAGGGTTCCTATACTATTTTATGATATATAAAAACAATAATTCATTAAACAACACAGTTGATATTGTTCCAATGGTAACCATTTTTATTGAAAAGGAGGATAAAATTTTGATGTTGAAACGGGCTCCAACAAAGAAGATCGCCCCTAATAAGTGGGCTGGAATTGGCGGACATATTGAGAAAGAAGAATATAAAACTCCAATGAAAGCATGTCTAAGAGAATTGGAAGAAGAAACCGGTCTCATAGTAAATGATTTAATATATATAAACCTTAAATACTTAATTATACGGAACGTAAAAGATGAGATATTAAGAGAGCAGTATGTTTATTTTGGAAAAACGGACAAGAATCCTTTATTTTATGAATTCTCGGAAGGTAAACTGGAATGGATTGATAAAAGTAAAGTAATGACTCTTGAAATGCCAATGACATGTGAATATATACTAAAACATTATTTTGAAAGTGAAATCAGTAAGAGACTGGAAGTTGGCGTTGCAACATATTTTAACGGGAAAGAAAATATACTTTGGAATGAAATGCTGGATTTTGATAATTACAAAGGTAAAAGCGTCTAACACCCGCTTCAACCTGACATTGCCTTTGAGGCAATGCAGGTTAAGCGAATGTTAGGTTGACACCGCTTTCGCGGTGCTAATTGGAAATATAATATGTGTAGTCAAATTGAAGTGCTTCATTTTGGATATCAATGTCCATGGGTTGATCAGACAATAGAAAATTTGGAAAAATATACTAAGAATGAAAAAATATTGTTTAATACATTAGATGTTAGTATGAACAGACATGATAGAAAAATTGTTTTTCCATTTATGATAGCTGTAGATGGTCAAGTAACGACAGGCTCTCCTGTATATCCATCAAATGTTAGTGATTTACTTAAAAAAGAATACAATGGTTTTGTAAAGAATGAAACTGATATGCAAGATGATGATTTGGATATTATTCGAAGTTTAGATAGTTATACAATTGATGATTCAATAAGAGTATGTTGTAATAATGAAAAAATAAATTGTAGGAAAAAACCGTGGTATTTACAAAACTCTGATTTTTTCTTTGGCTATGTTGGTTATAAAAACAATAAGCCAGTATGCATGATTGATATTATCGAATCAGATAAGTTCAGTTGTTTCGATACAATGCAGTGTAACAAAATAATACATATTTTATGTGTATATAGTAATGATAAAAAATATAATTATATAAAAAGTATGTTTAAAATGATTATACCTGAATTATCTGGCAAGTATGATGGAATGCAAATAATAGTTGCTGAAAATAGTTGTTATCCCAATGGGGACATTGCGTTATTTGAAAATATAGGTTTTGTTAAAATAAAAGATCTTGGTTCTACATATCTGTTGAAAAAAGGATATGATAATATTTTTTTAATGTTCAAATTGTTAAGATGATAATTGTATTATGGAATATTCTATAGGGGATTACTAATATGAATAAAATAGTTGTCGATTTTGAGAAAAATTAACATAGCTTCTTTCGATAGTCTTGAGGATATTTTTTGTGACAATATAAAAATATATCTACCAAACACAACAAAAGTTTTCGTATCAAAAAAGAAGTATATATAATTTAATAAAAAATATCTCGGGTGCTGGTATACTACAATTAAAGAATATAATGAATATGAAGAGTATATAATAACTACAGTTCTTATTGAAAACTCAGTAGAGAAGATAAGCTTTTATGTTACATCGTATTTTAAGATTGATGATTACAAGGTAAAAGAGATTAAAGAGTATTGAGGCAATAATGGAGAGTCACCTGTGTGAAGAATAAATGAGAAATTATCAGAGCATACTGATAATCTAACACCCGCTTCAACCTGACATTGCGGAGGAGCCGCAAATGCAGGTTAAGCGAATGTTAGACAGATGCCTTACGGCACAATTAACTGCAACTTTGAAAAAATGGTGCGTGTTTTTTGTAAATTAAAGTGTAAAACCCAAATTAAAAGCTTAGGTTCTTTCGAGTAAAGTTGTGTTTTATTATAGTGACTACTTGGATAAGGAAAATAGAACTTTTATCTGAGAATTTTAAAACTAGTTTAGGAATTCAACGAGTTAAAAGTCCTTCGGACGGTCTGGTAATTATAATAATTACTTTCTAAGGAAAAATAACTTTTATCTGAGTGTTTTTAAACTTTTTAAGGAAATCGACGAGTTAAAAGTCCTTCGGACGGTCTATGTTTATAATAATTGCTTTCTACGGAAAATTAAAATTCATCTAAGTATTTTAAACTCGTTAAGGAAATCAATAAAATAAAAGTCCTTCGGACGGTCATGGTAATTATTATAATTATTTGCTAAGTAAAGTAAAATTTTAGCTTTATAGTAAAATTGTTGATTTTTTAATTTAATGATGAAAAGCTGTATAGGCTAAAAAAAGTCTAATTGTTAAGAATAAGCTTATGATATTAAGAGAATATTATTTATAAAAGATTAGTTTTGTAAATTATAGTTAAATAAATAGTTTTTAGTATATGCGTTAAGTAATATGAAAGTTATATATGCAAATAATAAAGCTTTATAGTAAAATTTTAAGTTTTTTATTTATTAAATATAGTAATAAAAAGCAAAATAGTGTAAAATTAAAAGCACAATTGTTAATATAAGCGATTAAATAAAATAAAAGTGTCTAACACCCGCTTCAACCTGACATTGCGGAGGAACCGCAAAGCAGGTTAAGCGGTAGTTAGACGGATGCCTTACGACACGATAAACTGTAACTTTGAAAAAGTAGTGTGTATTTTTTTGTAAATTAAAGCGTAAAACCCAAGTTAAAAGCTTAGGTTCTTTGAATAAAGTTTTGTTTTATTATAATATCTATTTTGATAAGGAAAAATAAACTTTCATCTGAGGATTTTTAAACTCGTTAAGGAAATCAACGATTTAAAAGTCCTTCGGACGGTCTGTGTTTATAATAATTATTTTCTAAGGAAAATTAAAATTTATCTAAGTATTTTAAACTCGTTAAGGAAATCGACAAAATAAAAGTCCTTCGGACGGTCTGGTAATTATTATAATTATTTGTTAATGAAAATAAAATTTTAGCTTTATAGTAAAATTGTTGATTTTTTAATTTAATGATGAAAAGCTGTATAGGTTAAAAAATAAAGTCTAATTGTTAAGAATAAGCTTATAATTTTAAGATAATATTATTTATAAAAGTTTAGTTTTATAAATAATAAAGTTTTACAGTAAAATTTTAAGTTTATTTATTAAATATAGTAATAAAAAGCAAAATAGTGTAAAATTAAAAGCATAATTGTTAATATAAGCGATTAAATAAACTAAAAGTGTCTAACACCCGCTTCAACCTGACATTGCGGACGAGCCGCAAAGCAGGTTAAGCGAATGTTAGAATGACACGCCATAGGCGTATGTAAGTAAAGGACAAATTCATGAACAAAATTAGAAGATCTGTTATAGACAATAATAAAGTTTCAAAACTTTTATTGTTTAGTTTAGGAGGATTTTCACAAAAGGTTTTAATCGAAGGTAGATGTGATGATTTACCAATATTAATAACATTACATGGTGGTCCTGGGACACCAATTCCTTTTTCTGTAGGTTGTAGAGGGATGTTTCCACAATTTACTGATAATTTTATAATGGTTTATTGGGATCAGCTTGGATGTGGAATCAATAACCACGAAATTGATAACCATTTCACAATTAATCATTTTGTTCAGATGACATGCGATTTAATTGATGCTATAAAAAAAGAATTTCCAAGTAATAAATTGTTTATATTTAGTATGTCGTGGGGAAGTATATTAAGTTTATTAGTATCTGAACAAAAAACAGAATTAATTGATGGTGTCGTAGCTTCAGGACAAATTGTAAAAAATATTTTCTATAATGAAGAAGTATATAATGCCTTAAAGGAAAATGGTATTTCAGAAAAAACAATGAATAAGATAAAAGATACAAATATAAATAATGTAAAAAGTAAAGATTTGCAATTAATATCTAGTTTGTTAAGAAAAAAGACGAATGCGTACAATAATAAAAAATCAAAAACCAATGAAGTTGGAAAAATTATTTTAGGTTTATTTCAATCGCCTGATTATAAATTTAAAGATTTCAAAGCTGTGATTATAAACGGATATAAAAATAATATTTCCTTATGGAAGGAAATTCTTCATATTAATTTATCTGAAAAGTTACAGAAAGTAAATATTCCATATTTTATTCTACAGGGAGAGACAGATATAGTTGCATCTACAAAAATCGTAAAGGAGATTTGTGAAAGTATAAATAATAGAAATTTACAGTATAAAATAATAAAAAATTCAGGACATTTCCCAAGTAAAGAAATGATGGATGAACTTTTTAAACTATTATTAAGTATGAAAGGATAACATTCTAACACCCGCTTCAACCTGACATTGCGGACGAACCGCAAATGCAGGTTAAGCGAATGTTAGATTGACCTGCCTACGGCAGGCAGGTGCGGAACCAATCAAAGCATTCTTTCGACGAAAAATAAAAATAATTGCAATGAAAAAAAAACATTGCGAAAGGATGGTTGAAAGATGAAACAAAAGAGGTTAGTTTCAATGTTATTAGTTGCAGCATTATGTACTACATCATTGTTTGCAATTGATCTGAGTGTTGGTGGTGGTATTGATTTTACACATGCCACAAAAAAAGCAGAGATTGATACAGGGTGGTTTAAGGTTAGCCCTAAAGCAACTGGTAATTTTTTTGGTGTAAAATGTTTTTTTGATGCACAATATGTTTTGGGTACTCTCGGTTTTAGCTTTGGTAGTAGTGAAGTTACTCCTTTGGTATCTGGAATTAATATGAGTTACTTTAATATGGCTTTTTTTGGAAAATATCCATTTACAGTTGGTATTGCAAAGATTTATCCCCTGTTTGGATTTGATTTAAATTTTAATATTTCTTGTAAAAAAGATGGAGAAAATTATAAAGAGAATCTTGATTCAAGTTATAATTTTCATCGACATTATGTTGCATTTGGTGTTGGATCAGATGTTTATGTAAAAGAAAGATTATTTTTAAAGCCTAGTTTATTACTTGGATTTCAGATGAATAAAAATATGGGTTCAGCAGCAACGAAAGAGAGCGGTTTTATGTTTAACCTTGGTTTTAGTGTTGGATATAAGTTATAGTTATAACTTTACAGTTTTGCATATAAAAAGTTCCGTAAAATATGCAAAACTGTTTTTAATGGAAATTTAATATAGTCAAAGTATATAAAGGAAATCGAAAAAATGTGTTAGTTTTTGTTGGAAAAATAAAATCTAACACTCGCTTCAACCTGACATTGCGGATGAACCGCAAATGCAGGTTAAGCGAATGTTAGATTGACGCCTATCGGCGCGAAAGTATAAAATACTTATAAATTATGGACAAGAAAAACAAAAATTGAAATGAATTTAGAAAGGCCCGCGAAATGAGTGATATGATAAAAAAAGAGTCTATACCTGTTATTGAGAATGATTGTGAACTTTGCAAATTAAATAAGAATGACAAAAGATGGTTATTATTCGAAAATACAGAATGGATAGTGTTTTTATCAGATAAGCAGGATTATATAGGAAGATTATTTGTCCTTTCTAAGGAACATATACAAAGCTTATGTGATTTAACGATTAATCAGTGGATTTCGTTGAAAAATATAATTAATTCATGTGAACTAATGTTAAAAGTGGAATTAAATGCAACTATGTTTAATTGGACATGCTTGATGAATGATGCCTATAAGTCTGATAATCCGCAGCCGCATTTACATTTTCATATTAGACCAAGATATTCAAATCCAGTCAGTATATTAGAAAAGCAATATTCAGATAATGAGTTTGGTCACCATTATTTAAATCACAAAAGCAGTTTGCTTTCTAGCAGTGAAATAGATGCTTTGTTTCGATTTTTGAAAAAGAAAGTAGCTTATTACTTTTAATCTCATATGATTAAAACCTCCTTGTAAATGATTTTACACCCGTTTCAGGCGCTTTTTTTAGTTAAAGCGATGAGTAATATGATTGAAGAAGCTGGAGGAGTAGATACTAATAAAGCTAAAGAAATAAAAGCAGAACGATTATTTGGAATAGAATTTGATAGGCAAATCTTTACGTTAGCTTGTGTTAATATGCTAATACACAAGGATGGTAAAACAAATTTAGAATTACTAGATTTCAGAACATATGAAGTTGATTCTTGGATTACTTCCAAACCTATTAATAAAATCTTGATGAATCCTCATTTCGAGTCAAAATACGGTTGTTTAGATATTTTAAAGAATACCCTCAATAATCTAAAAAAATGGTACTTTAGCCGCAATTATACTTCCAGATAAAAAACTGGAAAAAGAATCTAAAAAGAAGGTTAAGGAGTTATTGAGTAAAAATAGAATTCATAAAATAATAAAATTATCAGAAAAGTTAGATGATTTTATCAATTATTTTCAAGAGAAAATTCGAAAACAATGACTTATATAAGGATTAAAATTACATTGTTTTGCAATGAGCTTTGGAGAAATGTGTTAACCTTGCTTTTGTAAAACCTAATACACTTTCGACTCAATCGTTAAGGGGAGATTAAAACTAGGAAATAAAGTAGAATAAGTTGCTCTGGAAAAAAAGCGGGGGAACTTATACGGATAGGAATAAAAAGTAAAAATCTAAAATTTAAAAATAGTTTGAACAAAAGAAATGCAGACTATTTTTAAATATGTATTAGAAAATAATGCATAAAAAATTGAGCTAAAATTATGTTTTGGTTTTGAAAAGAAAATCTAACACTCGCTTCAACCTGACATTGCGGACGAGCCGCAAATGCAGGTTAAGCGAATGTTAGATTGACCTGCCTAAAGGCAGGCAGGTAATGGAACCAATCAAAACATTCCTTCGACAAAAAATAAAATAATTGCAGTGAAAAAAAGGACACTGCAAGAAGGAAGGATTTAAAGATGAAACAGAAAAAAATAGTTTCAATGATTGGAATGCTTATATTATTACTGATAAGCGTTGTATTAGTTGTTGGTTGCTCGACAGTAAGACCTATAGAAACAACAGCACAATTTCCAGCTGATGGAAGTAAGTATGTTATATTAGGTAGAGTAGAGTACAAAGGTAAATTGTCAGGATCCGGAGGTGGATACACAAAATTGCTTGAAGTTGCAAAAGAAATGTATCCTAAGGCTGATGATGTTGTTAATGTAGTCATTGATGGACGAGGAAAGAAAGGTAATTATGATTACATAATTCTTTCAGGTATAGCAATTGACTATGTTGAAGTAAAGTAGAATATTCATAGGAATAAAAAAGTAGTTTACATATAAAAGTTCCATAAATCGTGTAAACTACTTTTTAACTATGCATTTAAAAATAATTTAGTAAATAAATCTAACACTCGCTTCAACCTGACATTGCGGAGTAGCCGCAAATGCAGGTTAAGCGAATGTTAGAATGACGCTTCGCGCGGAGCAAAAAATAATATTACAATCATATGGACTGGGAAAATATTTAATTTCTGATAAAATTAGCGGCAAAATGGACAATTTTATAAGAAAATGATTTTTCGTTATATGATATGTAAAAGTAGAATGATATTCTATGGACAATTAGATAGTATTTATAATGATTTTATTATTGGTGACTATGTAATTATTTCAGTTGTTATATTATTTGATTGTCTTGAAACAAAAAGCGTTATAACATGCGATTAAGATAGTTAAATGGTTACAGTGGATATACTTTATAGGCAACTTGCAATATTTGTTGCCGATATGCCTAATCCTTATAATAAATGGTCATCAAAATCCCTTAATCAAGGTTTCGCATACCGGAAAGGATCTGTTTCATTTGATACAATTGAAGACGGTGAGTTTAAAATATTTATCAATGAAAAAGATAATTTAAAGATTAATGATATAATTCGAAAAATAATTGTTCCGTTAAAAACCAAAAATGGTTTTGAGCTTGGGTCAATTATTTCCACGATTAAAATTGATGCAAAACCAGGAGATTATTCAATTGAATATAGTCTTTATAAAAATAAAATAATTCATATCCAAATACGAAAAGAAGTTATCAGCCCAAAAATACTAATAATGCAAGATAAAGATGATATACAAGATATAGAACTTTTTTTGAATGAAGAAAAAGCTTAAAAAATATTCTAACACCCGCTTCAACCTGACATTGCGGGCAAGCCGCAAATACAGGTTAAGCGGTAGTTATGTGGACGCCCTACTGGGGCGCATGGTGGAAAAAAAGAAAAATATTCGCTGCAAAAAAGTAATCAAAAAAAATGAATTGAACTTTAGGGCAAGGGCGAAGAAGCATTTTACAATAGGTATGTTTAATGAAAAAAAGTATCATATTATTAAGTATATTTATATTTTCACTCTTGGTTTTACATGCAAAAAGGACTCCGCCTCCAGAAGTTCCATCGATAATTCATAATGGATACGAGTATATTGCAAATTATTCAGATGGAATTTTTAAGGGAACCGGTCAGATGATTATTAAATCTATTAAAGACTCAAAAATAAAGAAAACAATATCAATTTATTCAATCTGGTATAATCCGTTTTTAGAAAAAGATGTTCAATGGATTTTTATTAAAGAAACAGAATTGATTGATAATGATACGATTCGTATTTATAATGAAAATGATGAAATTTTTGATTTGGAATTAATTAACTATAAAGTTAAGAAAATAAAGAAAATCACATAACACCTGCTTCAACCTGACATTGCGGACAAGCCTTGTTGCAGGTTAAGCGTTAGTTAGATGGATAAAAATAGGATAAAATTTTGGAAAAAAATGAATTAATACAACGGGTAAAAGAATATACCTATTATCTTACAGATGACTATTTGGAATAAGTATGCAAAGACTTGTTGCAAATTAAAGATACAAATCTTTTCTTCGAAAAATGTTATGAAAATAATGCTATTTATGCATCGGAAAGCCCTTGCCCATTCATTTGTGATTCGGTAACTCATTCACATAAATATCGAGAATTAATATTAAAAAAATATGAAAATGATTGTATTTATAAATTTTGTGAAAAAATGCTATTTGATTCTTCATATATCAGACGAAGAGAAGCATTAATTATAATCTGTGATACCTTAAATATTCATAGAATAACATGTAAAAAAGTACTGGAAGATTATTTTCTTTTTGTAATAGAAAATGATCCGCTTCTTTTATATGATTATATAATGGAATTTACGTGGTTATATGCTTATGAAATCAGAATTAAGAAAAATCTCTATTCAAAAATCTTAAAACTAAATAATGAATATGCTAATCTTATATTATTAGAAACTTTAGATGATTTATCCGTACCTTTTTTTAGTAAGAATGGATTATTAAAATACAAAATTTTATCAAAATTAGCAAGGAATCAAAGTAGATGTGTAAATTCATTTGCTAAAAAAATGAAAAAGAATATGATTATTAGAGATTATAAGAAACAAATTGAAACAAAAAAATATATTTTAGAAAATGGAAGATTGGAATTTAGTAATATAATGTTCATGAATAAAATTGTAAACTATAATAAAGATGATTTTATAAATTTTTATTTGGATTATGTAAAGAAAAACACCTAACACCCGCTTCAACCTGATATTGCGGACGAGCCGCAAATGCAGGTCAAGCGGTAGTTAGACAGATGCCTTACGGCACAATTAACTGCAACTTTGAAAAAGTAGGGTGTATTTTTTTGTAAATTAAAGTGTAAAACCCAAATTAAAAGCTTAGGTTCTTTGAATAAAGTTTTGTTTTATTATTTATCTACTTGGATAAGTAAAAATAAGCTTTTATCTAAGTATTCAAAACTTGTTAAGGAAATCAACAAGTTAAAAGTCCTTCGGACGGTCATAGTGATTATAATAATTATTTGGAAAAAGATAAGAACATATAAAATAAATAAAAATTCTGAGAAAACGGCCGTTAATCCACTTGTTTTTTTTCATATTTTAGGTTATATTTTAATTGTGGGATTTCCCACTAAAAGGAGTTTTGTTATGCCTACAATAGCAGTAAAATCCTATGACGCAAAAATTGACTCAAAAAAAAGAATTACATTACGAAACGCATCTTACGAATATTTCCATGTAGAAGAGTATGACGACGGCAGAATCTTGCTTGAACCCAGAGAACTTACAAAGCCTTTTCAAGTTTCAGTAAGAACCTTAAAAGTGATGGATTTAAGCATGGAAAATTTCAAAAATGGTAATGTTTCTAACCCCATAGATATTTCTGCCTATGAGGATATTGAGTAATGTTCAACATCAGAATGGGAATTCCCGAAATGAAAGAATTTTGGGATGATCTGGAAAAGAAAATAAAAAATAATGTTGCTTCTAAAAAAGAAGTTATTTTATTCAAAAAACTGGTAAGTTGTTTTAAGAAACTTGCTTTAGATTCGAAATATCCAAGTCTTTGTACTCATGATATTGAGGTGCTGTCCAAAAGATATGGAATAAAAGTTTGGCAGTCATATTTAGAAAATCACAAACCTGCTGCTGGTAGGGTGTTTTGGGTATATGGTCCAAACAAGTCTGATATTACGATAATTGGTCTTGAACCTCATCCAAACGATAAAAAAGACGCATATCAAAAAATTACACTTTCAAGAAAACCAGAAGATGAGAAAAATAGTGTCTAACACCCGCTTCAACCTGACATTGCGGAGGAGCCGCAAATGCAGGTTAAGCGAATGTTATACGCACAACGCGTAGCGTTGGAAAATTTTTAGAAAAAAATAAGCAACTTCAGTGTTTATTAATATATAAAATTATATATGATAATTATGACTGAATGGAGAAAATATGTATTATAAAAATTTATTTATTCCTTTTACAATATTAAATCGCCTAAAAAGAAAAGAATTAAATGTAATTGATTATCCACTTTATTATTATATAAATAAAAATGCTCAAGAAGAAAATTTTAAATATTGTGTAAGAATATTAAATTGGGCCGGTTTTGTAGGATTCGGTTCAAATTTTGCAGAGGCATTTAGCAAAATAGAAAAAACTTTTTATGATTATAAAAAAAATAATATTTTACCAAAACCTTGGGAAAGAAAACCGATTGAGTTTGCAAGTGATGATATTTTATTTGAAAATGAAGAATTCGCCGCTGATTTTTTTGAGAAGATTCTTGGGATAGATTTTTACGAAGGATTTTTTGCTGATGAAGTAACAATAGAATTAATATTATTTCCATGGTGTAAAAAAACTCCAGAAGATGTTAAAGAAATTATAATTAAAAAAACAAAAGAAAATTATGGTGTAGATATTAGTAATATGTATGATAATGCAATTGCAGATATAATTATATTTATTAAAAATAATATGAAATGAATTTTTCTAAAATAAAAAGAAAATGTATGTTACGTTATTGCTTAAAAAATATATAATGGAAATGGAGAATTTTTTTGTAGTAAGAACGTCTAACACCCGCTTCAACCTGACATTGCGGAGTAGCCGCAAATGCAGGTTAAGCGAATGTTAGATTGACATGCTGTCGCATGCAAATAAATAATATACGGATATAAAGTCACTATGGAAAACAATTCGGAAATTCTGTATAAAAATTCAGAAAAAATTCATACAACTGAAATGGGTATTGAGCGAATAAAACGTAATCTTGATTTAAATACCCAAGATGTTGTTGAATGGTGTAAAAATAAAATTCTTGATAAGAGAAGTTTAATAATCAGAAAAGGAAAAAATTGGTATATAAGTATTGACGATATTATGATAACCGTTAATACATACAGTTATACAATAATCACAGCCCATAAGAAAAAGGTTATATGACAATAAAAGAATTTGAGAATAAATATTGGTACATGAGTGAACTCAAGGCATTAGCAAAATCGCTTGAAATTCCTTTTGATACAAAAATACGAAAGGATCAGCTTGAAGAGGTGATCATTCAATTTTTAGAAACAGGAACTGTAAATAAAAAGAACAGTTATCGGAGTAAAAGCCGGAATAAGGATATATTGAATAATCATAGTTATGTTGAAAATTTTAGCAATAAAAAAGAAACATGGGAATTCATAAATAGTGAAATGGATAAACGAGTTCGGGGATTAAAGCCGAAATCAGGGGCGAAATATTGGCTTAATCGCTGGATTGAAAATAAACTTTCTAATTGCAAAAAAATAACATATAATGATGTCATTTGTGAATATATTCGTTTAAATAAAACTGAAGGAAAACTTCCGCAAATCCCGTCCTGTAAATTTAATAACTTTATAAGCGATTATCTGGTAAATGAAAAAAATGCAACACGAGAAGAGGCTTTGCAAGCATGGAATAGGCTAAAAGATATGAAGGCAAAAAAAGATTATATAACATGGAAAAAGAATAAAAATACATAGAAAATTTCATCTAACACCCGCTTCAACCTGACACTTGTTTTGTCACGAAAGTTGCTGGAGGCGGTCGCTGCTGGTGCAGCTCCCTTTTTAATGCAACTTTCGTGCCAACTTTGCCTTACGCTATACGCTTCGGCAAAGGCACAAATGCAGGTCAAGCGAATGTTAGATTGACCTGCCTTGTGGCAGGCGGGTACGGAACCAATCAAAGCATTCCTTCGACAAAAAATAAAATAATTGCAATGAAAAGGACATTGCAAGAAGGAAGGTTGAAAGATGAAAAAGGCTCTATCTGCTGTTTTAATGTTGGTGATGTTGGCATCAATACTATCAAGCTGTGTAACGAAAACTCGTGTTACATTTAACACTGATACACCGGGTGCTGATGTGTATATTAATGGCGAATATATAGGAAAAACTCCTGTTTCAAAAAAATTAAGTAATGCTGTATGGGAAGATCCTGATATTCTTATAAAAAAAGACGGTTATCAAGATATGCACTTCAGTGTTCAAAAGGAAGTAAAAACGGTAAATCTTATTTGCGGTTTATTACTATGGTGGCCGTCATTATTGTGGGTACATGGTCCCAAAGGACAGCAGTATTATATGCTTACTCCTATGAATAGATAATGCAAACAAGAATAACAAAATATATTTTTATATTGATTATAAGTCTTGTATTGATTTCATGTGAAGGACGGTCAGTATTATACGGACGCTGGAAAAGCGAAGAAAGAGATTTGATTATCCGTAAAAATACGTTTGAATTGGTATTTCACAAATCTGATACCATTATGTGTTTACAGGGAAGTATTGATATAAAATCGAGATATTTTATTATGAAGTTTGAAAAATATGTTACGCAAGATGGTGTCGTAAGTGATTTGCAAGGAAGCGAATTATATGGTCATACTGAAAAAGTAACGTATAAAGTAAATAAAGAATATCTTGAAACTTATATTGATAATACTGGAAAGACATACAGATATAAAAGATATACTAATGAATAAAAAAATGTAGTATTTTGTATAATTAAGGCTGTTGTGTACAATATAAGTGTATGTAGTAAGTAAGTTCCGTACTTAAAACATACACTTTTATTTAAAAATAAAATAAGATATAATTAGAAGTGAAAATGCTTACAGGGTGTATAATCTAACACTCGCTTCAACCTGACATTGCGGAGTAGCCGCAAATGCAGGTTAAGCGAATGTTATGTGGATGCACCAGTGGTGCACGATTCTATATTGATATATATTATTAAAATGATATAATAACAGTTGAGGTAATTATGACTTGTTCGCCATTACGATATCCAGGAGGTAAATCGAAATTATATGGTTTTATCGAAGCAATTATTGCTAGTCAAGATAAAAGTATAAATACATATATTGAACCATTTGCAGGTGGAGCAGGTATTGGCATTTCTTTGCTTTTAAATGAAAAAGTTGAAAATATTATTATAAATGATTTGAATAAAGGTGTTTATTCATTTTGGAGGGCTATTTGTACAGAGACGGATAAATTTCTAAGTCTTTTAGAAAAAACTTCTATAAATAAAGAAACCTATTTAATACAAAAAAACATATATCAATCTTCAAATAAATATTCCTTAGAATATGGATTTTCAACATTCTTCTTAAATCGGACAAATTATTCAGGGATACTTGATAGTGGACCTATTGGTGGTATGGAACAGACCGGAAATTTCAAGATGGATGCACGCTACAATAAAGACATTCTTGCCGAAAAAATAAAAAAAATATCAAAATATAAGCATAATATCAAAATATACAATAAAGATATCATAATTTTTAATAATACTATTGTAACTAAAACAAATAATGCATTTGTTTATTATGATCCACCATATTATATAAAAGGTAAAAATTTGTATACAAATTTCTTAGAACATACGGATCATATAAATATTCATAATTCTATAAAATCTGTAAAACAACCTTGGATATTGACTTATGATAATGCGAGTGAAATTGCAAGTATCTATAAGGATTCAAAGGCTTATGAGTTTACATTATCCTATTCTGTGAATTCGAAAAATGTGCGTAAAGCAACGGAATTAATGTATATGAGTGATTCAAATTTTATAAAAGCTATTCCAACTACTATTCTTAATAAGATAAATTTAAAAGAGAGGAGATAAAGATGGATATTGTTAGTCAGGTATCAAATCAAGATTCTTTGGTAAAATTGGTACAAAAAGGAAATGAAATTGGAAGAATATTTTCAATTGATTATGAGAATGCCCTTGTATTGACAAATGATATGTGGAAAAGAAAAGTAAATGGTGTTCCTCAAAATTCTTTTTTAATTGCTACAAACATAAATCCTGACAATTATTCAAAGCAAGCTCCCTTTGATAAAGAGATTATTCTTCTTAGGGTTATAGGTTCATGCAAATTACCTCAAGATGATGATAATATTAGAACAAAACTTGATTCTATTCAGGATGCAACTTCTTTTGTAGATAATACTCAAACATTTGATAAGCTTACACAAAATATGCTTCAGTTCAGTGGCTTAGAATGTAGGGTTCTTGGAACTTTCTATATGAAAAATCAAGAATTACAACTTGGTTCTGACATTGAGAATTTTTCAACTTCTTTGACACAAAGAGTTTATTTACCTAAGGGAGATGCACTAAATACAATTGTAAACTATGTAGATCCAATACGAAAAAACAAATCAAAAGAAGATTTTAAGAATCTTGGAATAACAAGTGAAGTAAAAACATTTAAAATAGGAACGGTCCGCTATACATCATCAGATAGGTTACAACGAAGTGATACAGAAATTAAAGTACCAGTTGAAATTCAACCTTCAGATTTTTTATCTCGAAGAACTGCTGTGCTTGGAATGACAAGAACAGGTAAATCTAATATGGTGAAGCAAACAGTTTCTGTTGTAAAAGATATTTCGAATAAATCGAATTTTCCTATAGGACAATTAATTTTTGATATAAATGGCGAATATGCAAATGCTAACAACCAAGATCATGGTGCAATTTCTGATATTTTTAAAAGTGATTGTGTTCGTTATCGTATGATAAAAACTGAAGGATTCGAATCTTTGCTTATTAATTTCTATGAACAGCTGGAAGACGGTTTCCTAATTATTTCCGATAAAATAAATGAAGAAAAAATAAGTTCTGCTCAAGATATAAAAACTTTTGCCAATGGAATGTCATTTGAAAAACCTGAAACTGGGGATTTAAGTGGTAGTAATCGTTATAATGTTAAGATAACAATTTACAAATGTTTATTAAAAGTTGCCGGCTTTGAAACTGAAAATACTACTAAAATTTCATTTAGTGCAAATCCTAAAATTAAATGTATACAATCGTTTGGTAAAAACATAAATGAATACGCACTTGGACAAGGAAAGACACAAGCAGAAGTTGAGAATGAATTAAAAAAGATAAAAGAACCCATTAGTATAAATGATGCTCTTTTCTGGTTTATTAAATTACGAGAAAATGCCCAGAAACTTGCAGATTCTATAAATAAAGAAAATAAAGGTTCAGAAATAAAAAAATTATGGTATGAGGTATTGCCTTCATCTTCAAAAGATAAATTATGGCTTGATGATGTTGATATTGCAATGCTAAACATGATTGTTAAAAAGAATTCAACAGGTACAGCAATGTTTGGTTATAAAGCTTTATTGTCTTCAAAAGATTATCATACTTCATCAAGAAATTCGGATGTTAAAGAAGAAATCTATAATCATTTAGCTAACGGTAAGATTGTTATACTTGATTTATCAGTAGGGAAAGCTAATCTCAGAGAAAAGATAAGTCAAGATTTAGCCAAATATATTTTTAATAAATCAATGGATATTTTTACAAATAATCTCACTCCTCCAAATATTATGATTTTTATAGAAGAAGCTCATAACCTTATAGGTAAACGTATGGAGTTAACTGAAACTTGGCCCCGCGTTGCAAAAGAAGGGGCAAAATATAAAATAGGTCTTGTTTATGCAACTCAAGAAGTGTCATCTGTGCATCCAAATATATTGGCAAATACAGAAAACTGGTTTGTAACTCATCTTAATAGTGAAAATGAGATACGTGAACTTGCCAAATTCTATGATTTTTCTGATTTTAGTAAATCTCTTATACGAGCCCAAGATGTTGGCTTTGCTCGGGTAAAAACACTTTCAAGTTCATTTGTTGTTCCAGTTCAAATTGATAAATTTGATCCTGCTCAATGGAGATAATAGATGCCATACGAAAAAGAAATCGCTAATAAAACATCGCATATAGATATAGTCAAAAATCCTGACGTTCAAGATTTTTTGAAAAGATGTCATAAAATAGATTATCCTGAAGATAAAGAGAAAAAAACAATTTCTCAGATTTTTTCAAATCCATGGAAATCTCATTTTAAAAAACCGCAAAATATTATTTCAATAGATGGAAGTCTTTACGAGTCAAGTATAACAGAAAAATTTCCAAGCAGAAAAATTGGATTTATAAAAATTGGAGTTGTTCTTTTAAAATGTGAATTACTTGAAAATATGAGGCAAGATGCTCCATTTATTGATCCATTCGAAGTTGCAAAATTTAAGGAGAATAATGAATCTTATACATTAATTCTTCCAAGCGCGAATATTGTATATGATAATTGTGAAGATGTTCAAGAAAGTTTCAGAAGGGCTTTAGATGAACAGTTTGATAAATTTCGTTCAGAAAAGAATAATTCTGACTCAAGTCTTCGAATGACACTTTTTAAGCTTGCTTCATTTTCAGAAGGAAGTTCATCTGAAATTATAAAACTTTCCAAATGTCCATGCTGTGAAAAGTATGAAAATATTGTTGTGTCGTATGCAGAAATCAAGAGTAAAGGGTATTCAAGTTGCCCTCATTGTGGTAAGCCTTTGTATGTTACGGATATTCTGCGAGTTTGGGAACAAGTAGAAGGCATGATATCAAATATTTCCGCAATGACAAGAACAATGAATGTAGTAGAAAGATTAATTGCTATACATTATATTCGCACAATTGTTGAAAAGTCCCCTGAATCATATACAGAAGCATTAGAAAATATTTGTTTTTTCATAGATGGACCTCTTGCAATTTTTGGTGAACCAGCAAAGTTACATTCCTGCATTATGAAATATTTAGAAAAGATTAATATAGAAATGAGAAAGCATGGAAAAACAGATATTTTGATGATGGGAATTCAGAAAAGTGGCGCCGTAAATGATTTTTTTGAAAATATAAAAGAATTTGTTCCAAATAATTCTATTTATTCACTAACAGATGATTATAGAGATAAATATATAAATTTCGAAAAAAAGCCAAAATCAAGTAATACATATGGTGCTGAAACATATTTTGGGCAGGATTTTTTATATAAAAGCAAATCTGGAAAAGTATTTGTTTTTAATGCTCCTTATCCATGGTTAAGTAAATCATCTGTTCAAAATTTCTCTTTGGAAAAAGCAAATATAATGAACTATAAAAATATTGAAGTTTATACGAATCTATTAAACGATTTTGAATGTGAATTGTTTGAAAATTCTCTTATTCCAACGGTTTTGGCTCATAAATATACGGCAATTAGCTTGGCTCCAGGAAGTAAAGTATTAGATTTACTCGCTAAAAGTAATATTCTGAATCAAGGAGCTCCTTTATTTGATAAGAAAAGCACATAACACAGTTTTCAAAGCCGACAACGCAGTCGAGCTGCGTTGCGGTTTAAAACAATGTTAGATTGACCTGCCTTGTGGCAGGCAGGGACGGAACCAATCAAAACAGACTTTCGACCAAAATAAAAATAATTGCAATGAAAAAAGCATTGCGAAAGGAAGGTCGAAATGAAACAAAAGAGATTAGTTTCAGTGATTGGCGCATTAGTTTTAATAATTAGTGCAGTAGCGTTAATTAGCGGTTGTCAACAGGCGAATGGTAATCAGAATAATACTAGCAGTGATTGGAGGCCTGTTTCAAACAAAAGTGATTTAGTTGGAACATGGAAGGCAATCGTTTCAGGTTCTGGCGTTGTAGAGAAAAAAATATTCTATGTGGCTTCTGATTTTTCTGGTTATTTTAAAATAGATGCGGATTATTCAATGGCAGATGCCTCATTCTTAGCTTCTGTAGGTGATGTTATATCAGGGCTGGAAGGTATAGGATTTATTGTTGTCCATGATCCGGAAAACAAGACAATCATTGCAACACAGAATTTTACATCTACAGATTTACAAGAAATGGTTTCGTTGATTAAATTGAATTCATCAAAAACGAAGATTAAATTTACTGCTGGTGAAAATTCAGTAGAATATACAAAGCAATAAGAAGTGATTAACCGATACTGATGAATAGCCCACTAAATAAATAGTTCAATTTTAGTGGGCTATCAAAAGACAAAAAATAAGATTAATGATAAAATAATTGCCTATGTATAATGAGGTTATCTAAGAAATAATTGCTAAGAAAATAGTGATGAAGTAAAGAAACATAAAACATAGGATTTATTGTATGAATTTTGAGGGTTGGTATTTTATTATTCTGTATGTACTATATTAAAAATCTAACACGCAGTTCAAGACTGACAAAATCCGCTCTGAAGAGCGGCCGGCTAAACGCCGGTACGTTTTGCAGCTTAACTGCACGTTAGCTGGACAGCACACTGCGATGCTATTGGAGGATTTAAAATGACAAAAGATGATTTCCTATATACATATGCAAAAGAAAGGTACGAATATGAACAAGAACGAAAAAACCAATTGAATGGTATGATTTCTATCCCGCTAGGATTAATATCTATTTTATTTGCTTGCTTGACTTATTTTTTTAAAAACATTCCACCGGCAGATAGCAATGCATGCCTATTAATAATATTTTATTCTTTTTTACTAGTATCAATAATAATATTGGCAGTCTGTATATATTTTTTTGTCATGCATCAAATCGGATATGATTATGCGTATATTCAAGATCCTAGCGTTATGCATAATTATCAAAGACAATTGTATGAGTATCATAAAAAAAATGGTTTCATAGCAGAACAAATAGATAGATTAGTAGAAAATGAGCTTATAGAAACATTATACGATTTTTATGTAAAGGGAAGTCAAAAAAATATAAAAAATAATGAAAAAAAAATAAAAACATATCGAAATCTAATTATGTCAATTATTATTAATATTGCATTATTTTCTTTCACATTTTTTCTTAGATTTCTGTTACCAGAAACAGTTTCTCCAGTCGTAAAAATAAATTCGGATAGACCTATAGTTTTCTCTGTTGATAATAAAATTCCTATCCAAATACAAAATCCAATTGTCATTGAAAATGAAATTCCTATTCCGATTGAGCAAAAGAATGGATATAAGGCAATAGACGCTATAACTGTAACTAATTTTGAAGATACTTGTTTTAAAGAACAAGAGTTAATAAATAATAATTTTAAGGAGTGAAAAATGAAAAATCAAAAAGAAAATGAAAATAACAAGAATAATGGAACTGGAAAAATTGAGAATGCCGCGAAAAAACCTGAGAGACCTCAGTTAAAGATGGTTAGAGAAGATTATAATCCTTTTGACGATTATATACAAGATAAAAAAGGAAAAAAAATTTCTAACGAAGAAAGAGGTAACAGCTAACACCCGCTTCAACCTGACATTGCGGACGAGCCGCAAATGCAGGTCAAGCGGTAGTTAGGTTGACAAGCTAACCGCTTGCGGAAAGACTTGTACTTAATCTGCAAATATATTAATTTGTATAGAAATTTATATATTAATAAAGTCTAAAACTGAAAATATAATTCTTAGATTTGCTAAGAATGAAAACAGCTTAATATATGCTAAAATAAAAAGTTAGCTATGGAGTTTATTTGAAATTTGTTAAATAAATAAAAGTTTCGTTTTTCATAATTTAAGCATATGCTTGACAATATATCCTTATAAATATATACTTTTGATAGGGATATTTTATGGGTAAAACTGTTATAAGTGAAAATCGTCGTTTTGAATGGGATGAAGAAAAGAATGAAATCAACTGTAAAAAACATGGTTTCGGGTTTGAAGAGATAACGGATGTCTTTGATGATCCATATTTTCTTGTCCGATATGATAAAAATCATTCTGTTGATGAAGAAAGATGGAATGGTATAGGTTGTATAAATGGAATGTTGGTTCTTGTAACTACTTTTACGGAACGTGAACGAATTAGAATTATTTCAGCTCAAAGAGCAGATAATGATTTGAAGGAGGTCTATTATGATTACATCAAAAAAATTAACGGCTGAACGAATTGCAGAAATTGAGAAATTCCCTATTACCTATGATGAAGATTCTCCGAAATTCTCAAAGGAAGAATTACAGGAATTTGTTCCGTATCATAAAGAGTATTTCGACATAACACCAAAAAAGGTATCAATTTCATTTAAAATTGATGCTGATATTCTTGCAATGATGAAGGCAACTGGTAAAGGTTATCAGACAAGAATAAACAAATGTCTTAGAGATGCTGTTTTCGAAGGTAGATTTTAACCTAACACCCGCTTCAACCTGACATTGCGGACAAGCCGCAAATGCAGGTTAAGCGAATGTTAGGTTGACCTGCCTAAAGGCAGGCAGGTGCGGAACCGACCTATAACATTTATTTCGATCTAAAAATAAATTTATAGGAGATTGTGATGGAGAAAGAAGATGATAAACTTGCTGAAAAACTTGCAGCAGGTACTGGAGCCGCATTGGGTGCTGGAGGTGCAATAGCAGGAGCTGGGGCTGCAATCACGGCAGCAGGTACTGGAGCAGGAGCAGCTGCAATAACATCAGGATTAGCTGCAGTAGGCGGTTCAATGTTGGGAGGAATTGCTCTTGTTGCGGCTGCCCCCGTAGCAGCTGCAGTTGGATTAGGAGCTGCAGGGTATGGAATTGCGAAATCCATAAAAAATAAAAAGAAATTGGAAGAGGAAAACAGAAAACTTAGAGAAGAACTCTCTAAAAGATAAGGTCATAGTTAAAAACTCAGGTTAGATTTTTACAGATGACTAGTGGGTATTTTATCAGCTTTTATTTATAAATGGCATATAAAATATGTAGTAAATTAAACCAAAGTGCAACCTTTAAAAACTTTAGTTTTTAGAGGTTGCCATAAAATTCATTATGAATGTATTATAATGGAAAAAGGAGGGAAATATGTCTGATGCAATGATAAATCTATCAAAAAAACAATCTTATCAAGTTCCATATGAAGTTTTGGAAAAAAGACTTGAATCCATTCCTGTTGAATTTCTTTCAGATGTTTCTGATTTTTTTGATTTACTGGATTACAAAATAAGTGTCATAAAATCTAAAGAGAAAGATAAACTCTCAACTGAAGCAGGAATGGATTTATTGAAACAAATTACAGGTTGTGTTTCTTCAGATATAACTATTGAAGATGCCAAATCAGAGTATTTTTCTAAAAAATATGAATCATAAGTATGAAAATATTAATTGATACAAATATTATTCTTGATATTGTTCAAAATAGAAAACAATTCTTTGATGCATCAAATCAAATTTTTAAAGATTGTATTTGTAAAAAACACGCCGGTTTTATTACAGCTCATTCAATTTCCGATGTATTCTTTATTTCCAGAAAATCTCATAATATTGAAAGCAGGAAAAGTATAATAAAACTACTTTGTAATTTTTTTACAATTTTATCAGAAAGAAAAGAAGATTTTCTTGCTTTTGTAGACAATGCAGACTGGAATGATTTGGAAGATGCACTTCAAATGAAATGCTCGGGAAATGCAAATCTGGATTATATCATTACACGAGATGGTGAAAATGGATTTAGGAATTCTCCTGTCAAAATAATTAGTCCGGAAGATTTCTTAAATCTAAAATAGAAATAATACCTAACACTCGCTTCAACCTGACATTGCGGACGAGCCGCAAAGCAGGTTAAGCGAATGTTAGATGGACATGCTGTCGCATGCAGAAGAAAATAATATGCGGATATAAAATCATTATGGAACATAATTCGGAAATTCTGTGTAAAAATTCAGAAAAAATTCATACAACTGAAATGGGTATTGAGCAAATAAAACGCAATCTTGATTTAAATACCCAAGATGTTGTTGAGTGGTGTAAAAATAAAATTCTTGATAAGAGAAGTTCAATAATCAGAAAAGGAAAAAATTGGTATATAAGTATTGAGGATATTGTGATAACTGTTAATGCATACAGTTATACAATAATTACAGCTCATAAGAAAAAAGCTATATGACAATAAAAGAATTCGAGAATAAATATTGGTACATGAGTGAACTCAAAGCATTAGCAAAATTACTTGAAATTCCTTTTCACACAAAAGTACGAAAGGATCAGCTTGAAGACATTATTATTCGATTTTTGGAAACAGGAACTGTAAACAAAAAGAATAGTTATCAGAGTAAAAGCCGGAATAAGGACATATTGAATAATCATAGTTATGTTGAAAATTTTAGCAACAAAAAAGAAACATGGGAATTCATAAATAGTGAAATGGATAGACGAGTTCGAGGATTAAAACCAAAATCAGGGGCGAAATATTGGCTTAATCGCTGGATTGAAAATAAACTTTCTAATTGCAAAAAAATAACATATAATGATGTCATTTGTGAATATATTCGTTTAAATAAAACTGAAGGAAAACTTCCGCAAATCCCGTCCTGTAAATTTAATAACTTTATAAGCGATTATTTAGCAAATGAAAAAAATGCAACACGAGAAGATGCTTTGCAAGCATGGAATAGGCTAAAAGATATGAAGGCAAAAAAAGATTATATAACATGGAAAAAGAATAAAAATACATAGAAAATTTCATCTAACACCCGCTTCAACCTGACATTACGGACGAGCCGCAAAGCAGGTTAAGCGAATGTTAGGTTGACCTGCCTACGGCAGGCAGGTGCGGAACCGACCTATAACATTTATTTCGACCAAAAAATAAATTTATAAAATCATAGGAGGATTTTATGAAATTATATTTTGTTAAGGTATGTAGTCTTGTAGCATTATTGTTTATAGGATGTAAATTGGAAAATCATGATGCGATAAATGCAAGTATTGGTATGGAAAATACTGAGAATTTATCGTTGCCTGAAATTACAGTATCTTATAAAACAGCACCTTCTGAAGTAAAAACATATTGTAATGAACTACTAGAAGCAGGGTGGGGCTGTGATATTTACAGACTTGATGAATTGGGAACGGGAACAATAGTTTCTTTTTCCTGTGCTGATAGTGATGTTTCATTTTATTATACATTAGATGGAACGGTTCCGACGAAGCAGAGTTTGAAATATACTAACCCATTTGAAATCATAACTATTTCGGAAATCCGTGTAAAAGCATTTAAAGATAATGCATCAAGTAAAGTTTCAAGTCTAAAGATAAATACTCCATATGGAAAAACTCAGTCGGAATTCAAAACACTTTTTGCAGGTGATGGGTTAGCTGGTATTTATATAATCTATGAAGCCTTAGATGACCATTCCGGGCCTAATTTTTTGAAACAACATTTCATATTAGACCTTGATGATGGTAATAGGCTATCAGGTGATGGGATACCAGGTGAAGGTATAATTACATTCGATAGTTACAATCAGAATAATTTTATGGATATGATTGGTACTACGGATATTTTTCAAAATAATATTTTTGAATCTCAAGGAAATTGGAAAGGTACTTTGTGGACAGGAGATTTATACAAAATAGATTGTATGAGTGATAATTATCATAAATGTATATGTTGTTCTGTTGGTGGGTAAGTGATTGATATATAAAAGAAATTACAAACATAACCTAACACCCGCTTCAACCTGACATTGCGGAGTAGCCGCAAAGCAGGTTAAGCGAATGTTAGGACGACACGCCTAAAGGCGTGCAAAATTTCAGGAGAATTAATGAATAAGTTTTCAAAAGTTACAGGATTAATTGCATTTTGGGTAGAATTAAGTTTAATTATTGCAATAATTCTTTTAATCTTTTTTCAAAAAAGTATTGCTGGAATATATTTCTCATCCTTAGATGAGTATAAAGATATATTTATTGTTCCATGGCAAGAAATTATTAAGAATTTTATTTTTTTATTTTTACTGGGAATTTTCTGTTTAAAAAGTAATTCAAATGAAAGAGTTTATGGAATTCTAATACTTTATTTTTATATTCTCATAACAATAATATTTGATAATCCTTTTTCGGCTTCTACCTCATTTATCGCTATGTCAAAGAAAGGGGTAAATTACCTTGCCTTTTTTTCTGCATTTAATTCTGCACAAAATTCCATTTTATATATATTTATTCTGATAAGAAATATTTCTTTTATTTTATCAGCGGGTAGTATGATTGTAAAAAACGAAAGCCGATATTTAGAGATAAAAAATGATGAAAACATTTCACGAAAAAGTAGAACTTCTTTAATACTTTATTCTGCATTTTTAGGTTTTTTAGGAATTGATAGATTTTATATAGGACGAACGGTAATAGGTATTGGAAAATTATTACTGGGATTGATTACTATTACGGAATTTTTCTTCGTTTTTCGCTATTGGTATTCACTTCTTCTTGTAGATAGAAGTGTGCTTATTATATTATTAGTAGGTTTTGTAGGTATGTCAGTGCTGGTAAATAGCATAGATTTCATTCTTGCAGCTCTTGGAAGAATGAAAGATTCTGAGAAAAAGTTAGTGAGAACTTGGTAGATTGTCCTAACACTCGCTTCAACCTGACATTGCGGAGTAGCCGCAAATGCAGGTTAAGCGAATGTTAGGTTGACAAGCTAATCGCTTGCGGAAAGACTTGTGCGGAACCGGCCTATAACATTTATTTCGATCTAAAAATAAATTTATAGGAGGCCAAGTATGGCATTTTGGGAAATGTTTGCAAATCAAGATTTTTATGATGGAAAAAAATGGCGGAATAAGGGTGAAAAGATTGAATTTACAACCCGTGGCGATCAAAGACCAACAGTCTTTGATATTTCTAAAGCAACTAGAGAAAAATATGGGAGAGATTTGAGTAATTATTTTAAGTTTCGTGATTAATTTTAGAAGATTATAATATTTTTTAAAATTTAATTATTTCTGCCACTTTTTTGATTTTAAGATAAATTAAAGTCAAAAAGTGGCAGTATAACTATATAAAATATTTTTTTATATAAAATAAAAATATATGTATTGAAAATATTGCAAAAAGTATGTATAATATATTATGACATTTGAATGGGATAAGAATAAAAATCAAATAAATATAAGAAAACATGGTGTTTCATTTGAAGAAGCTCAGGAAGCTTTTTTTGATAAAAATAGAGTTATATTATATGATGAAAGACATTCGGATAAAGAGAAAAGATATTTTTGTCTTGGTAAAGTTGAAGACAAAATATTGACGGTGCGTTTTACCTTACGTAATGAGAATATTAGGATAATAGGTGCCGGATATTGGCGAGAAGGAAAAAGAAGATATGAAGAAGAAAATAGAATACAGTGATGCTCCTAAACAAGTAGCTGAGTCAATATTGTTATCGGAAAGGATTGATGATTTTCTACCACCACCGGACAGATTAATAAGAAAATCTGAAAAAGTAAAAATTACGATAACGCTGGATAGTGAAAGTATTGCATTTTTTAAAGCTTCAGCAAAGAAAAATAATGTAAAATATCAAACAATGATAAATGAAATATTAAGCAAATATGCTGAAAGATATAGTTATACTATTTGATAATTATAAAAATAAACCTAACACCCGCTTCAACCTGACATTGCGGACGGAGCCGCAAATGCAGGTTAAGCGAATGTTAGGTTGACGCCTTTGGCGCAAAGGAGATAAAGTATGAAAGTATTTATATCATACGCTTGGACAAATCCTGAGTACACCTCAAAAATATTACTACTGGCTGAAAGATTAATGTCTGATGGAGTTGAAACAATTATTGACAAGTGGAATCTTTCTGCTGGTCAGGATAAATATGCATTTATGGAACAGATGATTCAAGATAGTAGTATCGACCATGTACTGATAATGCTTAATCGAGAATACAAACAAAAATCCGATGAGAGGAAAGGTGGAGTAGGAACTGAAGCACAGATTATTAGTTCAGATTTGTATAATAAAGTCGACCAAACTAAGTTTATTCCTATCGTAATTGAAAAAGACGATAATGGAAATGCGTACCTACCGATATATCTTAATAATAGAATTTACATTGATTTATCAGAAAATGAAAATTATGAGTATCGGTATGAAGAACTACTTAGATCAATTTATAAACGTCCTCAGTTTCAAAAACCTAAGCTTGGAACTGCACCTTTATGGATTTTTGAAGATAGAGAAAATATATCAAATATAAATATCAAAGAGAGAGAATTAATTGCTTCTATTGAAAAAAATGATAAAAGGAAGATCATAAAAACAAGAGACTATATAGAAGCAATACAAAGCGAGTTAGTTAATGCAGAAATTACTGAAGAATATGATGGTCAGAGTGATTTTGGAAAGGTTGCACTTGATTCATTTACTGCAATGACTCCTGTTAAAAATAGCTTATTAAATGTATTAAAAAACATAGCCATATATGATGAAAGTATAGAAACTTTCGATGAGTTTTTTCAATTTTTTAGAAATATTGAAAAATTTTATAGACCAAATACTAAAAAAAATAATTCATCATGGACACTGGGGCAATACGATAATTATGCATTATTTTTTTATGAACTTATAATAAGTTCAATGGCTATTCTATTAAAATTTAATAGGTATGATCTTGCAAATAAATTTTTAAGTAACGTTTTGATAAAAGATAATGCTACAAATTGGATGTATGGTGGGCTAGAAAAAAATATTGAAACCATTTATGATAAATTCGAAAGCTTACATATAATACCAGAATATTTTCAATCAATTACTGGTAAAAATTTTTTACAACCTGTTGTTGAAATACTAAAAAATCGAGTTTTTCCCAGTTTATATTTCTCAGATATCATAGAAGCAGACTTGGTCTTACATTACTATCGTACATTTACATCTAAATATAATCAATATTTTCCACGTTTTACTGTGTATTTAGGAGAATGCAAACTAACATTCCTTATCAACCTTATTTATAAAGATAAATCGAAGAGAGTTCTTACTGTTTTTGGTATTGATAATTTGGCTCTTCTGAAGGAAAAAATAGATAATGGCTATTTCCTTTATGATAAAGTATATACCGATTATTATAATAGAATTCCAAAGTTGACATCATTAATAGATCAAAAATTATGGGGAACTAAATAATTATGCCTAATATCTACTTCAAGTTTTTGACGTGAAACTTGAAGTAGATATTAACAGAACGATTTCCCACAAAAAGGAGAAAATATGGATTCAACAATAATTGGAGCATTAATTGGAGTCATAGGAATAATTATTGGTGTTTTACTGACTTACTCTATGTCAAAAGTAATGGTCTCAACGAAAAAGAAGTCTGAGTATTTCAAAAAAGTGCATTTAAAAATATTACCTATGGCTGAAATTTGGTTTATGGCAAAAACTCAATTTCGAGGCAGTTATGGTCTCAAAAGAGATTATGAAGAGTCGCAGTTTATTTCCTTTTTCAAATCAACTTTAGAAGAAAATATTGAAATTATTGAAGGTAATTTATACCAAGTTTATATTGATTTAAAATATATGGATTTTGTAGAAGATTTTTCTGGGTTTATAATGCATTTAGATGCAATCGAAAAATTAAATGTAGTTATTGATGAATTAATTAAAGAAAATAAAAAACTAAAAATTTGTAAAAATGAAATAATGGATAGATATAAAAAATTAAAAAATTCGGTAAATTTATGGATATGGTTTTCAAAAAACATTCATGAAGTCGCTGCCATAAATACAATTATGACAATGAAATGGAACTTCAAAATTCCAATTGATGAAATTTTTGCAGATTCATATTTTAATACGGTAATTAAGCCTCAAACCGATGAGAATAAAATACTTGAGTTATTTAAAAATAGATACTATAAAGAAGAGAAAGATAACCTAACACCCGCTTCAACCTGACATTGCGGACAAGGCCGCAAATGCAGGTTAAGCGAATGTTAGGTTGACGCCTGTCGGCGCGATTCGTATTAAAAATTTGGTTAGTTGACATTAAAATTTGTTTTTGTAAAATTATGGATATATTAGGGAGTAAATATGTATCATCCAAGATTCAAAGGCAATCATTATGCAATGGGGCAAAAACTAGGTTCTATATTAAAGCAAAGTAATGTTTCATTTCCGATAAATCTCGATTCATTTCAAAAGAAATTTGGAAAGGAAAGTGGTATAATTCTAAATGATATGTTTCCAGAGATAGTTGCAGAAATTAAAGGAATAACTGACCAAATAGGAATAGATAATGCTATATTTACATCTTGGTTAATGTGTATGGGGTGTTGTCTTGATGTATATGAAAATGAATCTACTGAGATACGAGGTTGTACTGCTTTTACTTTTATTCATGATGAAAAAGTTTACTATGCAAGAAATAATGATTTACCCCCATTTCTGGAACCAATCAGTAAAAGTATTTATTATAGACCTGAAAATGGAAATAGTTTTATTCTAAATACTTCTTCATTTGTTAATGGCGAAGAAGGTATTAATGAATATGGGTTGGTTGCAGCTATGACATTTGTAAAACCTATCATTGAAGAAATTAAGCCGGGAATAAATTCTGTTCTTATTGTTCGATTGGTATTAGAAAAATGTAAAACAGTAATTGAAGCCGTTAAATTTATTGAGGAATTACCTATTGCTTCAAGTTGTAACATTTTGCTTGCGGATAAATTGGGAGATATGGTTGTGCTTGAATGTCATCCGAAAAAAATCAATAAAAGAATGCCAACGATAAGTAGTATAAATGGTAAATATATTGTAACAGTAAATCATTTTACTTCAAAATCTATGTGGAAATATGATGAAAGTAATCGTGATATTTTTATGTCAGATGCTAGATTTAAAACAGTGAAGTTAGCATTTGATGCTTACAAAATTACGGATGCCGTTCAATATGCAAAAGATATACTCATGGGTAAGTATGGCTTTATGTGTCAATATCCAGATGATGGGAATTTTACTACAATATGGGCATCCTTAATGAATATTTCTGACGGTAATATATTAAGGGCTGAAGAACATCCTTTAAAGCGCAAGTTTGTGCCAGACAAGCGATTAAAAATGGATTTACACTGACAAGCACTTCAAGTTGACATTGCCTTTGGCATGAAAAGGGGAATAAATGAATATTAAAACAGCAATTATTGTTTCTTCAGTTTTATCGTTAATTGTGTTTGTTGCATTTGTAATTGGCGTGTTTTTTAGTGGGTTGACAATATTTTCTGGCAAGTATAATTATGATGCGCTATCAGCTTTAGCTACCTTATTTGCAGCAATATTTGGTCCATTAGTTTCATTAATCGCCGCATTCCTTTTCTATTCATCACTTCTCGCTCAGAAGGAATCAATTAAACTTCAAAGAGATGAGTTTTCTGAATTTGTTAAATCAAATGACTTTAATATTCAGAATATTAACTTTTCCTTGGTTTTAAAAGAAATTAAAGAGTTTAATACAGATTCAAGTCTTAGAGTAGAAAATCATTACTCATCAACAACTGATGAAATGCTCACAAAAATCGATCTTATAAATGAATTAAAATTGCATCTTATCAATCCAGGAAAAGCTATTAAAAGATCGGCAACAATCCTAGATGGAGATATTTACGAAACAAAAGAATTTATCCATTGTAATGTCGGAGATAAAATTTGGTATAAAGATCATAAGTGTGAGATTGTTCAAAGAAAAGAAAAAGAGATTAAAGAACTTGAAAGAATTGAAAGAAGATTCTGGATTATTTTTAGCACAATGTACTCTTTGATTAATACAAGTAATAACAAGGATATTTTTAGAAAAGTTTTTACCAGTATATTACCTTACGAATATTTTGAATATAGCATGGGCTTATTTGGTAAACGAGGCGGACATCCGGACAATCAGATTATTGTGGAATTGCTTGATTACTATAAACATGAGATAAGAAATTTGACCTAACACCCGCTTCAACCTGACATTGCGGAGTAGCCGCAAATGCAGGTTAAGCGAATGTTAGGTTGACAAGCTAACCGCTTGCGGAAAGACTTGTACTTAATCTGCAAATATATTAATTTGTATAGAAATTTATATATTAATAAAGTCTAAAACTGAAAATATAATTCTTAGATTTGCTAAGAATGAAAACAGCTTAATATATGCTAAAATAAAAAGTTAGCTATGGAGTTTATTTGAAATTTGTTAAATAAATAAAAGTTTCGTTTTTCATAATTTAAGCATATGCTTGACAATATATCCTTATAAATATATACTTTTGATAGGGATATTTTATGGGTAAAACTGTTATAAGTGAAAATCGTCGTTTTGAATGGGATGAAGAAAAGAATGAAATCAACTGTAAAAAACATGGTTTCGGGTTTGAAGAGATAACGGATGTCTTTGATGATCCATATTTTCTTGTCCGATATGATAAAAATCATTCTGTTGATGAAGAAAGATGGAATGGTATAGGTTGTATAAATGGAATGTTGGTTCTTGTAACTACTTTTACGGAACGTGAACGAATTAGAATTATTTCAGCTCAAAGAGCAGATAATGATTTGAAGGAGGTCTATTATGATTACATCAAAAAAATTAACGGCTGAACGAATTGCAGAAATTGAGAAATTCCCTATTACCTATGATGAAGATTCTCCGAAATTCTCAAAGGAAGAATTACAGGAATTTGTTCCGTATCATAAAGAGTATTTCGACATAACACCAAAAAAGGTATCAATTTCATTTAAAATTGATGCTGATATTCTTGCAATGATGAAGGCAACTGGTAAAGGTTATCAGACAAGAATAAACAAATGTCTTAGAGATGCTGTTTTCGAAGGTAGATTTTAACCTAACACCCGCTTCAACGCTGACAAACGGGACTGAGCCCGTTTGCAGGTTAAGCGGATGTTATGTGGACTGCCCTTCGGGCAGCAAAAGGAAGAATTTGTGAAAGTAAAAATAATGTTATTCTTTTTTACTATTACTCTTATTTCTTGTATAGAAAAATCTGCAAATGACTTATTTGAAAGTTTTGTGCAGAAAGAATCTAATGAAAAATATCTTGTATTAAAAACAGCTGATTTAAACCCTACGGAATCACTAGACGGTAATTACCTGAAAATAATAGAAAACCACGGCAATACAAATTATTTACTTGAAAAAGCCGAATCAATAAAAGAAACAAAATATTGTATTCCCAATTTGGTTTGTCCGATGACAGAGGGTGATATTGCTGTTTGTATGCTCATCGACATGTATCAAATGTCCGATAATTATTTTGAAACTGTAATGTATGAAAATATAAAAAGAAAAACGGATAGTGCTAAAGATTTTTGGGATTATATTCATGCTTCCGAAAATAATCGAAAAGAAATCATTCGGAAAATTACGGAATGGATTATGATTTATAAAAGTAGTGATTTATTATTACCTTGGACTGAAGACGAAATTATCAATCATCGCTTTGAACTTATATCGGATACTAAAATAGAAACTTTTGTATTTCATCAAACAGATGATGAAATACAGATAGTAGATTGTATTTATGATAAAAAAGATTCTTTTGTTACAGGTCCAATTGAATATTGGTGTATAGAAAACGGTTTACTTTGTATTTATCAGGATGAAAATATGCTTTTCAAGAAACGAATTATAATCGGTAAAATTCGAATTGATGAAGAAAAAGAGATTTTATATGCCTATAGAAATAATAAAAAGATTGAATATAAATATACAAAAAATAAAAGCACCTAACACTCGCTTCAACCTGACATTGCGGACGAGCCGCAAAGCAGGTTAAGCGAATGTTAGGTTGACCTGCCTACGGCAGGCAGGTGCGGAACCGACCTATAACATTTATTTCGATCTAAAAATAAATATTATAGGAGAAATTTTATGGACGAATTTGTAGAACGCCTTGCAGGTATAGGAATCCCAGCATTGATTTTTATAATCGTAATGAGTAGTACTGGTCTTGTAGGGGCCGCAGCAGTAACAGCGACATTGGCGTTACTTGGACCTGTTGGAATGATAGGTGGAGTTATAACATTAATAGTTATAGGAGCTGGTTCTTCAGTAATAGCCAAATATGGATATGAAGCTATTATTTCTGCAACTTGTAAAAAAATCATGGAAAAAGAACATCTTTCAAAAGATGATATGTGTGCAAGGATAGATTCATATTATATTACTAAAGGTTTACGAGAAAAAATAAAAGCAAAAATTAGAGAATCATAAGTTTTAAGTTTTCTCCCTATGATTATGTAAAAATTCATAGGGAGTTTTACTGTAAGAAAGTATTTTCTATCACGGCTTACGCATGAAAAAAAATAGCCGATATTTAAAGTATGAAAACATTAAAAGAATATTTTAACGAACTTAATGATAATCGTCAGTCGGGCAAAGTAAAACATCTAATCAGCGAAATATTGGTAATAGCACTGTGTGCTGTTTGTAGCGGAGTTCAAACTGTATTTGAAATAGGGGAATTTGCCGAAGTAAAAAAGGATTGGCTAAAAAATGAGGTAGGACTCTTGTTAGAAAATGGAGTTCCTTCGCACGACACCATAGGAAGAGTCCTTGCGATGATTAATCCCAAACAATTTCAAAGCCTTTTTATCTCGTGGATTGAACAATCCCTTAATATTCCAACAGGTTCATACATTCATATTGATGGAAAAACATTACGTGGAAGTGCAAGTGAACAAAGTAGAGGTATTCATTTGGTAAGTGCATTCGCTCACGAAGCGGGAGTTGTACTAGGACAAATAAAATGTGCTGAAAAATCGAATGAAATCACAGCAATTCCTGAACTCCTTAACCTTTTAAAACTAAAACACTCGATAATTACTATAGATGCCATGGGGTGTCAAAAAGAAATAGCAAAAGAAATCACAAAGAAAAAATGTGATTATGTATTGGCTCTAAAAGAAAATCAGCCGGCAGCGTATAATGATGTAAAAGATTATTTTTCTATAGAAGATAAAGACTTTCAAAACACACTTTTAAGATTTGAAACCTTGGATATAGGGCATGGCAGAGAAGAAAAAAGAGAATACTTTCTTTCAACTAATATAAACTGGTTTGCAGATAAGAATAAATGGGCAAATTTAAAGAGTTTTGGAATGGTCAAAAGCACTGTAAGGTGCAAAGGCAAACAATACAGTGAAAAGCGTTACTTTATTAGCAGCATAGAGGATATAAATGAGTTTGTAACAGCTGTAAGAACACATTGGACAATAGAAAACACTTTACACTGGTCGCTGGATGTAATATTTAGAGACGATGAATGTCAAATTCGAGAAAAAAATACTGCTGAAAACATAGCAATTTTAAGGAGGATTTGCTTTAATCGAATAAAAATGTATCAAAATGGTAAAACTCTGAAAAGGAAGAAAATGCTTTGTACTTTTGATGATTCATTTAGGTTTAATGTTTTATTTAGCTAAGGAATTCATGCGTAAGCCGTGATTTTCTATAGACATAAAGGTATTATTATGGTATAATAAGGTCACTAGGAGGTGCATATGCCGCAAATAGTACCAATTAGAGACTTAAAAAATACTAGTACGATTTCAAATCTTTGTCATGAAACAAATGAGCCGATTTTTATAACAAAAAATGGCTATGGTGATATGGTTATTATGAGTATGGAAACATATGAAAAAAATGCTTTTTTTAATGATCTTTATAGTAATTTGGAAGAAGCAGAAATGGATTTACAAAACGGCAGGGTTTCCGGTATTGATGAGGCCGTAGAGGAGATAAAAAATCGGTATGATTTATGATGTTCAAATCACTGATAAGGCAAAGAGAGATTTGAATGAAATTGTAAGATATATAAAAGAGATACTTGTAAATTCAAATGCTGCATCAAGTTTATTAGATGATTTTTTTAGACAAAAATCTTTTTTAACTGAAAATCCATATATGTTTCCTAGATGTTCTATTTTGAGATTGCATAAAAAAGGTTATCATCGTTTTATATTTAAGAATAATTATCTAGCATTATATTTAATTGATGAAGAGAAAAAGATAGTTACTATAATGCATATATTTTATGCAAAACGTGATTATGGAAAATTATTATAAAAACCTAACACTCGCTTCAACCTGACATTGCGGAGTAGCCGCAAATGCAGGTTAAGCGAATGTTATGTGGACTGCCGTCAATAACGGCAGCAAGTTTTAAGTAAAAAACAAACCATATAGCATATTTTTCCCCATAATAATTTGTGAAGGAAGATTATGCGAGATATTGAAAAATATGCACTGGATTATAGTGCAGATGGCTTTGAAGTTATTCAGGAAAGTTTTAGACGAAAAAAAATATTGGAAATTTTGAGGAGATATGAGCTGCAAGAAATATTAGATATAGGCACTGGCATGCAACCAGTTTTTACTGAGCTTGGAAATATAAAGTATAAAAAATATACCTGTATAGAGCCGAGTTTGCAATTATATGAAAATGCGAAACAAAAAGCAATTGGAAATAAAAAAATCGAATGTATAAATGATTTTTTTCCAAGTGAAAAAATGAATAATAAAAAGTATGACTTTATAATCTGTTCAAGTTTACTACATGAGATAGAAAATCAGGAGGAATTTCTAGAAGCAATAAAAAGAAATTGCAAAAAAGAGAGTAAAGTATATTTTTGTGTTCCCAATGCAAATTCTTTTCATAGAATTCTTGCAAAGAGAATGGGGATCATAAGAAATATTAATGAAAAAACGGAGCGCAATGTAGAGCTTCAGCAGAACAATGTGTTTGATGTAGATAGTCTTAAGGAAATGTTAGAAGATAAAGTTTTTTTTATAATGGAATGCGGAACATTTTTTATGAAGCCTTTTACCCATAAGCAGATGTATATGGCATTTAAAGAAAAAATAATAGATGAAAAAGTTTTAGAGGGATTATATAATTGTAGTGAAGAGTTTTCAAAGAATGGCTCAGAAATTTATATGATTGCTAAAGTAATCACATAACACTCGCTTCAACCTGACATTGCGGAGTAGCCGCAAATGCAGGTTAAGCGAATGTTATGTGGACGCCCGCACTGGGGCGCTTAATAGTAAAATGGAAATCAAAATATGGAAAATAAGAACAGACCAATAACGACATTGTTTATGCTGGTATCAGTTGATGGAAAAATAAGTACAGGCTCGACTGATGAACTTGATGTAGATAAAGATTTTCCTAAAATCAAAGGTTTAAAAGAAGGCCTGCATCAATACTATGAAATCGAACAAACTACTGATTTATGGTCTTTTAATACAGGTCGAGTTCAGGAAAAGATGGGAGCAAACAAAAATACTTTACCTCCAAAAACACCTGTTTCATTTGTTTTGCTAGATAATTCACATTTGGATGAGCGAGGAATAAAGTATTTTTGCGCCAAGTCAAAAGAATTTGTTCTTATGACATCTAACAAAAATCATCCAGCTTATTCAGTTAATGAGGAAAATTTTCATATATTGTATCAGGAAAAATTTTCTTTAAAGAATGGTCTTTACCAGTTAAAAAATGATTTTGGCTGTGAACGTCTTACCGTTCAAAGCGGAGGCACTGTGAATTCTATTTTTCTACGAGAAAAGCTGATTGATTTTGTAGACATAATTTTGGCTCCTGTCCTCATAGGCGGAAAAGATACATCCACACTTATAGACGGTAAATCCATAATGTCTGAAAAAGAGCTTGCATCATTAGGAGTATTGAAGTTATTGGAGTGTAAAACTTTAAGCAATTCATACATTCGTCTTAGATATAGGGTAATCAGCTGAAGTTTAGGGCTAAACAAGATAGCAGCAAACCCCGCTTTAATTGGAGGAAAATAAATGCCACACGTAGAAATCAAATGTTTTCCTGGAAGAACAGAAAATCAGAAGAAATTGTGTGCTAAAAAAATTTCAGAAGTATTCGCAGAAACATTAGGATGTAAAACTTCAAGCGTTTCAGTAGCAATTAAGGATGTCCCAGAAGAAAAATGGAAAGAAGAAGTTTGGAACAAATCAATTATTTCGGAAAAGGAATTTTTATATAAGAACCCAGAATATACATGTAACTGAAAATCTTACAAAATAAATAGTACGGTATAACAAAGGTTCGTAGCCGACAGCGGGTCGAGCCCGCTGCGGTACAACCAATTGTTAGACCGATGCCTCATGGCACAATTAACTGCAACTTTGAAAAAATAGGGTGCGTTTTTTATAAATTAAAGCATAAAACCAAAATTAATAGCTTAAATTTTTTTGGATAAAGTTGTATTATAATATCTACTTGGATAAGGAAAAGTAAACTTTTATCTGAGGATTTTATTAATTCTTATTTTCTGACAAAAAATTCAAAATATGGTATAATAGAGGGAGAGAGATGCTATGAAAGCAGAGATAAAGAAAGAATTGGATATTCTTGTTAATGCGATATGTAACAATATGAAAGTTAATGAAATTTACCTCTTCGGATCTTACGCATATGGAAAACCAACAAAAGATAGTGATTTTGATCTTTATGTTGTAATTCCTGATAATTCTGTCCGTCCATTGATAGCTATGCAAGAACTTGGACTTGCAATTTCATCATATCAAAAGCGCCCGGTGGATTTACTTGTTTCAAACAGTAGTTCCTTTAATAAAAGGAAAAACATTACTTCCTGTATAGAAAGTGAAGTTGTAAAAAAAGGAGTAAAACTATATGAATAATCCATCGGAAATTTCAAAAGAGTGGTATTCCTATGCAGAACGGGATTTAATTACTGCAAACCATCTTGTCAAGACTCTTCATCCTGTTCCGCTTGAAATTGTCTGTTATCATTGTCAACAGTCATCAGAAAAATTTTTAAAAGGCTATATTGCAGATTAAAATAAAGCCATTCAGAAAACTCATGATTTAAAATTGCTTGTAAACGAATGTATGCAGACAAAAGCGGAGTTTAAGACTATTGAACGGGAATGTGCTCGACTGACACCTTATGGAGTTCAGTCAAGATATCCATTTGCAATGGAAATTGAAGAAGAAGACATGAAAAAAGCATTAAATGATGCTAATAAGATAAAAGCATTTGTAAACAATATTTACAAATCGGATGAAAATAATCAAATATCTGAAGAGAATATCTGATAAAAAGACAGCCTCTAACTCATTTTGAAGGTTTTCTAAGTATTTTAAACTTGCTAAGAATATCAATGGAATATAAGACCTCCGGATGGTTTGGTATTTAGAATATAAAGCTGTTAATTTATATAAAATTTTAGCTTTTTATTTAAGAATGTATAGTACTAAAAAGCAAAGTAGTGTAAAATTAAAAGCATAATTGTTAATATAAGCGATTAAACAAAATAAAAGTGTCTAACACCCGCTTCAACCTGACATTGCGGACAAGCCGCAAATGCAGGTTAAGCGAATGTTATGCTCACATGCCACTGGTGTGGTTGAGAAAGAAAAAAGTAAGTGACTTTTGTCTCTTGTAAAAAAAAGTAATTTTAGAGGAGGATTAAATGATATTTAAAGAAATCAAAAAAGATTCAACATGGGTTGAAGTTGATTATATGGCAACATGGAAATATGGATATGATTTTATTCTGGATGCAGTTCAAGTTTTAATCGATATGGATTTCAGAGATAATACTCAAAAAGCAGCTACTTTTTTTATTGCCGGAGCCCCCGATAAAGATCATATCGAGGAATTAAGAAAATCCAACCTTAAAGTAAGAGAATGTCCTGTATTTCAAAAAGAATGTGGGGGAATTTCGATTGCAGGAAGCAGTTCATTTATGGAGGTCTTATTTCAAATTTGTTTCTTTAACCAGACTAATGTTATTAAATTGTTTTGTCCGATAAAAGAATACTTCGAAAAAAATGGTGATCGAGTCTTTGATAACTATCTTAATAGTATTGAAATAAAAGCATATTGTGCAGATACAGAAAGGAGAGTAAGAGAAGAATTGAAACCTAAATTAAAAAAAATAAAAACCACATAACACAGTTTTCAAATCCAAAAAACCGATCAAGGCTATTTGCGTTTTAAAATAATGTTATCTGGATTGCCCAATGGACAACGGAGGAAAAAAAATTAAATTAATTGTTTCAGGAATTCATTTTTATTCTCAGTTGGATGAAGAAGCTTTTGATTTTTGCTTAAACAATATTTCTAATAAATTTATTAAAATTGATTCAAAAATCATAATCCATATAGAAAGAAAATCCTTAAATATAGAAAAACTTAGAAATATTTTCGGCTTAAAAGCAAGGTATAACATTACGATTGAAAATATAGATGAATTAGTATACGAAAAAAATAAAGATTTTATATTAAATCCTAATAGTTATTGGTATAAATATTTTAATAAAAAACAATAGTTAAACAAGTCAAGCTTGCTGAGTAAAGGAATAAAAAAAAGGATTATATGTTTGAGTTGAATATACTTTGGGCACTTATGTGGCTCATGCAGGTGAAAAAAATGATAAAGAAGTATTTAAGCAAGGCTTTTATGGTTTCACCTTTGATAGTATTCATCTGAATACTTTATAAAATTCATTAAAATAAAGAACTATGTACAATTAATAACTGCTTTTGTTTATATTTTAATTTTTTATTTGTACAATAAATAGAATTTTCAAAATATTTGTAAGCAAAAATAATAATAAATTCTTGAATCAAAAAGTAAATATCTTATTTGATTATTTAAAAAATACAGTAAAACAAAAAAAGAAGGAAATTTTGAATCTTCTCAAACATATGAATCGGACTTTTTTAATTTAGTGAAAATAAATCAAAGAAATAAAATACATAACACAGCTTTCAAATCCAACAAACTGGTTAAGCGGTTTATGGGCTAAAATTATGTTATGTGCATAACAAAAGGCGTTGGAAAATATAAGTAAATGAATCTCACATTTGGAAATATAAGAAAGTCTAAAAAATTAAAATATTACTACACGGAAGATTTAGACGATATTGAATATTTGAAAAAACTGGAAGAGTATCATCTAACAATTGAAAATAATTTTTATAGTTCTTTTATAGAAATTGAAAATTATTTGCATGATTCAAAAATCAAAATTAAAAAAGAAGGTAATACGGTTATTTTAGATGTACATAGTTGTGATAATGATTTAAATGAACCAATAAACTTTCATATAATTTTTGAAGAAGCAAAAATTATATCCTGGAATTGTGTAAAAGAAAATGGACATATTTCACGATTAAACAAGAAGTATATTCCGACAGAATATGGTTATGAAGAATTTTATGAGGATAATGAAAAAAAATATGTATCAATTATCATGTTTGGTAAAAAAAATAAAAAAACTATCTATTATCCTTTTGTTACAATTCAGTTTCAAAAAATTAAAATAGAAAGATATGTAATTGGAATTAGGAATAAAAATTAATTATTATTATTATTATTATGAAAGGAGTACATTTTAATATGGTTATTGCTAGCTCAGAAAAGTGTAATTTAGTAAGTAGAGAAAAGGACGACTTTGAGTGGTATTGGTATTGGCTAAACAATGGTGATTGGAGAAATACTGATGCTCCATGGGAAATAACACATCCAAATGAAAAGGAAGAAATTAGAGAGTTATTTTTAAAAAGTATTGATGAGGAAAGAAATGGAATAAAAAGTAGAGTTTGGATTGAATCAAATAATACTAGAATAGGTAGTTTAAACGCCTATGGATTCAAAAAAGAAACTAAATCGATAAAAATTGGAATAGGAATATATGAATCGCAGTATCGAGGATTAGGAATAGCTCAATCTGCATTAAAACTTTGGATGAAGTATTTTTTTGAAAATTTAGATATTACTCGTCTTGAACTTGAGACTTATGATTTTAATAAACCGATGATTCGTGTGGCAGAGAAAATAGGATTAAAATTAGATAAGATTGAAATGAATATTAGAGAGTGGAATGATTTGATGGTTGATAAGTACTATTTTAGTATTAATAAAAATGAGTACAAATAAACATTTCTAATGGTTTATTAATACTATTATGACAATTATTACGGTGGTAATTACAAAAACCTCTGTAGAAATGCTAAAACCATTAAGAGTAAAAGTGGTAAAAATATTCAAACAGCATATTAGTGTTTCTGTGCTTATTAGTGCTGTTATATTTGGGTTGGGATATTTAATTTTTATAACAACAGGTATAAGCAGGAATTTGGTATTTCGAATAGTTATTTTTACAACAAACATTGTTTAACAAATAAACCATTAATTTTTACACCGACAAAATATTTCGACTTGATTGAAGAAAAAGTCTAACACTCGCTTTAATGCTAACGGTAAGGAGGTATGATACAATGACAATAACGATAATATCAACTCTTATGTTGATGATTTTTTATTTTCTTTTGTTGTATGGAGGGGGCGCTTTTGTTCAAAACAAGAAGTTTTTTTCTTCAGCGCCCAAAGAGGTTTATGATGCCGTTCCGGACAGAAAAGAACGATTTCACGGTGCCCATGTGATCGGTTGGGTTATAATTGTACTTGCTTTTCTTATCTTTTTGGGTGCATTTATACTTGGTGCATGGAATGGAATTCGTAATGATTTTAGCTTCATTGAGTTTTTTATAAGATTTCTAATCATGCTTTATGGGATGGAGACTTTCGATATTGTGTTTTTTGATTGGGTCCTTCTCTGTCATTCAAATTTCTTCCCTCATTTTTATCCGGAAGTTAAGGATATCGTCAGACCGCATTTGTTTGGATTTAATTGGAAAGCACATATTATTCATTACATTGTATATATTCCCATTTGTGCCGCTTTAGCGTGGATATGCACTCTGATATAACTCTAAGATAATAAATTAGAAAATATAAATTATGAAGTTAGATGTATAGCTTGTAACACCGGAAAGGAGTGGAAATGAAAAAACTATTTTTAATATTATTAATTTTAATTATAAATATTCCCTGTTTTTCGCAAGTGATAAATATAGATTATTTTCCAAAAAATAATGATATTGATAAGCAATATGAAATAGATATGCAATCTTGGAGTACTAATTATGAATGGCGGATTATTATTGGAAAATATTTATCTATTTGGAAAAGACAAATGTATTTGGAAATGGAAAGACTTATTTCAATCATTCCACATTTTGAAAAAGAAATAATAAAAAATCAAAAAAAATGGGAAGAAGCTATAGAACAGGATTTTAAATTAATAGCTGAAAATGTTGATCTCAATAAAATAGGACGAGAAGTATATATTGGTGAATATTGCACTGCAAGAATAGAACTTTATAGAAACAAAGCAATATATTATTTATGTCTTTATTACACAATCAAAGATCAGATATCAGAAGATAATTTATATACTGATATTAAAAAAGCTGAACTAGCAGAATAAATATTAACTTATTTAATCTTATTATTGTTTCAAAGATGAATTATGTTGCGGTTCGTGAAAAATTCATTCAGCTTGATATTATTTTTAAGCCGTAAAAGAAATCGGATAATATGAAATTGATTAATAGGATGTAAGCTCATGAAATATGATTTTAATTTTCTTGAAGATTATTTTAAAGATTACAATGTAACTATAAAAAAAGATGGCGATATATCTTTTAAAATTACTTTAGATCAAGAAGTTACAATATATTTTCAAAATGCAGAGAATGAAGATGATTCATTAATTGCGTTTGTAAATGGTGAGTGGCATTGTCATGATGATATAATTTTTTCCGGAAAAAACGGCTATTATATATCTTTAAATTATATTGATTTTATTTCAGAAATAATTGAAGGGAATGTATTAATTTGTTTATTATATTCAGCCGGAAAATTAAAAGATATTTTTCCTATTCATAAAAATTATTTTGATGAACTCGATTATATGGAATTTGGTGAAGGGTTAAGAATAAAAAAATTGAAAATAGAAAAAAAATTTGGAGAACTTAATTATGAGCAAGAGAATCGAAATATTAAATTCTTTTTATGATGATATCGATGAAGACTCTAGGTTGGACAGAAGTCGTCATGGACAATTGGAGTATATCACTACAATGAACTATATTCACCGATATGCAAAAGCCGGAGCGAAGATATTGGAAATTGGAGCCGGTACAGGCAGATATTCCATTACCTTGGCAAAGGAAGGATATAAGGTAACGGCTGTTGAGCTGGTAGGGAGCAATCTTGAGGTGCTGAGAAAAAACGGCAGCGGTATTAAAAATATCGTTTCTTATCAGGGGGATGCCTTAAATCTTGATAGATTTGAAGATAATAAATTTGACATTACATTATTATTCGGGCCGATGTATCATTTATATGATAAAAAAGATGTACACAAAGCATTGGATGAAGCAATTCGCGTTACAAAAAAAGGCGGAATAATTTTGACGGCTTTTCTTTCCGTATATGCCATTATGAACAACAATTACCTTAAAGAAACTCTTGCCGCAGGTATAAAGATGAACTTCGATGATGATTATAAAGTTAAACATTTTGAAGAACAGCTGTTTACAGGCTATGACATTACAGAATTTGAACAGCTTTTTGAATCTCATAAGACAAAGTATCTGACTACCGTTGCTGTAGACAATATTTTGGAATCGGCAGAAGGTAGAACCGATTTTAAAATGCAGGATAAAGATTTTGATTTATTTGTTAAGTATCACTTAGCGACATGTGAAAAACGGGAATTGCTTGGAGCTTCAAGTCATCTATTATATATATGCAAAAAAGAAGATTGAACTTATATGAAAATGAATAAATATTTTGCTATTTTAATAAAATCTTTTATCTCACTTATCATGCTGTTAATTTTTAGTGCTATAGGTTTATATATTTTTCTGAATATTTATATAAATTCAAAAGCAATAGAAATAAATTCGCTTCTATTAAAAAATGAATCTTTGGTTGAGTTATCTTCAGAACAAATAAAGATTGCTGCTTATATTTATACAAATGATAAAAATCCTAAATTTACAAAATTGCCGTTGATTGCAAATTTGCTTTCTTCAAAAAATAGAGTAGCATATATGATTGCAGAAACTTATTTTTGTTTAACCGATGAACGAGCAAAAAAACTAGGTCATATGGAACGGAGATTTATTATTTTAGGAACTAGAAGAAAAATTGAAAAAACTTTAGACTATAAAGAATGTTACAACTATCTTTATATAAAGTTATATTTTGGGAATGGAATTTATGGAATTAATAATGCATCTGAATTTTATTTTAAGAAAAACTATAAAGAATTAAACTGTGAAGAATTTGTAAAATTAACATTGATTACATTAAATCCTGTAATCTATGATTTAATAAATGGAAATCAAAAGAAAATTGAAAGAAAAGTTTCAGAAATATGTTCTAAATTGTAAAATAGACATGTAAGTATAAATAAATTTATGAAGGTATAAAATGAAAGATAGGCGTGTAGTTTTAAAGTATTTTGTTGTGATAAATTGGACTGATAGACAAAAGTACACTGAAATATTTAAAAAATTTATAAATGAGTTTAATAAGTTCCTACATAATAAAGAAATTGATATTATTGACAAATTTGAAATAAATTATAAAGTACAAAAAGATAATTTAGAAAAATTCAATAATGCAAAAGAAATTGTTGATGTTTTTGCTAGTAATGGACCCAAGAAAATATCTGTTATACTGGAAAATCCGGCTTTGAACCTTATTAAAAAAGATAGAGAAAAATATTTAATCGGTATTATTTTAGATTTTAAAGAAGGTATACCGGAATTTGATATACAGGAGATTACAAGATTCGTTGATGATATTTTTCATATTACATACGGGTACGGATTTTTTCCCGGTAAAAATCAAGATATAATTACGGAAAGTTTTATAAAACAAGGTTTATTCAGTGCTTCGATAAAAGGAAAGCAAAACGACTGTAAGGTGGATGAAAGCATTGCAATGGGGAATGTAAATAAATTTTATGAGTATAATTTTCTCAATAAACTACAAATAGACAAAAATACAATTTTAGACTATAAATCTATAGGAAATAATTTATTTTACTATAAAAACTGATTGATAGGATACGCTATGAATTATAAATTTATATTTTTACGGCACGGCAGATCATTGGCCGATGATGAGGGTAAACATGAAGGGCAATATGATTCTCCTTTAACTGAAATAGGAATAAGGCAGGCTAAGAACATCGCCGAAATATTGAAAAGTTATGATTTTGATTTGATTATATCTTCTCCATTAAAACGAGCCTTGCAAACTGCCGAAGTTATTTCAAAAACATTGAATATCAAAATTGAAGTAAATGACTTATTCAAAGAGCGTGATAATGGTATTCTTGCAGGCTTAACATTTGAAGAAGCCGAAATAAAATATCCTGAACCTAAAAATCAAAGTATTTATAGAAACTTTCCTTGCGAAAGCGGTGAAAATGAAATTCAACTTAATCCCAGAGCCTTATTATGTATAAATTCAATATTAAAAAGAAAACCCGGAAAATATTTAATTGTCGCTCATGGAAAAATCCTCAATGCGATCATCAAACAAATTTTAAAAATGCCTATAGGAAATCTTAATAATTCTGCTATTTTTAAATTAAAAGATACCGGATATATTGAAATGGATTATTATATTGAAAAAGATTTATGGGTATTCAATAAAATGGAAAATCGGATAAAAATATTTATGGATAGTACTATGTTTTTTCAAATGGTTGTCGAACAAAGAAAAAATGATGAATTTAGAAATAAATATGATGATAAACTTAAGTCTTTTATTAAAACAAAGTATAAGAGCTTATTGTATGAAAGAAAATATAACGGGGTATATGGTTGGATAGTTGGATACGGCGAACCTCCTAAAAAACACCTGGATGTATTATTGCTGACCAATAAAGAATACAGTCTGGGCGATATTATAGAAATAAAAATTATCGGGGTATTTTTACGAAATGATCATGATAATAAATTTATTGCATTGGAAAAAGAAAGAGATGAAAATGATTTTTCTGAATTAAAAGAAAAAGATAAAAATATGTTATTAAGATTATATCCCAATATACGAGATGGAGAAGGGTGGTTTGGGAAAGAAAAAGCTTTAAGGTTGTTAATAGTGTAAGGACTAAATAGTTTTATGGATTCACCTATTTTAAAAGAAGAAATTTCACAATTTCTTGATAAAGATGGCCGTATTATCAGGTGGCCGAAGAAAACTTATGATAAAATAAATATCTTAAAATATTTGCAAGAAAAATTCGATCCAGATAAAAAATACTCTGAAATTGAAGTAAATGAGCTCTTAAAATCTTGGCATACTTTCAATGATCATGCGCTTTTAAGGCGTGAGCTTTTTGATAAATTTTTATTGGAACGGACTCCTGATTGTAAAGAATATTGGGTTACTAGGGAGAAAGTTTAAACTTTGTAAGATTTTATTATGATTAATGAAGAAAAATTTAAAACAGAAATTATTAAAGATGCGGAAAAATATGTAGAAAAAGTCTTTAATGAAGATTTCAGCGGTCATGATTTTTTCCATACGATGAGAGTATATCGCACGGCAACTTATATTGCTGAAAAAGAAAATGCCGATATTTTTATTGTTCAATTAGCAGCCTTATTGCATGATGTAGATGACAGAAAACTTTCACCTAAGACAACTGCAAATAAGGATAGGGCTGTTTTATTTATGAAGTCTAAAAATATAAGCGATGCTTTATGTAAAAGTATTGTTTCTATTATTGCAGAAGTTTCGTATGCAGGTAAGGATTCCAAGACGCCTTCTTTAATTGAAGGGATGTGTGTTCAAGATGCTGATAGATTAGATGCCCTAGGTGCAATAGGAATTGCAAGAGCCTTTGCTTACGGAGGAAGCCGTCATAGACAAATGTATAACCCGGTTGTAAAGCCGTGTATGGACATGGGAAAAGAAGAATATCAAAATCATGTATCGACTACAATTAATCATTTTTATGAAAAATTATTTTACCTTAAAGACTTGATGAATACAGCTACAGCAAAGAAAATTGCAGAAAAAAGAGAGTTGTATATGAAAGACTTTGTTTTGGAATTTTTAAATGAATGGGAACTAAAAGATTTATGATGTTTACACAGACGACTAAATTCGATTAATATTATGAGGGGGGTAATATGAAAAAAAAGTTTTTACTTTTAATTTTTTTTATTTTATGTATTGTGAGTGTCTATTCTTATGAGAAAAAATTTATAAATCCATTAAATGGGAATGTTGTTATATACAAAGGTGATGAGCATCATGGTAATGGAAAATATTACCTTATTGAAGATGACAAAGAAGTATTAATTATTGAAGCTAAATGCTATTATGGACCGCAAGTGTACTGGCATGGAAATAATATTATAGAAATATATATTCCATTTGGAAGCCCTTTTAATGGTTCATATATTTATAATTCTAGAACAAAATCAATATCGAGTTTTATTGAAAATGTTTTAATGGTGTTTCCTAACGATGATGTTTTAGTTTGCAGCGATGGTTTTGAAAAAATTATTTTTATGAATATAAATACTCAAAAAATTTTGCAGGAGATAAAGATAGACGGAATAACGGGGGCTTATTTGTCAATTCGTACAGCCTTTGACATAAAATTAAAGACCGACATAATAATGATAGGACTTTATTTTGATCCTAAGTCATTGAAAGAATTTAAAACTATAAAATATTATAGCTTTAAAAAAGAATTTTAAGTTATGGCTAATTTATATTGGATCTAATTTTTAAAACTCTTCTGTAAATCGGAGGTTTGAATGCGTGAGTATGTATATATTTGGAATAATCCAAATAAAAATTATATTATTGCTTCCGGTATTGAATTTAAAGATATTGCAAACATAGATAAAAATTATCTTTTATTATCTCATGAATCTGAAATCGCAGAATATGATTTAAATACTCGATTTGATTATATCAGGTCTAATAAAATAGACGGTTTATTAAAAGAAGATATATATAGTTTTGGAAATTTTTCTTGGGTCCCATATACGGGAGAAACATTTCCTATACTTTCAAAAAAAACTGTTGCGGAGCTGCTTTATTTTAACCATATTACAGAACCATTTGATAAAATCATTTTTGAGGAGCTATTAAATGAATATTTAGCCTTTGCACATGATGACGGCTGGTTTTTAAAAATGTATTATGATAATTTTCAGTTTATAAATAAAATACTTGAAAAGATAAATAAGAAATTTTCTTGTTACATTAACACATCGGAATTCCAAAAAGGACTTTATGCCTATTGGATAGATAAAAACGGTATAGAAACAGAAATTATATCTGATGATATAGATAAAATTTTAAATAAAAGGAAATGGAAACATAAGGCGATATAATATATATTATTCACATACCAATAAAATATATTCCAATAAAGGAGTTGAAGATTTTTAAAATGAAAATAGTATTTTGTAAAAAAGAAATCGTGATTTTGATAGTCTTTTTATTATGTGTTGCTTTGTTTTTTTTGGGTAAAAAATATGAAAATAATTTTATAAATAATATTTTAGATATAGCTTTTGAAAAACACAATAAATATTATGGAGATCAACAATTTACAATTGAAAATATGTATGTTTATAAGGAAAAATATGTTATTGTAAGGTTTATTTTAAAAGATGCGGACAAAATAATGCAAGAAGAACAAGCTTTCAATTGTTTTGGACAATGGAGAGGTTGTGATATTATTGAAATTACAGATGATTAAACAGTCAATAATCGGCCTAAAGATACGGAATAACTGATAATCTTTCAAAATTTATGCGACAGTCCATCAAAAAGAGGAAAAGCAGTGAAGTTTTCTTACGGTTTGAAAAAGTGTAAATCTATACAGGGTATAAACTTACAAAATGGGCAATACTGGAATCGAACCAGTGACCCCAAGCGTGTCATGCTTGTACTCTAACCAACTGAGCTAATTGCCCTTAAAATTCATTAAGATAGTGAGATAATATATTATTTTTCACTTTACGTCAAGCCCCTTTTTTGTTATATTATATATGTTGCAGATTTTATTCTGTGAATTTATAAATTTTAGGAGTATGACAATGAAGAAAGAAATAAGCTTTTTTTTATGTAAAGAGCAAAAGGGAACCATTATAGGGCTTGATTGCTGCCCGGATGCTGAAGTTTCATGCTGTGGAGAAAAACTTTCAGCAGTAAAAATCGGAAGTGTTGATGCTGCAAAAGAAAAGCATGTGCCTGTAATCGAAGTAAACGGAAACACCGTAAAAGTTAAAGTAGGCTCTGTTGCACACCCTATGACTGAAGAACACCATATTGCTTGGATATGTCTCAAGACTGAAAAAGGGCTTCAGTTTAAGGAATTGCCTGTTACCGGTGCTCCCGAAGTTGAATTTGCCCTTACAGCCGATGATAAAGTTATTGAAGCTTACGAATTCTGTAATCTTCACGGAGTTTGGTCAGGAAAATAAGGTTTAATTTTTTATGAGCCTCTAAAAATGAAAGTTTTAGAGGCTTTTTTTGTGCTTGAGTATGTAAGTTTAATTTTTGAGGTTGATTTTGATTAAAAGAGTATTAGTTACAGGAGGAGCCGGTTTTATAGGTTCCCACATCGTTGCAGATTTATGCGAAAAAGGCTATGAGCCTGTTATTTTGGATAATTTTTCTAATTCTTCTCCCAAAATAATTCCCGTATTGGAAAAAATATGCTCTAAAAAGTTGGAGCTTGTACAAATTGACATAAAGGACAAGGAAAAACTCTTTAATTTTTTTAAAGATACCTCTGTCGATGCGGTAATTCATCTTGCCGCTTATAAGGCTGTAGGAGAATCCGTCGAAAAACCCTTAAAATACTACGAGAACAATATTTCAGGCCTCGTCAATCTTTTATCCGCCATGCAGGAACACAAGGTCAAGAAGTTTATATTCAGCTCTTCGGCCACGGTTTACGGCGATGCAAAGGTTGTGCCGATCCCCGAAAATTCTCCCATTTCGGCAACAAATCCTTATGGAAGAACCAAACTGATTTCGGAAGAAATTTTACAGGATACGGCCTTTTCCGATAAGGATTTAAGCATAATTGCCTTGCGTTATTTTAATCCCATAGGTGCCCATAAGAGTGCCGACATAGGGGAGCTTCCTTCAGGTATTCCGAATAACCTTTTTCCTTATATTGCTCAAGTTGCCTTGGGAAAACTGCCTCATCTAAACGTCTTCGGAAACGATTATGACACCCCTGACGGAACCTGTATCCGTGACTACATCCACATTTTGGACCTTGCATCAGGACATACCGCAGCCCTAGAGAAATTAGATTCAGGCTTTAAGGGCTTTGACGTATATAACCTTGGAACAGGAATCGGCTATTCTGTTTTGGATATAGTGAACGCCTTTAAAAAAGCTTCCGGTATCGATCTTCCCGTAAAACCGGCTGCACGCCGTGCCGGAGATGTTCCACGCTCTTGTGCAAATCCCGACAAGGCCCACAAGGAACTCAACTGGAAGGCAAAATACAACCTTGAAGAAATGTGCAAAGACGGCTGGGCTTGGTATAACAAACACCCCGAAGGCTTTGTGTAGCAATCGGCTAAGATGAAAAATAAAAAATCGGCTCCCAATCTGATAGTAATGCTTACAAGAAATGACTTTACGGTCAATAATGCTTATGATCTGTTTAGTGAGTGTAAGCATTTGGGCGTTAAATATTGGGGAATAAAAGAAGCTCCTTTGCCTGAATCAGAGATAAAACGCCTGTTTTCCTTTTTTCATCAGTACGGTAAAAACGCTGTTCTTGAATCGGTTACTTATTCTGAAGAAGAAGGTTTGGAATCTGCAAAAAAAGCGGCAGCCTGTGATTGTGATATTTTGATCGGGACAAAATATCATGATTCCATAAATGAAATTTGTAAAAAAAATAATATAAGGTATATGCCTTACATCGGAAAGGTATATAATCGTCCTTCCATATTGGAAGGAACTTCCGATTCTCTTATCGAAGAATCAAATAAATATATTGACAATGGTGTTTATGGGGTAAATTTTCTTGGATATCGGCACAAAAATACTTCCGATGAGCTTATCAAAAATGTATTACAAAAAGTAAAAACGAATATCTGTGTTGCAGGCAGTATCGATGACTTTCAGAAACTTAATGAAGTGATAAAATATTCACCGTGGGGATTTACGATAGGTAATGCTTTTTTTGAGAACAAATTCGGTTCAGGTTTTTCTCAACAGATTGAAAGACTGTGTTCCTATCTTGGTAAAGAAGAATAAAATGTTAAAGAATTTTTTTCCTCACACATATACAAAAAATGTCTTTTGTATAGATTACGAAAAACTTTTTCGGTTGGGCTATAAAGCCCTTATATTCGATATTGATAACACCCTTGTCCATCACGGCGGTGATGCGCCCAATGAAGTTAAAACCTTATTTTCTACTTTAAAAAAAATAGGCTTTAAACTAATTTTGCTTTCGGATAATTCTAAAGAAAGGGTTGAAAAATTTGCGAGGGATATTGGTTGTCCTTATATTTGTGAAGCTTCTAAACCCGATACTTCTCCTTTTTATAAGGCTTTGGAGATACTTGGGACAAAAAATAACGAAACAATAGTTATCGGAGATCAGATTTTTAAGGATATCTTGGGTGCAAACAAAAATAACATTCCGAGTATTTTGGTGCAGTTTATAAGGCTAAAATCCGAAAAATGGATTGGATTTACGCGATATGTTGAAAAGCTTATTTTGTTTTTATATAAATTTGCCGGAAAATATAATAATAGAATTGGGAATATAGAGATCAAAACGGCAAAAAAACGAAGGCTTTTTTGCGAAATAAATCCGTTTTTTTATAAAATTTCGGTTCTAAAAGAAAGACTCAAACGGCATTTAACGAATTCGCTTTCAAAAACATCCTTTGCGAAGGATAAGTCTATTGATAGGCTTCCCGTAAGGATATTCCGGTATAGTTCAAGCCTGATTAAACGCGGAAAAGACATTGATCCCGTTTTACAGCAAAATAAGGCCTTGAATATCGATATTTCGGCAAACAAAATTAACGGATTATTGATAAATCCCGGTGAGGTTTTTTCTTTTTGGCATATACTGGGAAAACCTTCAAAACGAAACGGTTTTAAAGAAGGAAGAATTATAGTAAACAATAAATTGATTGCCGGAGTAGGGGGCGGGCTTTGCAATCTTGCAAACACAATTCATCAGCTGATTTTACATAGCCCTCTGGATGTCATTGAAGTTCATTTTCATTCCGATTCATTAGCACCCGAGGAAGGTGAACATAAAATCTTGAGTTCCGGAACTTCCGTAGATTATAACTACATTGATTTTAGATGTAAAAATAACACGGAGCAAACTTTTCAATTACTGACTTGGTGCGAAAATGAGCATCTTTTTGCAGAGTTAAGAAGTGTTACGGATATTGCTTATAGCTATCGGCTTTTAGAGGAAAATCGCCGTTTTGTGAACGAAAACGATAAATATTTTTGCATGTCGGAAATTTATAAGATTACGTGCGAAAAATCTACCGGCCGAGTTCTAGAAAAGAAGCTGATAAGGAATAACCGGTCCGAAGTTATGTATGATTATTCTTTAATATGAATTATTTCTCAAGCCTATTGACATTTTATGCGGTTTTTTGCTATACTTCGCTCCTAGTGTTTAAATTTGTTTGGTATAAACCCGTTAATATGCCGGCAAAAGATTTATTTTATGAGGTATAAAGATGTACGCACTTATTGAGTATAAAGGCAAACAGTATAAGGCTGAAAAGGGAGCAAAGCTCGTTGTTGATAAGCTTTCTGCAGAAATCGGAAGCAAAATCGACATCGACACCGTTCTTTTGATCAGCGATGGCGATAAGGTTACTGTAGGAACTCCCTATGTAAGCGGAGCTAAGGTTTCAGCTACAGTAGGCGATTCTTTCCGAGAAAGAAAGATTATTGTTTACAAGCACAAGGCTAAGAAAAACTACCACAGAACCCAAGGTCATAGACAGGCTCATACCTGCATTACTGTTGACGATATTATCGGGTAAGAAAAGTGGTAAAAATTCGGCTTCTTTCAAATGCTGAAAACTGTTTTTCGGCCTTTGAATCATCAGGCCACGCTTTGCGTGGCGGCCATGCAAGCAGCGCTCATGCTCTGAGCGGCAATGATGAAGGAAAGTCGGAAAAAGGCGGTAACATAGTTTGTGCCGCCGTTACTATTTTGCTTAAAACGGCCGTTTTAAGTCTGAGCTCGGCGCAAAAAGAGCGTTCAAGCTTAAAGGCCGAGATTAGGGCAGACAATCCGGGCTATCTTTCGGCAAAAGTAACAGCTTTTTCGGACGACGATAGACCCGAATTGCAGTATTTACTGAAATTTTTAACAATAGGTTTAATGGCCATTGAGGCAGAATATCCCGATTGTTTGGATTTACAGATAGCTTAAAGATTTGATAATTTTTTTGGAGGATTATTATGGCACGTAAAAAGGGCGGCAGCGGTGCAAAAAACGGAAGAGATTCCAATCCTAAATATTTGGGTGTTAAGGTTTACGGCGGAGAGGAAGTATCGGCCGGTTCAATTTTGGTTCGCCAGAGAGGTACTTCAATCCATCCGGGTAACAATGTAGGCTGCGGAAAAGACTATACATTATTTGCAAAAACTGACGGTGTAGTTACCTATCATGAAAGAAAGGGTAGAAAACTCGCCTCAATCGAAGCAAAATAATTTTGCTCTTCGAGCTTAAAATGTATAAATTTGAAAGCCGGTTTTTGCCGGCTTTTTTTGTAGGAAAAAAGAATCAATTATGGTAAAATTTGCAGATGAATCTAAGATAAGGGTTTCCTCAGGAAAGGGCGGCAACGGCTGTATTGCCTTTCGACGGGAAAAATATGTTCCCATGGGAGGACCGTCAGGAGGTGACGGAGGACGGGGCGGAGACCTCATCTTTGAAATACGCCGTAACATGCGAACCTTGGTTCATTTAAGGCATAAAAGGGTCTACAAGGCAAAAAACGGCGGAGGCGGCGAAGGCTCTCAGCGTTTCGGCAAAAAAGGCGATGACTGCATAATTCCTCTTCCTCCTGGCTGCGTTATAAAAGACCCTGAGACGGGAAAAACTATCTTGGACTTCGGAGATGCGGAAGAAGGCCGATTTGTTTTTCTCAAGGGCGGAAACGGAGGCTGGGGAAACTGTCATTTTAAGACCTCCACGAATCAGGCCCCTAAAACGGCTCTTCCCGGACAAGAAGGGGAGACACGGGAAATAATCGTCGAGCTTAACATAATAGCCGATATCGGCTTGGTAGGCTTCCCTAATGCCGGTAAATCATCTCTTCTCGATTATTTTACAAATGCAAGGCCCAAAATCGCTCCCTATCCCTTTACCACTAAGATTCCGAACCTCGGAGTTTTGCGTGTGGATGAAGAAAGGGATGTTATCATTGCAGATATACCGGGAATCCTCGAAGGTGCTTCTGAAGGTATTGGGCTCGGTATAAGATTTTTAAAACACATATCCCGCTCGGCGGGGCTCGCCTTTTTAATCGACCTTTCAGACGATAACTATCTAAGGGCATACGATATTCTTTGTAAAGAATTGGAAAGCTATTCAAAAGAATTGGCCCAAAAGAAAAGAATAATAATTGCAACAAAATTGGATTTACCCGATACAAAAGAAAGATTTGCGGAGCTTAAAAATGCAATCCCCGATCAGGAAATTTTGGGTATCTCGCTTTACAATGAATGGGGATTGGCTGAGGTAAAAAAAGCCTTTATTCGATTGGCCGATGAAATGCAAAAATCAAAGCCCAAAAAAGAAAGCCTTGACCCATACGAACAAAATCAGAATTTTATGACGGCGGAACTTGATGATCTTTCTTATGAAGAACAAAGCGATGATGAACACTTCGGAGCAACAGTCAGCCTAAGCCGCAAAAGGAAACCTAAAAAATGAGATTGGCAATCTTAGGCGGTTCTTTTAATCCCATTCATCTTGGACACTTAAATTTAGCTTTTCACTCTTATAAAGAATTAGCCTATGATAAGATTGCTATTGTTCCGGCCTATATTTCTCCCTTTAAAATTTTTTGCAATGATACGCAAGTTGAAGACAGGCTCAAGATGATTGAGCTTGCTATTGCAGATAAGCCCTACATGTACTGCGAGCTTTATGAGATTGAACGCAAGGGCGTTTCTTACACAATAGATACAATCGGCTATCTCTATCAAAAATTTCCCGACATCGAAGGAAAAATAGGTCTTATTATCGGGGACGATTTAAAAGAAAATTTTTTCCGCTGGAAGGATGCGGAAGAAATTATAAAAAAAACCGACATAATTATCGGTAAAAGAATAGGGGGTAACGGTTCTTTTAATCTCTCGGATATCGAGCCTGAAAAGGCTTCTATCAAAGAATTAAATAACGAAATTTTAAATATTTCTTCAACCCAAATAAGAGATGCGGTTTTAAAAGATGAAGATTTTTCTTCTCTTGTTCCAAAACTCGTTTACGACTATATTATCGAGTGCGGCCTTTATAAGAAAAAAGAAATGCCTGTTTCTGATATTAAGAGCAGTAGTTCGGATATGAAAGACGGTATTTCTCAATTAATCAATGCCGACGATATAAAATTAAAAACGCAGGAAATAGACAGCTTTGCAAAAAGCGTTTTAAATGAATCCCGCTATGCTCATTCGGTGCGCGTTGCAGAATATGCCCGTCATCTTGCAGAAGAGTATAAAACCGAAGGCGTTCCTCCTGTTCTTGCTTATTTTACCGGCCTTGCTCACGACATCTGTAAAAAATGTTCCGATGAAGAGCTTGTAAAACTTGTAGAATCCGATAATCTCGGAATTGATGGGGTTGAAAAGACCCGCTTAAATCTTTTACACGGAAGGGCTGCTTCCGTGGTTTTGCAAAAAAAATTCGGCATCAATGACAAGTCTGTCTTAAAAGCCGTTGCCTTTCATACCTTCGGGTATGAAGATATCGATGCCTTAGGAAAAATTATTTATATAGCCGATAAGATAGAACCGGGCCGTCCCGATACCGAAAACTTTAGGGAGATGGTAAAATCTTCTTCTCTTAATGAGTTGATGCTTGCAGTCTTGGACTGGAACCTCAGCTTTATCGAAAAAAAGAGCGCAAGAGTTCATCCTGCAACAATAAAAATGTATGAGCAAATACAAAAGGAGCTTAAAAAATGAAAATAAAACTCATGGATACGGGTAAAAATATTATCTTTCTATTAGTAATTCTTATAGTTTTAATTACCTCCTTTGTTTTAGTTCTTTTAAAAATGCAAAGAGATACCGTTCAAGATTATCTTTCTTCCGATAAAATTTTAAAAGTTCTTTTGGTGGTTGAGGACGAAGGCGTTCCGATTTCTATAAGTATACTTGCCTATTATCCCGAAACTAAGAGGGCGGCCATGTTCGATGTACCTGCAAATATAGGTTTGATTATTCAATCCTTAAACCGCACCGATGCTATCGGAGCCGTCTACACCGAAAAAGGTATATCGAGTTTTAAAGCCGAAATAGAAAAACTTGCAGGCATTTCCGTGCCCTTTTATTTGACATGTACCTTGGATAATTTTTCTATGCTGACCGATATGCTTGGCGGGCTTTCCGTTTTTATTCCTTCGCCTGTGGATATAGAGCTTGATGATAAGAGAATTCTTTTGCCGTCAGGTTCGGTTTCTCTAGATGGCGATAAAATAAGAGATTTTCTTGTTTATGAGGATGAGTTGGATGCAGAAGGAGAAGCCGCTGCAAGAAAACAAAAAGCCGTTCTTGCTCTTTTTAGAGCAATAAGCGATAACTCGCCTGAGATTTTTTCTAAGGAGAGGTTTTCGGTTTTAAGTAATAACTTTAAATCGAATGTTACAGGCTCAGATTTAAAGAATTTAATTGAGTCTATAGGAAAGATGGACTCTGAGCGCTTAGTGCCCCAAAGGCTTACAGGGGCTGTCCGGATTATCGAGGATAAACGTCTTTTGACCCCTTTCCGTGAAGGCCAGCAGATAAAAGAAATTATACGTCAAACTATTGCCGTATTGGCATCAGATGATTCTTCTGCCCTTGAGCGTGTTTATGCCTTGGAAATTTTAAACGGAACAAATGTGCAAGGACTTGCAAAGAGCACCTCAGAGCTTTATCAAAGCTTTGCCTATGACGTTGTCAGCATAGGAAACTCAGAAAATCCTGTAGCCGAAACGGTTTTGATAGACAGAATCGGAAACCCTTCAGTCGCTAAAATTGTTGCAAAGGTTATAAGATGTAACAATATTCAAACTACACAGCTTCCGGCCGAAGGCGAATACGGAAGCGAAACCAATGTTGACTTTACCCTGATTTTGGGTTCGGATTTTAACGGTTTTTTTGTTGTCGAGAAAAAAGAGGACAAAAAAGATAATGATGAAAATGATAAGGATAAAAACTGATGATAAAAAATTTTGACTTTTATGCTCCTGCCTTGGAGCTTGGAAAATTATTGCGCGATTTTAAGGGTGAAAATGTTGTTGTCTTTGATTTACGGGATAAAAACATTTGGACCGATTTTTTTGTAATTTGTACCGTAACCAGTGCCGCTCATTCGGGAGGCTTGGAAAAACGTGTGTACGAATTCTTACCTGAACACAACTTGGAAGAATATCACACCAAGCGTAAATCTCCCGACGGCGATGAGTGGAGACTTATAGATTTGGGCGGTATTGTTGTTCACCTTATGAGCGAAACGGCCCGTAATTTTTACAGCCTTGAAAAAATTTGGTTCGATTCAAAAAATATTCTTGAGGACTAAATCCGATAAGAAGATTTAAAAATGAAAAAATCGGAGCGTTTTAAAAATTATCTTTCTCTTTTTGCCGGTTTTTTTAAGATAGGTCTTGTAACCTTCGGCGGCGGCCTTGCTATGCTTCCCATATTAAAAAGAGACTTGGTTGATTCCAAGGGCTGGGTAACCGAGGCTGAAATCTTGGATTATTTTGCAATAGGGCAGAGTACTCCGGGAATTATAGCAGTAAATGTTGCAACCTTTGTCGGATATAAAAGGGGAGGACTGATAGGTTCCGTTTTTTCTACATCCGGAGTCGTTTTTCCTTCCCTTATAATAATTACGCTCATAGCTGCCTTTGTGTCAAATTTTAACGAATTAGTCTGGGTTCAAAAAGCCTTAAGAGGAATAAATGTTGCCGTTGCAGTTTTATTGGTCAAGGCGGTTTTTTCTTTTGGAAAAAAAACGGTTTTGGATTTATGCACGTTTTTAATTGCAGCTCTTTCGTTTGTGTTTATGTTTGTTTTTAAGGTGCAGGGCATCTGGATAGTAATAGGTTCGGCTCTTTCAGGCTGGCTTTTTCAAACGTTCAAATCAAGGCGGCTTTTAAAAGAGAATAGGGGAGAAGAATCCTGATGAGCTTGATTGGTTTGTTTTTTTTGTTTATGTACATCGGGCTTTGCACCATAGGAGGCGGTCTTGTGGCTATTACTTTGATGCAGCAAGAGTTGATTACCAGAGGGCTTATAAGTTCCGAAGATTTTTTTGCAATGGTTGCCATTTCAGAATCAACTCCCGGTCCGATGGGGATCAATATGGCAACCTATATAGGCTATGAACTTTACGGAGTTTTGGGAAGTATAGTTTTGACTACCGGAATTGTTCTTCCTTCACTGATAGTTATAGTTTTGATAGCCCGCTTTGCCTCAGCTTTCCAAGAAAAGCCTTTGGTAAAAAAAAGTTTTTACGGCTTAAGAGCCGGAGCTGTCGGTATGATTGCTGTCGCTTGTTGCCAGGTAATAAATATTTCGATTTTAAATTTACCTGTCTTTAGGGCAAGCGGTAAAATAACAGACATTGTGCATATAAAACAATTTGCTTTTTTTGGGCTCCTATTTTTTGTAAGTATTTTCTTTAAAAAGCTTCATCCAATAGTTTTGGTTGCCGCCGGAGCCCTGTTCGGCATTCTGTTTTTATAAGCAAAACCTATTGACATTTTTTGTATTTTACTATATTATATCCAACGTTACGGGCAATAGCGCAGTTGGTTAGCGTACAAGTCTGGGGGACTTGGGGTCCCCGGTTCAAATCCGGGTTGCCCGATAAAGAACTTCGTTTTTTAAAACGAAGTTCTTTTTTTTTTGCAAAAAAAAGGCAGTCTTTTAGACTGCCTTTATCTTTTAATAGCCGAATACCATTTTTATTGTTGCTTCGGCTCCTGTTCCTTTAAAACTTCCTGTAAATGAAGGAGATGCTGCCGAAACAGCCGTTTCAAGCCTAAATATTCTTGTTTCCAAAAAAAGGCCTCCCGTATTTTTCCATACCCTGTCTTCATAACTCATTCCTATGTAGGCGCCCAATACTTTTAAAAAACGGCTTTCCAATTTTAAGCCGGCATCTACATAAAATGGCTTATAGCAATGGCAGCCTAGGCTTGGTGTAATAATCAAATAATCGTTTAAAAAAGGCCTTATATCCGAACTTACTGCGAGTTTTAAGGGACGGAATATTTTTTTTTGCGGTAAGTTATATGCTAAATTTGTCTCATTAAAAGATCCGCTGGGCGGTTTTATTTGGGCTGCTTGATCAGGTGTTATAAAGTTATTCATATATTGAATTAAAGATTCTATTCTAAAATCACCTTCATATATTTTTGAAATACCCTTATTTAATCGTGCCGGAAAAATAGGAATATTTATGACATTAAAATTCAGGTTGGCTAGTTCATTAAAAGTATAGGTACCGTAAAAATTAAAATCAACGCCTCCCCTTGATAAAATATCTCCTAGATCGAATTTGCTGTTTGGGTTTCCGAATATGGGAATATGAGAGTACATATTTAGTTTTAACTTACCTCTTGCAGCTATACTGCCTGTTATAGGATCATTGATAAACTCATAATCGCCCATATCAGATTCCATATAAAATGCGGGTATAAAATAAGAAGTGCTTACTCTAAATTTAAATGAATTAAATTTCATTCCGTAAAAAATACCGGTATCTGCAAAGGCTTGCCATGAGCCCATGATTTTTCCGTTAAAGCTGTTTGAAGAAAGATTTCCCTTTGCTGCAAAATCGATTATATTTTTGGGAATATTTGAAAATCCGTAAGCATCTGCTTTTATAAAAAAACCAAATTCGGCCTTTGATTTTATATAAATATCCAAGTATATATTTGCGGCTGTAGCTGCTGATACTCCGAATCCGGTCTTAGGTAATTTATTCGACATATCAACTAAATCTACTTCAAGACTGTCTTTAAACAAATCCATAATTTTAAAATATGAATTGGAGGCTCCAACTTTAATTTCGACACCGAAGGCAAATGCTTGTCTGCCGTTTTTTAAAAAAGGCTCCTTAGGAGGCTTTTCGATTTCCGCTTCTTCATCTTCGTTTTCACTTGTAACAGCGGTTTCGGGTATTTCGGGCTCAGTTTTTTCGGTTTCATCTTGGGATAGTTCCTCATCTTCAGCCTGAGCCTCAAAATAATCTACTCCATTCCTGTTTCTAATTTCATTGAGCATATTTTCAGTTCGCTCGTTGATGACATCTTCAGAATAAGCATTAAAAAAAATAAGTGAGATAATACTGAATATAAAAATGTATTTTTTCATCTGCCTTACCTCCTAAAATTCATAAGTTACATCCATATTTGTTATAGTGTAAGCTGAAAAGTTTAATGTGCCGTTTTTGATATTTATTTCGCTGTCCTTAGGAAGCTTTACTTCAATAACAATGGGAAATTGGTTTCTTTTTTTTATATCTTGTATTTCTTTCTTTGATAAATTGATATGTATAGATCCCTTGTCTTTTAACTTTAATTTTTTTTCAAATTGGAATATACCGCCTTCTTTCCATTCGGGATTATAAATTCTTGCATCAAAAATCATCCCTGTATTATTTGTGTATTCAACAATAAGATTTAGTTCTTTTATTGTATCAGTAATTTTATCGAACTGACCCGGTATATTTTCACCGGCCTTTCTTGATAATATATCTTTGATAGATAATACCTTTTCAATTATGTCATTTTTTATGCTTACAGTTAAAGGTACGTCAAAAAGAGCATGGGCTTTAATTACAGCCTTGTTATTATTTTTTTTGATGTTTTCTAGTGCATTATTTGTAACTGTTATTTGGTTTAGGTTCATATCAATCTTAAATTCAATTTGTTTCGGTTTTGATTCAAAAATATCTTCCAGTTTTATCTCATTTTCATTGATGCTGGCTTGAGGAATTTCACCCTGATTAAAATTAGGATCGGATACAAATGGTGTGCTTTTATGATCCTCATTAATAATATTTTGTGTTTTGGTGCTGTATAACAGGTCTATTTTTGTAGTTAGTATAGGAGCTTCACTACCCGCTAAATCGGAAACAAGATAGATATAAGCATTAATAGGTTTAGGATTCATCTTGCTTAAAATTTCATTGTTTTTAAATATGTCTGTATTGACAGGATATTGGTTATTTATTTTAAAATTTTCTCCTGAGGGCGTAACTACAGCTTTTTCAAAATCGAATTTAATATTTGCCTCACCTCCGAATGAGTATTCATTTTCCGGAGCAATATTTTGAAGTGTTAAGGTTTTGTTAGCCTGATCATATCCTTTAATTTTAAGCGTAGCCTTAATATCCAAGGAGCCGGTAGGAGTCAGTGTTCTTGATTCTTCGAATATAGTTTTTTTCTGACCTTCATTACTATCCGGATTTGCCTTAAATTGCACAAGTCCACTGTGAATATTAAGAGCATCGGAATCCAATTTTATTTCTATATCGGTATCTTTAGGTAATTTATTTTTTATATTAGCCTTTATCGAGATAGGATTTAAAGTTATTTCCTTAACGTAAGTGCTTACATCGGCATCTAGGGTTATATCTTTAGTAATAACTGTTGTAATGTCTTGATTTTTAATTTTGATCTCTTCAAATGTTTCTATTTTAGCTTCGATTTTTAGTTTTAAATTGTTTCCTCCTGCATAGCCGGCAGGAATTGTGCCGCTTATATTTATTTGGCCGGAAACTTCAATTTTTTCGCCGTTGGTTATTTTTTTACCGCTTAAATCAAGTTTGCCGGTCAGCTTGTCCTTGTTTTTGATAGGGGTTAACGGGCCCCCGTTATGATTTATCTTGATATTTTCATAGTTTATTGTAAGTGCTTTTTTTAAAGTGTCGTCAAGACCTTCTACAGTTATTTCTATATTCCCGTTTTGAATTACGGCATAGTCTAAATTCTCGACATCTATATCTACTTTAAATGGCGTTATAGAAAATGCGCTGTTTTCTATGTTTATATTTCCGGTACTTGGGTTATTAATATTTAAATTGAATGATTTACTATTTCCGCTAACTTTGATATCGGGAATAGTTACCGATTTGTTCGGAATATCTATTTTGTGAGACTCGGACAGCTTATCTATTTTTGTAATATAGTTTCTCATATCTATTTCTTTTTCAGGCATAGCATAGTGAACTAGATAGTGAAGAATATTGTCATGGTTATTTTTTGGTGTATATTTATAAACATGTAAATTATCCTTGTCTTTTAAGGTCTTGTTTATATTATCATAAACAATATTTCCTACATTTACTTCCTTGCTTCCAAGATTAACCTTTATTTGAGGATTCGCCTTTATCTTGACTTTTTTAATAAAACCTTGTTTACATGATGCTAAAATTACTACTAGTGCAATACAGCAAAGAAAAATTTTTTTGTGGTTCATAATCTTCTCTCCTTAAGTTAAGCATATATTATGATGGTCTAAGAGGTAAGATAAAAGCAATTTACCCTAAACCCGATAATAATATCAATTTTCTCTATATAAATCAAGCACTTATGACAATATCTTTATTTATTATTAATATAAATTATTGACATTTTTTATTTAGATATTGATATATTCTTACATTTATGATAGCATTTACTATATGAAAACTCTAGACAAATCATTACCGTTATTATTAAAACGGATTTCGGAAAAATATCCCAATATAAGGGCTCAGATGTTTAAGGGTGAAGATAAGGAATTTAAAAGCCTTTCTTACAAAGAGCTTTACGAAACTGGGCTTGATTTTGCGGCAGGCTTGCTTTCTATAGGGGCAAGACCCAAGGATCATATCGGTCTTATAGCCGATAACCGTAAAGAATGGCTTCATTCAAGTTTCGGTATTATGAATATCGGGGCAGCTGATGTTCCGCGGGGCTGCGATGCTACCGAGCAGGAAATTACCCACATTCTTTCGTTTTCGGAATGTAAATTTGCAGTTTTAGAAAATGAAGCTCAAATCCGAAAAGTCCTTACCCATCTGGCAGAAATCCCCCTTTTGGAGTCGATTATCAGCATTGATAATGCCGATTTTAAAAAACTTGAAGAAGAATTCAAGCTTAAAGAAAGAAAGATTGAATTTCATACCTATGCCGATATTATTAATCTGGGGAAGACTGCAAGAATTGAAGGTAAATTTAAGCCTGAAGAATATGCCGAAAATGTCGATACCGATGATTTGGCTTCGATAATCTTTACATCAGGCACTACGGGCAATCCTAAGGGGGTTATGATGACCCATAGGAACTTTATGACACAGCTTGTTGAGCTTCCCGATAGGATTATCCTTAAACCCGGACAAAAGGCTATATGTGTTCTTCCTGTCTGGCACTCATTTGAAAGAGCCTGCGAGTACGTTATAATAATTTCAGGCGGTACTATTGCTTATTCAAAGCCTATAGGAAGCGTTCTTTTAGCAGATATGGTAAAGATAAATCCGACTCTTTTCCCCTCTGTTCCTCGAATTTGGGAAGCAGTTTACGACGGTATTTTTAAGGTGATGAAAAAAAGAGGAAGACCGCTTTACTATCTTTTCTTATTCTTTGTTGATGTAGGAATAAAGACGATGCGCTTAAAGCGCAGAGTTACCGGGCAGTGCCCGCATTTCCAAAGAAGAAGCAAGTTTATATATCCCGTATTGGCTGTGCTTCCTCTTTTATGTATAGCCCCTCTTTATTATATAGGAGATCTTATTATTTACCGCACGATCCGAAAAAAATTCGGTAAATGCTTTAGGGCCGGCGTTTCAGGCGGAGGAGCCTTGCCGCCCAATGTTGACGAATTTTTTTGGGCAGTCCGCATAAATGTCATGGAAGGCTACGGTATTACCGAGACGGCGCCCGTTATTTCGGTCCGTCCCATGCCGAGACCCGTGTTCGGCACTCTGGGTAAGCCTCTTGCATGCTTTGAGACGAAAATTATCGACAAAAACGGAAAAGAGCTTCCTCATAACCGAAAGGGTCTGCTCCTTGTAAAAGGAGATGCCGTAACAAAGGGCTATTATAAGGACCCTGAACGAACTGCAGAAGTTATCGATAAGGACGGATGGTTTGATACCGGAGACCTTGCAATGAAGACAATTGACGGAGAGCTGATTCTTAAAGGGCGCCGAAAAAATACGATAGTTTTACGAGGCGGCGAAAACATAGAGCCTGTTCCGATTGAGGTAAAACTGCAAGAATCTCCCTTAATTTCGATTGCTGTTGTTTTAGGACAGGATCAAAGGTCTTTGGGTGCCTTGATAGTTGTTCATAAAGAAAACCTTCAATCATGGGCCGCAAATAACGGTTTACGAAACGTTCCCGTATCAGAGCTTGTACATGACTCTAATGTACAAAAAATGTATGAGGCTGAGGTTGCAGAGCTGGTCAATTCTAAAACGGGCTTTAAGCTGTTTGAAAGGATAAACAAGATTGTGCTTCTTCCGGAAGAGTTCCAAGCAGGAAGGGAGTTGTCTGCAAAGGGCGAGATGATGCGCCATAAGATAAATCAGCTTTACCGCAAAGAAATATACGAGCTCTTTAAATAAGATTTTAAAACAAAGTGTATAAAGCTTAGCATAAAGCCCTTATAAGATTATTTCTTATAAGGGCTTTTTTGTGTTAAAAAAAATTATGCAAAAAAAAAGAACTCAAAACTTTGAGTTCTTTTTTGCGGCGAACTGGACTTGAACCAGCACACCCGTTAAGGCATCAGCACCTCAAGCTGACGTGTCTACCATTCCACCACCGCCGCAACTGAAATGGATTTTATCAGATAATCAAAAAAAAGTCAATAGCAAGATAAAAACTTCTCAATAATTTATATCCATGGATTTTCCGATTCTCCGCCTTCTTCAGTGTTTTGTTCGTTAGATTCCGATTGCGTTGATGCTTCATCGGTATTTTCAGTTTCGCTTACGTTTTCACCGTCTGCCGGAGGATCCATAAAAACTGAAGGATCTATTTCAATAGGTGCCGTGTCTATTTTGATTTCTTCTTCACCTTGAGCCATGCCTGAGTCCTTTATTCTGTCTATACCTATGTCCCTTAATTTTATACCTGCTGTATGTTCAGTACATACCTCGGTCGGTTCGGTTCCGTATAAAAAGGGAAGGGTAATGGTTTCATCTGTGCAGTTCTCCGAAGGAATCATTCCCGATTTTTTACATACATCAACCATAATTACGCCTTTTTCCGGTCTTACAAAGTCTTTAAAAGGCTTATTTTTATGAACCTCACGCATAAAGTTTGCCGCTACATAACCAGAAAGAGCGGCTCCGGTATTATCGGTTCCTAAAGAGTATCCTCCCCTGTCAAAACCGTACCATGCAATCGCAGAATAATATGGAGAATATATCGCAGCCCATGAGTCCGACCAGTTCTGTGTTGTTCCGGTCTTTGCGGCCATCGGCATCCTAAAGACCTTTCCTGTTTTTTCATCTTTATAATCGAATTTATTACCGCCTGAAGAAGCACTGAACAAGGTTCCCAAAGTAATTGTCTTTTTTAAAATTTCGGTCATTATAAAGGCATTGCTTGGACTTATAACCTGCATAGCCGTTCCCCGCTTTCGCTGCTCAATGCGAAGATCAAGTTCAGGATCCATGATTGTAACTCCGTCCCTATTTTCTATCGCTCTTACGGCTATCGGATCTACGGCACGCCCCTGATTTCCAAAGATTGCAAAGGCTCTTAAAAGCTGGACAGGTGTTACGGCACTTATTCCGAGGGCTAAAGGATAAACCTTTTCAAAGGTTTTATCGATTTCGACAGGATCTGTGATGCCCATAAGGCTTGAAATGCGGTCTATGGCCCTATCAAAGCCTACTAATTCGAGAGTTTTTATAGCCGGAATATTTAATGAAAGGGGGAGCGCCTTATATACCAAAACAGTTCCATTCCATTTTCCGCCGTAGTTGTTCGGAATATACTGTACTCCGTCGACTGACTCAAAAACCTGAGGTGTATCATCCAGCCTTGTAGAAGCTGTAATTACCTTTTCGTCTACGGCTGCAGAGTATATCAGAGGCTTTATAGTACTTCCTACCTGCAGTTTTGATTGGGTTGCCCTTATAAGCTGGTTGGTTTCACTATATTGACTTCCTCCTATCAAGGCCGTTATATATCCGGTTTCATTTTCGATAGAAATAAAGGTACCTTCTACCACCCTTTCCATTAAGACTTCCTGCATCTTAGCAGTAGATTGTTTTGTAAGAGTTTTTAAATTGTCTATACCGCACATTAGGGCAAGCACATCTATCGTATTATTTAATTCGTTACGGTAATAGGAGTGAGTTTTTACCTTGAGCTGTTTTTCTCCGACATTTAGGGATTCTATTCCGAAGCATAGGCTTAATAGGGCCGTAAGGTTACTGTATTGCTCCGCCTGACTGAATGATGTGGATGTTGAGGCCGAAACCCTGTCATTAGCTATTGCAATGTATTTTTGAAACTCCCTATCGGCTATTTCTTGATGCCTTAAATCGCAGGTTGTATGTACGGTATACCCGTCCTTATAAAGGTTCATAGTTCCGTACATCATATTATCCGCTACTTCACGCCTTACATATTCCGAAAACCATCTGGCTTTGTCCTCACGGGTAAGCCATGCCGACAGGGCAATTCGGGTATAGTCAAAGTTAGCCCAGTAGTCTTCAAAAGATTCAGCAGCCTCTTCCTTCGATATAAAGCCTAAGCCTATCATACCTTCAAGGACATTTTCCTGTCTTTCCTTCGCCCTGTTCGGGTAATTAAAGGGATTATATCTTGTCGGGTTTGAAAGTTGAATGATTAAGATGGCAGCTTCTGCCGGCGTAAGTTCAGCAGCAGAGTGTCCGAAGTAAAAACGGGAGGCTGCGCTTACCCCGTTTGTTCCGCCTCCAAAATAGGCTTCATTTAGGTAGAGCATCATTATCTCGTCTTTTGAGTGCCGCCTTTCCATCTGGATAGCCCACCAAAGTTCTTTTACCTTTCTTTTTACGCTTTTATCGGTTCTGTCGCAATATAGGAGACCTGCAATTTGCTGAGTAATTGTACTTCCGCCTCCTAAGGACCTTCCTGTAAGCTGCCCTATGACAGCCCTGATGATTGATTTGATTCTAAAACCCTTGTGTTCATAGAAGAGGCGGTCCTCACGGGCTAAAAGAGCCGCAATCAGGTTAGGCGAAATATCTCCGTAGTTGATAAGCTCCCGTTTTTCGTCCAAAGAAAATTCGGTGATTAGATCCCCTCTGATATCCAATATTCTTGACGGCAGGGCCGGATTGAAGTCGACAAATAATTCACTCTGTTTTATATTTTTTGTCATTGCCAGTATTGTTCCGAGGGCAAAGGCTCCTCCTGCCAGGATCAAAAAAATTAAAATAAGATATAGATATACTATCTTGCTCAGCTTATTCATAGTGTTATATAAGAACACAATTTTAAGTTTTTTACAAGTAGGTAGGTTTTGACAGTTTTAAAAGCAGATAATTTTTTTGTTAAGGTAAAAAAAAAGAGCCGGTTAAAAAACCGGCCCGCCCATCAGGCTATCGGCAGACGGTGGGTGGGAGGGGAACCGCCCGCCGATATTTATTTATCGGCTAAGTATCAAAAAACTTAAAGCTATCTTTTCTTATTTTTTAAAATAATCCATCTGATTTTATCTGCAATATTAAACAACTTGTACATAAGAGGTTTATAAACAAAGTCGAAGGTTCCTATATATTCTACCAATTGCGGATTATATCCTGCCTTAAATTTATGAAAGCCGTACCATGAATTTTCGGTATCCGGATTAGGCCCTAAGCAGCCCCAAAGATCAAAAATAGAACAATTTAAATTTTTTCCGTATTTAATTGCTTCCCACATTATGAGGTTATTGGGCATCAATTCCCTATGATTATTGCTTGAGGCTCCGTACGGATAGTAAAGTTTTCCGTTAAATTTAAAAAGGATCCATGCAGTTAAGACTTCTTCATTATAGACGGCTTCAAATATTCTAAGGGTATCCTTTGGGAAAGCTTTGAACATCCGCCTAAAATATTCCCCGTTATGATTAAAAAAGCCTTGTCTTTTTGTGGTTTCTTCCATCAGCTTTATATAATCTTCCATGCCTTCTTCGGTGCTCTCATCGATTATGGTAACCCCTTTTTTTTCGGCAAGACGGATATTATACCTTGTTTTGGAATGAAAAGAGGCTAAAAGCTCTTCTTCCGTTTTTTCGATATTTAAAAGAAAATTATATCTTTCAAAAAAAGGCTTTCCGTTTTTTGCTCCGTTTTTAAATAAGAATTCTTTCTTTTCTTCGATAAGAGTTTCTAAAGGATCTGCCTCATTAGAAGCTTCTTTTAAAGATCTGTCTTTTTGTACGGGCTTAAAGAGATCCGGCTCTATTTTTATAAAGACAGCTCTATGTTTTTTTGCCGCTTCTTTTAAGGCTTCGATGTGTTCTTGTTCCGGCATTAGGGTTTTTGAGGCTATGCCGACCGTATAATTAGTTTTGGGTATTTTAGAAAAAATAATCTGAATTCCGCTTTTTAATTTTCCGTCTTCAAAAAAACCTATTCTTTCAGGAATGGCTCCCATACTTTTTTTAAAGTCACCCCAAATCCATGATTGAATTGGATGAGATACAAGTTTGTCAAATTCTTCTTTATAATCATCAGTTAACAATTTAGTTTTTTTCATGTATAACCTCTTATTTTTTGTCGTTTACAAAATTGGCAGGATTTTTGGGTATACCTTGCTCATGTATTTCAAAATGAAGATGAGGTCCTGTTGACATTCCGGTAGAACCCACAGCGCCGATAATTGTACCCGATTTTACTGTTTCATTCAAGCTCGCATAGACCTTGCTTAAATGACCGTATAGGCTCGCTCTTCCGTCTGTGTGGGCTAAAATGATGTAGTTTCCATAAACGGCGCTGTAAGATATTTCCTTTATCCTGCCTGCAGCACAGGCCATAACCGGGCTTCCTGTGGGAGCTGCAAGGTCTATTCCGGGATGGTAATTTGTTTTGCCTGTAAAGGGATCCTGCCTTTTACCGAAGCCTGAAGTCATAACTGCCTCTTTAAGAGGAAAACGGTAGAAGGGCATAAAGAAAAAGGCCCTTACGGTTCCGTCAAAAATTTCTCCCGGGAAGCAAAATATCTCCCGTTTTTCTTCAGGGCCGTATATTTTTATTTTTAGAGGTTCGGCCTTATACTTTTTAAAAAGAGCTTGAATAAGTTTTTCGATACTCGAAAGGGCTTTTTCGGGAAGATAAACAGCAGGTAATGTCGGAAGAATGAGAATCCGCCCTGCAATATCCGTTTGAACGGACTCAATTCTATTTAATGTTACAATTGCATCATAGGGAATAGAGCACCGGGCTGCAATTTTTATTATGGTGTCTTCACTGTTGGCCTTGTATGTATAAAATCTGATAGGAAGTTCATTTCCTGTTTTTGCTGCGGCTAAGGCCTTACGGGCCTCTGCCACATCATCGCTGTATTGAACAAAGATATAGTCATCAATATTTAATTTTTCTATCTGAGGATAGGGTATTTGGGCCTTTAATACCGAGGCCGAGAAAAAAAATAATAGAAATAGAAATTTAAAAGCCTTCATTACCGTTATTTTTTGACTGGTCTATTCCGAAGGCTAAAAACCCGTAGATAACAAAAATTAAAACAAGTACAATTAGAGCCGGTATCTTATTAAAGTTCAAAACTAAGTTGACACATAAGATAAGACCGCCTATTACGGTTATTTTTTTTAAGATTGAAATGATGAGTCCGCGAGGGCTTTTTTTATATGCTTTGATTGCCATCTTTACCAAAAGGTAAAGAATTGCGCATACAAAGATACTTATGGAAATTATTGTGTATAAGCTTACATTTACCGTAGCTAAGAGCCACAAGGGGTAGGCTACCGCAATACCTGCAAGTACGCACACTCCGGCAATGGCCGAAAAGGTCAACAGGCCGAAAAAAACGGATCCGTATCCCTTAATAATTTTTCCAAAACTCATACAACCCTCCGGACTCGTGATTAAGGTTTAACCCGCCTAAAAATTTTAGCCGGATTATTCCTCTGAGATTGCTTCAACAGGACAAACACCTGCGCAAGCACCACAGCTGATGCATGTATCTGCATCAATCACATGTTTGCCGCCGGCTTCGCTGATAGCGTTTACGGGGCATTCACTTTCGCACGCGGCACAGTTCGTGCATTCGTTAGAAATTTTATAAGCCATTTGCATACTCCTTATTGTAAATTTCCGTGATCCTATTATAACATTTACATATAAAAAAGACAAGGTATCCGATTTTAAAAAAAAAGAGATTGGCACCTTTGCCAATCTCTAAATTAAACGTCCTTGAAATAAGATTCAAAACGTATCATTATCGGTTATAAAAAACGGCATCCGGATGTCAAAATAATGCCGTCTGTAACCCCGACCGTTAATTACATTATCGGGTGTATATAAAAAAAACTTAAATTTTTTACTTAAAATATGCAAAAAAAGACAAAATTTATGATAATTTTTAATCAACATACCCCGACGCATAGCATCGGGGTATTAAACCCTCCGTACGAATAAAAAAAGGGATATAAGAAAATCTTATATCCCTTTAAGTGCCGTCGGACAGAATCGAACTGTCGACACAAGGATTTTCAGTCCTTTGCTCTACCGACTGAGCTACAACGGCGTAACACAGGCGATATTATCAGTTTTTCCAAATTATGTCAATAGTTTTTTCAAATCTTTTTCCAATAAATTGCCTTGTTTAAATAGATTAGTTAATATATCAATTTGACGGGGCAGTGATCCGAGCCCATTACTCCGTCCAAAATAATAGAATCCTTTATCTTAGGCAAAAAAGAATCGTTTACACAATGGTAATCTATACGCCAGCCTATATTTTTCTCTCTGGCTCTAAAGCGGTAGCTCCACCATGTATATTTTGCAGGTTCTTGGCAAAAATGTCTAAAGGTGTCCGAATAACCTGATGAGGTAAACTCATCCATCCAGGCCCTTTCTTCGGGAAGGTAGCCCGGATTTTTTTCGTTGCTCTTGGGGTTTGCAAGGTCTATCGGCTTATGGGCTATGTTGTAGTCGCCGCAAAGGATTACGTTGTTTCCTTTTTTTTGAATTGAATCGCAGAATTCGAGGATGGCTGCACAAAAGTCAAGCTTATAGCCTAGGCGGGCTCCTCCGTCCTGCGAGTTGGGAAAATAAGCCGAAATAATAGAAATCTTGTCAAAGTCGGCTACCAAGACCCTTCCTTCATCATCAAATTCCTTTAAACCCATGGTTCTTACCTGCAAGGGTTCTTTTTTTGTAAAAATGGCAGTTCCCGAATAGCCTGCCTTCTTTGCAGAAGCCCAATAGGCAAAATATTTTCCGTTCGGGAGATCCGGTTCCGTAAGCTCCTTGCTGAGTTGAGGCTTTGCTGCCTTTGTTTCCTGTACGCAAAGTACATCCGGGTTTTCGGTATTTAGCCAATCCAAAAAGCCTTTTTTTTCTACAGCCCTAATGCCGTTTACATTCCATGAAATAATCGAATTCATTATAACCCCTATAAAAATGTTTTTTATAACTGAGACAAAATTTCCGTGTGGTCTTCAAAGATTGCAACGGTATGTTCCATGTGGCATGAAACTGACCTATCGGCCGTTACTACAGTCCATCCGTCTTTTTTTACTTCGACATCGGCTGTTCCCATGTTAATCATGGGCTCTATTGCGACCACCATTCCGGCTCTAAGGCGGGGATTCGGCCTCATTCTTTCAATCACGTTCGGAATACTCGGATCTTCGTGTACGCCGAGGCCTACTCCGTGTCCGCAATAGTCATAAACCACCCCGTAATTATGGGCTCTTGCCAGATTAAAGACAGCCTTCGAAATATCTGAAACTCTTTTACCTGCCTTGCATGCTTCGATTCCTGCGTAAAGGCACTGAGTAGTAACTTCCAAAAGTTTGAGGTTTTCCTTTGAAACATTTCCGACAGGATAGGTTACGCAGGCATCGCTTATGTAGCCTCCAAGGTCGATTCCTATATCCATCGAAACAAGGTCGCCGTCTTTTACTATTCTTTTTCCCGGAAGACCGTGAATTACCTCTTCATTTATCGAAATACAGGCTGCTCCCGGAAAACCTTCAGAATACCAGGCAGGAACACCGCCGATTTTTTTTATATAGTTGACACAAAAATCATCAAGCTCTTTTGTACTCATACCGGGTTTTATTACCGGTTTTAATTCTTCGAAAAGTTTGGCAAGGGCCTTACAGGACTTTCTGATGCCGTTAATTTGTTCTTCCGTTTTAATTATAATCATAGCGATTCTCCAATTGATTTTGAATAATTTTAACGCCCCTTAATTTGGGGCTGAGCAGCATTGCCTCATTTAAACATTGAGAGGCTCTGTATGTGTCTCCAAACCTATAATATATTTCGGACATACGCTTAAGGATGTTAGCTTTATCTATCTTTTTAAAGCCTAGTTCCAGAGCAGCTTCATAACAGTCTAAGGCAAGCTCGTCTTCGGTATACCTATGCAGTTTATCGCTTATTATGGATTTTATCAAGCCGGTAACCTCAGGAAAAAAATGTTTAAAATAAGGCTTTTCTTTTTCCATATAAAAGATTTCTTCCAAAAGCAAAAAAGATTCGTAGTATTCTCCGCGGAAATAAAGTTCTTCTGCAAGGACAAAGCCGCAGTCCATAAAATCTTCTTTATTAAAATACTTTGAAAGATAAAAGCCTCCTGCCTCGCTTCTTCTTTTATTGTATTCTTCTACGGCAGACTGTTCCAATCCGTGGAAAAGATCAAAAAAGATGAGTTTAGCCCGGCTTTCGTAATCCGTTTTTTTTAAAAGCCAAAGCCTGTAGTCAAAGCTTTCCGCCGCATTTTTCTTTGAAAAAAAATTGAAATAATCAAATGGGTTTTCATCAGCAGTTTTTTCTTTTAAAAGACTTTGATAGGCATTTAAAAGAAGCCTCATAGCCGATTCGGATTTTTCCTTTTCTTCTTTAGTTTTATTTTGAGTTAAGTCCGGATGGTGAAGCTTAGCTTTTTTTCTAAAAGCCGTCTTTATTTCGGCTGCCGAGGCTTTCGGTGAAACTCCTAAAATGGCATAATTATCGTTTTTTTTCATCATAGAACCCGTGATGATAGCATTTATTTAGGCCGATGTCTAGTAGAAATTGAAAACTAACAATAAAGAAATTTGTCCGGTCTATAGCTTGACAATACATCTCCCTTATTTTAGAGTATAAATTCTATGAGAAAAAATAAACCAGTAAAACAGCTTTTAACTCCCTGGGGCGAAAACTTAAACCCTGACTGCCCCCTAAACGAATATCCGCGCCCTCAGCTTGTAAGGGAAAACTGGCAGTGCTTAAACGGCCCCTGGGACTATGCAATCACTGAAAGCTCCGTAATAACGGAAACTTATGCACTATCGGAAAACGAAAATATTCCCGAAACATGGGACGGAACAATAATCGTTCCCTTTTCGCCTGAAAGCCTTTTGTCGGGTGTCAAAAAACAGCTTCTTCCCGGACAAACGCTGTGGTACCGCAGAGTCTTTGCCTTTGAAAAATGTAAGGAGGGCGAAAGGCTTTTATTGCATTTCGGGGCGGTCGATCAGCATTGTTCCGTATACATAAACGGCAAAAAGGCAGGCTCCCATTCGGGCGGTTACTGGCCCTTTTATTTCGATATAAGCGACTTTTTAAAAGACGGTAAAAGCGAAATTATAGTTTCCGTTACGGATGATACGGATTCAGGGGATGAAGCCTACGGGAAGCAAACCTTAAACCGCGGAGAGATTTGGTACACGGGACAAAGCGGTATTTGGCAGACGGTATGGTGCGAAAGAGTTCCCGCCTCCTACATCGAGGATATAAAAATCACCCCGCGCTTTAAAGAAGCCGAGGTTGAGCTTGAGCTTTTTATTGGCGGAGGCGGGGCCGTCCCTCTTGGCTCCAATTCTTCTCTTACAGACAATGCTTCTTTGACCTGCAATGCTTTGGTTACAATCTTTGACGGGAAAAAAACGATTGTAACAGGAAACTTTCAAAATAACCGCGCACTTTTAAAGATGCCTGAAGACTTTAAAAGCTGGAGCCCCGAAAGTCCTTTTTTATATGACATTGAAATCAAAGCGGGAAAAGACTGTATCCGCTCTTATTTCGGTATGAGGGAATTCGGGATTCTATATAGTAAAGCGGGGCCTGTTTTAAGTTTAAACGGAAAGCCGATTTTTCATCACGGCCTTTTGGATCAAGGCTATTGGAGCGACGGTATGTACACCGCACCTTCCGATGAGGCAATAATATGGGAAATTAAAACGCTTAAAAACATGGGCTTTAATATGCTAAGGAAACACATAAAAATAGAACCTCTTCGCTGGTATTATCACTGCGATAAAATCGGTATGCTTGTATGGCAGGACTTTGTAAGCGGAGGAGGCCCTTATAAAGACCTCTTCGTAAAATACGCTCCCTGGCTCGGCTTTAAGTTTAAGGACGGAAAAAGCCGTTATGCTCTTCACGGAAGAAAAAGCGAAACGGGCCGTAAAATTTTTATGCGCGATGCGGAACGTACCATCGATTTATTGTACAGTGTAACTTCTCTTGCAGTTTGGGTTCCCTTTAACGAGGGCTGGGGGCAGTTTGATGCCGCATCTACAGCTTCCTTTGTACGCAAAAAGGATGCAAGGCGTTTAATTGACCATGCAAGCGGTTACTTTGATCAGGGCGCGGGCGATTTTCACAGCTACCATATTTATTACAAGGCTTTTAGGCCTAAAAAAGACAAGCGGGGCAGGGTACTCGCCCTTACTGAATTCGGAGGTTTCAGTTTGCCTTTTCAAGGGCGCATGAGCTCCGATATTTTATTCGGCTATAAAATGTTCAAAACAAAAAAAGAATTGAATGAGGCCGTATGGAGGCTTTATTCAAAGGATGTTTTCCCTGCTGTAGAAAAGGGCTTGAGCGCTTCAATCTATACTCAGGTAAGCGATGTAGAAGATGAAATAAACGGCATATTCACCTATGACCGCAGGGAAACGAAATTTAATGAAGATTTGGGATTAAAAATTGCAAAAACATTAAACGAAATTTTTAAAAAAAATTATTAAATTTCCAACTATTGAATTTATTTACGGTCTTTTGTATAATTTTAGCGGCTAAAATAGCTTTTTTCTATAATTTTTTAAGGAGAAATCTAATGGGAATTTATAACTACACTGTTAAAGACAGCTTAGGAAATGACTTTTCTTTTAAAGATTATAAAGATCATGTCATTTTAATAGTGAACACGGCTTGCGAGTGAGGCCTTACCCCTCACTTCCAAGGTTTGGAAGCCTTATACAAAGAATACAAGGATAAGAACTTCCTTGTTGCGGCCTTTCCCTGTAATCAGTTCGGAGGCCAAGATCCCGGAACAAACGAAGAAATAAGAAATTTTGCTCAAAGCAAGTACGGGGTTTCTTTCCCCATAATGGCAAAAATTGAAGTAAACGGTGAAAATACCGAACCTCTTTTTTCTTTTTTAAAAAAAGCTTCAAACAGCGAAGATATCAAATGGAATTTTGCCAAATTCTTAGTAGACAAAACAGGAGAAAGAGTTACTGCCTATGCACCGACTGTTGCTCCTGAAGAGTTAAAAAAAGATATCGAAAAACTTTTGGACTAAGAGTCTTGATTGGAGGTAATTATATGATAATAAACAAAAATGAAGTGCCTAAAAAGCTGAAACCTAATTTACGCGGCGGAAAGGGCGAAATAAGCGTAATAGAATTTTTAAGTGTCAGAACTGTCGAAAACTGCCGTATGTTTTCCGAAATGACTGTGCCGGTTGGAGCAAGTATAGGAGAACATGTTCATACAGGTGAAACCGAAATCTACATTATACATGAAGGTACCGGACTTGTTACCGATATGGGTGAAAAGCAGGAAGTAGGCCCGGGAGATGTAGTAATCACCGAGGATAACCAGCTTCACAGCCTTGAGAACACCGGCTCTGAGCCGATGGTTTTGACAACTATAGTAATTAAACATTAGGAGTTATGATGAAATTTAAGCACATTTTTATGGTTTTATTTTTTGCGGTACTTTTTCAAATTTTGGGAGCTCAGGCTGTTTTAAGTCCTGAAGTTCTCAACAAAATAAATGGAGCCGTATTTGAAGTTGTTGTTTTAAAACCTGAAGAGGGGAAGGTGGAATATGAAAAAAAACTTCCTATGGACAGGATTCCCTTTGCAATACGAAACGACAAATACATTCCTATCGGAACCGCTTTTTTAATGGATGACGGTAAATTTTACTCGGCCGCCCATGTTTTTAATCTTTATGAAGAAAGTTTTTATAACGACTATTATCTCCGTGCCGTCTCCGGTGCAATCTATAAGGTAGGATCGGTTTTAAGCTACTCTGTAGAAAGGGATTTTATAGTGTTTGAGGCAGAAAATTATAAGCATGTAAAGGGCGAAGGGCTTTCGGTTTTAAATGAGTTTAATTTAAATACTCCGACCTTTTCCGTAGGCAATGCTTTAGGAGAAGGTATTATTATCCGTAACGGACTTCTTACAAGTCAAACCTTTGAGGAAAGAAACGGAGAATGGAAGTGGCTTAGGTTTTCGGCAGCAGCAAGTCCCGGCAATTCCGGAGGACCTCTTATTTCACCCGACGGAATGGTCTTGGGTATTATTACCATGAAAAGCGAAAACGAAAATTTAAACTATGCACTTCCCTTTGCCGAGACAAAGAATATTGCAAAAAATATCGGTACGGTATATCTTCCCATTTTTTATAACCTGCCGCATATTCTTGAAGAAAGAGCTTTTTATGAATATCGAAATGAACAAAAGCTTCCAAAAAAACTGACTGAGCTTCGTAAGTCTATTATCCTTGATTACAAAAATTTCACCTTGGATATAATTAAGGATTTAAAGAAAAAATATGATTTTTTGGGTAGTGAGAATTTTATTAAAGGAGAAGGCTCTACAGAACTTTTGTATGACTCTTGGAATCCGAGTTTTTCTCTCATCTTAGCAAGAGAAGAAAATAAAAGATGGGATCTTTTTTTGCCTAATGATATAAAAGAATATAAGCTGCCTCAAAACGGAAATGTAATTTACGGTAAGATGCTTGGTTCTGTTATGGCAATTGTAAAAAAGCCTAATGACATTGATCAAAAAACTCTTATAACATCTCCAAAACTATATATGGATTATATTTTAACTGCATCCAGAATGTATAGATATATAGCAGGAGAAAAAATTGCAATATCTTCTTATGGAGAGCCCTCACGAAGTGAAAGTCATGTTGACATTTACGGAAGAAAATGGCTGGTAAATTATTGGGAGCTTCCATTTGCCGATTCTGAGGTAATATCCTTTGCTCTTCCTGTTCCGGGAGGCATCTTTGTTATAACAAGGATCGATTCCATTTCTTCGATCAGAAACGGTCATAATTATGATTATGCATTTTTATCGGATTATATCCTTCCATCTTATTCCGGAACCTTCGGCGAATGGAAAGAATTTTTAAATCTGCCTCCAAAAACTTATCCCATAGATCCTATATTCTCTTCGATGAAATTTAATTTTGATTCCAAGAATACGGCTATAAAGGCCGGTGACTATGACTTTGTAATTTCTCAAAAAGATTTTGCTGCAGATAAAGACACAAACATGGATCTTTCCTTGGGCTTTTTTGTAAAAGACAACAAACCTGCCTTTGATATATGTGCAGTTAATATGTATTCAAATTCTCGAAGTGATGATTATACATATATACGTTTTGCAAAAACCCTAAGACCTCCCAAAAATGCTCCCCAAGATTTCCTTGAAGCATGGCAGCAAAAAATAGATCAGGCAGCTCCTTATAATGCAAAACCTTATAACCAAGATCAGTATACTTGTTATGATGAAACTATTTTTATGGGAGATATAAAAAAATCCGATAAGGAAAAACTTGATAAGCTGTATTATATAAGCTTGGAGTTGAAGCAGCAGAATAGGTTAGACGAAATTCAAAAACTTGCTTCTCAAATTAAAAAGAATCTTAAAATATCCGTTAAAAATAAATAAATTTGGAGGTTTATTATGGCAAATGAATTTAAGGCAAAGGCCGAAATCGATTTGGGCGAAGGTTTTAAAGTTGAATGCGAGGCATCCGGTAAGAAGATTATTGTTGACGAACCGGTCAGCTTCGGCGGAACCGATTTGGGTATGAACCCGATCGAAGTTCTTTTGAGCGGCCTTGGAGCTTGTAAGTGCGTTATTTCAAAGATGCTTGCAAAGAAAAAAGGTCTAAAATTGGATTATTTGGCTGTAGAATGTATTGGTTCTTTCGGCTCAGGGAAGGTAGGTCTTTCCGAGATTGAAACGATATATCATATTAAGTCGGATGCTTCCGATGAGGAACTTGAAAAGTTTATGACCTTGGTTGACAATAATTGTCCGGTAAACGACACACTCAAAAATCCGCTCCCCATAACTCACAGGCTTATTAGAGCTTAAGTCTTTTGTAGTTTTCTTGGATATGAAAGATACGGGTTTATTTAATCCGTATCTTTTTGTGTTTCTTGTTTCTTGACCTTTTTCTTTCGGCGGACATGCTTAACCTGTTTACCGAGTTTTGCTGGGCGGGCTTGAGTTCTTTCCATTGATACCTTAATTCCCAAATCATTTAAAATACTCTTTACTGCAAACTCCAACTCTTTTCTTTGCGGATTCATCGGAAGAATAAAATGCCTGCATTCTTTATACACATAAGTGTAGACCTCTTGAGGAAGGCCTTCAGGATCTGCAATCAGCCTTGTATAATCTTTTAATAAGGATTTTAAGCATTCTCCCTGTTTTATTTGAGGTTTAGCATCGACTTCCTTATCCAAAAGGGCTAGATTTTCTAAATACATCTTTTTGAATTTGGAAGAAGAATCTATAAAGGCACAGGCTCCCGGCTGTATGTAAACATAGAGTTTAAAGTCTAAAAGTTTTTTTATGATATCGCTTGAGTGCCCGCTAAAAATAATCTTGTTTATTTCTTCCGTTATTCTGGAGGGGGAAACAAATTCCAAAAGATGGGCATTTTTACGTATTTGAAGTTGAACAAAAAACGGAATGCTCGAATCCGTCATTGCGGCATACTTGATTGCACGTATCATTCTTACAGGGTCTTCCGAAAATATAAGTTGAAGCGGAATAATAGGTCGTATTTTTTTCGATTTTATATCCTTAACACCGCCTACATAATCGATTACGAGCTCATGGATTGGGTCATAATAAAGAGCATTTAGGGTAAAGTCTCGTCTATGTACATCTTCGTCAATTGTACCGAATTTATTTCCTATGCTTCCGTCTTCGGTAGATCTAAAGGTGCTTACTTCATATATCTTTTCTCCAAAAAATATATGAACCAACCTGAACCGCCGTCCTATAATTCTGGAATTCCGGAATATTTTCCGTATTTTTGAAGGTTCTGCCGAGGTTGCAATATCAAAATCTTTTGGAACATTGCCTATCAATAGATCCCTTACTGCTCCTCCTACTATGTAGGCTTCAAAACCTTGAGAATTTAAACGCTGTATAATTTTTACGGCTTCAAGGTCTATTTTTTCGGGGGCAATGTGGTGCTCGTCCTTAGTATAGACTAAAGCCTGCCGAACCTGCTTTCCTTCGGCATTTTGACCGTATCGAACTAACATTTTTGAGTGAATATATTGCATGTAAAGGGGATTTATGTCAATGAGTACCGATTATTTTTAGTAAAATTTTATGCTTTTAGATAAAAAAGCCCTTTAAAAATTCATCAGAATGTAGTAAAATGTTCTTTCCATAAAATTGCATATTGGAGAAGTTGCGAAAAAATATGACAATAAATAATGCCGGATTCGGAACTATAATCTCTACAGATATCGTTGTTCTAAATGATCACGAAAGAACCTTGGTCGAACATGCTTTTGAACGTTTGAGCGGTGAATATAAGGCTGCTGTTTTAGAAATAGGAAAAAAGCTCATGGACTTGGAAAGAATGTCGTCTGCTATTTCCCGGTTTCCTTCCATTCATGAAACGAGCGTTCTTGCCGGCGAAAAACGCAGCCAAGAAACCCTCATAGAAACTTTATGTAAAACTCCTTCCGATGCCCGTACGCTTTCAATGCCCACAAAGGCTGTATTGGGACGAGGCTTTCTTGTTGCCAAATTCCATATTTTTTCGGCTCTCAGCAAGGTTGCTTCAAATTCCTCTTTTTCGGAAGAGGAAATAGAAGAGCTCAGAGCGGCTACCATGAATATCATGTTTACTATTATGTCCGAAGATGTGTATATTTCGATTTTGGACAGTAATATCTTGGATAAGCAAAAACAAGAAAAGGTTGCAAATGCTTTAACCTATCTTTGGGAACACCGTTTGGATCAAAACACCACTTCTTTCGCTCCGGTCTTAACCCGTGTTTGGACAGCCCGTGACACAGTCGCCCCCGTATTCGGTACGATGATGGGCACCAGCGAGCTTTTTTTGCTTTCTTCCAAACTGGATGACTCATGGCAAAGCTTTATGCTTGCAAAACTTTCAAATAAAACGGTAGGACAGTCTCTGGAAGAGTTTTTATTCGGCATTTCGTATGAGGACATTCTCTATGTCCGAAATCAGCTGGTAAGTTGTAAAATACCGGCAATGGGAAGGGACGATGTGTCAAAACTCTTAAACAAACAGCTTGATTTTGATAACTCCGACCCGCGTCATTTTTACTCTTCTTATGTTCAGCGCCGAAACAATGCCGATGCCCGTAAGCGCCTCAATGCCGCCGGCCCTAAAAATACCATCGAAGACTACTACATCAGCTTCCTATTTGAAAAAGGCTTGGAGCTGAAAGACGGGAAGACTGAAGGAAAAAAATGAAACCTATTCTCGTCAAGTATTTTTTTGGGGAGAACTGACGAGAATGGGGAGAATATAGTTTATTTCAAAATCTTGTTTAGAACAAATCCTTATTTTCCTGATTCTCTGTTCGATAATCCGCTGATCAGTTTTTCGATCGTTTTTACCATAGGCTTATACCTCGCGAGGTTTTTGTTCGTCATATTGTCCCATGACGTGTATAAGTGCCCGAGCATAGCAGGGTTATTCTTATACAAAAGCGAATAGCCGATAAGAGCGTTTACCGCTTTAATGTTTTTGTAACTGGTAGGGAGTACTCGGAACCCCTTGTTTAAAAAAAATGGAATGGAGCCGTAGCGTTCCAGAGCATCGTAGTGCCAGTCGCAAATGATGATGTCATTAGGAATGTGGTCGACAGCAGAAGCAGTGCCGTTACATGAGCTTTCGTATTCACCCTTATAACCGCTGTCTTCATCATCACAGTCGAGGAGGCGGTCACCCCACATATACATTGTAAATCCCTTTTTTTTGACACAGTGATCATAGAGTTTATTCACTGCCCCTGCAAAAAGCTCGGCCTTGTCTTTTCCTCGGCAAAGGGGACAGGCATCTTCGCCTATCAAAAACACCTCGTCCAAGCCGACATGGATTTTTTTTACCGAAAATACTTCGGTAATTTCGTCGATCAGGGCGAATAAAATTTGGTAGACTTTTTCGTTGGAAGTGCACAGGCTTCGGCAATAAATGCCCTTATTACCGGGGTAGAGTCCGGGTGTTTCGTCCAGTTCCGGGTAGGCTTTAAGCAGTCTAAAAGTTTGATCTTTCCACGACTGATGGCCTATGCAGTTTATTTCGGGGATGAGGTCGATGGAAAGCCTGCGGCATTCAGCCGCAATTTCGCGTGCCGCAGATTCGGAAAGCCCGTATTTGTTGTAGAGTTTCGGATCGCATTTCCATTGATAATTGGTACCTATTGATAAAAAAAGCGTGTTGATTCCCCGTTTCTGCAAGCCCGGCAGTTCTTTTATCAGGTTTTTGACCGTTTTATCGGAATTGACATGTGTGTGAAAAGCAATGACGGATTTGCTTTCAGCTGCCCCGTTTGTTTGACTGTAAACAGCCGTCTGCAAAAGCAACAAGAGAAAGGGTATCAATATCCTTGATTTTTGTTTTAGGTTTATTGCTAGAATAATGAACCTCCTCTATTAGTTCAATCACTCCCATTCTATTGTAGCAGGCGGCTTTGAGGTTATGTCGTAGACTATTCTGTTGATGCCCCTTACCTCGTTTATGATACGGGAAGAAACCTTGTCCAGTATCTCGTAGGGGATGCGTACCCAGTCGGCTGTCATAAAGTCCGAGGTTTTTACTGCGCGTAAGGCGAGTGTATAGTCGTATGTTCTAAAGTCACCCATAACGCCGACCGTCTTTGTGGAGGTAAGCACGGCAAAATACTGGCTTAAATCTTTTTTGATGTCTGCCCGTTCAAGTTCGCTTCGCCAGATTGCATCGGCTTCACGCAGGATATCGAGCTTTTCTTCGGTTATCTCGCCCATGATTCTTATGGCAAGGCCGGGACCGGGGAAGGGCTGGCGATGTACGAGATAATCGGGGAGGCCGAGCTCCGTTCCTAACTTTCTTATTTCATCCTTAAAAAGGGTTTTTAGGGGCTCAATCAATGACTTAAAACTTATGTGATCGGGAAGACCTCCGACATTGTGATGGCTTTTTATTACGGCAGAGCCCTTGGCTCCGCTTTCAACTACATCGGCGTAAATTGTGCCTTGGGCAAGGAAGTCCACTGTTCCTATTTTTTTGGCTTCTTCTTCAAAAACGCGGATAAACTCTTCGCCGATTATCTTGCGTTTTTTTTCGGGATCCGAAACGCCTTTTAGCTTTCCTAAAAAACGGCTTTCTGCATTTACGCGGATAAAGTTCATCGGAGCGTCCCTAAAGGCTGCCTCTACCTCATCTCCCTCGTTTTTGCGCATAAGACCGTGATCCACAAAGATACAGGTAAGGTTTTTTCCCACGGCCTTGTTTAAAAGGGCTGCAAGCACCGAAGAATCTACGCCTCCCGATAGGGCTAAAAGCACCTTGCCGTCACCGACCGTATTTTGTACATTTTTTATTGCCTCTGTCAAAAAGCTTTTCATGTTCCAATCGCCCTTAGCCCCGCATACATTGTATAAAAAGTTTTTGATTATATTTTGACCTTCTTCGGAATGTTCAACCTCGGCATGGAATTGAATACCGTAAAGCTTTTTTTCCTTGTTTGCCATGGCAGCATTTTTTGTATTTGCCGTTTGAGCTGCCGAGATAAAGCCCTCAGGGAGGCGGGAAACACAGTCTACATGGCTCATCCAAACCGAAGATTTGTCTTTGATGTTTTTAAATAGCGGCAGAGCCGTATCGAATTTAGTTAGGGTTTTACCGAATTCTCTTTTTAAGCTTTTTTCGACCTTGCCGCCGAGGCAATGGGCCATTGCCTGCATACCGTAGCAGATGCCTAAAATCGGAATACCTAATTCAAAAATTTCTTTTGGAGGAAGGGGAGCATTTTCTTCATAAACGCTGTTGGGCCCGCCCGTAAAAATAATACCTATAGGCTTATTTTCTTTTATGTAATCAAGGGCCTTTGAGGCTCCCACAATATCCGAATAAACATTCAGGTCGCGTACCCGCCTTGCTATGAGCTGATTATACTGACCGCCGAAATCTACAATTAAAATCTTTTCCGTAATCTTCATAAAAAACATTTTAGCCTATGAGTCTTTTTTTTTCAAGATGTAAAACTTTTAATTGACTTATGATAGTGATTGTGTTATACTTTTTTTTAAAGAGGTATACAAATGTTTTTAAACAGTGTAGCCATCCGCACGGATGAAATGGAAAAATCACTTGAGTTTTATGAAAAAGTGCTCGGATTTACTTTTAATTATATGATGTCGGCTGCTCCCGGCAAAAGGATTGCCTTTTTGACGGAGCCTGACAGCGGAATGAATTTGGAGCTTATCAGCCATGATGTTCCTAAGCCCCAAAACGGCAGCCGCCTTTCACTTACCGTTCAGGTAGATCAGATAAGCGAGGCTGAAAAGTACCTAAAATCTAAAAACGTACGCATTACGGCTCCTCCCAGAACCGTAAAAGACGGTAAAAAGATTTTAACTGCTGTAGATCCTAACGGGGTTGAAATAGATTTTATCGAATTCAAAAAAGAAAACGACTAAAGGTCATAAAAAATTATTTGGAGTTAATATGATTAAAACAGTAAAAGATGTAAATTTAAGGGATAAACGCATAATAATGCGTGTCGACTTTAATGTCCCTATGAAAGACGGAGTAGTGCAGGACGATACCCGAATAAGGGCCGCCCTTCCCACAATAAAATATATACTTGAACAAGGAGTAAGATCCCTTGTTTTAATGAGTCACTTGGGCGATCCTTCAAAGGATGCTAAAAAAGCCAAGGAAAAGGCCGAAAAAGACGGAAAGACCTTTGATGAGGCTTCCTACATTAACGGAAAACACAGGATGAAGCCCGTAGCCGAATACCTATCCGATCTTTTAAAGCTTCCGGTTGATTTTGCTCCTTCCTGCTTGGAACAGCTCGAAAGGGTAAAGTCCCTTCCTCAGGGCGGAATTTTAATGCTTGAAAACACCCGCTTCCATAAGGAAGAAACTTCAAAGGAAAAGGCCGAACAGCAAGTCTTGGCAAAAGAACTCAGCCTTTACGGGGATGTGTTTGTAAATGATGCTTTCGGCACGGCTCACCGTTCTCATGCTTCTACAGCCGAAATCTCGAACTTTGTCAACACAAGGGTTGCAGGCTTTCTTATGGAAAAAGAAATCAAATATCTTGAACCCATGTTAAATAATCCTGCAAAGCCCATGACTGCAATCATCGGCGGAGCAAAAGTTTCTTCAAAAATAGCAGTTTTGGAAAGCCTTTTAAAAAATGCATCTTTTTTAATAATAGGAGGAGGCATGGCCTATACCTTCTTAAAGGTTCAAGGAAAGAAAATCGGTAAGTCCTTGTTTGAAGAAGATTTTATGGATACAGCTAAAAATCTTTTGAATGCAGCCGAAAAGAGGGGGGTAAAAATAATCCTTCCTGTTGATCATGTATGTTCCGAAACCTTTTCGCCAAATGCTGAAGCTGTTTTAGTCGATAACACCGATATTCCCGATAATCTTATGGGAATGGATGTAGGTCCTAAGACCTTGGCTCTTTATAAAGACATTGTTTTGAAGTCAAAGTCCATTGTATGGAACGGCCCTGTCGGTGTTTTTGAATTCGATGCCTTTGCAAAGGGTACCGAAAAAACTGCCTGCCTTGTGGCGGAAGCAACCGAAAAAGGCGCTTTAAGCATTGTAGGCGGAGGCGACTCCGTTGCTGCCGTAAACAAGTTCAATCTTTCCGATAAGATGAGCCATGTTTCCACAGGCGGAGGAGCATCCCTAGAATTCCTTGAAGGAAAGGTGCTCCCGGGCATTGCATGTCTTGACACTATTTAATTTTAATGAGCAATAAGGCAAATAAAAGAGCTTTTTTTTCTGTTTTTCTCTTGATTTTTCTCTATGTGAGAGCTTTTTCTGCGGGTGTTTCGGTTACCGACGCTGCTGGAAGACTTGATCTTGATATCTCATGGGATCCGCTTTCTCAAGAACTTATTTTTATGAAAAATAACTCTGAAGTTAGCTGTAAGGTAGGTGAAAATCTTATAGTCTTCGATAACGAAAAAGCCGATTTTATTCCGCCTCCATATCAAAAAGACGGCCTTACCTTTATAAGCGGTGAAATGTACAAAAAGCTTGAAACATTTTTTGCCGTACCTCAAAAAGAAACAAAGTACAGGGTAGGGGTTATCTTGATAGATCCGGGGCATGGAGGGAAAGATCCCGGCTGTGTCGGCTCCTATGTCGAAAATAAAAAAACGTTTGTCTTGTACGAAAAAGATATAGCCTTAAAGGTTAGTTTGAACCTATATAAGATGCTCAAAAAAGCCTACCCGAACAAAAAGATTCTTTTAACCAGAAATAAAGATGTCTATCCGACCCTTGAAGAAAGGGTAAATATGGCAAATTCCGTAAAATTAAAAAAAAATGAAAGCATCCTCTATGTTTCAGTCCATGTAAATGCCTCCCTTAACTCAAAAGCTTCCGGGTTTGAGGTCTGGTATCTTCCTCCTGAGTATAGGCGGGAGGTAGTAGATAAAAAAACTGTGCCGAAAGAAATTCACTCCATACTTAATTCGATGATGGAAGAAGAGTTTACAATGGAAAGTATTTTAATGGCCCAAAATATTTTGGACGGTTTGGATGCCCAAATCGGAAAAAAAAGCCCTAAAAGAGGTATCCGCGCAAATCAATGGTTTGTGGTACGTAATGTAAAGATGCCCAGTGTGTTGATAGAATTGGGATTTATTACCAATAAAACGGAAGTTAGACTTTTAAATTCCCCTGACTACTTGAAAAAATGCTCCTTGGGTATATATAATGGACTCTCTGCTTTTATAAGTAATTTTGAAACTAATTGATTTTGGAGTATGTAATGAATTACATAAAAACAAAGATTATTACAGCCTCTTTATTGCTTGTGGTAATAATTATTGTGCTTTTTACATCGAGTTTTAATAAAAAACATGATAGATATGTGCTTTTTTTTAAGAATTCCATAACCGGTAAGATTGATACCGAAATCCGCTATGTCCCGTTACAAAATATAACGGAACCGGAAGCTGCTTTTTTTGAAGAATTAATGCTTGGGCCGGTTAATCATCATTGTTATTCTTTTATCCGGGCCGGATCTAAGCTGTTATCATGCTTTGTAAAAGACGGTATTTTGTATGCCGATTTACCTTTAGCTTTTGTCGAAGATATAAAGCGAGAGTTTGATTCCGATGAAATTAAGGCTCTTTTGCAAAAAAATATATTTACAAATTGTAAAGACTTAAAAGCAGCTCATATCTTCATTGAGGGTATAGAGATTTACGAATTATTAAAAAAATAACACTAAAAATCAAAAAAAAGTGTTGACAAAATTGAATTATTACGTATACTTATAGTATACAGGGCATAAATTAAGTGCATAAAAGGAGTTTTTGAATGAAAAAAACATTTATACTTGTTGCTATGGCATTCCTTTTAATGGGTGCCGTTGCGGTTGCTGAGGAAGCGATTATTATTGATTTCGCACTGTTGAATGCAGATATTATCGCAGATCCTAATGGTAAGATGACACAAAACAGAAGAACCGTTATGGATTACGGTCAAGTAGCCGGTGCCTCTTACACAGATGAGCAAAAAGCTTTGATGAGATCATCTTTAGCTCTTGAGCAGTGGGAAGTTGAATTGAATTCTTCCGCTCAGAACCCTCTTTCAGTTGGAGTTTCAACAGTTAAGGAAGCTGAAGTAAGAGCTGAAGGCGAGAAATTTGCCGGTCAGAAATTGATGGGCGTCCGCATCTTGTTCCCCGAGTGGGCAAACAATGCTAATGCAAAAATTAAGCCCGGATTTTTAATTCCTGCTTATGAAAGAATGGCCCAGGTTGATGATCAAGGAAATTTGCAGGAGCCTACTGCAGAAGAGAAGGCTTCCGGTAAATCAAGATTTGAAGAAGGCTATGGTGTTGTTCGAAATACCGGCGTTATCAAGTCCATTGCAGTAAATACCTATGGTATGAACTTCCCTCATGGTCTTTATGTTCTTCTTAGAGATCAGAACAATGTAGTTAAGAGATACTTCATGGGTTACCTCTTGTTTGATGGTTGGAGAGAAATGGTATGGAATAATCCTTCATATATTGCACATGTAAAGGCTAGGGAATTAAGGCTTTATCCTGTTTACCCTGTAGCTCTTCCTCATGTAGCTTTTGAAGGTTTCTTAATTACCCGTGACGCTGCTCATGACGGCGGAGATGCTATCGCATACTTCAAAGATGTTAAGATCATCTATGACAAAGCTGTTTTGACAACAGTACGTGACTTTGCTGATGAGGACCTCTGGGGTATTCAGACAGAAAGAGAAATGAAGAGAAAGAAGATTGAAGTTGAAAAATTCGGTCATATTCAAGTTTTACGATTCCTCGAACAGGAAAAGTTGGCTACAGAAGAAGGCTTCACACCATCTGAAGGTTCCGAAAAGAAACAACAATAAGTTCTGAAAAATTATAAAGCGGTCGAGACTGCTCGGCCGCTTTTGTTTGATGTCCCTGTAAAATGATTTTACCAAAATATGTTGTCTGAAGACTTGCCTTGGCTCCCTAAAAAAGAAAAATTAAGGGAGATTTATACTTCTTATGTGCCTCACTTAAATGTTTTGATAGTGCGCATAGAGGAGTTTCTACGTTCTATAGTAAAAATAACTTCTGCTCCTACATATAAAACGCGGGTCAAAAGCTTTAATAGTTATTATTTGAAGCTTTTAAAATTTCCTCCCAAAAAGGAATCTTCTGATCTTCCTGTACTTACGGATATTATGGGAGTAAGGATTATCTGTCCTTTTTTGCAGGATATAAATGAAGTTGAGACAATTTTACTAAAAAATTTTACAGTAATAGAAGTGGAACGTAAGGGTTCTGAAAGAACTTTTAGAGAATTCGGGTATGAATCGGTACATTTTTTGCTTGAGATACCGGAGGAATTTAAGGTAGGACTTGTTTTACCCAAAGATTTGATTTTTGAGATTCAGCTTAGAACCATTCTTCAAGATGCTTGGGCTGAGGTTGAGCATGAGCTGGTATATAAATCGGAGTTTTCTCCCTTTGATCAACCTTTAAAAAGAAAGCTTGCTTCGATAAACGCAAGTTTAAGTTTAGCTGATATTATTTTTCAAGAAATTCGCGATTATCAAAACAAACTTAATACCGAGCTTGAAAAACGGCGCTTTGAATTTTATTCTATGGCTGATGAATATACGGCTCAAGTTTTACCTGAAACAAATACTGTTCAGCATGATAATTTGGAGCATAGCGGGGAGTTGAAAGTTGCCGAAACTATAGACGATTTGATTTTAGCTGCAATTGAAGCTCATAATCAAAATCTTTTTGATAAGGCCGAAAAGATTTATACAAAGATAATTGAACAAAATCCTAACGATATAGTTTTGTCGGTTGTATTTAAACACAGAGGTATGGCCTATTTTGCCCAAGCTAATTATGAAGATGCCTATGCCGATTTTTTGCAGAGTTGTAAATATAATCCTGCAAATTTTCGTTCTCTTTATTATGTTGGAATTGCTTTAACTCTCTTAAACAGAGATGATGAAGCCATTGAATATTTTACAAAATCGCTTGAAACAAATAAATTTCAAGCCCATGTTTATTTTAGGCGTGCCTTGTCCTATTTTAAACTGGCCTTATATCCTGAAGCTGCCAAGGACTTGGATTCTGCCTCGGATCTTGGTTTAGCTGAAGAAGATGCAAAAAAATTGCGTATAGCTATTGCAAAAAAAATTGATATGGTGTAATCTAAGCGGCTGTATTATGTCATATACAATAACTATAGTTTTAAATTAATTACGGAGGTACCTTAAATGAAAAATCGATCTGCGATTAAAAGACATAACCAGAGTGAAGTCCGCCGAATGCGAAACCGCTCTGCAAAGAGTGAAGTACGTACAACAGCTAGAAAGTATACTGAGGCTGTTCATGCAAAAAATGCAGAAACTGCTGCTGCATTACTTCGTGAACTTTCCGGTCAGCTTGATTCTGCAGCCCGAAAAGGAATTTTAACAAAGAATTCGGCAGCCCGCAAAAAGTCAAGAATGCAGCTCTTGTACAACGCTTCATTTGCAGCAAAATAAGAATGAAGGAAAACCGCAAAACCGATTTTGGGATTGCGGTATTTTTTTTACTTTACTTAAATGAAAAAAAAACAGTCGAAAATCGACATAATAGATTCCGTTTATCGAAATAATCCTCAATATCAACTTAAGCAGATTAATGCTATAACTAATTTGTTTTTAGAGGAGCTTTCTATACTTTTGCAGCAAGGAGTACCTGTAGAGATACGCGGTTTGGGTTCTTTCGATTTTACTGTTTTACATGGAAGGAAAAATGCCCGCAACCCTAAAACGGGAGAAACCGTTTTGACTGATGATAGATGTAAAATAAGGTTTAAGCCGGGAAAAGAACTAAAAGATTCCCTTAATAAAATAAATATAAAAGAGTTTTTTGATAATGAAAAATAAATTTGTCTTTTTTTGTTTGAATCTCCTGCTTGCCGTTTTAGGTTCTATTCTTTTTGCATTATCTCACCCTAATTATTTGAATCTCAACGGTTTCGGTTTTTTAGCCTACATAGCCCTTATTCCGTTTTTTTTATTGCTTAAAAGGACTAAGCTAAAGTTTTCGTTTTTATGGGGTGCTTTTTCAGGAAGTTTTTCATATTTTATATTTAATTTTTGGATAATATTTTTTCATCCTCTTGCTATTTATATAATACTTGCAAAGTATTGTATTTTTTATTCCTTTTTGTTTTTTGTTTTAAAAATAATAGATTCATATGCTTTAAAATATGGCTTTATTTTTCAAGCGATAGCTTGGGTCGCGTTTGAATATTTAAACACTCTAGGTTTTTTAGGTTACTCCTACGGTATAATTGGCTATACACAATGGAATTTTCCCATATTAATTCGAGTATCTTCAATATTTGGAGTATGGGGACTCTCTTTTTTACTTGTTTACTTTTCATCTTGTTCAGCCTCCTTTCTTTTTGATTTTTATAAAGAAAAAGACATAAAAAATGTTTACAAAAGATATAAATTACCTATGATGATTTGGATAGGTACATTTTTTGCCTTTATTTTATATGGAGCTTTTACAAAAAAAAATCTTTCGGAAATTCCAAAAACAAAGATTGCTCTTGTCCAGCCTAATAGGGACCCATGGCTTGGAAATTTGGAAGTTTATAGAAATAATTATGAAGAACTTAAAGATTTATCGGAAAAGGCTATTGAAAATTTTCCTGATATAGAATTAGTAGTCTGGCCGGAAACTGCTTTTATTCCTATGATAAGATGGCATTATAAATACACCTCAACCTCTAATCCTAATTCTCTTTTGGTGCGGGAATTACTGAATTTTTTGAATAATCAAAAAGTTTCTTTTTTAATAGGAAATGATGAAGGTGTTTTGGATAAAAAATTTTTAGATAACAATTTTGACAGTCTTGAGGATAAGAAGCTTGACTATAATGCAGCCTTACTCTTTATTCCTAAAAAAAATGTTTTACCTCCTGAGCCTCAAGTGTACCGAAAAATGCACTTAGTTCCTTTTACAGAGCATTTTCCTTATCAAAAACTTTTTCCGCAAGTTTATGAATTTTTAAAAGAAAACGATACTCATTTTTGGGAAAAAGGTAAAGAAGCAAATCTTCTTGAATTTAAGAATTTAAAAATAGGAACTCCAATTTGTTTTGAAGATACCTTCGGTTATATTTCAAGAGCTTTTTCAAAAAAAGGAGCCAATATAATCATTAATCTTACAAATGATGCTTGGGCTCAAAGTGCCGTAAGTCAGTACCAGCATTTATCTATGGCAGTTTTTAGGGCTGTCGAAAACCGTCTTCCCGTTTTAAGAGCTGCAAGTTCAGGTCAGACTGCTTTTATCGATCAAAACGGAAATATTCAAAAAATGCTTCCGCCATTTACCAAGGACGTTTTGGTTGCAGATGTAACCGTCTTGACAGAAGGGTATAAAACCGTTTACTCTTATCTTGTTGATTTTTTTGGATTGCTTTGCACCGTGGTTTTAATTTCAAATTTGTGCTTTATCATAATTAATAAATTTATTAAAAAAGATCGGAGGTCAAATGAAACGGAATAATAAATATAAGGAAAAGAATGTTACGGTTTTAGGTAAAGAAACCGTATTTGACGGGGTGATGAAATTCTCCGAAACTTTACAAATTGAAGGAAAATTTATCGGGGCCATAGATTCTCAAGGCTCTTTATACATTTCAAAAAATGCAGATTGCAGAGTTCAATATGTTAAGGCTGCTTCGATAGTTGTTGAAGGTGCTGTTGTAGGTTCTCTATCTGCTGCCGACAAGGTGGATCTAAAATCAGGATGTTCCGTTAAGGGTGATATTACGGCCGGACGTCTCAGGATAGCCGATAAGGTTTCTTTTGAAGGTTCTGTTAGAATGATTAAAAATAACAGTTTCCCCGAAAAAAATTTTTTTTCTATAAAGTCCGATCAGCTTAAAGAACAGCTCAGCCGTGAATAATGCTTTTTTTAAGGAGGCTTAAATGATTGATTTTGAGCTTATAAAAAAAGTTTTTTTAGTTCTAAAAGAAAGGAAGATTAAGCTTATAACTGCCGAATCCTTGACCGGAGGCTTGATAGCTTCCGAATTCACAAAGATACCGGGAACGTCAGAGGTGTTTTGGGGCGGTTATGTTGTGTACACGGCTCAAGCAAAAATAGCTTTTTTAAATATAGAACCTAAGTTAATAGAAACATTTGGCGTAATAAGCCCGCAAACCGTAGAAGCTATGGCCTTCGGTGCCGTTAAAAATTTCTTTGACACGTCTTTTACTCCTGAACCTGTAGTTTCTATTGCCGTAAGCGGAGCTGCCGGTCCTTCAAGTCTTGAAGGTCATCCTCCCGGAACAGTATGTATTTCTTCCGCTTTCTTTTATCCGAAATCTTTTGATTCTAAAAAATCCCATGATTTAAAAACTTTAAAAAAAGAAGATCTTGTTTTTAAAACTCATACTTATGAGTTTTCAGGTTCAAGGGATGAGGTAAGGGAACAAACTTTAAATAAAGCTTTTTTTCATATTTTATCCTTAACGAAAAGAACGGCAGCCCCCGGGTTGGAACTGCCGTGATTTTAAGTGTTGAACCGAAATTAATATATAAACTGTTTTTCTTAAGACTCCTCCAAATCTTTTATTCGTATGGGATAATCTCGGTTCTCCACAAAATCATAAAATGAATAGCAGTGTCTTCGTACTTTGTTCCCTTGTAAACATCCAATATCGTAATCTTAACATCTTCTTGTTCCGGCAAGAAACTTATGTCCACAGTTTGCGGATGGGGCGTATCCTTTACGGTAAATTCTTTTTTCTTGCCGCTTATAACTCCCTCAACCATTATCTTTTTAATTCTCCCATTTTCATCGTAAAGCTTAGGATTCGAAGCGGAAATGTAACCGTTCATCAAGAGTATGTATTTATAAAAAGATCTGTTTTCGGTGCTTATTGTAAAGGTCTCTCCTATACCCCAGCCGTCTACACCTTCTACCCAAGGGGTGTCTTGTTCCATGATCGATAAATTTTCTATTTTATATTCTCGTTTTCCTTCTTTTGTTTCTTCGATAAGATACGAACTTACATTTTCATAATTAAAACAAGGATATTCTCCTGTTCCTCCCATGGGAAATCTTGTAAAAAAGCCTGAAGCTTTTTTACCCTTGCGTGCTGGCAGCATACCGAGGCCTATAACGGCATCCTCGTTTTCTCCCCAAGCTTTTTTTGCTAATCCCGTTAAAAGCATAAATTTATTGCCTAAATATTCTTTTGATTTTGGATCAAGGTTTGCATATAGGTCATCGGGCATATCGGTATTCAATTCAAATAATGGAAAACGGCCTATGTACTTTTTTTTGTAAGTATAGACCTTTTTTACCTCTTCTTCTTTTGCATTATACCAGCTTATTTCGATCTTATTTCCTTTTTGGAATTCGATAAAATAACCAAGTGGAACTCCGCCGGTATATCCGAAGCCTGCCAAATCAAAGTTTTGCCCCATTGCAAAACTACCCATAATTAAAAAAAGACACAAAAGTGAACTTTTTTTTAATAAACCGATCTTTCTTTTTAAAAACATTTTCTTCATCTCCTTATAAAAGTTTTATTCGTATGGAATAACTTCGGTCCTCCACAAAATCATAAAATGAATAGCCGTGTCCTCGTATTTTGTACCCTTGTACACATCCAATATGGTAATCTTAACATCTTCTTGTTCGGGTAAAAAACTTATGTCCACAGTTTGCGGATGGGGCGTGTCCTTTACGGTAAATTCTTTTTTTCTGCCGCTTTTAACACCTTCAACCGATATTTTTTTAATCCTTCCGTTTTCATCATAAAGCTTAGGGTTTGAAGCGGAAATGTAACCGTTCATCAAGAGTATGTATTTATAAAAAGATCTGTTTTCGGTGCTTATTGTAAAGGTCTCTCCTATACCCCAGCCGTCTACACCTTCTACCCAAGGGGTGTCCTGTTCCATAATTGATAAATTTTCTATTTTATAGTCTCTTTTTCCTTCTTTTGATTCTTCGACAAAATACGAACTTACATTTTCATAATTAAAACAAGGATATTCTCCTGTTCCTCCCATGGGAAATCTTGTAAAAAAGCCTGAAGCTTTTTTACCCTTGCGTGCTGGCAGCATACCCAGTCCTATAATACCGTCCTCGTTTTCTTTCCAAGCTTTTTTTGCCAATCCCGTTAAAAGCATAAACTTATTTCCGTAGTAATTTTTTGATTCGGGATTAAGTCCTGCATATAGGCCTTCAGGTATATCGGCATCCAATTCAAATAAGGGAAACCTACCTATATATTTTTTTTTGTAAGTGTAGAGCTTTTTTACTCTTTTCTGATTTGCATTGTACCAGCTTATTTCGATTTTGTTTCCTTTTTGGAATTCAATAAAATAGGGGCATGGTACCATACCTGTATATCCGAAGCCTGCCAAATCAAAGTTTTGTCCTATTGCAAAACTCCCCATAATTAAAAAAAGACACAAAAGTGAACTTTTTTTTAATAAACCGATCTTTCTTTTTAAAAACATTTTCTTCATCTCCTTATAAAAGTTTTATTCGTATGGAATAACTTCGGTCCTCCACAAAATCATAAAATGAATAGCCGTGTCCTCGTATTTTGTACCCTTGTAAACATCCAATATCGTAATCTTAACATCTTCTTGTTCGGGTAAAAAACTTATGTCCACAGTTTGAGGATGGGGTGTATCCTTTACGGTGAATTCTTTTTTCTTGCCGCTTGTAACTCCCTCAACCATTATCTTTTTAATTCTTCCGTTTTCATCATAAAGTTTAGGATTTGAAGCTGAAATATAACCGTTCATCAGTAAAATGTATTTATCATCACTGCTCTTCCATGTTTTTATAACAAAGGACTCTCCTATACCCCAGCCGTCTACACCTTCTACCCAAGGAGTGTCTTCTCTCATGTCGCATAGATTTTCTATCTTGTATTCTCTTTTTCCTTCCTTTGATTTTTCGACAAGATGAGAACTTACATTTTCATAGTAAAAATAAGGTGTTTCTCCTGAGCCCCCTGAGGGAAATCTTGTAAAAAAGCCTTCTGCTTTTTTACCCTTGTGTGCAGGCAGCATGCCAAGACCTATAATATCATCCTCGTTTTCTTTCCAAGCTTTTTTTACCAAGCCCGTTAAAAGCATAAATTTATTGCCTAAATATTCTTTTGATTGAGGATCAAGGTTTGCATATAGGTCATCGGGCATATCGGCATTCAATTCAAATAAAGGAAACCTACCTATGTACTTTTTTTGGTACTTATAGCTCTTTTTTACCTTTTGTTCTTTTGTATCATACCAGCTTATTTCGATCTTGTTCCCTTTTTGGAATTTAATAAAATAAGCAACGGGAGGTCCGTCCGTATATCCGAAGCCTGCCAAATCAAAGTTTTGTCCTATTGCAAAACTACCCATAATTAAAAAAAGACATAAAAATAAGTTTTTTTTAAATAAACCGATTTTACTTTTTAAAAACATTTTCTTTTCTCCTTATAAAAGCTTTTAAGTAATTTTTTAAACCGAACAGGTCTTTAACCTGTCCGGAAGATGTCGCTAGTAAATAATTATATATCTACATGCCGTTTAGATGTTATGGTAACGTTGATATTTTCGGGAGTGATTCCTGTCAGCATATTCATAAAATCATCATGTGTGGACTGTCCTCCTGTTATGGACGAAATACATCCTGCAGACCAAGGATTAATCCATATCCTATTACCCTTTTTCGGTATAAAACCTTTTTTATATTCGGTAGCATGAAAAAGATAGTATTTGGAATTTATATCATCCCTAATATTTTTAGGAATGTTTGAATCCTTAGTTTGCAGTCTCAATGTATTTTGAAAACAATCAGAATTATATGTACCATCTGATTGCTTTGTTAGTTTTTTTGCCGTAAAATAATATTTGCCGTCAGGTAAGGTCATACCTTTATGTTCATCAGCAAAAGCCTTACTTTCTGCATTAGCACCAACCATGTCCTGAATATTGCACTTTACAACCTGGCCATTTGCTAACTTTACGGTCTCAATAGTCCGAACCGAATCGAATTTATTTCCGTACCCGTCATGCTCACGCTTAATCGAAATATCCATACCATCTACCTTAAAATCATCAAAGGTAACGTCCTGCCCCCTTATATCGCTGGCAACAACGAGGCTTGAAGGCTTTTTGTTTGTATACTTATCAAGTATATCTTTTTTTGTTCCTCCTATAGCATCATTATAAAAATCATCTTCGGATGACTTTCTTTTGGAGAACAAAGCCATCCTCGCTCTCTCACTTGGTGAAAGAGGTTTAGGGCCCGCATCGGCTGCTTGTGTTGTCTGCGTAGTATTGTTTGCTGCAGGCGGGGTGTTTGTTTGTCCTTCGCTTTCTCCGGTTCCGGTTTCACTGTTTCCATCATCATCCGTAGGAAGATTTATGTTTCCTCCTGTTTCATCATCACCATTATCCGATGTATCTCCTGAAGAATCATTACCGTCTCCATCATTGTCCGAGTTATCGGCCGGCGGATTATTATCGTCTACCGGATTGCCCGGGCTCGGCGGATTGTTGCCGTCTACCGGATTGCCGGGTTCAGATGTATCACCGTCAGGATTTTCACAATCTCCGTTTCCTCCATCATCATTGCTGTTGTTCGGCGGATTTCCAGGGTTGTCTGTGCCGGGCTCCGGTGCAGGACTTGGATCAGGGCTGGGCGTGGGTGCATAATGATGGTTTCCGTCATCATCGATTATATGGATCGGGTCCGGTGACGGATTGCATACATGGATATCCCTTGTGTTTACTGTGGTGGCACCTCCAACTACATTCATCAGATCATCCATTTCTAATAAGTGATATAAATCTTTCCCATTTTCCATAAATTTCTCCTTGTAAAAAAATATTTTTTCCATGCATAGAAAATATGGAAGCTTTCGGAAATCACTTAATTTTCCTCCTGCCTCCATTATATTATAGCTTTTAGCTAAAAACAATAGTACTTTTTTTAAAAATATATTTTTTTTTATTTTTTTTATCTAAGCTTATTTTTTTCTCTCTTGACACTATGACACCTATCGTATAATATTAACCTTAATTGGAGGACTATATGAAATTGGTTTTGGTCAGGCATGGCGAAAGTGAATGGAATAAGCTTAATCTATTTACCGGCTGGACGGATGTAGATTTAAGCGAAAAGGGTGTAGAAGAAGCAAAGGAGGGCGGAACTTACTTAAAAAAAGAAGGTTTTGACTTCGATATATGCTATACCTCCTATCTAAAAAGGGCAATCCACACCCTCAATCATATTTTAAGCGAGATGGATAGAGAATGGCTTCCCGTCATAAAAACTTGGAAGCTGAACGAAAGGCATTATGGGGCCTTGCAGGGCTTAAACAAAGCAGAAACAGCCGAAAAATACGGAGAGGATCAGGTAAAAATTTGGCGCCGATCCTTTGATATTGCCCCTCCTGTCTTGGAAGGAGGAGATAAGCGTTGTCCCTATTTGCAGGAACAATACAGGGGTATTGAAAAAGCGGAGCTCCCTCTAACCGAAAGCTTAAAAGATACCATAGCCAGAGCCGTTCCTTTTTTTGAAGAGACTATAAAGCCTCAAATGCTTGAAGGAAAAAGAATTCTTATAACAGCCCATGGGAACTCCCTCAGGGCATTGGTCAAGTACTTTGAAAATTTAAGCGATGAAGAAATCATTTCCGTAAATATTCCGACAGGCGTTCCCTTGGTCTACGAATTCGATAAGAATTTTAAGGTTATGAGTAAACGCTATCTGGGAGACCAAGAAAAAATAAACGCAAAAATAAATGCAGTTGCAAATCAAGGAAAAAAGAAATAAGGTAAGAATATAAAATGAAGCGAATTTTAGTAGGATGCATAAATCACGAGTCGAACAGCTTTAATCCTATTATTACGGGTATTGAAGATTTTGTTATTTTTAGAGGAGAAGAAGTTTTAACAAAAGGTTTAAAACCCTATTACTCTTCTACCGGAATTATCGAAACTATTCAAAAATGGGGCTGGGAGGTTGTTCCTGCCGTAGTTGCAAGGGCTGTTCCGAACGGCTTGGTGGATTATAATCTATATACCGAGCTTAAAAAAGATTTTTTAGCCTATATAGATAAGGCCCTTTTAGAAGCTCCGATTGACGGCATCTGCTTAGGCCTTCACGGTTCTTTAAAGGTTCAAAAAATAGGACCTGCCGAAGGAGACCTTTTAAAAGCAATCCGCGAAAAGCTTCCCCATATTCCTTTAACGACAGCTTTGGACATGCATGCTACCGTAACCGATGAGATGATTAAATATTGTGACGGTATCGTAGGTTATAAAACCGCTCCTCATATTGACTGCTATGAAACCGGTGTCCATGCAGCCGAACTTTTAAAAGCTGCCTTAGAGCCTTCAAATAAACTTTGTATAGGAAGGGTAAAAATCCCCATGCTGGTGGCAGGAGAAAAAAGCGAAACCGCCGCCGAGCCTATGAAGAGTTTAATCGCCTCTTGTGTCGAGGCCGAAAAGGATAATGGCTTGCTTGCCGCCTCCGTTCTTTTGGGCTTTCCGTGGGCAGACAGCAAGGATAACGGAGTAAACATTGTAACAACTGCCTTAAACGATCAGGCCCTTGCAGACAGGGCAGCCTTAAAGATAGCCAAGGAATTTTGGGCCGAGCGTCATAATTTTAAATTTAAGGTAGAGCATTATGATTCCTTTACTGCAATAAAAACCGCAGTTGAATCGGTAATGCAAAATAAAGAATGCCCCGTCTTTGTCTCCGATTCGGGAGATAATCCTACAGCCGGTTCTACCGGAGATTCCACCGAGTGCTTTGAGGCTCTTTTAAAACAAAAAGAAGCTTTAAGAGCTCTACCCACTAAGGTGCTTTATTCCGGATTTTTCGATAAGGCTGCCGTTGAAAAATGCTTTGAGGCAGGGGAGGGCTCTTCCTTAGAAATAACTATAGGCGGAACATGGGATAAAATCAACGGCAAAAAAATTCCTTGCCCCGTAAAGGTTTTAAAACTTGTAAAAAACTACGGCGTTTATGATTCCCGATTGGCTTTTGTCGAAATGGAAAACATAAGAATAGTTTTAACCTCAAATCACATAGGCTTCGGAGATGAGGAGCTCTTGCCTGCCTTGGGTGTAAACACAGAAGATTATTGTATAGTTATTGTAAAGCTGGGTTATCTGGAGCCCTGTTTTCAAAAAATAGCAAAAAGAGCAATTTTAGCCGAGTCTAAGGGCTGTTCAAATGAAGTTTTAGAAACCTTGGATTACCCTCAAACTCCGCGCCCCATATATCCCTTGGATAAGGACATGGATATAAAATTATAATTTAAAATCGGTTGGTATTATGAATAAAGAGAGTGTGCTGCGTTTTGGAATCGATGTCGGATCGACTACCGTAAAGGTTGTTGTTTTAGAAGATGACGGAACGGTTTTGTTCAGTAAGTATCAAAGGCATAGGGCCGATATACGGACAACTATTATATCCGTTTGCGAACTTGCTGTTGAAGCTGTCGAAAAAAAATACGGAGAAGATGTAGAGCTCTCCCTCATTGTAACGGGATCAGGAGGGCTTGCCGTTTCGCACTGGCTCAATATTCCCTTTATTCAAGAGGTCGTAGCCTCAACTGCCGCCGTAAAAAAAATAATTCCTCACACCGATGTTATAATAGAACTCGGCGGCGAGGATGCAAAGATTACTTATTTTGAGCACGCCAATATCGAGCAAAGAATGAACGGAACCTGTGCAGGAGGTACGGGCTCTTTTATAGACCAGATGGCCGCCCTCTTGGAAACCGATGCCTTGGGCTTAAACGAGCTTGCAAAAAATGCTAAGACCATTTACCCTATAGCCGCCCGCTGCGGAGTCTTTGCCAAGACCGACGTTCAGCCCCTTATAAACGAGGGCGCAAAAAGAGAGGACATAGCAGCCAGCATCTTTCAGGCTGTTGTAAGCCAGACTATTTCGGGCCTTGCCTGCGGTAAGCCCATAAGGGGAAAGGTTGCTTTTTTGGGAGGCCCCTTACATTTTTTAGATCAGTTAAGGCACAGGTTTATCGAAACCTTAAAGCTTAAAGAAGATGAAATTATCACTCCTGAAAATTCGGAACTCTTTGTAGCCATGGGGGCAGCCTTGAGTGCCGCCGGAGGCTTTAAGATACCTAAGACTTCAAGCTCTCCCTTTAACCGGTCTGCTCTCTTGGACCTAAAAAAGGCTCAGTTTAAAACCTCTACAAAAAAGGACGAAAATAAATCGCCTCTTGTTTTTGAGGAGGAGCCTGAGACAAAACCCCGGTTTATAGCACTTTCAAAATTCAAAAAAGATATTTATAAGATAGCTTCTTCCGAGATGCCCGAGGTTCAGCGCCTTCCTCCTCTTTTTAAAAATGAAGAAGAACTTGAGACTTTCAGGATAAGGCATGCAAAGGAAAAAGCTCCCTCGGCCGATATTTCCTCTGCTTCCGGCCCCGTCTTTTTAGGGCTTGATGCAGGCTCAACTACCACCAAGGCCGTTTTAATTGATGGGGAAGGAAAAATTCTCTGGCGTTTTTATGATGTAAATGCAGGAAACCCTGTCGAACTTGCAGTAAGGGTTTTAAAAGACCTTTACAAAATGCTTCCTCCAAAAGCCTATATAGCCCGCTCCGTTTCTACAGGATATGGGGAGGGGCTTTTTCAGGCTGCTTTGGGTGTAGATGCAGGAGAGGTTGAAACGATCGCACACTACCGTGCCGCAGAATTCTTTTTACCCGGAGTAGACTTCCTTTTGGATATAGGCGGTCAAGATATGAAGTGCCTCCGCATGAAAAACGGAGCCATAAGCTCTATTCAGCTGAATGAGGCTTGTTCCTCAGGCTGCGGAAGCTTTTTGGATAACTTTGCCCGATCCCTCGGAATGAGCATAAGCGAATTTGCGAGCATGGCTCTTCTTGCCGAAAAACCCGTAGATTTAGGTACACGATGCACGGTTTTTATGAACAGCCGAGTTAAGCAGGCTCAAAAAGAAGGAGCCTCGGTAGGAGACATTTCTTCAGGTCTTTCTTATTCCGTTATAAAAAATGCCCTCTTTAAGGTTATTAAATTGCGCGATGCTTCCGAGGTAGGAAGCAAGGTAATAGTGCAGGGCGGAACCTTTAATAACGATGCCGTTTTGCGTGCTTTTGAGCTTGTTTCGGGAAGACAGGCTGTCCGCCCGGATGTCGCAGGGCTTATGGGTGCATACGGAGCTGCCTTAATTGCAAAAGATCAATGGCATGACCTTGACGAAGAAAATCTTTCTGAAGGAAAAATAAGATCGAATATTGCCGATATGGAAGGCTTGGAAAACTTTAAGGTAAAGCTTGATTTATTGCGCTGTCCCAAATGCCCGAATAACTGCCTTTTAACAGTAAACACCTTCGACATTTGCGGAGTAAAGCGCCGTTTTATTACGGGAAACAGATGTGAACGCGGTGCAGAACTCGATAAAAACAGCGGAATTGAAGAGTGTTCATCTCAAGTTTCCTCTAAAGATCAAGAAGATGTAAACAAAAAAGATATACCCAACCTCTTTGACTGGAAGTATAAGAGGCTTTTTAAATATAAGCCCATTCCTAAAAATGAAGCACCCAGAGGCGAGATAGGAATTCCACGGGTTTTAAACATGTACGAAAACTATCCGTTCTGGTTTACCTTTTTTACTGAGCTGGGATTTTCGGTTAGAATTTCTCCCCGCTCAACCAGAGGTACCTACGAGATGGGCCTTGAATCGATTCCGTCCGAATCGGTTTGTTATCCCGGAAAGATAGCTCACGGTCATATTGAGGCCCTCTTAAAATTAGGCGTAAAAAATATTTTCTATCCCTGTATTCCTTATGAGAAAAAAGAAGATGACGGAGCCGGAAACCATTATAATTGCCCCATTGTTACAAGCTATCCTGAGGTTCTAAAAAACAATATCGATGTTCTAAGGCAGGATGCAAATATAATTTATTTAAATCCCTTTTTACCCTATTATGACAAGAACCGATTGATAGATCGTCTTCATGAGGAGCTGGGTGCAAAGTTTTCGATACGTTTGGAAGAAATAATGACTGCCGTTAATGCGGCATGGACCGAAGAAGAAGGCTTTAAAAAGGAAACGGAGGAGAAGGGAGAAGAGGTTTTACGCATAATGAAAGAAAAAAATCTTAAAGGCATTGTGCTTGCAGGCCGTCCCTATCACCTTGACCCCGAAATAAACCACGGCATCCCTGAAATGCTCAACGGTCTCGGTCTTGCGGTTTTAACCGAGGACTCGGTTGCCCACTTAGGAAAAATAGAGCGGCCCTTGCGTGTCGTAGATCAGTGGACTTATCATAACCGTCTCTATAGGGCCGGAAACTTTACTGCAACTCAAGATAATCTGGAATTTATACAGCTTACCAGCTTCGGCTGCGGTTTGGATGCGGTAACGGCCGATCAGGTTCAGGAAATAGTTGAGTCAAAGGGGAAGATGTACACCCTCATAAAAATAGATGAAGGTTCAAACCTCGGAGCCGTGAGAATAAGAGTACGTAGTCTTTTGGCTGCTGTCAAGGAAAGAAAGAGGCATAAACTTTCTTTAACAAGAAAAAGCTCGGCCTATGAGCGCATAGTTTTTTCAAAGGAGATGGAAAAACGATACACTATTTTAGCCCCTCAGATGTCTCCCATTCATTTTGACCTTATAGGTGCCGCTATTTCGCACTCAGGCTATAACCTTGAAATTCTTACCGAAATCGATCAAACTGCCGTAGAGTACGGCTTAAAGTATATAAACAATGATGCCTGTTATCCTGCCATCATAGTTGCAGGACAGATGATAGCAGCTCTAAAATCGGGCCGCTACGATTTACGCACCACAGCTTTGGCGATTACCCAAACAGGGGGAGGCTGTCGGGCCACAAACTACATAGGCTTTATCAGGCGGGCCCTTATAGATGCCGGTTTGGGCTTTGTTCCGGTAATAGGTATCAGTGCCCAGTCCATCGAAAAAAATCCCGGTTTTAAATTAAAGCTCCCTGTTTTACACAGGGTTGCTCAAGCCATGTGCTTAGGCGACCTTTTGATGAGGGTGCTTTACCGTACCCGCCCATACGAAAAGGTTCCCGGTTCTGCAAACGAAATATATAAAAAATATGCCGTCCGTATCAAGGATGAGTTAAAAAAAATGTCCTCTAAAAAATATAGGGAAATAATAAACGGTATTGTAAGCGAGTTCGACAATCTCCCCTTAAGAAATATCCGAAAACCGAGGGTCGGCGTAGTAGGGGAAATCCTGGTTAAATTCCACCCTGCAGCCAATAACGATATCTTTAGTACAATCGAAAGAGAAGGAGCGGAATGTGTCGTTCCTGATCTCTTGGACTTTTTTCTTTATTCTTCTGTTTCGGGTATCTATCACAATACCTATCTCGATTATTCGTTTAAAAAACGATTCATTGCAAATTTTACAATCTGGGTCATGGAAAGATACAGAAAGCCTATAAAAAAAGCTTTAAAGCGAAGCAAGCGTTTTACTCCTCCTGAGAGCATATACAGACTAGCTGATTCAGTAGACGGAATTTTGCAGCTGGGTAATGTGACGGGAGAAGGCTGGTTCTTGACGGCTGAAATGATAGAACTCATTCATTCAGGCGTTTCAAATATTGCCTGTGTTCAGCCCTTTGCCTGCCTCCCCAATCATGTAACCGGCAAGGGAATGATAAAGGAGCTGCGACGCCGTTACCCTGAGGCCAATATCTCTGCCATCGACTTCGACCCGGGGGCGAGCGAGGTAAACCAGCTCAACCGCTTAAAACTCCTCCTAGCCAATGCCAAACCCGGCCTCCACCCCGATGAAACAAAGTGAGAAGTCCTTTGTACTTTTCTCCCCTTCTTGACACTAAACTTTTTATTTTAGTATAATTTTAGCTTATAATAATAAGGAGTTTACTTTGACAAGAGATTTAGGAATATTAAAGGGAATTTATCTTGCTCCTTACATGCAGGTTGCTACCGCCTTAATCGGAAAGGCCCGTCATGCAGGAGGAAATATGTTCCGGCATCAGGTAGATACTATGGGCATTCTTATAGACTACGGATACATCGACAGTGTTCTTTTAAAGGCTTCTTTAATTCATGATGTTATCGAAGATATAGAGGATTTTAATGTAAACGAAATTTTAAGTATCGATTCCGAATCAGGACAGGTTTATGAGCTTGTTTTGGAGGTTACAAAGAAAAAGGGTCAAGAGAAGACCGAATATCTAAAAAACATAATAAAAAACGGGTCCGAAAAGGCTAAAATTTTAAAATGTGCCGACAGAATAAGCAATATGATAAGTTTGGGTTTTGTGACGGATCCCGAATTTATTGAACGCTATTGCAATGAGACGGAGCTCTATATTTTTCCTATAGCTTTGGAAGTTAATTTTGAAATGTACAAGGAGCTTATGGCCTTGGTAGTTTCTCGCAGACAATATTTGGTTGAGTGCGGTTATCTTGAAGAAAGTATAAAAAAAATGCGCAAGGCACGGTAAAACAGTTTAGGGAATTACGATAAACAGTTCACGGGGGTATTTATGATTGAAATTTCAAATGTTTCAAAGGCTTACGGATCTTCTAAAACAAAGGCTGTAGACGGTATTTCGGTAAACGTAAAAAACGGCGAAATCTTCGGCTTTTTAGGGCCGAACGGAGCCGGAAAAACAACTACAATTAAGATGATAACGGGTGTCCTTAATCCCGATTCCGGAGCAATAATTGTTGACGGCATAAACATAGCCGATGACCCTATGGAAGCAAAAAGAAGAATAGGCTATGTTACCGATAACCCGGAACTTTTTTCTCAGCTTAAGGCTGCCGAATACTTAAATTTTATAGGCGATGTTTATGGAGTACCCGCAGATTTAAGACAAGAAAGAATAGAGCGGTATACCAAGCTTTTCGGCATAAATGAAGCCTTAAACGGGAGTATAGGAAGCTTTTCCCACGGAATGAAGCAAAAACTTTTGGTTACCGGAGGCCTCTTATCCGATCCTCCTGTTTGGATCTTGGATGAACCTATGGTCGGCTTGGATCCTAAATCCGCCTTTTCCCTAAAAGAAATTATGAGAGAGAGGGCTGATGCCGGAAAGGTCGTTTTCTTTTCGACCCATGTCATGGAAGTAGCCGAAAAACTTTGCGACAGGCTTGCAATCATAAATGCAGGTAAGATTATGTTTGAAGGCTCTTTACAGGAGCTGCGTGAAAAAAGAGGCGAAAACGCTTCTCTTGAAAAGCTCTTTTTGGAGCTTGTTGACGATAAATATTCTTCTGATTTTGAAAACGGGGACGCTTAAAGAGAGCTAAAAGTTATGAAAGTTTTTTTTAGATTGGTTAAAATTTATTTGGCTTCGGTTTTTAATTTTAAAAATTTTAAGGCTCAAATTCAAAAAAGAAAAAAGAAGGGCGGTCAAACCGTAACAAGAAATTCCAAGGCTAAGATACTCGGCATGGCGGTTTTGTTTTTAGTGGTTTTTGCCGAGTTTTTGTTTATCTTCGGCTTTTTTATTTTCGGCCTATACGGAACGGCACAGGCTGTAAACAATATAAGTATTCTTTTTGAGGTAACGGCTGTTATTATCTCTTTTATGAGTCTCCTATTCGGCTTTATGCTTACTGTTTCCACCTACTATATCGGTGAAATTGAAGAACAGTTTTTGTCTATGCCAATTAAGCCTCGTACCTTGTTCGCATCAAAATTTTGTGCAAACAGTATTAACTCTTTAATTACTTCTTTTGCATTTTTTGCAGTTTTGATGGGAATATACGGCTATATGGAGTCTCCGCCTCTTATATTTTATCTCTGGGCCCTCATCTGCTCCCTTGCGATTCCTCTCCCCATGATTTCCGCCTGTTATTTTGTTAATATCCTAATTATGCGTTTTAGTAAGGTGTTTAAAAATAAAAATGTTGTCATGGCTATAAACGGAATTTTAGGTATGGCCTTGGCCCTGGGCTTCAATTATATAATCCAATCGGCTGCTGGTTCCGATCCTGAGGCTCTTTATAAAATAGTCGAATCCAATGCTGTTATCTTCCAAAATTACGGCTTATACTATCCTCCCATAAAACTTGTAGGCCATATACTAAGTGAACCGGCTTCCATTACAAGCTTTTTATATCTAGTAGTCCTTATTGCCCTTTGTGGAGCCCTTCCGGCCTTGGTCATCGGTCTTATGTCAAAACTTTATACCGAAAGCCTTATAGGTTTTAACGAAAAAAGCGTAAAAAAACTTGAAGCAAAACAGGTTTCAGCCTTTTTACATAAAAACATAAAAAGCTCAAGCCCCTTTATGGCCTATTTAAAGAGGGAATTTAAAATGATGAACCGTACTCCGGTTTATCTTTTAAACGGCCCCTTTTCGATTATATTTATGCCGACATTGATAATCGTTATAAGTATTGCAAAGGGGACAAACTTAAATAATGTGCCGCCTCATGTACTTGATTTTATGCAGGGAAATGCGGGCTTTGTAATTACGGGCCTTGCAGCAGGCTTTTTAGGTTCTATGACTAACATTGCAGATACGGCTCTTTCAAGGGATGCCAAATTTATCCCTTTTATTAAGAGTTTACCTATTGATATTGCAGCTTATATGTACGCTAAATTAGCCCATGCCATGATTTTTGCAGTTTTTGCCATAGTAATAGGGGTTGGTTTTGCAGGCTTTGTATTTAAATTCGGCCTTCTGCATATAGTTCTATCGGCCTTGGTAGCCCTTTGCTTTTCGGCCCTTGTCAACCTTGTTTCCTTATTTTTGGATACGGCCCATCCTAAACTTCATTGGGATAATCCTGTGGCAGCAATGAAGCAAAATACAAATGTTGTTTTTATCATGTTTTTTAATATGATTATTTTGGCTATTTCTGCCGTTGTAGTATTTTTCACCATGAATTCCTATCTCTGGGTAATCTTAATATATTTTTGCGGTATACCTGCCGCTGTCTTTGCAGTTTTGATTAAGCCCTATGGAATATATGCGGAAAAAAAGATAGAAAGCATTGAATTGTAATTACCTGCTGTTGTTAATAGAATTGTAATTACCTGCTAGACTAAAATGCGTTTTTTTTGTAATCTCTATAAAGCATTATGGAACGACTTAAATTATATTTTTATTATTTTAAGAACAAAATTCTAAAAAAGTATGAGGGCAAAAAATCTCAGCCGGCGATAGACACGGAAGAAATAAAAGAAGAGATATGGGAAGCCGATTTTTCTAAAAAAGAAAATGCCCGTTTTTTAGAAGAAACAGGAGACGGTTACCGGTCTTTGTTTGAAGAAAACCTTGACGGTAAACAATCTTACTCTTTGGAGCTTAAGCGCAAACATCTTTATGCTTGGTCCTTAAACCCTGTATTTAGGTATAAGGACTTCGTGCTTGATGCCGAAATTGAGCTGCCTGTTTTTACCGATAACTTTTTTCCTGAAGAAAATACAAGTGCAGGCTATTGTGCTGCCGGCTTTGTGTTTAGACATATAAGCGATAAGGCCTTTTACTCTCTTCTTATTTCCGACAAGGGGTGGATAAGGCTTGAAGCTGTTGTAAATTCTACTCCCATGCCCATCCTAGGCTGGACAAAGCCTTTAACCGATGTTGATAGTTCAAAATTTAAAATAAAACTAATCTGTGCAGGAACAAGTATAACGGTCCTTGTAAACAATACTTGGCTTGGTAAATTCGATTCCGATATTGTCCAAGCTGCCGGAAAAATAGGCTTTGCCGGTCAAAACTGGGAATCGCACTCAAAGGTAAAATTTTATTTAAACGAATTTAAAATTATTTCTCAGCCCCTCCTTGTCGAAAATACCGATTCCGCCGCCAATAATCCTGATGCTATTTCTCCTGAGGCCTATATCAACCTTGCTTCAACATATTACGCTATGGGACAATATGTAGCCGCTGTTTATCAAATAAAGCAGGCATGGAAACTACGTGATCCCGGTATTCAAGATCATATTTTGGCAGGAAGAATATATTTTGCTCAGCGTTTAAATGAAGAAGCTGAAAAAGAATTTTTATCGGCCCTTGATATTGAACACGATAATTATGAAATAATGGCTGAACTTGCCGGCCTTTACTACCAATCGGGAAATATGAAAAAATTAGGAGATCTTCTCAAAGATATTCCTACTGAAGAAATTGAAAAGTCGGTCTTGCTTTGCTCTTTACAGGGGCATTTTTTAAATTCTCAAGGAGAACATGAAAAATCGGCCGCTTTCTATGCAAAGGCCTTTGCATTAAAACCTGAACAGGGCGTATTAAAATATAATGAGGCAAACGAATTAAATCTTGCGGGAAAGAAGTCAGAGGCTATAGAAGCCTATACTGAAGCCGGAAAAATCTTTTTGGCTTCCGAAGAATATAACGAAATGGCCGATGTAATAAACGCCCTTGAGCGTATTGCTCCGGAAGATGAGCGTACATGGGCCTTAAGCGGTAAATTCTATTATGCTGTAGACAACAAATGGGAAGCCAAGGTTAATTTTAAAAAACTCTGTGATGCAAAGACAAGCGATTCTACGATATGGTATTTGTACGGCCTTCTTATCCACGATGAAAACCCTGACGAAGCTATCAAATTCTTTAAAAAGGCTTGTAAGCTTGGACCCGAACACGGCCTTTATCATTTCCGTTTGGCAGAGGCCTTGTATTTAATAGGGGAAGACTGCTCTGTTCCTCTTTTAGAGGCTGAAGCCCTTGAGCCTAACAATGGCTGGATTTTTAATTTAAAAGCTCTTTGTGCCATTGATGAAGATGCCTTCTTTGATGCTCAAATCGAAATTGAAAAAGCCCGTAAGATGCTCCCCGATGAAATAGTTATTTTGGAAAACTATGTAGAAGTTATGCGTCTTCAAGGCCGTTTAAAAGAATGTGCCCCTCTTTTTGATATAGAGGCTGGAACTGCAGACTTGGCGGCCGAAAGAAATCGGGGCGAGGCCTTTCATATTTATGCAAATGCCTTATTCTTTGACGAGCAATATGATGAAGCCGATATTTGGTTCCAGAAAGCCTTAAAACTAAAACCCGAAGATCCTGTCCTTTTAACCGATAAGGCCGAAAATTCCATCGAGATAGGCTATTTGAACGATGCCGACGGTCTTTTGGTCAAAGCCCTCGATATAGAACCTACAGAAAGAATATACAGGCTTATTTCTCTTCTTGCAGTAAAAAAAGGCGACCATGCCCGTGCCGAAGTAAGCTTAAGGAAGGCTATCGATGAATTCGGTGAAAGCGAAGAGCTTTTATTCGATCTTACAAATCTTTATATCCAGACAAACCGGAAAGAAAAGGCTAAGGAAACGATAAAGCTTCTTGCCGGCTGTGAAGACCAAGAACGCCTAAAAGAACTAAAAGCTCTTTTAAAAAAATGATTTTAAAGATTAAAAAATCTTCATATCTTTCTCCGGTACAGATAGAGGTTCCGCCCTCAAAGAGTCATTCGATGAGGGCCCTTGTTTTAGCCTCATTTGCAGAAGGTTCTTCCGAGATTAAAAATCTTCTTATGAGCGGAGACACTAAAACGGCCATTGCGGTATTTGAATCCTTAGGCGTAAAATTTAAAATCGCGCAAAAAAACACATCTTCTGCAGATATAGTTGTTTTTCCTCCGAAAGAAGGCTTAAAAAAACAGATTAAAAAGCAAAAATCCGTAAAAATAGATACCGGGAATTCCGGAACTCTTTTTTATTTTTTAGGTTCTTTTCTTTCCTTGATGCCTTCAGACTTTGTTTTAACAGGCGACTCGTCAATTCTAAAAAGACCTGTCAAACCCTTAACTGAAATTTATGAGGGGCTGGGTTTAAAATACGAATTTCTTGACAGCCCCGAAAGAGCTCCTATACGGGTTTTAGGAACTCACATCAGACGTTTAGGAACAGCATCTTTAATCACATGCCTTGAAGAAAAAAAAATCTGTCTTGAAGGAGATTTTTCGCAACCTGTAAGCGGCCTCTTGCTTGGAGCCGGCTTATTAGAGTCTTCTTTACAAATAAATTTAAAAAGAGCAGGGGAATTGCCCTATTTAAAAATGACCCTTCATTGGCTTAAAACTTGCGGTATTAAATTCGATGCTTCGGATGATTTTAAGGCCTTTAGACTTAACGGAAATCAAAAACTTTCGCCCTTTTCGGCAAGTATCCCGGCTGACTGGTCAAGCGCCGCCTTTCTCATTGCCTTAGCATTGATTACAGCTTCTCCTTTCAGTATAAGCAACATAGATATAAATGACGTACAAGGGGATTCCCGCATAGTCGAGGTCTTAAAAGAAATGAACGCCGATATCCGCTTTGAAGAAAAAACACAAACCCTTAAAATTTACCCTTCAAGCTTAAAGGGCGGAACCTTTGATTGTTCCGATATTCCGGATGCGGTGCCGGCTCTTTCTGCAATCGCATCCTTTGCAAATGGCGAAACCCTTTTAAAAAATATAGAAATATGCCGTTATAAGGAGTGCGACAGACTTTCTGCAATTGCCTCAGAATTAAAAAAACTTGGAGCAGATATTGCGGAAGGCAGGGATTTTTTACTTATCCGAGGAAGCGGAGGAAAGAACTTAAAACCTGCTAAAGTTTTTTCGCATGGGGATCACCGCATAGCTATGATGCTTACGGTTATGGGTGCAGGTATCGAAAATAAAGAAAAATCGGATTTTATCCTTCAAGATGCCGAATGCTTTAATATAAGCTATCCTTCCTTTTTGGAAGATCTAAAAAAGATAGGGGTTAATATTAGTCAATAAAGGCGCTAATACTTTTAGTAATGAGCAGTTGACTTTTTCTTTTTAATGTTTTAGACTTTTTAAGTCATGTATTGATGTTTGATATAAAGGATGGGTAATGTGCATAAAAAAGTAATTCTTTTCTTTCTTATTTTGTTTACTTTTAATTTATTCGCTGATGAGGATGTTTTTGTTTTTTATTCTCAGCCTTCATCCATTGCCTCCAAATTTGTTACCGGTATTTCGCAGGATTCTCACGGACGCCTTTGGTTCGGGACTAAAGAAGGTCTCGGCTTTTATGACGGTATTAAATATAAAAATTATGAATATATTCCTTTTTCTAAAGATTCCATTCAATCCTCTCAAATCCAATCCTTATATAGGGACCCGATAAAGGCAAAAAACGGAAGCGATGTTTTTTGGCTTGGCACCTTTGACGGAGTTGAAAGGTTTAATGTCGATACCGAGACCTTTACTCATTTTGATATGACAAACTCGATTGTTTTCGGCTTTTTAAGGGATTCTCACGGCCGCCTATGGGTGGGAAGTTTGGATGGTTTATATATCTTAAATGAAGATGACGGATCCGTTATAGAGTTTTCTCAAACTGCCGAATTTTACATAGGAAACAATGGAATAGCCGATATTTATGAAGACTCTGAGGGACGGATATATGCCTGTACACATGGGGGCTTGTGGGAGTATGATGAGCCCAATAAAAGATTTAAACCGTCACGGCTTTTTGGAAACGATAGCAGCCTTATGGAATCCCTTGTTCATAATATTTTGGAAGAAGACGGAATATATTGGGTATCCGTTTGGAATACCGGACTATTTCGAATTGATCCTAAAAACGGAAAGAGAGAACTTTTTTCATTTTCAAACAATAAAATATCCTGCCTATCAAACAAATTTTCTGATGATGTACTCTTGATAGGGACTTGGGGCGGAGGCTTAATAAGTTTTGATAAAAATACATATTCTTATACAGAATATACTTCAAAGCAGCGTTCGTATAATCTTTCAAACGATTTTATTTTTTCGATACATGTAGATAGTTACGGTTCATTATGGGTCGGCACAAACGGAGGCGGAGTAAATATATATGACACTAAGCGTATGTGGTCAAAGCTTATATTGCTTCATGAAAATAAGGTTACCGGCAGGGAAAATTCGGTCTTCGATTTGAGTAAGGATAAAAAAGGGAACTTATGGATAAGCCTTTTAAATAACGGCATCACTTATTACGATGTAAACACAGGAAAAAAGAAGCACTATCGTTATTCCGAATCTAAAATTATTTCCAACTCCGTATTTAAATTTTACATAGATAAAAATGAAGATATATGGGTCGGGACGGACATTGGCTTATGTAAGTACGATAAAAAAAAGGATGCCTTTGTCGGGGTTAATCTGTATAATGATAATATAATTGAAGACGGTGAAAGAATTATATACAGCATTACAAGCGATGATAAGGGCCTTTTATGGATAGGTACTTATGATGGAGGGCTTATTAAATTTTCACCTTCATCCGGAATTCTTAAAAGATATAAAAATGATCCTAAAAATCCGAATAGTTTATGCAGCAATCTTATTTTTAGCCTGCTGATAGATTCCTCCAAAAAACTTTGGGCAGGAACAAACAAGGGGCTTGCCGAATATAGACCTTCATCTGATGACTTTATGATATACCGATATGATGTAAATAATAGAGATGGTATTTCTTCAGACAGAATAACCTCATTATTTCAAGATGTTTCCGGTAAGTTGTGGATAGGAACCAGTGACGGCGGCATTAACATATTTGATGCCGAAAAAAAAATGATCTTAAATTATACTTCAACTGACGGTCTGCCCGCAAATTTTATTACCGGCATTACCGATATGGATAATAATTCCATATGTGTTACTGCAATAAAAGGCATGACGATATTTAATCGAAATAGTGAAATTATATACAGCTATACTTTCTATAACCATGAAAGAAGGTTTACAACAGTTCCAGTTACAATTGGAAATGAATGCTTTGTGGGAACTCAAGAAGGTGTTTTAGGCGTAGATATTAACTATCTTTTATCTTTTAAAAAACAAGAAGTTCCTGTAAAAATAAGAACTATAGGTATAAACGGAAATCAGACTCCTGCATTTAAAATTGATCTTCAAAAAGCTTCTAAATATAAGTATTCCGAAAATAATATAAGCTTTGAGTTTTCATCGATGGATTTATCTCCTCTTTCAAGGCCTTCTTATGTTTTTATGCTTGAAGGTTTTGATAAAAATTGGATAAATGCCAATATGAAAAACTATGTTCAATACACTAACCTTAAATCGGGAAAATATACATTTAAAGTAAAGGATATTTCAAACCCCTATCCTGAGCCGACGTCTTTTACCTTTATTATAGAAAAACCTTTTTGGCTTTCGATGCCGATGATTGCCGCCTATATTTTAATTTGTTCAGGCTTAGCCTTTTTAGCTTGCAGGCTTCGTCAGCTTTTTCAGTATAAGGTTGTCAATAAAAAACTTCAAGAAGAACAAAAAGATCTTATATCCGCAAACGAACAGCTTACGGTTTTATCTACAGTTGACGAGTTAACAGGAGTAGGAAACAGGAGACAGCTGGACACATTTGGTAAGGAGCTTTGGCGCAAGGGGCTTGATAATAAGCAGCAGATATCTTTAATAATGATAGATATAGATTTATTTAAACAATATAATGACCTATATGGACACCAAGCCGGGGATAATGTCCTGCGGAGTGTTGCTCAAACCTTGCAAAAAAATCTTAGAGCAAAACATGACTTTCTCGGAAGATACGGGGGAGAAGAGTTCTTAGTCTTACTTTATAATAGTTCTGTGTCTGAAACAATGAAGATAGCCGAAAAACTCCGTATTGAAGTTAAAAATTTACATATTGAACATTCGGCGGCAAAGGACAAGATCTTAACTATAAGCTTAGGAGCTTATGCCTCCGTTCCGGCTAATGAACTTTCATATGAAACTATGCTTTCCTTTGCCGATGCCGCTCTTTATAAGGCCAAAGAAAGCGGAAGAGATATCTGCAAAATGTACACAGAGTAACACTTATAAAATATTATCTTCCTATTGACCATTGCAAAAATAAGGTGTAGACTGTCTCTTATGAAAGACAAAATAATAGATGCAGCCATAAGGCGTGTTCCTGACTTCCCAAAAAAAGGAATTCTTTTTTATGATATTACCGGTGTTTTGGTAAATCCTCAAGTTTTTAGCTATTGCCTTGATAAAATGACGGAAATGTACAAGGATGAAAAAATAGATGCTGTTGCCGCCATCGAAGCAAGAGGCTTTATCTTTGCTGCCCCCTTTGCCTATAAAATGGGGATACCTCTTATTTTAATTAGAAAGAAGGGGAAACTTCCCGGAGAAACTTATTCAGCCTCTTATGACCTTGAGTATGGACAGGCGGCCGTTGAGGTGCATAAAACCGATGTAGTAAGAGGACAAAAAGTCCTTCTATTGGATGACTTGATTGCCACAGGCGGAACCTTGAGCGCAGCCAGAAAAATTTTGGAAGAGGGCGGTGCCGAAGTGGTTGGTTTTTGCGGAGTTGTCGGTCTACCTTTTTTAAATTATAACAAAGTACTCAGCGATTTACCCGTAAAAACTCTTATAGAATATGACAGCGAAAAAATTTAGTTCTATTTTTAAGATTTTTGATTTTTTTTTCTTGCATATTTTTTATTTATATGATAAAATCTAAAAGTTGCTTTGTAAATTTCTACAAAATGACTTTTAAACTTAGGATTTATGCTTTATCTATAGTATTTGGAGTTATGATATGACTAAAACAAAAGGAAAGGTAGTCGGTATTAACGGTAACATGATAAGCGTTTCTTTTGAAGGCTTGGTTACCCTTAACGAGGTAGGCTATGTTGAGGTTGGTTCAAAAAAACTAAAAAGCGAGGTAATCCGTATCGGGGGTGATATAGCTCAGCTTCAAGTATTTGAAATTACAAAGGGAATAAAGGTTGGGGATATCGTAGAATTCACCGAAGATCTTCTTTCCGTAGAGTTGGGCCCCGGTCTTTTAGGCCAAGTTTATGACGGACTGCAAAACCCCTTACCCGAGCTTGCAGAACAAGCAGGATACTTTTTGGAGCGCGGTATCTACCTAAACGCTCTTTCCCGAACGGCAAAATGGCATTTTACTCCTTCAGCTAAAGAAGGAGATACCTTAAAGCGGGCTGACTTTTTGGGAACCGTGCCCGAAGGCAGCTTTACCCACCGTATCATGATTCCTTTTAACATGTATGGCTCTTATAAATTAAAATCTATAAAACCTGAAGGTGACTATACCGTAGATGACACAATAGCTGAGGTTACTGACGAAAGAGGAAATGTAATACCTCTTACCATGAGCTTTAAGTGGCCTGTAAAACGCCCGATTGACTGTTATGCAGAGCGATTAAAGCCTACGGAAACCTTGGTAACTAAAATGCGCACAATGGATACATTCTTCCCTGTTGCTAAGGGAGGAACCTATTGTATTCCCGGTCCCTTCGGTGCAGGAAAAACTGTTTTACAGCATGCTACCAGCCGAAATGCCGATGTCGATATCGTTATTATCGCAGCCTGCGGCGAGCGTGCAGGTGAGGTTGTAGAAACTCTTACCGAATTCCCCGAGCTTAAAGACCCCAAAACAGGCCGAACCCTCATGGAGAGAACAATAATTATCTGTAATACTTCTTCAATGCCTGTTGCAGCCCGAGAAGCTTCGGTTTATACAGGGGTAACTCTAGCGGAGTACTACCGCCAAATGGGCTTGGACGTTCTTCTGCTTGCAGACTCTACAAGCCGCTGGGCTCAGGCTCTTCGAGAAATGTCGGGCCGATTGGAAGAAATCCCCGGTGAAGAAGCCTTCCCGGCTTATCTTGAATCCTACATTGCCGCTTTCTACGAAAGGGCCGGTATTGTCCGTCTAAGCGACGGCTCAAAGGGCTCCGTTACAATCGGAGGAACCGTATCTCCTGCGGGCGGTAACTTTGAAGAGCCTGTAACTCAGGCCACGTTAAAGGTTGTAGGCGCCTTCCACGGTCTTTCACGCGAAAGATCCGATGCCCGAAAATACCCTGCAATTCACCCTCTAGATTCTTGGTCAAAGTATCCGAGCGTTCTTCCTTCGGAACAAGTCAGATACGGAAGAAGCTTTTTACGCCGAGGTACCGAGGTCGAACAGATGATGAAGGTTGTAGGTGAAGAAGGAACAAGTATCGAAGACTTTATCATTTACTTAAAAGGCGACTTACTCGATGCCGTTTACTTGCAGCAAAACTCCTTTGATAAGGTAGACGATGCAGTTTCGGTTGAGCGCCAACAGCATATATATAATATCTTGGTTGAGATTTTAGGCTCTTCATTTAAATTTATTTCTAAGGATGAAGCCCGCTCTTATTTCAGCAAACTTAAACTTATGTTCATCGACTATAACTACTCGCCTTGGGGCTCGGATGCATTTAAATCCCATGAAGAAGGAATTAAAAAGCTCATCGCCGAAAAAGCGGATAGCTTAGATGAAAGCGCAAAAAAATTATTGAAGCAGGCGGTGTAAGATGAAAAAGGTATATAGTAAAATAGAATCGATTAACGGTTCGGTTATTACGGTTAAGGCCGACGGAGTTTCATACGGAGAATTAGCCGAGGTTCAAACCCGCTTCGGAGCCTCCCTTGCCGAAGTCAATAAGCTTGACGGTGACTTGGTTTCCTTGCAGGTTTTTGCAGGAGGTCGCGGTGTTTCGACCGGAGATGAGGTGCGCTTTTTAGGTAAGGAAATGCAGGTAAGCTATTCCGAGGATTTGCTCGGCCGAATATTTAACGGTTCAGGCGATCCCAGAGATTCGGGCCCTGCCTTAAAGGACAACATGATTCCTATCGGCGGTCCTTCGGTAAACCCATCAAAGCGTATTCTTGCAAACAGAATGATCAGAACTGGTATTCCGATGATCGACGTATTTAATACCTTGGTTGTCTCTCAAAAGCTCCCCATATTTTCAAGTTCCGGCGAGCCTTACAACGAGCTTTTGGCCCGAATAGCCATGCAGGCCGAAGTAGATGTAATTATCTTGGGCGGAATGGGCTTAAAATATGACGATTATCTTTATTTTAAAGACACCCTTGAAGAGGCCGGTGCTTTAAGCCGAACAGCCATGTTCGTTCATACGGCAGCTGACCCCACGGTTGAATGTCTTATGATTCCGGATATGTGTCTTGCAGTTGCAGAAAAGTTCGCCATCGCTGGTAAGGATGTTTTGGTTCTTTTAACGGATATGACAAACTTTGCAGACGCAATGAAAGAAATAGCCATTATTCAGGAACAGGTTCCTTCAAACCGAGGTTACCCCGGAGACCTTTACAGCCAGCTTGCAGCCCGCTATGAAAAGGCTGTAGACTTTGCCGATGCAGGTTCGGTTACGGTCTTGGCCGTTACAACAATGCCCGGAGACGACGTAACACACCCCGTTCCCGATAACACAGGTTATATTACCGAAGGCCAGTTCTATCTTAAAAACGGACGAATAGAACCCTTCGGAAGTCTTTCACGATTAAAGCAAAACGTAAACGGTAAAACAAGGGATGACCACCGTGCTCTTATGGACAATATGATTAAGCTTTATGCTTCATATAAAGACACTTTGGAGAAAAAATCCATGGGCTTTATGATGAGCGAATGGGACGAAAAACTCTTAAAATACGGTGCAAAATTCGAATCGGGAATGATGGACTTGTCGGTAAACATTCCGCTTGAAGAGGCACTTAGCCTGGGCTGGAAGATTCTTGCCGAATGCTTTACCCGTGAAGAAACCGGTATTAAATCCGACTTGGTAAATAAGTACTGGCCGGCAAACTAAAGGGTAGGCTATGGCAATAAAACTGACAAAGAATGAGCTGAAGAATCAAAAAGAATCTTTAAAAATGTACAGAAGATACTTGCCGACTCTTCAGCTTAAAAAACAGCAGCTTCAAACCGAAATCCGCACCATCGAAGCCCGGGCTAAAGAGGTCAGGCTTCACAGGGATGCCCTCAATCAGGAATTCGAAGACTGGGTAGCGGTATTCGGCGAGCAAAATGTTTTTAAACCCTCTATGGTTAAGATAAAAGAGATTCTCACCTCAACAGGGAACATTGCGGGGGTGAGCATTCCTGTTTTTTCCGGTGCGGAATTTGAACGTGCTAAATATGATCTTTATAAGACTCCTCTTTGGGTTGATACGGCTGCCGAAAAAATGCAGGAAGTTTTGAGCTTAGACCTTGAGGCAAAGGTTCTTGATGAACAGGTGCGCCTTTTGAATTCCGAGCTTAGAACTACCACTCAGCGAGTAAACCTCTTTGAAAAGGTTAAGATACCCGAAACGAGGGCAAACATAAAGAAGATAACGGTTTATTTGGGAGATCAGCAGGTTGCAGCTGTTGTTCGCGGTAAAATTTCTAAAAAGAACCTTGAAAAGGTTCATGATAAGGATGAAGCTCTATGATTGTACCGATGAAAAAAGTAACTCTTTTAGTCTTAAAAAAAGAGCAGCGGCATGCCTTAAAGGATTTAAGAAGCTTAGGCCTTGTACACATTGAGGACCGCCCTGCAAACGGTGCTCTTATAAACGAGTTAAGATCCGAAAAAAACGACATAACTCTTGCTATGAGTCTTTTGACTGAATATCTTCCCAAAAAAGAGAAAAAAGGCGTAACGCCTCCCTCTCTTTTAAGTGAGGAGGATACTCTTACCTTTGTAGACTCCGTCTTATCTCTTACATCTTCATATAAGAGCAATATGGAAGAATCTGCAAGGCTGTCAGGTGAAATTGCATCATATGCAGAGTGGGGCGAAATAAATACTTCCGATTTCACTTTTCTGGCGGAAAAAGGCATATATCTTTTCCCTGCAAGTACTTCGGTAAAAACATATAATTCGCTTCCCAAAGACATTAAGACTATTTTGCTTGGACATGGGAAAACCGGTGTGAGGTTTTTAATCCGGAGCGAAACAAATGCTCTGCCTGCGGATTTACCTCAGGATGTTATTCCTTTAAAGCTGCCGGAGACTTCCGTTAAGGCCTTAAAAGAAAAGTTAAAGAGCTTACAGGCAAAGATTGCCTCCTACAAGCAGGAAATGACAAAGATGTCGGCATACTTAAACTCTCTCCATGCCTTGGATGAAGTTGTAAGCAAAAAGCTTCAATTTGAAATAGTCCATGACGGTATGCAGACGATAGATTTCGGGGATCAAGATGATGAGGAAAGAGTCCGGCTTGTTTGGCTCACAGGATATATTCCCTGCGAAGATGAAGCTAAGCTTTCTTCCCTTGCAAAGGAAAAGTCTTGGGCCTATCTTTCTCAAGATCCTGAAGAAGATGATTCCGTTCCTACAAAGATAAAGAGAAATAAGCTTGTAAACCTTATTTCTCCCTTAATAGACTTTTTGGGGACTGTTCCCGGTTATACGGAACCCGATATCTCTCTTTGGTTCTTGCTCTTTTTCGGAATTTTCTTTGCAATGATTTTCGGAGATGCAGGCTACGGTGCCGTTTTGCTCTTGATTGCTGTTATTTTGATTTTAAAAACAAAGGCAAAAAAACAAAAGGTGCCGACAGCATTTTATATGTTCGGCTATTTGGGATTTATGACCGTTATCTGGGGTACCTTGGTTTGTAACTGGTTCGGTATGCCTACCGAAATTGTTCCGGCCTTTCTTAAAAAGCTGGCCGTTCCTGCGATTGCAAACTTTACACCTGAGGATATACGCAATCAAAATCAAATCTTACTTTGCTTTACCCTTGGTTTAACCCAGCTGATGATAGCCCATATAGTAAGTTTATTTAGGAATATTAAGTCTCCTAAATTCCTTGCTGATGTAGGCTCTCTTTCGATGCTCGGCGGAATGTATTTTGTAGTTTTAAACCTTGTTGTAGATTCCCAAAAGTATGCAATTAATAATGCCGTACTTCTTGCAATAGGTGTAGGTTTTGCTTTAAATTTTATCTTTGTAAACTATTCAACAGGAATAGTACAGGCAATCCTGGAAAGTTTAAAGAATATCATAAATATGCTTTTGGGCGTAGTAAACGTGTTTGCCGATATTATGAGCTATATAAGGCTTTGGGCTGTAGGTCTTGCAGGAGGCGCTATAAGTGCAACCGTAAACGAGATGGCAGGTCCCGCCCTAGGAGGCGTAATAATCTTTGCAGGCGTTTTACTTTTATTGTTCGGACACGGTCTTAACTATATTATGAACGTGCTTTCCGTTATAGTCCACGGTGTTCGATTGAATACCTTGGAATTCTCTAATCATGTGGGCTTGACTTGGTCGGGCTTTAAATATGAACCCTTTAACGATGGAGGAAGGATATGACTTTTGGTTTTTTTGGTGCTGCTGCTGCGTTAGGTATTTCAGCTATCGGTTCTGCAATCGGTCTTGCCATTGCAGGTCAGGCAACAATCGGTGCATGGAAGCGCTGTTATTTAAATAACAAGCCCGCTCCCTTTAGTTTGGTCGCCTTTGCAGGTGCCCCTCTTACACAGACTCTTTACGGATTCTTGCTTATGAACAGGATGCTTACATCCTCCCAGAGCGATTGGTTCTTATTGGGCTTAGGTCTTGTTTGCGGTGTTTCTATCGCAGCATCGGCTATTGCTCAGGGTAAGGCCTCTGCCTCAGGTTCCGATGCTATGGCTGAAACAGGAAAAGGCTTTGTACAGTACATTACTATCGTAGGTCTTTGCGAAACTGTTGCGCTTTTCGTAATGGTCTTTGGCATGATGAAGTGCTAAAGCATGCTTAGTATCATGGTAGCCGCACTATAATGCTTTTGAAGTAGTTGGCTTCCTTCTGTGAGAAATTTTGAACAAAATTTCGCACATTTTTCAAAAAAGGGCAAACGCATCATGAGGGTAAATAAAATAGCAAAAAAATAGGCTGTGAATACCCCTCTTGCAGCCGCATAGCGGCGAAAGGCGGGTTGAGCAGCCTATGTTTTTTGCGAAGATAAAATTATGATACGTTTGCCCTGAACTAGGTATTGACTAAGATAGTATTTTTTGATATTCTATAAAAACTCCGGCTCGCAGAAAATGCGGGCCTCAGAAATGTGTCCATAGGAGGGAACATGAGAAACTATGAACTTATGACGGTTTTTCCGGTTGAAGAGGATCTCTATAAACCGGGAATAGATGCTCTACATTCAATTCTGGCAGATTTCGGTGTTCAGATCAAGTCTGAAGAGCCTTTCGGCGATCGGGATTTAGCTTATGAAATCAAAAAGAAGACAAAGGGACGCTATGTTCTTTTCAATCTTGAAGCAGATCCTTCAAAGATGATTGAATTGGATAAGCGTTTTAAGCTGATCACTCAGATGCTGACCTATCTTTTTGTCCGTTTAGAGGACTAAAAGGAGACTTTATGGCAGATATAAACCATGTAGTATTGGTAGGCCGCTTAACCAGAGATGCTGAGCTTAAATATACGTCTTCCGGTATTGCTGTTTGTAATTTTGCTATAGCTGTCAACAGAAGACGAAAAACAGGCGATGACTGGAGCGAAGAAGCAAGTTTTTTTGACGTGGTTCTTTGGGGCCGGCAGGGTGAAGCCCTAAATCAATACCTTGTAAAAGGTAAACAGGTTGCTATTGACGGTGAGCTTAGGCAAAACCGTTGGGAGCAGGACGGGCAAACCCGCAGCAAGGTTGAAATTGTAGCAAACAATATTCAGCTTGTAGGCGGCTCGGCAGGTCAGGGCGGACAATCACAGTCTGCAGCCCAACGCCAAGGATCATATCAGGGCGGTTCCAATAATTCGTATCATGATGGAAATCAAGCCCCTTCTGCTTATCAAAGGAGACAGGAGCCTTCATATGACGATTACCAGCCGGATATGGGAAATTCAGATTTGGATAATATTCCATTTTAAGGAGATTTAAATGTCGGACGAAACAATGAATGATGTAGACATGGAAGCTAACATGCAGGAAAATATTCGCGAAGGCGAAGACAAAAGAAAAGGTAGATCTTTTTACCGCAAAAAGGTTTGCCGCTTTTGTACACAAAAGTTAAAGATCGATTATAAAGAGCCGGATGCTTTACGCCGCTTTATAACCGAGAGAGGTAAGATTCTTCCCAGAAGAATTACCGGAACTTGCGCGAAACATCAGCGAAAACTTGCCGTTGAAATTAAACGTGCAAGAGCTGTTGCCTTGCTTCCTTTCGTTATGAACGAGTAGAAATTTTAATGTAAGCAGCTCCCTAAAGCCTTTTGCTTTAGGATCTTTGCTTACATTAAAAACAAACTATTTCAAAAAGCCCTTTCCGACTCCCGGAATTGGGCGGATATTTTTTTAGGAGCTTGTATATGAAAGTAATTTTGAATGAAGACGTTAAGTATCTCGGAGAAGAAGGGGATATTAAGAACGTAGCAAAGGGATATGCCCGAAACTACCTCTTCCCCAGAAACTTAGCTGTTCCTTGTAATGAGTTTACTCTGGCTCATTTTGAATCACGCAAAGAAGAAATTGAAGCTAAAAAGGCTGCAAAACGCCAAGATGCTGCAGGTCTTAAAGAAAGACTTGAAGCTCTTTCAATTAAGATTCTTATGCCCGCAGGACCTAACGGAAAACTTTACGGTGCCGTTACAACTCAAACTCTTTTTGATGAGCTGCAAAAGCTTGATTTCGATATTGAAAGAAAGCGTATCGAAATTCCCGGACAGACCGTTAAGAGCACAGGTGTGCATAAGGCCCTTGTAAAGCTTTATGAAAATACCTCTGCAGAGGTTTCTTTTACTGTCGAGGCTCAAATTGCTGAAGAAAAGCCTGTAAAACCCTCTGACAAAAAAGGACGAAGGCCCCGCAGGGATGAAGAAACTTCTGATGAACAAGTTTCAACAGAGGAAAATTCTGTTACTGAAGAAGCCCTATCTGAAGCAGTTCAAAATTCGGAATCGGAAAATTAACATTTTATTAATATGCGGATATTTTATCCGCATATTAAACTTATATTTCAAAATTTATGGATAGTAAAGATATAAAACCTCATTCCCAATATAAACAGTTTACTATTCGCTTTTTAGACCGCTCAATAAGGTTTTTGAGTGCCTCTATCTTTGCTTTTATTATTTTTTATGTTCTAAGCAGTTCTCAAGATTTTTTGGACTCCAGCTTATTTATAATATTAAATGTATTGATGAGTCTTTGTATCTTACTTATAATTTTTACGTTTGCAGCAATTGTAGTTAGAATTTTTTTTATATTGCGGTATAAAGAAATTAATATTATAAGATTCATTACGGATATATTTTTATTGCTTTTATCGATAATATTGGCCGTTCTTTTTTCTTTTCTTATAGTGGTTGCAAAAGGAAACGTATAAAAAAAAGACTGCCTGAAAGTTTTTTTCCTTTCGACAGTCTTTGTAAGATTATAAGTGCTTGAGAATTTGAACGCTTAAAATAAGCATTTAAAAGCTGCTTTTAAGCCGTTTTTTCGTCGAGAAGTTTTATCTTTGGTTTTGATGACGAGTTTCCTATCATTTTTTTATTGATTATAAGTTCCTTTCTGCCTTTTAAGGAGGGGGCTTCAAACATTGCATCAAGCATAAGCTTTTCGACAATGGAACGTAAGCCTCTGGCTCCCGTATTTTGGTCTATAGCCTGCTGAGCAATAGCTGTAATTGCATCTTTGTCAAAGTGAAGGTCCACATCATCAAGTTTAAAGGTTGCCTGAAATTGCTTTATTATGGCATTTTTAGGTTCAACTAATATGCGCGTTAGGTCGTCTTTTGTAAGCTCATTTAGGGCTACCTTTATCGGGATTCGGCCTATCAGCTCAGGAATAAGACCGAATTTTACCAAATCATCGGGAGAAACCTGATCATACAGTTCCGTAAGATTCTTTTCGTTAAGTTTTTTAACCTCGGCTCCGAAACCTATGGGTTTTGTAGAGATCCGGGCTTCCACTATCTTGTCTAAGCCTACAAAGGCTCCTCCGCAGATAAAAAGAATATTTGTTGTGTCTATTTTAAGCATATCCTGATTCGGATGCTTTCTTCCGCCTTGCGGAGGAACGGAGGCTGAGGTTCCTTCTATTATTTTTAAGAGGGCTTGCTGTACTCCTTCGCCCGATACATCCCGGGTAATGGAAACGTTTTCGCTTTTTCTGGAAATTTTATCGATTTCATCGATAAAAATGATACCCCTTTCGGCTTCCTTTATATCCCCGTTTGCATTTTGAATAAGTTTGAGAAGAATATTTTCGACATCCTCTCCTACATAACCGGCTTCAGTTAGGGTTGTTGCATCGGCTATGGCAAAGGGAACCTGCATTTTTTGTGCAAGGGTTCTTGCTAAAAGAGTTTTACCCGAGCCTGTGGGGCCCAGCAAAAGGACATTTGACTTTTCTATAACCACATCATCATGTGAAGGAGGATTCATTATCCGCTTATAATGATTATAAACTGCTACAGATAGAACTCTTTTTGCTTGTTCTTGGCCGATTACATATTCGTCAAGATATTCTTTTAGTTCTTGAGGAGTAGGAATAGGCCCTGTACGGTCAACAGGCCTGACAGTCTTATAGGACTTTATATAGCTTCCGCAAAGGTCAACACATCTATCGCAGATGGCAATACCTCCGGGACCGGGAACCACGAATCTCTCCGAGCTTTCAGGCTTATTACAAAAAGAGCATATCAAAGCTCCATTCATTCTATTTCGAGCCATCTTTTCTCCTATTCATAACGGTATCTATAATACCGTAGGCTAAGGCTTCTTCAGCCGACATAAAAAAGTCCCGCTCCATATCGGCTGCTACCTGTTTTTCCGTCTTGCCTGTATTTTCGGCAAAATATTTGATCGTAAGTTTTTTTAATCTTACGATTTCTTTGGCCTGTATATTAATATCTACAGCCTGACCTTGAACTCCTCCCCAGGGTTGGTGTATCATAACGCGGGAGGAGGGGAGGGCATAGCGCTTGTTTTTTGCTCCTCCTGCTAAAAGGACTGCACCCATACTGGCACATTGGCCCAAGCAAATTGTTTGTACATCGGAGCGGATATGCTGCATGGTATCGTAAATAGCAAGACCTGCCGTTACAGAACCTCCGGGACTATTAATATAGAGGCTGATATCCTTATCCGGATTTTGTGCTTCTAAAAACAAGAGCTGGGCTACAACCAAATCAGCAGACATATCATTGATTTCTCCGTCTACAAAGATAATCCTATCCTTTAAAAGACGTGAGAATATGTCATAGCTGCGCTCTCCGTTTCCTGTTTGTTCAATTACATAAGGTACAAGTGTACTCATTTTTTTTCCTTAAAATAGCCGGCTAAAATAACCGGATTTAAATTTAATCTTTTAAAAGCTCTTCAAAGGTAATTTTTTTGCCTTTTTTGATTGTACATTTTTCATAAAGAGCTTTAAAAAGTTTTTCTTCTTTTAAGCCTTCGCTTAAATATTCTTTTTCACGGGGGTTGGAATAATATTTTTTCAGCTCATCAAGAGCAATGTCCATTCTTTCCGATAAGCGTACATATTCGGCTTCGATTTCATCATCGCTTACTTCAATATTTCTATCTTTAAGCAGGGTCTCGATTAAAACTCTTTCTTTTAAATTCTTTTCGGAATCTTCTCTCCAGCCTTCCAAAAGAGTTTCTTTTGACTGCGGCCCTTTGCCGAACATTTTTTCAAGTTCCTCAGGTGTGGTTCTAAATTGATTGGCCATCATCATCCATCGTGATTCAAGCTCAGCCCTTACCATCGATTCAGGAAGGTCGATTGTGTGCTCCTTTACCATCTGTTCGGTTAAAGCATTTTTTTGTAAAGACTTGATTTTTTCTTCTACACTTATTTCAAACTTTTTCTTGATATCGGCCTTTAGTTCGTCCAAGTTCTTGTACTTTTCGTTTATGTCTTGGGCAAAGTCATCATCAAGGGCCGGTAAATCCTTGTATTTTAGAGCTGTAAGAGTTACCTTTATCTTCTTTGTTTTTCCGGCTAGCTCCTTGTTTGAATCATCTTCAGGGAAGGTCTTGGTGATTTCCTTAGATTCACCTTTTTTCATACCTATGATATCATCATCAATTTTATAGATATTTAATCCTGAGCCTATTGTAAATACAAAGTCTTGTCTTTCAGTGCCTGAAACTGTTTTACCTTCATCGTCAAGTTCGCAATAATTTATTGTAGCAATGTGGTTTTTTTCGGCTCTGCTGCCTTCTTTACAGGCTGTAACGAGGGCATTTCGCTCTTGAAGTATTTCAAGCTCTTTTTTTATGTCTTCTTCCGAAACGCTTGCTTCAGGTACTTCAACCGTAAAGCCTTCCGTCTTTTTAATTTCGACCTTGGGGAAGACATCGTAGTGGACTGTAAATGAAAAGTCTTCTTCAATTTTTAATTCTGGTTTTTCTTGAAGTTCGGGATAGGAGTAGGGGAGAGGCCTTTCATATTCATCAAGAGATTCAAAGATTTCTTTTAAAGAATCTTCAATGAGGTCTCCTGCCAGATCTCCCTTTATGGCATCGCCGTATTTTGTTTCAAGTACCGATACGGGAACCTTTCCTTTTCTAAATCCCGGTATTTGAAGCTCTTTTGAATATTTATTGAGCAATTTTTTATAGTTTTCTTGAACTTCAGCCTTTTTGATTTTTACTGAAAGTTCCGCATGTGATTTTTCTTTAAGAGTTACGTTCTTTTCGTAGTCCATTTTTCCTTCCTTAAGAGTTGATTTTGAGACTGCCCTTTATACAAAAGGGTAAAAAAAAAGCGATCCGTTCACCGAATCGCTTTAGAAGCGGGAAACGAGGATTGAACTCGCGACATCCACCTTGGCAAGGTGGCGCTCTACCACTGAGCTATTCCCGCAATTCTACTCCACTTTTTTGTTTTTGTGGAATTGTGCGAGAGGAGGGACTTGAACCCTCACGCCGAAGCACTAGATCCTAAGTCTAGCGTGTCTGCCAATTCCACCACTCTCGCTTAACAGTGAGCGTGTGTATAATATACATAAACCCAAAAAATGTCAAGTATTGCAATTTAATGAGCAGAATTCAACCTAAATGCCGCTCACAGAAGGGAGTATATTCTTTTTGTTTGTTTTTGTCAAGTGTTTTTATAAAAAAAATAAAAATAATTGACATTCATTGTAAAAATTGATATCTTTGTAAGTACGGTTCGTAAAATTTTGAACCTAGCTGCTTGGGAGTTCTGAATGCTTGAAGATATTTATAAAAATGAAATAGTTAATGCATGGGTAGAAGATAATGAACCCATCGATTTGATTGAAAAAAGGTACAAAAATATAAGCTCTGTTGTTGATGGTATGTATGATTTTGTATTGTCATTTTCTTATTATTATACCATAAGAAGAGATTATGGCACGGATAGGAAATATACGATGATTGAAATGCATATTTTAACGGATATTTACGATCATGAAAATATCACGGTTTCAGCCCTTGCAAAAAAATGGAATAGAACGTCAAGTGCGATTTCTCAAATCGTACATAGACTTATAAAATGGGGATTGGTTTATAAAGAAGTTAACGAATCCGACGGTAAAGTCTTTTTTTTACGAACTACAGAAAAAGCTAAAGAAACGGTTTTAAAACATAAAGCTTATGACAATAAAGATAATGTCAAGACTCGAAAAAAACTTTTGGAATCTTTTACTGTGGATGAAATGGTTGCCTTCGATAAAATTCTAAAAGCCTATACACGAATTCTTGAAAAAAATAACAGTAAAAATAAGCCTTTATAAAAAATCCCCCTTATGCTTCACAGATGAAACACAAGAGGGCCTAAATTTTACTTACGGTAATATTTTATTTTTTTAATGTCATTTTTTTCGTTCCTTTAATGCTTTGCTCAATCTTTCTAATGTTTCTTGAATAACGGATGAAGGAGCCGCCAGATTTATTCTTTCAAATCCTATTCCTCCGTCTCCGAAAATATAGCCTTCATCAAAAAATATTTGAGCCTTATGAATCATAAATTCTTCCATAGCCTTATGCTCCATTTTTAATGCTCTAAAGTCCATCCATTGCAAATAGGTGCCCTCAATGAGAGGTGCTTTTATTTCGGGATGATTTAGTTCAAAAAATTCTTTTACGATTCTTTGATTTTTGTCTATTACCTTTATACATTCATCAAGCCATTTTCCGCATTCTTTATAGCAAATTTCGCAAGCCTTATAGCCGAGTGTTGTAAAGGGCATTCCGCTTGTAATATCCCGTGATTTTTTGAATCTTTCTCTCATATCAGGATTTTTAATTATTATGTTACTCATACCCATTCCGGCTATATTAAACGTTTTAGATGGTGCAGTAAAAGTAATCATCTTGTCGGCAAGTGCTTCATCAATAGATTGAAGTACTGTATGCTCATAGCCGGGCATAATTAAGTCGAAATGAATTTCATCTGACCAGAGCAGAAGATCACTATTTAAAACTATGTCCTTTATTTTTTGAAGTTCGTCTTTTTTCCAGACCCTGCCTACAGGATTATGAGGAGAACAAAAAAGCAAGGCTTTATTATTTTTATCCTTGGATAGTTTTTCCAGTTTTTCAAAATCGATCGTATAGTACCCGTTTTTTTCAAGCAGTTCACATTCTACTATCTTGCGCTCTTGATTTTTTACAGCCGTAAAGAAAGGATAGTAAACAGGAGTTATTATAATAACTCCATCTCCAGGTTTTGTAAATTCCCTAACAGCATTGTACAATGCAGGAACGACTCCCGCCGTATTTATTATCCAGTCTGTTTCAATATTCCAGTTATGTCTATCCTTCATCCATTTTTTTACGGTTCTTTTATACTCTTCAGTTGGGCCTGTATATCCTAACACGGCTTCGTCAAGATATTTTTTTAAACCTTCAATAAGTTCCGGCGGATTTTTAAATTCCATGTCAGCCACCGAAAGAGGAACCACATCATTTCCAACTTGGGGATTTTGTGAATACATTAAGTCCCATTTGACTGAACCTGAGTTTTTCCTTGAAATTTTTGTTGTAAAATCGTAAACCATTTTTTTCCTCCTATTCTTCCGTTTCGGCAAGTAAGGCATCTTCTATAATTTGCTTTTTATTTGCTTCCAATTCTTCAATTTTTACATTTCCGGCTTTTAAATTGTAAATTGAGAGGATCGATATTATGACCATAATACCTATCATAAAAAGTTTTTCTTTTGTAGAAAGCATCATAAATAAGTTATAACAAACGATTGCCGCACAAAGTGCAGAGAGTATGCAGATGATATCCATAATTATTCTAGGCATATGCAATACAGATTTTTTCCATTGCTCCGGATAATCTCTTATTACCTTAATACATTTTATATTTGTATATAAATTTGTTAACATAGCAGGTATCATTACCAAAGAGACGATCGCATCTAATTTTAACCCAAGCAAAACCGGTAAAATTGACAGGATATAGTAAATACCGTAAACAGCCCATGGATAACCTGTTTTAGTTGTTTTTGTAAAAAATTTCGGCAGCCAACCTGCTTGTGCTACTTTTAGTATTGGATATCGAACCATTATTATACCGGTAATCATTGATGTTGCTATTGCAAAAACAGCTCCGCCCATTATAAAGAGAATGAAAATTGATCTTGGAAAAATCTCGGCGGCTACAAGTGAGAGATTTTGGCCTGCGACCTCGCTTATGGGAAGAACTCCTGCCGATACATAACCCATTAACCCATAAACGATAGCAATTGCTATTGTTACAAGAAAAATACCATAAGGTATATTTTTTTTAGGTTTCATTGTAACAGCCGATACCGATACCGGGCCCATTGTGGTTCCCTGACATGCCCATCCCATAATTGCTATTCCTGCAATAACTCCTTTAAATCCATCAGTAAAAAAATTAGGATCGGAGAAATATCCGGGTTTTACCTTTGGAATACCGAATACAATATAAAAGACAATTGCTGCAATTAATACTACAGTCATTATATTGTTTATTGTAGATATAAACTTTGAGCCTCTTATTGTTGCTGCAAAAAATAAAGTAATAATTATGATTGCAATTAATTTTGTGTATGGTATAATTTGCGGTAATACTATTCCTGCATAATTTACCATTGCGAGGCCATACATAGCGACAGAAAAACCATTAATAAATGTTATATATCCATTTACACCTGTAAAAAAAGGATTAAAAACCAATGCTTTTTGACTATAATCACCTCCTTCAAACATAAACATTGATGATAAAAGTACATTGTAAAAATATGCTAAAAGCATAAAAATACAACCAGCCATAATTGATACCAATATGGATTTGCCGGTAGCGGCAATACCCAATCCGGTTAGCACAAAGATCCCGGAACCTACAGCTCCGCCAAAACCTAGCGAGAAAATGTTAAATAAATTTAAATTTCTCTTTTCTTTTGTTGTTTCCATACTACACTCCTTTCACTGATTTATAGTTAAGATTATTTACATCCTTAACTATTAAGTATATTATAAAATATCTTTTTTAAAAGCGCAAGTCTTGTAATTGTTTTTCTTTATTTTATGCTGACAAAGTTACAAAAAAAGCTTATATTATTAAGCAAAATACTTTAACATTTATATATAAACAGGGAAAATAGCTAAAAATGCGTGAAGATTATAATTTAGGTTTTATTTTGCAATATGAAAATGTTGCTTGGTTTGATGAAGAGTACGGAGAGGTGCGTATTTTAGACAGGCGTATTTGTCCGGCAAAAACGGAATTTTGTGTGTGCAAAAAATATGAGGAAGTTGCAAAGGCTGTTGCCGATATGGTGACTCAAAGCGGCGGCCCATTTGCCGCGGCTGCTATGGGGATGGCTCTTGCTGCCTATCAAGGGAAAAAGCTTTCAAAAACTGAATATATTAACTTTATGAAAGAAGCTGCTTATTCTTTGTCTCATGCCCGGCCGACTACGAGTAAGGCAATGCAGTTTGTTACAGCAGAAGCATTGAGCCTTTTTGAATCTCTAATAAAAAATGGAACCTCCTCGAATGACATTATTAAGGCCTTAAAGCAAAATGCCGTAGACCAAAATAATGACCGGTATAAAAAAAATACGGCAGCCGGCGCCATTTTTGCAGACTTGGTTCCAAACGGTTCTTCAATTTTAACCCAATGTTTCGGTGAAACGACTGTAGGCGGATACTTACGCAGATTTAAAGAGTCTAATAAAAATATAAAGGTTTTTTGTGCCGAAACCCGTCCATATTTTCAAGGGGCCCGTTTGACTGCGTCCTTGGCCTATGATATGGGCTTTGATACGACTGTTGTTACCGATAATATGCCTGCTCTTCTTATGAGTGAAAAAAAAATTAACTTCTGCGTTTCAGCTTCTGATGTTATAACCCTTGACGGCTCTATAATAAACAAGATAGGTACACTTCAAATGGCTATAGCTGCAAATTATTTTGGTATTCCTTATTATGCAATAGGCTTTCCCGATAAAAACTATGTTTCGGCAAAAGAGGTAAAAATTGAATATAGAACCCCTGAAGAGGTTCTTTATGCTATGGGAGAAAGGACGGCGATTTTACCTTCGGATTGTAAAAAAGAGAAAAAAACTAAGAGCGGTTCAATTTCAGGACTTTATCCTGCCTTTGACATAACGCCTTATGAACTTTGTGCAGGTATAATTACGGATAAAGGATTTTTTAAACCTATAGTTTAAATATAAGACTGATTGCAACGGATTCAAAGAACATATCGATATTCTTTTTTGAGTTTATTATTTTTTGTGTAAAATGAGCTTCATCTTTGTAATTATAGTAAATAGGGGCTGTCTTCCAAACCGCTTGAAGTTTTATGCGCGTTTTTTCGGAGACTTTAAAAAAAAGCTCATTCTTTAGTTCAAAGGTCCATAATTGTTCGGCTTTATTTTTGGTAAAAGGAATGGTTTTATATAGATTTTTATAGCTAATAAGCTCTATTCTTATAGTATTTAAGTAAAGAGGCATATTGTATTCTATAGAGTATGTTCCTGCATAACGGGCTCCATTTCTGTTTTCACCTAAATCATTATCGAAAAACCAAAAATAGGTATTTTTTAAAGGAATAAGAGCAGTATAATTTATAATATGAGAGGTCTTTAAGATAAGATTTGCCCATTCATTTTTTATTTGAGAGTTTAGATCAAAATACAGCTCAATCCCGCCTTGTGTGCTTAAAAATAACTTTGAAAAATATAAAGGTTTGATAACTTGCAAATTATTGACATTTTGATTTTCTGCAATGCCGTAAAAATTTAGGGCAGGGTAGGCCCAGCCTGTCCCAAGTGCGGTTCCTGCAATAAAATTTATAAAAGGTAAATATGCCAGCTTTAAATTAAAAGATCCTAAAAGGTTTGCAGGTTTTAAGCTTAAGCTAAAACCAAGTTCCGTATATCTTGATTCTGTATTTGGTCTATAAAATTTTAAAAAATGAGATATTGAAATATTAAAATTTAAGGGATAGTTTAACTCTGCTTCAATTTCCGTTTTTGTTTTCTGTAAATCTGTATTACCAAAAACATACGAAAAATTTATGAAAATTAAAACAAAAAAACATATCTTTTTTAACTTCATAATCTTACAAAATAAAAAAGCCGAAGTCGGGAAGTCCCGTTTAGTTCGGCTTTTTTTTTATATCACCGATTATATCGGAAACCGGTAATCCTTATATCGGAAGCCGATTGATCGGTGATGCCTCAATTTTTTTACTGGGCATTTGCGGGGGTTGTGGCCGGAAGAAGATTCCCGGTCCTGTCGATTATGTCAACCTCCGAGTTAGGTGTAATCTGATCAACATAGAATGTGTATAAGACCGGATCAGAAACGTTACCTACATTATCGATAGCCTTGACTTCGATTTTGTAAACTGCATTTTGTGTAAATTTGATCGGTTCTACATACTTAGTATATTCTCCGTCATTTACTTTTACATAAATTGCATCAACACCTGAGATCTCGTCTTGTGCTGCAAATGAAACGGTTTCACTTGTAGAAACAATAACTCTGCCTTCTTCATCTACAACATTATTGCTGGGGAATACTAAGTATTCATCATCCTTGTTGATAAGACGGTTAGAATTTGCAATAGTTACAACAGGTGCTGTTCTGTCGATAGTAACAGCGATTAACTTAATAGGAGCAAGGTTTCCTACATTGTCAATTGCTGTGTAATAAAGATTTACAGGTCCTTCAGCATCCAATGAAACATAGGTTTGCTCGGATTCTTTTCCATTTCCTGACATTTTAAGAGCGTTTAGATCTGTTCCCATGTAACCGGCTGCTACACCTGATCCTCCGACTACGTCGGCGGCAGAAACATACCATTTTGTATTTGATGAGCAGTAAAGTACTACACCGTCATTGTACAAAGGTTCTGTTGTCTTGATCATTGTATCGGGAGCTGTATTGTCTACAATTACTGACAAGGTTTTGGGCAATTCCAAGTTTCCGCTGTTATCAAATCCTCTGTATGAAATATCAAATTTTCCTTCTTCTAGGAGTTGGAAGGGGTTCTTATATCTCATAAAGGCTGCACCATTCAAGGCAAATTCTACAAAGTCAAGACCGGTATCCTTATCGGTTGATCTGAGTTTAAAAAAGACATCACTATTTACATAATTGGTGCCTTCTTCAACATAGTGAATTGCGGGTCGGACATAATCTGTTCCGACAATAGAAGGAGCCTGTGCCCAAGCTGAAACAACTAAAAGTGAACATACGGCTGCAAAAAAAATTTTTTTAATCATTAATTACCTCCAAAATGATTTTTTTTAAATTTCATAGTGTTTATTTAACACTGTGAATTTCTACTCTTCGGTTTTTGAAGCGGTCAGTAATCTCTGAATGGCTTCGGGCCGGTTCACGAGCGCCTTTGCCTTCAACGATTATGCTGTTCGCATCAAACAGCTTCATTTTTTGAAAATAGCTTGCAACAGCAATTGCCCGCTGTAATGCAATACGATCTTCATCCTTTTGCGAGTCCAGTTTTGCACTGTGACCGTAAATGACGATTTTCCTTACATTTTTTGCTTTTAGATCTTCGCCTATTTCTTTTAGTCTTTGTGCAGTAAACGGATCGATTTGATAAGTCTGCGGTGCAAAATATACTGTGTAGTAATCATCAGACATATTTTTGTCTTCCGTTTTCTTATCTTTTTCTTCTTTTACCACTTCTTGTTCTTGTGTTTTTTCAGGTTCAGCCGGCTTTTCTTCTTTTTGCTTGGGAGCAGACTTACATGAAAAGATAAAAAGAACAGACAAGAGTAAAAGTAATACTTTTACTTTTTTCAAAGAAACCTCCTTAAAATAATAATCTTAAGTATATTATCCTTCTTTTCCTGCCAATAGTCAAGAACATTTTTTGATTTTTCTGTAAATCATTTCTCTTTAGCTTCGGTAACAAAGGTTGTATATTGGGATAAAAATAAAAGAGGCACAGTGCCTATAGGGCCGTTTCTTTGCTTTGCTAAAATTAGTTCTGTGGGAATGGGTTTTGCTTCACCTTCGCTTGTGTCGGCCCTTTCACGGTGTAAAAACATGACCACATCGGCATCCTGTTCAAGAGAGCCGGATTCCCTTATATCCGCAAGCCCGGGTTTTTTTCCTTCCGCATCCCTTGTCAACTGAGAAAGGGCGACAACCGGAATATCCAGCTCTCTTGCAAGACTTTTTAGAGATCTTGAAATTTCTGCGATTTGTTCATGGCGCGGTATGCTTGCATTTTCTCCCGTAATAAGGGTTATATAGTCTATAAAAATAATTTTTACATTATATGGCGGACTGCAAAGCTGGCGGGCTATTGCTCTTAAATCCAAAAGCTTCATATTAGGCATATCTACAAGGTAGAATGGTGCTTCATAGAGCAAACCGCAAGTTTCAGATACCTTTCCGAAGTCTCTTGCCGTCAGGTTTGCAGACCTTATTCTGTTTGAATTTATTTTTGCTCTTGAAGCTATCAAACGCTGTACAAGCTGCATATCCGACATTTCTAGAGAAAAAAAGGCTGTAGGTATTTTTTCATCAATAGCTATGTGGGCAGCCATGGTCATTGCAAGGGCAGTTTTTCCTACGGAGGGACGGGCTCCTATTATGATAAATTCCGAATTTTGAAATCCGTAGGTCATATTGTCCAAATTACCGAAGCCTGAGGGAACCCCTGTGTATTCTCCCTTGCGTTCGTGTAGTTTTTGGAGAACCTCCAAAGTGGGCATTATGACCTCAGCCAAGGACTTAAATGTCGCCGAATTCCCGGCTTCAGTAAGGTCAAAGATGCTTTTTTGAGCCTCTTCCAAGACTGTTCGGCTTGATATACTGTCATCAAATACATCTGCAGAAATTTTATTTGAAACTTTTAGCAAGTTTCTTCTTATTGCAGCTTCCAATACGATTTTTGCATAAAATTCGTAGTTTGCAGAGCTGGGAACCTCATCCGTAAGAGATGCTATGTAACTTGCTCCTCCGACCGAGTCCAGCTCATTTGTAGAACGAAGATAGTCCGTCAATATTAAAATATCGGCTTTTTGGGAGCGGGTGTCTAATTCCGAAATAGCCTTATATATCTTTTGGTGTTGAGGAGAATAAAAAGCCCCTGCATCTAAGATAGGTCTTACAAAGGTAAAAACATCAGGATCTATTAAAACAGCTCCTAAAACAGCCTTTTCTGCCTCCATATTGTGGGGCGGAAGCTTGTTTTTTAAATTTTTTGTACTATCCATAAAAATTGCTCTCAAGACAGGTATTTTAACAGATAGTAAGATTAAAATCTAGCCTAAAAAACTATTAAATTTTAAAAACTTTAATATCTACGCTTTTATTTTCTTTGATTTCGACTTTTAACTTGTCAAATCCCTTTGGTTTTCCGCCATTATGGTTGCTGTATCCTACCGGTTCCTTAGGCATACCTAAAAAGTTTCTATCCAGCTTATCGTTTTCATTGAGATCTTGATAGACAAAAAAAACATATTCTCCTTCCGGAAGTTTTTCGGTTATTGTCATATCCTTACCTTCTACTTTAATGCTTACCGTCTTTAAAGGCTCTTTTTTCTTAAAAGACTTTGCATCTTGATAGATAGCCAAAAAAAGCTTTCCTTCGATAGTCTCAATATTCGTAATATTAAGAGTAACTTCAAACTCAGGTTTTGTTTCTTCTGCATTTAAGCTTGTAAAAACCGTAAAAAGAATTGCACAAATAAAAATCAATTTTTTCATCTTAAATTTTCTCCCTTATTTAGTTTTATTCGGCATTCGCCCGAAAAATATTTATCTAACTATGACAAACATATAAATTAAAGCTTTTCGATTTCTGCTTCGGTAAGGCCGGTCATTAGCAAAATTTCAGAAATTGGGTAATCTCGCTTTTTCATAAGTGTAGCTGTTTCTATTGATTTTTGCTTTAAACCTTCAGAAAAGCCTTTATACCTAGCATCCATCTCAAAGGTAGACATTAATCTATATTCTTGCCTTGCTTGTTCGTTTTCTTTTATTGCTTGTATCATTTCCTCAATTCTCCTTGTAAATTCGCTTTTTGTCTTGCCGGTTTTAAGATATTCTAAAAAATATTTTAAGTCTTTGTCTTTAGTGTCATTAAAGGCCTCTGCATTTATTATAACCTTTTTTGTTCCATCTTGTAAAAATATGCTTTTATCTTCAAGACAGATTGGAAAAGTCAATACGAGTACAGTCCCTAAAGCCCCTAAATTTATAATCAAGCAGCTTTTATTGAAGCTGCTTTTTGCCTATATACAGAAGGAGGATATCCTCCTTCATTAAAAGTATTGATTCTTAACCTGTTGTAGTAGACCATGATGTAACGCCATATAATCGTTTTTACTCATTTCAATCGTCAGCTTTTTCGTGTCTATTCGATAAAGTTTTTCCTTCTTCAATGTCGCAAAAAAACTTTCCATACGGGCATTATCATAACAGGTTCCAACTCCACCCATACTCTGCACACCGTGTAAAGATGCAATCGTGCGTTTGTATTCATGGCTCGTATATTGGCTGCCCGGATCGCTTGAGCACAATAAAGCCGGGTTCCGGCCATTCTTTCTCATGCGCTTGTTGAATAGCACGTATGCACAATTCTTTTTTCATATTATCATCCATTGCGAGTGAAATAACTTCTCCTGCAAAGCAATCTAATACCGGTGCTATATAAAGAATTCCGTCTTTGCAGGCAATTTGTGTAATGTCGGTAAGCCATTTTTCATTAGGTTTTGAAGCGCTAAAGTCTTGCTTAACTAAATCTTCACACTTTTGAGCCTTTTTATCGGCTTTTGTAAGACCGTCAGGGCTTTTTCTGCTCTTATGAAGCAGATTTCCTCTTCTCATTATCCTTAATACTGTGGAACGGGAACATTTAATTCCCTTTTGCTCAAGTGCTATTTTCATTCTTGTTACTCCATAGTTATCATTATCCTCATGTTCTTCAAGGATAGTATGCATTTCGGGTGAGAACAAGCTGCCATTTTTTCACTTTATGGCGATTTCGTTTCCACTTGTAATAGCCTGATTCCGTGACATGCAGAGCTTTACACAGGCTTACTGCCGACAGTTGTAGTGTCTGACAGCTATTACAAATATAGTTAAAAATCAGTTTCTTTGTTACTTGTTCTGACCTTTGACGAAAAAACGTAGAGCATCATGTAATATCCGTACCGTCTCTTTAAGTTCCCTATTCTCTTTTTCAAGAGCTCTTTTCTGTTCGCTTTCCAAAATATTGGCGGCTTTATGATTCTCTTTTTCCTGTTTTGGATAACGGTTTTTGCTTTTTCTCCAATCAGTAAGAGTTCCATACGAAATGCCTAAATCTTCAGACGCCTTTCTTACTCCGATTTCATCAGACAGTTGCAACGCCTGCTCTTTAAATTCTTTGCTATACTTATTCATATCTTCCCCCATTATAGCACATAGGGAACTTTTATACTGTACTTTTATTATAACTGTTCAGATGTTTTCAAAGGTATAAACAGGCATATTTTTACCTATGGCATCAAAAACGCAGATGAAAATTATAAAGCTGTCATTTAAATTATTATAGAAATTACCTTTATTCAAAAAAGAAATATCGATAGCAGTTTGGTAGAACCTCATTCGTTTTGGTATATTTCTTTCATTGCTGACCTGCATTTCTACATCGTAAAATTTACCTTGTTTTGTCTGTACCAGAACATCAAATCTTACCGATTTTGCCTGTTCATAGTTTCTAAGATTATGCTGTACCGAAATATATGCAATTTTACCTATTGTATCAAGTAATATCATTTCGATAAGTCTTTTGCAAAGATTCTGATCTTGCATGACCTTATAAAACATAAAATCATCCTGTAATGTTAAATCTTCAAATCTCTTTACCACGTGTTTTCTCCTATTATTTTTTTTAATATTTTCTTCCCATTATATTCCTATGATTTATTTGAAAAAAAGAGTAAATTTTCATCAAAATTGATATTTTTTGTAATATCTTTTACACTTTATGTAAGGATGTACATTAGCTATCGGTCATGGATGTCCGTGGTTTTATTCTTGCGAGTTTTTTGCGAAGCAAAAATACTATAAGATCAAAAATGTACAAGGATTTACATTCTTTAACCGGCACGGATGCCGGTTGTTTCATTCTTACGAGTTTTTTGCGAAGCAAAAATACTCGAAGATTAAAAATGTACACGGATGTACATTTTTAATCGACGTATTGACAATTTCTTTTTTATTCCTTAAAATATCTTCCTATGAATAAAAATATTACGGTTGATGAATTACGTTCAAAATATATAGAATTTTTTAAAACTAAAAATCATGTAGAGATATCGGGACGCTCTCTTATACCTGAAAATGACCCTACGGTCTTGTTTACGACAGCGGGAATGCATCCTCTTGTCCCTTACTTGATGGGCGAGCCTCATCCGGCAGGAAGCCGTCTAACGGACGTACAAAAATGTGTCCGTACAGGCGATATAGACGATGTAGGAGATGCTTCACACTTGACATTTTTTGAAATGTTAGGTAACTGGTCCTTGGGAGACTATTTTAAAAAAGAATCCATCGCCTATAGCTTTGAATTTTTAACCGATGAAAAATACTTAGGCATTCCTGTCGATAAACTCTCCTTTACGGTTTTTGAAGGAAATGAAGACGCTCCACGCGATGAAGAGTCTGCTTCTATTTGGGAAGGCTTGGGAGTTTCAAAAGATAAGATTTTCTTTTTACCTAAAGAAGATAACTGGTGGGGCCCTGCCGGAGAGACCGGCCCCTGCGGACCTGACACCGAAATTTTTATAGATACAGGAAAGAATGCTTGCAGTTCTAATTGCCGCCCCGGCTGTAGCTGCGGTAAATATGTAGAAATATGGAACAATGTTTTTATGCAATATCATAAAAACAAGGACGGCTCCTATTCCCCGCTGACAAGAAAATGTGTAGATACCGGGATGGGTGTTGAGCGTACCGTTGCTATGCTTCAAGGAAAGCCCTCAGTTTATAATACCGAGGCTTTTACATCGATTATTAAGTCCATCGAGGATTTGAGCGGCGTAAAATATGGTGATAACGAAAAGACCGATACCTCAATACGCATTATAGCAGACCATATCCGGACTGCCTGCTTTATCTTAGGCGATCCTAAAACTACGCTTCCTTCAAATATAGGGGCGGGCTATGTTTTAAGAAGAATTATAAGGCGTGCTGTAAGACACGGTAAAAAACTCGGCATAGACGGAAACTTTTTATCGGTTCCGGCTTCTGCCGTTATCGCTCAAAATTCAAAATTTTACACTGAGCTGAAAGACAACGAAACCTTAATTTTAACCGAGCTTAAAGCCGAAGAGGATAAATTCCTTGAAACCTTAAAAAAAGGCGAGGCCGAATTCGAAAAAATGCTCCCCAATCTTTTAAAAAATCCTAAAAAAATAATTCCGGGAAGGATGGCTTTTAAGCTTTATGATACCTACGGCTTTCCGATTGAATTAACCGAAGAACTAGCTTCAGAATCGGGCCTGACCGTAAACAGGGAAGAATTTGATGAAGCCTTTAAAAAACATCAGGAGCTTTCAAGGGCAGGAAGTGAACAGGTATTTAAGGGCGGTCTTGCCGACCATTCCGAACAGACGACAGCCTATCACACAGCTACCCATCTTTTGCACAAGGCCCTAAGAATGGTATTAGGCGATCATGTTCAGCAAAAAGGTTCAAATATAACGGCAGAAAGGCTTAGGTTTGACTTTTCTCATCCTGAACCAATGACAGAAGCCGAAAAGAAAGAAGTAGAAAAGCTTGTAAATGAGGCTATCAAGGCAGACTTGCCTGTGACTATGGAAGTCATGCCATTGGAGGAAGCAAAAAAAATAGGAGCAATGGCTCTTTTCGGAGAAAAATATGAGGATGTGGTTAAGGTTTACAAAATAGGAGATTTTTCTACCGAAGTTTGCGGAGGCCCACACGTCGAAAAAACAGGAAGTTTAGGTAAGTTTGTGATAAAAAAAGAACAGTCTTCTTCATCAGGAGTAAGGCGTATTAGGGCAGTTCTTGAACATTCGATGTAACTTATTTGCTCTACAATTTGTTAATAGGGCGAAGTTCGGCTTTGCCTTCTTTAAATATATCATCCCCATACGGGATAATGGATGAGGATAAAATGAAAAAGAAAGTTTTTATTGCAATTATGTTGGTTGGCTTTTTGGGTGTTTTAACGGCCCAAAATGATTTGCAGGTTATTGCACAGGTAAACCTGTCAAAAAAGGAACCTATCACTCTGGGTCAGCTTAAAAAGCTTGTTAAGTTTGCCGAGTCTCAAGGCGGAGTAAGTATAGCCGCGAATTCCGAGAAAAAGCTTGTTTTGGAAAGTTTGATGAGAACTAAGCTTTTAGTTCAAGCTGCTGAAAAAGAAAATATAAAGATTTCTAATTCCCAAGTAGATGCTGCTTTTAACGATGCTCTTTCAGCAATAGTAAATTCCCCTATAACAGAAAGCGAATTCGCTAAATTGATAAAACAAAAAGAAAATATATCGCTTGACGAGTTTATGAAAAAACAAACAGGTAATACTGTTGAAGAAATCAAAAAGATTATCAAAGATAACCTGATCATTCAAAGCTTTATAGCTTCAAAAAACCAAGCAGAAATTGTAAGAATGGCAACACCTACCGATGCTCAGATACGTTCATACTATGAAATAAAAAAAGGTGAGTTAGTTCGTCCCGATATGGTCAAGATGCTTTTTGTTGCCGTAAAAAAAGAAGGTAAAGACAAGGAAGAAATCGATAGAATTAATGAACTGCATAAAAAGGTTAAAAAGAATATAAAAGAGATTGCCAACATCAAGAAAAATGCAGAAGCCGGTAATTATGTTGCACAAGAAGGTTATATACCTAAAACGGCAGAAGGAGCTCAGTTGTTAAATACCACTCCTGAAGTTTTAATGGAAATTTTTTCCAAAGATGTAAATCACATATTCGATATTCAAGATAGGGTTGACAGCAGACAGTTTTTTGTTATAACCGAAAAACTTGATGCCAAAATTTTGACTTTAAGTGATATTCCTGATCCCTCATCAGCAATTACTCTTTATGATCAGATAAAAGCCCTTCTTTCTCAGGGACTTGCTGTAAATGCTGTTCAATCTATTATTCAAAATACATATGAAAGTTTACGCACCAATGATAATTGTAAAATATTAAAAACCGATGCGGAACTTGATAAACTTCTTACATGGTAATCGATAGATTTTAAATGAGTGTAGGCAGACGCAGAGGACGGATTCTCGCTTTCCAAGCCCTTGTTGCTTGGGATATGGGAGGAGCCGTCCTTGACGATTTATTGAATTTCTCTTGGCAAAATGAAGACTCGACAAATGATCCGAATAGGTATCTTTTCCCTAGGATGATGGTTTTAGGAACAATCGAAAATATAACCGAAATCGATAAAGCAATTCAGGCTAATCTGGATAATTGGGTTATCGAGCGTCTTAATTCCGTAGATAAGGCTATTTTAAGATTGAGCGTATATTCTCTTCTCTATCAAAAAGATACGCCTCCGCCCATTGTAATAGATGAGGCTATAAATTTGGCCAGGGATTTCGGCACCGATGATTCTTATAAATTTGTAAATGCGGTACTTGACAGTATTAAAAATAAGTCTTAGAATTTCAGAATGAAGCTTCAAAAGATAGTTTTAAAAATTGTTTTTTTAGTTTTTTTACTTTTTTCTTGTTCTTTCAAAAGCGATGAGCAAGCTTTTTTGGAAGAACTTTCTAATATTGATACACATATATCGGAAGGCCGTTCGTCTAAGGCTTTGAAGAGTTTAAAACGCCTTCAAAAAAAGGCCGTAAATTCTACAAATTATGTCAGCATTGTTAAAAGGCAGTTAAAACTGGGGGCAGAGCCTGATGCCTTAATCTGCCTGCAAAAAGGTATAAAAAATCATCCCGAGTCGGCAGAGCTTCCGGCCCTATTAACTTCTATCCTTATCGATTCCGGAAAATCAGAAGATGCCCTGCCTTATTGTGAAAGGTTAAAAGGTTCCCCATATGCTTCCTTGGGAGCTGAGGCTTCTATTTTGGCGGATATTGCCTTGAATTCTTTTAATTCCGATTTTAGTCTTTTAAAAGCAGCCTATGATAAAACCAAAAATCAAATTTTTTTGAAAAATGCTGCTCTTGTCTTGGCTTCACAAGGCCGTTTAAGAGAGGCTTCTCATTTACGATATGATATTCCGCAAGATACAGCTCCCGATCATCCTTTTTTTTGGAGCTGTATTGTTTATGATCTGGGTGTTTTTGACTCCATTTTCGGCGATTTATATTTTTCTCTTGTTTATGCAGATAAGGACGGCGGTGAAGGTAAGACAGCTGAAAATGCCCGTCTTCACCTTATGCTTGCAGCCGATGCGGCTTTCGGTCAGGGAGATAGTGAAAGGGCGAGGGCCTTTTGGCAGGCAGCTGCCGATAGAAGCCCCGAAGCATCTCCTATAGTGTTTTATGATTTAGCTTTGACCGCTCCTGATGAAAGAGAGCGCGTAGATCTTTTGATAGAATGTATAGATTTATATCCGGGCTTTTATCCGGTTATAGCCCGCTATGTTCGTGAAGATCTTTCCTTGCGTGAATTAAATACCCAAGATGAGCTTACTGCTTATCTCGAATCTAAGGGGTTTTATTCAATAAAAATGGAAGAAACTTATTTTACTTCTCCCAAGATGACCTATGCCTCTGAAGAGCTTTTAAAAAGAGCAATGGAAGCTCCCGATTTTGATCCAAGATTTATTTTGGAAGAATTTAGATACAAACAAATAAGGGATAAGACCTATGCTTCTAAGGTTAGGGTCAAGGCCGATATGTGGAAGATTCTTGAAAAATACGGAAAAGAACCTATTATCAGGGAATATGCAAAATGGTATTTTGCTCAATCCGGAGATTTTAATGCCTGTCTAAGTGTCGGTGAAATAGGAAAAAGATATGAAGATTCTTTTTATGCAGGGATAAATTCGGCTTTGAGCGGAGATTTTGAAAATGCTGTTTCTTCTTTTGCAGCATCAGCTCAAGTTCCTGCCTATGCTTATGCAGCTACAGTAAATTCCGCTTATATGTATTATATGTCGGGAAAAACCTCGGAGGCTGTGGATACTTATAGCCTTGCAGCAACTATGACAAAGGATAAACAAAGACAGAGTATGCTGCACTATGAGATTGCCCTAATTTTTTATGAAAGAAAGGCTTATGACAGGGCTAGGAGTGTTTTAGGTTATGCCTTGGAGTTAAATCCTAAAAACTATCAGGCGGCATCCCTTTTAAAAAAATTAAAAGAGCTTAATTAATCGTTTTCAAGTTTAAATATGACGATACCCGATGTTTCCGTTTTTTTAGGGATAAAATTCGCTGCAGATATAAAGTCGATGAATTTTGTCATACAGCCGGTTGAGTCCTTATCAGAAGTTTCAAGTTGCTTATTTTCGGCATATTCTTTTACTATTTTTAAGGCATCCTCATAGTCTTCTCTTAAAATATAAAAGGCAGTATAATTTGTTCCGGCTACTCCTGAACCTACCAGTATTGAAGAAAGGTGCTCGTTTTCCATGCGGTATGGAATGCCTTCGCTTTGAAAAAGAGATTTTATTATCATTATATCTTCTTGATAAAAAAGATACATGAATTTGATTGATTTTTTTCCTGTGCGTACAGCTTCAAAAAAAGCGTCTTCCATTTCGACTATGTTCTCTAAGGCTTCATCTTCTGCAGCAGTGCCGTCATTTAATCTGACTCCTTGAGAATTTTCTTTCCAAGATTTTTTTAAAAATAAAAACAAAAAAATACCGGCTAAAACGGCAACTAACCACCACATAAGTACTCCTTAGATCATCTTATTCATTTTTCCGTAGATATTGCGGACAATTGTTTTTTGATCCTCGCTAAAATTTTCTCCTGCAAGGTCAATCAGGTTTTGAAGGGAAACAAGGCATTCGTGCAAGGCTGTATGAAAGCCTCTTGATGTTTTAAACCAAAAGTGCCCTGTACCGTCGCAAAAGAGGGTTATAAAGCCAAGCTGCTTTGTAGTTTTCTTTGCGATTGTAGTTCTAAATAAGAGGCTTAAAGAATTTATAAGCTCTTCTAAGTCCTCTTCGATAAAATAATTTTTAGTTTTATCAAAGCGTTTTTCGTCTTCTGTTTTTTTGATAGGCTCGATATTAAAATTATTTACCGCATTTAAAATCAAATCCATCTTTTCACCCGATAAAAGCTCGCTTTTACCGATTTCTATTTTTCCCCTCAAACCTTTTAACTGCTCCAAGGCTCCGTTTTGGTTTTCCTCGGTATATTTTTGTCTTATAGCCTCGGCAGTGAGTTTAAATTCCTTCCAAGGCAGGATGAGATGCTTTTTGCCCTTTATCTTTTTGATGAGATAGCGAGTTCCTTCGATGAGAACGCTTTCTTCTTCGCTCTTTTTCTTTTCTTCCTTTGTCTCGGCCCTATGTTCGTCTTTTTCTTTTTTTGACCTCTTATCCTTTTTTTCCAAAAGGGCAGGGGCTACCTCTTCAATTATCTTTTTTGAAAGAGGGGAGACAGACATGGCGTACATGCGTGAGGTTCTCACTATTTCGCCTGCAACTATAAACTGTTCTTTTTCCTTGTACATGCAGGAGCCGGGGTGAATAAAAATCTTTTCGGTGGTGAGGGAGCGGTAAGAATCCCTTCCTTGAGCCGAGCATACAAACTGAATCATTCCCTTGGCTACAGCCGTAAGGTAGTGCTCCATTTTTCCGCCCGAAAGAATCGGCACTCCCATATCGGAAACGATGAGTTCGAGTTGCTCTTTTATGTTGGCTATTTCGGCCATTACTCTGTCATCAAGATAATGAATCTTGCAAAACCTCTCCTTATCGAGGGCTTGAGAGTACATCCTAAAAACCTTTAAGAATGAAGCAAAGTCTCCCAAGGGCTCATCGAAGAGGGCATGAGCTTTTCGGGCTTCAATTTCTTCACCCTCGGGGAAGATGACCGGGCTTCTTGCCGATAAAAAGGCTGCGGCGATTAAAACCTCTTCTACAAGGTCGGGGTATCTTGTGATAGCTTCGACTATAATTCTTGACTGCCTTGGAGCCAAGGGGAAAAGACACATCATCTTTCCTATGCTGCTTAAAGAGCGGTCGCTTTCGAGGGCATCGAGCATGTTAAGGGTGTCTATGGCCCCTATTATGCCTTTTTTACCGGGAGGCGAAATAAAGTCGAAATTTTCAAAGTCGAGGATGCCGAGTTCTGCCATGCGCATAACAACCTCTGATAGGTCTGTACGGTAGATTTCTTCGAGGGTATAAAGCTGCCTCGTTTCAAAGTCCTTACGGGTATAAAGGCGGTAGCATACGCCTTCCTGAGTTCTTCCGGCTCGTCCTCGTCTTTGGTTACAAGAGGCCTTAGATATGAGGGTTTCATCCAAGCTTGAAGTAAAGGTAAAGGGATTATAAAAGTTAAGCTTTGCAAGCCCTGAATCTATAACGGCTGCAATGTCGTTTATGGTAATTGAAGTTTCTGCTATGTTTGTCGAGATAACAATCTTTTTTTTGCCGAAGGGGGGAGACTTAAAAACTCTCTCTTGTTCTTCCTTGCTTAAGCGGCCGTAAAGGGGAAGGATAAAAAGTTTTCTGTACCACGGTTCTTTTGAAAGCCTTTCGATGCAGTCCTTGATTGCCCTTTCCCCGGGAAGAAAAACAAGGATGGCTCCGCTCCGCCCCTCGCTTAAGATGCGCCCTACAATCGAGGCTATCTTGTCCATAAGGGCCGTTTCCGCCTCCTGCGTTTCGGTAGAGGCCTTGATCGCCGGAGGGTCAAAGATAAGGGTAACGGGGTAGGTGATGGCATCTATTTTGATTACCGGGCATCCGTCAAAATACATCGAAAATAGATCGGTGTTTATGGTAGCCGACGAAATAATTACCTTAAAGTCCTTGCGTTCAGCTATTATCCGCTTTAAAAGCCCCAAGATAAAGTCTATGTTTAAACTGCGTTCATGGGCCTCATCGACCAAGATTACGGAATACTTACTGAGCCAAGGATCGAGCTTCAGTTCCTGTAAAAGAATGCCGTCGGTCATTATTTTTATCTTAGTATCGCTTGAGGTCTTGTCCTCAAACCTCATCTTATATCCTACAAAGCCGGGCATGGGTTCTTTAAGCTGTTTTGAAATAAATTCGCTTACCGAAAGGGCCGCAATACGGCGCGGCTGAGTAACTCCTATCATACCTGAACGGCTGTAACCTGCTTCATGTAAAATAACCGGTAGCTGTGTAGTCTTGCCTGAGCCTGTAGGGCTTTCTACAACGATTACCTGATTGTGCTCAAGCATTTCCAATATTCTGTCTTTTTGTTCGTATACCGGTAGATTTTTATATTTCATATAGTGAGCATTATAGCCTATTTTTGAGGAGGCTTCAAGTACGGGGATTTTAGGGCAAATTAGTCAAATTCCTGCATTGAGGTTTACGATAAATCGCAAGATTCCCAAGTATCGGCTGTTTCCTCGTTGATGCCATCGGCAAAAACAGCACCGATGAGAACTATCTTTTTTCCGCTCATCTTGTAGGGCTCTGCATAGCCCTTTTCTTTTATCTGCCGGATGGCTTCTTTAGGTGTGCCGGATCCCATCAGCTTAAACTCAAAGATGTAGATAGTATCATCGGTGTGAACCACGCAATCGGCTCTTCCTTTTGAGCTTACCACCTCGGTTTCAACAAACTGCCCCATAAGTGTAAAAATAATATAAAAGGCTATTTGGTAATCCCTTTCCCTCATCTTTACATTTTCCTTTGAAGCAAGGCTGTAAGGAAGGCCTGCACAGGAAGTGTACATTCTTTTCATAAAGGATTCGGTGTTTCCTTTTTCGATATCCCTGATAAAATTACCGATAAATAAACCGCTTGCATCCTTTGCAATTGAAGTGTAAGAGGGAATAAGGTTATCCAAAAAACCGTACTTTACCTCGTCGTTCGGAAAGCCTAGTTTATATAAGCCAAGCCTTTCATCATAATCTTTTATGGTTAAGTAACCTGATTGGAAGAGGATAGGAACAGGATTATTTATATCGGGCCTGTAGTCCTGCAATGAGTTTTCATCCATTTCCGCATTTTCTAAAATATCGCGGATGCAAATTTCTTTTTGATTTTGCAAGGTTCTGACCAAAAAGGTAGGGGTTCCTGTTGCAAACCAATAAGAGCCGATTTCTTTTTTTGTAAAGGCATTGAGCAAACTAAACGGATTATAAACACTTTCTCCTTGAGGATGAAAAAGGTAGCCGTCATAACGCTTTTTTAACAAAGCAAGGGTTTCTTCATAGTTTAGTTTACGCTCTTCTGCCAAGGCTTCAATTTCGGGCTTAAACACTTCCTTCAATTCTTTTGCAGTAATACCGCAGATTCCCGAATAATTTTTTTCGAGAGAGATGTCCCTCAAATTGTTTAAATCGCTGAATATACTGACCTTGCTGAATTTGGTAACTCCGGTTAAAAAAGCAAAACGGATATACTCATCGCAAGACTTAATTACCCCGTAAAAACCTTTTAAGATACGCCTATATTCTTCGTTTAAGGGCTCATTTATAATCATGGTTTCAAGGAGGGGCTTATCGTATTCATCGACAAGGATGACCGTCTGCTTGCCTGTTGTTTCGTAAATCTGCTTTATAAGATTTCTAAAGCGTCCGTCAGGAGCATCTTCCGTTTTTTCTATTTTAAACTCTTCTTCCCATTCGCGTAAATGGGCATTAAGGATATCATTCAAGGCCTTAACATCGGCATAGTTTTTTGCTGTAAAATCCAAGTGGAGAACGGGATAATTGACCCAAGCGTCGCGGTTTTCAACCTTTGCCCGTTTTTGTTCGGCAGCTTCGATATAGAGCCCTTTAAAAAGCTCTTTTTTACCTAAAAAGTAAGCCTTTAAGGTAGAAAGAAAAAGACTTTTTCCAAACCTGCGCGGCCTGCTTAAAAAAAACACCTTATTGGCCGAAACCAATTTACTCACATATTCGGTCTTATCTATGTAAATAAAATTTTTTAACTTTAAATCTGCAAAACTTTGAAGGCCTATAGGCAGCTTGCGGATATCTGACATTTTCTACCCCCTGTAAATTAATTCTTAATTAAGAATTATGAATTAATTATAGCATATTTTTTTAACTTTTATAATGGGTAGAGGAGGAATATCATGGAAGTTATAAATTGTAAGAGGTATTGCCCCAAAAATACCATTTTTTATGAAATCATCAACGAAAAGCTCTCCATTAATTCCTAATTAATTGTAGTATCCGTATTTACCAATTAAAAATCTAACCGCAGCAATGCTTAAACTTGACAATATATTTTTAATGCGGTAGACTGCTTACGGAGGAATTGTATAATTATGACACCACATAAATCGTTTATTTTGTATTTTAAAAAATTTTTATTTAATAATAAAATACTTTTTGCGAGTTTATGCTTATTCTTTTTTTCTCATATTGGGCTTACTTTGTACATACCTCAGCTTTTTCAAAAGTTTATAGACGGAGTTTCAGGCGGACTTGGGACAAAAAGCATTTTAGTAATTGCTCTTTTTTACTTGGCATTTGTTTTTTTTGTAGAGGTATTAAATACTTTCCGCAATTTTTTTATGCAAAAGCTTTCTTGGAGTTTAACTAAAGCGCTGCGTTCCGATATGCTAAAAAATCTTTTGCAATTGGATATGGGGTTTTATCATAATAATCCTATCGGCGAATTAGTAGAATGTGTTGAAGGCGATATATTAATTCTTTCAAATAATATTTCTACTTTTGTGCTTGATGTAATTTCGAATATTATTATTCTTTTGGGAATTTTAATAATTGTTTTTTTAAATTCCGTTCTATTAGGATGTATTTTTGTTATTTGTTCCGTTATCAGTATTATTATGATGTTGCGTCAATCTAAAAAAGATACTAGTTCTCTTGAAACTGTGCGGAAAAACATGGCAGAAGTTAATGCCCTTGTTACGGAAAGTATTACAGGACGAGAAGAGCTTCACAGCTTAAACGCAAAAGATAAAATCCTTGCAAACTCAGACGGCTTACACGATACATCTTTCAAAAATGAAAAAAAGTTTTATAGACTTTTTACTCTTACGATGATGTTAAGCCAAGCTATAACATTTATTGAAAAATCCTGTTTGGTTGTGCTCTTGTTTTATTTACTAAAAGATGCGAAGCTAAGCCTCGGTCAAACTTTTATGTTATATAATTATTTTGTGCTTTTAGAATGGCCGCTTGAAATGCTCGCTCAAAATGCAACTACATTTCAAGGGCTTGGTGCAAGGATAAATAGAGTCTTTAAATTATACATTGAAAAGCCCCATATTTCTTTCGGGAATAAAACTCTCGATGATAAAACATACAGTGTCGAGTTTAAAAATGTTTCCTTTGCTTATGATGAGCGGGATTTGATTTTAGATAATTTAAGTTTTAAAATAAATGCAGGAGATCATTGTGCTTTACAGGGAAGAACGGGAAGCGGAAAATCAACTCTTGTAAAGCTTTTGTTAAAGCTTTACGAACCTCAGTCCGGAGAAATTTTATTAAACGGTGTTCCGGTAAATGAGTTCAGTCAAAAATCGCTTGCTGAAAATATCGGATATGTTAGTCAGAGTATTGTTCTTTTTTATGCAAGTATTCGGGATAATATCCGCATGTTTGACGAAAGCATTTCCGATGAGCAAATAAAAGAAGCTTTAAAGAAAAGCGGAATGTATGAAAAGATTATGGCTCTGCCGGGAGGCTTAGATTATATTTGTGAAGACGGAGCGGCAAATTTTTCCGGTGGAGAAACTCAGCTTTTAGCTTGTGCGAGATTATTCTTAAAACAAAGTAAAATTATTATTTTGGATGAGTCCACTGCAAAACTTGATAACACTGAACAGGAAAAAATTCAGCTTGCATTTAATGAGCTTATAGAAAACAAAACGGCAATTATAATTGCCCACAGAACTGAAACTTTAGAAAAAACAAATGTAAAATTTTTATTGGAGAATGGAAAATTATCTCAAGGAGAAAAAGCCGAACTCTCCGAAGGAGGAGCAAATGAAACAAATTAAACCGGAATCCTTATTATCGGTTAACTTAAAAGTTATAAAGAGGCATCCGTTTTTTTTCTTGGCGGCAATGGTCTCGGCTTTTTTGCTTCAGTTTACTGCCGGATTGTTTCCTGCATTTATCGAAAAGCAAATGTTTTCTTTTTTTGAAAATAAAATTGATTTGCCATTGGGTGTTTGGTTTATTATTATTTTGATGGCGACCGGATTTTTGTTTACAGCTTTTGCATATATAACTATGAATATAGGCTGGCTTTTTAGAACAAAAATAAAAAAACTTTTTGTAAGTAAAATGCTTCGGGCAATTATATTACAGCCGAAAGAGTTTGATACTTCGGAAGCAATCGGAGAAACCGCTTATAAATTCCGTGAAGATATAGATCAACTTTCTTCTTTACTCACAGGAACTTTTCCGCATTTTTCTACATCTCTGGTTATTGCTATCGTAACGGTTGTGTTAATGTTTTCCGTTAATGTAACTTTTACATTTATTGCTCTCTTTTTAATTGCTTTGAATATTGGGATTATTACCTTGCTGCTTCCAAAGGTAGAACGCCGGCGTGAAAACAGCCTCAAAGCTGCCGCGGCAACTTCAGGTTTTTTAACGGCCGCATTACAATCCACCCAAGAAATAAAAACCGATTATAAAAATCAAAACTTTATAGATGCTTATTTTAATATAAATCAAAAAGCTGCGAAAGCCGCTCTTCAGGAAAATATCGGCAGCTCTTTAATTAAATCACTTTTTAGATTGGGGCATCAGCTGATTACTTCGGCAATGTTGATTTTTATTGCTTTAAACATCGAAACTATTAGTTTTTCTGTGGGCGATCTTGCGTTTTTTATCAGCTTATCTGTTTCACTTTCAAACTTTGCATCTTCTGTTTCGGATTTTTTTGTCAGCGTAAAACAAACAAAAATTTCTCTGGAGCGTGTTCAAGATATTTATACAAAAGCTGAAAACGAGGACGAGCAGCTTGATATGAAAAATCCGCAAGAATATAATATCGAGTCTATTGTTGTCAAAAATCTTTGTATAGAGTATCCCGAAAGCAATTTTAAAATAGAAAAATCGTTCGAATTTCACGGCGGGGAGTATTATTTTATCTTTGGTGCTGTTGCTTCGGGAAAAAGTTCTGTGATAAAGTCCATGCTGGGAATTACTAAAAAAGCCGGCGGTGAGATAATCTTAAATGGAAAAATAATAGAAAATCCCGAGTCGATTTTTGTTTCGCCCCTTGCCGTTTATGTTCCGCCGACCCCGCAAATTTTTAACGCAAGTCTGCGTGAAAATATTTTACTCGGTGTCAGCTCTGAAATTGAAGTAAACATTACCGAAGCAGAAATCCAAAAAGTTTTAAAAATTACCCGCTTAGACAAAGATCTGGAAACTATGCCCAAAGGCTTGGAGACAAAAATCGGTAACTTAACAGGAGGCGTTTCCGGCGGACAAACCCAACGTATTGGAATTGCAAGGGCTCTTTTATGTAAGAGTAAACTTGTAGTTTTAGACGATTGCTTTACTGCTGTTGATTCCGGTCTCGCAGGCGAAATTCGCAAAGACATCGCCGCTCTCGATGATTTAACGGTAATCGAAATAAGCAACCGCAAACCAAATCTTGAAATGATTCCGCAGATAAAACAGCTTGAGTTTTAGATTGACAAAATATTTTGAGGCGAATCGGTTGGATTTAACTTGAAGCAATGCGAGGCCTTGACATAAGGCACTTAAATTGTTACCCTGTTACAGTTTTATGGTTATCAATTTAGTTTGGAGAAAATATGAGTGCAAATTTTCAGCCCTCGATCGTGACTGTCTTTGTTCCGCTTTTTGCGGCCCTTATTGCCGTAAGCGGTTTTATTGCCTTTCCTCTTCCCGGAACTCCGGTTCCCATAGTGCTTCAAAACATGATGCCTGTTTTGGCATCGGGGCTTTTGGGAGGCCTTTACGGAACGGCTTCAACTGCAATTTTTTTGGCGGCAGGCTTGCTCGGCCTTCCCGTCTTTTCGGGAGGAAGAGGCGGTTTAGCCCATCTTTTAGGGCCGACGGGAGGTTTTTTAATAGGCTACCTTGCAGCAGCCGCTTTTTTAATTCTTTTTTTTCGAAAGCCGGGTGCCAAGGACTTAGGTTTTTCAGGTAAGAATACCGGTAAAAATACCGGCACTTTTATCGATTTTAAGTTTATAAACTACTTAAAAATACTTGCAGCTTCTTTTTCGGGCTTTGCCCTTATCTATGTTTTTGGGATAGCAAGATTTATGCAGCTTACCCGGAGGGGGCTTTTTGAGGCTTTGAGTCTTGCCTGTCTTCCTTATTTACCGGGGGATTTTATCAAGATGATCTTGGTTTCCTTTTTGATTTACAAGCTAAGACCAGTTTCTGCAAGGTATTTTTCAAACACCTAATCTTAAACTTAGATAAAATTATGAGTGAAGAAATTATAAGCTTAAAGAATATAACAAAGACCTTTATTCAAAATTCCTTTGACGGGGTGTTTAATTTTAAGGCCTTGGACGATGTTTCTTTAAGCGTTTTTAAGGGGGAACTCCTTCTTATTTCGGGTGCAAACGGTTCGGGAAAGACCCTCCTCATGTCGATTATTGCAGGATTTGTAAGACCTTCATCGGGTCTTGTCGAGGTAAAAGAAAGATGCGGCATAGTTTTTCAAGATTCCGATTTGCAGATTCTTGGCGAAACCCCTGAAGAGGATATTCTATTCGGGTTAAAAAATATAACACTTCCGGCAGAGGAAAGAAATAAAAGGCTGGAGGAGGCTTTAAAAAAAACAGGCCTAACAGATAAGAGGTATTATTCTTCCCGCTCCTTGTCGGGAGGAGAAAAAAGGCGGCTTTGCGTTGCAGGAATTTTGGCGATGAAGTTTCCCGTTATAATCTTTGATGAGCCCTATGCGAATTTGGATTATGAGGGGGTAGTGCAGGTCAATGCTCTTATTAAAGAATTAAGGGCTGAAAATTATACGATTCTTCTTTTAAGCCATGAGCTTGAAAAATGCTATGCCCTTGCAGACAGGTTTTTGGTTCTTCATCGGGGGAGAAAAGTTTTTGACGGAACACCTGATGGGGGCTTAAATCAAAACTTAAAAGAGTGGAGCATAAGACCTCCTCTTTTTTCATACACAAAGAGGGAGGATTTGGTTTGGATATAAGACCCCTATTTTCTTATAGGAGGGGAACAAGTTTTTTACATAGGATGCCGCCCCTTTTAAAATTGCTTTTTCTTTTCGGGTTTACAGCCCTCATTTTTTTCTTTCCTAATTATGTGCATTTTTATTCGGTCTTTTTTATTTTACTTGCCCGTTTTATAGGTTTTTCGTTTTTGGATCAATTAAGGGATTTAAAACCCATCCTTCCTTATTGTCTGCTTCTTTTAAGCCTTCATATTTTTTCTTTTTTTATAAAAACGGAAAGCAATATAAAAGACTTGCTCTTGCTTGTTTTAAAACTCGTCGGTCTTATGCAGATAAGCTCTCTTTTTTTTAATACCACAAGCTCCCTCCAATTAAAAGAAACACCGGAAAAAATTCTACCCTTTAAGGCTGCTGCTTTGTTTTCTCTTTTTTTGTTTTTTATTCCTCTTTTGTTTTCTGTTTGGACAAAGCTGGATTATGCATGGAAGGCAAGGGGGGGAAAAAAAGGCTTTTTTAAATTTTTTAAACTCCTCCCGATTTTTATCTCCGAAGCCATGTACAAAGGAAAAAAGTTGATGTATGGATTGAAAAATAGAACATAATCGAATACAAAAATGATTGACAGAAACTTATAATTATCTTATAATAAAACAATGATACCGATTAGATGGAGCCGTAAAGCTTCAAAACAACTTGATAAAATACAAAAAGCCGATAAGAAACAGATTCTTGAAGCTGTTGATACTTTATCCGGTTTTCCTTATGTTTTAAATGTAAAAGCATTAAGTAATCACAAATATGATTATCGGTTGCGTGTCGGTAGATATAGGATTCTTTTTAATCATATTGAGAAAATACATATATTATCAATCGAGGAGGTAAAAAAAAGAGATGACAACACCTATTGACGTTCAATTTATAGCGGGAAAAGACGGAAAACCGGAGTATGCGGTTATCCCTTTTAAGGCTTTTCAAGCATTATGTAATCATAAGGTAAGAGAATTTAACGAAAAAGAAACAATCCCGCATGAAGTAATAAAAAAAATACATTTGGAAGATATGAGTTCTATTCAGGCATGGCGTGAATACTTAAACTTTACACAAACTGAAATTGCCGAAAAAATGGGAATAAGCCAGGCTGCATATAGTCAAATGGAAACCTCCAAAAAGAATCGAAAAGCAACACTGGAAAAAATAGCAAAAGCGATGAATATTGACTATTTGCAATTACAAATATGATTTTCATATTTTCCCCTGTAGTTGACGGCTTAGAGCTTATTTTGTATAATTATATTCTATGAAAGTATTGCATTTAGGCGAGGAGACTTTGAGGAAGGTTTCTAAGCAGGTTGAAAAAATAGATGAAAATATTAGAAGCTTAATCGATGAAATGTTTGTTACCGTCAAAAAAGAAAACGGTATAGGCTTGGCCGCTCCGCAGGTAGGAGAAAACATAAGGCTTTTTATAGTATTTATAGATGATCAAAAATATGTTTTTATAAATCCCGAAATTATCGAAACTTCTCAGGAAATGTGTGTGATGGAAGAGGGCTGTTTGAGTATACCAAAGGTCTATGATGATGTTATGCGCCCGTCTTCGGTAAAGGTTCAATTTTTAAACATTGACGGCAAAATAAAAACCATAGAGGCCTCAGGCCTTCTTGCAAGAGTAATTCAGCATGAAAACGACCACTTAAACGGGGTTCTTTTTATTGACCGTCTAAGCGAAGAAAAAAAAGCCGAAGCTATCGAAAGATTTGAGCACAAAAAAGCTCTTTTTTCAAAAAAGAGGATCCGCCTGAGATGAGAATCCTTTTTGCAGGAACTCCATCCTGTGCCGTGCCGGCCTTAAATCTGATAGCTCGCGAATTTGACCTTTGCGGGGTCTTGACTAATCCTCCGGCCCCGGCAGGGCGGAATAAAAAGATGCAGGATTCCGATGCTGCTCTTGCAGTAAAAGAGCTTATAAAAGAGGGTGTTCTGCCTGAAGATTTTCCTGTTTTGATGCCTCAAAAACTTGATGATAATTTTAGAAGAGAACTCGCAGCTCTAAAACCGGATCTTTTAGTGTGTTTTGCATATGGTAAAATATTCGGACCTAAGACAATGGCTCTTTTTCCTCTGGGCGGAATAAATATTCATCCCTCTCTTTTACCCCGATGGAGGGGCTGTGCTCCCGTTCCTGCCGCCATATTGGCAGGGGATAGACTTACGGGAATTACAATTCAAACGATTTCGCCTCAGACTGACTGCGGTAATATTCTTGCACAGATTGAAGTTCCTTTAAATAATTCTGAAACTACGGAAAGCCTTTTAGCCGATTGTTCCGATAGGTGCTGTCCTCTTTTGAAGGAAGTCCTTTCGGATTTTGAAAATAAATTAAAAGAGGCGGCACCTCAAGATGATTCAAAGGCTAGTTACTGTTCCATGCTTAAAAAAGATGACGGTCTTATAGATTGGTCAAAGCCGGCTGAGGAAATAGAAAGAAAAATAAGGGCCTTTACCCCATGGCCGGGCTGTTTTACTTTTAAAAATAGCGAAAAAATAAATATAATTGAAGCTCATTTATATGATAATGAGTCAAATGAAATGACAAAAGATAAAAAATTTGGTACAATACCGGGTATCGATAAAAAACATGGTATTTTAGTTCAAACAGGAAGGGGAATCCTTGCTGTTTCGGTATTGCAAAAACAAGCTAAAAAAAAGCTTGAATGGAAAGATTTTTTAAACGGCTCTCCCGATTTTTTGGAAGGCAGTTTTGAAACATAAATTTTTAAAATATGGATGGTGTAATCAATGGGTCTTGGTGATATTGCAGACAGTATAGAAAGTAACGGAAAAGTAATAGTTATTACTTCTTTAGTGATGCTCATTTTTTTTGTTCTTATTTCTACAATCGTGTTTTTTGTATCGGTGAAAACGGCCGATCAGGTTTTAGTTCCTAACATTGAAGGCGAAAAATTTGAAGATGCCGTTCTTAAGCTTCAAGTCAAAGAACTCTATCCCCGTCTTCAGTTAAGGTTTTCGGATAACCCCGAAGATGCCGGAAAGGTTTTAGAGCAAAGTCCTCCTGCAGGAACTATCGTTAAAGCCGGAAAAAGGATAAATTTAATTGTAAGTTCAGGGCCTGTTTTAGACAGGGTAGAAAACTATGTGGGAAAAACTTTGTCTGATGTACAGCAGCACTTTGCTGCCTTGTTTACGGCAGGCCGTAAACAGTTGATTTCTATAAAAGAACCTGTTATGTATAAATCAAGTTCAATTCCTGCAGGTACAATTTTGGAGCAAAATCCTGCTCCGGATACAAAGATATCCGAAGGCATTTTTATTGAATTCATTGTAAGCAAGGGCCCTGAAAATGAAAAAGTTTCCGTTCCAAACATGGAAGGATTTAAACTTAATGATATATATTCTGTAATATCCCGGAATAAACTTTCTTTTAAAATAAAACACGAGGTTAATTCTTCTTTGGATAATCCGGCTGTTGTAAGTCAAAGTGAGCCGGCTGATTCGTCTGTAGATGCTTATTCTCAAATGGAATTGGGCATTCAATTCCCGGAATCCACAGAAAAAATGATTTACGGAGTGTATTCTCCTTCTTTACCTAAATATCCTTATCCGGTAAAAGTTGTAGTGGATGCCGTATATCCCGACGGAAAAAGAACAGAGCTTGTAAGCTTTAACCATCAAGGAGGAAAATGCGACATTCCTTATGGCCTTCCCCAGGGAACGGTTATTGTCCTTACAGTATTAAACAAGCAGGTTCAAATGTTTGAAGTAAAACAATAGGTATTGTAACTAAGATAGAATTTATATTGTTTAATCTGAGTATTCTATATAAATATAGTTAAGGAGATTATAGAATGAATAGAAAAGTTTTATTTATTTTAAGTGCAATTATGCTTTTAGCTTTTTTGGGTTCATGTAAAACGGTTCCCAAAACTGATCCGAATTTTTTAGGAGATTTTTCCCCTGTAGAGCTGGGAACCCTTATAGGCGGATCCGTTAAACGGACAAAAGAGGAGATTAAACCTACCGAATTTAAATTTACTTTTTTCCCGCGCACAAATATCGTATCCATTGAGCATAAATTTATGATTGATAAGGTTGAAATACTTTTGGATCAAGGAGATAGAGAAGTATTAATTAAGGCAATGGAAACTTATCTTTCTTCTTATAACGATAAAAATTTAAGTGCTGCTAATGCAAAAAAACAAGCTTTTTTCGGTAAGACTAAAATATTTATGTCTTGGGGCCTTTTTGGAGGAGGAGCTCATGATGCAGAACCGATACTAAGGGCTGAGTATCAATTATTATCGGGAAATAAACCTTATTTTATATTAGGTAATGCAACGTCAAAGGCTATAGGTGAAAACGATGATGCCAACTGTCCTGCTTTAAGATTAGCTTTTTCTCCTGCTCAATGCGAGGATTTTATTGAGCTTTTAAAACAAGATAATCTTCTTAAAATTGTAGATGAAATGAAAAAAGATTTTGAACGATTTGAGCCTTCAAAAACTGAAAGTGAAAATTCGGAAAAAGATAAGGTAAACTACGACGGTTTTTAAATAATACTTATTTTTAAACGCAAAACCCACAAGAAACGCAAAGGATTTTTTATCAGAATTTTTCTTTATGTTTCTTGTGGTTTAATTTTATACTGTAACTGGTATAAGACTTAAATATTTTATAAGTCTTCTATATTTCCATCTTTGTCTACAACAAATACTCTAGGTGTGTTTTTTGTAAAAAAGCCGTTTTCTACAATGCCTGTAATTTTATTTAGATCTTCCTCTAAGGCTTTAGGATCTACAAAAGCATTATCAGGCCATCTTACATCAATTATAAAGTTTCCGTTATCGGTAACAACCGGTCCCATTTTTTTTACACCCTCACGCAATACAACCGTTATACCTTTTGCTTCAAGAGTCTTTGAAATGCTTAAGCGGGCCTCAGGGATTATTTCAATCGGAAGAGCAAAACCTTTTCCCATCGATTTAACTTTTTTTCTGTTATCGGCAATGACAACAAATTCTTTTGAATTGTATGCTATAATTTTTTCTTTAAGCAGAGCCGCTCCTCCTCCCTTGATTAAATTTTTTTCCGGGTCAATTTCGTCTGCTCCGTCTATGGCAAGGTCTAAAGTTCCTCCTATTTTTTGTGAACTTAAAGAATAGATGGGAATACCTAATTTTTCACATTCGATTGAGGTTTGAAAACTTGTAGGCACGGCATATATGTTTTTTAATTTGCCTGAAGATAAAAGTTTGGCCAATCGGCGTACTGCCGGCATGGCTGTCGAGCCTGTGCCGAGTCCTATTTTCATTCCGTCAAAAATTTTTCCTTCCGAAAAAAGAGTGTCTATTGCGTAATAAGCAACTCTTTCTTTTAACTGTGATGTATCCATTACAAATACTCCTTTCCTGCAAAGGCTTTAAATTGGTGGTAGGCTTGATATTCCAGCATCTTATAGCCGTTACAAACCTGACATCCTGCAGCCCTCGCTCTTTTTAATAGTTTAGTAGTTTCGGGTCTATAGATTAGCTCAAATACTTTTTCTTTTCCGCTAAAGGTGTAAAAGCTAAGAGGATCTATATCTATGTTAGGTTCCATTCCTGCATTAGTTGTTTGAATAATTAGGCCGGAAAAAACAGATAGCTGTTTTATATTTATGGGATCCAAAAGAGCCCATTTAAATTTATATTTTTCTGCAATGTTTTGTGCATTTTCGGCTGTCCGGTTAAAGATACAGGCCTTACCGTGAAGAGATTTAACTACCTCGGCAACAGCACGGGCTGCACCTCCGGCTCCTATAATGGCAACCTTATATCGGCGTAAATCTTTTTCGTTTAAAAATTCTATTAAAGCTTGTTCAAAGCCGTCAACATCGGTATTGCAGCCGAACCATTTTTTGTTTTCGTTTACAAGAGTATTTACGGCTCCGATGAATTTTGAAGCTTCCGATATAGAATTTATTTGAGGTATGATCTCGCTTTTAAAAGGAGCAGTAACCGAAAGTCCTTTTATGTTAAGAAGATTGGCAAAATCCAAAGCTTCTTTTGATGACAATGCAGATATGGGAATGTATATCGAATTAAGGTTTTTGTGTTTAAAACCCTGATTATGAATTTTAGGACTCAGGCTGGTGTTTACGTCTCCACCTATTACACCGTATACTGCCGTTTCACTGTCAATTTTAGAAAACCGATATAGGCCTTCTAAAGTTTCGGGATCTATCAGTTCTTTTTCGAGTTTATTTTTCTTTATATATTCGGGGGTAAAGGTGTATACGATTTGTGAGTTTAATTTTTTTGATAGTATACGTGAGCATAAACCATAGGGGCCCATTGCCGATAAAATATACTCTTGATTTTGTATCAGCTTTGATGCTTTAAAAAGTTCCGAAACATCGTTTAAACAATTTGCTCTGAAGGCAAATTTCGGAATATCGGTTTCAAAACGGCATAAGCCTTCCAAAGTTTTAACTATATTTTTTACAGGAAGTTTACTGTGGAGGCTTCTTATTATTTTAATATCAAAGGCCCTTGCAGCTTCTTCGATTCCGGATGAATCAAAATCGCTTTCCAAATCTATATAAGAAAAATTTTTTATCGGGTCTGAGTTTGCAAAGGCAAGGCCGCGTGCAAAAATAGTCATCCTTGCACCCTCACCGCCGGTAAAATTGCCTCCATCTGATTTTCTTCTAACGGTTAAGATACAAGGTATTCCTGCCCGCTCGGGAAAATTTCTTAAATAAAGTATTTCACTTTGGTTTAGATAATCTACCCTCAATTCTGCAATATCGATAAATTTTTTATATTTTTCCAAGACGGAAAGATTTTTTTCGATAGTTTTTTCGGTTAAAACAAGACAGACCTTTGTAGACATATCAGCTTTTTTTTCGGTCTTGGGTTACATAACTTCCTTCAAAACCTTTAATTTCTTTTATTTTTTTAAGCCAATACTCGGCCTCGGTTTTGTTTTTAAAAGGTCCTACTCTGACGCGGTGTGTAATACCTGTTGCCGTTTCCTTGGTAAAAATTTCTGCCTTCATGTGTTTTGCCGTCAGTTTATCCCTTGCGGCTTCGGCATTTAATCGGCTTGTCAAAGAAGCTGTTTGAACCCAGTATAGGGTGGAAACGGTTTTTTGAGCGGGGCTTTTTTTGACAGCCGGTTTTTCGGGTTTTGGAGGAGTCTTCTTTTCGGTTTTAGGTTTTTCAACAGGATTTGATGAGAGCCCCTTTACGGAAGTTCCTCCGCTATTTTGTTTCTTTGACTCTGAAGAAGAATTTTGCTTTTCGGTTTCAGAAGGCTTTGTTTCGGCTTCCTGATTAGTGTTTAAATTTGCTGCAAGGTTCTCAGGCAAATTTGCGGTTTTTTCGTCTTTTTGAGTATTGGTTAAATCGCTCACATTTATTGAAGTTTCCGTTGTTCCTTTTTGACCTTCACCGTTTACAACGGTTATATTGTTTGCAATATTTACCAGTGTCGGAGACTCAGGTTCAAGAGGAGGAATTGAGTCCGGATTTCGTGTCCATTGAAGAGGATCAACACTTGTATCCGGCTTATCGGCTTCTATTCTGCCTAAATCGGATATCTCTGCCGCTGTCATGGTGCTTTTATTTCGGAATGGGGCATACAGGTATAAACCGACTCCAAAGATAATTAGAGCAAACAACGAAATAAACAATACTATCCATAAAATTTTTTTCTGTTCCATAAATCAACCTCAAAAGCCTCTTTTTTTGACTTCCTGTAAGAGCTTATATTTTAACTTTGCAGGAGATCCCGAGTTCTTTACTACTACAGTATCGGCATTTAAAAATAAGTATTGAGAAAAGAATTCCTTTTGTTTTGAAAATCTTAGCCGAATATTTTTTAAAGGAAGCCTGTCCCTTTTTTTTGCCCTTATAAGACGCAAAATAATGGGAGCATCTATATAAAGGATAAAAGAACACTTTTTTATGAGGCTTGTCTTGTGAAGGGTAGGGGCGTTTAAAAGAATGGGCCTCTCAGGCCTTTCTGCAAAGGCTTTTTTAATCTCCTCCCATATTTTTTCTTCAATTATAGGAAGAATAAAATCTTCGTGTTTTTTTAATAGAGCTTCATCCGAAAAGACCAAGAGGGCAAAGGCTTTTTTATCGATTCCCTTTTCCGTTTTTAAATTTATCCCGCGTTTTTCTGCTTCGGATTTAAAGAGATTAAAAATTTCGTTTTCATACTCTATAAAGACTCTTCTTGAAACGGCATCAGCATCTATGCAATAAAAACCGTACTCCTCTAAGATGGAGCTTGCCTTGTTTTTCCCTGAGCAGGAGGGGCCTGAAAGCCCTATCAAAATCGGTTGAGAATTGTCCATTAGTGGAATTCTCCCCAGCTCATTCCCGATTCTATGCTTACCCTTAGGGGTACTGAAAGTTTGATTACGCCCTCCATTTTTTCTTTTACGAGGGCCATGACTTTTTCTCTTTCACTTTCGGCGGCTTCTATTATAAGCTCATCGTGAACTTGTAAGAGTATGACCGCATCAAATTTTTGCTTTTTTAAGGCCTTATCGACTTCAAGCATGGCAAGTTTTACTATGTCGGCGGCAGAGCCTTGAAGGGGGGTGTTTACCGCAATGCGTTCAGCCCCTGCCTTTTCTATCTTGTTCTTGCTGTTTATAGCCGGAAGATAACGCCTCCTTCCCATAATTGTTTCGACATAGCCTCTTTTTTCAGCCTCTTGGCAAACTTGGGCCATAAAGCCTGACACTCCCGAATAGGTTGCAAAATATGCCTTTATAAACTCATCAGCCCTTTTGCGGGGAATTCTCAAAGAGGATGCTAGGCGGAAGGCACTCATGCCGTACATTACCCCGAAGTTTATGGTCTTTGCTATACGCCTCATATCCTGCGTTACATCCTTTATGTCTACTGCAAAGATTAAACTTGCAGTTTTCGCATGAACATCTATGCCCTTATTAAAGGCTTCCACAAGGTTATGATCCTTTGAAAGATGGGCAAGGATTACAAGCTCAATCTGAGAGTAGTCGGCAGAGATAAGAACCCGCCCCTTTTCAGCCTGAAAGGCCTCCCTTATCCTGCGCCCCTCGTTCCCGCGTATGGGAATGTTTTGTAAGTTTGGGTCACGGCTTGAAAGGCGGCCTGTGGCGGTTCCTGTTTGAATAAAACTTGTGTGAATCCTTCCGTTTTTATCGGTCATTTTTGGGAGGGTGTCGGTGTATGTGGATTTCAGCTTTGCAAGAGCCCTGTAATCCAATATTTTTGCAGGCACCGGGTCTTCGGAGGCAAGGTTTTCAAGCACCGAGGTATCTGTAGAGTAGCCCGTCTTAGTTTTTTTGCCGGGAGTGAGCTTTCTTTCTTCAAATAATACTTCTTGAAGCTGTTTGGGAGATGCTATATTGAACTCATGACCTACGAGTTTATAAATATCCTTTTCGCATTCTTCAAGTTCTTTTCCTAATTCTTTTGAATAAGCATCAAGTTCTTCTCCCTTTAAAAAGATGCCCTTTATTTCCATCTCGGTTAAAAGTTTTGTAATGGGCATTTCAAGGTCAAAAAAGAGCTTTTCCAAATTATTCTTTTTTAAGAGGGGGAAAAATTTATTATAAAATTTAAGTGTTATGTCCGCATCCTCTGCAGCATAGGGGCAGGCTTCATTTAGCGGAACATCCGAAAAGTTTTGCCCGGCCTTTACAAGCTCCTTAAACCTTATTGTTCTTAAACCCAAAACACTTTCTGCAAGCTTATCCATTCCGTAAGAAGAGCGGGCAGGATCCAAAAGCCATGCGGCTATCATTGTGTCAAAAAGATTTGCCGAAATACCTTTTACAAGGTTTGAGCAAAGCGCCGCCTGAATGTCGAATTTTCCGTTATGCATTATGAGGGTTATCTTTGAATCAAAGAGCTTTGATACGGCCTTTTGGGCATCCTTAAAGGCTATGAGCTTGGGAGCCTCCTCTCCAAGTTCAGGGAGAGGTGCTTTTAAGGGAAAGTAATAGGCTTCTCCTTCTTTTATAGCAAGGGAGAAGCCGCAGATTTCCGCATTTAGAGGATCTTCGCTTGTGGTTTCACAGTCATAGGCCGCAAGACCTTGTTTTACGGCCTCGTCTATGATTTTAAAAAGCTCTTCTGCCTCGTCCACAAGTTTGTAATCACCCTTGTTTTGAGGAAGGGAGATTTCTTCACCTGCACCTAATTCTTGCGGAAGCATCTCGAGAGGTGCTTTTTCGGTAATAATTTTTTCGGAATAGAGCTTTGCAATATTGGGAAGCTCTTCGTTTATAAAAAGACGGGCGGCTGCTTCATAGTCCATTTGGGAAGTAGAGTAGGCGTTTAAATCTTTTTCGATAGGTACATCGAAGCGGAGTTTTATGAGATCTTTAGAAAAATAAGCCGCTTCCTTTCCTGTTTCTATCTTTGTTTTTAAGGCTCCTTTTAAGTTTTCTGTATTTGCATAAATGCCGTCGAGGGTTTTGTACTCTTCGAGGAGCTTTACGGCCGTTTTCGGACCTACCCCCTTTACTCCGGGAACATTGTCGGCCGTGTCGCCTATGAGGGAGAGTAGATCCAACATTCCGCCGGGATAAACTCCCCATTCTTCTTTTACGTTTTCGGCTCCGAAGCCTTCCCAAGCCTTAATCTTCCCCGGCTTTAACATGGTTGTGGTTTTTGAAACCAGCTGCATTAAGTCCTTATCGCCCGAAATAATCACACATTCACGCCCTTCCTTTTCTGCGAGGGCTGATATTGAAGCGATTACGTCATCTGCCTCAAAGCCGTTACAGCGGACTGCGGGAATTTTAAAGATTTTTAAAATTTCTTCTATTTTGTCGATTTGAGCATGGAGGTCATCGGGCGTTTTATCCCTTGTGGCCTTGTATTCTTTGTACATCTCGTGCCTAAATGTGGGCGTAAGGGAATCTAGGGCCGTAACAAAGAGCTTAGGATTGTATTCGGTAAATATGGAATGAAGGCTTTTAAAAAAGCCGAATATAGCCGAAACGTTTTCGCCCTTACCGTTTGTAAGAGGTCTTGAAATAAAGGCAAAATAAGAGCGGTAAATAAGAGCATAGGCATCCAAAACATAGATTGTATCTTTCATAAATTAAGACCTCCGTTAGAGGGGAATTATACTATGTAAGAGCCATTAAATGCAAGCTGTATTGTTTTTCCCAAGATTGACTTATTCTTTTGATATTGCTATAATACTCATCATATAAAATTTTTAAGGGGTATCTATGCAAATAAAACGAGAAGCGGTTTGCGGAACACTCCAATCAAATGATTGCCTTGTCCGTATTGTTCCTTCCGAAAAACTTGAACTTGACTTAAAAAGCTCTGTTTTAAACGAATTCGGTGCACAGATAAAAAAAACGGTGCAGGAAGTATTGGATGAGTTTGAAGTAAAAAATGCCAAGCTCTTTATCGAAGACAAGGGTGCCTTAGATTGTACAATCAAGGCCCGTGTAGAAACAGCATTGAGGCGCGCAAATGAAAAATAGAAGAAGTATGCTTTTTATGCCCGGCAATAATCCGGGAATGTTGGTATCAGCCGATATTTTGGGAGCGGATTCCATCATTTACGATTTGGAAGATGCCGTCTCCCTTGATGAAAAAGACTCGGCCCGTACTCTGGTGCGGAATGCTCTTTCCTTTTTAAAGTTTACCCATTCCGAAATCACTGTAAGAATAAACCCCATCGACTCCCCTTATTGGGAAAAGGACTTGGAGGCAATTATTCCCGTTCTTCCGGACGGAATCGTAATTCCTAAGGCCTCTGTCGATGCAGTTCATTCGGTAGAACAAAAAATAAACGAGATAAAACGTGAGCATAAGATAACAAAAGATTTCAGCTTTCTTATGCTTGTAGAATCTGCCCGCGGAATTATGGATGTAAATTCTATAGCCAAGGCTTCACCGCTAATTCAAGGCCTTCTTTTAGGCGGAGAAGACTACTCCGTAGATATGGGAATTCAGAGAACCCGTCTTTCAAAAGAACTGGAATACGCCCGCTTTAGTTTGACGACTGCCGCCCATGCCTACGGCTTGGACTCTCTCGACACCCCCTTTACCGATGTAGAAGACTTCGAAGGCCTAAGGCTCGATACAGCCTTTAGTAAGAGCATAGGCTTTTCAGGCCGCTTGGTTATAAATCCCCGTCAGGTTGAAGAGATTCATAAAATATTTTCTCCTTCCGCTGCCGAAATTGAAAGAGCCCAAGCTATTTTACAGGCAGCAGAAGAGGCTAAGCAAAAGGGCTTAGGCGTATTCAGCTTTAAGGGAAAGATGGTTGACCTACCCGTTATCAAGAGGGCTCAGGCTCTTTATGATTCGGCTAAGAACTGGGGCTTAATAAAATAAGGAGGAAAAGGATATGAATAACATACTTGGAAGAGAAGGCTTAGACAATCCTTTTAAGGGAGCCTTTGTAAATAAAAAAAATGCAAAATACGAGCTTACAAAGAATGTGAAGCCCGTATTTGGGAAGACCTTATCCTCCGCCCTTGATGAGCTTAAACTCCATGACGGAATGGTTATAAGTTTTCATCATCACCTTAGAAACGGCGACTATGTTCTTGACATGGTAATGAGGGAAATCCAAAAAAGAGGAATCAAAGATTTAACCGTAATGGCTTCTTCAATTTTCCCCTGCCATGAAATTTTGGTTGAACTTATGGAAGACGGAACGGTTACGCAGCTTATGACCTCTTATATGTCGGGCCCCGTTGCCAAGGCTGTAAGTTACGGTAAGTGTAAAAAGCCCGTGATTATGACCACCCATGGCGGTAGACCCAGAATGATTCTGGAAAAAGAGGTTACCATAGATGCAGCCTTTTTGGCATCTCCTTGTGTAGACGATCAAGGAAATATTTCGGGCTCTGAAGGAAAGTCGTTTTGCGGCTCCCTAGGTTATGCCGCAGCCGATGCTCAGATGGCAAAAAAGACTATAGCCGTTACCGATACAAGGGTTTCAAAGGTTAAAAGACCTGACATTGAAGGCCGCTTTGTAGACATGGTTGTTGAGGTAGACAGGATAGGAGACCCTGCAGGTATTGTAAGCGGAACAACTCAGATTACAAAGGATCCTATCGGCTTGAAAATAGCCCGCGACTGCCGCACCTTGATTGAACATTCAGGTCTTTTTAAAAACGGCTTCAGTATGCAGACAGGGGCAGGCGGTATTTCTCTTGCAGTTGCAGATGAAATGCACCGTGCAATGAAAGAAAAAAATATAAAGGGAAGTTTCGGCTGCGGCGGAATTACAGGCTATTTTGTAAAGATGCTTGAAGAAGGGCTTTTTGAAAACCTTTACGATGTTCAGTGCTTCGATCTTTCAGCCGTAGATTCTACCGAAAAAAATGCAAATCATCACAAGATTTCGGCCGACCTTTATGCAAATCCCAATAATCCCGATCATGTTGCAGGAAAGCTTGATGTCGTTATCCTCGGTGCGAGCGAAATAGACTTGGACTATAACGTAAACGTAACTACAGGTTCTGACGGTATAATATTGGGAGGTTCGGGCGGACATGCCGATACGGCAGCCGGAGCAAAACTTTCGATAATAGTTTCAAAGCTATTTAATGCCCGCATTTCTTGCCTTGTAGACAAGGTACGCACGGTAACCACTCCCGGAGAAACAATCGATGTTTTTGTTACGGATAGAGGTATTGCAATTAATCCGCGCCATGCAGATTTAATCAAAAAACTAAAATCCGAAACAAACCTTGAAATTAAAACTATCGAAGAATTAAAGGAAATTGCAGAATCCTTTACAGGCAAGCCTCAAGTTAAGCCCCGCTCTGCTGAGGTAGTGGGAATAAGCACCTACCGCGACGGCACTGTTTTGGACGTAATAAACAAGGCTTAAGCTAAAAATTCTTCCTATTGACTTTTTTGTTGATTTTTGGTAAAGTTTCTTTATCAAAAATCAACATGCCAACTTAGCTCACCCGGCAGAGCAGCACCCTCGTAACGTGCAGGTACTCGGTTCAAGTCCGAGAGTTGGCTTTTTTTTCTTTTAAAATAGTTTTTTCTTCTATAATACGTACTCTTCATTAGCTTGAATCATTGGGAATTTTTAAAGAAACCGCAAGGGGCGCGAAGAGCGCAAAGGGTGAGATTAGATTTACACTTCTAATTCAATATACTTGATCATATACTCTTATAAAGTTATATTATATTTATAAGCTTTATTCATTAATGGAATATAAAATTGATAGGTTTGAAAAAATCAGCTTAAAAAAATAAGGAGAGATAAATATGAGTTCTAATTTTTCCATATACCCACGCAATAACATAAATATTTCATTTGGTGATTTATTGGAAGAGTTTGAAAAAAATATAAAAGATTTTTTCTTAAAAAATGATATACATATCGACTTTAATGTGTATGCGGGTATTTATAATAACAAAACAGAACATGAAGAAATAGTTACCGATATCACGCCTTTTAGAGCTCCGGGAGAAAATGAAACAATGTGGATCGGTTACGAATTTATGGTTTGCGATCAAAAAATTACAGATTTTACCCATGTTGATTTTTATCCATTCGATGATTATGATGATTATGATATATGCCTGACCTCCGGCTATCTTTTTGATGATAAACAGGCTATGATTCCCGATATTGAAGAACGTATGCCGTATATTATAAATACCGGCGGTTACTGGAGTTTTAGCGGGCGTGCTTGGCCTGCTTACGGTTTTGCGGCAGCTTCATTTGCAAAGCTGACGGACGGCATTATTTTTTCGGATACGGGTGCATGGGATTATTCAAAATTTCCATGCTTGGCAGAGGATTTTTTAAAATTTTATTATAACATTAATGATCTTTCAAATGCAGATTCTTATATTATTAATGTAAGACGTTATTTAAAAGAAATAAAAACATACGATTATGTTATCAATGGAAGAATAAAAACATATCAGAATGTAAAATATGATCTCGATAACTTGTATGTAGCAAGGCTGTTTTTAGATTTTCACTATGATATAAAACCCTGTCTATATGATTCATACTCATATACTAAATATATGGAAATTAATGGAGATAAAGCATTATTATATTTTTTAAATGGAGATACGCCTATAAAAATAGACAGTACAATCGACAGCGTGAATAAAAATAAAAACACTCGGATCCTTTGCTTTGTTGACAATAGATCGCTTTTTTTTAATGAAGTACATGATGAAAAATATGCAAAACGTATAAAACTTAAATTATACTCACTATCCAAGGGGGCAAAAAAAAATAAACGAAATTTACAAACAGTTTATTTTGTTTCAGGAGACGAAATCTTGGTTTTTAAGTAATATTAAACCTAAAAATCCTTTTTAACAATACTTTTTTCTCCCCTTGCCTTTATTCATTCCATCGTGTATACTTTACAAGATAATAACTATAATGCTTAAAAATTTTAAGCTGCTTTAGGAGATTAGTATGTATGATTTAATTGTTTTGGGCGGAGGCCCGGGCGGCTATGTTGCTGCCATAAAAGCAGGGAGGGCAGGGTTAAAAACCGCTCTTATCGAAAAAAACAGGCTGGGAGGAACCTGTCTAAATAAGGGCTGTATTCCTACAAAATACCTTCTTCATACAGCCGAAGTATTCGGAAGCTTTGCCGAAAACGATCTAGGTCTTTCAGGTGAAAACTTAAAATACGATATAAATTCCATCTACGAGAAAAAAAATGCCGTTATCGATAAACTTGTAGGCGGAATCGAAAAAATAATCGAAAATGCCGGGGTCGATTTTTTTAACGGCGAAGGCAAAATCACTTCAAAATCTTCTGTAAACGTAGACGGAAAAGAACTTGAGTTTAAAAACCTGATAATCGCAACAGGCTCTTCCGTATTCGCTCCTCCCATAGCCGGAATCGAAACGGCTTTAACCTCAGACGATATTTTGGGAAAAGAACCTGTCGATTTTAAGAGTGTCATCATAATCGGAGGCGGCGTTATCGGTGTAGAATTCGCTACAATGTACGCTAATTTAGGAAAAGAAGTAACCATCGTCGAACTTGAAAAAACAATCCTTCCTCCCTTTGACAGGGATATTGCAATGCAGCAAGCCCTTGTTCTAAAAAAGAAGGGTGTAAAGATAATAAACGGTGCCATGGTAACAAAAATCGAGAAAACCGGCTGTACCTTTACACTTAAAGAAAAAGAAGAACATATCACAGCCGATGCCGTAATCGTATGTATCGGCCGAATTGCAGAAATAAAAGACATCGGCCTTGAGGCTGCCGGAATTGAGCATGATAAGAGAGGTATAATTACAGATGCCTGTATGAAGACAAATGTCGACGGCATTTATGCTATTGGAGATGCAGTAAAAGGAAACGTAATGCTTGCCCACAATGCCGAAAATCAGGGGCATCTTGTTGTCGAAAATATTGTAAACAATACCAAACATGAAAAAACCGATGTTATTCCTTCCTGTGTATACTCAACACCTGAGATTGCAGGTGTCGGTCTTTCGGAAAAAGAGGCAGAAGCTAAGGGTATAACCGTAAAAATCGGTAAGGTTCCTATGGGTTCAAACGGAAAATCGGTGCTTTCAGGTTTGGATGTAGGCTTTATCAAAGTTCTCTTTAATGAAGAAGACAGACTTGTAGGCTGCCAGATGATGTGCGATTCGGCTACAGATATGATAGGAGCTATCGGAACTCTTGTCACAAATAAGGCAAAGAGGGAAAATATCTTAAAATCCATGTATCCTCATCCGACGGTAGTAGAAGCATTCTATGAAGCAGTAGAAGATGTCGAAAAGTCGGCTACCCACATGATTTATAAAAAATAATCATAGTAGATTTTTAGAAATAACCTGACGGCAAGGCTTATTTTGGCTTTGCCGTTTTTAATCAAAACAATATTTTTTTATATATTTCCTATTGCTTTTATTGAATATCTGGTATACAATATAATCGGTAATTCGTAATGGTTGTTAATTATCAATTACAAATTACCAATTACAAATTAATAAAATTGGAGGAATAAGATGAAAAGAACACCTTATTATGAAACTTTGCTCGCCAAAGGCGGCAAGTTTGTTGAGTTCGGCGGATATGAAATGCCTATTCAATTCGCCGGTATCTTAAAGGAGCATCTTGCTGTACGCAACAATGTAGGACTATTCGATGTTTCGCACATGGGAGAGTTCTATATTGAAGGAGATAATGCCGAAGCTGCCGTAAATGCTCTTATTACGAACGACATTAGGGGAATGGCTGACGGAGACGTCCGCTATACTCTTATGTGCAACGAAAAGGGCGGAATTGTCGATGACTTCCTTGTTTACCGCTATAATCAAAAGAAATTCCTCTTGGTTGTAAATGCAGGAAACCACGACAAGGACTATGACTGGGTAAAAAAATATTTGGATAAGAGCGTTACCTTTACAGACCGCTCGCCTGAAATTGCCCAGCTTGCAATTCAGGGCCCCAATGCTCCTGCCTTGGTAAAAAAGTTTATTGATGCTTCAGCAATGCCCTCCGCTTATTACACATTTAAAACCTTCCAATGCCCCAAGGGAGAAGTAATCGTTTCTCAGACCGGTTATACCGGTGAAGAAGGCTACGAAATCTACTGCCCCAAAGAATGGGCTTTAGAGCTTTTTGATCAGGTTATGAAGGCCGGAGAAGAATTCGGAATTGAGCTTTGCGGTTTAGGCTGCCGGGACACCTTGCGCCTTGAGGCCGGAATGCCCTTGTACGGCCATGAAATGACTGAAGAAACCTTGGCCACCGAAGTAACCTTAAAACCTTTTATCAAACTTGAAAAAGAAAATTTTATCGGTAAAAAAGCTCTTGAAGCCAACGAAGCTAAAAAAATCCGAAAGGGCTTTAAGATGATTGACAGGGGTATTGCCCGAGATCACGACAAGGTCTTCTTAGGAGACAAGGAAATCGGTTATGTTACCACAGGAACTTCTTCGCCCTCATTAAAGGTCGGTATCGGACACATGAGAATCGACCGAGGCGTTAAAGATGAAGAAGTATTTATCGAAGTACGCGGTAAAAAGCTCAAGGCTAAAATTGTACCTACAAGTTTCTTAAAGGAAATTAAGGGCTAGTTAAAAAGGTTTTATAAGTTTTTAGTAAAAACTTAAAATATAAAAATAGGAGTTATATATGGAAATTAAAGAAGATGTAAAGTATTTGGAATCACACGAATGGTTCAAGAAAGAAGGAAACATCGGTCTTATCGGTATCAGTGATTATGCTCAAAGCGAAATGGGAGATGTTGTATTCATCGAACTTCCTGAGGTTGGAGATGAGGTAACAGCCGACAAGGCCTGTGCTACAGTAGAATCTGTAAAGGCTGTTTTCGAAATCATCAGCCCCATGACAGGAAAGGTCGTTGAAATAAACGAAGCTCTCTTGGACGCTCCCGAAAAAATCAATGAAGATGCCTTCGGTTCTTGGTTCTTTAAGGTAGAACTCACAGGAGAATCTTCAAAATTGATGGATGCAGGTGCATACAAAGGTCTTTGCAAGTAATTAAAAATAGGCTTTATAAACAGTTGGGCAGAAATTCTGCCTTCCTGTTTATTTTGAGTATTGACTTAAATTTTAATTAGGAGGGTTTATGTCAAATTATATTCCTCACTCAGCTGAGGAAACAAAAGAGATGCTTGATCTCATCGGTGTCAAATCTATTGATGACTTATACGGTTTTGAATGTAAGGACTGTAAAACGGTTGATGTAGGCGAGGGCAGAACTCAAGCAGAAGTTGAAAAGTTTTTTCAAAATTTAAGCAGTGAGAACACTGTTTTTAAATCGATATTAAGAGGAGCCGGTGCTTACAACCATTATGCTCCCGCAGCCGTAAGACACTTGGCTTCAAGGGAAGAGTTCTTAACGGCATACACACCTTATCAGCCTGAAATGAATCAGGGCGAGCTTCAAGCAGGTTTTGAATATCAGTCAATGATCTGCGAGCTTACCGGAATGGATGTTTCCAATGCCAGCGTTTATGACGGAGGCACGGCAGTCGCAGATGCTATAGTTATGTCCTTAGGACGAAAACAAAACAAGGTTTTAATTTCCGAATGTGTTGAACCCAGCTCAATCGAAATTGCTAAGACCTATTTAAAACACAGCGGTGTCGAATTTGTAATGATTCCGAAAGACGGTTATAAAACCGATGTTTCAAAGATTAAGGATCTTTTGGATGAAAGCGTTGGAGCCGTTATTATGCAGCAGCCCAATCGCTTCGGTACACTCGAAGATTGTGAAGCTGTAGGAAAAATGGTAGAAGGCACCAAAACCCAGTTTGTAATGAGCTGTAACCCCGTTTCTTTGGCAATCTTAAAAACACCGAAAGAATGCGGTGCTTCAATTGCTTTGGGCGAAGGACAAGCCTTAGGTCTTCCTCTTGGAGCAGGCGGCCCCTATCTAGGCTTCCTTTCTACAATCGAAGCCAATATGCGAAAAATCCCCGGAAGAATCATCGGACAGTCAACCGACCATGACGGCAGAAGAGCCTTTGTTCTAACTCTTCAAGCCAGAGAACAGCATATCAGACGCGAAAAAGCAAGCTCAAGTATCTGTTCTAACCAAGCTCTTTGTGCTTTGAGGGCTTCTATGTTTATGACCGCCTACGGAAAAGAAGGATTAAAAACCGTTGCAAATGTTTCTTTAAGCAATGCGCACTATTTTGCCGATGAGCTTAAAAAAATCGGTTTAACCGTAAAAAATAACGGCGAGTTCTTCCATGAGTTCGTAACGGACGGAAAGGGAAAGGCCGATGCAATTCTTTCAAATCTTGAAAAAAACGGCGTTTTAGGCGGTTTAAAGATTTGCGATGATGCCATTCTTTGGTGTACAACAGATGTTCTTTCAAAATGCGAACTTGACAAGGCCGTAAAAATCATTAAGGAGGTATTGTAATGAGCGAATTGATTTTTGAAAAATCCGTAAAGGGTCATAAATTTGCCGAAGCAAAATTAACCGTACCCGAATACAAACTTGATTCAAAATATTTAAGAGCATGCGATGCAAAACTTCCTGAAGTTTCGGAACTTGAATTTGTCCGCCACTACATGGAATTAAGCAAGAGAACTCACGGCGTAGATAACGGCTTTTATCCCCTAGGTTCTTGTACAATGAAGTACAATCCTAAGCTCAATGAAGAAGTTGCCGCTCTTCCGAACTTTACCAATATTCATCCCTTGCAGCCTGAACACACAATGAAGGGCTGTGTTGAAGTTATGGGTGATTTAGGTAAAAAGTTAGGTGAAATTACCGGTATGGATGCCTTCTCCCTCCAGCCCTCAGCAGGTGCTCACGGAGAATTCACAGCCCTCTTGGTAATCCGAGCCTATCACGAAAAACGCGGCGATCATGCCCGAAACAAGATCTTGGTTCCCGATTCGGCACACGGTACAAACCCTGCCAGTGCTGCAATGGTCGGATGCGAAATAGTAAACATTCCTTCAGATAAAGACGGAAACGTCGATATCGAAGAATTAAAAAAGACTGTAGGAAACGATACGGCAGCCCTCATGCTTACAAACCCGAACACCCTCGGTCTCTTTGAAACCCATATCAAAGAAATTGCCGAAATCGTTCACAAGGCAGGCGGCTTATTGTACTATGACGGTGCTAACCTTAACGCCATCATGGGAAGAGTAAGACCCGGAGACATGGGTTACGACATAGTTCACTTGAACTTGCATAAAACATTCTCAACTCCCCACGGAGGCGGCGGTCCGGGAAGCGGCCCTATAGGTTGTAAAAAGTTCCTTGAAGAATTCTTACCCGTTCCTGTAATTACAGGTTCTGACGGAAGCTACAAGTTAGACTATAACCGCCCGTATTCAATCGGAAGGGTTAGAAACTTCTATGGAAACTTCCTCGTATTCTTGCGTGCCTATGCCTATATCTTAACTCTCGGAAGCGAGGGCATAAGGGAAAGTTCAGGCTATGCAGTCTTAAATGCAAACTATCTAAAGAAAAAGCTTGAAAAAGAATATGAAGTTGCCTTTGACAGAACCTGTATGCACGAGTTCGTTCTCACCCTTGACAAGATCAAGGAAGAGACAGGTGTAAGTGCCCTTGACATAGCTAAGGGCTTAATCGACGACGGTATCCATCCGCCGACGATGTACTTCCCGCTCATCGTACACGAAGCCTTGATGTTTGAGCCTACGGAAACGGAAAGCAAGTCCACATTGGACTTCACCGCTGACGTTATGATCAAACTCAAAAAAGAAGCTTATTCAAATCCCGAAAAGCTTCACGGCTATCCCTACACACGCCCCATCGGCCGCGTAGACGAAACAAAGGCAGCCCGAGAACCTGTTTTAAGGTACAAGGCTTGCTGCTGTGACTGTAAATAAACAGTATTGAAGCTTTATCCCCCTCTAAAACTGATGTTTTTAGAGGGGGATTTTGTATGCTATTAGATTTATTTGATTATGGAAAAGGAATAAGATGGAGAAACAATATACTTTTTTTGATTTGATTATAGAAGTTTTTGAAAAAGTAAAAAAACCAATGACGCCGGAAGAAGTTTGGGAAAAGGCAGTTGAGTTTTCTTTCGATAAAAAATTAAAAAGCTCCGGTAAAACTCCGGCTGCTACATTAGGCGCAAGATTATATGTAGATGCCAAAGAAAAGGGCGAAAAAAGTACTTTTGTTCAAGTTTCAAAGCGTCCTTCAAGATTTATTTTAAGAAGCTTAAATATAAGCGGAACCGAAATAAAAAAAGAAATCGAGAAAAAAGAAAATTTAGAATTAAAACAAAATAATGAAAGTAGTTTTAATGAGAGAGATTTACATCCTCTTTTAGTTAAATATGTTTATTCAAATCCGCATTTTAATTGTTATACAAAAACTATTTATCAGGAAAATTCGATAAAAAGAGTAAAAGGAGCTAATGAATGGCTTCATCCTGATTTAGTAGGTGTTTATTTTCCGTTTAAAGATTACTCAAAAGAAACAATGAAACTTCAAACATCATTGAATGTAAATTCTATAAAATTATTTTCTTTTGAAATGAAAAAGCATGTAGATTATTCTAACTTAAGACAGTATTTTTTTCAGGCTGTTTCAAATTCAAGTTGGGCTAATGAAGGGTATTTAGTTTGTTTGAAAATAGATGAAGATCCCAATTTTAAAAATGAACTTCAAAGATTATCTAATGCTTTTGGAATTGGAGTGATAAAGCTTAATACAGAAAGCATAAGTGAATCCGAAATAATTTGTAATGCTAGATATAATGAAAATATAGATTGGGATACTTTGGAAAGGCTTTCAGAAGATAATCCTGATTTTAATAAATTTATATCTGATTTAACTGAAGATATTGCTTTAGGAAAAGTAAAAAGTTCCTATGATAAAGTAATACCTGATGACAAATTGGAAAACTATTTGAAAGAAAAAAATATTATTTACTAAATTACCAAAATCGGTAAAGAACTGTCATAATTTTTTATGAATAAATGGGCACCTCTAAAAACCCCCTTTAAAAAAGATTAAAAAGATGATAAAATGAGGTATGAAACAAAAAGGATTATTTGATGAAGAAGATCGTTTAAGAGTATTAAGCAAGTTAGGAGATAGTCTTGAAAAATTAAACGAAAAAATAAATTGGGAAATATTCAAACCCCTATTAAAAAAAGCATTAACCAAAGAGTCAAAAGGTTTAGGCGGAAGACCTGCATACGATTATGTACTGATGTTTAAAATAATAATCTTACAAAAATTATACAACATAAGTGATGATCAAACGGAATATCAAATAAACGATCGGCTATCCTTTATGAGATTTTTAGGATTGGAATTAAAAGATAAAGTACCCGATTCAAAAACAATATGGCTTTTTAAAGAAAAACTCATTGAAGCGAGAGTATCAAAAAAGTTATTTGAAAAGTTTGGAAAAGAATTAGCTAGAAATAACTTAATAGGAAAAGAGGGAACGATAATAGATGCGACAATAGTAGAAGCTCCGATACAGCATAACAGCAAAGATGAAAATGAACAAATCAAAAATGGAAAAGTCCCTGAACAATGGCAAGAAGCAAAAAAATAAGGCAAAATTATCGCAAAAAGACTGTGATGCGAGGTGGACAAAGAAGCACAAACGTAGCTATTACGGTTATAAAGATCATATAAAAATAGATAAAAAAAGTAAGCTTATATTGAAAGCGACGGTAACAGCAGCCAATGTTCATGATAGTAGAGAGTTAAAAAATTTGGTTGAAAAAGAAGATGAAAGATTATACGCAGATAGTGCCTATATAGGAGAAGAAATAGACAGGATTTTAAAAGCGAAAGGAATAGAAGGGCAAATTTGTGAAAGAGGAGCAAGAGGGAAACCTCTTAGTAAAAAACAAAAAATCGGTAACAGAAAAAAATCAAAAATACGGGCGAGAGTCGAACATGTATTTGGCTTTATGACAAACTCAATGAAAGGTATATATGTAAGAACGATAGGATTAGCTCGTGCAACATTTTCGATAATAATGATGAACTTAACATACAACTTATGCCGATATTGCTATCTAAAGAAATAAAATGAGGGAGCATATAGGTAATAAAATGAAAAGTAAGGGAACTAAGATAAAGAATCCAAGTTTTACACTAGACAATTTATAAAAAAGCTACTAAAATAATAAATAGGTACACTAAAAAATAGGTTTTTAGAGGTGCCCAAATGATTAAGAAACTTTTGTAGACAAACTCTACCGCAAAACCGCCTTTCCCGACGATGCCGCCCGCACCGCTTTTTTGTTCGAGCTCTACTTAAAGAAAACGGAAGGGCTGCTTGCAGGGAAGAAGCGGGGACGGGGGTAGAAAGGATGGAAATCGGTTTTAATAAAAAGCCTATCCTAATGCTCCGTATGAGATCAAGGTATCGTTATGTATAATTTACTTCCGTAATAGGGCATATATTACGGCTACAATATGTGACCTATTACAGCTACAATAGGACACCTATTACGGCCGTAATCGATGACCTGTTTCAGCACTAAACGAGATGGTCTCGTGAAAATACTATAAAATTGATTTTCGTGGAACAGATAGTAGAAATATAGCTGATGTTTTTGTATAATATGCTTATAAATTTTTATAAGGAGTTAAAGGATGAAAATAAAACGTATTACTATTAAAAATTTCAGAGGATTAAATGGCGGAGAAAATTGTATTGATTTTAATGAATCAGATATTATATTTTTGATTGGTAAAAATAATGCCGGAAAATCAAGTTATCTGGCTGCTTATAAATTTTTTGTTGATCCAAAAAAAGTTGCCCGACTTGAGGATTTTTACAATCATGATGAACATAATAATATTGAAATAGAAGCTATATATACAGTTACGCCTAATGTTGATTCTAAAGATACCGGACTTAATAAAGCTGATCCTGATTGGATTAAAAAATGGGTAACAAGTGAAAGTGAAATTCGTATTAGAAAGATATGGCGAGCAAGTGGTAGTGAGGGGCAAAAACAAACTTACGATCCCTTAGCAAAAGAATATAAAGATGGTGGTTTTGGAGGCTTTGATACACTGTTAAAAAAATATTCACCTGAAGCTATAGATATTATGGCAGTCTTAACCATTGAAGAGCTAGAAAAAAATATAAATGATATAATTAGTAAAAATCATATTAAAAAATTACAGACAGATTATTCTGATGTGTATGACGAACTTATGAAAAAAATTCAACAACTAAAAAATGATATATCAAATGCAGATGATATAACAGAGTTAAATGACAAGATGAATATTTTCTTTTCTGAAGTATTTTCTAAATTTAAACTTTCTGTATATCCTATACCCGAGGAAGGAACTGATTTATCAAAAATGTTGAAATCTACACATGGCTTAAAAGTTCAGGAAGATGAAAAAACAAATTTAAATATTGATCTAAAAATGAATGGACATGGATTAATACGCCAAGCTTTTTTCAGTTTTTTATCGACATATCAAACTAAGATTGAAGCAATATCGGGAAAAGAGAAACAATATTTAATTCTCTTTGAAGAACCGGAATTATATATGCACCCGGAAGCTATATTGTCCTTACGAAAACAGTTATATGCTCTTGCAAAAAATAGTCCATATCAACTTTTGTGTGCAACGCATTCGCCTATGATGATAGATTTAAATGAGCATCATGCCTCTCTTGTACGTCTGGTAAAAGATGATAACACAGGAAAAACAAAAACATATCAAGTCCATTTTAATGCATTTTCTGATGATGACAAAGAGAAATTACAAATGGTAAATAGATTTAATCCCCATATTTGTGAATCTTTTTTTACTGATAGCGTAATACTGGTTGAAGGTGATACAGAAGCTGTTATTTATAGAGAGTTAATAAATAAGTATTATACGCCAAATAAGTATTTCGTTTTAAATACTGGCTCAAAAGCTAATATCCCCTTTTATCAAAAAATACTGACTCACTTTGGAATTAATCATGTAATTGTTCATGATTGTGACAAAAAAACAACTAAGACAGGAAATACCAATCCTATGTTTACTTTGAATAATACAATATGGGAACAGATAGAGGAGTCAAACAGAAAATATCCGAATATTGCTCGGCGATTTGTTCATTATTTAAATTTCGAGGAAGCACATAATTATAAGCATGATGATGCAAAAGGAAAGCCTTTATCAGCTTTTCAATTTGCAACTTCCATTACTAAAGATGAAAAATATCCGTGTATTAAATTCTTAAATGATTTATTTACTGCTAATAGTATTAATATTTCCCAAAGCGAATTATTAAATCTGTATAACGAGAGTTAATAAATGAAGTCAATGCATCTTTTTAAATAATTATAGGGGAGATATTTATTAGTGTACACTTTCTCCAACACATAGACTTATCTACTTTTTTACGATATAATATTCGGTGTAATGAGGAGTTTATTTTATGATAATAAAAGGCATCTTACCCATAGTTGAACAAGAATTACGCGATGAATGTGGCTTTAAATTTACCATATCCCCGCATTTATAAGAAATTTGATTTTATAATGCTTCTATTTCTTTTAAGCTTAAGCCTGTTCCTTCAGCTATTTTAGAAATATCAAAACCAAGCCGTTTAAATGCTGCTGCCGTTTCCAGAGCTTTTTTGTATGAGCCTTGTTCAATTCCTTCAGCAAAGGCGATTTCTCGTTCTTCGGCACGCTGTACGGCTATATCGGTTTCATAATCATATTCGGCTAGTAACATATTTAATACCTCCTTCTTTCAATTTGTAATGGGTAATTTAATTACGCATTACGCATTCTTCATTACAAATTAAATTAACGGTAAACTCAAGATTATTATCCGCCTCTCCTAACTGTTTGTATTATAGCATATATTATAATTTTTTGTAAGCTGTCTTATGCCAAAACTAGCTCTTGACGAATTCGGAAAAATATGGAATTATAAATATACTGAGGTGCTTTTATGAGTGAAAAATTAAATTTGGTTATTCTTGACGGGTTTACTTCCAATCCCGGAGACCTTTCTTGGGACGCGTTAAAAGCTGTTTCAAATCTTACAATATACGATAAAACAAGTGCGGATGAGCTTATTGAAAGGTGTAAGGAGGCCGATGCCGTTCTTACAAATAAGGTTGCTTTTTCTAAAGAAACAATGGACGCCTTGCCTCGTCTTAAATATATAGGGGTCTTGGCTACAGGCTACAATGTTGTAGATATCGAAGCTGCTAGGGCTAAAAATATCTGTGTAACAAATATTCCATCGTACAGCACGGACAGTGTGGCCCAACTCGTTTTTGCTCTTATTTTTCATTTTTATTGGCGTGTAAAAGAGCACAGTGATGAGGTTATGGCCGGAAAATGGACTTCTTCTCCTCATTTTTGCTATCACAGTTTCGATATAAGGGAGCTTTCCGATAAAACCCTAGGAATTGTCGGCTTCGGCAACATAGGTCAAGCTGTCGCAAAAATTGCCCTTGCCATGAACATGAAGGTAATCTACTTTAACCGCTCGGCAAAAACCCTCAAGGGCTTGGAAGAAGCAAAACAGGTTTCAATCGATGAGCTTTTTTCTTCTTCCGATATAATAAGCTTAAACTGCCCTTTAACTGAAGAAACAAAAGAAATCGTAAATGCAGATTCTTTAAAAAAAATAAAAAAAACTTGTATTATAATCAATACCGGAAGGGGCCCTCTTATAAACGAAAAAGATGCAGCTGAGGCTTTAAAAGAAAAGAGGCTTGCAGGACTTGCCTGCGATGTTTTGAGCTCAGAACCTCCGGCTAAGGATAATCCCTTGTTTAGAGCTCCTAACTGCATTATAACGCCCCACATAGCCTGGCAAACCTTTGAGGCAAGGGAAAGACTGATAAAAACAGCTGCCGATAACGTAAAAGCCTTTATTTCCGGTAAAGAAATAAACAGAGTAAATTAGATTTTATTCCCCTGTTGTCTTTATTGAAAATTTATGTTACTGTTCTTTTGAGCGAAGCTCTTATAAGGATTTTTATATGAACTGGAAACTTATTTATTTTTTATTGATAGTATTGTTTTTAGGCTTATTTGCAGGCTTTAATATGAAGAATTCTTGCGATGTTTCTTTGATTTTTTATACATTTGAAAATATACCTGTTTATGTAAGCAATATTTTTTCGTTTTTAATAGGGCTTATATTAACCATTCCTTTTTTCTTCGGAAGCAAAAAGAAAAAAAATAAGCAGCCTAAAGAAATAAAGGAAACCCTTACTGCAAGTGACGGTACCGGAATAAATACCGTAGATTTAAAAAAGCCTAAAAAATCATGGTTTAAGCGCAAAAAAGAATCTAAACCTTCAATGAGCGATACTAATTCTGAAATTAAATGAGGTAAAAAGGGCTTATGAAATTTAATGTAAAAAAAATATTGTTCTTTTTATGCTCTCTCTTTTTTTTACATAGCCTTATAGGTCAAGACTCCTTACCTCAGAACATTCAAAAGATTATCAAAAACGGTTTTACAAAAAAAAATCCTATTGAAGTTTCTTCATTTATTGAAGCCGAAATAAAAAAGATTTCTTCAAACGATGAAAAAATTATAGCTCTATCTGTTTTGGCCGACTATGAGGAAAGGTTCGATTTATTTTCACGAGCCGGCAAACACTATCTTGAAGCAGCTGAGCTTTCTCCTTCAAGCGGAAAAAAAACTATTTTAACAAAGGCTCTAGGAGCCTTTCTTTTAGCAGATAATATCACCGAGGCCTCAGAACTTTGCCGTAACCGCTTATTACCGGCGGTTAAAGAACCTTTTTCAAAAGAAGATATAAAAATCCTCACTTTTTTTGAATGGTTAAAGCTAAAATCTGATGAAGAAGCCTCTCTTACAAACATCAGGAAATATGTTGTCGATTCACGATTTAAAGAATTTCATCCGGCTCTTCTTTTAAGCCTTTGGTGGGTAGACGGAGATAAGAAGGCTGAAAATACCCTCTTAAAAAAATTTCCTAACAGCATTGAAGCCGGTGTTGTAAGAGGCGAAACTATTTTAAGTCCAAAAACTTTTTGGTATCTAATGCCCAAAAATATTTCTTTTAAAGAAACGGATGCTGAAAATGAAGAGGTATCTTTAGGCCAAGAACAGTCACAAGGTACAGGAAATTTTTCCGCAAAATTTTATCAAACCGGTTTTTTTAAAACCGAGAATTTTGCGAAGGGGCTTTCCGATGAACTAAAAAAGAAAGGGTTTACTGTAATAATAAAAAAAGAAGAGCGCGGGGATGAAACTTTTTTTTCGGTTCTAGTTAAGGATGACGGCAAGGGAGATATGGTTATACGCTTAAAAAGCGATGGTTATGAGGCCGTTCCTGTTTTTGATTGATCTGCTTTATCTTTTTCGGCACTTGATTTATTTTCTTCTTTTTTAAGTTCAGGCGGATTTAAAAGTTTTTCAATTTCTTTTTCAAGTGAATTTATAGTTTTTTTATCGTCTTCTTGTGTAAACTTTTCTTTTGATCCGTCCAATAGTTCTTTTGCTTTTTCATACTTTTTTACTATAATTAAAAGCCTCACATAGTTAAAAAAATATTCAGGAGTTTCCTTATCTTCCAAATAAATTTTTTCATAAATTAAAAGAGCCTTTTCATCTTTTCCCGATGAGGCCAGAGCATAGGCATAGGCTGTAGATAGTTTTATGTTTTCAGGAGCTTTTTGGTAAAGAGGTTCAATATATTTTAGGCAAGAATCCCAATCTTTTTGAAGGGCATAAACTTGAGCCAAATTATATTGGACCGCATTTTTATATATTTCCGATTTTTCGGCTTTAAGGTAATAATCTACTGCCTTAGAATAGTTTTTTAGCTCTGCATAGCCTTGGGCTATCGAAAAATACTCTCCCGCGAGATCTTCTTCGACAGCCCCCTTTGCAAAAGCTTTTGAAAATGAAAGAAAAAACAAGACTCCTAAAAAAAGTATAAAAATATTTTTCTTCATTTTTTTTGAATCCCTTAATTTTCTAAGACCGTTTTTTCTATCTGTCTTAGTTGAGAGCGGTATAGCCCCGAAATATTTGAGCCGTAGTCTGCAAGGAGCTGGATGATGTTTCGAGGTGTTTCATCAGTGTCGCTTCCGTTTATTCTGTCTCCTGCATCGCCCAAGCCCGGCATTATATAGGCTGAAGCATTTAGGGCCGGGTCCATCCACAGGGTATAAAGAGTACAGTTATCCAAGGCCCGTACAATTCTCAAGGCTCCCTTTAAGGCAGAAATTACATGGAAGCAGCTTATGGATTTCGGTTTGATACCCAATTTTTTTAGGTGCTTTACAACAGTTACAAGGCTTCCTCCGGTTGCATTCATAGGATCTGCAAAAATAAGGTCCTTGCCGTCCAAGTCTTTTAAGTTAAAATAGGACTTATCCAAATCAAGGATGTACTGCATATCGTCTTCTTTGCGAGAATCATCCCTTTTTATCTTAAAGAGGGCAAAGGGGGTTACATAACCGTGAGAAGAATATTCTTCGATTTCTTTTGAAAGAATCATTGAAGGGAGGAGTGCCCCTCTTAGCATGACGCACATAACTGTGTTTTCGATTTTATGGTCGATATCCGTTATCTTGTGAACGGCATAGTTTTGAACCGGATCGGTAACAGGGGTTTTTACTACAAGATAGTTTTTTTTGTCTTTTTGGTGTCCCTTATAAGCCAATTTAAAAAGCATTTCAAAGGAACGCTGGGTATAATACAAGAATTCGCTGTGGTCTGTTTTTATAGAGCGGAGCTTTGCAATAACTCTTGAAGCCTCTGCATGACTTTCGTGTTCCGTATCAAAGGAAAAGATTTTAAGCTGGGGTATTTCCTTGCAGATATTCTGCATAAGATGCCCCATCTCGGTATAGAGCCTTATAACCTCCTCCTTTGCCTTTTTCTTATTTTCGCCGCCATCCTTTTCCAAAATCGTAAAATTGTCAATAGCTTCCTGATAAAGAGCATTCATCTCATTAAGATGCCTTATATCGTCCTCAGTTAAATATCCGTCAAGAGCTTCAGCTCCCATAATTACCTTACCCATATCTACTCCCAGAAAAACTTTTTGCAGGAAGCCTCAGCTTCCGAAAAAAGTTTTTTCACGCAGTTTGTTTACAAACTGCATACAATATCGATAAACAGTGAGGCTGAATTTCTGCCGAACTGTTTATCAAATCTCCTAATTTAAAATCAGGGAAGTATAAAAGAAAATCGGTAAAAATTCAAGTAGTTCGCTGAAAATCGGACTTCCGTGTCCGATTTTCAGCTTAGAGTTTGCGGCAAGCGCAAACTCTTGAAGTTGGGAACCACCGGCATCCGTGTCCGATTTTAAGTTTAGAGTTTTGCCTAACGGCAAAATATCTTATTTTTTAATATATATTTATATAGTGCTTTTTTTATATCTATTGATATATTTGCTACATTTTTTCTTGCGGGAGTATGCAATGGGACAACACGGATTGGCCTTCCTTTAAAAGTATAATAATAGATATTTATTTTTTTACCTTGTTCTTCATAAGTTTCCGGTTCCTTGTTTTTGTCTTGTTTTAAAATGGCATCGTCAGTTTTTACATAATATTTTTTAAAAAATTTTGAGTACATGTCTTTGGAAGTAAGTACAATTGTATCAATGTCCTTGTATTTATCAAGAAGGGAGTTAAGATCGTTAGTTTCCATAACTTCAAGATTTTCATCTGAGTTATTATCCTCTTTTCGCTTTGCTTTTTTGACAATGTCTGTTATACCTATATTGTGTTTTTTCAATACTTCTTTTTTTTCTTTTATTTTTTTTAATGAATTTTCTTTACAGTCTAAAGCATATTCTATTAATTCCCAAAATTCGTTACATTTATTGCCGTAATACCAATCTTCTTTGTCATTTTCTTTATTAGGATCCGTAAAATCTTTTCCCGGAAAGGTACCCAATATTAAAGTCTTTGTGTTTTTAGAGACGAAGGGCTCAAACGGATGTACATGTTCTGTGCTGCTATTTAAAGCAGAATTGTTTTTGTTGTTCATAAAATTTTCCTTAAAATATAATTTTCCGCTTTTTGCGATTGCCCCTATAAATTGCGGAAAGTTTTATAAGGGCAGTTTAATTATTTACCAAAGGACAGAATGTCCGAGGTTCCATATTTGGTGAGTTTTCGCCAGAAAACTCGAAGCTCAAGAATGTACAAGAATGTACAAGAATGTACAAGGATGTACATTCTTGAGCGGTTAAAAGACTGTAAGACAACAAACTCCAAAACCATCGAACTTATTTTGGAAGTACACATTGCCATTGTCGAAATATACTCGCCAAGCGAGTTCGTAGGGGTAGGAAACTTGAGACGATGACCAAAAGGCAAAAGTGCCGAGACTTGAATCGGCATAGGAGCTTCCGAGACCGTATATCTTTGCAAGGCTCGCATTGATTGCCTCGCGGTTTCTATACACCCCGCATAGCTCCGCAAGGCTGGGCATATACCATACAAAGTTTATACCGCCGAGCTGTGCAGCATATATTGTATTATACCGGTTTACCCAGTTAAAGGCAGGATAGTTTTCTGAAACAACAGCGTCCTTTGTCCCTTCAGGGTCTATACTGCATATATAATCCCAGTTATCGCTTCCGTCAAGGTCTCCGGTAAATGTTGCTGTGGAAGCAGCTCCGTTTCCTGCAACAGAGGGTTCACAGATTATACCTTCAAACCCCGTATTATAACCGGTACTGTCTATCTTTGCCCATCTTAAATCTGCTATATGAAGGGCTATACCTATTGCTCTTCCATAGCCGTTTAGCCCTGCAATAATTGCAACAGGAGGATTGCTCTCGTCTATTGCCGTATAATCATCTTTAGAAACAAGGTTCTCATCTTTTAAGACTATCTTTCCTAGGGTGTAGCCGCTATAGTCTTTTACTATAATCTTTCCCGTTCCTTGTGCGGGACTACCCCCTTCAGGCGTGCAGGTTACGGTAAGGTTTGTTTCCCCTGCCGTATAAGGACAGTACACATTTGCCTTTACCAAGGTATCGTTTACTATTTGTACATCACTTAAAGCAGGAATTCCGGTAAAACTTGTTGCGCTTATACCGGGTGCGGTAAAGTTTTTCCCCGTAATAGTTACAGGCAGCTTATTTCCTCCGTAACTTGTTCCCGCTTTGGGTATCGTCATGCTCATAATTTGAGGTGCACCGTAAAGCTTTAAAGTACTTGTTACTGCCTCTTTTACCTCATCAAAGTACACGGCTGCCGTGTATACTCCGCTTTCAGGCGGTAAGGGAAGCTCGGCAGTAAAACTTGCCGCATCTCCCACATCGGCAGGAATCGTTACCGTACTTCCGGCAACCTCAGCTCCGCTTGAATCCAAGAGCTTTATCTTTGTAAGGCCTCGGATATCAAAGTTTTTTCCCGTTACTTTTACACTTACCTTCTCTGCACTGCCAAAGGGAAGCTGATTAGGCGTAAGCGTTATCTTTGTTACTCTTGCAGGACTTGAAACTATAAAAGAAGCCGTAGCTTCGGCAGGAAAGGCACTGTTGACGATTGCCTTTACGGTGTATAAAGTTCCTTCATCTGTCGACCATGAAAGAACAGGAGCTTGGACGGTTGCAGCAGCCTTATTGTTCATTGTATCGATTGCTGCCGTTACCGGCGGATAATTTGTCAAGCCGTCGGTAATCTGAACCAAAAGGCTAGTCAGCTTATCAAAATTGCTTCCGCTTACCGTTACTTCGATATTCCTGTTCGTCATCTTGGTGTCCAAGTGGGTGCGGTTAAGACTTATACCTGTAACCTCCGCATCCTCTGACGGCGTGATGTTTACGGAAGCCGCCGTACTTTCATTGCCTGCCATGTCTACAGCCTTTAAACTAAAGGCATAAAGTGCGGGCGGGCTTTGCACTTGTACATTTGTAAGCTCAAAAGTTTGTACTCCTTTCGCTATCGTTTCGATAGTTTCGTTTGCTCCGTTTACATTGTATGTAAGGCGCAGCTCTTTTAAGCCTGAGTCGGCAGGGTCAGTCCACTTGAGAATAATCTTCTTTGTGCTTAACCTATATTCCGCAGTCAAATTAGCAGGAGCAGGGGGCGGCTCTTTGTCTATATTGCTAATCTCAATAATTTCAACTTCCCTTCGGCCCTCATTGTCCTGAACCCCCACGGAATACTTAGCGTTTTCGCTTACCTCAAAACTATTGCCGGTAATTGCCGTTCCGCTTGCCAAAACATCCTTTGCGCTGTGTACGCCTTTTTTCCATTTTGCAGTCTTTACAGAGGTGCTTGAAGTAAAGCTGATGGTAACCTTGTTCTTTGTCAAAACCGTCTTTTCAGGACTTTGGTTAAGAGTAAGAGTCATAGGCTCTCCGGTCTTTGTTTCCTGTTTTACCTCAGGTTTTTGCGGACAGCCGATAAATAAGAAGCCCGCAACCGACAACAATACAGTAAAAAATACTGCCCGATTTAAGAATTTCTTCTTAATTTTTAAATTAGTTTTTTCCATAACTAATTTTCTCCTTTTAAAGAAATTAATTTATATAAAAGGGAACCTCTAAAAACTTCAGTTTTTTAGAGGTTTTCCTTAAATTTAACTTGCGATGTTTTTCATAAGTCATTAATACATAAAGGCTTATGAAAAACTCGACGGGCATATCTAAAAACCTAACAAAGTTTTTAGATTGAGAAAAAATTTTATTCGAAAAATCAAAACTTATATGAGAAAAACAAAATAATCGGTTAGAGATATTAGAACTAATAGAGAAAATGGGGGGGGGGTAAACTAGGCTAACATTTTTGTTTCTTTACAAAGCCTAAAAAGGGAAAGCAAAGAAACTAATGTTAAACACAAAAAATACTTAACCATATAAAGACAATACTCTAAAAACTGCAAGATGTCAAGACTGTTATAAAAATGACATAAAAATATCGAAGTATAAAATTAAAAAAGTTTATCGAGCTGCAATGAATGGGATATATCGTAGATAAATCCATTGCTTTGACAATAAGCCTCTATGTCTTTTTCAATTTTTTTGCTTGGGCCGTATTCCAGTAAATAGACGGTAAATCCATAGGTTTTACATTGAGCCAGATAGGCAAGAAAATACTCTCTGTCTTCTATGGGTTTTACTCCAAAGGTGTTATCCTTAAAATTGATTTCGGTAAATACACTTTCCTGATTAATTCCGTTTACGATTCCTTTAAGAGCATTTTCCTTCATTGCCTGACTTATAAAAGTATCTCCGCCGTTGATTATAATAGGTTTATTTTCTTTATGTATTTCCTGTAAAAGAGTCATAAGTCCCCGATATATTTCGGGTGTTTGATAATGATAATAGATGTCGGCATTATCAAGAAAAAAACCGTCTATGCCTTTTTGAGATAAGAGCCGTGCTTTGTCCTTAATTCTTTTTTGCCATCTTTTGTCCGCAACATTTATCCATTTTTCTTCATCCCAATTTTCATAGTCGCCTAAAGCTAGATATTTAAATGCTTCATAATCATCGCGGAATGTTTCGATAGAGCCGATGTTTAAATAAGAAAATATATTAACATTCCCGTTTTTGTGAAGCTGTTCTATATCTTTTTTAGAAAAAAATTCAGCATCAATTACCAGCGTTTTTATTCCTTTAAGATTTACAGCTTTGTCGGGGGCCATACCTATCAGTACTTTATACTCTTTGTTGTTTTCTGCCGCCATGCCTTTTATTAAAATAATCGTAAAAAAAATCAAAACCATGTAAAGATATTTTATGTTTTTCATAAACTGCTCCTTATCAAAATGAGAATATTATATCTCTTATTTATTTGCTGTGTATACTACGGCATAATCTTCTGCACGGCTTTCCGTAAAGCTGTAATCAGAATATGCTGAAACGGATTTGAATCCTGCCTGCTTAAATAAGGCTAAAAGCATTTGCCTCTTAAGTGGATGTAATACCGTAAAATCCGAACCGACGGTACTGCGCTGCTTATCGGTAAATTCTATAGTAAATCTGATATCCCCGTCAGGTAAAAAATCATAGTGCCGCTTAAAAATAAAATCTTTTGTTTCTTTATCTTTAAAGTCCATTTTTTTATCAGCAAGGATGCGGTCATAATTGAGAACTTCAACAATAAAGATGCCGTGTTCCTCTAATGACCGATACACGGAACTAAAAAGACGGCGGATGACCTCTTCATCACGCAAATGTGGAAGCGTATTACCGAAACACAGTACTCCCTTAAATTTACCGAACTGCATAATATCGGCGATATCTGCATGATAGAACATAAGCTCACCTGTTTTGCGGATACACGAAGCTTTCTTTTCTGCAATTCCAATCATCTTTGCATTTAAGTCGAGTCCGCATATATTATATCCTTTTTGATATAAACCCATTGCAAGCTCACCGGTTGCACAGCCTGCATCGCACAATCTGCCCGGCAACGGACAAAGGTGTTGTATAAATTCAAGTTTTTCCGTTTCAAGCGGAAAAAGGTCGTTGTAATGTTCTGCAATTAAATCGTATACATTCATAGTTTTTCCTTATAAAAGTAATCAGCATTGGTAATAGTTTTTTAGTAAAATATATAGGCTTAGTATACGGTTAAGTGCTATGGTTATCAAGCGGTAAAAATTTTTCCTATTGACAATTTTTTTCTTTTAAATATACTGATAACATGGTTACCAAAGAGGCAAAAAAAATGAGTACGGGAACTTATGCACAAACACACGAAACGATTCTCAAAAACGGTAAAGAACTTTTTTTAAAAGAAGGCTTTGAGCGTGCCAACTTGCGTGAAATATGCAGGCTTTCAGGCGTTACCACAGGCGGATTTTACCGGCACTTTAAGGATAAGGCCTACCTTTTTTCCGCATTGGTGGAACCTGCAATTCAGGGATTACAAGAACAGTATTCCGCCTCCGAAAAACTGTGTTTTACCATGCTTGAAAACAGCGGTATCGATGAAATATGGAAGGTTTCGGCTGAAGCCCTTGAAGATTTTGTCTCTTATATTTTCGATCACTTGGAATCCTTTAAACTGGTTCTCTGCTGTGCATCCGGTACCAAATATGCCGATTTTACCGATTGGATGGTAAAGCGGGAAATCAAGGATATGTATAAAACCTACGAACTGCTTGAAAAAAAAGGCATTGCCGTCCGCCGGCTTCCCGAAAAAGAATTGCACATGCTGACCCACGCGTATTTTTCCTGTATATTTGAAACCGTGCTGCATAATTTCAAAAAAAAAGACGCTTTGAACTCAATGAAAACCCTTGCCGAATTTTTTTCCGCCGGCTGGAGGAAAGTTTTTGGGCCGGAGGATGAAGAGAAAAAGGGGGAAGCGGAATTTTAATTTACTCTTTTACCTGTTTTTAGACTGTGACGATTGTTTATTAAGTCGGTTTGCTAAAACTAGAATTTTTTTGTGATATAATAAAAATGATCTAAGGAGGGAGTTCTTATTAGCTATTTTAGTGATTTATATGATGAAGTGAGATTTCCAATTACAAACGCAGATAAACCCGGGCTTCGAAATGCTCAAATAGGGGCAATATATGCTGTTGCTTCTTATGCAACACTAAATTCAAAAGATGCAGCAGTTATTGTTATGCCAACAGGATCAGGTAAAACAACTGTTGTTATGATGGCACCATACCTTTTGAAAAAAAATAAAGTTTTGATTGTGACTCCTAGTGCTATGGTAAGGAATCAAATTGCAAATGACTATGCATATTTAAGAACATTAAAATATGTGGGTGTGTTTTCAAAACAGACTAATGCTCCAATCATATATGAAGCTAAGCACCTATATAGTACAGACTATAATGAGAATATTTTAAGAGCAGATGTAGTAATAGCTACTCATCAGGTTGCCTTATCAATTTCTGAATCACAAATTAGACAAAATTTTGATTATATTATTATTGATGAAGCACATCATGTTCCTGCACCGACATGGCAACGAATAATAAAAAATATGATAGACATACCATCTTTACTTGTTACTGCAACTCCATTTAGATTAGATAAAAAAGAAATAAAAGGAAAGACTGTTTATAACTATCCATTATCTAGAGCATATAAAGACGGAATTTTTGGGGAGATCATGTTTAATCCCATAGAAGAAGGTCCTGAAAAGGACAAACGCATTGCTTTAGAGGCAGAAAGAATCCTGTTTAATGATAGAGAAAGTGGATATGATCATTTTTTGATGATTAGAACTGATACAAAAGATAAAGCAAAGAAATTAGAAGAATTATACAAAGATGTTACAAAACTAAAATTGGAACGAATTGATAGCACTATGTCGACAAAAACTGTTGAAAAAACTATTAAGTTACTCAAAGAAAAAAAACTTGATGGTATTATTTGTGTAGATATGTTGGGTGAGGGCTTTGATTTTCCTAATTTAAAAATTGCTGCAATACATGAACCGCATAAATCGCTTGCTAGTACTCTTCAATTTATTGGGCGCTTTGCAAGAACTAATGCTGAAAAAATAGGTACTGCAAAGTTTATTGCTATGAATGATGATAATCTAAAAATTGAAAATAATAAATTATATTCTAGTGATGCTGCATGGCAGGATATGATAATTAGTATGTCAGAAGAAAAAATAGAGGGAGACTTAGAAGTTAACGAAATTCTAAGCCAGTTCACCAAGCCTGAAAATAAAGATGAGTTGATATCATTAAACAATATCAGACCAAATTGTCATGCAAAAGTTTATAAAGTTTCGAATTTTAACATATACGGGGATTTCCCAGAAGAGTTAAAAGTTGGAGAAAATATATATAGAAGTAAAGAAATGAATTCCATTTTAGGAATTTCACAGATAAGTAGTACACCATTATGGTTAGATGGAGATAGTGTATTAAATAATGAGTTCGGGTTATATATTGTTCATTACCAACCAAATACAAAGCTAATGTTTATATATTCACAAAATAAGACAGAAGCAGTATATGAATTAATAGCAGAATCTTTTGCAGAACATTATGATAAAATTCCACGCGATGAGATGAACAGAGTGCTGGCAGAGTTTTCTGATTACGAGTTTTTTAACACTGGAATGCAGAATAGATATTCAGAAAGCGGAGAATCATATAGGATTTATGCAGGTTCAAATACTGCTTCATCAATTGATGAGACAACAGGGAAAATGCTGTCTGCGGGACATGCATTTTGTAAGGTTAAAAAAGATGGTTCAACATCTACTATTGGTTATAGTAGTGGATCAAAATTTTGGAGCAGCTCATACTTAAATATTCCTGAATATATTAAATGGTGTGATTTATTTGGAGAAAAAATTTCTAATAATAAATTAAAAGTAAAAACAAATACAAACTATGATAAATTGCCAATACCTGTTAGGATTTTAGAATATGAAACAGATATACTATTTTGCTTTTTAGATAGAAAGGCCTTTATATCTCCTTGTACTATAGTGTATAGAGAAAATTTAGATGCGAAAGCATTAATTACAGATATTACGCTTAAAGTTATAGAGGTAAATAAAAATAAGATTAAATTTGGAGTTCAGTTATTTGATGTAACTGAAGTTTTAACTTGTGATGTAACGGGAAAATATAATTCAGAAAAAGAAGAATTTATTTGCAAAAATGGAAAAGAAGAATATTCATTGGCTGAATATTTTTCTAATAATCCCCTTTCGTTCAAGACGACTGATGATACAGTTTATTATGGGCAAGAAGTATTAAAAGGTAATTTAGAATTGGAAAAATACGATCAAAACCGTATTTGCTCATTTAACTGGGATGATATGAATGTGGATACAAGCTTAGAGTGCGGAATTGGAATTAATGGAATGATTTCCATTCAAGATGGACTTAGAAACTACTTAAAACAAGAATTAAAATTTTCACATATTATATTTGACCATGGAACTGGTGAGATCGCGGACTTTATTACATTTGAAGAAAATGGTGATTTTATATATGTTGAAATGTATCATTGTAAAGCAATGAAAGGCAAAACATTCAATTCATCGGTCGATGATGTATATGAAGTAACTCAACAGGCTATAAAAAGTTCTATTTGGGTTTCATCTAAGGCGATGCTTCTTAAGAAAATTAATGATAGAGTATTGGGTGCTAAAAATGATAAATTTTTAAGAGGAGAATTTAGAACCTTAAAAGAAATACTGCAAAGCTCAAAACTTTTACAAGTAAAAGTTTATGTTGTACAGCCTGCGATTAGCAAATCAGTTGAAATTCCAGATAAAATTAGTACTATACTTTCGGCTGGAACATCGTTCATTAAAAATACAGGTAAGATTCAAGAACTGTTGATAATTGGAAGTGAATAAATAGATGATAAGTTTCTTATAAAAAATTGTTTAAAAGACTGATCGATTTAAATATGATAAATATAACAATAGATGTTTTGCTTAGGATTCGCAATGATATTGATTGTTATATTTATAAGATATTCAATTAAATCATCTACTAAAATTCTATTGGATAAACCTACCAATGATCCTAAAAGTTAACCATCGATTTTTGAAAATGTAAAGGATACGGTTTTCAATATTGATGAAATGATTAAATGTATGATTCGACAGACAAGGTAAAATAAGATTATCATATTCTCTATATCAATAAGACATCTTCCGATTTATTCTAGCAGAAAAATATTTTTTCATACAAAATCCATTTTATCCTCTTGACCTTTTTTCTTATTTTAGATAACATTGTTAGCATATAATGTTATCATAAATGCTTTTATGCAGGGAGGTATGTTGAAGCTTCAGATGCAAATGGCACCTTCCGCTTCAACTAGAGTTTTGCTGCAAGCGCAAAACTCTCATCATTATATGCACTTTCTCATTGACATTGCGAAAGTGCGTAAAAAATTATATTCGCAATTCTTATTCGTAATCCGCTTTAGCGGATATGTACAATAAATTTCTTTGCAGAACAGAGCTGATAAGCTCTGATGAATTGCTCATCTAATTTTTTTAGGAGGTGTTGTATGAACACATTTTTGGAACTCGCCAAAAGCAGACATTCGGTGAGGAGTTATGAAAGGAGAGCTGTTGAGGCGGAAAAGCTTAACAGTATTTTGGAAGCGGGGCGTATTGCTCCTACGGCGGCAAATATGCAGCCCTGTCGTTTTCTTGTTTTAAATGACGAGGCGGCGATGAGTAAGCTGCAAAAGGCATGTACTCCGCACGGGGCACCGCTTGCCATTGTGGTATGCGCCGACAAAAAAGCGGCGTGGGTTCGCCCCTTTGACAAGGCAAGTATGACGGATATTGATGCGAGTATTGCAGCCGACCACATGATGATGTGCGCTCAAGATATGGGGCTTTCAAGCTGTTGGATTACTTATTTTAAGCCCGATGTAGTGCGTACCGAATTCAATATTCCCGATGATTTGGTTCCGGTAAACATTTTGGTTATCGGTTACGGAAAAGAAGCGGCAAAATCGCCTAACCGCTATGACGATGAGCGGAATCCGATGGACATGATAGTTCAATACTCATCATTTTAGAAAAACAAGATGATAGATGTTGAACTCGGTCCTATAAGACCGCCGTCGGAACATCAAAGCCTCTTGTTGCGTTTGACAAGAGGCTGTTCTTGGAACAGATGTTTTTTTTGCGGATTGTATAAGGGGATGCGCTTTTCGGTGCGTTCTACCGAAGAGGTTATAGACGATATAAAAAAATATGCCGCCTATTACGGGGAGCGTGCAAGTTTTTTTAAATCCTGCTTTTTGCAGGACGGAGATGCCTTTAATATTCCGGCAAAGGATTTGCTTTCGATATTGCATACACTTAAAAAGTATTTTCCGGCACTGCAAGCGGTTACTACTTATGCCCGTTGTGACAGCATTTTGAAAAAGACCGAAAACGAATTACAAGCTCTTTGCGAGGCGGGCTTAAATCACTTGTATCGAGGAATTGAAACGGGCTCGGACACGATATTGCAAAAAATCAACAAGGGGATAACCGCAGAGCAAATTGTAAAATCGGGCTTGGCAGCTAAGAAAGCCGGTATGACATTATCGGAATTTACCTTGCTCGGAATCGGCGGTAAATCTCTTTCCGAAGAAAATGCAATCGAAACGGCTAAGGTAATCAATGCCGTTAATCCCGAATTTATCCGCGTACATCACACGGCATTTAAACCGAATACAAAATTGGGGCGGGATGTCGAAAAGTTTCCTTAAAATTCATCAACCGAGAACTTTATCAAAAGTTGAGGTTGATGAATTCCGTGCTTTCGTAACACAAGTTAGAAAGCACAGTAAATAATTTGAGTTTTGCGTCAAAAATTTCAAAAGACAAAACTCAAATTAAAATGAGCGGTGATATTTTAGACGCTCATTTTAAGCCTTTGTCCGATTTGCAATCGGAAGAGGAAATGGTTTGTGAGCAAAAACTTTTTATTGAGCAGCTTACCGATATTACAAGTTATTATGTGAATGAGCATATTGTAAACTTACTATTGGAAGTGCGGGGAAAATTGCCTGAAGATAAAAATACAATGCTTGCAATTGTCAACTCGTACCTTTCGATGAGTGCGGAAGATAAACTTAATTTTGCCGTCGGAAGAAGATTGGGATATTACTATTACCTCAAAGATATGCAAAACGAAGCCGAAAACACCGCCGTTACAAAGTACATAAAAGAAAACCCTAATACCGACTTTACCTTATTTTGTAATGAGTGCAGAGCAAAGATGATATAGAAAAAGGGATCAATTTTTAATTATGAATGATTCATGAAAAATTGATAATGGGTAGTGGGTGATGGGTAAGTGATAATTACCAATTACACACTACAAATTACAAATTAAATTATAGGAGAGATGTTGAAGTTCGCGGCTGAAATAGTGCCGCTCACTTCAACCGGAGTTTTGCGGCAAGCGTAAAACTCTCATCATTGTATGCCGTTTCTCATTTGCATTGCTAAACGGCGTAAAAAATTATATTCGCAATTCTGATTCGTAATCCGCTTTAGCGGATATGTACAATAAATTTCTTTGCAGAACAGAGCTGATAAGCTCTGATGAATTGCTCATCTAATTTTTTAGGAGGAATAAAATGAATCAAGATATGAAAACACAATTATTGACAAAAAGCCCGATGGAGCTGCTTTTTAAACTGGCGGTGCCCGGAATAGTCGGAATGGTTGTTATCGGGCTGTATCCGTTTATGGACGGGGTATTTGCAGGAAGGATTATCGGAGACTATGCGATGTCCGCAATCAGCATTTCTATGTCGTTGACGCTGATAAACGGAGCGGTGTCTGCACTGCTCGGGGTCGGAAGTGCTTCTATTTTGTCGCGGGCAATCGGCAAGGGAGATGCGGAAACGGTAGATAAAATTTTCGGCAATGTTTGTTATTGGGTGCTGCTTTTCTCGGCAGTGATTACGGCGGCGGGTGTGCTTGCTGCTCCGTATTTTTTGGAAATGGTGGGAGCAAAAGGAGCGATTAAAGATTTCGGCGTACGGTATTTGCGGATTGTGTTTTTAGGTTCGGTATTCGTAAACTTTGCACAAGCCGGAAACATGACCATGCGCGGAGAGGGTGCGTTGAAACAATCCATGTTCATTATGGGAGCGGGGGCTCTTTTGAATATCGTGCTGGATCCGATTTTTATGCTCCTGATGGGAGACTATGCTATTGAGGGAGCTGCGATTGCTACGGTGCTGTCGCAAATTGTGCAGGCGGTTTTAACTCTGCGCTATTTTGCGAAAAAAAGCCCCTTTGTCAAAATACATAAAATTAAAAAGTACAAAGAAATATACCGTGAAATGTTCGGTATCGGAAGCTCGGCTATGCTAATGCAGCTTTTGTTTGCGGTACAGCAAACGGTTTTGTTCAAGCAGGCATTTACCTCAGGCGGCGATAACTGGGGGATTTTGATGTCCGCCACAATGCGCCTTTATATGTTTTCGTTTATTCCGCTTTGGGGCATGAGTCAGGGCTTGCAGCCGGTTATCGGGGCGAACTACGGCGCCAAGCAGTACGGCAGAGTACGCGAAACGATGAAACTTTTTATGTACGGCGCAACGCTTCTTGCCGCTCTCTCGTGGGTGCCTGCAATGCTTTTTTCAGAAAGCCTCTTATCAATCTTCAATGTGCGCCCCGAAATCATTACAGCAGGCCGTATCAATTTCAAACTGTTTTATTCCACCTTTATTTTATACGGAATTATGATTATGACGCTCACTTTTTTTCAATCTATCGGCGACGCTAAAAAAGCCGGAGCGATCGTCCTCTTGCGCCAACTCATTCTTTTTGTACCCGCCATGCTGATTTTACCTCATATCTTCGGAAGCCTCGCCGTCTGGTGGGCGGAACCTGCCGTTGATTTTACAATGATACTAACCGGTCTTATCATGCAGCAAAGGATGTTAAGGAGGTTGTGATATGATAATGGGGAATGGGGCGGTTTTATGGTCTTCGGTTACAATATTTTTCCTTTATTGCATTTATAGATTATTCTGAAAATGAAAATATAAAATGTGGGAGTGCCTAGTTGGATAAAGTGGGTAATTGAGGTATAATCGCAAGCAAGGAATCAGCTTATTAAAGCTATATACACCGGTGTTACTAGGAGAGAATATGGCAATTCCAACATATGAAGAGTGCATGTTACCATTAATGAAAATAGCAGAAGACGGCAAAGAACATTTATTTAAAGAAACGATTGATACATTAATAACCCGGTTCAATTTAACTGATGAAGAAAAACAACAATTATTACCCAGCGGTTCTGCATTTGTAATCAATAATAGAATTGGATGGGCAAGAACATATTTAACAAAGGCCGGGTTATTGCTAAAAACAAGAAGAGGCTATTTTCAGATATCGGAAGAAGGAAAAAAATTTTTAAAAAGAAACCCTAATTTTATAAATACTAAAATGTTGAGTGATTATGATTCATTTAATGAATTTCAGTCTATAAAAGAAAAAGATACCTCCGATTATGACAAAAAAATAAATAAAGAGGAACAAAATATAACACCGCATGAACTACTTGAAAGCGGTTATTTAAGTATAAAAAATGAATTATCAAGTGAACTACTGTCTATGATTAAAAATATTTCTTCGTCAAGATTTGAAAAATTAGTTGTTGATTTATTGGTAAAAATGGGGTACGGGGGGTCAATAAAAGAAGCGGCTACAGTTGTTGGAAAATCAGGTGATGAGGGAATTGACGGCATAATTAAGGAAGATAAATTAGGACTTGATGTTATTTATATTCAAGCAAAAAAATGGGAGGGAAATGTCGGCCGTCCGGAAATACAAAAATTTGCAGGAGCTTTACTAGGTAAAAAAGCTAAAAAAGGCATATTTATTACCACTTCAAATTTTACAAATGAAGCAAGAGAATATGTTACCGATATTGATGCAAAAATAATACTGCTTGACGGTAGGCAGTTAACAGAATTAATGATAGAAAATGATCTTGGTGTGAGCACACAAGATATTTATACTATAAAACGAATTGATTCCGATTACTTTGAAGAGGATTAGCCCTCCATGATGCCCGCCGCCGACCTAACTCGCCTAAAAGAAATATCCCGAAGCCCCAAAGAAGTTCTCGCAGCAATCGGCACAGACGACATTGCATTCATACAAGACTGTCTTACCTGCAAAACAATACATATTCACAGTGCCGGAGCAATCAGAATAATAGAAAAGAATTTGACCTTCTAACTTTGACATTTGCCCTTCTACATTTATCCCTTCCCCCATCTTCTCTAAACCCCTTTTTAATGCTATAATCCTATCCGTAGATGAAACTGGATTTATATATCGATAAAGACGGACAAAAACTAAGATGTGGGTATACTACCGGGAGCTGTGCGGCGGCGGCGGCTAAGGCTGCGGCCTTAATTTTGGGCGGCGGAGCTTTGACCTCGGTTGAGATAGATACGCCTGCAGGGGTCATTCTTGACCTCCCTGTAGAGCATTGCCGTTCCTATAAAGAAGAAAACGGAGTTCTTTTTGGAGAGGCGGCCGTGCAAAAGGATGCAGGGGATGACCCCGACAGTACCGACGGCATTTACATACACGCTAAGGTTTCCTATAGAAATGACGGAAAAGTTATCATTGACGGGGGAGAGGGTATAGGAAGAATCACCAAAAAAGGTCTTTTCGGGGAAGTAGGGGAGGCTGCCATTAATCCGGTACCTCGTCAAATGATAGAAAAAGAAGTTTTAAAGGTTTCCGAAAAGGGGTTCAATGTAGAAATTTTTAGTCCGCAAGGAGCCGAAATCGGCAAAAAAACCTTTAATAAAAATATCGGCGTTGAAGGAGGCATCTCTATCATCGGAACAAAGGGCATAGTCTATCCTATGAGCGAGGATGCTATAAAAAAAACCATCTATCTTGAAATAGACGCAATATCACAAAATTCCGAAAAAAAAGAAATCCTCTTGGTGCCGGGAAACTATGGGGAAGGTCTTAAAGAAAAACTAAAAACCATAATAGACCTTCCCACCGTAAAAATGTCAAACTATATAGGGGATAGCCTAAGCTATGCCTATTCTAAAGGCTTTAAAACCATGACCTTGCTCGGCCATATCGGCAAATTTGCCAAACTTTCCATAGGTATTTTTAACACTCATAACCGCACCGCGGACACCCGCATGGAAGCCTTCGTCTACTACCTTGCCATGCAGGGTGCAGACAAAAAAACAATCGAAACCGTCAATTCCTTTTTAACGGCCGAAGAAGCCTTCAATTTTCTTGTTGAAAACAAGATGGAAAATCTCATTAAAGACATGGAGAATGGGGCCGAAGAAAGAATCAAAAAATATCTCAAGGACGAAAGCCTTTCAATAAGGGTTTTAATCTACTCGATGAAATACGGACTAATCTAATAATCAATGTATCAAAAAAAAATCTTATAAGTTCTCAAATTAAAACTTGCTATTTTGACGAACATATTGTACAATTAATGTGGTGTAAGGCGGATTTAACTTATTTTCTAGAAAAGGAGTATGCATATGAGCCGACTGGAGATATTTTCACAAAACCAATCTCAAATGATAGTTGAAGAGCTTTATAAGAACCTTCAACATAGAATTGAAGCAAGTCCTCCCGGACTTTGTCCTGTTTATATAACACGTGCCTTTATCGAAATGTGTCATGCCCAAACTTGCGGAAAATGTGTGCCTTGCCGTATAGGCCTTTTACAGTTAAAGCATATTTTAACTGATGTTCTAAACGGAAAGGCTGAGATGGAAACAATCAAGCTTATTGAAGAGACTGCAAAATCGATAAGAGAGACAGCAGACTGTGCTTTGGGATATGAAGCTGCCGATATGGTTTACAAAAGCATAATCTATTGCCGCGATGACTTTGAAGAGCATATAAAAAACGGCAGGTGCGGCTGTATAACTACCCAGCCTGTACCCTGTGTAGCTCTTTGTCCTGCAAATGTGGATATTCCGGGATACATTTCTCTTGTAAGGGATGAAAGGTATGCCGATGCCGTTCGTCTTATCAGAAAGGACAATCCATTCCCTTCTACCTGTGCCTTTATATGTGAACATCCTTGTGAACATAGGTGCAGACGGAACATGGTCGATAGTGCCATAAATATCCGAGGTTTAAAAAGGGTTGCCGTTGAATTTTCCGATAAGGTTCCTCCTCCTCCATGTGCACCCTCTACCGGAAAGCATATAGCCATAGTCGGAGGGGGGCCTGCGGGGCTTACCGCCGCTTATTATCTGCAGCTTATGGGGCATCAAACTAAGGTATACGAAATGCTTCCCAAATTAGGCGGTATGCTACGATACGGTATACCTAATTACCGTCTTCCTAAGGACAGGCTGGATGTAGATATCGATGCCATCATTGAAACAGGGGTTAAAGTAGTTTACGGTAAAAAAATAGGAACCGATATTGAACTAAACGAGCTTATAAAAGATAATGATGCAACCATTATAGCGATAGGAGCCTCAACAGATAAAAAGTTAGGCCTTGAAGGAGAAGAGGCAGAAGGAGTTATTTCTGCTGTTCAATTTCTTAGAGATGTAGGAATGAATAAGGGTATGGATTTAACGGGTAAAAAAACAGCCGTAATCGGAGGCGGAAATGTTGCCATGGATGCGGTGCGTACGGCAGTACGTCTAAAGTCCGAAAAAGTTACCTGCCTTTACCGAAGAAGGGTTGCCGATATGACGGCCCTTCCTGCAGAAATTGAAGGAGCCCTAGCCGAAGGTGTCGAAATGATGACCTTAAAAGCCCCTTCAAAACTTGAGATAAAAGACGGAAAACTCTCCGGTGTTTGGGTTACCCCTCAGATGATTTCAAAAATAAAGGACGGTAGGGCATCCGTAGTTGCTACAGGAGAACCCGATATTTTTATTCCTTGCGAAGTTCTTGTCGTTGCAATAGGTCAGGATATCGAAACTCAGCATTATGAAGAGTCGGGTATACCTGTTGATCGGGGGAAACTTTTTACCATGCCCAGCGGAGGATTCAAAGGAATGCCGGGCTTATTTTCAGGCGGAGACTGTGCTTCAGGCCCATCGACGGTTATAAAAGCCATTGCCGCCGGGAAGGTTATGGCTGCAAATATAGACGAATACTTAGGCTACAGCCACATTATAAGCTGTGATGTTGAAATTCCCATTCCCAATATTGATGACCGTCTTGCTTGCGGAAGGGTTGAGCTTGGAGAAAGGGAAGCATCCGAAAGGGTTAAGGATTTTGAAGGTGTAGAATTCTGTATGAGCAAAAAGGAAGCTTGTCAAGAATCTAACCGATGTCTTAAATGCGATCACTTCGGCTTTGGTATATTTAAAGGAGGGCGGGAACGATTATGGTAAACTTGACTATAGATAATATAAAAATATCGGCGAATGAAACCATGACTATTATGGAAGCTGCAGCAAATGCCGGAATTCCTATACCCAGACTTTGCTTTTTAAAGGGAATAAATGAAATTGCTGCCTGCCGTGTATGTGTTGTTGAGTTGGAAGGCAAGGAAAAACTTATAACCTCTTGTAACAACTCCGTTGAAGAAGGGATGGTTGTATATACCAACAGTCCAAAGGTAAGGCTTGACAGAAGAAGAACCGTTCAAATGATTTTGTCTCAGCATGATTGTAAGTGTGCCACCTGTGTAAGAAGCGGAAACTGTGCCTTACAAACTCTTTCAAACGACCTTAACATTCAAGATGTGTTATATGAGGAGCAGCTTGAAAATCAGCCTTGGGATAAGAATTTCCCTCTTATAAGAAATTCAAAAAAATGTATTAAGTGTATGCGCTGCATTCAGGTTTGCGACAAGGTTCAAAGCCTGAATATTTGGGAGCTGGAAGGAACCGGAGCCAGAACTACAATAAATGTTTCAGGCTCAAGAACAATAGCCGAAGCCGATTGCTCCTTATGCGGTCAGTGTATTACGCATTGTCCTGTGGGAGCCTTACGCGAAAGAGACGATACCGAAAAATTCTGGAGGGCTGTAGCCGATCCCGATAAGGTTGTTGTTGTGCAGGTTGCTCCTGCAATACGTACGGCTTGGGGAGAGCACTTGGGAGTTAATCTAAAAGAGGCTTCAGTAAACAAGATATTCGATGCTCTAAAACGCATGGGAGCCGATTATGTCTTTGATACCAGCTTTTCGGCAGACCTAACCATAATGGAAGAAGCATACGAATTTATTGAACGTTTTTCGAAGGGAGAACTAAAGGATAAGCCTATGTTTACCTCCTGTTGCCCGGGATGGGTTCGTTTTATAAAAAGCCAATATCCTCATTTGGTTTCTCATCTGTCTTCCGCAAAGTCTCCCATGCAAATGTTCGGAGCGGTTATGAAGTCGTATTTTGCAGAAAAAATCGGTAAAAAAGCGGAGGATATTTTTTCTGTTGCTATTATGCCCTGTGTTGCAAAAAAAAGCGAAATTGAAATGGAGTTTTTTTACGGCGAGTATGCAGGACATGATATGGACTGTGTTCTTACCACAAGAGAATTTGTAAGAATGATTAAGGCTGCTCATATTCTCCCCGAAACCCTAAAAGAAATAGATCCTGATAATCTTTTTAAAGAGGCATCAGGTGCCGGAATTATTTTCGGAGCTACGGGCGGTGTTATGGAAGCAGCCTTGCGTACAGCCTATTATGCAATAATGGGAGAAAATTGTTCGCCGGATGCTTTTAAGGTTGTAAGAAATTCCTCGCAAGAAGAGTCGGGAGTTATTGAAGCCTCTTTTAATTTAAAGGAGAATAATTTGCGTATAGCCGTAGCCAGCGGCCTTGCAAATACCAGACGGCTTATTGATTCTATAGAAGCCGGTGAAAAACATTATGATTTTGTAGAAATTATGGCTTGTCCCGGAGGCTGCGTAGGCGGAGGAGGTCAACCCATACATGACGGCTGCGAATTGGCCTTTGAGCGCGGACAAAATCTTTATTTTATAGATAAGAATGCAAAAGTAAGGTATTCGCATGAAAATGAGGATATACAAAACCTTTATAAAAATTATTTTGAAAAGCCTAACAGCCATAAAGCTCATCACCTTTTACATACGGATCACTTTGTATGGGAAATGCCGAGAAGTCCAAAGCGGGATCGAAAAGGTTATGTAATAAACGAAAAATTTCAATCGTAAGGTTTGATTTTTGTTAAACAGGGAATGTCTATAATAGAAATTATAGCAAGACTATAGGACTATTTACATTCCCTGTTTTTTTATAGATTTTTAAATCTGCATCTTTTTGTTGTTGCCGTATAATTCTTCACGTAGTTTTTTGACGTGTTCGTCTTTTATATAGTCGTCAAAATTCATCATCCTGTCGATTATACCGTTGGGTGTAATTTCGATAATCCTGTTTGCGATTGAAGAAATAAATTCGTGGTCGTGGGAGTTAAAAAGAATAACTCCGGGGAATTCCACAAGGGCATCGTTTAAGCTTGTAATGGCTTCAAGGTCGAGGTGGTTCGTAGGCTCATCGAGGATTAAAACATTTGCTCCCGAAAGCATAAGCTTACTCAATATACAGCGCACCTTTTCGCCTCCCGATAGAACATTTACGGGCTTTAAGGACTCGTCGCCCGAAAAAAGCATTCGGCCTAAAAAGCCCCTTACATAGGCATCATCTTGGTCGGGAGAATATTGTTTAAGCCATTCCGTGATATTTAAATCGTTATTAAAATACTCGGCATTGTCCTTATTAAGATAGGCATGGGTTACTGTCTGTCCCCAATAAACATCTCCTGAGTCGGGAGTTAATTTTCCGGTTAAAATATCGAAGAGGGCTGTTTTAGAATTATGCTCCTGACCTACAAAGGCTATCTTATCGGTTCTGTTTACCGTAAAAGAAAAATCGTTTAAAAGTTGAATTCCTTTTTCTTCTGCAGTGTCCTGAGTCTTATAAGAAATTTTTTCGGTGCGGACAACATTGTTTCCGATTTCCCGATTGGGTTTAAAATGAACATAAGGGAATTTTCGGCTTGTAACTTCTATTTCTTCTAAGGCAAGTTTATCGTATACCTTTTTTCGGCTGGTTGCCTGACGGCTCTTTGCTGCATTCGAGGCGAAGCGTAAGATAAACTCTCTTAAATCCTTCATCTTTTCTTCCCGCTTCTTTTGCTGATCCTTGGCCTGTCTTTGCATAATCCTGCTCATTTGGTACCAGAAATCGTAATTACCCGAATACATACGTATTTTTCCGTAGTCGATGTCGCAGACATGGGTACAAACCGTATTTAAAAAGTGCCTGTCGTGAGAAACAACAATTATAATATTGGGAAATTCGATTAAAAATTCTTCAAGCCATGCTATGGATTCAAGGTCTAAACCGTTTGTCGGTTCGTCCAAAAGAAGAATATCGGGGGTGCCGAAGATGGCCTGTGCAAGCAAGACCCGAACCTTTTGGCCTTCGTCGAGTTCGCTCATCATTCTGTCATGGTAGTTTTCGTCAAGGCCCAAACCTGAAAGAATCTGCTCTATTTGATTTTCAGCCTCCCAGCCGTTTAAATCAGCAAATTCGGCCTCCAACTCCGAAGCTCTTATTCCGTCTTCTTCACTAAAATTTTCTTTTGCATAAACGGCTTCTCTTTCGTTTCGAACATTGTAGAGCTTAGGATAACCCATAAAAACAGTGTCTTTTACGCTGTACTCATCAAAGGCAAAGTGATCCTGTCTTAAAACTGCCATACGCTCTCCGGGGGTGATACTGAACTCGCCCGAATCGTGCTCCAATTCGCCCGAAAGAACCTTTAAAAAAGTAGACTTTCCGGCTCCGTTTGCACCGATAATTCCATAGCAATTGCCCTTAGTAAATTTTAAATTGACATCCTTAAAAAGCGGCCTGTCGCCGAACTTTAAACTTAAATCGCTTACTGTAATCATAAGATACAATAATACAATAAAGGGGGTAAAATGTCAATCAATTCAAGTTTTAGTGTCAACTCAATTTTGAAGATGAAGAGCCCGACCAGCCGAGTTTAGATCTCAGAGCCTTGTAAAAATTGTCGGGAGAGCAGCCGGCCATTTTTACCTTATTGGGAGACTCGCTTATTATAATTTCATCATCCTCTTTTAAAGAAACCATCTCTTGTCCGTCTATTGAAACGATGGTGTCTTTTGCCCTTGTAGGAAGAACTTTTATCTTCATCTGCCCTGATGAGGGGAGAACCAAGGGGCGGTTCGACAAGGAAAAGGGAGAAATAGGAGTTAAAACAAAGGCCGAGACATCCGGATCCAAGATGGGACCTCCTGAGGCTGCTGAATAGGCAGTCGAGCCTGTAGGAGTCGAAACGATAACCCCGTCAGCCCTAAAAATCCCGAATGAAATTCCGTTAAACGAAATATCCAGGTTTATCAGCTTTGCTATGCCGGAGCCTGAAACTACAATATCGTTTAGGGCCTCATATTTTACAATTTCTTTATTTTCCCGCCTTATTGAAGCAGAAAGGAGCATCCTTTCATGTAAATCCTCTTTTCCGTTTAAAAGGCGTAAAAGTTCGCCTTCCCATTCCTTGGGTTCAATATTTGCGATAAAGCCGAACCTTCCTAAGTTTATAGGAAAAACCGGAATATGCCGGGGAGCACTGTAACGGGCCGTAAATAAAACCGTACCGTCTCCGCCGAGGCTTATTGCAAGGTCATAGTCCTCATTTAATTCGGGAGAATGGGAGATGCCGTCATATTTGTATACAAAAGAATCGATTCCCCTTGCCGACAAAAAAGCCTCGATTTCTTTACAAATCTTTTTTGCATTGGGTTTTTCGATACTTAAAACTATAAGGGCCTTTTTCAAAATTCACATTCCTTAAAACTCGAAGCCTGATTTATAAAGAAACTAGGGCAGGGTAGCCAGTACTCTGGCAATCTCGGCCGATTTTTTTGCTCCCAATCGCGGATAGAGCGGAAAAAGCACACATCTCAGTAAAAGGGAAGAAGCATTTATAAGGCTTTCCTGATTTTCTTTTAAATACTCGACAGCCGAATTTTTAAAAGCAAGCTCTGTATCTATATCTTTTTTTGCCGCATATTTTTGTACATCCGAAACGCCCGAATTCAAAATAACGGGAAAAGAATAAACAGGATTTACCGTGTCTTCTTTTTGAGCTATCGTTTTATGCTTTCCCTGCATCAAAGAGCGTACATAGGACTCGTGCATTTCCTTACGCTGCTCCATGTTTTTTGCCATCTGTTTTAGCTGAACAAAGGCCAAGGATGCATTTATATCGGGTAATTGGTCTGTAATAGGAGCTTCATCGTAGAGTTTTTTTAAGACTATTGCGTTCCTTCTTTCGGGAGCCAATAATACGGCACCGCCCCCTCCGGTTAAAATATCTTTTTCTTCCAGTCCCAAGATAGAAAAAATACCCATGCTGCCTGCAAATTTTTCCTTATATGCCGCCCCTGCACTTTGCGAAATATCTTCTATTACGGGAATATTTAAGCTTAATATCTTTTCCATGTCGGGTAAAAAACCCAGGGTTTCGTGCAAGACAAGAACTCTTCCGCCTGTTTGTACGGCGTTTTCAAGGCTTTCAAAGGACGGAAAAACGGAGTCGGCTTCTACGTCGAGCACAATGGGCTTATAGCCTTGGCGGCTTAACTCTACATACTGCCAAGATGGCGCCAAACTCGAGATAATAACCGATGAGCCTGATTCAAGGTTTAAGGCCTTTAAGGCGTATGTTAAGGCTATGGCAGGGCTTCTTAAAGCGGCTGCTCCGGACGTTTGAAACACCTCGCAAACCTGCTTAATGAGTTTTTGGTTCATCTCGCCGGGACCTATTTTTTCCTCGACCATGCATGTAAGAACTGCATCCATTTCGGAACGTCTTATAGTTGAGCTGTAAACGGGTATTTTCATAATTTTTATAAATTGGTAATCTTTTGTAATTCTTTCGGATTGAATAATCTGTGAATATCCAAGATTATTAAATAGCCGGGATCACGCCTGACAACGCCGTTAATGTATTCCGCTCCGATACCTGCTATCATCTGAGGCGGAGGCTGTATTTCTTCTTTTTTTACATCAACAACACGGGCAACCCTGTCGATGATAATGCCTATCTTGTTATTCTCAATCTTTATGATTATAAAGCCTCCCAAAAATTCATCACCCTCATCCAAGGACGCTTTTTTTATGTGAAATCTCTTATGAAGACTTATTACCGGAATAATTTCGCTTCTTAAGTTGAAAATTCCTTCAACATAGTATGGAGCATTGGGGATAGGTCTTACATCCTGAACCCTGACTATTTGGTCAACGTCCATAATTTCTACACCGTAAAGTTCTTCTCCAAGTTGGAATGTAACTAATTTTAAGAGGTTATCGTTTTCAACCTTGACCTTTTTATTAAGGACTCCTGCATTTGCCATATAGTTTCTTCCTCCAATATCTTATGATACTACCACACATACACATAAAATTCAAGGGGAAAATGGATATGTATATTTAATTTTTTATCATTCCTTCAAAATAATTTATTTTCATTGCAGAGCGTACCGAATGGGTTGTAGCTGCGGCTTTTTCCCTTGCTTTTTTGGTGCCTTCAATCAGGATTTGATAAACCGAAGGGAGGTCTTTTTGAAAGGCTTCCCTTTTTTCTCTGATGGGCCTAAGTTCTTCCTGCAAAATATTGTTTAAGAATTTTTTTATTTTAACATCTCCGAGGCCGCCTTTTTGGTAATGTTCTTTTACCTCATCCAAGCACGAATAATCGCTCCAAAACTCGGGGAAGTGCTCGTTTCGGGCAAAGGCATCAAGATAGGTAAAGACGGGGTTTCCTTCAACCTTTCCGGGATCTTCCACTCGGAGATGATTCGGGTCGGTAAACATTCCCATTACCTTCTTTTTTATTTCTTCGTGGCTGTCAGAAATATATATACAGTTACCGAGGGACTTACTCATCTTAGCCTTTCCGTCCGTTCCGGGAAGCCGTCCGCAAGTCTTGTTCGAGGGCAAAAGCTCCTTAGGCTCTACCAGGGTTTCCCCGTAAAGGGAATTAAAGGAGCGGACAATTTCTCGGGTCTGCTCAATCATCGGCATTTGGTCTTCGCCTACGGGAACCGTATTTGCCAAAAAGGCGGTAATATCGGCTGCCTGACTGATAGGGTAGGTTAAAAAACCTACAGGGATACCTGCATTAAAGCCCCGCATTTTAATCTCATTTTTTACCGTCGGATTCCGCTCAAGGCGGGCAAGGGTTACAAGGTTCATATAATAAAAGGTAAGCTCGCAAAGCTCAGGAATTTGAGTCTGCACAAGGATTGTCGATTTTTGAGGATCTATTCCGCAAGCAAGATAGTCCAAGGTAACTTCAACAACGCTTGTCCTAACCTTTTCAAGATTATCCGCATTGTCGGTCGTAGCCTGTGCATCCGCAATCATAATATAAATTTCGTCGTATTTACCCGAATTTTGCAAGGCAACCCTGTTTTTTAAGGAGCCCACATAGTGTCCTATATGAAGTTTTCCTGTGGGTCTATCCCCGGTCAAAATAATGTCTTTCATTAAAAAGTCCTTATCCCTTAATCGCTAAATGCAATTCATCCAGCTGCTTTTGGTCAACTTCGCTTGGGCTGTCGTCCATGGGGCTTACTGCAAAGGAGTTTTTGGGGAAGGCGATTACTTCTTTTATCGAGGTTTCGCCTGCCATAATCATAACGATGCGGTCAAGACCGGGAGCAATGCCTCCATGGGGCGGGGCTCCGTATTTAAAGGCTTCGGTTAAAAAGCCGAACTTCTTTTCCGCTTCGCTTTCATCAAAACCGACAATCTTAAAGATACGCTTTTGCAATTCGGGATTATGAATTCTTATCGAACCTGAGGCTACCTCATATCCGTTTAAAACGAGGTCGTAAAGGTCGCCTTTTACGGGTTCGGGGTTTTCTTCCATTGTCGGAATATATTTTTCCTGAGGGGCCGAGAACATGTGATGAGCCGGATCCCACTTGTTTTCTTCCTCGTTCCATTCAAAGAGGGGAAAGTCTACAATCCAGACAAATTTAAACTCGGCGGGGTTTAAAAGTCCCAAGTCCTTTCCGAGCTTGCTTCTAACGGCACCCAAGGCTGTGCAGGCAATCTTGTATTTGTCCGCTACAAAGAGAATTAAGTCGCCTTTCTCGGCTCCGAGCTTTGAGCAAATTTCCGCTTCCTTTCCTTCAAAGAATTTTGAAATACCGCCCTCAAGTTTTGAAGCGGATTCCGTTACCTTAATCCAAGCCAAACCCTTAGCCTTGTATATTTTGGCGGCGGCTTCAAGCTCTTCAATCTTTTTGCGGCTGTAGGCTTCGGCTTGCCCCTTTACCACCAAGGCTTTGACGGCTCCGCCTGAAGAAATAGCATCCTTAAAGACTGCAAAGGTTCCGATTTCCGCCATAAAGGCTGCATCCTGCATCTTCATTTCAAAACGCAAATCTGGCTTATCGGTTCCGTAAATGTCGATAGCCTCGTCATAGCTTAGCCGCTCGAAGTTTTTAGGAAGGTCTACATTTATGCTCTTTTTAAAAGCATACTGCATCATGCCCTCGGTCAAGTTTAAAACATCTTCGCGGGAGGCAAAGCTCATCTCAAGGTCAATTTGAGTAAACTCAGGCTGCCTGTCGCCGCGGGCATCTTCGTCGCGGTAGCAGCGTGCAATCTGAAAATATTTATCGAAGCCCGAAACCATTAAAATCTGCTTATAAATCTGCGGAGATTGAGGCAGGGCATAGAATTTTCCCGGGTAAAGACGGGAGGGGACGAGATAGTCGCGTGCTCCTTCCGGTGTGGACTTAATAAAGGTCGGAGTTTCAATTTCCAAAAATTCCTTTGAGGTTAAAAACTCCCGCACCGCAAAGGCGAATTTGGAGCGCAAAATAATATGCTCCTGCATCGCCTTTGAACGTAAGTCCAAATACCTGTATTTAAGACGCAAATCTTCATTTGCGTTTGTTTTTTCGTCAATTTGAAAAGGAAGTACCTCGCTTTTTGAAAGCACTTCAATCTTTAATGCCTTAACTTCGATTTCTCCGGTTGCCATTTCCCTGTTTATCATAGAATCGGGGCGCAGCCTTACAAGCCCCTCAACGGCTATACAAAATTCCTGTTTGAGGCTTACTGCAAGGGCCTTTAATTCTTCGCTTGCATCATCGTCTACAACAACTTGGGTCAAACCGTAACGGTCGCGTAAATTTAAAAAAGTAATACCGCCGTGATCCCTTTTTCGGTGAATCCAGCCGTTTAAAACAACAGTCTTTCCTGCAAAATCCTTATTTAAGCCGCCGCAGGTTACGGTTCTTTGCATTTTTTCCATAATTGAGTATTATAGTAAAAATACAAAAGCTATGCAATAGGGAGAAAATTATAACTTTAGTATAAATTATAAGAGGTCTTGTAAAAGCTTCTTGTTTAGTTTATTATGGGAAAACCGATGTTAGCTTCATTGGACCTTTAAGGAGACGTTTATGAGTAAGCTGATGATCCTATTTATTATCTTAAACCTGATATTTTATATTTTTATAATTTTTTTTCACATTTTACCCTTATTTAATTTGGGAAAACCGATAAATAAATCAAAAAAATATTTTGGAAAAAAGATAATTTCGTTTAAAAAAAAGAAAATTATGAATAAACAAAATATTTCCCTTTCGCTTTTTACCATACCTATAATGTATATTTGTTTTACGGTACAGGATAATATGCTCATCAAAATTATAGGTTTTGCCCTTCAATCATTGATTTTACTCTTTGTAGTATATAAGTACTCTAACTCGGCCGGTGTTTACGAAAACGGGCTTATTTACGGGGATTTTTTAACATGGGACAAGATTCATTCTTGGAAGACTGAAAGTAACGGAAAAATCTCCTTGCTCTTAAAAAACGGCTTTAATATCACTATTGAAGAAGAAATCGATACCGAAGCCTTGTCTAAAATTTTAGAGGAAAAACTGGGATTTTCCAAAGGGTAGTTTTGGAAGTATATTTTTAAAGCAAGAAGCCAATGTTTTGTATTAAAAACATTGGCTTCTTTGAATTAAGTGAAAGTATAAAAAGTAATATTTTTAAGCTTCCGGAACTAAGACTATTCCAACTCAAAAACAATGCTTATTTCTGCAGAAACTTCAATTTGTCCCATGGGCGAAAAATTTCCGTCTGCAGCCTCATCGTAGGCTGCTTCTTTTAAATTATTGGCAATATAGGCTCCTGTATAACCGCGGGGTGACATTCCTGACGGATTTTCGCTTATGCTTATTATCTTTCCTAAAGAAAGAGGTTTTCCTCCATTGGGAGCTGCCTTACAAAGGAGGATGGCTTTTTCTTCGGCGGCTTTTACTGCCGTAACTCTTGCCTCGTCCATAAGCTTTTTCATGTCGGCAACAGAAAAACCTACATTGTAAATTCTATCTACGCCCGTATTTAAAAGATCCGTTAAAAAAACTTCGTAATCTTCAATCTTTGTAAGAAGGACTGCTATATTTTGGACAACCTCATAGCCGTCAAAGTCCTGATAACCGTTATCTCTGTATCTGTATCTGGGGTTAATATTTACGCGTTCAATGCTGATATTTTTCTGCTCAATTTTATACTTTTCAAAAAGCTCTTTTAATTTTAAAATAGCATCATCGTTTTTATTTTTTGCTTCAGATAAGTCCTTATCCTTTGAAAAAACCGAAAAAGAAATCGAAACCTGATCGGGGGATTTTAAAATTGCAGAACGCCCTGTAACGCTTATAAAACGATTTTCGTTTACTGCAGGACTACATGCATTAAACAAAACAAAACTTATACATAAAACGGCAATAAGTTTTATGCCCTTAATGATAGAATCTTTCATAAAGCCTCCAAATTGCGCACTTGCAAAAAGGTAAAAAAGTTCTTTGTAAGTGTACAGTAAAAACAACAAAATTTTGACCGATAAAGTTACGATTTTTTATTTTTAGTCTTTAAAAATCAATAAAACTATGCTATCATTTAAATAGGAAAAAGTTTTTATGGAGTTATAATAAACAGCTAGGTAGGAATTCTACCTCGCTGTTTATTTTCGAGTTTGCCTTTCAGGCAAACATCGTTATATTGTATGCGGTTTGAGAACAAACCGCTTGAAAAAACTTTTTGTAAGGATTTGATAATCCTTACAAAAAGTTTTTATGGAGGAACTTATGAAAATAATGATGGTTACAAGCGAGCTTGTTCCATTTGCAAAGGTAGGAGGACTGGCTGATGCCGTTACAGCCTTATCAATAGCTCTTGCAAAAAAGGGACATGATGTCAGAATAGTAATGCCGCGTTATTATAAGATTGATCGAAAAAACTTAAAACAAATTCCGGGAGCAATGGCTGTTCATTTAGGCCCTTATGAACATTGGGTAGGAGTTTATGAGTCACACCTGCCTTCTCCAAAGGTAAAGGTTTATTTTATAGACCATGAACAAGCCTTCGGCAGGGATGGTGTTTACGGTTCTTCTTTTGAGCCGGATTTTTCGGATAATACAAAGAGATTTTCGCTTTTAGCCCATGCAGCTTTTCAAGTTTGCCGAAAACAGGGATGGATTCCCGACATTGTACATGCCCATGATTGGGCCACAGGCTTAGTACCCGTACTTTTACGCTTTACCGAAAAAAATACCGAATTTAAAAATACGGCAAGTATTTTTACTATTCATAATATGGGCTATCAGGGTGTTTATTCAAAGCACACCTTCCCCGATACAGGCCTGGATTGGAGTGATTTTTACAGTACGGGCTTTGAAGATTGGGATAGAATAAATTTTTTAAAAGCAGCCCTTGTTTCATCGGATATGCTTACCACAGTTTCTCCTACTTATGCGGAAGAAATTAAACGCCCCGAATTCGGCTTTAGGATGGACGGTATTTTGCGTTACAGGGAAAAAGAACTGATAGGAATTTTAAACGGGGTAGATACCTCAATCTGGAATCCGTCAAAAGACGAGTATATTCCTTATCGATATAATTCTAAGACTCTTGAAGAAAAAGAAAAAAATAAGGCTGTGTTACAGGAAAGACTAGGACTTGAAATTGACCCTTCTATTCCGGTTTTTGGAATGATAAGCCGATTGGTTGATCAAAAAGGAATTTCCGAGCTTTTCGGCCCGATGTACGGCTCGGCCTTTAAGATATGTTCCGATATAAAACTGCAAATGATTGTATTAGGAGCAGGAGAATCTTGGTGCGAGAAGGAGCTTAATTTTCTTTCCCAAAGGTTGCCTAATTTTAGAGCTTATATAGGTTATAATGAAGAATTAAGCCATCTGATTGAAGCCGGAAGCGATTTTTTCTTAATGCCTTCACGATATGAACCATGCGGCTTAAACCAAATGTATTCTCTTATTTACGGAACCTTGCCTATTGTCCGAAAAACAGGAGGGCTTGCAGACACTGTAGAAAACTATAATGAAGAAACGGGAGAGGGGACAGGTTTTGTTCTTGAATACTTGAGCCCGCAAAGCATCTATGATACGGTCGGCTGGGCAACTTATGCATGGTATAATAAAAAAGATCATATAAAAAAGATGAGAACCAAGGCCATGGGTAAAAAGTTCGGATGGACCATAGCTGCGGAAAAATATCTAAAAGTATATGCTGATGCTATTGAAAAAAAAGCTTCCATGCTATAGACTAAAGAAAAAAGGAGGAGGTTTTAAAACCTTATTTCTATGATAAAATATGTAACTTCATTTTTTAAAGCCATTAACGCAAATGCTCATCCGGGTGATATAGCCCACGCTGCGGCCCTAGGTCTTTTTTTGGCAATATTGCCTAAAAATAATCTAACATTTACATTCTTGTTTTTTTTATCTATTTTTATCCGCATAAATAAAGGTGCATTTTTTTTATCCTTTATTTTGTTCGGATTTATAACTCCTTTTATGGATGTGCTGATAAATAATATAGGATTTTGGGTAGTGCAGCTGCCTTTTTTACACCCCATATTTTTAATCCTGGAAAACATTCCCTTTGTAGCTCTTTTTAAGCTTTCAAATACAATGGTTTTAGGCGGTATAGTTTGGGGACTTATACTGTATACCCCTGTATACATCTTAACAAGAATTATAACTGCTAAATATCGAAAATATATGCAGCCGGCTGTAGGAAATGCAAAGGGGGTAGGTATTTTAGGTAAGATACCTATTCTTCGTCATTTAACAAAAATATCTGATATAAAGGACAATTTCTAGTATGGAAGATAAAAATAAAGAATCATTGCAAAAAGATGAACTAAAATCCGCCAAGAAGGCTGCTAAAGAAGCAAAAAAACTTGAAAAGGTAAAAAGACTTTTTAAAAAGCGGTATACAAAAAGATCTCTTAATCGAAAAATTTACAAAAAGATTTTTATTCCGGCGGATAAAGATTTTATCCGAGGTTTTATAGTTTCGAGCATAGATGAAAAGACAAACAAAGAGTACTTTGAATTCGATAAGACAAAGATTAACGATAAAAATCAACTAAAGCGGATAAACAAAATAGCTTTAGAAATAGGCAGACAAAAGGGAAGGGTGAATATTCCGGCAGTATTGGCTGCCCTGGCTTGTGTTTTTGCCGTTCTATTCTTTGTATATATTTTTAGAAATGCGTTGGCAAAAAAAATAGTTGTAGGAGCTTCCGAAGCAGCCTTCGGTGCAAAATGCGAGGTTAGCCTTGTAGACTTCGATTTATTTAAAACACGATTTAGAATTCAAGGATATAAGGTTGCAAACAAAAATCAGCCTATGCGTAATTTATTCGAGATTAAAAATATAGACTTTTATTTTAATCTTTTGGAATTAAGCCGCGGAAAATTTGTTGCAGAAAATATGGCTATAGAAGGTTTTACATGGAATACGGCACGGAAAACCTCAGGAGCCTTACCGCCTAAAAAACAAAAACCTGTCGATCCCAATAAAAAACCTAATCCCATTACCGAACTTATAAATGATGAAGTTAAAAAGGTACAATCGCAAATATCGGTAGACAGCGGTTTAAAAGCCGTTCAAAACCAAATAGATCCGAGAAAAATTCTTGAACGAGAAAAAGCGGCCTTTAAAACTCCGGAAATTACAGAGAAAATAATAAACTCCGTAGACCCGATGGCTCAAAAATGGATTAAGACTAAAGATGATGTAGAAAAGCAAGTTGTAGATACGGTTGAAGCTGTTCAAAAATTAATAGCCATAGATATAAATAAGATTAATGATATAAAACAGCTGCAAGAGTTAATCGAAGTTATTCAAAAAGTGGTTAAAACAGGACAAGATGATTTTAATTTGGCAAACCGCCTTTTTAACGATGTTCAAAACGACATTAAAGATGTTGACCGTATGGCACGGGATGCAGGTGCTGCGGTTAAAAACGATATAAACCGCTTAAATAAAATCGCAGGGCAAATAAAGTCCATAAATGTCGACACCGGAAAAAAACTTATTGCTGATCTTATAAATACCTTTATTGTAAGAACATTGGGAGTATATTATCCCTATTTTGCACAAGGAATGGACCTTTTACAAAGCTCACAAAAGCGGCCTAAACAAGAAAAAGAGCTTACATTAGCTCAAAAATCAAGGGCTATGGAACGCCTTCCCGGTAAGACTTTTATATTCGGAAAAGACTCGGTTCCTACTTTCTTGATAAGAAATATTTCGCTTTCAGGTCATCATCCCGAAAAAGATGTTTTTGCAATCGGAGGAACAGCTAAGGCTATAACCAATGATTACGACAAGCTAGGGTTGCCGCTTACAATTAATTTAAATGCATCTCATGGAAAATTAAAAGAAACGGCAGAAGGCATAATCGATTTGCGTTCCTATACCAAAGAGCTTGTAGATACGGGCTTTACGTTTGAAGGCTTGGACATGGACATACCTTCGCCTGCTGATGCCGTTCCTTCTCTTACAGGTATCTTAAAAACCGGAGGCGGTGTAAAGGTATCGAAAAATAAGGATGTGGTTATCGATGCAAATATGGAAATAATGAAAAGCGTTCTTACCGTTCAAAAGTTTGAACCTGCCTTTGTCTTTGAAATATACCAAAATGTTTTATCGGATATTAAAAAGATTAATGTAAAAACACTACTTACAATTAATAAGGGAGAAAGGTTTAAACTTGATGTTGATACAGATGTCGATAATCAGATAGCCGCAGCCTTAAAAAAAGAATTTGCAAGACAGGTTGAAAAGGTAAAAGCAGAGCTCATAAGGCAGGGACAAAAATGGCTTGATGAACAAAAAGAAATTTACAAAAAAGAAATCGACACCTTTATGTCTGCAGCTAATAAGGCTAAAAAACTTCTTGATGACGTAAAAAATTACGAAAAAATATTGGAAAAAAAGAAGGCTGAAGCCGAAAAACGCATAAAAGATATTGCTGCAGGAAAGATAAAAGATGTCCAAAACGAGGTAAAAAAAGAAGCTGAAAATAAGGTAAAAGATATTTTTAAAGGATTCGGTTTTTAATGTCCTTAAACAATAAAGAAATAGATCTGATACTTGAAGAATTAAAATTAGAGGGCTGGTTTATTCAAAAAATAAGTCAGCCATCTTATACAACCTTAGTCTTTTATCTTTATAAAGATAAACCTTTAACTCTTTTTATTTCTCTTGAAGCAGGTTCTTGCCGGCTTCATTCTACACGTAAAAAGATTCCAAAATTCGATAAGCCTATGCGTTTTATGGAGCTTTTAAAGTCCCGAATCAAGGGCGGAAAAATATTAAAAGCAGAACAACTAAACGAAGACAGAATCATCCGCTTTCACATTGCAAGCGGTGCAGGAGTGTTTTTTTTATATTTAAGACTATGGAGCGGAGCTGCAAACATAGTTTTAACAGATGAAAATAATCTTATAATAGACGCTTTTTACCGCCGCCCTAATAGGGGCGAAATATCAGGGGGAACTTGGGTAACTCCTGCTCCACAAAAAATAAAAAAACAAGATTATTCCGTTCGTGACTATGATAAAACGAAAAGTTTTAATGCAGCCATCGAAGATTGGTATATAAATAATGCACCTAAGGCTTCAAAAGAAGCTATGTTGGACGAGGCTGAAAATCTTTACGGCTCTAAAATTTTAAGAATCGAAAAAGCCATTTTAAAACTGAAGGCAAAAAAAGAAGAATTTTTAAATGCTCAAAGTTTAAAAAATGCAGGAGATTTGCTTTTTTCAAACCTTCATCTGATAAAAAAGGGAATGAATTTTGTTGAGCTTGAAGATTACACAAAAAACGGCACAAAAATAAGTATCAGCTTGGATCCTTTAAAAACGCCTCAAGAAAATGCGAATCTCTACTACGAAAAATATAAAAAAGCAGTTTCAGGTTTGGATGCCTTGGAAGAAGATATTCTGGCGGCAGAAAAAGAAATAGAAAAACTAAAAGAAAAGATAGAAAAAATTAAAACTGAAGAAAATCCGTATTTAATTCAAAAAATTCTTCAAAAAGAAAAAATTCCGGTTCAGCAAAAAAATAAAAATACAAGATCAGCTCCCGGATTAAAGTTCTTTTCGGAAGGCTGGACAATTTTAGTAGGCCGCACGGCCGCCGAAAACGATGAGCTTTTACGGCATTTTGTTAAGGGAGCAGACCTTTGGCTTCATACAAGGGATTATGCAGGCGGTTATGTTTTTATAAAGGCTAGGGCAGGGAAGAGCATCCCCTTGCCTATTTTGATTAAGGCCGGAAACCTTGCAGTCTTTTATTCAAAGGCTAGGAAAAATGCTCAAGCCGATCTATATACCACTCAGGTAAAATACTTACGCAGAGCAAAAAATGCACCCAAAGGAACGGTTCTTCCGGCCCACGAAAAAAATCTGTCAATAAAACTGGATGAAAAAATTTTAAAAGAATTGGAAGAAGAAAAAATATCGGCTTTATAAATTTTTAAATTCCACTGACGGCTTTTTATTTTTACTCATTGTCAGAATTCCATAACTCTTATTTGAGCCCATTCTCGGTCTTGAAGCCGAGCCGGGATTTACCAAAAATATCCCGTTTACTTCTTTTATTAGGGGGACATGGGTGTGGCCGAATACGGCAAGAGTGCAAGATTGTTCTTGTAAAAAATTTAAAAGAGTGTCTAACTCAAAATCGACATAGAACTCATGACCGTGAGTTAAAAGAATTTTTTTTCCGCAAGCTTCCAAAAAAATAATTTCACAAAATTCCAAATATTGTTCGGGATTTTTTTTAAAGCCGAAGCCGGCCCCTGTTTTTCCTGCATCCAAATTTAAGACATATTTTTTTGAATCACAATTTCCCATAACAAGGGCTGCTACAGGGGGAATACATTCCATCAGTTCTTTTTCATACTGTGAAATTGTTATATAATTTAAAAAATCTGCAAGGCCGTCTCCCGAAAACAACACGGCATCGGATTTTCTGCCTTCACGGCCTAAGATATCAATTATAGTATCAACATTACCGTGTGTATCCGAAATCAAAATAAGACGGGCTTTTTCGGCAGATGCTAGTTTTTCAATAGCTTCAGGGGATGCAAAAATACCTTTATCAAAGTACTCCAAAGAGTTCACAGTCTAAGCACCTCCTTCAAGTTTATCCGGATTTATTACTCCGTCGGCATCCGTTTCGCTTTCATCTGAATTTGCTTCATCATCCGAAATATCCGTTTCTTGACTTTCATCAAGATCCTTATAAATTAAAAGATATCTATGAGATTGAAGCCCCGTATCGGAATCCGTATATGGTTTAATTGTATAATGATCAGTAAAAAGCTCCTTACCCAATATTGTCTGTGCCGTAAAAAAAGCCTGTCGAAATTCCTCTATCGGAAAAATCTTTATGTCTTTGTTATGAGCGTTTATATCCTCACCGGCAAAGATTGCTGCTATAAGTAATAGCATAAGCTCATCATCGCTTATAATAAAATCTTTTTCTTCACTTAATAGTTGTTTAGGAATTTGAAAATCAACTACAATATCCGAAGCCGCTTCTAAGGGCAGAATTTCGTCCATAGGCAAAAGGCTTATTATCGCAAGATTAGGATTATTTTCCGCAGCCTGAATAAGGTAACGGCCTCCGCCTTCGGGTATGCCCATTGAAATAAGTATTGTGGTTTTTTGTTCTTCAATCTTCTCGTTTATCATTCTAAGACGGGGAAGTCTGCTTCTTTTAACCATATCGGAATAGGGTAAAACCTGAACATGAGAATCGGGGTTTCCAAGGTCGTACTCACTTTCAAGATACTTTAAAATATCTTTCCTCTCATAATAATCTTTTCCAAGAACAATTAGGATATTGTTTTTTATAATTCTTTTAGGTTTTATCTTCTCATAAACAACTTCGTCTTCATTATTATTGTTACACGAAATAAAAGCCGCAGAGAGGACACATATAAAAATCAAAAAAATTAACAGTCTCTTTTTCATAATGATTCTAAAAAAGTATATCAAAATTTTAGGATAAAGGAAAGAGGAGGCGAAAACTTTTAATAAAAACACTTAATCTCATTAAAATCTCCACATAAGTAGACAGAACATACATTATAGGAAGTTTTATAAAAGCCTTTTTACAAGAAGTTTAACTTATGTGTTTTTGTAATTTTTACTTTAATATTTTCCCATTTAAAAACCTAATACATTTTATTAAGATGTATACTTTTTATATAAATAATTTAATAACTTAGTATAAAAATATATACATGTTTATAAAAGCTATCTATATCTGCTTTACAATCCAATGTTTTGAATATTTATTTTTTAAGTTTTTATATTTTTGTTCTTTTATTTTTTTATCCTTTTCCAGCTGCCAAAAGTATACTTGAAAAGGAATAAAATCAGGATATATATCTACAATATTGTCGACTAATTCTGAAGCCTGTTCAGAATTACCCATATTTATAAAAGTTTCTATCATCCATAAAAAAATTAATGGATGAGCAAGGTCTTTATTAAAACGCGTTAAGTATGTGTTTAATACCATCTGTAAATTTGTAAAATCAATAAGGGGATTCTTTATTGATTGAAGACCATAATATAAAAATATTCCGTAAATAATATCCCTGTTTTCATTTTTTATATCTGTACTTGCCTGCATTGTTTTATTAATTAATTTGTTTAACTTATCACTTGTATACGGATTTTCATTACCATTAAAAAGCTTGTAAAAATCTTCCAAATATTTATCGATATTATTTTTAGAGCTTTTTTTATTATATTTTGAATCCGTTATTACCCATGCCGGCAAGATTGGATGAGGCGCACTAATATTTATTTTTCCGTCACCATTCATATCGTATAGATAGATTTCCTTTCCGTTTACATATTGGGTAACACCAACCAACTTATTTTCGGATGCCAAAAATTTTGTATCTTCTTTTGTAACAACTTCCTTATACCCTATTATTTCTTGAAACCCGTCAGGCATTTTTATTAATTGAACCCTGCCGATAAAATACCCGGGAGGATTTTTTTTTGTAAAAGCTGCTATGTCATCTTCTACTTCAAAAGAATAATTTTGAGAATATATCCCAAAAACACAAAAAATAAATAAAATCGATATAAAATATTTACGCATATTTTTCCTCCATGCTTTTTATTTTATTATATAAGGTTTGCCCTAAAAGTTTTACCCTTTAGTTCTTTTAACTCTGCATGGGCAAAATTCCCTATTAAGCTTTCAGGCGGATTGTCTTGGATTACGGTCATTTCCCCTTGTTCGGTATGTCCGAAAAGCTCAGAGTTGTCATTCCTCGAATGGGATTCAACCAAGATATCTATCTTTTTACCGAGCTTAGCCTTCATTTTTTTTGCCGTAATTTTTAATTGTAAGTCGATGACACGTCCGAGCCTTTCTATTTTTATTTCTTCAGGAATTCTGTCAGGATAATTAAAGGCTCTTGTTCCTTCACGCGGATTATAATGATACATAAAGGCCGAATCGAATTCTATTTCCTGCATCAAATCCAATGTAGCCTTTACATCATCTTCAGTCTCTCCGGGGAAGCCCATCAAAATATCCGTACTCAAGGCTATGTCGGGAATGGTTTCTTTTAGACGTTTTATTCTGTTCTTATAGTGTTCTATAGTGTAAATCCTGTTCATTTTTTTTAAAATTGCATCGGAGCCGTGCTGAACCGGAAGATGAACAAGTTTGCAAAGTCTTTTTTCGGCAGCGATTGTATCTATTAAAGCATCGGACATATCCTTAGGATGGCTCGACATAAAGCGTATCCATCTTATCATATCGGTTGTGTCGGCTTCCCTTGCTATAAGGCGTAAAAGCTCCGGAAAATTTATCAACCTGCCCTCCCCGTCTACCCCTTTGTATGAGTTTACGTTTTGACCGAGCAAGGTAATTTCCCTCACCCCCCTTGATGAAAGTTCAGTAATTTCCTGCAAGATCTCATTTACAGGACGCGAAACCTCCCTGCCCCGAACATAGGGCACGATACAATAGGTGCAAAAATTATTGCAGCCGTTCATAATGGGCACATAGCTTTGAAAAGATTTAGGAGAATGGGAAAGAGGAGCAAAATAATAACCGGATGCAGGTTTTTCTTCGATATTGTTGTTAGTAAATTCAGCCATATAACCTGAATCTTTGAATCGAGCCTCAATTTCATCAAAAATTTGCGGCAGCAGGTGCCGCTCAAACATTCCTACAACGTAATCGATAAGAGGAAATTCTTCCTGTATTTCGGTATAAAGTCTTTCCGCCATGCAGCCGATCAAAAGCACAAAAAATTTTCTCTTTTTTTTCAAACCGGAAAAATGTCCTAATCTTCCTAGAACTCTGTTTTCGGCAGTTATACGCACGGAACAAGTATTGATTATAAGTAAATCGCAGTGCTCGGCATCGGATGCAGCTGTCCATTTTTTTTCAAGTAAAATTTGCTCCATTGAGGAGGATTCAGCCTGATTCATCTGGCAGCCGTAAGTTTCAAAAAAGTAAGTCATATCAGCTCAGTACATGCCTTTCAGCGTGATAGCTGGAACGCACAAGGGGACCGCTTTCCACAAAAGAAAAGCCTTTTTGCAAGCCTATTTCTTTATATTCTTCGAAGGTTTCGGGTCTTACATATTCTTTAACCTCAATGTTTTTTACAGAGGGTCTTAGGTATTGGCCAATGGTCATTACCTTACAATTTATTTTGCGTAAATCGTCCATGGTTTCTAAAATCTCATCCCTTGTTTCGCCAAGGCCCAACATAATACCGGACTTGCATACCAAGCCGGAATCGGCAATTTGTTTTAAAACCTTGAGAGAAGTCTCGTATGTAGCCCTGCTTCTGACATGGGGTGAAAGGCGGCGTACGGTTTCAAGATTGTGAGAGATAACCTCAGGTTTTGCTTCGATAATCATCGATACCAAATCTTCATGGCCTTGAAAATCAGGGATTAAAACTTCCATCGTGACATTAGGAGTTCTTTCTTTTACAGCTTTTATAACTTCTACCCAATGAGAGGCACCGAAATCTTTGATGTCGTCCCTGTCTACCGAGGTTAATACGACATGTTTTAATTTTAAGGCCTCAACGGATTTTGCAATTTCCATAGGCTCATTAGGGTTTAGGGGTAAGGGAAGACCGGTCGGTACATTACAAAATTTACATGCACGCGTACAGATATTCCCGCAAATCATAAAGGTTGCAGTTCCGCATCTCCAGCATTCTCCCTGATTAGGGCATTTGCCGCTGGTACATATTGTGTTTAATTTATGCAGTTTAATCGTGTTCGATACTTCGTGTGAAAGTTCTCCAGTGGGAAGTTTTATTTTTAACCAATCCGGTTTTCTTTGAGTACAATTCATAACTACGCCTTAAAAATTATTTTTTCTATATGTTAAAACAATTATATGTTAAAACAATAAAAAGGTCTAGGAGGGACGAAAAAAAGTTAAAAAGCTTTTTTTTTAGATACTCTTGCATAAAATTTGTTTTTTAGTATAATATTTTTTCATGAAATACATAGTTAACAATTCGCATGACCCCGAATATAATATGGCCTTTGAAGAGTACTGCTTTAGAAACCTTCCTTTGGAAGATGAGGAATATGTTTTTTTATGGAGTAACAGCCCCACTATTCTTTTAGGTAAAAATCAAAACACCTATCAGGAAATAAACGAAAAATATATAAATGAAAACGGTATAAAAGTAGTCAGGCGCATTACGGGCGGAGGAGCCATATATCAAGACCTCGAAAACATAAATTTTTCTTTTGTTACAAAAACAAAGGGAAACGAAAAGATCGATTTTAAAAAATATTATATTCCGATTGTAAACGCTCTAAAAAAAATCGGAGTTGATGCAGAACTTTCAGGAAGAAATGATGTTACGATTGACGGACAAAAATGTATAGGAGCCTCCCAATCCGTATGGCAGGGACGAGTTTTAAGCGACGGCTCCATTCTTTTTAATGTTGAAATGGAAGCCCTTTCCAAGGCTCTCACAGTCAGAAAAGAAAAACTTGAATCGAAGGGTGTAAAGAGCGTCCGCTCAAGGGTTACAAACATAAAGCCCTATTTAAAACGGGATATTACCGTAGACCAATTTAAGGATGAACTTTTAAAAGCAATCTTTGAAGTTGAAAATCAAGAGCCTGTAGAATATAAGCTTTCGGAAGAAGAGCTTAAAGGCGTGATGAAGATTTATGAAGAAAGGTTTTCCCGCAAAGAATGGAACTACGGAGCCTCTCCCAAGGCCGAATATTCTTACTATGAGAGGTTTCCTATAGGCAGTATCGAAGTATTTTTTAATGTCGAAAAAATGAAAATAAATTCTTTAAAAATTCACGGGGACTTTTTCGGTACGGCCGATAAGGCAGATATTGAAGAGCTTTTAAACGGCTGCGAGTATTCCGAAGGAGTTTTAACCGAAAAATTAAAAGATTTTGATTTAACACCCTACTTCGGAAACATAGAAAAAGAAGCTTTTATAGGAATGTTTTTTAAGTAGCCCCGTTTTGAATTAAGCAAGAATCGATTTGAGTAAAAAGCAATTAAAAATTTGATTTTTCAAAAAAAGCACCGATTAAAAACCGGTGCTTTTTTATTAAAACAAGCCTTATTTTAAATGACAGGCTACAAAGTGACCGTTTCCTCTGTCTTCAAGGTCCGGCCGAACTTCGGAACAGATTGGCATCTTGTGGGCACATCTTCCGCAAAATACGCAGCCCTTAGGCGGATCAATGGGGCTTGGAACATCTCCGGGGAGAATTATTCTTTCTCTCTTTAAACCGTATTTCGGAATAGGAATTGCAGAAAGCAAGGCCTTTGTATATGGATGGATAGGGTTTGAAAATATCGATTTATAATCGGTTATTTCGACTATTTTTCCCAAATACATAACGGCGATCCTGTCGCTTATGTGTTTAACTACACTCAAATTGTGGGATATAAAAAGATAAGTAAGGCCGAATTCTTTTTGAAGCTCGGCTAAGAGGTTCAAAATTTGTGCCTGAATACTTACATCCAAGGCAGAAACAGGCTCGTCCATAACTATGAATTTAGGCTTTAGGGAGAGAGCTCGGGCAATACCGATGCGCTGCCTTCTTCCGCCGTCCAATTCATGAGGATAGGAATCTTCAAGACGCTCTTCCAATCCTACAATGTTCATGACTTCTTTTACTCTTTTTTGTACCTCGGCCTTTGTTTTATAGGCCTTGTTTACGTAAAGGTAGTCCGCAATGAGCTCAAAGGTGTTTAATCGAGGATTTAATGAAGAATAAGGATCCTGAAAAACAATCTGCATGTCCTGCCTCATCATCCTCTTATCCTTGCGGCTTTTATATTCAAGGGTATTATTCCCTTCAAATATTACTTCACCTGAGGTAGGTTCATGCAATCTTAAAATTGCCCTGCCTGCCGTAGATTTTCCGCAGCCGGACTCACCTACAAGGCCGAGAGTTTCACCCTTGTTTATGCTGAAACTTATATCGTCTACAGCATGAAGGAGGCCTTTTTTTGTGGTAAAATATTTTTTTAAGTTTTTAACTTCAAGAATCGTACCGCTCATTTTTCACCCCCTTTGTCAAATAAAAAGCATGAAACGCAGTGGGAATCATCCAAATCGATCATCTTAGGAACTTCACATTTACACCTTTCGGTTGCAAACTCGCATCTCGGATGAAATTTACAGCCTGTAGGAAGGTCTACAGGGTTAGGCGGAGCCCCCTTGATAACATGTAAGCTTTCTTCATCGGCATCCAGTGTCGGAATTGAAGCAAACAAGCCCTTTGTATAAGGATGTTTCGGATCAGTGTAAAGTTTTTCGACAGTACCGTATTCGATAACCGAACCTGCATACATAATTGCAACATGGTCGCAAATTTCGGCAACAATTCCCAAATCGTGGGTTATCATAATCATCGAGGTATTGTACTTATTTTGAAGCTCAATCATAAGTTCCAAAACCTGAGCCTGAATTGTAACATCCAAGGCTGTTGTAGGCTCATCTGCAATGATTAACATGGGATTACAGGCAAGGGCCATGGCAATTACAACCCTCTGCTTCATTCCGCCGGAAAACTGGTGCGGATAATCGTTGATTCTTTCCCTTTTTATACCTACAGTTTCAAGCATTTGAGCCGTTTTTTCTTTTAGTTCTTCTTTTTTTAAGTTTTGATGAAGGGCTAAAACTTCGGCAATCTGCTCGCCTACGGTCATAACAGGGTTTAAGGAGGTCATCGGATCTTGAAATATCATCGAAATTTTATTTCCGCGTATTTCCTGCATTTCTTTTTCGGTTTTGCTTAAAATATCTTCCCCGTCAAAAGAAATTTTGCCGCTGACTATTTTTCCCGGAGGATTCGGTACAAGCCTCATAATTCCTAAGGCTGTAGTGGTTTTTCCCGCTCCCGTTTCGCCTACAAAGCCAAGGGTTTCACCCTTTCCCAGTTTTAAGTTTAAATTGTTTACGGCTTTTGTTTCCCCTGCTTCGGTTATATAGTAAATACTTAAATCTTCAATGTTTAATAATTCTTCCATAAAAAGCCGTCCTTATCGTTTTAATTTTGGATCAAGAGCATCGCGCAAACCGTCACCCAAAACGTTGAGGGCAAAGATTGTAATAACGATGGCGAGTCCGGGGAATAAGGTTAGATGAGAGTAGCTTCTTATATAAGCTCTTCCTCCCGAAAGCATGGCTCCCCATTCGGGAGTCGGAGGCTCAAGGCCGAGACCTATAAAACTTAAACCCGCTGCATTCAATATTGCATAGGCAACACCCAAGGTTGCTTGAACAATTATGGGCGCCATACAGTTGGGAATTATGTGTTTGAAGATAATTCTAAAATCCGAAGAGCCCCCTGCCCTAGCCGCTTCGATAAATTCCATATCTACTATGGACATAACCGCCGAACGGACTATTTTTGCATAGCCGGGAATTCCTGCAATACCTACTGCAATCATCAAATTCCCAAGGCCGGGGCCTAAAGAAGCAACTATGGCTATCGCAAGAAGGATATCCGGAATAGCCTGCAAAACATCTATAAAGCGCATTAAGGTTGTATCGACTCTTCCTCCGAAGTAGCCTGTAACGGCCCCGATAAAAGAACCCACAATCAAGGCTATACCTACGGATATAAAACCTACCTTTAACGAAATTCTTGCACCGTAAATAACACGGCTTAAAATGTCGCGGCCGAACTCGTCCTGTCCGAAAGGATGGGCAGCACTAGGGCCTGCAAATTGATTATCCAGATCAGTGCCGTCAAATGTATAGGGGGCTACAAAGTCTGCAAACACAGCCATTAATACCAAAACTATAATTATAAACAAGCCCAGCATTGCAAGCTTATTTTTACTCATTCTATGAAAAACGCCTCTAAAGCCGTTTAGTTTTTTTCTGTCTTTTATTGTTTTCATCTTGCCGGTCTCCTATGTATATTGAGTTTTAATTCTCGGATCGACATAGGTATAAAGTATATCGACAATTAAATTAACAATGGCAAATGTTACTGCAACAAATAAAACGCATCCTAAAACTACAGGAGCATCACGCAATTTAATGGAGTCGATCATGAGCCGTCCTATTCCGGGAATAGAAAAGATAATTTCGGTCATAACTGCACCGCCCATGAGCTGGCCGAATTGGATACCTACTACAGTAATTACAGGTATAAGAGAATTGCCGAGGGCATGCTTGAAAACAACAATTTTTTCTTTTTGTCCCTTTGCCCTGGCTGTTCTTATATAATCTTGACGGATTGTTTCAAGCATACTTGAGCGTGTCATTCGTGTTAAAACTGCAACGGATTGAGCACCCAGAGCCAAAGCAGGCAAGACCATATGCTTAAAGCCTGAAAAGCCGGACGAGGGAAACCAGCCTAATTTTACCGAAAATAAAAGAATCATCAAAAGTCCAAGCCAAAAAACAGGCATCGATAAGCCTATTAAGGCAAAAACCATTGTGATATGATCAAAAACCGAATATTGTTTTATTGCAGATATAATCCCTAAGGGTATTCCGAGACAAATTGCAACTATGGTTGAAGAAACTGCAAGCCTTATGGTAGATCCTACACGGGAACCTATCTCCAAAACTACAGGCTGCTCGGTAATATAAGAATCTCCTAAACTTCCTCGAAAAACAATATTTTTTAAATAGCGTCCAAATTGGACCAAAAAGGGATCGTTTAAGCCCATTTTTTCTCTGAGCTTTAAAACCTCCTCAGGCGATGCATTTGTTCCTAATTTATTTCGAACAGGATCGCCAGGTGTAAAATATAAAAGCGAAAACACTATCACCGATACACCGAACATTACGGGTATCAATAAAAGAATTCGCCTTATTATGTATTTAAGCATACTACATCCTCACTGAAGCACTTGAAAGAAAAATTAATAAAAACAAGAAAGGCCGGACCCTTGTAAAACAGGATCCGGCTTATTTTAGTTATTTACCGGCAGGTTTGATATTTCCCAAGAAGTGATGTCCTAATGGAGATAAACGTAAACCTGTAATATTGCTTCTTATTCCGGCAGCCTGCTCTCCGTTGTATTGGAATACTGCAGGTGTTAAATACATAATTCTTTCTTGAATCTGTTCGTAAACCTTAGCTCTTTCGGGACCGTCTAAAACTCGGCGGCCTTTAATGATAAGCTCGTCAAGTTCAGGATCGCTTAAGAAAACATAGTTTCCGCCCGGGCCTCTTGAAATTGAATGGAAACAAGGATAAACAACCATATCGGGATCCGGTGTATCAGAAGACCAGCCGATTTCGAATAACTGCTGCTCGCCTTTTTCCAACATTTCAATGTATTTTGACCATTCAAGAACTTCGATAGAAAGATCGATACCTACATCCTTAAACTGTTCTTTCATGATAACGGCCATATCGATTCGTTCTTTTCTTTCATTTGTTGAAAGACGAATTTTTAATCCGTTTTCATATCCGGCTTCTTTTAAAAGCTTTTTAGCCTTTTCTACATCCCTAGGAATCGGCTTTAATTTGTTTGCAATCGAATAGCGGATAGCCGGAGCATAGGGGCCTGATGCAGTGCGGCCTAAGCCCTTCCAAACAGCCTTTACTATTTGATCGGTATCAATGGCACATGCAACAGCCTGTCTAACTCTGACATCATCAAGAGGCGGCTTACCGCAGTTCATTCCCATGTACTGAGTTAGATAGTCAAAGCTTCTGATAAGTTTAATTTCATTATTGCCCTTGAATCGGTCCAAATCGTTGGGAGAAACATCATATACGATATCGGCTCCGCCTGATTCAAGCTCGATAATTCGGTTAGTGGGTTCCGGGATAATTCGGAATTCGAGGTACTTGTAATAGGGCTTTTTACCTTGATATTCTTCATATCTTTCAAATTTTATTTTGTCCGATTTTGTATGACTTACAAATTTATAAGGGCCGGTTCCTATGGGCTTTCGTGCATATTGATCGCCTGCTGCTTCAACAGCTTTTTTATTTACTATGTGAGCAGATGAGTGGCACAAGGCTGTTAAAATACCTGCATAGGGAGCCTTCATTCTAAATTTTACAGTATAGTCATCAACAGCTTTAAGGGTATCCGGATCAATATCGGAAAAGATATGAGCTACAGCAGGTGAAGCAAAAGCTCTTAAATAGCTGAATACGACATCAGAGGCTTTAAGCTCTTCTCCATTATGGAATTTTACACCCTTCCTCAAATAGAAGGTATATTCCATTCCGTCGGCAGAAATATCGTACTTTTCGGCCAGGGCAGGAACAACCTCATTATCGGGAGTAATGGCTATAAGGCCTTCATACATCTGCATCATTGCATTTGCAGAATATGAATCGTTTTGTGCACTCGGATCCATTGTTATGGCATCACTGGACATAGCGACAATTAGAGTCTGAGATCTAATATCGGCAGCCTCTCCTCCTCCGCAAGAAATGATGAAAGATGATAACACCATCATCAAAATAAGAATACCAAAAAATTTCTTCATTAATACACCTCCTATGTGCATATAAAGTAATTCTACCACCGCAGTTTTTGTTTGTCAAGTTAAGCAGTTTTGTTTTATATATTTTTTTTACCTTTTTTTCTCTTTTCTTTTAAATTTCCTTTTTCAAGTAAGAGGGTTTTAGTAGGTATATCGCAAACCTCGAGATCTCCGAAATATTGAATAGCTCCCGGAAATCTATAAACCGTTTCAATAGCCCACTTATCCCTATTTTTTTCATAGGTTTTAAAAGGTTTACCCTTTAGGTCGACTACGGATTTTTTTATAACAGGTACTATCTTCCCCTTTCTCCTTTCCAAATTCATCATCATTGAAAGAGGAATGCCGCATGGAAGCCAATGCTCTACATCATCGGTCAAATTTCTAACCGAAGATATATAGCCTGAAAAACCGTTTAAGGCCAATAAGAAGGCTGTAAAGCCCAAGGTATAACAATAATCCGAATCGAAGTTTGAAGGAAAGGCCGAGCGTCCTTCATATCCAAAAAAGTGAGCATAGGTACTGAATTTTCCGTTATAAGTCCCTTCTTTTTTCATTTCGGCTAATTTGCGTCCTACCAAGTCTATCAAAAGCTTTTCCGTTTCAATACGGGAAACTTGAACGTTTCCGTGAGGATCGCGGTCCATTAAAAGCTGTAAAGAAATGTTTTCAGGGAGGCTGTCAAAAAGTGTAAAGGATTTTTTGGACAGGTGTTTTTGCAGCCAAGATTTTTTTCCTGCAAAGGTCTTTATCTTTGAAAAGGCTGAAGTTTTTCCGGCCATAAGATCGTTTATCTCTTCAATCAATTCATCCATTTCAGGGATAAATTCTATAATTCCTTCCGGAACTAAAACAACCCCGAAGTTTTCTCCCTTTTTGGATCTTTTTACAATTATATCTACAATGTAATCCGTAACCTGCTTTAAGGTAACTTTTTTTTCTGCCAACTCCTCACCGATTAAACAAACATTAGGCTGGGTTTTTAGGGCACATTCAAGGGCTATATGACTTGCAGAGCGGCCCATGAGCTTTATAAAATGCCAATACTTTCGTGCGGAATTTACGTCTCGGCAGATGTTTCCAATAAGTTCCGAATAAAGTTTTGTTGCAGTGTCAAACCCGAAGGAGGTTTCGATATATTGGTTTTTTAAGTCTCCGTCTATTGTTTTTGGAACACCTATAACCTTTGTATTTAATTTTGCCTGAATAAAGTATTTTGCCAAAAAAGCTGCGTTTGTATTTGAATCGTCTCCTCCGATTATTATAAGGGCATCCAGCTTTAATTTTTTTACGTTTTGGATTGAGCTTTCAACCTGCTCTTCAGTTTCAATCTTCGTTCTTCCTGAGCCGATTATATCAAAGCCGCCTGTATTTCGATACTTATCTATTAAGGCTTTTTTGATTTCAACATATCTCCCCTTTACCAAACCTTCGGGGCCGCTTAAAAATCCGTAAAGCTTGGAATTTGGATTTCCTTTTTTTAAGGCATCAAACAATCCCGAAATTACGTTGTGTCCTCCCGGAGCCTGTCCTCCTGAAAGAATTACCCCGAATTTTAAAGGCTTGTGTTCTACTTCGGATTCTCCTTTTACAAATCTGATAATGGGCATTCCGTAAGTATTGGGAAAGATTTCTTTTAATTCCGCCTGGTCAGATTGTGCATGTGTAGCCTCTCCTTTTTCAGGCTTAATCAAACTCAAAGGTTCCGCAAATACTTTTGGGATTTTCGGTTCGTAATGGTAGCGCAATCTCTGCATTGTGGATTCATTCATTTTTTACTCCTTTAAAATTTAATTCGGCCGTTTAAACTTCTTGCAAGTGTTAAGCGGTCGGCATATTCCAAATCTCCTCCGACAGGTAAGCCTGAGGCAAGCCTTGTTATATTAACAGGCAGGTCCTGTAATATTTTTTGAATATATAGGGCTGTAGTATCGCCCTCGATTGTAGGGTTTGTTGCAAGAATAACCTCGGTTATTTTGCCTTCATGAATACGTCTTATAAGCTCGCTTATATGTAATTGGTCGGGGCCTACACCTTCAAGGGGGGCTATGAGACCTCCCAAAACATGAAACAAACCTCTGTATTCGGGAATTGAAGAAATTGTATTTACATCTTGAGGAAAGCCTACTACACAGATAAGACTTCTATCCCTTGTTTCGTCTGCACAAATAGAGCAAAGCTCATCTTCGGTATAAGAACCGCATACCTTACAAGGGTGAATCTTTTCGTGTAAGCTTGAAACGGCTTCTGCCAAGCGAAGGGCATCTGCGGGACCTTGTTTTAAAAGATGATAAGCGATACGGGCCGCACTCTTATGTCCGATACCGGGAAGCCTGGAAAATGAATCTATAACGGCATCAATAGCATTCATCAAACTTAATCCCCATTTTTAAAAAGGTAAACCGCCGGCAAGATTTGCAAGGGGGCCCAGTTTGTTTTGTAATAGTTCTTTTAATTTTGCTACGGCATCATTATGAGCAGCCCTAATTAAATCCTGAAGCATAGGGACATCACGATTATCTACAGCGATAGGATCGAGGAATATGGATTCAACTTCAAAACTGCCCCTTAAACGGATTTTTACAAGACCTCCGCCCGATACACCTTCTACAACTTCTTGATCTAAATCGGCTTTAAGATTAGCAATTTTCTCCTGGATTTCTTTTGCATTTTTCATAATATCAAAAGGATTCAATTTACACTCCTCATACACTTTTTTTATTGTAATAACTACGAACAGATTAACATTTTTTTATAAATAATACAAGAGCGTTATATTTTTTTAAGAGAAAAGGACTTCCTTTGAATAGGACTTGGACCGTTACTTCTAATTGCTTCCATGTGTGTTTTAGTACCATAGCCCTTGTGTTTTTCATATCCATATTCGGGATAAAGCCAAGAGTACCGCATCATCATTCTGTCCCTTGCGGTCTTTGCTAAGATGGAAGCAGCCATAACCTCATAAACGGAATCATCAGCTTTTACCAGAGCCTTTATCGAAGAACAATTTTTAATATTCGGGATTGCGTTACCGTCAACAATAATATCCGGTTCTGCAAATTTAGTATTATTTAATTTACATACTTCTTGAAGTCTTAAATAAAGACCTTGATAAGCCCTTTCCATAGCCAAAAAAGTTGCCTGTAAAATATTTTTTTCATCTATTTCGTAATTGGATGCCCAGCCGATAGCCCAAATAACATTGGAGTCGGCATACAGGATTTTACGCACTTCATCTCTTTTTTTTTCTGTCAATTTTTTTGAGTCTTTTAAAATCGAAATATCAAAACAGCTTGGAAGGATAACGGCTGCTGCCGTAACAGGTCCTGCAAGAGGACCTCTTCCTGCCTCATCTATACCGCATAACATTAAGGTTCTCTTTCAATTGATTTTGAAAAACCTCTGACAATGGGCTTATCTTTAATATCCATTTTTGAATTTTTATTATACCAAACAGCAGTATCCTTATTTTGTGCCGCTTCAGGTAAACGGATAAGATTAAGCCTTCCTAAAGCTATTTCGGAATTCCAAGCTTCCAAAAATCTCGCAGTAAAGTTCGGACTAAGTGAGGCTTTTAGATTATCAAGCTCAATAATCGAATTACCGGCGGAAATTGCTGCAACCGAAAATCCTGTTCCTGTAAAATCTATATTTTGAAAAACGGCCGAAGAATTATTTATGCTAAATATGAGGCAGTGCTTTGTCTGTTCCGAAATTACCTTAGTATCGGATATATCCAAATGAGAATAAAAAGAACTTAAAACAGGCCCGCCTTCAAAGGCTTGAAGACTTACATTATTGAGTTTTATACTTGCCTTATCGGCATAAATTATCGGGACCTCACGCGGCTCCTCAGTTCTTTCCCTTCTAAAAATATTGCAGTTTTCAATTTCAAAATTAGCACCTATTACAACAAAACCCGAATTTTTAGAAAAATGAATTGAAGGTTTTTGACCTGCAGAGGTAATTTTTATATTTCTTGTAATAAGAACGGCTTCATTTAAAATACAATCCCCTCTTACATATATCTTCCATTTTTCGCCGCTTACCTTATTTTTTTGTGATAGAGATGCCTTATTTATATAATCCACTGCCTCATAAATAGTAGAAAAAGGCTTTGAAGGATTTCCGTCGGAATTTTTAATCTTATAATTATAATCTACATATACGGCATTTTTATCTATTATGAACTCTTTTTTGATATTTGCACTCTTATTGCCGGCTTCATCCTTATTGTAAATGTTTACTGAGTAAACGGTTTTTTCACCTACAGAGCCGGTTAAAACAATCTCGTCTTTTGAGGGAGAGGTAAAAATAGGAGGTTCTATTTCAACTACCGTCTCATCCGAAACCGATTTAATTTTTATTTTTACATCCGAATTTGTAGGCGATACAGGCGGGGTAAAGGACACTTCAGGACGTTCAGGCGGCAGCTTGTCTATAGTAAAAGAGGTCTGAAACTCGCCATGAAAGAGCTCTCCATAGAAAGCTCTTATTTTAACATCAAAAAAGCGTTCTTCTTTTATTCCTAAATCAAAAACATGGGAACCGTCTTTTTTAAATCGAGGAGAATGTTTATCCGGATAAATATAAGTATGGCCGTCACCTGTTTCAAAAAAATAAGTATAACGCTCATCATCAAATTGAAGTTCAATATTTCTATTTACAGCTGTTTTGGGAACTGAGGATAAAACAGGTTTTTTAGGTAAAAAGATCTTATTTACATTTTCGTCCTTTGCTTTTACCCAGTATAATATAGAATCTTGGGTTCTATCAATAAAAACAGGTCCGTCATAGATATTCAAAAGCTGAGAAGCCTCAGGGATTGCTTCTTCCGTTTTTTTTATCAAGTAATAAACCGGCGGCATATCAGAGTTAAATTCCAAAAAATACCAATTTAAAATATTGTACTCAAAACCTTTATCAAAATAGTCTTCATTAAAGGACGGCTTAGGTATTTTAGGAGAGGGAAGTCCTGAGGGGGATACTTCATAGTTTATTATCTTCTCCGTAATATCACCCGATTCGGTTACGGCCTTTATTCTAAGCTCTATTTTTCCTTCTTTTTCAAGGTTTATAGGTCCTGTATATAAAAGGCCGAAGTCCAAGGGATCACTTCCGTCAACGGAATATATAATTTGTGTCTTAGGAGGAGACTCAATTATAAGTTTTTGGATCTCATTCCAATTACCTTCCTTAGGACTTAAAATATTTAAAAGTTTTTTTTCTTCCAGCGGCCCAATAATCAAATGAGAAGGCCTGCTCATTTTGCCTGACGAGTTTTGTACCCAAACACAAAGCTCTGTTCCAAAATTAAAAAAAGGCCTTTCTCCTTTTTTTAGTTTACCGCTTGCATATAGATTAGTGAGGGGATTAAAAGCCCGATAAAAAACATCATTTCCCTTACTTTCGGGATATTTTATGTCAAGATTGACCCCGTCTTTTTTATAGTATTGTTTTATTTCAAGCTCATCCAATTCATAGCAATTTAAATCTAAAGCAAACAAGCTAAAAGCTGCTATAATGAAGCCTATTTTAAAAATGCTATAAATCTTAACTTTTTTCAATTTATTATTCCTTTAAAAACATCTCTTAAAGCCGGATTTTTTGAATAATAATTTTCTTCAAGTTCTGCACCTGAAAGCCCTACCAATTCATGGCTCATATAGTGAATCCATAAGTTATCTTTTTCGGTATAAATATCATGCTTTCTGCACCAATAATCCGGATGATGCTCATATTGTTCTTTTTTATCATGAAAATATTTATAGTCATGGACGGCAATTTTTATATTCTCTCTTTTTAATCCTTGTTTAATTAACTCATCTACAAGATAATTTATTGTAGCACCGGAATCGAAAATATCGTCTACCAATAAAACTGAAGCATTGGCAGGGAGTTTGCTTGGATGAAGAGTCCAACCGTCTAATATAACTTCCGAGTTATTATGAACTCCGGAATAAGAGTGTGCGACAACTGTTGAATACAAAATCTTTTTTTCATTTTTATAGGCTATTTTAAAAAATTCGCTTATCACATTTGCCAGATAAGCACCGCCTCTCATGGAAGCATAAATAACATCGGGAACATATCCCTCATCATACATCTTTCTTGCAAGAATAAGTCCGTTATCTCTTACCGTATTGTAATTTAAAAATTCTTTCATAAAATCCTCGCGATAGATAGAAGATTATATCATTTTACGGTATATTTTTCAATATATTTTTTATTTTATTTTTTTAACAGAGAATCTATGTATTCGATAGTTTGATGTGCTGTAGTCTCCCAATTATATTGTTTTACCCACTCAAAACCCTTGTCTATCATTTCTTTTCGTTTTACGGCATTTTTATCGCAATCTATTAAAGAAGAAATAGCTTCTGCAATCTCCTCCGGTTTTTTTGAATTAAAAAACAGGGCTGAATCTCCGGCAATTTCGGGAAGGGCTCCGGCCCTTGCACAAGCAACCGGAACACCGCATGCCATGGCCTCAATAACGGGTAAGCCGACTCCTTCTATCATCGAAGGAAAGACACAAAGGTCTGCCGATGAATAAAGAGGAGGAAGACTTTCATGAGGAAAATAACCTGTGAGTAAAATATCCGAAGAAAAACCTGATTGTATTACAGCATTATGAACAGCCTCGGAATTATCCCCGTCAGAGCCCGCAATAACAAGGCGATGAGGAGAACCTGTTTGTTTTTTAAATAATGCAAAGGCCTTTATCAATTCTACATGGCATTTTTCGGCATGAGTCATACGGGAGGCATAAATTATATAAGGTCGTTGAATTGCAAAGGGCTGTATTAAAACCCTGTCTTCATCATTTGTAATAGGTTTAAAAAGAGACCCGTCAATGCCGTTATATATTACTTTTATATCGGAAGACTTAACTCCGAATTGAGCCAAATCGTTTTGAATATATTTTGTAGGACTTATAAGGCCTGAGGCATTTTTAAGTGTGCGTTTTAAGCCCATTTTTGCAATAGGTCCAAGATCCGCAGATAAAAGACCTTGAATAACCAAAATAGACGGCACCGTAAAACTAGGAGGTAATAGATCTACCCCTGCAGGATAAATGACGGCATCGTATCTTTGCTTTTTTATAAAAGAGTTTAAATTTTTAAAATGCCAAATTTTTTCCGAAAATTTTGTATCGGAAATATCTATACCGGTAAAAGAAACATAATCTATATCGGATGTATATGTATACTTATCAAGTTCGGGACCGAAAAGCTCGAATTCGTAATCATTTTTAGGCAGATTCTTTACAAGAGACAGTATATAAGAGCCTATGCCTGAGCGGCCGTGATCACATCCGAATGCATCAACTCCAATTTTCAAAACAAATTCCTCCGAACAGGAATCATTATATCATAAATGATAATTTTATTCTATAAGTACCTAAATTTAACCTTATTGTCCTGCCGCTTTTTTTAATAAAAGACCTTCTCCGGCCTTATTGTGTTCACTTATAGTTTTTGTAAACACATGTTTTCCGGTATCCGGATCTATAAGTCTAAAATAAAAATAATCCGTATTTGCAGGATTGCAAGCGGCATTTAAGGCCGTAAATCCCGGATTTGAAATGGGACCGGGAGGAAGACCTTCATGAATGTATGTGTTATAAGGACTTGGAATTTCCAAATCTTCATAAAAAAGACGCTTTGGATGTTTTTTATTTTTGATTTCGGTAATTATGTATTCAACGGTTGCGCATGACTGAAGCCCCATGTTTATTTTAAGCCTATTGGTAAAAACGCTTGAAATTATAGGAGCTTCTTCGGGAAGTTGGTATTCCCTCTCGATAATGCTGGCCAAAATTACCTTTTTATAAATTTCGTTAAACTCTTTAGGAAAATTCGGAATAGATGAAGCTTTTTCAAAAAAAGTTTTTATGATCATTTTTATCATCATCTCAGGGCTGTCTTCTTCTCCAAAAAAATAGGTATCGGGATATAAAAAACCTTCGGCTGTTTTTGCCTTAATTCCGTTTTTTTCTAAAAATTCGGAGTTTTCCGTTATTGCAATAAAGTCTTCGGCCTTTATAAGACCTGCATTATCAAAAACTTGAGCGGTCTTTTTTAAGGTTAAGCCCTCAGGGATTGTAAGTTTTTTAAGGGCCTGAGAACCTTGTGTCAGCTTATGCAGGATATCCTGAGTCGTCATTTCGGGCTTTATTTGATAGGTTCCGGCTTTTAAATTAAGCTTTTTAAACCTAAGATAAGCATAGGCATAAAGCTCTGAGCGTATAAGATTTTTACTCTTTAAATCGCTTATAACTTTTTTTGCAGCAGTACCCCGGCTTATCTTAAACGTGACAAGTGGCTCTGAAAATTCTAGGGGAGGCCTATTGAGAGACAAAACGAAAAATATAGAACCGGCAATCACAAGACCGATTATACAGAATAATATTGTTATAATATTTGATTTATTTTTCATAAAGAAATCCTTTTTTATAAGCTGGTTTGTTCAAAAAAAGCCTCTGCTTCTCCTATGGTCATCTTTCCATACACATAGGATTCTGCAAAATCTGATAAGGGCTCCAAAACTCTCGGTAGCGAATCGGCATTTTTTCTGAGGTATAAGGCCAGCTGCTTTAATTCGTTATCGGAAAATAAATATGATACGGATTCGGTTTCAATCATATTAAAAAAGACCTGCCTTCTTGAGCAATAAAAATTTCAATATCGGGAGCACGGGAACAGTCCCTATACCAGTCGGCTGTTTGTTTGAGCGAAAAAACTTTTTTATCCTGATATGTAGGCTCATGATGAAAAAGAGCAATGCTTTTTATATTCCAGCCGGCTGCAAAATCTATGGCAACGGAAAAGGTAGAGTGCCCCCACCCTTCTTTTTGGATTGAATCGGTAAGAGTGTACTGAGCATCAATTATAAGCATCTCGGCATCCGTATAAAATTCGGCGTTTTGTTCGTTTCTTTCAAAATCTCGCGGACGAAGTTCCGTATCTGTGGAATAAATTATTTTTTTCCCGTTTTCAATTACGGAATAGGCTGTACATCCTCCCGGATGGCGTACGCGATGCCAGCCTATCTTTGTATCGCCTATTTCAACATATTTTTGATCAGGCTCAATATATTTAAATTCAAAAGAAGCACCGAAGCCGTCTTCTCCTAACATGGAGATAGGAAAATACGGATACTTCATTTGATCTTCTAAAAATTCTTTTGCTTTTTTTCGGGTACTGTAAACAATTATCTTATTTCGGGGGTCATAGGCAGGATTAAAAAAAGGAAGACCTTGTATATGATCCCAATGAAAATGTGAAAAAAATAAATGATAGGTTGTATTTTTTCCGTAGTCAGGCCTTTTCATTAAATCGATTCCTAACTCCCTGATTCCTGTTCCGGCATCAAAAATAAGGTGCTCACCGTCATCGGTTTCAACCTCAACACAGGAGGTATTGGAGCCTATAGTACCAAAGAGCCATTTAGGAAGAGAGGCTAAAAATCGTTCCCTTGAATCCTGACTTTCCAAGTCTTTTAGAGTTATTCTTTGGACTACAGCAGCAATCTTACTTTGAACTTGTGCCGGCGTAAGCGGAGCCGGAAGCGACCCCCTAACACCCCAAAATTTTACCAGCATAAATACTCCAAAAATTCTTTTTTAAATTTTAATCTACTCTACGCTTAATACAGGGCTCAGCTTTTCGCCTTGTAAGAATCTTTTCAATCTTTTCGGCAGAATAAAATTCACCCTTTCCCATGCCGGGGCAATATTGGGCATTTAGATCCCACATATCCTTTGAACTTAAAATCGAATTCCAAAAAGGAAAATCCGAGCATTGACGGGGTCTGGCAGTATAAGCCTTACAACCATCGTTCCAAAGTATACAGTCATAATTGGGTTTTTCTTTTAAAGAGAGGTACTCAAAACCATCATCCTTAGAAACCCATCGGCAATATACTTTTATAAATTCATCTTTCGGCATACCTGCCCAATCCAATAATCTCGAAAGATCAAGTTCGGACAAAAATACAAATCCCGGATCAAATCGGCAGCAGGCCGAACATCTTGTGCATGAAAAATTTAAACCGCTTTTCCAGAATTGATTATCCATGACACTAGTATAAAACAAAAAAGGGATTGTTTCAAGCTCTTTTTATCAAAAGACTTAAAACAATCCCAAAAATGGGGAGTCAAGGATTCGGACCTTGGAAGGCATAGCCAACAGATTTACAGTCTGCCCCCTTTGACCGCTCGGGAAACTCCCCATAAAAGCCAACTTAGGGATTCGAACCCTAGACCCCGAGATTACAAATCACGTGCTCTGGACCAGCTGAGCTAAGTTGGCATAGACAACAAAAGCGAGTTTACTCGATATACCGAATTTTGTCAATAGGTTTTATGAAAATTTTAGATAATTTTTGGATATCTTTTAAAAACCGATTTTTTAGAGGCTTCCTTTTATAAATTTGATTTCTCCGTCAGATCCGGCATACAAAAGATATTCCGTATCGGGTTTAAAGTTACGTAAATTTACTGTTTTTATCCTTGCATAAGAAAAAACCTTTAAAAGGTAGGGGGAAAAAACTGCATATCCGTAAAGGCTTTTTATAAGCTCTCTTTCTTCCTTTGAAAAAAAAGAATAATCGTAAATTGCAGGATACCCATTTCGGTTATAATAATCAAAAAGTTTTACACCTGTGCCGTACTTTGACTCATTCGAAAAAAGGCGGTAAGGAAATACAATCGAACCTGACTCAAAGGTAAAAACTATACATTCAAGATTAAGCTCCCATCCATGCCAAGCCCTTTCGTAACTGTTTATAAGATCTCCCTTAGGCGTAAAAAAAGAAATAACGGCACTGACCGTTTCGGTATTTTGTCCGAATGTTTTTATCACCGTGCCCGTATTATAAATACTTAAATTTAATTTGGAAAGTTTTTGTTTGACGGAATCTAATTGATAATTATAAAAGTCTGCCAATCCGAAGATAAAAAAAAACAAGAGAGAAACGGATAAAAAAATAATTAAAAACCTTTTTTTTCTCTTTAACGGCAAAATTACACCTTTCCAATAAGTTTTAAAAAAGCCTCTTCAGTTATGATGGCTGTTCCCAATTCTTTGGCCTTTTTGTTTTTAGATGAACCTGAATCCGGGGTATTGGTTACAAGATAACTTAGGCCCTTTCCAACGGAGGATTTTACGGTTCCGCCCTTCTCTTTTACCAAGGTCTCAGCTTGAGCCCTCTTCATCGTCTTAAGCTCCCCTGTAAAACAAAAACTCATTCCTTTTAAAACGGCCCCCTCTTCGGCCGAAAGGGGGGGCTTAATTTTTATAAAGCCCTTATCAACCAATCCTGTCATCTCATCTTTTAAAATCGAAAGATTGGTTACCAAGGTACGGGATAGTACCTGCCCGAACTGATAAACATTTGCGAAATCTTCTTCTGAGGCTTTAAGAAGTTTATCCAAATCATCAAAACCTGCTTCTTCAAGTTTTTCGACCATGGCTTCGCCGATTCCTTCTATGTCGAAGCCTGCAATAAATTTGGTTAAACTTATTTCTTTTTTGGAATGAAGAGCCTTATATACCTTTTCGGCAGAGAGCTTTCCCATACGGTCGATAGCCGCCAATTCTTCAACGCTGAGGGTGTATAGGTCCGTAATCGAATTTACCCGCCCCATCTCAAAAAGCCTTCTTATAAGGGTAATGCCGAAATCCCTTATATCAAGAACGCTTATCCATTTTTCGATTCGGTGATGAATAAGCTTAGGGCAGCTCATATTGGGGCAATAAAGCCGGGTTCCCTCATTGGTAAGAGTGGTGCCGCAAACCGAGCAGGTATCGGGATATTCTATCTCCTTAGCATCCGGAGGGTTTTCTGCAAGGGCTTCTATTTTCGGGATTATCTCCCCCCTCTTGGTTACCACTACCCGGCTTCCTGTTTTCAGGTTGAGGGCCTTGATTATATTGGGGTTTGCAAGGCTTGCTCTTTTTACGGTAGTGCCTGCAAGGCGCACGGGCTCTATAAGGGCTATGGGTGTATAGGTTGCCCCCGACTCGCTCCATTCGATTTCTTTTAAGACTGTAACCGCTTCTTCGAGGCTGAACTTAAAGGCGATCTGTTTTTCGGGCCGGGCTCTTTTCATGTCATCGGGATCGATTGTATCGTTTTTTATTACAAGGCCGTCTATATCGTAGTCCAAGGAAGGACGGATATCCATAACATGGGCCCTATATTCTATTACCTCATCGATGCTTTTACAGTATTTTACTTCAACACAATTAAAGCCCGCTTCTTTAAGCCAGAGGAGTTTTTCTGATTCGGTTTTAAAGGGGGCTTCTCCCGTAAAGGGGCGGCCTATGCTTCCTTGGACGGCATCATAGGCAAAGAGGTTTAGGTGCTCGCACATTTCCCCGGTCTTTTTTTTCATAAGCCCGTTTGCGGCATTTCGGCAATTAGCCTTATCCTTAAAGTATTTTTGATGAACGGAACGGAGCATTATAACCTCGCACCTGATTCCTCCCGAAAAGGGTTTAGCCCCATCGGCACCGGAACTGCCTTTTACCTTAATTTCTTTTATCAGCCCCTTCATTTTAAGAACATTTTCGGTTATATCGTCTCCGATTTTTCCGTCGCCTCTGGTAACGGCGCGCACAAAGCGGCCTTCTTCGTATTGAAGCTCAAGACTCGCTCCGTCCATTTTATATTGGACGATATATTCTTTAAAGGGCATCTTTAAGGCCCAGGCCTCAAAAGAAGGCGGATCGGCAGCCTTTTCCTGACTTCCCATAGGAATAATGTGTTCGGACTTTGGAAAACCGTCGGTAGATTCTACAGGAACGGTAAAAAAAAGTTTATTTTGAGGATCCAGTTCCCTTAACTCATCCCAAAGAGCATCGAATTCCGCATCCGAAATTTCAGGCTGGGCATTATAATAAAGGTCTTGATGCCTTTTAATAGTTTTTTCAAGGTCTAAAATTCTTTTTTCTTCAGTTGTTACCATATTGCTCATTTTTTAAAGTTTTTCTATTTCCATTGCGGAAAGGCCTGTAACTTGTATAATTTTCTGAGTTGAATCCCCCAGCTGTTTTAACAACCGTGCAGTTTCAAGTTTTGCTTGATAAGATCCGTCAGCAAAAGCAATTTCCCTTTCTTCTGCACGCTGCACGGCTATATCGGTTTCATAATTATATTCGGCTAGTAACATATTCACTACCTCCTTAGTCTTACGTTTTAAATAATCACGCAAAATATCATTTGCTATACATTCTTCAACGGCTTTTTGAAAGCCGTTTTGAGGATCATCTTTTTTCCACCTCCGTACAGTGTCTACAAATACGGTATACTCATACATAGTTTTGCAGTTTTCCAATACAGGATGACGGTTTTGCCGATTTATGTTGATGACCTTCACGGTCAACTCAAGATTAGGTTCTTTTACCTTTTCTATAAAAGCTTCAGACAGTTTTAATATTTTGTCACATGGAAAAGGTTCTTCTCCATTGTAGAAAACATAAAACTCGGGCGTCGGAATATTTAATAGTTTACGGCTGTATTTTTCTTTCGATTCAAATATAGTTTCATAAAGTCTGCTGATATATTCAAGGCAACGCAAAGGCATATTGGGGTTGATAGTTGATTGATGCTCTGCTAAAACTATTATTTTGTTATCTACAAGATAAGATACATCATTATAGAATGCCATATATAAAACTTGATCAAGTCTGATATTTTTCATCCTTTCGGTAGCCGTAAGTGAAGTATCATGCAAAGCATTATATAGCGATAAAAAATTTTCTTTTGCGTTTTCATCTTCTGCAAAAAGGTCGACAAAAACCGAATCCTTATATTTTCTGTTTGCCGTACTCATATCCATTTCCTCATTATCTGCATTATAGCATAAATTTAAGGATTTTAAAAGCTATAGGTATTAATTTTAAATAAAGTATACTTTAAAATCAATTGCCAATTTTATGCTTTTGTGATATATTGTGAAGTGATGAGTAAATTAAACAAACGGCTTGAAAATATCGAAAAGACTCTTGATTTATTTTTACCCGAAAATGTAACATCCTCTTGGATTTCTCAAAGTTTCGGCGAATTAAATGCAAATTTGTCCGATGACTTTTTTTTAAATATAATTAACCCTGTAAGGGATTTGGTAAAGCGGGGCGGAAAAAGGTGGAGACCCCTTCTATGCGTACTTTCATGTGAATTGGCCGAAGGCGATCCCGAAAAGGCCTACCCCCTTACCCCCCTCATAGAGTTTTGCCATACGGCAAGCCTTGTCCATGACGATATAGAAGACAAGTCCGAAACCCGCAGAGGGGCTCCGGCTGCTCACATAAAATACGGGCTTGACACGGCCTTAAATTCCGCCTCATGGCTCTATTTTGAAGCCCTTAATCCCCTGATCAATTACAAGACATCCGAATCGGTGAGGGCCGGAATATACTCGCTTTATTCTCAAAATTTAAGAAGGCTTCACTTAGGGCAGTCGATGGATATAGGCTGGCATTCAAATCCCGATATCATTCCGTCCATCGATGAATACATAACTATGATAAGCCTAAAAACAGGCTCGCTTGCAAAGCTGGCAGGAGAGTTGGGCTTTACAGCTGCTGGTAAGGCTATGAATGAGATTTTGGAATACGGAAAACTTATGACCGATATGGGAATAGGTTTTCAGATCTTGGACGATGTTAAAAATATTACCGACGGAAATGCGGGGAAAAAACGCGGAGACGACATAGTCGAAGGCAAAAAAAGCCTACCGGTAATTTTTTATGCAGAAGAAAATCCTCGAGGCGCCGAAAAAATAAAGCTTTTATTTAAACAGGCAGCCAAGGAAGGAATAGAATCTCCGGCCGTAGAAGAGTGTATTTCGGCTATTTCTTCTTCAAGGGCCGTAAAAAGGGCCGAAAATTACGGTAAAAAGATTGTAGAAGCTTCATTGATAAAGCTTCAAAATAATTACGAACAAAACGAAGCAAAAGAACTTATATTCGATTTGTTTAACACGATATTGAGGTAGAAAATGCAAGAATCGGCTCAATTTTTTAACGATACGGGAGTCAGCATGTCGATGCAGGGGTTTCATAACGAAGCCATAGCCTGCTTAAAAAAAGGACTTGCCCTTGAACCCGACAACAGCCTCATGTGGCTTAACCTCGGCTTAAGCTACTACGCGGCAAAAAGACAAAACGACAGCAAATTTGCCCTTTTTCAATCTTTAAAATACAATCCCTATGAGGCTGATGCCTGGGATTCTTTAGGCCTTGTTCTATTTGAAACGGGAGACATCGATCAGTCCGAAAGAGCCTTTGAAAGCGCCTTAAAACTGGAACCTGAAAACGGCCGAGTTTGGAACAATTACGGAACTGTGCTTTTCAATAAAGAAAACTATAAGGCTGCAAGAAGAGCCTTTGAATCGGCCGTTACCCTTGACCCCGAAATGGGAGATGCAGTGTTTAATTTGCGTGACACCTATCTTGAATTAGGTATGGATAATTTAGCCGAAAAATGCAATAAGATTTTAAAAGAAATGGATTATCAAGAATAAAAATGAATATTTTATATATTGCCGAAATTACAGGAAAGGCAGGTGTTTGGCTTGTAAAGACACAACTTTCAAATTTAAAAGAAAAATATAAGGCCGACTTTGTTATAGCCAATGCAAACTCTGCTACAGGTTCAGGAGGTCTTGGAAAGCAGCATGCCGTCTATTTAAAAAAATTGGGAGTTGACTGCATAACTTCGGGAGATTTAATCTTTCAAAAAAAAGACTTGGTGGATGACCTCCATAAAACGCCTCATGTACTCCGCCCCTTTAATCTTCCATCAGAATCACCCGGTCAAGGATGGAAAATTTTTAACTTAAAGAAAAATAAAAAAATAGCTGTAGTTTCAGCCATCGGAAGAATAGGCCGGCACAAGATCATGGCAGAAAATCCCTTTACGGAAACCGAAAAACTTATTTCTCAATTAAAGGAAGAAGCGGATCTTATCTTTGTAGATTTTTCTTCATTTGCAACTGCCGAAAAGCAGGCCCTGGGCTTTTTACTTTCAGGAAAGGTTTCGGCCCTTATCGGATCGGGTACACGGGTGCAGACAGCCGATGAATGTATTTTAGAAAATAAAACGGCCTATATAACGGATGCAGGCAGAACAGGAAGCCTTAACTCGGTCGGCGGATATGCGATTGAAGATAAAATAAGAGAATACCGAACCTGTCTTCCCGATTTTGGAAAAGACGCCTGGGCCCGCCCCGCCCTCCAGGGCCTTTTTATCAAAACAGATGATGACGGAAACACGATAGAAATAAAAAGAATTTTTGAGGAGTCGGAACTTTGCAAAGACACGGAATAGTTACCTCAGTATGGATCGATAAGAATACGGAAAAGATAAACATAGATTTGGATAATTCACAGACTGAAGAGTCCTGCTCTATAAAACAAAAAGACTGCTATGCGGTAAAAAGCTGTGCAACATGCGGGGGCTGCGGCTTTGCCGGAAAAAACAAGGAAACGGGTCTTTTAGCAGTGAGCGGAAATAAGATTACGGCCTTAAACAAGAGCGGCAGAAATTTAAAAAAGGGAGACCCTGCTATTGTCGAAATTAAGGAAAATCAAACAAGAATTCAAGCCCTTTCTTCGGTTATCCTTCCTATCCTCATGGCCATTGTTTTCAGTTTAAGCTTCTACTTCTTTTTTTACACCGAAAAAGCAATTGTAGGAGGTCTTTTTTTGGGTCTCATAATGGGAACAGCCCTAGCCTTTTTACTAAAAAATAAAATGGGAGATAAGGCCCTGCCTCAAGTAATAGGTTGATTTTTACTTACGGATTAAATACTCCGGGCTGAGGAGCCCTGATTCTTACCAAGGCTGTAAAGGCATCGGAGTTTAGGTTTATAAATTCTTCTATCGAAGTTTCTTCCCCGCTTTCATACACATCGATATGAAAATTCCCGAAAACGTCAAAATAAGGAAAAAAGGCAGCAATATGGTGATACTGACGCAAGGGGGGATTTCCTTTTTCGCGGCTTACTGCACCAAGATAAAAATGCCCTGGCTCGCTTATTGCAAGATAATAAAGGAGAGCTTGTAAATAGGGAGTCTGATAACCTGCATTTTTTTCGTATCCTTTAAACGAAGCAAAATCCTGTTTTACATTCTTTTGTTTTATGGGAGGCACAAGGGCAAAGGGTTCAATTGTAACATCGACGCCTGAACCGATTGGTTTTATTGTACGCTTTACATTTAGAGTTAAAGCGGCAGCGGCCAAGTTTCGTATCCATTCAAGCCCGAAATGGAGGGCTCTTTCCTTGTAAGGTTTTGTAAAATAAGTATCGGGTACATCGGTTTCGGTTTTAAGACTTTTAATAAAAATTCCCTGCCCCGCTATGGGCCTAATCATTCCGTCCACTATCCACTTTGCAAAACCTGAGCAGTTTACCCCGCCCCTTATGTCTTTAAGTCTTTGATCGGGGCGAATGGCTTTAACAATATCGTCTTCGCTTTGAGGCCTTCCGTCCATCAGATGAACAGGCTTACCGAATTCATCAAAGGCCCCGTCTTCCATATAGACCAAGGTTTTTAATCTGTCTCTGATGGTATCGGAAGCAGCTTCTACACCATTATAAAAAATAGGCGGATTAAATATGTCCCATGGAAGCATATCTTTTGTAATGTCTTTTAGTTTTAAAAGAGGCAGATAATATAAATTTTCAAAGGGAATACCGACAGATATATCTTTTCGTACATAGGCATTAAAAAGACAGATACTTATTAGGGACTTGTTTTTTGAAGATGAGGGGCTTATACTCAAATAAAGCTCAGGGTTTTCGCGAGGATAAATTTTAATACAGTCAGGAGCTCCGGTTTCATAATTCCTATATAAAATCCATGTCCCCTGCGGAACTTTTTCGAGGTTTGAAAACTCTGTGTCTACAGGGCTTACAACTACAGCTAGGAGATTTTTTTCTTTTAGATACACAGACCTCACCTTAAAAAGATTACCTTGAGAGTCTATTTCGATCTGTAAATGTTTTAAGGCTATTGTCTCAGGAGAATCAAGCAGCCAATCTCTTGCAATATCCCTTCTCACCAAGGCTGAATCCGGAACCCTGTCTAATGGAACAAGAGGAATCAGTCCGTCATCGGCCTTTAAAAATTCGCTATCGTATGACTCCTTAATCTCGTCATCAGAATAAACCGAAAAAAACAAAATAGAAAAAAACAAGATAAAAATATATCTTTTGAACTTAATGTTAAGACTGCCCATGTTCATAGTATCGGATAAATTGAGGGAGAACTTAACCTGGTTGAAGGCTTTAGAAAGAATCTTACACCTTTCCGCCTGTTCACCACAGGCAGAAAGGATTTTTCAGAACCTATTTATACTCATCCTTGATATATGAATCGGGAGAGTCTTTTCTTTGCTCCATCAAAGATTTGAACCAATCGGGAGCATTCGATAAATCGACCATATTGGGGAGCTTTTTTTGATAGATATTAAAAAAATCGGCACAATAAAGAAGCCATAGAACATTACCGTTTTCTCCGGCTGTTGAGGCAAAAAAACTCTTTTGTTTGTCTTCAGTTTTTAATACTTTTTCAATTCTGGTCCAAAAGATATCCTCATACCCAATCTCTTCTGTGGTGTATTTAAAAGTATTTTCACCTTTTAAGAATTTATTCGGAACCAGTATCATTTTACCGTCTTCAGAAAAGGAAATTTTATTGACATCCCTACCCCAATCATAACAACTTATATTATAATTCTCAGTAAGCAATAGCTCATACTTTTCATTTACAAAGTCGGAAGGACCTTTAATATAGTCCTTATTTTTATCCCCGCTTCTGGGAGTTGCATTAACCCAATAAAAGTCTTTTATAATCTCTCCGGAGTTATCAGCAAAAGAAATTCTAAATCTGTAAGGTTTAAGATTTTTTAAATCTTTAAATACATATTTGGTACTTCCATCTGTAATAGTTATTTTTTGACCATTCTGATACTTGTCATGATACCACTCAATAATAACACCTTTTAAATATTTATTTGTAGTCCATGAAACAACAACTTCTTTATTCCCTGCTTCTACCTTGGCATTTAAAGCAGAAATTAATAAATCTTCTGCACTTTTACCGTAATTAGGAACGGTTTTACGGTACTCCAACACTTCTTTAAACCAATCCGGAGCATTTTTCATATCGACCATTGAAGGAACCTTTGCTTCATAGACATTTATAAAATCGGCAAGATATAAAATATAAAGAACATTGCCGCCCCAATCATTTACCTCAGCAGCTTGCCAAGGCCATTGTTTTTTATTGGTATTTAAGACCTTACTCATCCTTGTCCAAAGCTTGTTACCGGAATCAGAATTTAACCGTTCAATTTCTTCTTCATCAAATCCAAAAACCTTTTCGGCCTCTTGGTAAGAAAAAGGAAGCATAAGCCTTTTACCGTCTTTTGTGAATTGGATTTTTTCTGAAAGCCCCTCGGTTGTAAATCTTATTTTTTGATTCGATTTAAGAAGTTTTTGCTCATTTTTTTCGCTAAAATAAGGCTCTTTTCCTTCTTTTCCGCTTCCGGTTGTCTCGCATCCGGCAAAAAAAAGACTTACAATAATTGTAAATACAACAAAACTAAAAAAATATTTCTTCATCTAAAGACTCTCCTTTTAAGTCCTTCAATTTTATGGTTTTTTATTAATTTTGTCAAGCAAAAATCTCTGATTTTATCAGCTCCAGATTATACAAAATAATAATCTTATCTGCCGTTCCGCCTGTGGAGATATTGTTTTTTTCGCACCATACCGAGAATTCTTTTATGGCAGTTTCTCGAGCCGAATCTTCCTCTATGCAAAGCAACTCTTTGGCCTTTTTTTGTACCTCAAGTAAGGCTTTTTCTCCCCTGCGCTTTATAATTGTAGTGTCGCAGGTGTTTGCAATAATATTAAGAATAATTTTTAAAAAGTCATAGCCTTCCAAAGAAGAAGTTTTATAAAGCGGAAGGAGGCTGTCAAAATGTTCGGCAAAGCCTGAGAGGGCCGGCCCCCTAACTCCCCTGCTCCCCAAATTATTAAAGGCTTGTAAGGAGGCAGGGGAACATTCTTTAAGTTCAAAGTCTTTTTTTAAGGGAAGAGAAAAGGACGCTATTTCCCTGCTTAAATCGGTGAAGGCTTTTTTTTCTTTTATTATACGGAATGTGCAGGCATTTAAGATAAGAAGCAAAAATAATGCCCCCTTATAGGTGTTTACCCCGCCCGTTAAATCGAACAGTTTTTTTTCTTGTTTTTTTCCATACTCACGCAAGGCCTCAAAGGATTCGCAATCTTTTTCACTTAAATTTTTAATTGCACTCCCTATTAGGGGAATACATTTTAGCATGAGTAAAAAATCCATATCCCTGTGGGAGCCTTGAGAATTAGCCGTAACACAGCCGAAGCCTAATGGACGGCAAAGCTCTGCAAGTAGGGAGCTTTCGGTTAAATTACCCAAAAGCTCAAAAATATCTCCATCGTTAGACAGGTCGTAAGACCAATCTTCATGAACTTTTTTTAAGATAAAATCCATTATTTCTTTTTGGGAATGAGCACGGCTCCTCGCACAGATCACGGCATCTTTTTCGCATAAAAAACATTTCCGCCTCTTATTATTTTGGGGGAAATCATTGCGCGAAAAAAGTTTTTCCGCAGTTAAAACATCGATATCGGCAAGTCGGCCAAGAGATTCATCATCTTCAATTTTTATGCTCAAAGCCTTCACTTCCAAGGGCGGAGCATCTACAATCAAAAAAAAGATTAAGCCCTCTTCATCAGTATAGGAATGAAAAATTTTTAGCGGAGCCATCTTTTTTTTACATTCCAAAAAAATGCGGTATACAATCCAATTCGATTCGATTGAGCCCTTTTTTCCGCCCGGAATATTGGCCCTGATTACTACAAGTGTTTTAAAAGGAAAACGGCTTAAAAGCTCTTTTTCAAAAAAGTCGGTTTTTTCTCTTTTTTCCAATAAAGACAGGCTCATCTTTTCTCCGGTATTAATTATTTTTTTCTTTTAAAGAACTTAGAAAATTATATGTCGCTTCCGGTAAAAATGAGCGGACTTCTTCAAGACTTTTATTTTGAAATGCACTTCTTACTTGAGTTGCAGAAATGACTTTGTTGTTGTGAGTTTTTTTCCTCTCAATTATTTTTACTTCGCATTTGGGAGGCAGCTCATTTAACAGGGTTTGATTATATATTTCAGTACTCGGATCCAAGGGCTCTTCTCCCAAAAAACGAATTTTAATATTAAACAGAGGTACAAAATATTTTAAAAATATCCTTGCATCGAGCTGGGTTTGATTTTTGTTAATCAAAGTTTTTTCCTTTAAAAAATAAGACGGAAAGGTTGCAGAACTTATTAAAAATTGAGATGAAGGAAGCACTATTACATTTTTTAAGTCTTCAGTATTTTTTTTGATAAGCATAAAACGGTCTTGAAAAGAAAAAAAACTTTTATCTGTTTCAACCGCAAAAACCAAAAGGCGTTTATCGGTTCCGCAATGCTCTAAGGCCTTTTCTATTAAATACCTATGCCCAAGGGTAAATGGATTTGCATTCATAACTATTGCCGCGTTTTCGGTTTCCCTTATATCGCCGGGGCAAAGGGGAAGAAGTTCATTTTTTAAAACATCTTCTACAGTTTTTTCTCCCCTATATAATAAGGCAGAGTCATCCGATGAGGCTAAGCTTATAAAACCGGCCCCTGTAAAAAATGAAACGCTTGATCTTTTTGTAAATATAAAGAAAGACTTATAGCCCTCGCCGTAGGCTTCCTTTAAGAGGGCCGAAAGAATTTCATCGGTAAGGCCGAGGCCCTTAAATTCATCCTTGACGGCAAAGCATTTTAAGATATTTTTTTCACGCCCTCCGCAGGCGGCCAAATTGTCGGCCTCATCAAAGATACCGTAAACACTTTCAAGAGAATCTTCAATAAGACCGTTTTCTTTTAAAAGAGCCGAAAAGGCTTCTTTCCGGCTCTTTATTTCTAAATTGATTTTTTGTAAATTAGTCATTTACCTTAGTTGAGGCTTTTTAAATACTCTTCACGGCCCAGCTTGTAAAGGTTGTTTCCCTTAGAATCAATGATACATGTTACGGGGAAGTCTTCAACATAGAGCTTACGGACAGCTTCAGCTCCCAAATCTTCATAGCAGATGACCTCAGCCGATTTAATTCGGCTTTTGATTAAGGCGGCTGCTCCTCCTATAGCGGCAAAATAGCAGGCTCCATGCTCTATTATTTTTGCAACTACCTCATCGTTTCTTTTTCCCTTTCCGACCATGGCCATGAGCCCCTCATCTAAAAGCTGAGGGGTATAGGCATCCATGCGGTAGCTGGTGGTGGGGCCTGCAGAACCTATTGGTTCTCCGGGCTTTGCAGGGCTCGGTCCTACATAGTACATAACAGAGCCTTTTACATCTATGGGGAGTTTTTCACCTTTTTCCAAAAGTTCGCATAAGCGTTTATGAGCTGCATCCCGCCCTGTATAAATATAGCCCGTTAATAAAACGATATCTCCGGCCTTAATATCTTTTAAATCTTCCCTCGTAAGGGGTGTTGTAAGCTTTTTCATTTCAGACATTTTCCTCATCCTCCCTTATAAAGTAACTTCCTTATGGCGTGTTGCATGACAATTTATATTTACACAAATAGGAAGACCTGCAATATGTGTAGGATAGGTCTCAATTAAAACACGCAAAGCTGTAGTCTTTCCGCCGTAACCTTGGGGGCCAATTCCTAAGGCGTTGACTTTCTCAAGCATTTCTTTTTCTAAATCTGCATAGAAAGGATCAGGATTATAACTATCCATCGGTCTCATCAAGGCTTTTTTGGCTATTAAGGTTACCTTATCTACAGTGCCTCCTATTCCGACACCTACTACTATGGGAGGACAGGGGTTGGGCCCTGCAAGTTCTACAGTTTCCAATATGAATTTTTTTACCCCCTCAAGGCCGTCGGAAGGCTTAAGCATTGCAAGGCGGGACATGTTCTCGGAGCCGAAGCCCTTGCCTGCAAACATAATATGAAGTTTATCGCCCGGAACAATATTATAATGAATTACGGCAGGCGTATTATCCTTTGTGTTTACCCTGTTGTAAACCGGATCGGCAACAACGGATTTTCTTAAATAGCCTTCCGTGTAGCCCTGCCTTACACCCTCATTGATAGCGTCTTCAATGTAGCCGCCTTCAATGTGTACATCTTGTCCGATCGTAACAAAGATTACGGCCATTCCCGTATCTTGGCACATGGGCGAATTCGTTCTTTTTGCAATATCGGCGTTTTCTATAATCTGATCGAGAGTATCACGGGCCAGACTCCATTTTTCGGCTTCCCGCGACATCTTTAAACTTGTTAATACATCTTGCGGAAGATAATAGGCAGCCTCAATGGCCATCCTCTTAACTTCTTCCGTAATTTTTTTTGCTTCTACAATGTGCATACTCAAAAATACCCCCAAAAGTTATTCTTGGGGGTAATTATAGAACATTAAAAGATTACTGTCAATTGATGAGAGATAGACTTAAAGTTTAATTGTTTCTACCATGTAACGGATAGAATTTCCCATTTTATCGTATTGATGTTTTTCGATTACAAAGATGAGGCTTGTGTTTGTATTATCGATGATTACTTTTTTGATTGCATAATCGCGTACACCTGATCTGGTCTTTCCTTTTTGACCTGTTGATTTTTTTATCTTATTGCCGCTGGGTTTGATTATTTCAACTTCAATATAAAAAGAAGCTTCTAAATTGGATTTTTTATCCTTGTAGAGCATTACCTTGTACTCATCATTGGTTTCAAAATCTTTAAAGATCAAGGTTGTTTCGTTTATTGTAGAATTTGTGGCCGAATAAATAGCCCTGCCTTCATTTTTATCGCTTATATTCCATTTTGAAAGAGAAAAATTAGCCCTGTCTAAAAGGCTTAAAAATATATTTTTACTGTCTTTATCGGCTGTCTCTGAGGTAGGGCTTGTTATAAAGCGGCCTGAAGGCAAAAACTTATTTTCTGCTACATCTACTCCATAAATTTCTGCATAAGCACGATAGGTTTGATCTGTTAAACCGTATTGTCCGAAAGCAAATTTGCTTCCGTCAGGTGAAAAACCTAAATTAACAAAGGTAGCAATATCGCCTGCAAAAAGAAAAAAAGCACAAAAAATAAAACAAAAAGAAATCAGAGCTTTACGCATAATAACACCTCTCATCTAGCTAAAGTATCGGCTTAAAAAAAAAGAACTAAAGCATTTTTACCCTTGCGATAAGGCCGGTTCTTTTTTTGTAAAATTGTACATGGTTTTAAGGGCTGCAAGGGGGCCTATTATCGAAATAAGCACAAATGTTAAAAGAAAACAGCCGAGTATCCAAATAAAAGAAGGGTTTAAAAAAGGCAGCTTCATTCCTGTAACAATTGCCCGGTTAAATAAAAAAACAATCAAACACGATAGAGCTGTACCTATAATCGCTCCCGACATGCTTATAATAAGAGACTCCAAAACTGCAAGCTCAAATAACTTTTTTTTGGTGCTTCCTATTATCCTTAACATTCCGAATTCTTCTTTGCGCTCATTAAAAATCGAAGAAAAAGAAACCGCCAAAACTATAAATGAAAGAAGCCATAGGATTGCAATAAGAATATAAACATAGATATTCAAGCTTGAAATACTTGAAGATATATTTGTCATCATTCTTTTTGATATTAAAGGATAGATTTCTTCTCCCTTAAATTCTTCCCTTATCTTTTTAGCAACAGCTTTTACATCGTATCTTGGGTTTATTTTTACCATAACACTTGAAATCAAATTTTCATCTTTCGCAACAGGATGCTGCATAATTCTTTCATATTCTTTTGCAAGTTTTCTTGCATTTTCTATTGTCATAAAAATAGAATTATCGAATCCCATTCCGGTTTTGCTCAAGCGTCCTGCAATAACAAAGGGCTGATTAAAAAATTTTACTTGAGAATTATAATCTCCCGATATATTACTTCCAACCACAATTTGATTATCTAAAAGAGAAAGTTTTATTTGTTTTTTAAGCCAAGGTTTTACATTAAAATCGGAATCAAAATCAATACCGATAATTTGCAAAGGAAAAGAACAGCAGCCTGCAGAAAGGGTTGCAATAAAAAGCTGGGGAGATGCAAGTTCAACACCTTCAATTTTTTTGATGCGTTCCACAACTTCCGCATCAAAATAGAAACTATTCGGCTCCCCTCTCAATAAGGCACTTTCAATTTTTGAATCATAGCCTTGAGGAACGACAATAATATCTGCACCCAGACGGTTCGACAGGGACGACATTCCCCCTTTTAAACTTTTTACCAAAAAGCTGCCTGCAAATAAACTAAAGGCTAAAACAGCCGTAAGAATAATTAAGCTTGCAGTTCTAAAAGGCTTTCTCTTCATGTTTAATTTTGCAAGCTCAAATACTGTCAGTTTTTTTATCTGTAAATTTTCCATAAAAATTCATTGCAAAAAAAATACTTAATTTTCTTTTGCATCCTTTAATGCAGTTTCAACAGCATCCTTAAACAGTTTATAAGAAATTGAAGCACCGGCGATTACATCGACCTCATCAATGTTTTGAGCCTCAACCAATTTTTGACCGTACTCTGCCGAGCGTAAAACCGAGGCTTGGGCAATCTTATAAAGCCCCATGTTCTTTATAACACCATCCGTTTTCCCGTAATCGGGGCCCTTTAGGTTTCCGTTTTTTTCGTAGGATAAAAAGGTACATTCTACTATCTTATTGTTTTCAACCTTTATTTCGACTTCCGCCGTTCCACCCCAATCATCTTTAAGCCCCGAAAGAGCCTTATAGACACCGTCTTTATATTTTACGGTTTTCTTTGTTTCCGGTTTTGAACAAGAAAAAATACAAGTAACACAAAGTGCAGCCAAAATAATTTTATAATGCTTCATACATTCTCTCCTCTTGCAGGTCTTACCCTACTCATTTTTTCGATTCTTGCTATCTTACCATGCTCAAGAACAACCATCCGTTCAGCCTGATCTGCGACCTCAGGATCGTGGGTTACAACTATGATTGTACTTCCGGCATTGTGAAGCTTTTCAAAAATTTCCATAACAAGTTTTTCGTTTTTTTCGTCAAGGTTTCCAGTAGGTTCATCGGCAAGGAGGAGCTTTGGATGATTTATCAGGGCTCGTGCAATACAGACACGCTGCTGCTCTCCCCCCGATAATTGATTGGGAAGATGCTTGGCTCTTTCTTTTAAGCCCACACTTTCAAGGGCTTCAAGAGCTTCCTTTTCATCGGGGAGGCTGTGATAGTATTGGGCCATCATAACATTTTCAAGGGCTGTAAGATAGTTTACAAGATGAAATTGCTGAAAAACCAAGCCTATCATATCCCTTCTGACTATGGTCAATTCCTTGGAAGAAAGTTTTGAAATGTCCTGCCCTGCTAAATCAATCTTTCCCAAAGAAGGCTTATCCATACAGCCTATTATATTCATCAAAGTGGTTTTTCCCGAACCTGAAGGCCCCATTATCGAAAGCCACTCCCCCTCTTCAACCGTCAAATTTATTTTATCGAGGGCTTTAAGATCTCCGTATATTTTAGAAATTTCGGTTAAGGTTAAAATATTCATAAATTAATTCTCCTTAAAAATTTAAGATTACTCTCCGCGCAAAACAAGAGCCGGATCTACATCCACAGTTGCCCTTACGGGAAAGAGGGATGAAACAATGGTAATGACTATGGAAGAAATAACGGTAAAGGGAGCCAGTCTTATGGGAAAGGAAACCTCTCTTGCAAAGACGCTTATACTTACATTATTTGCAAATAAGTAGCCGAGCCCCACTCCCAAAACCCCTCCCATAAGGCCGAGCATAACAGCTTCTCCCAAAAAATCTATAACAACACTTTTATTGGATGCACCTAGGGCTTTTTTTAAACCGATTTCTTTTCGGCGTTCAACTACTACAGCCATCATGGTTGTAGTTACGCATATCATAGTCAAAAACAAAACGATGATTGTAACAATCCAAACAAGGGCTTGTAGTTTACTTAAAACCGTGTCCTGGGATTCTGTAACACGCTTAACAAGACGGGGGGTAATGCCTTCAGCATTTTTTAAAACTTTTTCGGCAATCAAATTAAGATAATCCCTGTTTCCGTCAATACTGCATTCGATTACATCGAAGACATCGTTATAGCCTATAATATTTTTTATATCTTCAAGGCTCATAAAGATAAACTCTTCTTCAACACCTCCGGTAGTAACGATGCCTGAAACCTTGAACTCGTTTACGGTTACATCGCCGTCAGGCTTAGGAGTGTTTACAATAAAATTATCTCCTACGGATAAACCTATAGCCTTACTGATTTCATGGCCGATTAAAACTTCTTTTTTTTCGTTAGGCCATTGTCCGCGTACAAGCCAATAGGGACTATTGTTCTTTGCATTTATAAGATTGGTTGCGGCTATCATATAGGGCTGCTCGTTTACCTTTGCAGGTTTATAAATATAAGGAGCAAAGCCTACAAGTTTTTCAGATTCTATTTCTTTTTTTATTTTATCGATTTGCTCTTTGCTTATTTTTATATCGCTTTCGGAAGGAAGAAATATCATATTTGCTCCGTATGAGCGGAACACAGTTCCCATCTGCCGCGGAATGTCGTAATAAATAGTCAATAAGCCCGATAAAACGGTTGAACCGATTGCAATAGCCAGCAAAGCTACCAACATTCTTGAACGGCGCCGCACTAAAGAACTTATTATCATTTTAAAATACATCTTATTTTTAGTCATATCTTAAAAACTCCTTAAAACTTAAATGCGGACTCTTATTTTCCGTGTAAAACTTCCGTGGGATTTAGTTTTAATAAATATTTTACCGACGGAAGACTTCCCAAAAGGGTAATCAAAAAAATAATAAGCACCACAATAGGAATGACCATGGGAGCCGGAGGAATTGCAGAACCGAAGACGCTTCGGCCTATTATCTGAGTTAAGCCCAAACCTATAAAATATCCGGCAGAGCCTCCGATAATTCCTATCACCATAACCTCGGTTAAAACCGAAACGGTAACTGCAATATTGCTGGCCCCGATAGCTTTTTTTAAACCGATTTCGGCCCTTCTATCCATAACGCTTGCAGTTACCAAGTTTGAAATACCTAGGGCCGAAGCTATCAAACTTAAAATCGTAATTAAAAGCATGAGAAGGGTTGTTTTATTTAAAATAGCACCTTCCGATTCTGCCACTTGTCTTATCGGCTTTGCAACCGCATCGGTTATAACTTCCTGAATCTGATAACAAATGCTGCTTACATAGGCGGTACAATACCATATTTCCATTTCCTTTATCGTTAGACTTAAAGGGCTTCTTGCAGCCTTTCTTGCCAAATCATTGTCGGGAGTTGTCAAGGCACTTACCTCGATGCTTTCACAAACATTTGTCTTTCCTAAAAATTCTTGGGCCGTATGCAAGGTAGTAAAAATTACCTCATCTTCATTGCTTCCAGAATTAAAGATTGCAGAGACCTTTAAGGTTTTAGAGGCTGCAGCGCTTGTCAGTTTAATTTCATCCCCTACCCTAATATTGTTTCTTCCCGCAAAAAGACTTCCTACCATGCAGGAAGAATTATCATCATCCGAAACCCAGTTTCCGTTTACCTCCCACCAGGTACGCATTCTTCTTATTCCGGTTATAACCTCCTGCCCCGTATGCAAGTCTATCAAAAAATCAAACCATGTACCCGACAAGCGGACAGGCTTATCCGCCCCGGCATAGTCAACTTGCACATTTAAAAATGGCGCATAATCGACAATATTGTATGCCCAAAATATGGTTTTAATCTTATACAATTCATCTTCTTTTAAAAATTTTTTTGTATTTCCGGATTCTTCCCCGTAAATATCATCTAAAAGAGAAGATTCCTTATGAGCAACATTAATATTGGCTCCATAGGTTTTAAGTTCTTGGTTTACCTTATCTCCTACACCCAGCATTGTGTTAAGCATAGAAGTTGAAAGGCTTGCTCCTAAGGCAATCGTAAAAGCTATCATTACCATTTTTCCTTTTTGCCTAAAAAGGGAGCCGGCTATCATTCTCCAAAACATAACATCTCCTATAAAAACTTTTTGCTATTTAAAACGATGAGCCTCAGACTCAAGGTCGGATATTTTTATTTTAATATTCCCGGCATGCACAATATAAGGAATAGGAACAGGATTACATCCTCCGGGAAAACCTATGGTAGCCTTATTCATAACTACATCGCAAAGTTTGCAGATTACTTCATTATTCCTTTCAAAATAACCGCTGGGGCCGCAGATATCGCAGGCATCAAGGCCTACCCCATACGCACCTTCACTTTTTTTTATGGCAATAAAGCGCATGCTGATTCCTTCTTCCGTTATATATTCATAGCGGTGAAGTTTGTCGTCCTCCAGCTGTTCTAAAGAAATAACAGCCATACCGTCTTCGATTGTATAATTTTCAGGCGGAGATAAGGGAACCTCCCTGTCCACATAAAAACGCAAAACGGATAAAGAAAAAACCGAAATCAATAAAAGGCTTAAAGAAAATCGAGCCCATTTTTTTGCATTCCGTTTTTTTGCTTTTATCTTTCTTAATTCTGCATTATTATTATATGCTTCGGTAATTTTAATATTTTTTTTCCATAAAAGAATCGGAGCAAACATTATAAACACAATAACTGCAAATATGAAAAAGTTTCCGTTATTTACCACCGTTGCAATAAGCCAAAAAATAAAATCATTCCGCGGAATTATTCTTAAAGAATATAGGCGCTGTATAATCACAACAATTTGAGTTATTCCGAAAATACAAAGAGAAGCTATTACGGTAACTTTTAATTCGATATCGGATAGCTTTATCAATGTTTTATAAATCGAAAGACTTGCAAGAATAATAAAAACTATTCCAAGTAAGTAGCCTATAAGTCTATATAGAACAAGGGTGCTTACGGCACTTTCACCGTAATTAACCAAGGTTGTCGAAAGAGTTATAATAACGGGAAGATAATAAAATATGCTTGATGCCGTATATAAAAAGACGGCTGTACTAAAAACATTTTCATATACTAACGAAGTTTTTGTTTTTGCTTTAAACAATAAAAGAACAATTAAAATTAAAAAAAAGATACTGACGGGAATCATCGACCAAAAGGCAAAATTGGTTCTGTTTATGTAATTAGGAATAGACCTTAATATTGCAGAAACAATACTGCCGATAAATCCTGTAAGTATACCGAATAAAATAATATATCTTTTCTTTTCGGGTCTTTGGGTTCTAAACGAAGCAAAAACTACTGCAAGGACTAAGGCAAAGCCGATACCGGCTTCAATGCCCCTTATATAAAACTTTAAGATAATGCACCTCCCAAAACGCCAAAAATAACCGCCGAAGCCTCAGCCCCGACGGTTACAAATTAAATGAGTAAGTTAGTATTAAATTATACTACTACCGATTGGGCAAGTCTACCACTGGGGTCCTGTCCATTCAAAATCTTTCCATTCAACAACGATGGGTTCCGTCCAGAAGCGTCCGGTAACACCTGTTTCTTTATCGACGTGGATAAGATAATCATTTCCCGGTGCTTTAATTTCAAACTTGATGTTGTACTTACCTAAGCCTTCTTCAAATTTTACGTTAGCACCATAGTGAGGTCCGTCACTGGCGTTCATAGGCATAAATGCAACTTCCTGTACCTTTGAAGAACCTACTTTTTGGATGTAAGCCTTAACACGTAAGTAAGGAACAAAGTCGCCTACACCGTAACCCAATGCTGCGCCTTTTTCATTGGCGGCAATATCGGCTTCCATGTGGCAGTCAGCTTCGTTCTTTGACAAGCTGTTACCGGCAGGTTCCATATCTACAGGCTGAAAATAAACACCTGCAACCGTTAAGATTCCGGCATCCTGCTCATCGCCGATGGGGAACTCGTCAAAACCGGCAGCGCCCTCTTCTTGAGGTGTAGGAGCAGCAGGTTTTTCTGCGGCAGGAGCAGGTTTCATTCCCTGATCTGCCGGTTTTTTTTCGCATGATGTAATTACAAAAGCAATTGCAAGCAGTGCAAAAATACAAGATAAAGTTTTTTTCATGTAAAAACTCTCCTTTATATTTAATTTTTTTGGCCTAAATTAATTATTCTTTGCCTTCTTCTTTCTTTTTTAATTCGGCAAGAATCTTTTTATTTTTTTTGACATATAAGCTCGAAAAAACAATAATCGTAATTAAAACGATTATTTGAGGTATCAAACTTTCATAGGTTGCATATATGCCTAAAAAATCCAACTCAAAATTTTGCATCCACGGGATTATGGTTTTACCGACTACTCCGGCAGCCTGCAATTCCGAAACTCCTTTTCCGGTAAACGAAAAACAAAGTATGTACATCAAAATACTTGTCACCGTAAAAAAGGGCTTCAAAGGCAGCTTTACGCTTAAAAACCTAAAAGCAAGAAAGACGGCAATCAAAATTACTGCCGATAATACAACAGCTAAGATCATAGCTCTTTGACCGCTTGCTCCTTGAACGGGAACTCCTTGGAAGAACAAAATAAGCTCGGCTCCTTCCCTTGCAACGGCAATAAAGGCCGCAAAGATTAAAACCCATTTATTGCCGGTAGATACGGAAGATTCAACCTTCTTTTGAATGTATCTTTCCCATGCTTCCGTTTCGGACTTTGAAATCATCCAGTTGCTTACATAGAATAAAACTATTACAGCAACAAACATACCGATGCCTTCAAAAATTTCTTGAGCTATACCGCTTTGCGCTCCTGCCAATAGTCCGAATAAAAAGGCCAGCACAATGCTTATCAATATGCCTGCAAGAGCTCCTACATAAACGGAAGAGATGTACTTCTTTTTTCCGGTTTTTACAAGATAGGCGATAATAGCCGCTATAACCAAAATAGCTTCCAAACCTTCACGCAATATAAGTACAAAACATGAAATAAAGGTTGCAACAGCGGCAGATTTTCCGCTTCCTCCCTTGTTATTTGAAGTGCCGTCAAGTTCAGCGGCATCATGGTAGAGCATTTCAATAAGAGCATCCTTATGAGCTCTTATCATTTCGTTATCTTTATCGCTTTTTACGTTTTTTCTGTATTCATAGAAAGCATTCTCAACGGCCGTTTTTCTCGCACCGGAAAGATAGCTCATCGTTATCTTTTCCATTCCCTTAGATTCGTAATATCTAAAATAAGCGGCATTTACTTCATCATAAGCTTCACGGGTCTTACCCTGTGTATATAATTCATAAGCATTATTCAGGTGAATTTCCATTTTTTCGACTATTTTTGTCCATGAACTCAAGTCCTCTTTTTCTTTTGCTGAAATAGAAAACAAACAAATGAATAAAAACAAAAATAATAAAAGATGTTTATAAAGTTTTTTTAACATATTAGCTCCAATTTTGTAATAATGGACTTACAAAATCTAATTTAAGTATATCAAGTCAAAAAAATAATGTCAAGGTTCTCTTACATATTTTTTAAGTTTTTTTTAAGATTAAATGAGAAATGTAAAAATCAGCTAATAGTCAACTCTCCGTCATTCATTCTATATATGATACTGTCTTCATTTAGAATTCTTGAATCGTGAGTTACAATCAAAACGGCAGTGCCTAAATTATTAACAGTTTTTATAAGGTTCATAACCGTTTCTGAAGTTTCTTTGTCAAGATTTGCTGTAGGTTCGTCTGCAATGAGCAATTTAGGAGAATTCATAAGAGCTCTCGCTATCAGCATTCTCTTTATTTCTCCGCCGGATAAATTTTGAGGCATCTCATTTTTTAAATGAGCTATATCCACAAGTTCCAAAAGACTTAAAGCCCGTCCCTCACTATCGCCGTCCCTGTTAAACAAAAAAAACGGAACTCTTACATTATCAAAAACCGAAAGATTAGGCAAATAAGCCAAAGACTGAGGAACAAAGCCTATTACTTCATTGCGGTAAAAGCTTTTATCGATGTCATTCATAGAAGAAAGGTCCTTATCTTCAAAAAATACCTTCCCTTCAGTGGGATCCAAAATACCCGATATCAAATTTAGAAAGGTTGTTTTTCCGGAGCCTGAACGCCCAACAATAAATACAAAGTCCGAAGCATCAATCGTAAAATCGACATTTTTTACGGCAAAAAAAGAAGTCTTACCTCTGGTGAAGGCTTTTGAAAGAGATTTTGTTTTTAAAAGCATAAGTTTCCTTCTTTGTATTAGTTTACTCGATATTTGTTTATTCGCATTTTTCCTTGCGTGAAAGAAAAACATAAACTGCACTTACTGCCATTAAAGTAATAGCCAATAAAATAACTACAGGCTTTGTATACATATTACAAGCCATATTTGAGTGCTTACAAGTGCCTATAACAAGGGTTTCAAGCAAAATCAGAACACCTCCGATTCCGATATTATAAACGGATATTCCGAAACGGGATTTTTTACAGATAAAAAAAGCGAGTCCTGATAAGGCAATCAAGCCGCCCAAAAGTCTTACGGCTTCTCCCATCCAATGGCATTTCATAAAACCGCCTCCGTCTTTTGGAGGGCATACATGGGCAAAGCCGAACGGAGCAAATAAAACCAATAACCCGATTATAATAATAAGTACACTAAATATGTATCTTTTCATTTTTATCTTCCTATAGAATTTAAAATATTGTCTTAAACATAATAAACACATCAAAAAAAATATCAACACAATATTACATAAATTTTACTCTTTTTATAATTTAACTCTTGTTTTTATATATACCCTCATATTGACCTCGGTAATTTTTTTTTATATAATACCGCCGATTATGGATATCTTCGATATTATAGGCCCCATTATGATAGGGCCGTCCAGTTCGCACACGGCAGGAGCCGTCAGAATAGGATATTTAACAAGGGTTCTTCTTGCAGAACCGGCTATAAAGGCAAGAGTATATTTACATGGTTCCTTTGCCTACACCTACAAGGGTCACGGTACCGATAGGGCAATTGCAGCAGGCATTATGGGGATGAAGCCCGAAAATGAGCGTATCAGAAACAGCCTTACCCTTGCAAAAGAGCAAGGTTTGGACATCACCTTTGAACCTATAGACATTCCTAATGCGCATCCGAACACCGCTTTAATTGAAGTAACAGGCATTGACGGAAAGGAGCTTTTCGTTCAAGGTTCATCTATAGGGGGCGGGAATATCTTAATTACCAAAATAAACGGAAAGCCTGTAGAGCTAAGCGGTAAAAATCCGACACTGGTGGTAGAATATCAGGATATTCCGGGAAGAATAGCTGCCATAACCAGCGTAACGGCAAAACACAAGATAAATATTTCTCAAATTCATATCGGAAGGGATTACCGAGGAGGAACCGCCACAATGTGCCTTCAAATGGACGGTTTGAGCGTCGGCCCCGAATTAAAGGAAGATATTTTACAAATAGACCACATAAAAGATGTAATCCTAATTCAGCCGGTATAACTTTAAAAGGATAAACAATGAACGCAAAAACAATAGAGTATAAAAAAATAGAAGACCTTATACAAAGGGCTTCAGAAAAATCTTTAAGAATTTCGGATCTTATTTTGGAAGATCAAAGCAGCTTCCTTGAAGAGAGCAAGGAACATTGTTTTGAAAGAATGCAGGAGCATTTAAACGTAATGCTTGAAGCTATCGATAAGGGAACAAACCCCGATATCCGCTCAACAAGCGGTCTTACGGGAGGCGATGCCTATAAAATATACGAAAGAGCGGAAAACGGCAAGGCTCTCTGCGGCCCCCTCCTTGCAAACGGCATAAGAATGGCAATGGCAGTTTCGGAATTAAACGCCTCAATGGGAAAGATAGTTGCAGCCCCGACAGCAGGCTCCTGCGGTATTCTCCCGGGTGCAATCGGAGCTGTTCTTAAAACAAAGGATGTAAAAAAAGAAGACGCCGTTATGGCTCTTTTTACAGCCGGAGCTATCGGCATGGTTATAGCCAATACGGCTTCCATTTCGGGAGCAGAGGGCGGATGCCAAGCGGAATGCGGCTCGGCTTCTGCGATGGCTGCAGGAGCTATTGTAGAAATGTGCGGCGGAACACCCGAAATGGTTGGGCACGCAACGGCCATTGCAATTAAATGTATTCTAGGCCTTGTTTGCGACCCGGTAGCAGGCTTGGTTGAAGTGCCCTGCGTAAAACGGAATGCCTCAGGCGTAAGCTTAGCTTTTACGGCAGCAGAACTTGCTTTAGCAGGAATAAAAAGCGCCATCCCCGTAGACGAGGTTATAATAGCCATGAAAAAAGTAGGAGATTCTATGCCCTCAGCCTTGCGTGAAACAGCCGAAGGAGGACTCGCCTGCACAGCTACAGGCAAAAGGCTTCAAAAAGAAATATTCGGACAAAAATTATAAAGGATATCTTTAAAAAACTTTTTAAGAGTAAAGGTTATTTTTCAACCTTTTCAACAATACAGGTAAGGCCCTCCCGTCTTAGAACTCTAACCCTTGAGCCTTCAGGAATTTCTTCCGAAAGAGAGCGGGCGCTCCAGGTTGTACCCTTATATTTTATTCGGCCTTCCTTGTTATGAAAAACAACCTCAACAACATCGGCAAACTCTTCCCCCGCTTTATCGCTTTTTTTATCCGAATAAAATATAGTTCCCTTAAAGATAGGGGTAAATTTTTTACGTAAAAAAATCAAAGAGAGAACCGAAAATATAACAAAGATAATTATCTGTAACCAAAGAGCTTGGTCAACAAAAGGAATCAATGTAACGGCAGAAGTAAAAACAGCTCCAAAGCCGAAAAAAATGATAACGAGACCTGGAATTATAAGCTCTAAGCCTATACACACGACACCGATCAAAAGCCATATAGACCACCACGCCATAACTACCTCCATAAAAACTTTTTGCAGGAAGCTTCAGCTTACGAAAAAAGTTTTTTCAAGTAGTTTTGCAAAAGCAAAACTACATACAATAACACGATGTTTTGTGCTTTGCACAAAACTCGAAGATAAACATGTAGGCTTGTATTTCAAGCCGGAATGTTTATCAAACCTCCCATAAAAACTTTTTGAAAGGATTATCAAATCCTAAAAAAAGCATAAGCACGAGAAATCCCGTGCTTAGCTTATAAAGACAATCAGTCTTTAATATTGTATCGTTTTTTAAAGCGATCAATTCGTCCTGCAGTGTCAACAAGCTTTTGCTTTCCTGTAAAAAAAGGATGACACTGTGAGCAGATTTCAACCTTGATATCTTTTACTGTGGAACGTGTATTTATTACGTTACCGCAAGCACAAGTAATGGTTGTTTCTTCATATTTCGGATGAATATCTTTTCTCATACAAACCTCCCAAGGTAGTGTTATAATATACAATATTTATTCTTTTTGTGCAAGACCGGCATTCATTGATTTTAAGAACGCTTCATTATTCTTGCTCTTATTCATTCTATCGATTAAAAATTCAATAATATCGGCGTCATCCATTGAGCTGATGAATTTGCGCAATATCCACATAAGCTGCATTTCCGCTTCCGTTAGTAAAAGCTCTTCTTTTCGAGTTCCGGAGCGCTTTATATTGATAGCAGGGAATAAGCGGCGGTCTGAAAGTTTTCTGTCTAAGTTTACTTCCATGTTGCCCGTTCCCTTAAACTCTTCAAAGATAACCTCGTCCATCTTGCTGCCCGTTTCAATAAGAGCTGTAGCAATGATGGTCAAGCTTCCGCCTTCTTCTATATTTCTTGCAGCACCGAAAAAGCGTTTAGGCTTATGAAGCGAATTTGAATCGACACCTCCCGATAATACCTTACCGGAGGTAGGCATTGTCTGGTTATAGGCTCGCGCCAAACGGGTGATTGAGTCTAAAAGAATAACAACATCCCTTTTGTGTTCAACAAGGCGTTTTGCCTTTTCAAGCACCATTTCGGCAACTTGAACATGGCGGGTTGCCTGTTCATCGAAGGTAGAAGAAATAACCTCGGCATTTACCGTGCGTTCCATATCGGTAACTTCTTCAGGCCTCTCATCTATCAAAAGAACTATAAGATAAACTTCCGGATGATTGGCCGTGATTGCATTGGCTATCTTTTGAAGCATTATAGTTTTTCCCGTACGAGGAGGAGCTACAATCAAGCCTCGCTGACCCTTTCCTATCGGGCAAAAAAGATTCATGATTCGGGTAGAAATTTCTTGAGTTGTAGTTTCAAGGTTTAATTTTTCCTTAGGATAAAGAGGAGTGAGGTTATCAAATGGAATACGGCGCTGAGACTTTGCAGGCTCATCATAGTTGACCGTCTCAACCCTTAAAAGAGCAAAATACCGTTCCCCTTCTTTTGGAGAGCGGATTTGACCGTAAACTGTATCTCCGGTTTTAAGATTAAAAAGCCTTATTTGGCTGGGAGAAACATAGACATCATCAGTTCCTGTCAAATAACTGTTTTGAGGCGAACGTAAAAAACCGTATCCGTCAGGAAGGGTTTCTAAAGAGCCGGAAGCGAAGATGGTACCTCCCTGATTGGTATGATTTTTAAGAATGTGGTAAATAACATCCTGTTTTTTCATCAAGGACAGCTCATCTTCGGGCACACCGTATTTTATGGCCATATCTCTTAAATCATGCATACGCATCTTTGTAAGATCGTTTATAATAATTTTAAAAGAGCTATCCGATGCGGGCGGGACTTCTTCTTTTTCATCTTGAATATCTTTAGGTATGCGTTTTTTTGCAGTTACACCGGTTCTTTTTGCAGGTTTAGTTTCAGCTTCATCCGAAGAGCTTTCAGTTTTTTTGCGTCCTCGAGAACGAACAACAACTTTTTTTTCAACAACTTCTTCAGCTGCATCCTGCTCAATATGTTCTGCAGCAGCTTGAATTTCACTTGCCTCAGCGGACAGATCCGAAAAATGGTCTTCAGCCTGTGTGTCAGAACGACTAAGACTCAAGTCCTCATCCGAGTTAATACCCGTATCAAACAAGGTATCCTCAGAGGTTTGGGGCAAAGTTTTCCTTTTTCTTATTGTCATCGGATTTTTCTCCTATGCTTTGTAACTTAACATATCATTCTAAAATTCAGTATCCGGCTGAGGGCCGAAAAAGATATGTAAAAATGATGAATTGTTACTGTTGAATAGATTTTTAGTTTAACAAATTTATTTTATTTTGTCAAGTAAAGCTTTTTTAGCTTTAAGATTACTAAAAAAATACCCTCGATCGAATCGAGGGTATCCATCTCCTAGGGGAATTGAACCCCTGTTGTCGGGATGAAAACCCGATGTCCTAACCACTAGACGAAGGAGACATGGTCAAAAACGCATTGCGCTGACAAGAATGGAATATATCATATTTTTATAATTATGTCAAGCAAAATTTCAAAAATTATTTTATTTATCCGTATTTCTTATCAAATCGGGCCTTAGAACCTCTGCCCCGCCCATATAAATGTGACAAGGCTTTTTCCTGGAATAATAATAAATTAAAATTCGAATAGTTTTAGGTAAGCAGCCTTCAATACAGGGCTCTAAAGAACAAAAAAGAGCCGTATTTTTTGCAAGCCCATGCTTTCTCAAGGCTGAGGCAGGATTTAAAACCCTTATATCGCTTGTAACCGTAAATTGTATAGAAACTATATCCTTTTCAGCTAAGGAATTTTCCCTTAAGATTTGACTGTAAAGGTTTACAACTGCAGACGATATACTGTCTTGATTGTCTTCACAACATACGGCCCCTCGCAAGGCTCTTAATTTTTTTATCAAGCTCATTTTACCAAAATCTTTAAATCAACAACCCCGACGCAGAGCGTCGGGGTATTAAACCCTCCGCACGAATAAAAACACTGCACCCTGTTAATTCACAATGGTGCAGTGTTTTTAAATTAATTATTTTCTAGCAGGCTTTTTAGCAGTTTTAGCCTTTGCCTTTTCGGAAGCCTTAGCCGGCTTTTTTGCCCCGGCTTTAGCTTTTGAAGCTTCAACTTCAGCCTGAGCTGCAGCGAGCCTTGCTATAGGAACTCGTAAGGGTGAAGCGGAAACATAGTCCATTCCTGCCCTGCAGAAAAACTTAACCGAATTTAAGTCTCCTCCGTGTTCACCGCAGACACCTATTTCCAAATTCTTTTTAACTTCTCTTCCCTTTTGAATAGCGGAAGCTACCAAGATACCAACACCTTCTTGATCCAAGGATTGGAAAGGATCGGCCTTAAATACGCCAGCCTTATTTTCGTCTACATATTCAGGTAAGAATTTTCCTGCATCGTCACGGCTTATACCTATGGTCATCTGTGTAAGGTCGTTTGTACCGAAGGAGAAAAACTCTGCATGTTCTGCTATTCTGTCAGCATGTAAAGCGGCTCTGGGAGTTTCAATCATAGTACCGACCATGTACTTAAGTTTTTTATCCTTAGCCTTTTTCTCGATGATATCGTCTGCAACAGCTCTAATCCTCTTCTCCAAAATCTTAAATTCTTTTGCATCGATTGTAAGAGGAATCATTATTTCCGGTAAAACTGCAATTCCCTTCTTTTGAACAGTACAGGCAGCATTTATAATGGCAGTAACCTGCATTTCAAGAATTTCAGGATAGGTTATGCTCAAGCGGCAGCCTCTGTGTCCCAACATCGGGTTTGCTTCGGTAAGCCGGGCTACACGGTTTTTGACGCTTGCAAAACTTATATTAAGCTTTTCGGCTAATTTTTGCTGACCTTCTTTGTCATGCGGAACAAATTCGTGTAAGGGCGGGTCAATCAAACGTATTGTTACGGGATAGCCGTTCATGGCCTTAAAGATACCTTCAAAGTCCTTTGTCTGATAAGGAAGAAGTTTTTTTAGAGCCTTTTCTCTTGCTTCCTTATTTTCGGCAATAATCATTTCACGGATTGCCTGTATCCTGCTCTCATCGCTAAAGAACATGTGCTCGGTTCGGCAAAGACCTATACCTTGGGCTCCGTGGCCTATAGCTATTTTTGCATCTTCAGGAGTATCGGCATTTGTTCTTACCCTTATTTTGCGGATTTGATCAACCCACTCCATAATTTTTTTATAGGCTGCAGGAGGTTTAGGAGTAATCAAGGGTAATTCGCCCTTGTAAACAGCGCCCTTTGAGCCGTCCAAGGTAATATAATCGCCTTCTTTCAAGACTATGCCCTTGGCAGAAATTTCTTTTTTTTCGTAATCGATTCTCAAGTGCTCACAGCCTACTATACAGCATTTTCCCCAGCCTCTGGCAACTACAGCGGCATGGCTGGTTTTTCCGCCTGTTGCGGTTAAAATACCTTCTGCGGCATGCATACCGCCTACATCTTCAGGGCTTGTTTCATGGCGGACTAAAACTGCTCTTTTACCGTCCTTTGCAGCAGCTTCTGCAGCCTCTGCCGACAGACAGATTATACCGCAGGCAGCTCCCGGAACGGCGGGAATCCCGTCTACAAGATGGGCAGCTTTTAAATCGGAAGCCTTCGAATAATCCAAGGCCTTGTAGAAAACGCCTTCAATATCCGAAGCCTTAATACGGGTAACAGCTTCTTCCTTGGTTATAAGTTTTTCTTCAACCATATCTACAGCCATCTGGAAGGCTGCGGCAGGAAGCCTCTTGCCCGTTCGGCACTGGAGCATGTACAATTCACCCTCTTCAACGGTGAATTCCATATCCTGCATATCCTTATAGTGCTTTTCGAGGATTTTGCGGGCAGTGCAAAGTTTTTTATAAGCAGCCGGATCCTTTTTAGCAAAAACATCCAGTTTAATGGGAGTTCTGATTCCTGCAACAACATCTTCGCCTTGGGCATTAAAAAGATACTCGCCGTAAAAGTCGTTTTTGCCTGAGTTAGGATCTCTTGTAAAGCAAACACCTGTTCCGGAATTATCACCTTTGTTTCCAAAGACCATCTGCATAACGTTTACAGCCGTTCCTCTGATACCTACAATGTTTTCAACCCTTCGGTAAGTAACGGCCTTATCGGACATCCAAGAACCGAATACGGCTCCTATGGCTCCCCAGAGCTGCTTTATAGGATCTTGGGGGAAGGGAGCTTTTATTTCTTTTTCGTAAAGTTTTTTAGACCTATCAATAACTTCCTGTAATTCAGCTTCGTTTACATCAGTATCGGAAACCTTTGCAGTTTGAGCAAGATTAAGACGCTTCTTTGTTCTTTTTTCTTTTACATCATCAAGAATTTTATCGAATTTTTCCCGTTCAATGTTCATTGCCGTAGACCCGTACATTAAAATAAATCGGCGGTAAGCATCCAGGGCAAACCTTAAATTTCCGGTCTTTTCGGCCAAACCTTGAACCGATTGGTCATTTAAGCCTAAGTTTAAAATTGTCTCCATCATTCCGGGCATTGAAACGGGAGCACCGGATCGAACAGAAACTAGAAGAGGATCTTTTTTATCCCCCAGTTTTTTTCCGGTAATTTTTTCCAACTTTGAAAGATAAGATTCGACTTGAGCTTTTAGTTCGACAGGATACTTTCTGTTATTTTTATAATACTCTTCGCAAACCTCGGTTGTAATAGTAAACCCCGCAGGAACAGGAAGCCCTATAGCCGTCATTTCGGCCAGGCCGGCACCCTTGCCTCCCAAAACTTCCTTCATCGTACCATTACCTTCAGCGCTACCTCCGCCAAAAAAATATACATATTTTGACTTTGCCATTTGCATTGTCCTCCTTGAACATTGAACAATTATTACAATATATTGATATATTGTATCTTGTATAATATCAATTGTCAATGTATAATTGTATCAATTATGAAAAAAAATCTTAAGTTTTATTATTTTTTATTTGTATCGGCGATCCTTTTATTCTCTTGTAATTCTACATCAAAAGCTATTCCACAGAAAAATTCAGTGAATGAAATAACATTGAGCTTTTCAGGCGATATTATGGCTCATGATGTCAATTTTAAAATGAAGGACTATAACCGGATTTATGATGATATCAGGGATATACTTCTAAACGATGATCTAACATTTGGAAACATTGAAACCCCAATATGTGAGGAAAAACCTCTTTCGTCATTTCCTTTTTTTAATGTACACAGAGATTATTTAAGGGCTGCAATAGATGGGGGCTTTGATGTTTTTGCTTTTGCCAATAATCACACCAATGATCAGGGAATTAAAGGAATAGATGGAACGATTAAAAGCTTTGCTGCTTTAAAAGAAGAATACAAATATAAAGAGCTTTTTTCTTCGGGCTTAAAAAATAAAGAGGATGAAGATTTTAAACCTGTCTTAATAGAAAAAAAAGACTGGAAGATTTTATTTTTATCGGTAACGGAGCTTGTCAACTTCCACGGTAAATCAAAGCAGAGACTTTATTATTCGGACCCCTCAAAGGCAGGAAGGGAAAAACTTCTTTTATACATAAAAAAAATGAGGGAAGAAAACCCTTGCGATATCTTTATCCTGTCTCTTCATTTAAGCGAGGCAGAATACGGCCTTAAGGTTTTAGAGAGCAAAAAGACATGGTTTAAAAGTTTAGCTGATGCAGGAGTTGATATAGTTTGGGCTCACCATCCTCATGTCGTACAAGACTGGGAACTTGCCGAGACGGAATCTAACAAAAAGGCTTTTTTTATGTACTCGATGGGAAATTTTATTTCGGGTCAAAGATGGAAGGTAAACTATGCCGATCCGGCTTATTATCGGGAATATACCGGAGACTCAGCAATAATGCAGTTAAAACTAAAAAAGATAGATGGTATTTTGCAGAGCGAAATGGAAGCAAAGCCTGTTTTGATTACAAACTACAACGAAAAGGGTGCTCCGGTCATAAAACGTTTTACAAAAGAATGGATCGAGACCCTCTCAGAAAAAGAAAGGGTCTATTATCTTAAACGCCTTGAACTTATGAAGGCCTATTTACCTAAGCTAAAATAAAAAACTTAAGGTAATAATTTTTACATGAGGCTCTTGTATTTTTCGGCCAAGGCCTTTGCCTTTACGTTTGCAAGGCCTCGGTAGCGTTCGGGGTTTGCAAAAAACTCTTCGGGCTTATCAAAGTTAAGTTCCTTTAATCTTTCCGTAACAAGGGCAAAGACCTTTTCTTCGGCTTTTAAGGCTTCATAAAAACTTAACTTTTGATTTTCGGCAGCAAGGGTAATTTTGCGTATTACCTCGTGAGCATCTGAAACACCGCATTCTGCCAAAAGAATATAAGCGGGTTCGGCCATAACGCCTCCCCTTACTCTTCCGCCGCCTTGTAAAAGGTTTTTAAGCATATTTTCCCTATCGGCCTGTAGGCCCTTTAAAATGGAATTCATACGGTTAAAGGCCAAGGCAAGCCCCGTTAAATAATCGGCTATAAACCTCTGGCTTGCAGAATTGGATAGGTCTCTTTGGTGCTCCGAAATTTGATCCATATAAAAACTCATCACGCGAGGAGAAAAGGTCTTCCACAAGCTTTTTACGTGTTCGGAGTTCCAAGGGTTACGCTTTTGAGGCATAGTAGAAGAACCTACCTGAGTTGCACTGAAATATTCAAAGACCTCCCCTATCTCTGTTCTTTGCAAATTGCGTAGATCGTCTGCAAGGTTTGCAATTATGCCGAAGGCAATATTTGCTTCAAGGAGAAGACGGAGCATGTATTCGGGCTCCACAAGCTGATGGGAATATTCTGAAGGCTTTAAGCCGAGATAATCAAGATATATTTTTTCAAAGTCCATCGGGTCGGATACTATTAAAGATGCCGCATTATAAGCCCCGACAGCTCCGGCAAATTTTCCGCGTAAATCCTTTACAAGTTCTTCCAGCTTTAAAATAGACTTACCTAGACGGGCTACATATTCGGAAACTGCATACCCAAAGGTAATCGGAACGGCGTGCTGACCATGGGTTCGCCCGACCTGAGGCGTTTCAGCTTCTCTTTCGGCTATATCGCAAAGTAAGATTTCGGTTTTCTTTAAAAGAGGAATTATAACCTTTACTACGGCATCCCTTATCCTCATAGAAAAGGCTGTGTCGAGGATGTCTGCACTCGTAGCCCCAAGGTGAACCAAGGGAGCCGTTACTTCGGGCACTTTTTTCTTTAGGACATTTACCAAGGCCCTTATATTGTGCTGGGTTTTATGTTCTTCTTCATAAACTTCGGAAGGGTCGATATTTAAGGCAATATCATCCAAGGTTTTTTCTAACTCGCTGCTCAACTTAGGAAGTAAAGAGCTTTTCTTTTCTTCCGCAATTTTAAGATGGGCCTTTACAAGGGCCATTTCGGCCATGGCGCAATAAACGATGCCTGCTTCTTCAGATAAAAAAACCGAAAGCTCATCGTAAAGCCCTCCTTGCGGGAGGGAATAGCGGTGATCTATCGGCGATATGTTTTTAAAAATACTTCTTGTTTCCATATTTAATATAATGACCTAAAGAAGATGTTTAGTCAAGCGGTTTAAAAGATAGCCGGTTTGCCATACATCGGTTCAAGTATTCAATAAGACTCTTTCTATCTCCCTAATGTTGTGAGCCATTTCAGGCTCCAAAACAGTTTTATCAAATAGATTAATCAGATTGCGGCTGGAGTCAAAATCTTTTGTCTTAAAAGCCTGTATCAGTTTTTCATATAAGCCTTTAAGCTCGGTAAAATTTTTTATATTGCCGTTATCTTTGTAGCGCACATAATAACTGGTTACACTACCCTTTCCTTTTAGCTCCCGTGCAGGCCGCTTAAAAAGAGAATAGCGCCCGTCTATTATTGCCGCCGTTTTTTCGGAAACGGTACAGGCCATGGGGGCTGTTGCCGCTTCAAGCCTAAAGGTCGTGTTTACTACATCTCCGAAAATATCGAAAACATACTTATGAACACCAACGATGCCTCCCGTTATCTTTCCCGAATCGATGCCTATCTTTACCTGAAAATGAGACTTATTTTTTTTGTTGATGGATTCAAGCACAGAGAGCATTTCAATCGCAGCATCTACCAAACGGAAGGCGTGATCTTCTTCTCCCCTAAAACCGCAACAAGCCATGTAGCCGTCTCCCAAAGTCTTAATCCTTTCACAGCCGAATTTATCCATAATGCGGTCAAAATGAGTGAATATATTGTTTAACTCCGAAATAACGGTTTCGGGTGAATTGGCACTTGACCATTTTGTAAAATTAACAAGGTCGGCAAATAAGACACTCACCGCAGAATAAACTCGCGGCTTTGAAGTTCCGGTTTCGATTAACTCGTCTATAATGGGAAGAGGTAAGGTGTTTCTTAAAAGTTTATCGCTTTTTTCTTTTTCTTCAGCCAACTCTTTAGTCTTCTCTTTTACCTTTTTGTCAAGCTCCTTAGCCCTTCGTTTTAATGATCTAATCCTTATTTGCACAACCGAAAAAACAAGACTGCCTATAAAAAGAATTAAAATAATATCAAACCAAATTGTCTGATAGAAAAAAGGCTCTTTATAAAATTCTATACCTGCACCGTTTTCGTTTATAATTCCGTCATTATTGGCGGCTCTTACCCTGAAAACATATTGTCCCGGGGAAAGGTTCGTGTAAGCTACTTCGCGTGTTGTTCCTGAGGACTTCCATTCTTCATCGTAACCTTCCAGTTTGTATTCAAAACGAACCCTTTCGGGTATGGTAAAACTGAGGGCCGTAAATTTAAAAAGAATACGCTTAACCTGAGCTTTTATTGTAAAGTTATTTTCTTCCAAATCAAAATCATTTCCGTCCAAAATAACGTTTTCTATAACGACAGGAGGAGAATGTTTATTTGTAACATAATAAGACGGATCGCAAACTGCAACCCCTTTTAATGTCGGAATGTATACGGTGTTTTTTTCGGTTACATGTGCCCAGGCATTTGCGGATAACTGTCCGGTAAGACCGTCAAGCCTGTTATAGCGGACAAGCCCCTCGGCAGGATGTCTGTTTAGGACAGCCTGTAAGAATTTTTGAGCCTTAACCAAAATAAGTTCCTTAGGTGTTACAAGCCAAAGGTTATCCTGACTGTCGTATAGGGCGTTGTATACACTTATAATTTTTTGACCTATTGCAATATTTGCATCATAAAAATTTCCGTCTTTATAAAGGATTAAGCCGTCACTGGTGCAAAACCATATATTTCCGCCTTTGTCTTCTATAATGCGGAAAACGATATTACCGTTAAAGCCTTCTTCTTTTGTAAAAAGGCGCTCCACTTTAATTTTAGGTCTATCTTCAGAAATAGAAACATTAAGTTCCGCTGCACCGCTTCCATTAGTACCGAACCAGATAGTACCCTTCCTGCTTTCCATTGCACACAGGGTATACAGGTTTGATAGACCGTCGGCTTCGGTGATATTCGTCACTACGCCATTATAATAAACAGCCGGAGCTGATGTAGTTCCTATCCACAAAAGACCGTTTGAACTGCGCATTGTAAAGCGAACCCGGTTACCTGCAAGGCCTTCTTTTTTTGAAATACTTTTTATGCTGCCGTCCTTAAAAAAAATAAGGAGTCCCTTATCCGAATAGGTAGAAAAATATAAAGAACCGTCAGCTTCTTCCCTTATTTGCCTGACACGGTTACCCTCAGTCATTTTAATAAGACGGTCGATGTCATCGGAACGCTTTTTAGAAAGTGAAGAGCTTTTTAAACATACAACGCCGTCATCCTTGGCTATCCATATATTTTTATCCTTATCTTCCAAAACGGAATTTGAAGCGGAAGGAGGCAGGGATTCTGCACTGGCAAGGTCGACAAAACGCCCCTTGCTGAATTTTACCAAACCGCCTCGTTCCATACCTGCCCAAAGGTTTTCTTCAAAATCTACACATAAACAAGAGACAATATTGTTAGGTAAACCGTTTTCTTCCGAGAAGAATTCGGCCTTTTTGTCTTGGAGAGTTATAATTCCCTTATTAGTGGCAATATACATATTACCGTCTATGGTTCGCAAAAAACGGTTTATACCGGTACCGTCAAGGTTTTCTATCTCTATAACTTCTTGTATAGAGTCGTTTTTTATCTTGATAATTTTTCCATTAAGTGTACCGAACCAAAGAGTACCGTCGGTATCGTCATAGGCTGACGAAAATGTATAATCTTTTATTTCCTGCAAATACGGAAGGTTTATTATTTTGCTGTTTTGAATAACTGTAAGACCTTTTATGTTGGCTCCTACAAAAATTTTATCATCTACAGGCATAATAAAAGAGACAATGCCTATATTCTTGTCGCTTTCGTCTATATGTTCAAAATATCCGTCAGGTGTACGCCGAAATAGTCCGCCGGCAGTACCGACCCACATCACATTGTTTCTGTCTACTTTGATTGCACGTACCGAAAGATTGGAAAGACCGCTTTCAAGTCCGTATTCTTTAAATTGTTTGTTTTTATATGAATATAGTCCGGTAGAATTTGTGCCTATCCAAATAGTTCCTTCTGCATCCTCATACAATGTATGTTTCGGTTCAGCACAGTATTAACACCTATGAACAGGCAAAATCCGTACGATTTGATGTTTTGGTGCAAGCAGAAAACGGTAAATTTTATGATGTGGAAATGCAGGTAAGCAATGAAAGGAATATACCTAAAAGAATGAGATTTTACCAAGCGGCCCTGGACATTTCTTTTTTGGATAAAGGAAATTCCTATAATAACTTAAATGACAGCTTTATAATTTTTATCTGTTTATTTGATGTTATAGGTAAAAATAAATCTGTTTATACCTTTGAAAACATTTGTATAGAGGACAAAAATACATCTTTACAAGACGGAATAAAAAAGGTTATAATAAATGCAGAAGCTTTTAAAAACACTGAGGACAAAGAATTAAAAGATTTTTTAACATACCTTAAAACAGGTAAAGCGAATAATGAATTTACAAGGGGGATAGAAGAAATGATACAAACAGTAAAACAAAACGAACAGGCAAGACAAGAATACAGATTATTATCTACTTTTGAAATGGATATTAAGGACAATGCAAAAAGGGAAACCGCAAAACTTATGAAGTTAAAAAACTTTGATACAGTCTTAATTAAAGAAATAACAGGACTTTCCGAATCCGAAATAGAAAAATTGTAGTTGAATAAAGGGCTTATTGACAGAATTTCAATTCTTGGACTTAGCCACACGCAAGCCGATATCGCTGTCGCGAAGATCGGGATGGCAGTTGCCCCGGCAGGCACGGGAGACATAGTTAGTGCCGTTGCGCCAGCTGCCGCCTCGAATGATGCGGTAAGAGCCGGAACCGGCACCTGCATAGTCCGCAGGCAACCGTTCAGGTAAAGCCCGATCCCTGTCCCAACACCATTCCCAAACATTACCGCTCATGTCGTAAAGCCCATAGCCGTTAGGCGCTTTTTTCTTGACCTCGTGCGTTTTATCATTGCTGTTATTGCGGTACCACGCATAGTTTATAAGTTTGCTTACCTCATCGGTTCCTGCCCATTTTCCGGCAACGCCGCACTTTGCAGCCCACTCCCATTCAGCCTCTGTCGGCAAGCGGAAACCTTTTTTGCTCATGTCCATACCGGGTTCTTTTTTTGCATTTGCATGGGCTATAGTGTATACTTTAGCGGCATTATCTTTTAGGTAATATACACATTCGGCTTCTCCCAAATCGGATGCCTTTTTCGTCAGTTCATTACAAAAGGCTATACAATCATACCAGCTTACATTCTCCACGGGCCGCTTTTCTTGGCTCTCTGCGGGATCGATTTCTTTACCGGAAGTTCCGTTAAACCCGCTCGGTTTACTGCCCATTACAGCTTCCCACAGCTCCTGCGTTACTTCCGTTTCGCCTATCAGGTAGGCACTTAAACTTACCGCGTGAGGTTTGTTTTTGTCGCAGTAATCGTTATGTCCCACCATACCGTCCGTTACGGCGGCGATGTTTTTCATTGTAAATCTGACATTGCCTACTGCGTAGGTTTTATCGGAAGGTACGGCCCGATTTGTTTCGACGCCCTTGCCTTGTCCGGCATTGAGACAGGTAGAGAAAAGTATCATCATCATAATTGCCGATAGCAATACTGCTATAGCCGTTAATTTAAATTGTTTCATTTAATCTAATTTGTAGTTTAATGTGTAATCAATGTTTAATTGGTAATGTGTAATTGCCGAAACTTGTCAAGTATTAGTATACAAGTTAAATTGTTAATTTATTATAAAAATCATTCCTCACTACCAATTACCCATATATCCATTATCCATATCCTTATGCGGTAAGTGCGGCTTACCCTATAAGGTAAGCCGGTGTTACATTATGCGGTAAACCGGTATTACCTTATAGGGTAAATCTGTGTTACTCTATGAACTTCGGGTAAGAGCTTTGCCGAATCTGCCTGATTTTAGCGTTTTAAGCTGTTTTGTAGCGTTGGCATACTTCGTTCTTACCTCGATGTACCAGCTGCCTGCCGGCAAGTCCGCAGGGATTATTGCCATGAGGCGGGCGGGTTTGTTTTCGGCGATGACGGCAGCTCGGATGGCTTCTCCCGTTTCGGGGACGAAGAAGATGCCTTGAGCCGTATCTTTCGGGTCAAACTTGAGCCGGGAACCTACCAGTTGGACAACGCCGCCTGCGGTCAGTACTTCGTTTACCTTGCCCGATACGATGTCGGTAACTTCGGTAATGTAGGGGTTGGTGTCGGCGGCTTCGACCTTTTCGCACTTGATTTTACCTACGGCTTCTTTAAGCAGGGTGCCTGCCGAAAGGTTTAAGTGCACGGTGTGCCGTTTTTTGTCGAAGCTGTCGGCTGCCCCGTTAAAGGTGCCCGATATGCTTAGAGAGGTGTTAAGTAAGGGCGTGTTGAGCGCAGCACCGTCTTTTATAAGGGTGCATACCACCTCTGCGTACACTTGCAAGGCCGCCTTTGTGTCAGCCTTGGTGAGTGTTGAACCTTTTTGCATCATAAGGTCAATGATTTCGTCAAGGGAAAACGAGCGCACTTCGGCAGTTTGTGCCATGTAGTCGTTTTCGTCGGCCGTGAGTAAGTTCTCACGCAAACAATACTTTAACATTTGTTCCTCCCCATTGCATTATTCATCTTGCCAGCGTATTTTAATCGTAACATCGGTGTCGCCGTCGTTGTGCCGGTATTCTTCCGTAAATTCCACTTCATCGCCTTCAGTTATCAATTTATAACCATTTAGTCCTTGGTTTCCGTTCTCATGACCATTAGCTACATACCCCCATTGCCATGCGTCATGATTGTAATGATACGTCAGCTTTGCCTTGGTCGTACCGATATGATCATCAGGACCGTTGTCTTCTTCGTAAATTTCGATATTTACCGGTATTTCAATACCTGCAGGGAAGTATTTGAATGTCCGGGTAAAGCTTTTATCGATGGTATGTATCTGTCCGGTTGCGAGCTCACATGTGCTGTTCGCATCAAATTGATCATCTACCATAACCCCGTCAACTTTCATCGTCCAATAATATTCGGCTTTGCCGCCGATATCTTTATTCTTTACGCATTTTATCTTCACAAAGGTAACCTTCAATTCCGCTTTTACAAACTTTATAACGTCGCCCTTCTTTTTATACCGCCAATATTCGGTGCCGTTTTTGGGTGTTACTTTAAAGTTATCTCTTTCGGCAGCGGCACCCGTTGCAAGGACTCTGCCGTCGGTATACTCGTTAGGCGTTATCCGTGCGGCGGGTCTGTGTGTCAATGCGCCGGTTACGGTAATGCTTTTATTGGTTTCCAAATATACTTCGTTGTTTTCGTCAACTTTTGCGCCGCCTTGCATTTTAAAGGTTCCGTCTACATATACGCCGCCGCCCTTACTTGCACTACAGCCGGTGATCGTGCTTGAGTCTTTCATAATAAGCGTACCCCCGGCATTGACATATACGCCGCCGCCGTTACCGCCGCCCGCATTGCCGTTTTTAAGCGTTATGTTTTCAAGGGTGAGTGTTTTACCGCTTTCCACTTTGAAAATACGCGACTGGTTATTTGCGTCCAAAACGGCGGAGTTTTTGCCCTTTATGGTAAGGTCTCTGCCGAGCTTAATTTCGCCCTTATTTTCTCCGCCGGTCGCTTTTATTTCCCCTTTAATGACGATTGTGTGGGCACCGTACGGTTTTGCCGCTTCTTCTTTAAGCTGTTTCCACGCATCGCTGCCGCCGCCTGCTAAATTGAATTCACCCGGTTTAAACTTGACCGTTACGGTTTTATCGCCATCCACCGTGAGAGTTGCGGTGTTAGGCGAACTTGCCGTTACGCCCGTCCAGCTTTCTATATCCCAGCCTTTTTCGGGCTTTGCGATAAAGGTTACGCTTTCGCCGTGCGATACGTTGAAGCTTGGGCTGTTGCTTCCGCTTGCTGTTTGATGGGAGCCGTTATACATACCTTTCAGACTGCCTCCCTGGCCGCCTTGTACACTAAACGTTACGGGGTAGGTTTTGCGTTTTACGGTAAAGGTTATCATACTTTGTGTACCGTTTTGAGCTTTTACTGTAATGATAAACTGCGTTCCACCGTTTGCGGGTATGTTTGCGTTTCCGCCGGGACTTACGCTTGCCGTTGCTCCCGTGCTGTTAGCGTCAAACATAAAGTCCGTTACTCTTGCCGTAGTTGAAGCCACCGTGTATTCGGAAGTAAAAGGAGCTGTTTTAAGTTCTCCGTTCAGCTTAAAGCTCGCCAAATTTGCAACGTCGTTTTGTGCACGGGTTACACTTACCGTTTTTGACCATGCAGGATAATTTTCCGGACTTGCTGCAACATTTATGGTAAGATTTTGGGGAACTCCTGCTGTTAAGTTGAGCCCTGCAGAAGGTTCTATTGTGAACGGAATATTCGTGTGTTCGTTAAATTTAAGAACGATATCGCTTTTTTGTACCGTAGCTGTCGTATACGGCAGGGTAACGGAACCGCCGAAAGCATTTTGTCCGTGTATGGTAAGCGTTTGCGGTGTTAAGGCACTAAATTGTTTAACCAATTTGACAAAGAAGGTTTTAGATTCGCTTTCGGCATAGCCCGCCGCACTTGCGTTTAATGTGATTTTGTATATGGCTCCGCTTTCGTTATTTTCAAGAGCCGGTAAGGTAAAATCGGCAGGTGTTGTGCCCAAAACAGAGCCTGCGCCGTTCCAGTTGTTTGAACCCGACACCTTTTTTTTTATAGTTCCGGTTATGCTTGCCCCTTCTTTTGCCCGTGCCTGTAAAGTAATTGCCATATCGGTGTTTATTTGATGCGGAGAATTCTCGGAATCTTGCATTATTTGGGTATTGTTGTGATACAGCTCAACGGGCGGCAGTTTGTTTGTTGCCGTGCTTTTCTTTATTTCGGGGGAGGTTAAGCCTTTTTCGTCAGTCAGTTTAAGGGTGTATTCTTTTGAGGGGCCTCTTACTTCTACATCGGTTTTTAAATAGATTATCCAGTTTTCTGTCGGCGTGTCATCTATGGTAACTCCCTGGTTTACATCGCCGGCTTCCAGTTTTTTCACGCTTGCGGCAGGTAAAAGAATGCCCGAATTGCCTATGTTAAAGCCGCTTCCGTCTACTGTTAGAGGAAGGGTTTGAGCCGTTCCGCCTTGCGGAGTAAGGGTAATTGACGCTATGTCTTTGTGTAAAAGCTCGGTACTTCCGGACCCCGCTTTTTTATCCATATCTTTTACTTCAAAGCAAAGTACGTAATAGCTTTTTCCGTCAGCTCCTTGCGTTTTGCACAGGGCTTTGTATTCTAAGGCGAGAGGCGGGGTATTGGCACGCAGTTTAAATGTGTATTTTTGCTCAAACTTTCGGCCTTCTTTATTGTAAAGGGTGATTGTAGGGCTTAAGTTTTGACTGCCCCACTCGGAATATTTTAAAAAGGCTTTTTTATATATCAATTCGATGCGGTCGGAAGATGTTTGTCTAAAATAGTAATCTATTTCTGCCCTAGGCGCATTCATACCGTCGGCACCTTTTACACCGCTTTCAAAGACTACAATGTCCGAAGGCGAGCCTTGAGCACCGGGGATTTTAAGTATGTATTTTTGAGGATTTGTAAGTTTTAAGATTATGGTTTTATCTCCGGCACTCGGCAAACAAGGATACCCCTCGTTGTCCGTTCCGGCTGCGGGAATTTCGTTTCCGGTAATTAGCACGGTAGATGACCAATATTCAAGATCTCTTTCAATATCCGAAAAAAAGTGATCACAGGCACTTAAAAGCAGTAAAACCGTAATTACAATCAAAAAAGCTTTAAACTTACGCATAAACTCACTCTCCCTAGTCTTTTGAATTATACCCAAAAATACAACAAAATTATATAAAAAACAGGGGATAAACGGCAAAAAGAACCATGGTTACCAAAAAAGAACTTTGGTTACCTGCTCAAAATCGGACATCCGTGTCCGATTTTGAGCTTCAAGTTTTAGCCACAGGCTAAAACTTGCAAATATGGAAACCACCGCACATCCTGTGCGGTAAATGAACGGACATCCTTGTACATTTTTCATCAGGTATTGCTATTTTTTTTTAATACTACTATAATCAAAAGTATGAAGAAGTTTTTTAATGCCGGCCGTATTATGTATTTGTTGGGAATTTTCGTATTAAGCACTGCAATAGTTATGAATATTACCAATAACTTTCCGCTGGATGGGTTTCTTCCGGTCGTTCTTTGGATTGATATTGTCATTAACTGTATTTGTCTGTTTTTTTGCCTGATTCTTTTTATAAAACCCAAAAATAATATTCTCAACTATTTGATGTTTTTTATGGAAGCCGGAGTTACTGCACACATGGGATTCGTGGGTATCGGCACTCTTCTTTTTGCGGCAGGCTGTGTTATGGTTTTTGTAAACGGGGATTTTAAAACCTATTATAAACAAAAAATTGCGGCTCTTACAATTTATTGGCTTCTTATCAGCATCGGTTTGTATTTTTCTTTCAGTATAAGATATTTTATTTTTGAAATTACTTTGACCGGTTTTTATTTCGGACTTCTTGTATGCCTATATAAAAAACTGGAAGCAAACCTCTCTTATCTTTTGCCGCCTACCGAAATAGTTTCTACCGAAGTAAATCTTCCGCCCAAGGGCAGTGTTTTAAAACTGGCCGAATATGGTATCTCCGAACGCCAAAAGGACTTTATTTTAGGCTCGATTATGAACGGAAAAACTTATGAAGAACTGTCGGCCGAATTCCACGTAAGTACTTCTGTCGTAAAAAAAGATATGGCTTCGGCCTGTAAAAGTTTGGGAGTTGCAAACCGGGAAGCCCTGCGTATTCTTTTATTACAGTACAGAATAGAATAATATTTAGGGAGCTTCAGCACTGTCTTTAAGCAGTTTTTTAACCTCTTCCGTTGGTATCGTAAACTGTGCATCCGGTGAAATATTTTTAAAAGCCTGCGGTCCGATGAAGGTAAGACTTGTACATAAAGATAAGTCTATCTTTGTTAAGTTTATGCAGTCTAAAAAAGCCCTTTCTCCGATTTTGGTAAGACTTGCAGGTAAATTGACTTCAGTTAAGCCGGTACAGCTTTCAAAAGCCCCGTTATCGATCTCAATAAGACTTGCAGGCAGGCGGACTTCAGGTAAGCCTGTACAGCCGTAAAAAGCCCATCCACCGATTTCAATAACAGTATCAGGTATGGAAACTTGAGTAAGGCTTCCGGGTGCACATATAAGTTTGTTCATATTCTTTGTGTATATAATATTATCTTTACTGCAATAAACCGGATTCGCAGGATCGACTACAAGCGTATGTAAATTAGTGCAGTCTGCAAAAGATCCTTCACCAATTTTGGTAAGAGTTGCAGGCAGGCGAATTTCAGATAAATCGGTACAGCCGTTAAAAGCCCCATCGCCGATTTTGCTAATATCTATACAAGCAGAAAAGTCGATTTCCGTCAAACCGGTACAGCTTTCAAAAGCCCCCTGACCAATTTCAGTAAGACTTACAGGGAAGTCAACTTTAGTTAAGCTGATACAATCGTAAAAAGCTCCGTCTCCGATTTTAGTAAGACTTGCAGATAAATTGACTTCAGTTAAGCCAATGCAGCTTTCAAAAGCCCCGTTACCGATTTCGGTAAGATCTGTACAGGCAGAAAAATCGATTTCAGTTAAATCCTTACAGTCGTAAAAAACATTCTCACCTATTTTTTTAACCTCTGTAGGAAGCACAAGTTTTCCTTTTAGTTTTGTTTTATCGGTAAGTCCGGTGAGCGTGCCGTCTTTATCGATAATCAGCAGGGGATTGCGGTTTTTCTTTATCAGATCTTCTAATTCCTTAAGTCTTGCTTGAGCCTCAGCCAGTCCCTGCTCCGCTGCTTTACCAAACCATTCGGCAGCTTTCTTATAATCTTTTTTTACCCCTATTCCCTCATAATAAAGCCAGCCAAGATTAAACTGTCCTTCGGCATTACCCTGTTCCGCTGCTTTGCGGTGCCAGTAGACTGCTTTCTCATCATTTTGCCGAACCCCGACACCCTTGTGGTGCATCCAGCCGAGTTTATTCGCTGCCTTTGCCAGCCCTTGGTCCGCTGCTTTTAGGTACCATTCTGCGGCTTTTTCGGCGTTTTTTGCAAGACCTAAGCCGTCAAAGTACATATTTCCAAGATTAAACTGTGCCTCAGCAAGTTTCTGCTCGGCGGCCTTACGGTACCAGTAAACGGCTGACTTATAACTCTGCTCTACACCCAGACCTTCCTTATACATAAAGCCGAGATTATTCTGTGCCTCGGCAAATCCCTGTTCAGCAGCTTTATTATACCAATAGACAGCTTGTTCATAACTTTGCTCTACACCCCGACCTTCCTTATACATAAAGCCAAGATCGTATTGAGCCCAAGCATGTCCTTTTTCAGCATCCTCACGAAGTGTCTGTATTTCATCAGTTTCTTCTGCTATAAGAGGACTTACAAATAACAACGGCAACATACATACGGCTGTCATAATAAAAACCTTTATAAGGGCTAATCCTTCTTTCTTTATTTGATTCATTTTACTTTATATCGATATAGAATTTTTTGATGTACCTTATCCTTGCATCTGCCTTATCCCAGAACTTACTTTCAGGATAGGCCTTGGTTAAGGTTTGATAGGCTTCCAGGGCTTTTTTTACGTTTTTATTCGGCCCGTTTAGTTCATAAGCCTGACCGCGTAAAAACAAGGCCTCATCCAAATTTTCGGAATAGTTTTTTAAAAAACTATCTGCCGAATTTAAGGCCTCTGCCGAATTTCCCTCAGAAATATACCCTCTTATCATGTCCAAGAATTCGGAAGGGGATGTAATTTTTTGTCCGTCTGTTTTAGATTCTTCCTTTTCGGTTACTGTTACAAGATCGGGAGAATCATAAACCTTTGCATTCTCATCTTTTTTAGATGAAGAGTCAGGCTTTAATGGAGTTCCTGCCTTATCCCCATACCGGTTTTCCTTTTTTAAATCCGGTTTGTTTTCTGTTCTACTTACAGTCCCCTTATAATCAGGTGCCTTAACCGTATCATTCAGCTTTGTTTTTGCCTTTTCAACATGAACGGCAACAGAATCAGAAATAAAGTTGTCCGAAAAAACATCAAAATGCGAAAAGTTAAGAATATATGAGCCTTCATTTGCCATACCAAAATGGAATATAGATGTACCGTTTTGAAGTTTTCTTTGTTGATACCTTATGCCTTTTTGTGCAGAAGACTCGCCTAAGTAGACCCAGCCCTCTCCGGGATAAACAACTTCAAGTCTTTGACCTTCATATAGTTTTACGGAGCGGGAAGCCTTTTGTTCTTTTGAATCATCCGGCTCAGTACTCGGGAATTCCGAAAAAACACGGTCAGGTTCAAGCTCTTTCATTTTTTCATTTACAATATCCTTATCATTAACACCGGAAGCTTCTGAGACAGGAGGTTTTACTTCTGCGGCAGCAGATTCAACTTTTGCGGCAGGAGGTTCTGTTTTTGTAACTAAGGGAGCAGTATCTGAACCTGTTCCGCTTTTTTCTAAAGTTTTTTCTTTAATTTCAGGCTTTGTAGTCTTATTAGGAGCCTCGGCAGGCTTTACGACTTGTTTTTTATCCGGAACACTTATAAGCGGCTTATCGGGGGCAGGAGGAACAGAAGTCTCGGTTTTTTTTACCTCAGGCTTCTCAGCTAAAGGAACAGGCTCATTTTCATCTTCACCGTCAAGTATAAGCTCCAATGCCGGCTTATCGGTGATAGGTTTAGGATCAGAAACGGATTCAGCCGAATCGGCTTTAGGCTTCAATTGTAAATCATTATTGTTCAAAAGACTATCCGTATTTTTTTTAGGCAAAATACCCTGTCCTTGTTGAGAGTTTTCAGGTATTTTCATAATTATAATCTTTTCGGAATTCTTAAGATTTTCAGAATCCTTGGGAGCTTCAGTATCGGAAACATTCCCCGCCATATCTTCGTTTTTTTTATCTTCAATTAAATTTTCACCTGTATTTTTTTTTGTACTTGCACAGGAATTAAAAAAGATAAAAATCAAAAATACAATTAATGTAACGCGTATTGAAAATTTCATGGAGCAGCCTCCAATATTTTATCGGCAAGTTTTTTATTCTGTTTATGCAGTGCCTCCATATCCTTTTCCGTAGGAGGCTCATACCAATAGTCAACCTCTTCTTTCTCCCATATTTTACGTTGTTCCCGTGAAAACTGAATAGGCGAAAGATATAGAGGTTCATCTATTATTTGCAGTTTATCTGCATTAACCTTACCGGACTTAAAATCCGAATTTTTAGATGATAAGACAGTTCTTTTTGTTTCCGAATATGATGTATTATCTTTTTTTTGTAAAAATAAAATCAATAAGAGGCTTAAAATTAAGATAAAAATCAAGATGCATACAATTATAACAACCGCCTTCCTGTTATTAGAAAAAAACTCTCGAACACTTGTGAAAATACCGTTTATCTTACTCTTCAAGTCTATCATCTTTTTCTGAAACTTCCTCCTCACCGTTTACGGTTTTTATCCTCTTAGGCGGATGGGGCGGAATATAGATTCCCTCCTCCGGTTCAACTTCTTCTTCTACAAAGGGCTCGTTAACCAAGTCTATAGTTTTTGATTCAAGCTCCGTTTCGTTATCCAGCCTTATGGCTATAACCTTTGAAACCCCCGATTCTTCCATGGTAACACCGAGCATGGCATTTGCACCCAAAACAGTCTTTTTATTATGAGTAATAACTATGTATTGGCTGACATTTGCAAATTCACGAAGAGTCGTAACAAACCTGGTAACGTTTTGTTCATCGAGAGCCGCATCAATTTCATCGAGAAGACAGAATGGAGACGGCTTTACCATATAGGTTGCAAATAAAAGGGCTACCGCAGTCATGGATTTTTCACCGCCCGATAAGAGATTTATATTTTCAAGTTTTTTACCGGGAGGCTGAGCAAAAATTTCTATTCCCGATTCAAGCACATTTTTCGGATCTGTTAAGCGTATTTCGGCTCTTCCTCCTCCGAAAAGCCGCCTAAACATATTATGAAAATTCTTTTTAATCTTATTGTAGGTGTCCAAAAAAAGCTCGGTAGATTCGGCCGTTATTTCGTCGGTAATACGCTGCAAGTCTGCACGAGCCTTATCAAGATCGCTTATATGTTTATTTAAAAATTCATAACGCTCTTTAACGCTTTCGAATTCTTCGGGAGCCATAAAGTTTACTCTGCCCAAAGAATCAAGTTTTTGCTTAATCGAAGAAAGGCTTTCTCTAAGGTCGTTTACCGATGAGGTAATGGTAAACATCCTTTCTTCAAATTCCATAAGTTCTCTGGAATGTTTTTCCCTGAAATTTTCCTTTGTGTTACGAATATCGGCTTCAATCCCTGCAAGATCAAAGTGGAATTTTTCCAAAAGAGAATTTGCCTTTGAAAGTTCTGCAGTGAGTTTATCAACCTTTCCCCTCTTGCTGGCAAGGTCGGAGTTTTTTATCGAGATTTCGTTTTCAAGTTTTTCGAGCTCGGCACTTATCTTTCTTCCCTCATACTCCAAAGAATTTATCTCGCCTTCAAGTTCCGAAATATCTTCTTCCGTTTGCTTTAACTGTTTTTCTTCGGTAAAAAATTCGCTTTCAAGGTCATGGAGCATTTTTTTCTCCGAAGAAAGCTGGCGCTCTAAAAGCTTAACCTGATCTTCGGCATTTTTTGCCTGAGCATCTATCCTTGCTCTGTTTACTCGCAGGTCTTCAAGGGTTTTGCGGTAGTCGTTTATCTTGACGGAAAGCTCGTTATTTTCTTCTATCAGCCCTGCAATTTTAGTGCGGTTATTTTCGATAGATTGCCTGTTTTCCAAGATAGCGGTATCGACTGCTCTTTTTTTTGTAATGATACCTTCCGGAGCCAAAAATTCGTCAATAAAGCCTGCCGAGGATTTTTTATACTTTTCAAGAGCATTTTGAATTTCATCGCTTATAGATAAAAGGGATGAAAAACTTTGAACGGAATCTTCTGCGAATTTTTTTACATCATCTGCAGAATGATTTTCTATAGAGGCAAAGTCCGAAAATATAGCTTTTTTTCCGGTAATTAAAACTTTTAAACGGTTTAAGGCCCCATCCAAGTCTTTTTCAGCCTCTAACCTATTTGCCGATGAATAACCGGCAGATCTTAAATTTTTATCGAGCTCGGTAACGATATCCTCGGTTATGGACTTTAACTCAAGCTCCATAGCCCCTCTCATATCGTCAAGCCGTTTTATATCGTCTTCAAGCCCTTTTACTTCTTCCTTGTTTGAAGTAATCTGATGGCTTGCCAAGTCTATGTTTTTTTCAAACTCTTCAGCGTTTTTCTCGATTGCAGTAACCTGTTTTTTAAACTCAAAAACATCGGCATTTTTTTCGGAAATGTCTTCCTCTAGGCTTTCAATATTTTCCTTCGTCGAAGAGGTCTTTGCTTCAAGTTGATTTAACTTTAGTTTTAGCTCGGAACGGCGTTTATTGTAAATTTGAACCTGCTCCTGCTTACCCTTTTGTTCGATGGCTAGGTTTAGTACCTTTGTACGGTAAGCATTAAACTTTTCTTCCATCTCGTTTACAATATCCATATTTTCGGAAAGGAGTCCGTGAATACCGTCAATTTGTTCCTGTATGGCATCTCTCTTTTCGGAGGCTTCTTTTAAGCTTTGCTTTTTTGCGGCAAGCCCGTCTACAAAGCTTTTTAAGCGTAAAAGCTGAATATCCCTTTCGTGTTCAAAAAGAGAATCCTTTAGCTCCCGGTACTTAATCGTCTGTTCCGATTGAATTTTCAGGGTATCATAGGATCTGCGTACCTCTGCCAAAGCAGCTTCAATCTGCTTCATATTTTCTTGGGTTTTTTCGAGCTTTCTTTCAGCATCCTGTCTTTTTACCTTAAATTTTGTTATACCGGCAGCCTCTTCAAAGAGATAACGCCTCTCCTCAGGCTTGCTCGAAAGGATCTGATCGATTTTACCCTGCTCCATAACTGAATATGCAGCTTTCCCAACTCCCGTATCCCAAAAAAGCTCTCTAATTTCACGCAGTTTTGCCGGCTGATTATTTATAAAATACTCGCTTTCCCCTGAACGATAAAGACGCCTCTTTATAGCTATTTCGCTTAAATCCAAATTCAAAAGACCCTTTTCATTGCTTATAGTCAATGTTACTTCTGCAACATTAAGCTGATTCCTCTTTTCGGTACCGTTAAAGATAACGTCTTCCATTTTATCGGCACGTAAGGTACGGGACGATTGTTCTCCAAGTACCCATTTTACGGCATCCACTACATTACTCTTTCCGCAGCCGTTGGGACCTAGGAGGGCTGTTATACCATCTGCAAATTCAATTTTTACTCTATCGGGAAAGGACTTAAATCCGAAAATTTCAAGACTTTTAAGAAACATAACCCGAACATCCTTTTAACATGTACATATAAGAGATTATACAATTTATTTGCTTGTTTGTCATTAGGAATTGAAAAGTTTTTAAGGGATAGAATAGTTTTTCCGATAAAATGGTATTATGAAAGTATTAGTTTTTGATAGAAAAATAGAAACTCTCGCTTTTTTGTGTGAAAAGTTGGAAAATCATGGAATTATAACTATTGCTGCAGAAAACGGCAGCAAATTTATATGTAATTATTTGGATCCGGAATTGGATGCAATAATTGTAGCAAAAAAAGAATTAAGTCATTATAGCTTAAATGAAGCTCAATTGTTAAAAAAGATATACAAGGATATTACAATTTGCAGCTATATTCACGAAGATTGCTATAATATAAAAAATATCAATATAGTAAGCTCTTCCTTAATACCTGAAAATATAAGAGGAAACGAAAAAATCCTCAAAATTATTCTTGCAAAATGTAAAAGACGGCCGGATTTTAATAAGGACTATATCTATAGTCTGCCTAAAAAGTCCGGAATCTTGCTAAAGCATTTACTTATAAACAGGCAAAAAGGGCTAAGCGATGAAGAGATAAGCACAATTTTTTGGGGAGAAAAAATTCCTTCAAAACAAAACAGCATCTACAATCATGTTTATAATCTAAAAAAGTCCCTCAAAGAAAGTTTTAGCAATAGATATACAATCTTAAAAGCAAACAAGCGTTACAGACTGATAAAACTAAAAAAAGAGGCTTAAACCATTAGATTTAAGCCTCTTTTATAAAGATTAGGAAATACCTAGGACACCGGCGACACGCTCCAAAACCTTTTTGCGGTCAAGCGGCTTTACGATATAGTTTTTGGCTCCAAGCAAAAGAGCTTTTTTTACAAGTTCTTCCTTTCCGAGAGCACTTATCATAACAACCTTGGCATTTTTATCAAAGGCCATTATCTGCTCTAAGGCGGTTAGACCGTCCATTTTAGGCATCGTAATATCCATTGTTACGAGGTCAACATTGGGACATAGTTCTTTATATTTTTCAACGCCCTCAAATCCGTCAACAGCGGTAGCAACAACCTCATAGCCTTCACTATTCAATATCTGTCCGATTTGCTTTGTAACAAATATAGAATCATCAACAACCAAAATCTTGTAAGGTGTTCCATCCGGTTTTTTCCCTTCAGGTGCCCTCTCGTTAATATTGGGAAAGTCCTGTTTTGATATCATAATAAAACTCCTTTAATTTTCTTATACTCGATCACGAATTGCAACGTTGATTTCTACTTTACCCTGAGGGGCAGTCATCGGAACTATTAAAGCCTCAATATCGTTATTGGATATCTTCATATTATCGCCTGTGAACAAAGCCGGAGGAGTTAGGTCAAACTTAAATCCTAAATCATGAAGCTTTGTTACAGCTTGTGCCGTAATAAGATTAGCCAATTCCGTAATCGTTGCGCGAGCAAGCTCATCAAATTCTGTCAACTCTTCGTTATTCATTGCAGAGGCAATCTTTAAAGCTGTGTCCAAGGTCATATCAAATATAACCCGGCCCTCAACATCCCCGGCAAGACCGACAATGGCTGCGACACCCATAACCGGCATACAAGTCGATTTTAGGTACAAGTCGCCGCGTTTTATATCCTCACTCAAAACTTGTGACAGGATATTGTAAGCAGCTTCGCTAAACGGATTAATATACTCTACACGCATTTATTTCTCCTTATCCTTTTATATTTATTCTTTTGTAAAAATTACAATATCACCGGAGCTGTTTCGCAGCCAACCATCTTGCTTGGGCATTGCCTCATTATGACCCAGAATTATAAGTCCGGAATTTTTCAGTTTTTCCCTAAATTCTTCTATCATAGTTCTCTGAACATTGGGATTCATAAAAGACAAAACATCTCTTGCAACAATTATATCTATATCGGGAACGACATTTTGATGAGTACAATCATGGTACTCAAAAAGAATCATATCCTTTATCTCTTTTAAAAATGTCAAACTTCCGGAAGCAGTCTTTGTAATATAGGGCTCATAAATACCCGAAGCAACCTCATCGGGAACCGAAAGCATAGGAGCATTTGAAATAGCCAACAAATCCGAATCATTTGCAAAAATCTTTATGTGAGCACGCGGATAACGCATTCTTAATAGAACGGCAAGACTGTATGCTTCGTATCCCTGACCGCATCCTATACACCAAACATTAATTACGGAAGAAGTATTTTCGGGGAGCATTTTATAATAAGCATTTATATAGGCCTCGCTCCAAAAACGTTTTGTAAAAGGCGACAAGAAAGACGATAAAAATTCTCCGGCATCGTTTTCCGATTGAATTTGCAAGTTCCCTGAAGGACGCATATCCTTCCACTCTAAATATCTCTCCTTGACCCAATTTTCATTAACGGCAGAAATATAGAATTTACCCATAGCGGATAAGGTATCGCCTATGAATTTTATATCCAAATTTTCTGAAGACTGGCCCACCTGAAGCTTTACAGGTTCCCTTACCACACTCGCCGCAACAGGAGTCAAATCTTCCTTAACTTCTTCTTTTTGTTGACGTGAGGCAAATATCTTATCTACATCAAGCAGAATATATAAGCGGCCTCCGTTTTCTACAACACCGTGAATATATTTGATATTTATATCACCGAAGATAGGATGCGGTGGCTGAATGGTACTGCTGGATACACCCACTACCTTATCGATAAAGTCTACTACAACGCCGAAGGTCTGATCTTGAACATTTATTATAACCATACTTTCAGGCTGATTTTTTTTGCGAGCAGGTACCGGAATATTAAAGAAAATACGCAAATCAATTATCGGAATTATATCGCCCCGGAGGTTGTATACACCCAATACAAATGGAGAAGTATTGGGTACATAGGTAAAGTTTCCGGCCTTTGCTATTTCCTTAACACGCATAATATCTATTGCATAGTCCTTACCGGCTAGGGAAAAAGTTACCATCTTAAAATCTACGACAATCATCTGATCATGTAGAGAATCCGTATCTCCTATGCCTAAGCCTGCATTTACCTTTAGTTCTTTCATTTCTTCCATAATGTCTTTCCTTAACCTACCAAATTGAAGCCTCGCGGCGCTCCCTAGCCTGCATTTCCTGCTTTAAGCCGAGCTCAAGCAGCTGTGCAACATCTATAATCAACGAAACGGAGCCGTCGCCTAAAATAGAAGCACCGGCAATTCCCGGAGAATTAGTAAATTGATCTTTCAATGGTTTTATTACAACAGCTTCTTCACCAATCAAGCTGTCTACCATAAGACCTACTTTTTTCTCTTCGGTTCCGACAACAACTATATAATTATACCCGTCATCATCGGTTTCTGCCGATGTAATACCGAACAGGCGGTTAAGCCTTAACAGGCTGTATACCTCATCGCGGACGTTAAAAACTTCATAATTATCTATGCGGTTAATTTCATCCGGTTTTACCCTATGACTTTCTATAACCGAAGTAATCGGAATCGAATAAACCTCGTCTCCTACCCTAATTAAAAGCCCTTGTATAATAGCCAATGTCAAGGGAAGTTTTATGATAAAGCGGGTTCCGACATTGGGTTCGGACTCCACCATAACCGTTCCGTTTAATTTTTCTATATGGGTCTTAACTACATCAAGACCTACACCGCGGCCTGATACGCTCGAAATAGTTTTACTTGTCGAAAAACCGGGTGCAAAAACAAGCTGAAAAGCTTCAACATCGGTAAGAGTCTTATTCGGATGTAAAATACCCCGTTCAACGGCTTTTTGCTTTACGGCTTCAACATCAATTCCATGGCCGTCATCTGCAACTTCGATAACGATCATATTGCCTTCATTGCTGGCTTTAAGAAGAAGGATGCCTTGCTCAGACTTACCGAGGCTTTTTCTTACCTCAGGAGATTCAACACCGTGATCAAGAGAGTTTCTTACACAGTGCATTATAGGATCAAGCAGGTCTTCAACAACCGACTTATCAAGTTCGGTATCTTCACCTTCAATAACCAGCTGAACATTTTTATTTAAATCTCTTGAAAGATCTCGAACTACACGCGGGAAGCGGCTGAAAATCTGACTGATGGGAACCATTCGGATCTTCATAACCCCTTCTTGAAGCTCGCCGGAAATACGGCCTAAGTTTTGCGACGAAGACTTAAACTTTGTAACGGCTGCCTTCATTGAAGAATCAAAATCTCCGAATACTTCCAAAAGGCTTGAGTACTCGTTTAAAACATCCTGCTTTATAGAATTAATATCATAGCCCTGCTGAATCTTTTCAAGATATTCGGGCATCTTATCCAATAGTCTTCTCGTTTTATCCTTGTAAATTGTACTGGAATTTTGAAATTTATCGTAGAGTTCGGTAAATTCAATTGTACTTTGATTTAAAGAAGCCTTAGTTATAACTGTCTCACTTACCAAGTTCAAAAGATAATCTATTCTGTTTGCATCTACACGCAATATGGAACCCGATGAAGAATGTCCGCTTCCTTGAGCGCTTGGTTGAGATTGTTTTTTCTCAGTTTTTTCTACGGATTTAGAAGGCTGGTCCTGAGCTTCTTCAACAGCTTTTTCCTCTGCCTTTTCGGAAACTTTTATTCCGGAAACACTCGCATCGGGAGCCTTTGCAGGAGCAGACTGTGCAGGCTTATAAGTTTCGTGAGCTTCCTCTTTGATTTGAAGTCTTTCGGCACTTGCAGAGAGAGTAACATCTCCTATAAAGGCAGCCTTTTCCAATATTTTGCTGTCCGATGCCGAAGATAAAAAATAAATTACTGTTTCATGGAATTCGTCTTCATATAAGGCATCAAAGTCCGGAACCGTTTTTAAAACACTGCCGTAGTCTTTTAATGCAGCAAAAACCTGAATACCGCCTACCGAATTCATTAAATTTGATTCATCGAATTTTACGATGACTGCATATAGGTCTTCACCTTTTTGAATAGTCTCTGCCAATTCAAGAATTTCATATTCCGAAAAATAATCTTTGACATCCAAACTTGAAGCCGGAGTCTGAGCTTTAGGTGAAGCAACGGGAGGTGCGGAAGTAGGAACGGAAACCTTAAGAGCTGAAGCCTTACTGCTCTTTTTATCAGTCTTTTCAGGTATAAATGATCTTAATTGATTTACAATACAGGACACATCATCCGAGTATATTGAACCTGAAGCCCTGGCATCCAACATAAGCTTAATTATATCTATGGACTTTAAAAGCAAATCTACCGTTTCTTCAGTTACCCTAACGGAACCGCTTCTAATCTCATCAAGAAGATCTTCCATTGCGTGCGTAAATTTAGACAGTTCAGTCATCTCTACAGTAGCAGATCCGCCCTTTAAAGTATGAGCAGCTCTAAATATCTCATCGACGGCATTACGGTCTTCGGGATTTTGTTCTATAACTAAAACATTACTTTCAAGTATTTCGACCTGTTGTTCAGCTTCACTGAAAAAATCTTTTAAAAGTTCTTCGTTATTGATGTCAAGATAATCACTCATACAATATATTCTATACTATTTACAATATTAGTCAAGAAGAAAATTGCTTTTTTTCGGTTTTTTTATTTATAAGAGCTTTTTTTAAAACTTAACTAGATTTTTTTTAAAATTTATTGTAAAATATGCAAATATGAGTATCAAAGGTAAAAAAATACAATTTTTATTGTTCTTCTTTTTAATAAAAACTTCCCTTGTTTTTTCCCAAGGGTTTTCGGTTCCTTATTTTGAAAACACCAATACTTTTTACAGTTTAACTACCAAACCATACATGACAGCCGACTCTATTCTGCTGGTCAAACTCAGGATGGAACCGTCTAATAAATTTTACTTTGATATGAACATTGATGCAAACATTGACAGGCTCATAGATTTTCTTTATCCTGCGCAAGATCCGAAATTCAACGGAAATTTCCGCTTTTTGGGAGCTTCCCTCAATTTCCCTAAAATACAAAATTTGCCTCTTTCTCTTGCAATATTTACAGGAATATATGATACCTTAGGCTCAGACTCCATTTTACAAGAGCACCTTAAAGTAAAGATGCCGGATCCCAAATTTAGACGCTATCATCCTGCTTCGGCTTTCCGCCCGCGCAATTTTGTACAAGGAACAGGGTTCGGAATTTATGGAGCCTTTTTTTCAGGTTTTTATCTTGGAACATACCTGTCTTGGAATGAAAAACTGGAAGATAAACTTCAGATCAAGTCGGATTTTAGAATAGGCGGAGCCTTTGACTTTTTTGCCTTTGATTTTTTTGCAGGAGCATCCTTTCCAAAAAATGCGGTAAAAACAAAATTTAGAACAGGTATTGCAATGCTTTTTCAGGCAGATGACAGTTATGACTTTTTTACCGAATCAGGTATAGCAGAAATAAAGATTGAAAATATTAATGTTAAAGACTTTACTTCCAACTTCTATGCATCATTCGAGGCAAGAATAAAAAAAGATTTTATAAGATCAAGCATAGCCTGTTTTGTGTCTCCCATCTTTTTACTTCCTCAAAGCATCAATGATCCCTCATTAAAAGATTCTTTTTTTACCGGTTTAAGTGCTGATGTAAGCCTTGGAAATCTTGAAACAAAAAATATGGAAGGCGGAATCAATATGATGGGAACGGTGAACCCCTTAAAACCCACAATGATAACCCCATTCTCATTTTTAATCAGTCCTTTTTATACCCTAAGGGCAGACGGCTTTACACTGGATTTTCGTCTTCCTGTAAATCCCTTGCTTTATAAAGATATATCAAAAATGATAACGGCACAAATATCAATAAAGGCGGTGTACTAATGAAAAAGATACTAGGTATTTTAGTTTTTTTTACATGCGTGAGTATTTTGTTTTCTCTTGATGTTACGGCATCTATAAACGTAGGAAACACACCCTTTAACTCAAAGGGTCCTACAGGAAAAATACCTGACTTCGGCTTTAAGTTGATTTTAAATGAAGATCTGGGTAAAAATGTAAACGGAAAATTAGCTGTTCAAAGATATTTAGGTATCGGGAACATAATCTGGGGAAGAATAGCTTATACAACCGATATGATAAATATCTCGATAGGACCAACCTTGAGCGTATTTAACGCAGGATTTGACAATAAAAATGTAAGCACCATCTTTCAGCCCGGCTTGGGAACATCCTTATCCTTTAAATTACCAATAGGATTTTTTACCTCGTTAGATACAAATTTTTCGATTCCTTTAGCATCGGTAAAAACTAAAAATGTGTACTTGCAAGACGGACACTTTGATTTGGGCTGGAGATTTCCAAACATAATTGCATCAATAAAGTTGAGTCAAAAAAACAAGAGTATTGTTGAAGATTTGGAAGAAACACATATTTCAATCGCCGATATAGGATTTTATACGGTTTCCTATTCAAAACCCTCCGGAATAAGAATCCCTTTAAATATAATTTATAGAATAAACCATTTTCAAAAGACAGGATCAATAAACGAAAAAATAGCCGATATTGTATTGGAAACCGGGGTAAATCATTCTATTTCCAGCGATATTGCGTGGTTCGTTAATTTTGGAGCTTCGGTATTTTCTTTTTCTTTAACAAAGGCCGGCAGCCGGATAAAAAAGTTTTTTTTCAATGCTGAAGCCGGTATTATGCTAAACTTTAACTAGGGGGGCTTGAACAAAATGAGCCTAAATAAAGTTGACATATAACCTAATATAGGTTAATATAAAAAAAATAAAAAATGAGGAGTTTTTATGAAAGTAGCTATCAACGGATTCGGAAGAATCGGAAGACTTGTTTTTCAAGCCTTGGTAAATCAAAATTTGCTTGGAAAAGACAAATTCGATGTTGTTGCAGTTGTTGATCTTTCAACGGATGCAAAGTATTTTGCCTATCAACTAAAATATGATTCGGTTCAAGGCAAAATGAATGCCGAAATAGGCACTGACGGAGATGATGTGCTTGTAGTAAACGGACACAAAATTAAATGTATATCGGGAAAAGGTTTGACTCCTGCACAATTACCGTGGAAAGAACTCGGAATAGAGGTAGTAATTGAAAGTACCGGTATTTACACAAATGAAAAGGCCTATGAGCATATTGAAGCCGGAGCAAAAAAAGTTATTATTTCCGCTCCCGGAAAAAGTAAAGATCCTTCAAAACCCATTAAAACCTTTGTTATGGGCGTCAACGAAAACGAGTACAAGGCATCAGAGCATCATGTAGTTTCAAATGCAAGCTGTACAACAAACTGCTTGGCTCCCGTAGTTCATGTGCTTTTAAAAGAAGGCTTCGGCATTGAAACAGGTCTTATGACAACCATCCACGCCTACACGGCAACTCAAAAGACGGTAGACGGAGTTTCTCTCAAAGACTGGAGAGGCGGACGGGCTGCAGCCGTAAATATTATCCCCTCAACCACAGGGGCGGCAAAGGCTGTAGGAGAAGTTCTGCCGACTACAAAGGGAAAGCTGACCGGCATGTCCTTTAGGGTTCCTACCCCCACAGGTTCTGTTGTTGACTTAACAATACGTACCGAAAAAGATACCTCCATCGAAGAAATCGATGCAGCTATCAAAAAAGCTTCAGAAAGCTATCTAAAGGGTGTTTTAGCCTATTGTGATGAAGAAATTGTTTCTACAGACATTATCCATGATGCTCATTCTTCAATCTATGACAGCAAGGCAACCTTACAAAACAACCTTCCCGGTGAAAAGAGATTCTTTAAACTTGTTTCGTGGTATGATAATGAGTGGGGTTATTCCAACAGAGTAATAGATTTACTTAAATTTATAACAAAGTAAAAATCCGTTAAAATTAAAGTAAAATAAAAAAGCCCTTGCAATTTTCGTTTAAGCTGCAAGGGCTTTTCTCTTATAAGAGTTTTTAAAGCTTATTCCGGCATCTCAAAGCCTTCGGGGATTTCGATATTTGAAGAAACGGTTTGAACATCATCATCTTCTTCCAACTTATCGATCATTTTTAAGGCTTTTTGCGTTGTATCGGCATCCAAGGCTACATAGGTATCGGGAACCATCGAAACGGCAGCAGACACCGATTCAAAGCCCTTTTCCTGTAAGGCTTCAAGAACAGAGGCAAAGTCGTTGGGATCTGTCGTAACGGTAATAACGCCGTCTTCAGCCGCAATGTCTTCTGCACCGGCTTCAAGAGCTGCTTCCATGATGGCTTCTTCGCTTACCACTTCGGCATCGTATTCTATAACACCTTTTCGGTTAAACATATAAGCTACGGAACCTGTTGCTCCCAAGTTTCCGCCGCTCTTTGTAAAAATATTTCGAACACTGGCTGCTGTTCTGTTTTTATTGTCCGTTAGAACTTCAACCAAAACGGCAACTCCGCCCGGGCCGTAGCCTTCGTACAAAAGCTCTTCATAGTTTACGGCACCAAGTTCTCCGGTACCCTTTTTAATTGCTCTTTCTATGTTGTCTTTAGGCATGTTTGCAGCACGAGCTTTTAAAACAGCTGTTCTAAGCCGCGGGTTGGTAGCAGGATCTCCGCCTCCCATTTTTGCAGCAATTGAAATTTCTTTGATAAATTTAGTAAACAACTGACCTCTTTTAGCATCAGCTGCACCTTTGGCATGTTTAATTGTAGCCCATTTACTATGTCCTGACATGAAAACTCCTTACTCTTTTATAAAAAAATAGAGATTAATATTACACAAAAAAGCAAAATATGTCAATGGAGCTATGAAAAAAAAGACCCGATATGTAATCGGGTCTTTTTTTAATCAGCACTCTTATGGGCGTCTTGCGGCAATTCCCTTTTCAACCAGAGCCATGAACTCATGTTCATACCAATCTTGTGAATAAGGAAAATGCTTGCGGACTACAGGCCTTAATTTGAACTCAATAGCATCTTTGCAAGCTTCACATACATCATATTCGCGGATATGCCAATAAGTCCTTTCTGTGATAGGATTTACCAGCTCTTTTCTACAAATATCACAATTTAATGTTTTCATAATAATACTCCTTATATCGTTTATATCAATATATAACATTCTATATCATTTTTCATACTTTGTCGAGTAAAAAAAACGATTTTTTTAAATTTAAAAGAAAATCTCTTAAATAGCCTTAGTTCTATCTACTAAAAAGGCCTTATGGGCTTCATCCAAATAGGGACTAAGCCTTTCACGAACTTCTTTGTGATATTCGTTTAGCCAATTAATATCCTCATCCGATAGAATTCCGGGGACAATGGGTCTCGTATCAATAGGACAGAGGGTAATTGTCTTAAACTGATAGAACTCTCCGTCATCTGTTTTTGCAAATTCGGTAGTAACGATCAAGCTTTCAATGCGAATCCCGTGACTTCCTGCAACATAGAGCCCGGGCTCATTGGAGGTTACCATACCAAGTTTCATAGGAACATCTAAAAAGCGGCTTGAAATCGATTGAGGTCCCTCATGTACGGAAAGCACATAACCTACCCCGTGGCCTGTACCGTGTTTGTAATCACGTCCTCTAGCCCAAAGGTGTTCTCTTGGAATGGTATCGATAGCATGGCCTGTAGTTCCGGCCTTAAATTTGGCACGGGCAAGAGAAATATGGGCTTTTAAAACAAGTGTATAGTCCGTTTTTTCCTGCTCTGTAAGCTCTCCAAGTTTTATGGTTCTAGTAATATCTGTTGTACCGTTTAGATACTGTCCTCCGCTGTCCAAAAGCAAGAAACTCTTAGGTTGAAGTTTTGCAGATTCGGCAGGGGAAGGCGCATAGTGAATGATGGCACCGTTGGGGCCGTAGCCTGAGATGGTCTCAAAACTTTCTTCTAAAAAGTCCTTGCCTTCTGCCCTGAATTTTAAGAGTTTTTCGCTTACATCCCATTCTGTAATACCTTTTCCTGCATTTTCCTCTACCCATTTTAGGATTTTTACCATTGCGGCGCCGTCTTTTTCCATAGCGTCATCGAAGTTTTTAAGCTCAACGGCATTTTTTATTGCTTTAAGCGTTGAGGTTAGATTTAAACCTTTTTCAACATTTGCTTTGATTTGGCTGTACAAATACACATTTGTTCTTGAAGGATCTATGTAAACTTTTCCTGTAAGTTTTGCGGCTTCTGCAAAGACATCTTCATACCCCATTACCGTAACCCCTTGAGAAGCAAAGTATGATTTAACCTCGTCGGTTAACTGTTTCGACGAAATAAAAATAATTGCCCTAGTTTTATCGACTATTGCATAAGCGGTAACAACAGGATTACATCTTACATCTCTTCCGCGGACATTAAAAAGATAGCAGACATCTTCAAGGGCTCCGATAACCGTAGAATCGGCTTTTTTTTCGGTAAGCATGTAGCGGACTTCTTCAATCTTTTCTTTTGCGGATTTTCCTGTGTATTTTTCCTCTAAGATAAAAGCTTCACTTAAAACAGCCTGAGGACGGTCTTTCCAGATTTCGCCTATTAGGTCGATATCTGTAACAAGTTCAATACCACCAAGCTCTTTTTGCATAGAATCAAAGCTGTAAACAGATACAACCCTACCATCCATTCCGAGTTTTTCACCCGGTTTTAAAGCGGATTTTAAAAACTCGTTTACGGTGGGAACCCCCGGCTCCATCATTTTATAAAGTTCAATTCCGGATCCTTCAAGCTGCTTTTCAGCCTGTAAAAAGTAACGGCCGTCCGTCCATAAAATAGCCTTATCCTTGGTAACAAGAACGGTTCCTGCAGATCCCGTAAAACCCGAAATAAACTCGCGTGTTTTATAGTTTTCGGGTAAATATTCACTCTGATGAGGATCGGAAGAAGGGATCAAATAAGCACTTAAAGAATGCTCCTTCATTTTTTGCCTTAGAGCGGCAACTCTATCTCGTATATTCATATAAACCATCCTTTAAAATATAATTTTATGTCTTGAGAGTATAATACTATTTATATTTTATGTAAAGCCTTTTAATATGTAAACCATTTACTATGTAAATTTAATAAAACGTTTATCGGTTCAAATGATATTGATAAATTCTATAAACTATATCCCTCTTTGCCCCTGTTTTTTCGATGTCGGTAATCATGGGAATATTGTATTCCCAAATAGTAGAACCTTCTCCTTCCAAATATCCTTTTTTTATTGCAGCCTGATAAAGGCGTGAATAAATGGCGGCCGAAACGCCTTTATTACGATATTTAGGATCAACAAATAAAACAAAAGTTCTAAGACGTCTCATTTTACGTTTATAATAAAGGAATTTAAAAATACCTAAGGGAAAAAGCTTACCTTTGAGGTGCTTCAATACATCATTATAATCGGGAAGAGTAACATTAAAACCTATGGGACTGCCATCAGCTGTTCTCGCAATAAAAATCAATTCCTCATCGGCGAAAGATATCAGCTGTTTTAAAACCATATCAATTTCTTTACGGGTCATGGGCATAAAGTCTTCCCATTCTTCAGGTTCGGAATTTAAAAGAATTGTGTGAACATCTCCTATATCCCGCTTAACATTCTTTTTTAAGTCAATATGATCTACATGAAAACCATAGCGCTTTTCTACCAAAGGAGCTAATCGTACATATCGGCTTGCATCGACATCATCAAAACGGGCATGATAAGCATAGCAATCCCAATATTTTTCGAACCCGAACCTTATAAAAAAGTCGTTATAATATTTTTTGTTATAGGTATTCATTATATATGTGCGGTTTTCAAAATTATCGGTAATAAATCCCCGGTTATCTTCCCCTCCCGGAAGAGAAAGAGGTCCTTTAATTCTATCCATACCTTTTTCCAAAAACCATTTTTTTGCAGCATCAAGCATTTTTTCGGCGACGGCATAATCTTCAATACACTCAAATTGCGAAATATAACCGACCCGAATTTTTTTATATTCATTCAATTTACCGTCAATTCCGTACAAAATACGGCCTACTGTTTTTCCGTCGATTTGAGCAACTATCTTTACGTGAGGTCCTGCATCACATAAAGAATTATCGGTTCCCGACACATATTTTTTATACTCGCTTATAATAGGCGGTATCCATGAACTATCATTCTTATACAACTCAAAAGGTAAAAGAGCAAATTCATTCAATAGTTTTGAATTATTAACTTCAAGTAAAACAATTTTATCCATAATTTTTTCCCGAATTTATTTTTATTAATTAAAGTAAGAAAATAACATTTTTTTTAAGTCTTTGTCAATATTGTAAGTTTTTACAATTTTACACTTGCAAAATTCATAACTTATGTGTATAATGTTGTAACTGGAGGAATATATGAAGAAATCAATACTAAGCTTGGTCTTTTTAGTTCTAATTTTTTCACTTTTTACCATTGCCCCGGCTTTTTCACAAAAGGTTGATGAAGCAGACGTTTACTATGTAAATGTGCAAATTTTAAAAATCTTTGCACATTCAAAGGGGTTTTATGTTATTTACCGAAGAGCCGGATTAAAACATGCAGAAGTCTTTATTCCGAAATCTTGGCTTGAACCTCAAGATGGTAGAGCTAAAATGGAATTGGTAAACACCAGAGTTAACCCATATTTATCTTTTTATCTTAAAGACGGAAAATTTGATCACATCAAAATAGCAGCTCCCAGAGACTTGGGAAGCCCGATATGGGGTGCATTAAAAGCGCCAAACCAATATGACGGTAAATTTGACGGCGTAGAAAGTCTTGAACTAAAATTTTAACATCTAACACAACCTAAGCTATCTATATCCTCTAAGGTGTGTACCTTAGAGGAATTTTATGAGGAATACATGCATAACAATAACAGCTCAACAATCAGCAAACCTTTAGTTCCGCAAAAATTGCTGGAATTTTTAAATACATATGAGAATTTTATAATTGCAGGTCATAAAGAGCCAGATGGTGACTGTATTGGAAGCTGTCTTGCAATGTCTTTCTTTTTGAAGAGAAAAAATAAAAATTGTATTTTAATGTCGGCAGGTCCTTTTAAGCGTATCGAAATAAAGGAATATGAAAATCTTTTTACCGATAAACTGGAAATTTCCGATAAGATAAACCCTCAAACTACAGGGCTGATAATCCTTGACTGCTCAGGCTTTGACCGCGTAGGTGAAATAGCAGATCTTATCAGAAGTTTTAAGTATATCATAATCGATCATCATGCTACCAATACGGAAAAGTCCGATACCTCTCTTATAATGCCGGATGCACCTTCTACAACCTATCTAATTCAGTCAATAATTGAAGAAATGGGAGAAAAATTGACAAAGGAAGAAGCAGATGCCTTGTTTTTCGGTCTTTGTACAGATACAGGATTTTTTAGACATTTGGATGAAAGAAGTGCTCAAGTTTTTGCCCATGCCTCCCGGCTTATTGAAGCCGGAGCCAATCCAAAACAAACCTTTATGAAAATGAATGGAGGCAAAAAATTTGAATCGCGCCTCCTTATTTCTCGAATCCTAAACAGAATGAAGACCTATTATGACGGAAAGCTTGTTATTTCATATGAAACTTATGATGATTTAATGGAATTCGGCCTTGAAGGCAGAGATTCCGATATATTGTACCAGCTGATTCAGACGGTGGAAGGGGTTGAAGCTATCTGCATAGTACGCCAAGAATCTCCAAGCCATTGTTCAGTGGGATTTAGATCCTTGGATAAGATTGATGTAAGCAAGATAGCCTCCTCCTTCGGCGGCGGCGGGCATAAACAGGCATCAGGCTTGTACATAGAAGGAAAATTTGATGATTTGATTCCAAAGTTTGTTGAAGCCTTTGGAACTCAAATGTAAATTTTACATTGTTTTTTTTAAGATAATGTGGTAAAATATTTTTTATAATTAAATTGTTTATGGGAGAATGAGCTTTGAACAATGATGAAATTTTGTTTCCGCTATTGGAAAAAGGCGATATCAAACGTACTATGGAGATGGCCTCTAATGAGAGCAAAAAACCTTTTGAAATTGTATCTGAAGGTATGAACGTAGTTACGGCATCTATTTTAGCGGATATACCCTCAGTTTATAAAATGGATTTAATAAGGAAGGTAGGAGCTCTTTTTTCTACTCAAGAATATTGTGAACTCCTAAATCAAAAAATGTTTACCCTTAAACCTGAAGAACGCGATAAACTAAAAGATCAGGGTATCCTTATAAATAGAGAGACAACCCTTCCCTATTGCCAATGGTTTAATATCTTTGAAATAGCTTTTCCTTGGCTGCCTCTTTCCGTTTTTGAAGATTTTGCTGTCTATCTTAGAGATGAAAAAAAGCTAATACTTGATAAGGAAACCATTGAAATTGTAAGAGATAATTTTTCAATATCAAAACGGTATTCGGAAAGGGAGCTTTCCCGTCTTTTTGATTCAAACATACTAAAAGATCCCGCTGATATAGAAGATGAATAGTAAATTTATATCTTTTTTTCGATTTTTTTTTAAAAAAGGCCTAAAGTTTTAGAAACAGGAAACCGATCATAGATAATGAGGGTTTTCTATCCTCAAAATAAAGCAAGGATGCTTTATAAACACATTATTCCAGGGAGGAATATCTTATGATTATTAATCACAACATGAGTGCGATGTTCGCACAGAGAACGCAGGGTGTTACCAATGTACGCATCGGTAAAGACATCGAAAAGCTTTCATCCGGTTTACGCATTAACCGTGCAGGCGATGACGCTTCCGGTCTTGCAGTTTCCGAGAAAATGAGAAGTCAGATTCGAGGTTTAAACCAAGCTTCTGCAAACGCTTCAAACGGCATTAACTTTATTCAAGTAGCCGAAGCTTTCTTGCAGGAAACAACCGACATCATGCAGAGAATCAGAGAGTTGGCTGTTCAGTCTTCAAACGGTATCTACTCTGCTGAAGACAGAATGCAGATTCAGGTTGAAGTTTCTCAGTTGGTTGCCGAAGTTGACCGAATTGCAAGTTCAGCCCAATTTAACGGTATGAATATGCTTACAGGCCGCTTTGCACGCGAAACAGGTGAAAATGTTGTTACCGGTTCTATGTGGTTCCATATCGGAGCAAACATGGATCAGAGAATGCGCGTTTATATCGGCACAATGTCGGCTGCCGCCCTCGGTATCCGAAATATCGGCGACGAAAAAATTATGACGATTGAAACCGCAGATGCCGCTAACCGAGGAATCGGAATCATTGATGAAGGTCTAAAAAAGATCAACAAGCAAAGAGCCGATCTTGGCGGTTACCAGAACAGAATGGAATTGACGGTTGTAGGTATTGATATCGCAGCCGAAAACCTCCAAGCTGCAGAGTCAAGAATCCGTGATGCAGATATGGCAAAACAAATGGTAGAATATACCAAGAACCAAATCTTGTCAAATACCGGTATCGCAATGCTTGCTCAGGCTAATAACAACAGCCAGCTTGTAATGTCTCTTTTAAGGTAACAAATTTGTAAAATACTCTTGTATTTTTTTAATTATAAGAGTATAATGTGTTAGGCGTGAAGGGGAAATCCCCTGCACGCTTAAACGATCTTTGAAAAAATGCCCTTGATTGGCGGCCCTTATGAAGCCCTGTATTACAGTATTATTAACAGTTTGAATAAAATTGTTAATAATACTGTCTTTATAATTTGTGTAAAAGGCGCAAAATTTTATACAATATTATAAAATACAGGAGTATTTTTCAGCAAAGGATGCTGAACTATAGGACTTCAGGGAGGGTCATATGATTATTAATCACAATATGAGTGCAATGTTTGCACAGCGACAGGGAGGAGTCAACGAACTTCATCTCGCAAAAAACATCGAAAAGCTTTCCAGTGCGGAAAGAATCAACCGTGCAGGTGACGATGCTTCAGGTTTAGCCGTATCCGAAAAGATGCGCAGCCAGATCAGAGGTTTAAACCAGGCCGGACAGAATATTCAAAACGGTGTTTCTTTCATTCAAGCAACGGAAGGTTACTTAGGTGAAACGACAGATATAATACAGAGATTAAGAGAGTTGGCTATACAGGCCTCAAACGGCATTTATTCAGCCGAAGACAGGATGCAGATTCAAGTTGAAGTTTCACAGCTTGTTGACGAAGTAGACAGAATCGCAAGCCATGCTCAGTTCAACGGAATGAATATCCTTACAGGCCGTTTCGCTCAAGATTCCGTATCGGGACCTATGCAGCTCCATGTCGGTGCAAATATGGATCAAAGAGAAAAGATCTACATAGGAACAATGACAGCTACAGCACTCGGTATTATAGGAGCACAACAGGGCGGAGAAGACAAGATGATTTCAATGTCTTCTGTAGACGGTGCAAACATGGCATTGGGAGCCCTTGATAATGCTCTTAAGCAGATTAACAAGCAGCGCGCAGACCTTGGTGCATACCAGAATAGGTTTGAAATGGCATATAACGGTATAGCAATTGCTGCCGAAAATATGCAGGCTGCCGAATCAAGAATCCGAGACGCAGACATGGCTAAAGAGATTGTTGACTATACAAAGAATCAGATCTTGATCCAATCAGGAACTGCTATGTTGGCACAGGCCAATGCACAGCCTCAGGCTGTTGTCAGGCTTCTTCAATAACGAAGCAGATCTTGTAAGGGCCGATAAAAAAAGAGATAACCGGATGTCATCTCTTAAAATTAAAGGCCTTTAGAATCTTTAGGAAGAAAGAAGATGCGCCCTTCTTCTTCCTTTTTTTTACTGCTAAGAGTTGATGCTTAAAACGTTATAACTATATTTAGATGTCACGGATGATGTCTATTTAAAGCCAAGGAGGTTTTTATGAGTATAGAAATAAACGGCATAGGGCACCAAGCAGCATTACAACAAAAACGTGATACAGTGATTAACGGCTCGATGAGAGCTGCATCGGATGTAATAGTACAAAAGGAAGCTGCCGAACAAGCCGAAAATCAAAAGACGCTGGTGGACCCGAATGAAATCTCAAAAGCGGTTGCACAAATCCAAAAATTATGCGACATGTGTGATCGTAAATTGCAATTTAGAGTAAACAAAGAAACAAACCGCATTGTTGTTAAGGTAATAGATGCAAATACCGACAAGGTAATAAGGGAAATTCCATCTGAAGCAATACAACGGCTGCAGGCAAGAATACTTGAAACAGTCGGCCTTTTATTCGATGAATCAATCTAGTCGGAAATTTTCCCTTTTTTAGGTAGTAAGAAAAATAGGGGTTTAAATGTCCGATTTAAGTATACCGGGAGTCAACAGTACATACGAAAAGCTTGTTGAAGCTTTGATGAAAAAGGAAAGAATTCCTCGCGACAGAGAAGCCGAAAAACTCGAACGTCTAAAATTGCAGGATGATTCGTGGAGACAGGTCAATAAATTTTCTCTTGAAGTACGCAATGCTGCAAGAGACCTATATTCTTTTAATAATCCCTTTGTAGAAAAAATAGCAGAATCCTCAAATGAAAGATCCTTTACCGCGACAGCTTCCAGAGGAGCCAAGGATCAAAACGTAAAAATTAATGTTGTCCAAATCGCAGAAGCAGATAAATTTTTAACCAAAGAAGTAAATAAAGATATTGAAATAAAAAAAGGGGTATATACTTTTAAGGTAGGAGAAAAAAACATATCAGTAAACTGGAAGGGAGGGAAATATAAGGGTTTTATCGACCTTGTAAACTCAAGGGCAAAAGAAATTTTAAATATCAGCGAAATAAAAATAACACCAGAAACAAAATCCCTGCTCTTTTCATCCAATATAACAGGGGCAAAAAACAGGTTGGAATTTGCCGATGATGCCCTATCGATGGCTCTTGAGATGGGACTTATCAAAAAAAATGATACATCTGCCATAAAAACTTCAGTTACTTCCATTGAAACCGGACCTGAGTCCTCTCAAAAAATAGATTTTTCAGAATCTGTAAGAGCTAAAGGTCAATATGTCATGGAGCTTACAGTTTCAATTAAGGAACCGTCAAAAGCTTCTGCACAAAAAGAAGAAACGGGAGAAAAAACTTACGAACAAATAGGCTCAATCTCATATAGGGGTATTGTTATACAAAATGAACCTTCAAACGACGGCCTTGAAAAAACTAAAATGGAACCTAAGGAAGCCTCAGATCATCGAAAAGTTGATATGAATATTTTAGCCTTAGAATCAACACGAGGAGTGCTTATTCCCCTGCCCCCCCTTTCTGAAAATGCCGAAACACAAACAATTACGATTCCTTTGGCTGAATACGGGGATGTAAAAGCTCTTGCAATAAACAATAATAATACCGAAAAGGCTGTTTTTATCGAAAACATCAAAATATTCGATCCTAAGGCTGCGGGAGATTATGTTCCGGTAAACCCTGTTTCGACAGCACAAGATGCTATAATAAATTTTGAAGGTATTCAAATTAAAAGGGATAAAAACGACATTGACGATTTAATTCCCGGAGTAACCCTTCATACACATGAATCATCGGAAAAACAGGAAAAACTAACCATAAAGCCTGATGTAGAAGCAGTAAAAAATGCCATTATTGAACTAGTGGCCAAATATAATCGCGTTTTTGCTCAAATAAACATATTAACGCAAAATAAGCCCGAAATTATAGAAGAGCTGACCTATCTTTCAGAAGCGGAGGTTGAAGATGCTCAAAAAAAATTGGGGCTTATGTATGGCGACTCTACTTTGATGTCTTTAAAATCCAATTTAAGACAAAAAATAAATACTCCATATAAGGCCGCTGATGATTCAAAAATATTTATGCTTGCTCAATTGGGTGTTTCTACAAAATCCGATAATGCAGGCGGCATAGACATGTCCCGCCTTCGCGGATATCTTGAAATTGACGAAAAAAAACTTGATGAAGCTTTAAACAACAATATGGAAGAGGTAAGACTTTTTTTCGGTTTTGATTCTGACGGAGATATTTTAATAGATTCCGGACTTGCCCATGCAGTATACGAGTACATTAATCCGTATACGCAAAGAGGCGGTATCTTTGGTGTAAAAACCGACGCTTTAAAACTAAAGATGGACTCTTCTCAAAAAAGAATCGAAAACTACGACAAAAAATTAGCCGAAAAAGAATTAGCACTTAAGAGGAAATATGGAATAATGGATGGAACCTTAAAAAGTTTACAAAAACAATCTCAGACAATGGATAATTTTAACAAACAACTTCAAAATCAAAATAAATAAGGAATAAAGATGAAAGTAAAATTAAACGGACAAGAAATTGAATTAAAACTTGAAAAAGAAATAACTATAGGCGATGTTCTTGGAAATATAGAACAAGAATGCCGAAACCAAAAAAGTACTATAACTCAAGTTTGCGTGAACGGAAAAGAATTGACTTTAAGCGAGCTTGATGAGCTTTTTCAAGATCCCCATCAAATAGAAATAGACATTGAGCTGTTTACAACAAGCGGAGAGGATATACGCAGCCTTTTAAAAGGGCTTGGTGATGAATTTATAAAAAATTCGGAAGAAATCGAGAAAATTCCTATCAAGGTCCAAACAGGAAACGATGTTGAAGTTATCAAAGCAATCGAAGATTTTTCCGTTAACCTTACAAAATTATATGAAACAGCTAAATTATTCGATATTGCAGAGATCCCCGAAGATCTAAAATTAGGAGAGATGACCCTCAGAGAATACCAAAGCGAAATATCGTCTAATTTAGATGCTATTATTAATGCTATTGAAGATACGGATACGGTAGAAATTTCGGATATTGCCGAATATGAACTGGCACCGCTTGTAAAAAAGCTCGGAAATGGTTTATTATCAATAAGAACAATAACCGGAGATTAAAATGATTGTTTCTGAAATAAAAAATATTGAAAAAGAAGATACACATATATATTACAGGCAAAAATATGCCGGAACGGCGGTATATACAATATTAGGTAAAGAACAAAACGGAAAGGTTGAATTTTTTGTAGAACATAAACCTACAGGTGAAACCGAAATACAGGTACAGATGATAGACAAGATAGACTATCCTGTATTACAAATAATGATGGAGTTAAAAGCCTGTGTCCGCCGTTTAGTTGAAACAAGGAAATTACCGTAATATGGAATTTATAACAAAGACTGAAGAAGACACTATTAATTTAGGAAAAAAGATAGGAAAAAAATTAAAAAAAGGAGATGTAATAGCCCTTGACGGTTCTTTGGCAGCTGGAAAAACCTATCTTACAAAGGGTATAGCACAAGGCTTAGACATTGAAGAGGACATTACAAGCCCGACCTTTACATTAATATCAGAATACTCAGGACGGCTGCATCTATATCATATGGATGTATACAGAATTGAAGGAGTTGAGGATTTTTTAGACTTGGGTACCGAAGAAATGTTATATGGAGACGGAGTTTGTGTGGTTGAATGGAGTAAAAAGGTAAAAGAAGCCTTGCCCAAAAACACTATTTATATCGGTATAACTGTAAATGATGATAATTCCAGAAAAATTATCATCAATGACAAAGACTTTGGTGAGGATCTATGAATATCGTTTGCATCGATACAAGTTGGACATCTATTGCAATAACCGCTCAAGGAAATGCCGGTACATTTACCTCTGTTTTTACACCGGCTAAAGCCAGACATTCTGCTGTGATTATTCCGGCAATAGAAACAGCAGTACAACAGGCCGGTTTTTCTATAAACGAAACCGATATTTTAGTATGTCCTCAGGGGCCGGGAGGCTTTACCGGTTTAAGGCTTGCTTACTCAACGGCAAAGGCAATTCAGCTGCAAACTAATGCCCGTTTTTTTTGTGTTTCTATTTTGGAAGCTCTTTGTTGTAAATACGGCGGTAAAAATCAATTTTTATCGGTTATTGATGCAAAACGAGATTGTTTTTATGTGCAGGCATTTGAAAACAAAAAACCGGTCTCGGAAGCTTTTGATATAAGCGCACAAGAAGCTCTTAAACTGATCGATAAAAACAAAAAAACGATTATTTGCGGTTTTGGTACCGAAAAATTTAATGAAGAAGCCGGAGCGTCTATTGATGCAAATAATATTACCTTGATAGAAGCAGACAAAGAAGCTTTCTCAAAAATTTTACTTGATTGTTTTATAAAAAATCAAGCCTGTAAAAAAGTGGAAGATCATGAGGGTCCTGTATATATAAGGAAGAGCGATGCAGAATATTAGTTATTTGAAATTAAAGGATTTTGGCCTATGATAAAAAATAAAAACAAAGATAAATCTGAAATAGGGATTCATGAAAAAAATTTTCTCACTCTTGATGAAGTAGAAATGCTTGATGAAGTAGAAGAAGAATTGGAAGAGCTCGATGATGACCTTTATCAAGACGATCCTGACAGTCTGCATCATCCGATAAATTTTAACAATCAAGAAATCAAAACCGAGGTTTTAAAAACAGCTGTAGACCTGCTTGCTACTCCCACCGTTTGCTCATTACTATTGGATAAAAATTTTTTGATACTATACATAAGCGATGCAGTAAACCATCTTTTTGAAGGTTATCACAATATAGAAAAAAAACCGTTTTTTAACATATTCGGAAGCACTCTTGAAAAGTCCTCCCTTGATGACCTTTTAACAAAATTAAGGAGCCCTAATAGAGGCTACTCATGGTCAGGAGTTTTAAAGCATAAAACAAGATACCGTAAGACTATGTATACAAAGACAAACATATTTCCCTTATTTGATAATAATACTCTCAACGGGTACTGGGTTATGTTTGAAGATATAAGCAATTCTTATTTAAGCCAATATAAGGGTATGATGGAAAGTCTATTAAATGCCTCAAAATTAAAGGATAATGATACAGGCTTTCATAATGAAAGGCTTAATTATTATTCGAAAGCCCTTGCCGAAGTCTTGTTTAAGGAGAATTTGTTTCCTCAAATAGATGCCGATTTTATAGATAATATTTCTTCTCTCGCAGCTATACACGATATAGGAAAAATAGGAACACCCGATTATATCTTACAAAAAAAAGGTTCCCTTAATGACGTGGAATGGGCTGTTATGAGAGAGCATACTATTAACGGAACCCTAATCCTTGCAAACTACCCTATCCCTATGGCAAAAGAAATCACCCTTAGCCATCATGAGAGATGGGACGGAAGGGGCTATCCTTATAGACTTGCAGGTGAAATGATTCCTCTATCGGCGCGTATAGTGGCTATAGCCGATGTTTACGATGCCCTTAGAATGAAAAGGTCTTACAAAGAAGGAATTCCTCACAAGGAAACTGTTATACATATTGCAAACGGATCCGGAGGACACTTTGACCCTACCCTGATTGAAGCTTTCGAAAGTATACACAAAGAATTTAATTATATATGGGAACAAAATAAGGACCAAAGTCAGGCCGGATAAATTTTTAAAATAAGGTATCAATTTCTTGAAATAGATCCTGCAAAAATAAATTTAAATAAAGAAAACCTTTTTCAGTTAAATAAAATCTTTTTTCCGTTAAAACGGCCTCTTTCCTATTGAGCCATTTTGAAATAGTTTTTCCTGCAAATACCGTAATATCCTTACCGAATCTTGATTTAAAAAAAGACCTGTCAATCCCCTCGGTTAGCCTTAAGCCCATCATAAAGGCTTCTTCAATAAATTCTTTTTCATCAATGGTTTCATATTCATAAACATCATCTCTGTTTTTTGCAGTCATCCATTTATCTATATTTTTAATTGCAGAAAATCTCAATGCGTGAGCATGTGAATGTAAGTAAGCATGTTCATGGGCATTGGCATTTACAGAAGCAGGGAGGGCTTCTTTATTAAAAAAAATTGAACCGAAGGCACCGGGACCGACCCCGATATAATCCTCCAACCCCCAATATTTCTCATTATGTATACTTTTATATGAATTTTTGTATGAAAAATTAGACACTTCATACTTATTATAGCTATTTTTCTCTAAAATATTCTTACCATAGCTCCATAACTCGGCTATTTCATCATCTTTCTCGGCTGAAACCCTTGTATTTGAACAAAGGGCGTACAAAGAAAAATGCTCAGGTTTGAAAGCCAATAAGGTTTCTATGTCATCTTTTAGAATATCAAAGGTCTGCTTATTTAGTCCTGCGATTAGATCACAAGAAAGGATTAGGTCTTTTTTAGTGCGCAAAAGTTCAAGAGCTGAAAGGCTTAATTTTCTTTCTCCCCTCCTCTTACAAGCTCTTAAAACCTCATCATTAAGGGACTGAATTCCTACCGAAAACCTATTAACTCCTCCTTGGGCTGCTGCAGATAAAAATTCTTTATTTAAATCTTCAGGATTAATTTCAACCGTAAATTCTTTAGGAGAATTTCTTTGAGCGGCCAATATTTGCGATGAAAGGTAAAAAAGATCATCAGGAGATAAAAGAGACGGAGTTCCGCCTCCTATATAAACGGTATCCCATTCACTTATGGAGAACTTATCTGCTTGAATTTTTATATCTTCAGCCAATCGTAAAACAAAGGGACTTAAAGCAGCTGATAATATATTCTTGAACCGGTCAGCCCGAACGGAAAAAAAATCGCAATAATTACATTTTTGGAGGCAAAAAGGTATGTGGATATAAAGCCCGGCCTTTTTCATCAATAGGTCTTAAACTCTTTAAGCGGCCAATATTTTAAAATAATTTTGCCGCATATTTTTTTATCTCCTTTTACAGCCCCCCAAAGACGGGAATCATCAGTGATTATCCTATTATCGCATAATACAAAATATTCTCCTTCTTTTAGAACCGTCTTAGGATATGCTCCTGAAAAAGGTAAGGATGAATCCCAATGAGCAGGCAGATCCTTAACTTCAATATCATAATTTTTTTGAGCTAACTCAAATTCGGTCAAAAAATGACTAGAATCTTTAGTTTTTATGTGCAATACAAAATTTTCCATATACAAGGTATCTCCGGGCAAGCCTACAATTCTCCTTATGGAATAAGCATCTGCACTCTGCAAATCAAAGGGTCTTACAAGATGAAAAGTAAAAAAGCCGACAACGGCATTTACAGCAGATTTAAAAAAAGGCTTATTTTGCGATGATGCGCCGTCGATAATAACCAGGTCCCCCCTTTTAGCTGAAGCCGGAGCATAGATGGGTGTAACCAAAACCATATCCCCCTTAGAAATTTCAGGAAACATAGTATCGGTTTGTAATCTATAAGTTTTTAACAGATATGATGTTATGAGTATATATGAAAGAAAAGCAAAAAGAACCAAAAAAATAATAAACAATACCTTGTTTCGGTACTCTCTCTTTGCCGTATATGAAAAATTTCTGTATTTTGCTGTCATTATTAATCCTCAATGCATAATATCATTTTCCGTTATCGTTGACAAGTGTCTAATCTATGAATATAATAGGGATATGGAGAAAACACCTGTAAAAATCATAGCAAAAAACAAAAAGGCTTTTTTTAATTACACCGTTGAAGAAAAAATAGAATGCGGTCTAGTCTTAAAGGGTACGGAAGTCAAATCTCTCAGAGAAGGAAGAATCTCTTTTCCGGATGCCTTTGCCGAAATTAAAGATAATGAGGTCTGGGTAAAAAATTTTCATATTTCGGAGTATATTTACTCTTCCATATTTAATCATGATCCTGAAAGGCCCAAAAAACTCCTTTTAAAAAAGGACGAAATAAAGAGATTAAAACGAAAGGTGGAGGAAAAAGGTTATACCCTTATTCCATTGGAATTTTACTTTAAAAACGGTATCGTTAAGGTTCTCTTAGGTGTTTGTAAGGGTAAAAAGACCTTTGATAAACGGGCAGACATAAAAGATAGAGACATAAAAAGAGATATGCAAAGGGAGATAAAAATAAGAGGTAAATAATGAAGATAAAAACGTTTTACGGATTTTTAAGATTTTTACTTTTAAGACTGCCTATACTGGCTTTCAGCATAGGAACTGCGATATATGCGGCGCCCACAGTCGGAGTTTTTAAACTTGAATCTAAAAATATAACGGAACAAACAACAGCAACAATCAGTAATGCTATTTTCAGCTTTGTAAAAGAATTAAAAAAATATGATATTGTAGATATGCGTTCTACTCCGGTTACCGAAACGGATGCCCAGCAGCGTTTCGATTATGTTTTTGCGGGCAAGATTACGGGACTGGAAAACGGAATACAGCTTGAACTTATGCTGAAAAATTCTTCGGATAAAATAACAAGACGTATATCTAAAATTTATCAAAGTGTTAATTTAATCCTATTGGACTCACGAGTTCTTGTATCGGATATTTTTGATAAATCGGTTAATTTATCGGTTACCTATAATTTGGAGGACTCAGCTCCTAAGGAGGATGCAGAGGTAGAAGAGGTTAAAAATATCGATATCCTTTCAGGCTCATGGCAGGGAGAAGAGGGACTTGAAAGGGTCGAGATTATGAGGGGAGGAAGAGGAATTGCCCTCCTTTCAAGCGGGATAACCATCTTGCTCCAAATAAGGGTGAATGAAGGCTATTTGACAATAAATCAATCAGGGAAACCGCTGCCAAGACAATTTATCAATTTACCTGATGAGATAGCCAAAAAGGCTGCAGAGATGGGTAAAACCCCCTCATGGAAATTCCTTGTTTCATCAGACAATAAGATTTTAGTCGGAGAAAAAATAGACATCGAAATAGTCTATCATGGAAACACCCTTGTTTCGGTAAATGAAGTTATAAAAAAAGTACGCTGGGTAAAAAATTAAAAACTTATCTTTAAAGCACCTTGTCTTATTATGCAAGGCTCCTTATCAATTAAGCTGACGATTGTAGACGATAAGCCCTTTTGCTCTCCTCCATCAATTATCAATGAAACCTTATCTTCAAACTCCCTTATTATATCCCTGATATCGCTTAAAACAGGCTCTCCTGAGTAGTTTACGCTGGTAGAATAAATAGGAAAACCCGTCCTTCCTATTAGATTTCTAAGCCATGCATCATCAGGGCATCTAAAAGCCGAAGTACCCCCGCCCTCTTTATCTCTTACTATTATGCTTAAAGGAGCAGGCCAAAGATTTAATAGGAACTGAGGAATGGAGGTATCCGTATATTTAAAAATATCTTGCGGTTTTTCAATGAGGCTGATAAAACTCTTTTCAGCCCCTCTTTTTTTGATTTTAATGATTTTTTCTTTTGTAAAAGGCATTATACCCGAAAAACCGTAAACGGTATCGGTAGGAACTATTATAATTTCGCCCTTTTTTAAGGACGAGGCTGCTATTTCTAAAGATTTAGGATCTTTTTTTAAAATAAGCATCTTTTCTTACCGCCAGCATCTGAAAAATAATAACAATTAGCCCTAAAGATGCCGCTATTGTTTTGCATATGTAATCTGAAAGAAAATACGGAGCTTCAATTTTTAAGATTGTCCCCGGATTTAGCCCCTTCCCAAAGCCTGAATTAAAATTCACAAGCTTAATTATTCCCTCATTATCATATATATAACCCAGTTCATGGGCATAAATAGCAATTGTTTCAGGATCATAGGTTAAATTTCTTATCAGGCTGTCCAAATCCTCTCCCGTTTGCCTAAGAGAGCGGACATGGCTTACAAGAGTATCCCGCTGAACCTCTATAAACCGCTGTGCATATATTCCCTTAGGGCCTAAAAACACAGTCAAAACAGTGTAAGCAAAAACAGTAATAAAAATGGGAATAAGCACTCTAAAATAGATTTTCATAGTCTAAAATATATAACGGCATTTTATGTTTTTTTCTTGAATTTTTTGGCAATTTATTTCGACTAAATAATTTAGGTTATTTACAAATTCTGTCGATATATAGTATAATTATAGATATAAGTTATACGGGAGAATAGCATGGCATTAGATTTTAACAAAATTGAAGAACCGGATGATTCGGTTTTTCCGGTAAAACTTGAAGATGATTCAAATCTTGATATGTATGGTGTATGGGTAAAAAAAAGACCTGAACATAAAGACAGTTATGAAAGTATGCTGCCTATAGAAAATGACACTGCTGAGGATCCTTTTGAAGAAGACGTATTGGAATTTGACGACCATGATATCATAAATTTAGATAATCCGGATGATGCCTTAGAGTTCGAAGAATTAACAACATTGAATAATTTTGAAACTATCGAAAATGAAGAAAGCAATAAATCTGAAGAACCTATTGAAGATTTAAGTGTTACTTCTGATGACGATATTTTTGGGGATGAATTCGATATTTTTGATGAATCTGATGCTGTAGTAATTGATGAAGAAGAAAATGATAGTTTTGGTACCGGTCTTGATGTAATGCCGAAAGCCGAAGAAGAAACTGAATCTGAAGAAATAACATCCGATATAAATGACTTTGAAACTCTCGATTTAGACGACTTCCTAAGCGATGCTGAAGCCCTTGAATCGGATGATGAAACTGAGGATAAAAACGAAGACGGAAACCTTGAACCTGATAACAATATAAAACTTGATCTTTCTTTTGACGAAGACTATTTGGAAACAAAGGAAAGCGATGCCATAGATTTTGAAGGAAACGAAAGCTTTGAAATAAGTTCAGATGAACCTGATGCAAGCGAAATCTCAACAGAAAATAAAACTTCAGATATTGAAAATTTACCTGAAAGGACAATTGAAGATATTTCCGACTTTGATGACATTTTAGACGAACTTGAAGCTAATGATGAAAATAATGCAGAAGAAGTAGAAGAACTAACTGATGAAATTCCTCTTAACATTACCATAGACGAATACTCGGATATAACATCTCTTGCAGGTAAAACTATGGGAACGGATGAAGACTTAGAAGATGTCGAAATATTCAGCGATATTTCCGAATTTGAAGAAGCAGAAGATGCTGAAAATACGGAAGAAGAAAAAAAAGATGATGACGGCTTAGTTATAGAGAGCACCATAATAGAAGCCGGTAATATAGACGAAATCCGAAAAGAAAATCAAAAAATTATGGCCAACTCTTCTCCGGCAGAGATGGAAGAAAAAATGGAAGAGATTGAAGCCGCTGATGATTTTGACTCAATGCTGGATAGTGTTATGGGAGAGACGGCAGAGCCGGAAGAAAAGATAGAGGAAGTTGTTGAAGAAAACAGCGATATGTTTTTTGACGATATTGAAGCCCTTGAAAATGATCTTTTAGACTCAGGAAATCATGAAATACCGGAAGAATTTATAGAAAAGCCTCAACCGGCAGCATCACAATCCAATGTTCTTGCAAACGATAAGGCTACCGAAATCTTAATCCAAATTGCAAGCGAATTAGTAAACATCAAAAATGAACTCGCAAATATGAAATTTGAAATGGCTCAAACCCAACAAAAATTGGAAGAGTCAAACAGCTCAGAGTCTCAAGAAAATACCGTAACCGATAGCATTTTAAATGATGTAGCAGAGAGCGATAAAAACGGATTCTTTAATGATGATGACGGAGATGAAACAATCGCCCTTACAGGTGATGAGCTTAATAATATATTGATAACGGCTGATTTCACGGAAGAAAACACGGAAAAAGATTATGAAATTCCTGAAACATTGGACGAAATCGATGAAGCCTTTTTCGATGATGATAAAGAGGAAAAAAGTCAAGATGATGATGAAATTTTTGCCGACGAGGACCTATTAAACGCTGTAGAACCTGAGCATATCAATGATTTGACGGATGATATCAGCTATCTTGACGAAGATGTAGAGCTAAACATTGAAGATGAACCGGATGAAGAAAACGAAGAAATTATTCAAGTTGAAGACTTTATGTCGGATGATATAACGGAAACCCCTGTTTTAGAATTAGAAGAAGAAGTCTTAGATGAATCTGATTTAGAAAACTCAAATACCGAAGAAGCAGACGGCATAGAAGACTTTGACCTCAAAATCACCGAACTTGAACTTCCTGACGGACAAAGCATTCCTTTAGGTGATGAATACAGCGGTTTTGAAGCCATTACAGAAAATATTGAAGAAGGCCATGATGAGGCTTTGGATTTTGAAGATATAGAATCTGAAAACGCAATAGAGAAAGATATTCAAAAATCCGATGAAATTCTTTGGGAGGACAGTTCCTTATCTTCTGAAGCCGTGGAAACCGAAACTGAAGACGTCTTTGAAGATATGTCGATATCAGAGGATATCTCTGAAACAATAACCGAACACCATGAAGATGCAGTATTTTCACCTGAAGAACTTGATTTAGCCGCTCAGGATATTCCAAGGCTTGAACTTGATGAGAGTGCTGCAGAAGAACAAAAAATAAAAACAGAGACCTTACCTATTCATTTAAAAGATGAGATTAAGTCTGTTCTAACTTATATGGATCAGCTCTTGGAAAGTTTGCCTGAAGAAAAAATTGAAGAGTTTGCAAAGTCGGAATACTTTGATACTTATAAAAGGCTTTTTGACGAGCTGGGGATATCCTAATGGGATTGAGGCAGAAGGCGGAGGCTGTAAGCAAAAAAGCTTATCAGCCTCCAAAAGCACCGACTGAAAGGCCTCATTCACCTTTTTTTGATGCAAAAAATACTTTTCAAACCCTGCTTAAAAATCTCCGCATTGAAAAGGGCGGTTTTTTGGTAAAAACCCATGAAGATTTTTATAATCTGTGTTTTGCTGAAGGAGTGGATATAACTACTTTTCACAGGTGCATGATACCTTCAAGCATTATAGACAGGTTTGATTTTAAGCAAGATAACCTGTATTCTTTTACAACTAAGGATTTAAAATCGATAAAGAATTTCTTTTCTTCTCAGGAGTATATAAGCATTACAGATATTATTTTATATCCGGTTGAAAAAAATAGAAGTTTTTTATTTTTAATAAAATCGCAAAAAGATGTTTATAGAGAAGACTTTGATTTTGAAAAAGCAGATAAGCTTGTAAGCGATTTTTTACCATACTATGATCAATATAAACAGATTATAGAAACGGCAAGACCTGTATACCCTTTTCAATACGGTACAGATACAATAATGCTTAAAATAAAATCTGCCCTAAATCTTAATAATACGGCCCATTTACTGACAATCGCATTTTTTCATGTTTTTCCTGACAGGGTAACACTGCAAAGCGATTTAAATAAACTAAGCCTTTATTATTCGATAATAAATAAAATTCTTAACCTGATAGGCAAATCCAATATGGCAATTTTGAGTATGGACAATTGTCTTTATGCATCTATATTCTCATCAGAAACCCTGCCTATGGATATTTACACAAAAAAAATAACGGCAAGTTTATCTAAGATTTATGGAGAAGACGTCTGTTCTAAAATTTTGATGGACTACACAGGAACCTCAAAAAATATAAACGAGATAAAAGATTTTTTTAAGGCCGTGATAAATGATAAAGCAAGTTAAATTACACTCTTCTTATAACCCGCAAAAAGAGGCGGAGAGGTTTTCAGATACAATACAGGGAAGTCCTAAAATTATAGTTATCACGGAACCCGGTGAATCCTATCTTGCCTCAGCCTTACGTAAAAAATTTGCTAGAGCCAAATTGATTGCTATGAGGTACACGGATAATTATTTTTTGGACTCGGACAAACTCTGGGACGCAGTTTGGAGACCGGTGTCAGGAAATCCGTCTTTTTTTTTGGTTAATAATATTCCGGACGAATTTTTATCGTCTACCTTGTTTTTACCTTGGAAGCCGGCAGAAAAGGTTTGGCCTGATTCGGCTTCTTGGGTATGGAAAGAGATATCCGAAGCCGTAAAGATAATACAAAGCGTAATAGCTACAAGAAGCTTTTTCGGAAAAAGATGGCTGAAAAACATGGGCGATAACTTTATATATTCCGAAAGAATTGTGAACAGGGATTTTTTCCAAGAAAGGAATTTAGGAAATGAGGGACCTTGCTTTTTTGCAGGGGCCGGCCCAAGCTTAGATGAGATATTGGATAATTACTCTGAAAATATAAACGGAATATTTAACATGGCGGCAGCCTCAGCTCTGCCGGCCGTCTTGAGCCGCAATATGAGGCTTGATCTATGTATATCGACTGACGGCGGATTTTGGGCTGCCAATCATTTAAAATATTTAAATGATAAAAGGTTTAAAGAAACCGCCCTAGCCTTCCCATTGGAAGCAAAAATTCCTTACCACGTTCTAAAAAACAATAACTCGCTTTTTTTAAGTTACGGCTCAGCCCTTGAAAGTCTTTTTTTTGACGGCTTAGGGATTGAGCCTCTTCCTGCAAAAAGAAACGGAACCGTGTCAGGCACGGCAATAGAGCTTCTCTTAGACAACACGAGAGGGAAAATTTTTATTGCAGGCTTGGATTTAAAGGAATCAAAGGGTTTTTCTCATTGTTCACCCCATGAAAGTCAAAAACAAAAAGAAATTAAAGCAAACCGCTTAGATCCTGTATCCAATTTTGCGGCTATATCTAATTTTGATCTGCGCTCATTAAAAGCTTACGAAAAATGGTTTAGCCGGCTCCCTAAGCCGAGGGCTGAACGGCTTTTTAGAATAGGACAAAACCTTTCTCCCATAGGGAATATAAAATCAATAGACGGGGAAGATTTTAAGGCTCAGGTAAGAACTCAAGAAAATGCAAATAAAAAAAATATTCAGGCAAAGCAATCAAAAACTTTGAGATTTAAATCTCTCAACGAAAAAAAAGCCCTGCTTTCGGAGATTTACCAAAACATAAAAGAGGAAATAAAAACTGAGACCTTTTTCGATAAAATAAAAATAAGCGCAAAGGAAAAAGAATTAAACAGTCCCCAAAAAGAATTATGCGAATTTATTTCTTTTCAAAATTATATGATATTTTTAAAAGAAAAAGATACGTGCAATGAAGCTGAAATTAAACTAAAGCTTGAAAACGAAATAAGCTCCTTTTTAGAAAACCAAATTAGAAGGCTTAAACCATGAATTTGTTTGATAAAAATATAGAAGCATTAAAAAAAATAAATTTAAAACTTGCAGAAGATATTATCAATTCCACTGAAAGCTCGGATTACTCTTCCGATACGGAGATATCGAAAACCGGCCATTCTCTTCCCTTGTTAAAAAACGGAAAACTCCTTCATTCAAAATATGATCCCGTAAAAGAAGCATCGAGGTTTTTTACGGGAAACGAAAACTTTGTGCTGTTTTGCGGATTGGGGGCCGGTATTCACATAGAGTTTTTTTTAAACAATTTTCAGTCAAAGCACTGTGCCGTAACCGAAGCAAGTTTTTCAAATTTTAAAAGTTTATTTAAACTAATAGATTTTTCACGTCTTATTCTAAATAAGAACCTATCTTTTTTACCTCCATTGGAATCGGAAAACTTTGAAAAAGAATTTATCAATACCTATATTCCGGCCATACACGGCAATTTTGAGATAAGAATTTTAAGGCCTTGGGAAGATTTTTACAAAGATAAAACAAAAAAATTCGAAAATAAAATTCAAACCTCATTAGAAAAGATACAGGCAGATCTTTCGACGCAGGCAGCCTTCGGTAAGATATGGATGCGGAACATTATGCATAATTTAAAGACAGCTTCTATGATAAGGCCGATAATCCCAAAAACGGATCAGGCAAAAAAAGCCTATATTTTAGGAGCCGGACCAGGCCTTGAATCGGCCTTGGAAAATATAAAAAAATACAGGGATTCACTTGTTCTTTTTGCTTCGGATACGGCCTTTCCTGTTTTAAATGCAGCAGGAATAGAAGCCGATTTTTTTGTGAGCATGGACCCGCAAAATATTTCTTATGCTCATTGCTTTAAGCCTTTTACACAAAACACCGTAGGTATATTCGATCTTTGCTCAAACCCGATCCTTGCAAGGGAATTCTTAAAAAACGGTAACTCCTTTTTCTTTACAAAAAGCGCCCATCCCTTTGCTCAATATGCCTCATTTTTTTCTCCATTCCCTTATATGGAAACTTCAAGCGGTACGGTTGCCCTTGCGGCAAGGTCGGCAGCCCTTTCTCTCGGATTTAAAGATTTGGAGTTCTTAGGCTTGGACTTTGCTTATACGGAAGGCAAGGCTTATGCAAACGGAACATATCTTTCAAAACAGTTTGAAAAAAGCTCTTTTAAAACTTCATCCTTAGAAACAAAATTTTGTGAGTTTATGTTTAGAACAGAGGTAAAAAAAACTATAAAAAACGGAAAAATAACTTATACCACAGCTCTTTTAGACGGATATAAGGATTTTTTTGAAGCGGCAATCAACCTTAATTCGGCAGCCCATTCGCCTTGCCGTTCGGCAACCCCTCAATGGAAAAACGAGGAGTTTTCAATATTTCCATATGAAGATTTTATAAGCCGGTTAAAAAAATCGGCTTTGAAGGATAAGAAAATGTTAACAACGGCTCTTTTACCTTATTTTGCATATTTAAGTAAAAGATTATCTAAAAATATCTCGGATTTTGCCGATTTAGAACTTGTACTATCTCAAATTCTGGAGTATACTGTAAGTTAATGAAAAAGATGTATATTGGCATATATGCCGCAATAGCTTTATTAATTATAGTAGGAACATTTTCATGGTTTGTGTATGGGATTATAAAGGATTCCGATACCGGTGCAGAGGAAGCAAAATCCGCATTTGCTTATTTTGCGAAACAAATTATAATCTCGTCTGAAAAAGAAAACTTTGCCCAAAGTGAATATAATCAAAGATTGTATTCACTTGCGGATGAGCTGGAAATTAAAGCCTTTGTTATTTCCAAACCTAATAAAAGTATTGTAATTTCTTGGCCCAAGGATTCTAACCTGATAAGCTATGATGAAAGCGGTAATTTTATTATAAAACCGGCCTCATTATTTATAAAAAATCATAGCGGAAAAATAAATGTAAAAACAATGAAAAGCTATGATACCGAGCTTGTATTGACTGCCTCTATCCCGACATTAAAACCGGCAGTAATCTATTTGAGAATAAGAAGTGCTTTTTTTATAATATTAGCCGTAACAATTTTAACAATAATCATAATTCTTTTTACAAATCTTTCTCATGTTCAAGACAGGGTATATGCAGATATAAATACAAGAACCTTTGAAGACCGTATTCAAGATGAAGAAGACTTAAGTCCTAAAGCATCAGAAAATAAATATTATTCAGAACTGAGAGAAGAAGTTTATCCTCATGATTACATCGAACCAAAAGAAAAGGATGAAGCCGGTTTAACATCTATGGAAGATATTAAAACCGCAGGAGATGAGGAAGTATACGGCCTTGAAGATCTGGATAATTTAAAAATTACACAGCAATTTCCTTATGAGTCCGGAACAGGATCTAATTACAAGGAAGAAAAAGATATTGCCTATATAAGCTCCGATTCTGAAGAATATACGGACATTCAAAATACATCAGCATTCGATGCTGTAAATCCGGAAGCTATAGAAAAGGTTAGAGGTCTTTACTCCCCCATTACCGGAATAAGCTGGCAGGAATATTTACCCGAATATCTGGAATCGGAATTACGGCGGGCAGCATCATCAGAACAGGATATAGCCTTGGTTATTATGAAACTTGATGATTTCAGCCTCGAAAGCATGATAGGAAAAAAGATTGCAGCTCTTTTAATAGACTTTATCAAATTTAGAGATATGATTTTTGAATTTGACAGCAACGGTTTTGCAGCCATCCTTCAAGATACAAATTTGGACGAGGCTATGAAAAAGGCTGAGGAAATATATAAGGGCACGAAGAGTATTTTAACCGAATACGATATATCGAAATCGGTTTCGATAGGAATTACCACTAGAACTTCACGCCTTATTTCTTCCGGAAGGATGATAGAAGAAGCTCAGGCAGCGGTACACAGGGCGATAAAGAATAACGATGACCCTATAGTAGCCTTTAGGGTTAATCCCGACAAATACAGGGAATTTATTTCGGATAATTAAAAAAAGTTTTAAGGCTATTTTTATTGTAAGGCAACAAAATGAGTGTTTCACGATTGGAAAAACAGATGAGCTTCGTTTTTGAGCTTGAAAAATTAAAAATCGTTTACAGGCAAAACGGTATAATCGGAGGAGTAAGACAGGAAAATAGTGCCGAACATTCTTGGCATATTGCCGTTATGGCTCTTCTCCTTGCGGAATACTGTAAGGAAAAAGTCGACCTTCTTCACACCCTCAAGATGCTTTTAATTCACGACATAGTTGAAGTTTATGCAGGCGATACCTTTTTGTACGATAGTCAAAAAAGAGAAGAAGCTAAGACCAATGAAAAAATAGCTGCAGATAAAATTTTTTCTCTTTTGCCTGACGACCAAAAAGAAGACTTTATGAACACTTGGCTGGAATTCGAAGAGCGCAAAACACCGGAAGCCCAATATGCGGCAGTCTTGGATAACCTACAGCCTCTTTTAAATCATTATTATACCAATAACCGAAATATCATCAAAAAGAATTTAAAAAAATCCCAAATCATCGATAAAAAAGAGTTTATAAAAGACTTTTCTGAGGAACTTTGGACCTTTGCCCTTGATATAATAGAAAAGGGGACAGCCTTGGGGCTTTATCTGGATATGTAAAATATTACAATTGCGAACACCTAACAAAAGAAATAAACTAAAACCCGAGCTCTTTTAGTTCGTGTACATGTTCTACATAGATATCGGTAATATCCAGATTACCAATCGGAGAGCGGCGGATGTCTACCACATCGGAATGTGAAACCCCTCTTCCTCCTTCACTTTCTATTATTCCCTTAAAAATACCCCATTTTGCGGATTCGACAGGGATAAGCCCGTCGCTATTCCCATCCGTAAATTTAACTATCGGATAACTCAACAAAAATATAAGATCGCTTAAAGCATTTTTCATTTTTGCAGCATAACTGAAATACAGTACATGCGGATTGTCTTTATTTTCGGCATTAAACTTTTCCATATCTTCGGCGCCTAATTCTTTTACAGTCTTTTTAAATTGTGGATTTTTATCACCCCATAATTTAAAACATACATTAACAAAGGGATTAAAAGCAGACATCAAAAGGGGTATGCGGCAGGCAGCATCTATAGCCTTAATCCCATGATGAGGGCTTGCAAAGGTTGTCAGTGAAGCCGTATACTTTGCAGCTCCAAGAGTAGAAATAAGATACCGGGCTTCAATTCCTCCTTTTGAATGAGCTATAATATTCACCTTTTCAAGGTGTTCGGTTTTAATAATATAATCAAGCTTTTCCTTAATTTTTACGGCATTATCATGTATTGTTCCTATACGATCATGGTTACTGAAAAATACCTTAGCCCCGTGATTTTGCAGGCAATCGGTTATCCTTCCCCAATAAGAATAATATGTCGAATTATCTTTAAAACCTATACCGTGAATAAAAAAAAGAGGATAACGAGTCAGACATAAGCCGTCAACAGGCTCAAAATTAGTTTTAGTCATAATGATATATTGTTTAAGATACAAAAAATATTGACTTATACTATAATAAAAATATGCAACTGTCAAGTTAATAGAGATCTTTAAAAATGTCACATAAATGTAAGGTTTCTATGTTATTGTCTTAACCGAAAAAAGAAATTTTTATTATTTTTATTGTGAGGTTTTTATGGAAATTATACGGATTGAACATGTGTGTAAGACCTACGGTACGGGCGATACGCTGGTAAAAGCCCTTGATGATGTGAGTCTTTCGGTTGACAGGGGTGAGTTTGTTGCGATTGTCGGTTCTTCCGGGAGCGGGAAAAGTACCCTCCTTCATATTTTGGGCGGGGTGGATTCGCCCGATTCGGGGAAGATTTTTATTCAAGGCGAAGATATTTCGAAGTACTCTGAAGATGAACTTGCTCTTTTTAGGAGGCGGAAGGTCGGGCTTGTGTACCAGTTTTATAACCTTATTCCGAACCTTTCCATCGAAAAAAACATAAGTTTGCCGCTTGTGCTTGACAAGCAAAAAATCGATAAGGATAGGCTGATAAATCTTACCGAAAAGCTCGGCATACAAAATAAGCTAAATAATTTTCCGCACGAACTTTCAGGAGGACAACAGCAGCGGGCGGCGATTGCGCGGAGCCTCATTTATTCTCCCGCCCTCCTTTTGGCGGACGAACCTACGGGAAACCTTGACCGCAAAAACACCGATGAAATTATGAGCCTCCTTCAATATGCAAATAAAACATATAATCAAACCGTTTTGATGGTAACTCACGATGAAAGGCTCGCCCTTTCCGCATCGCGGATTGTGGAGTTGTCGGACGGAAAAATTGTAAAGGACGAGGCTGTATGAAAAGATTCGGTATAAAAAACTGCGATATGAAAAAAAACGGGGCAGTCCTCCTCGCCGTTACGATGACGGGCATATTTTTTTCGCTCTTTGTAAATATAGCTTACTCCTCATATTCAAACAGGATTGCTTATTTTAAAGAACGCTTTCCCTACGATGCGGTTACACGCAAGTCTTATAAGCAGGAGGTGCGGAGCCTCATTGCAGCCCATAAAAACGTCAAGGAAACCTACATCATTCGGGATTTGATTTCGATTCGGCATGAGGGTGTTTTATGCGCACTTGAAGAAGCGGAAGGCAGTATGCTCACCCGCGATGCTCTGATTGAGGGAAACTTTCCGAAAGACAACACGGAGCTGATAATTTCCGTGGAATTTAAAGAAAGGTTCGGTCTTGGAATAGGCGATACAGTGAGCGTAACCGCGGGGAAGCGCATTGTGCGGTTAAAGGAAGGGGGAAAGGCAGCCGAAAGCGAAACTTCCGGCGAAACCGGCACCGAAGAAGGTAATGAGCGGATTGTGCCTGCGGGAGAATATCCTGCAAAAGGCGAAGTCTTCCGTCCTGAAGGAGAGCGCTCCTTTACCATTACCGGTATTTTTAAAAATAACAGGACTACCGTCGCGGCAAACCCTGTTGTGAAAACACGGGCCTTAGGCGATGCATTTGAGGACGGAAAGAGCGCAAACATAGCCTTTGTTTTTGCAAACAAATGGAAGGGCTATAAAACCGTAAAAGACCTCGCTTCTTTGATAGAACCTGAAACCGAAGACTACCGCGACATCTTTTTTGTAAACGATCTTCTTCTTTCCGTCTACGGCGCCTTTGACCGCAATGAAATTTCAATCGAGCAAATCCTTACAGTAACGCTTTTTCCTCTCTATCTTGCGGTGGGAACGGTTCTCGTCTTTGTGCTGATGCTTAAAAATATTTACGGCATTTGGGCCTTCAATAAAATACGGACGCTTGCAATGTATAAAAGTATCGGCTCCTCTCGTAAACAGCTCAAAAAACTCGTGGTAAAAGAAGCCTTAAAGCAAGCCCTGCCTGCGGCCCTGTTCAGCCTTATTCCGGGCAATATTCTTTCGTATCTTATTATCGAATTTATAAAAGGGACAACCCAAAACGCTCAATATCAAATTGTTTCGAGCTATAATTTCAGTATAACGATGAACCTTATTGCAGGAGCCTTTGTCTTTATCTGTGTTGCGCTTTCGGCAAGTCTTCCTGCCCGTAAACTTTCCCGCATGGACATTATCGAAGCACTAAAAGGAGGCTTTGATCTTAAAAAGGATAAGCGGAAAAGGCAGGCAAAAAGCCTTGAAAAAGAATTGCGTAAAAACAACTTTGTTATTTTTAAAGCGAGCACAGCCCTTGTTACCTTTTCGCTTACCGTCAGCTTTTTTATTTTGCTCATGGAAACGGGACTTCATGTAGAGCGCAATTATTGGGAAAGAGAACGCTTTTACGATTTTAGTCTTTTTTTGCGCACCCACAGAAAAGGAATCCCCGAGCCCTTTCAGCGCCTGCAAGAACAGCTCGATAAAAAAGATTATTTAATTTACACGCAAAAATATGCATTTATGTATCCCGAAACTTTTTTGTCGGACGAATTTAAAAAGAAAGGCTTTTATAAAAAGGCGGAAGGTAAACTTGTTAAAAGAGAAAACGGTAAGGCGGTTATCTCGGTGTTCTTTACGGGACTTTTGCCTGAAGATTTTAAAAGATTAACGGGGCACAGCGATTACCGCGGTATTGTAGTGTTTAACGGTGTGAGGAAGAATTTTGAAGATGAGGTTTCCAAGGCTCAATACATTCCCTATTTTGACGAAGGCGTAAAAAGTCTTCCTATAACTCTGTACGGAATCGGCAGTACAGGCAGTGATATGGCGGAAAAAGAATTCGTTGTTGAAAAATACATTAGGGAACTTTCCCAAGATTTTTTATATGATATAAACGAAATTGCAAGCGGCTATGCTACAGTAGTTTTTATTCCGGCAGAAGAATTGGATCGGCTTTTGCATGAACATTTTACTCCAAAAAACGAATACGATTATACGTTTACCCAGTACTTTATGAATGTCCGTACCGAAGAACATAAAAACACGCCGCTTGCCGATGAAAACTATTATAACAATCTTCTAAAAAATTATATACAGGAAGAAGAGAGGTTTAGTGTTGACGGTGAACAGCTGCGAGCGGCCAATAAATCGGCATCCGATGTGGTTTCCCTTTTATTGTATTCGGTATGTGCCGTCTGCACTTTGATTACCCTTGCTACCGTGTACGCTGCCGTAAACATGTTTTTTGCCCACCGCAAGCGCGAAATATTTTTGCTCAAATCGTACGGCATTCGGGAGGCGGAACTAAAAGCCTTACTTATACGCGACTATTTTTATTTTATGCTGCGCTCGCTGCTGTATGCCGTGCCGCTTTGTACAGGCTTAACGCTTTGGTACGGAACATTGAGCATTTCGTTTACGTTTAAACGTTTTTTAATCTATATGAACTATCCTGTGCTCGCAGTTCTTACCGCCCTCATCGCTTCCGCCGTCTACCTCTTTTTCCGCCTTGGCGCAAAGCGTTTTCAAGGCATGAATATAGCGGAGGAGGTAAATAATTAGCTTTTATAAAACGTAAATTTAAATACGGCACCGTTTTCGTTGTAAGCGCAAAGGGTACCGTTGTTTTTTTCGGCAATGGATTTTGCGATGTTTAAACCTAAGCCGAAACCTTTGGAATCGGGAGTTTTATAAAAGCGGTTAAAGACGGAGCGCAAGGCTTCTTTTTGAATACCGCTCCCGTCATCTTTAAAGATAACTTCCGTGTAAAGGGGCGTTTCGTTAAAAAAGACGTTTACAGTGTTTCCTTTTGAAAGATAGGAAGCTGCATTTTTAAAAATGTTCATAAAGGCTTCGGTTATCCAATAATAGTCGGCGCTTATAAGGATACCGGAAGATTCGATATGAACGGCAATACCTTTTTGTTCAAAAAGATGTTCGCAAGCCTCATAAGCTTCAAAACAAGCTTCATAAACGGAAAGCGGAGCTTTTTTCATCGGCATGGTTCCGGATTCAAGGCTTGCCGAATGAAGCAGCCTTTCGGTAAGCTCATTTAAGCGGTGCAGCGGAGAATTATCTGCGGACGGGCTTGAGTTTTCCAAAGAAAGGAGCATTGCCGTAATGGGTGTTTTTATTTGATGGGCTATATCTTCAAGATTTTTTTGAAATCTAAGCTTTTCGGCTTGAGCATTTTCCCGTTCAAAAATGAGTTCGGTATACAGCTTGTAAAGCCTATCGTAAAGAAGCCCCCCGTTTTTAGGAATCAGTTTCCCCTCTCCTTTTTCAAGGGAATCAAGGTAAGAGGCGATGTTGTCCGTTTCTTTTTTATTCTGCCGCCTGTAAAAAAAACATTCCAAAAGAAAGGCACTCAAAATCAAAACAAAGACGGCACAGAGCATAAGATAAAAAAAGGAGTAGTCCTCCCTATACATGAGTTTTTCAAGGATTTCCGTTTTTACGCTTTCAGTCTGTACACTATCCGTTTTTATTTTTTGCAGGACTTCAATCTTTTGTTCATCGGGAAGATACTGTAAGACGGCGGAAAGAGCAGCCGTATATTTTGCCTGAAAGTTTTTATAAGCAAAAAAACTGAGAGCCGCCAAAATGCAAAAATAAACGGCAAAGCGTATTTTTAAGCCGCTCATGCTAACCTTTCCACCTGTAGCCTATTCCTCTTACGGTTTCTATCTTTGAGCTGCCTATCTTGTTTTTAAGGCGGCTCATCGTAACGGTCAGCGTGTTATCTTCTACAAATGCCTCGTCCTTATCCCAAATATGTTCCAAGATAAGGCTGCGCGTTAAAACCGTGCTCGAGTTATTAAAAAAAAGGCTCATTATTTGATATTCTTTTTTTGTCAATATAATTTCCTTTTTATCGATGAGAATTATAGGCTCTCCGTTTTTTATATTCAAATAAATATCCTGATTATTGTTCCGGCGTAAAATTGCGTTTATCCGCGCCTTAAGCACATTGAGGCTGAAAGGCTTTGTTACATAGTCGCAAGCGCCCTCTTCCAAGGCCCTGACAATCGTTTGCTCATCATCTTGAACCGAAATAACTATGCAAGCCGATTTTATTTTCGGGATAAGCGGTAAAGAAGATTGTCTGCCAAGGTTTAAATCGAGGAGTACAATATCGGAATCAAGATAGGGCAAAGCCTCTTTTATCGAGGCGGCTTCCGCAATATCGAAATCCGCCTTAAAAAAAGTTTTTATCTCTTTTCGTATCCGGTCATCGTCTTCAATTATAAGAAGCGTCATAAGAATTACATCGGAATCTTTATCCAAATTATTTTTCACCATAATGAGTTTTGCACTGAATTATTTGTATTTGATTACCAATTATTCTATACCTATTGTGTCATGCACAATATATTTTCCTTGATTCATCCGTTCAGCTGCCGTTTTTAGTCTTTCCTGATTATATTTATTATAAAAACCTTTTTCGTCACTCATAATTTTAAACGGAATACCGCCGATTCTTAACGATTGACGAATAAAAATATTAAATGCCGTTGTCATATTCATTCCCAAACTATCAAAAAGCTGTTCGGCCTCTTTTTTTATGTCAGCATCCATTCTTATATTAACATTTATTTGAGCCATAGAAAATCTCCATTGTCTTAAAATATATTTATATTGTACGTATAATTATTTACAATGTCAATATAATTATTTGCAAATATGATAAATTTACTCTTTCCTTACCAGTTCTCCGCGCTCTTCAAGTTCCGTTAAAATGCGGGCATAGGTTTTTTCGTCGATTTTATAGCGGAGGCGGTAGAGGATGTAGCTGCCGACAATGCAAAAAAGAGGAAAGACGAGCATGGCGCTTTTCATCATCAAAAGGCCTTCCTTTGTAACCTCGGCGGCGGATGAAGCTTCTTTGATTCCCGAAAGGATGACGACTGCACTTACGATGCCGTTTCCGATAGCTCCCGAAAGCTTATTGATAAAGGGCTGAATCGAAAACGAAATGCTGTCATTCCGCTTGCCCAGCTTCCAATGGCCGTAGTCAACGCAGTCGGCAAGGAACATGAGCATCATAAGCTGAATAAAGGCTTGGCCCACAAAGAGCAAAACGCCCGAAATACCTATAAAAAGCATGGTATTTACAGGTGCAAAAAAGAAGATGAGGTAGCCCGCCAAGACCATTATTATGGAAGCCGTATATATGTTCTGCCTTACAAAAAATTTACTTAAAAGCGGAAAAATGATTAGGGCTGAAATTTGGGAAAGGCCGAGGATAATAGCAAATACGGAGTACATACCTTCATCGCCGTAAGCGTACTTAAAAAAGTAGAGGCCGAAACTTGTTGTAGTCATGTAGCCTATCATAAAGAGGGTCATGGCTATTGCCGTTAAAAGGAGCTGGTCGTTTTTTACGATAACGCTTAAAAGTTCTTTTAGGGAGGTATGCTTTTGGGGCTTTGTTATTTCGGGCTCTTTTACACCGATTAAGGTTATAATCTGACCGAGCCACATAATCACGGTAACCATAATTGCAAAGAAAAAATATCCTTTGGCAAGACTTCCCGTCTTATTGCCCAAAGCGGTTGTAATGGGCACTATTCCTGCAACAACAAAGAAAAGCCCCACATTTGCACAAATACGGGCAATGGCGCCTATTTTTTCCCTTTCCTTTTGATCCACACTTAAAGAAGGAAGCATCGACCAATAGCTTATATCGTTTGTCGTATAAGTCATGCCCCATAAAAGATAGATAATACCGAAAATGGCAGCATAGGCCCCGCCCTTAATCCCGAAATCGGTAAAAAGAAGTATTGTTAAAATCCCCGAGGTCAGGGCACCGAAGGCTATCCAAGGCTTAAACTTTCCGTACTTGGTCTTGGTATTATCTACTATCAAGCCCATAATCGGGTCATTACAGGCATCAAAAATGCGGGCTGCAAGGACAATAACCGTAATGCTCCACAATACGTTTGTAGGAACATAGATTACATCTGTCATGTAAAAAATAAGATACATGCTTATCAATGAGTAAACCATATCGCGTCCTATAGTACCCAGACCGAAGGTCCATCTATTTTTGTTCATACTTCCTCCAAAGTTAAGCATAAACAGTATAGCACAATTTTTAGGGATGTGCAAAGTAAATTTAAAATTAAAACTATAGTATTATTATTAAAAATAAGTTATAATCTATAATTGTATGAGAAAAATTTTAAGGTATTTTTTGCTTCTAAGCAGTTTCTTTTTTTTAAGTGTTTCTCTCCCGGCAGAACAAATGTATTCCCCTTCATGGGGCTATGCACTTGACCTCCCTGAAGATTTCGTTTTAGCCGACAGAGAAGGAAATGAAAGATATCTTTTTCAGCATGCAATCCTTCCCGTTGACCTGCAAATAGCCTTGTATGAAGAGCCTCAATTTAAAAACATAAAAGAAGCTGCCGAACATATTTTTAAGCAGCTAAAAATGACTCATAAGGATGTTCCTTTTATATGGAGGAATAAGGAGGCTCTTTTATCGTCCGTTTCTTTTTTATATTCTCCTTCCGAAAAATATAAGCCGAAAGAGCTTTCAGGCTGGGTTTTAACCCTTGCGCTGCCAAATAAAACCGGCTGGCTTGTTCTTCTTACCTACACCGACAAGGATAAGGCTAAGGAGTGTGAAAATCTAATGATTTCTTCCCTGGATACCGTTTATACCGATACGATGTCTTATTTTGAGCCGGGGCCGGTTACGGCAGCCCTCTATCCTAAAACAAAAGAAAAAACTCTCGACTATGTTTTTAACAATAAAAACATTTCCTTCACGATAGATGAATCGGATGCTCAAGCAAACCAATCGGTGATTGACAGGGAGTTTTCGGTTTTGACTATGTATTTAAATCACGATAATTTAATTGCAGCTTGGCAGAGGTTTTATAAGGTAATTTTTAGGGATGCCTGGAGCCGTATAGCGCCTGCCTCCTTTGCAGTATATACTTCAATCTTTGACGAAAACAATCAAAGCGGATTTGCAGAAAAAGCGGCAAAGGAACTTCTCTTTTTGGTTCAAAATTTTAATTACGAAAGAGACAGAAAGGGAAGCGATTTTATGAATCTCCCCCAAGCCCTTGCAGAAAAGAGAGGCGACTGCGACAGCAGGGCTCTTCTTATGGTGTTAATGTTAAAACAAATGAACATAGATGCTGTTCTTTTGGTTTCACCGAATAAGTCCCATGCCATAGCCGCAGTAGACTGTCAGGGAAGCGGAACCTGTTTTACCCATAACGGCAGAGATTACCTGGGCTGCGAAACTACAGCCCATGTTCCAATCGGCGAAATCGCCGATGAGATAGCTGCTCCCGAAAACTGGTTTCCCGTCGACTTTTACGTAATAGAAGACTTTGAATCAAATTAGCTTTAAGGCAGACAAAAGCCAAGGGCTTTTAATTATGCACGGCAAATCCATAGCTATCCCAGACTCACTATTGTTTTTCCCGAACCGCCTTCTTCGGGCTTTGCAAAACGGAAGTCTTTGACAAATGGACTTCTTTTTAAAAAATCGTGAGATAATTCTTGAAGAATTCCGTGTCCCTTTCCGTGAATAATAGCAAATTCAGTAATGCCGTGCACCAAGACCAGATCCATTTGATCCTGCAAGGCCTTTTGAGCTTCTTCAGCCCTCATTCCTAAGAGGCGGAGCTCAAAAGAAGGGCGGGAGGCCGGAGCGCTTGTGTCGCTTATAAGGCTTACAATGGGTTTGGAAAGTTTAAGTTTTTCTTGATTTTCGCAAATCTCCATATCGTCTTCCGAAATAGTAAGCTTTAAGTTATCTACGGCAACCAGCCACTTACCTTTTTTTTCTTCACGGATAAGTTCACCGTTACGACGGAGGCTTTTAATTATAATGCGGGTACCTTCTTGCAGTTTGGAATTTTGAGGAGCCTTGTTTTTTTCTTTTGAAGTATGAAGCCTTTCGTCTATTTGCGATTGCTCAAGTTTTAGAGCCTCATGTTCTTTGCCCAAGTCTTTTTCAAAATCGTCAATCCATTTTTTAACGCTTAAAGTTTTTTCGCGGCTTAGTTCACCCTCTCTAAGTTCACGGACAAGGTTTTCAAGAAATTTTCTTTTTTCTTCAAAAAAAAGATCAAGCCTTTTTATTCCGTCCCGCTTTAGTTCCAATTCTTTTTGTTTTAATTGAAGCTCCTTTAAATCGGAGCGGCGCCTATCCTCTTTTAGTTTTAATTCTTCTTCTTTTTTTTGAAGTTCGAATTCGTTTAGGTCTTCATGCTTTTGAATGAGCCCCTTGATAAGATCGGAAACATCGGCCCTGTTGTTACCCAAATAGGTATGAGCTTTTTCGATTATATGTTCGGGAAGGCCGTTCCGTTTGGCTATGTCGACTGCATGACTTTCACCAGGAACTCCCATGAGGATCCGATAGGTTGGACTCAAGGTGTTTTGATTAAATTCGACTGAGGCGTTTACACAAGAATCCTTGCTGTAGCCGTAATTTTTTAAGGCCCCATGATGGGTGGTAACAAAGACAAAGGCTTTTTTTTCTAAAAGATCGTCAAGAACGGCCATAGCGATTGCACAGCCTTCTTGCGGATCAGTACCGCTTCCAAGCTCATCAAGAATGATAAGACTTTTATCCCCTGCCCTTCGTATAATTTCCGAAACATTTTTCATGTGAGCAGAAAAGGTAGAAAGGGATTGGTCCATTGACTGCTCATCTCCTATGTCGCAGGCTATAAAATCAAAGTAAGGGAGACGGGTCAAGGGCCCTGCAGGGAGGGGCCAGCCTGTTTGATTTATAAGAGCGAAGAGGGCTGCCGTTTTTAAGCTTACGGTTTTTCCTCCGGTATTAGGCCCTGTTATAATAAGTACCCTGTCATCCTTAGATAGTTTTAAATCTATAGGAACTGCCGATTTTCCAAGCAGGGGATGGCGGGCTTGATGAAGATAAAAGGAGATGCCGCCGTCATTTTCAGAGTGAGAATTTTTAGCGATGCTGCCTGCAAAGACACAATTATTGGAATGAGCCCATCGGGAAGCGGCTGCAATACAATCCAATTTTGTAATTGCCTCACAGGCCTCTTTTATTTCTTCGGTATGCTCTGCAATTTGAGAAGTCAATTCTTGTAAGAGCCTCAAGAGTTCCCGCTCGTATTCGGCATGGGCTGCAATCAAATCATTATTTTTTACAACTATTTCTTCGGGCTCAAGATAAAAGGTTTGCCCCGATTGAGAATACTCATGAATTATTCCCGGGATTCTTCCTTTAAAGTTGGATCTTACGGCTATAACCTGTCTTCCGTCCTTTACTGTAGGGAGATTGGATTGAAGCATTTGGCGGGTTGCATCGTTTGTAAAATAGTTCCGCATAGTCTTATCGATGTCGTCCTCTATGGAACGTATCTTGCTTTTTATTGCCCGCAAGGAAGGAAGGTCTTGCAATTCTCCGGTTTCATCTATAAAAGAAAATACGAGCTTTTTTAAATGGAGCATATCGGGTATTTTTTTTACAAAGGAAACAATCGAGTTTTCATTCGGCTCTTCATTTTCCAAAAAAGGGCTCAACCATTCGTGTAAAGAAGAAACGGACAAGGCCAAAAGCCCGACCGAATAAACGCCTTCGATATCAAGGGCAGCCCCTTCAATATCGATACCCTCAAGAAAGGGAAGAACAGGAGGGCGGTATTTAATCGAAGGAGCCTTATATGCCCTTAAAAGATTTAAAAAATCAATCCCTAACTTTTTTTCTTCTTCTATTTTTTTTATATCGGTATCCGGATTCTTTTTTAAACAAAATTCTTTTCCTTCATCCGTTACACAATAGGATGCAATAATTTCTCTTATCCTCGAAAACTGTAAAACTTCCAGCGTATGCTCAGTCATAAATCCTTCCTAATATTTTTTTACCGTTTCTTGTAATTCTTTATTTATAAGCTCAAAACTCGTATACCTATCCTTATGAATATCTCCCTTTTTTAAGGCTTCTAAAAGGGCACATCCGGGTTCATGGGTATGAGTGCAGGAAAGGCCGAATTTGCATGAGCCTATGAGCTTTTCCATCTCAGGAAAATATAGGCCCGTATCCTCAGGCCCTATGCCGTAAATTGCAAAGTTCCTCACACCGGGTGTATCGATTATGTTTATCGAATGTTCTTTGCCCTTTGAGGTAAGGGCTCTTATTTTAAAGTATTCTCCCTGAGTTGTAGTGTGAGTACCTCTGTCATACTTATCCGAGATTGCAGAGGTTTTTAAATTTAAATCGGGGGCTATAAAATTTAAGAGGGTACTCTTCCCCACTCCGGATTGTCCGACAAGGGCAGAAGTTTTAGCCGAGAGGGTCTCTATTAAGTTGTCCATTCCCCTGCCCTCCTTTGCCGAAACTTCAATCGTCTTATAGCCCAGCCTTTTCCAATCTTCCATCCTATCTCTTACATCATCCGCTATTTTTAGATCGCACTTGTTTAACACAATTAAAACCGGAATCTTTTGAATCTCGGCCTGCACTAAGATCCTGTCTACAAAGCGCGGACGGAAGGGAGGATTTGCGGCAGAGGCAACACAAACAAGGAGGTCGATATTTGCGGCTAAAAGCTGAGGCATATTCAGTTTTTGGTTTAAACGCAAAAAAGAATTTTTTCTTTCGATCAAGCCTGTTACCAAACCCTCATCTTCCGAGTGAGTATCGGGCTCAATGTTTACAAGGTCGCCTGCAGCAAGAGGATTATAGTAAAGAGCAGAATCTTTTAAGATCTTTCCCTTAATGGAACAGTTTCTTAATTTTCCGTCTTCACATTCAACAAAAAAAATATTATTAGATCCTTTTAAAACCAATCCCTTCATTTTAAAAATACCCTAAAACCATACCAAAAAGATCCGCATAAGCGGAATACTTTTTTGTATTTTCTTCAGTTTTTTCCGAGGTGATATAAAAAATATCTTTTTGAATATTTTTTAATTTTGAGTTCTCTTCCTTTAATTTTTGAGGAGGAGATATTTTTAATGCCCGGTTTACAACACCGTCCAATGAGTCCACAATCCTTATATCCGGTTCACAGACGGCCTTAAACTTATCCCTTAAATGTAAAAAGTGAGTACAGCCTAGGACAGCCGTATCGGTTCCTGCCGACTTAAAAAACTCAACCGCAGGCCGGATTGCAGCCTTTTTATCTTCTTCACTTCCCGAAAGCAGGGAGTTTTCTATTTTGCTGACCAAAACCGAATCGGCACGCATAAAAAATTTACAATCAGCTCCGAACTCGTCAATTAGGTTTTGAACATAGATATCGTTTACAGTTCTTTCGGTTGCAAGGACGGCTATCTTTTTATTTTTACTTGCCAAGGCTGCAGGCTTTATGGCAGGAACCGTGCCCACAAAGGGAATATCGAATTTTTCCCGCAGATGCGAAAGAGCCGAAACGGTCATCGTATTACAGGCTATGATTATAACCGAAGGCCGCAGCTCTTCGATTATCTTTTTTACAAGATTTTGAGTATACTCTATTACCTCTTCAAGTGTTTTTTCCCCATAAGGAAAATGTTTTGTGTCTGCAACGTAGGCACAAGAACTTTGAGGCTCAATTTCTTTTAAGTGCCTTAGATAAGGCAGGCCTCCTATGCCTGAGTCGATAAAAACATATTGAATATTTTTTTCTTTTGTCAAATCAAACTCCACTCACTTTTAATATTAACTCTTAACTTAGTTCAACGCCCTTATTTTTTACCGTAATTATATTATCGTATTGTGCCCTTGTTTTATCGAAGACAACATGACTTACATTAATTACGGTTACGTCTTTTAAGGCGAGTAAGGTTTCTTCTATGCGGATCGCCGTTTCCATATCGAGACTGGCAAAGGCCTCATCCAAGAAAATCAATTTTGCCCTTGTAATTAAACCTCTGGCAATGGCTATTCGGGCCTTTTCGCCGCCCGAAATATTTTTACCGTTATCGGTTATTTTGTAGTCCAATCCTCCGGACAAGTTTTCGACAAAGGAGCTTAAGCCTGCATTTTTAACAACCTTTTTAATTTCATCTTGGGAATAATTTTTATAAAGAGTAATATTATTATAAAGGCTGTCCTCAAACAAAAAAACTTGCTGCTCTATATTTGCTATATTTTTAAAATAAGAAAGAGGAGTTATGTCTTTTAAGTTTTTGCCGTCAACTAAAATTTCTCCGCCGGTAGGATTAAAATATTTGCGCAAAAGTTTCAGCACAGTGGTTTTACCTCCACCTGAAGGGCCGACTATCAGATACTTTTTGCCTTTTTCGAATTTTAAGCCGACATCTTTTAATACCTCATTTTCGCCGTAGTTAAAAGAAACATTTTTAAACTCTATCGAAGAATCAAAAGAAGAAAGCTCGATTGTTTCTTCGTAAGTATCGGAATTTTTTAAATTATCGTCTATAGTTTCAAATACTTTTTTTAAACCGACAATAGCCTGTATCTGTCCGCCCACATTACCGAAGCTGTTTACGATTCTCGTCATAGGAGATAGGGCAAAGAGCAAGGTACCCACCGTAATAATTTTTAAGTATACAAGATAAATGCCTCCCAATATTATACCCAAGACCAAAAGCAAGAGTATTGAAATCAGTATAAGTAAAATATACGAACTAAGTTTACCTACAAAAAATTCTTTATCTTCAACATTTTTTGACTTATGATAAAAATCATCTGAGGCTTTTTTTTGAAGATTATTTGTTTTTATAATTTGGAATGCCGAAAGAATTTCTTTTACATATTCCGTGTATTTTCCTAAAATATCGGATAATTGTTTTTCGTGCTTTTGCATAGGTATCCCCATCAAGGCGGCCATTACTGCAAATATAAGGCCGACAGCGATTCCTGCAATGAGAATAACATAGTTTACATATAAAAGAACTCCTACACTTATAAGGGCTTGAAAAATCATATATAGGATTTCATATAAGGACATAATGTACTCGTTTTCAATCCTTTCCATGTCGTTTGTAAGATTCGAAAAATATTTAGCCGTATTTTCAGCTTGAAATTCGTTTATCTTTTTTTTGAAGATGGTCTTTAGATAAAAAGTTTTTGCATATTCAACGGCTTTTCTATAGTAGAGGCTTTGAAAAAAATTACCGACTAAAACAAAGAATATTGAAAAAGCCGACCAAATAACCATCTTTACGGCATTTATTTTTAAAAAATCTATACTGCGGTCTATACTCAAGGCATTATCCACTAAGTCCTTTGTAATATATAATGCACGCAGCTGAAGCACAGCCCCGGTCAAGGCAAAAAGGAGGGTTACAAATAAAATAGGATAGGATTTTCGAATTGCTTTTTTAATCATTTGATTTTACCTCGTTTTGAAAATATTTTTGTGCCGGAAACACTTCAAGGCTTTTATTTTTTATTTCGATAACATAATCATATTTTTCGCTTATGCCTTCGTAATATCTGTGAGAGATTGAGATGAGCGTAGTGTCAAGACCTAATAAATCGCTTTCAATTTGACGGCCTAAACTTTCTTCTAAGCTGGCTGATGCCTCATCTGCAAAAAGAATTTCGGAATCCTTTATTACGGCCCTTGCTATGGAAATTCTTTGTCTTTGACCTCCGGATAAATCTTTACCGTTTTCGGAAAGAATTGTATCCTCTTTTTTTTCTAAAATAAAATCTTTTAAGCCCGATGCCGCAACTGCAAAATCAAACTTATCTTGAGGATAATCCTTATATAGACAAATATTATTTTTAATTGAATCTTCAAACAAAAAAACATTTTGAAAAATAAAGGCTATTTTTTCGTTAAACGATAAAGGAGAAATATCTTTTAAATTAATACCGTCAACAAAAATATCTCCCTCATAATTTTCCATAGTTTTTGATAAAAGATTTATAAGGGTTGTTTTTCCCGAACCGCTCACACCCCGAATCAAATATTTTTTATTTTTCAAAATCTCAAAAGAGATATTTTTTAAAACTTCCTTACCTTCATAGGTATAGCTTAAATTCTTAACTTCAATTTTATCCTTAAAATTAAAATCCTTAACTCCTATAGGAGATTCCATAGTAAGTCCTTTAGAAGTTTTGATAGTCTCAGCCTCATCATCCTTTGTTATCTTGGTATATATTTCTTTTGCTGCCTTATATTTATTTATTTTTGGAAAGATAGTTCTTGAAGAAAACATTACAGGGTTTGAAAGCTGTAAAAGCAAGGCAGCAGAGGTTAAGTCATAACCCATAATCAGTTTTTTTACGCAATAAGCCAAAATACCCACCCGTAAAAACAAACCCACAAGGCTGAAAAAATTTTCTTGAAATTTTTCAAGAAAATTAAACCTTTGCTTATAGCCTTCTACTTTTTTGATCGATTTAATTGTTTTATTACAAAAACTGTCTTCAACACCGTTTAATTTTAAAATTTCAATGCCGTTTAAAACATTGGAAACTTCAATCGAAAAATTTTCGTTATTTTCGGAAACAGATTTTTTTAAGTTCACTGTCGGTTTTTCAAATAATTTCCCTATAAATAAAAAAATAAGGGCTATGACTAAAACCAAAAGAGCGAAAAAACAATCGATATAAATTAAAAGAACATAAGAAAGACTGACGGAGGATATAGAAGTTATAAGAGCGGTTAAGGAAGAATAATAATCGCTTCTAAAAAGATTTATATCGTTTACCAAATTCGAAATATAGTTTTCTTTTGATTTAAGATTGAATTCGGAATAAGATTTTTTTAAAATTTTAGCAAAGGCTATTTTTCTAAGTTCCAGCTGAATATTCCGCTTAAAATTTAAACTAAAGCGTATAACAAAAAAATGGCTAAGCCCCATAATAAGGCTTCCTGCAGCGACAAATCCGATACGGCTTTTTATTTCTTCAAGTGTAGGATTTTGCATCATTCCTATAGCAAAGGCCATAACAATGCTCATAAAAATTTGCCCAAAGCTGGAAAGAACACAGCCTGTAAAAAAAACAATGTAAGATCTTTTATATTTACCGATAAGAGTTTTTAATTCCATCAATCTCCTCCGATCACAAAATTTATACAAATCACTTTAAAATCCAGTTTATTTTTACTCCGTTTTTTTCCATACGTCTAAACCAAGTTTCCTGCCTTTTTGCAAATTGACAAATAGCACGGTAAAGAGAATCAATGTACTTTTCCTTCGAGTCTATTTTGCCTTGAAGGTATTGGGCGGTAAATTTATATTCAAGCCCCAAGCTTTCAAGCCTTTCCCAGGAAAATCCCTCTTTGTGAAGCCTCTCAGTTTCTTCGATCATTCCGTCATTTATACGTTGAATGAGTCTAAGCCTTATCCTTTCCCTTAAAATTTCCCGCGGATATTTAAGGCCGATTATAAGGGGGCGGATATCGGGGCGGCTTGCGTTTAGTATCTCGGCTGCATCGGGATGGGTCTTTTTATATTCGGCAATTTCAATAGCCCGCATAAGCCGCTCCATGTTTTCAAGGTCGGTTTTATTATGCATCGGAACCTTGTATTCAAAAAAAACTTTTTGTAAGCCCTCCAAATTCTTACCGGCCAAGGACACCCTCAGTTCTTCATTTTTCGGAACAGGAATGAGCTCATACTCCCTTATAAGGGCATCGAGATAAAGCCCTGTTCCTCCCGCAAAGATCGGAATTTTTTTTCTCATCCTTATATCTTCAAAGGCCTTGTAAGCATCATTTTGAAAGTCGAAGACATTGTACTCCCTTTCCAAGGTGCAGATATCGATTAAGTGATAGGGCACCTCTCCATACTCGTCCAAGTCCTTTCCGGTACCGAGATCAAGGCCCTTATAAACCTGTCTTGAATCTACAGAAATAATTTCGCCGCCAAGTTCCCTTGCAAGACCCACGGCATAGGAGGTCTTTCCTGTTGCTGTAGCTCCCAAAACAACGGCAGAATTATGTTTATCAGATAAAGACATAAAATCGAGGTTCATAAAATCAAAAGTTTACAACCTGTTCCGCACAATATTAAGAACCGCTCCCAGCAAAAACATACCGCAAGAAACAAAAATATGCATATTTGAAGATTCGGATAAGTACCAAGCGGCAAGAGCATATGAGCCTAAAAGGGTGAAAACGATAAAAGAAATAAAGGCTATTAGATAAACTATAAAATCCATGGAAATAGTTAAATTGGCCGCTAAAATATAGTAAACAAAATCAAAAATAAGGATGGAACCTATTATTATAAGGAGGAATAAGATAAGCTCTGTCGAGTCCGGAGTATTGATATTTCCGTAAAATAAATAGGCAAAGACGGAGCTAAAAATGCCGAATAGAGCCGATAAGCTGTTACTCAACACATCTTCGGAAAGCGACCATGAAATCAAAAAGAAAAATGCCGATCCAAAAAGAGCGTTTAAAAAGAAGTACTGAAAGAAAAAGCGCCATAAATGGGAGCTCAAGTAAGATGAAATTTGCAGGCTCGAAAAAGGGAAAAAAGAAACAATTATCAATGACACTATCCCGCCCAAAATACCGAATAAAAAGGCTGCAAACTTGCCGCCCTGCTCCTTTGAAAATAGGGCGTAGAGTAAAAAAACTAAGGGCAAAACTAAAATAAAAACAAAATTCATAGGAAGCATTTTACCACAAAAATACCAATATATCAAGTATTTTTGAATAATTGACCTTTACAAATATTTTTTTTACTGGTATACTGCTCTAATATGACAATTGCAGGAAGAAACAGAGCGCGCCTAGTCGCCATATCGGTTACAGCCTTAATTCTTATACTATCCTTAATATCCTTTGTCGGGATTGTTCTTAACAGAAACCTTGATAACTCCTTGGTATCAGGCACAAAATCTGCAGGAAGCTTAAGTATTATTGAATTTATACTCAATCTATCGAAAAATAACTATGACAACTATGCGGTATTAATAGGAATCTTAACCTTTCCTTTTTTATCGCTCGGCTTTTTAGTCTTCGTATACTTTACATTCAAAAAAACTCATGCAATCGAAATATCCTTCTTTGCCATGTTTACCATATGCATAAGCTTTGAAAGTATAAGACTGATTTTTCCGCTGTATAACTTTTCAAATATAGTGCTGGATAGTATAGCAAACCTATCCCGGCTGGTATATTTTTTTAGATTAGCGGGAATTATGTCTCTTTTTATGGCAGGCATCTTTGCCAACAAAATAATAACTAGAAAAATCTCCTCGGTCTTCTTTTTTGTTTTCTTTATATCTTTTTTGATATGCCTGTCAATGCCTATAAACAATTTTTATATAAACAGATATTTTCTTTCGGATATTAAGGCCGGTCATTCATATATATACTTGTTTTTAATAGCGGCGATTTTGGCCTGTGTAAATTACTTTTTTGTCTATATCACAAAAAACATAAAAGAGTATTTATTTGCAGCTCTTTCGCTGACAGGAGCCTTAATCGGTTATTCGGTTCTCTTGTACACATCATCCTATACCCTCCTAGGCATAGGGCTTACCCTTTTCATTTTAGGAAATCTCAGCTTTATAAAGTACATACACAGCTACCACATATGGCAATGAGAGAAAAAATAATAGCAAAAGTCTTGATTTTTCGCCGATTATGATGTATGCTTAGCTTATGGCAATTAAATTTTACTCGCTCGGTGCTGCAGAAGAAGTTACCGGGTCCAAACACATTCTTGAAGTTGACGGGCATAAGTATTTGATAGACTGCGGAGCTTTTCAAGGAAAAAGAGCTGAAGCAGACAAGAAAAACAGGGATTTTAATGTTCCGGCTCCGGAATTGGAGGCTGTCATTTTAACCCATGCCCACTATGACCATTGCGGACTATTACCCCTTTTAGGAAAACACGGCTTTAACGGCAACATCTATGCAACTCCTGCAACAAGAGATATAGCTAACCTTGTTATGATGGATTCTGCAAGAATTCAGGCAAGGGATAGGGAATATTTATCCAAGCAGGCTGCAAAAAAAGGAGAAACATTTAAATGGGTCCCTCTTTTTGATGAAAAAGACGTAATTCAGACAGTCAATCAGTTTGTAACTATATCGTACCACAGACCTACATGGATAGGTCCCAATGTCCGGCTGGAATTCTACGATGCAGGACATATTTTAGGCTCATCCATGGCCTTAATTACGGCAAAGGATTCCGAAGGAAAAGAAGTAAAAATAGCCTTTACAGGAGACCTAGGCCGAAAAAACAAGGCCATTATCCGAGATCCGGATATAATTCCGCCTGTCGATTATATAGTTATTGAAAGCACCTACGGTAACAGGCGCCATGAAGACACTGACAATGCCTTAAAACTTCTTGCCGAAAAAACACAGGAACTTGTAGAAAACAAGGGAAAGATGATAATTCCGGCCTTTGCCGTTGAAAGAACACAGGAAATAGTCTATTATTTTCACCTCTTGGTAGACAAAAAAATAATTCCGGACATTCCTATCTATGTTGACTCTCCTATGGCTGTAAACGCAACGAGTATATTTCAGGTTCATCCCGAATGCTATGATGAAGAAACGCATGAGGCCTTTTTGACTCATCATAAAAATCCCTTCGGTTTTAACTCCCTCAAATTTATAACGAGTGTATCCGAGTCCAAGGAATTGAACAATATTGACGGCCCCATGGTAATAATAAGTGCAGACGGCATGTGCGAATTCGGGCGAATTACCCACCATCTTGCAAACAACATCGAAAAGCCTTCCACAAAGGTAATGCTTGTCGGCTTTATGGCAGAAGACACTTTGGGCCGCCGCCTTCAAAACAGAGAGCCTGAAGTAAAAATTTTCGGTGAATGGCATCAGGTGAGAGCTGAAATTTTACAGATAAACGCCTTCAGTGCTCATGCCGATTATTTTGAGTCTAGAGAGTGGCTCGACTCCTTGGAAAATCCTAAACTTAAAACAATCTTCTTGGTTCACGGAGAACCTAAGGCTCAAAGCTATTTTACCCAATACTTAAACGAAAACGGTTACAAGGATGTAAAAACGGTAAAATACGGAGAAACTTATAATCTGGACTAGCATATGAAAAAAACAATTACAGGTTTTCACGCTATAGACGAGATTTTAAGAGCTGAAAAAAATAGAATCGAAAAAGAAAAGAGCGGTAAGTCAAGCCTCGAAATTTTTTACTCCAAAGAGGGCCCAAGAGTAAAAAAGATTTTAGAGACTGCACGTAAATTAAATCTAAAGATTGAAAAAAAAGAAAATAACTTTCTTGATTCTCTTACCAAGGCTTTGCCTGAACAGCTAAGGGATCACAGGGGGATTGTGCTTGTAACGGAGACTGAAAATCAAAAAAAAGGAATGAGCATAGATGAGTTTTTTGCAAAGCTTGCAGAAAAGGACTCTGCCTTTGTAGTAATCCTCGACTCCATTACGGATCCTCACAATACGGGTTCCATCATAAGGAGCGCAGATCAATTCGGAATAGACGGAATAATAGTTCCCGAAAACAAAAGTGCCGGAGGCTTTGAGATTATAAGCAAGGTAAGTGCAGGGGCGTCAGCCTGGGTTCCCTTTGTAGAGGTAACCAATCTGGTACGCACCGTAGAAAGGCTAAAAAAGGAAGGTTTTTGGATTTACGGGGCAGATGCAGGAGGGAGGTCGCTGCCCGATATCAAGTTCCCAAAAAAGACAGCCCTTATTATGGGAAGCGAGGGAAAGGGAATGAGCCGCCTTGTAGAAGAAACCTGCGACGAGATAGTGTCAATTCCAACAAAGGGAAAACTTGACAGCCTAAATGTCTCCGTCGCAGCAGGTATTCTCTTTTATGAGATAAGCCGGAAAAAATTAGTTTAATTTTTTGCGGTTCTTATCTTTTTTACGGCTTCGCTAAGAGGCATTTCATCCTCAGTTCTATTGGTCATATCCTTTAATTTTACCTTAAAACTTTTAGGGTTCTTATCGAATTCTTCCGCACAAGAATCCTTGGTTAAGAAAAGTCCCCACCTGATGTCCTTTTTTTCGGCATATGCGTACTGATGATTCATCTTTTTAGGTTCAGGATATACTTCAGCATTTATTTTTTCGGCTTCAAAAAAGTTTACTATCTTATACGAGAGAACCTGATCATCTTCAGGTAAAGAGAAAATGAGGAGGTCGGTAAAGCTGGCCTTTGTTTTTTGATGACCCAGCTGTTCAAGGGCAGCTATAAGCCTGTCAAGCCCGATGGAAGCCCCAACCCCGGTAATACTCTCCTTCATGTAAAGAGCCGTAAGGTTGTCGTACCTTCCTCCGGAGCAAACGGAACCTATAGAAGGTAAATCGGTTAAAAAGGTTTCAAATACAACACCGGTATAGTAATCCAAACCTCTGGTAATAGAAGGATCCAAAACTATATAGTCTTCAATTCCTACAGCCTTTACCAAGGAGTAGATATCCCTCATGCGTTTTGTATCTTCATCGGGACCGCCGGCAAGGCTTTCCAGGCGGGAAAGGGTCTTTTCAAAGTCCTCGCTTTTTAATTCATTGCTCACACCGGAAATATAGGCCAATATTTTTTTTGCCTTTTCTTCGGAGCTTATACTACTGAGGAGCTTTAAAACCTCAGCCTCCCCTACCTTGGCAAGTTTATCTACAGTACGTAGAATCTCTTCGCTGTCTCCGGATAAATCTAAAGACTTTAAGAAACGGTTAAATATTCCCCTATGCGAAACATGGATTCTAAAGTTAAAAACACCTAACTCATTTAAAGCCTTTTTAATAAGGCGTAAAATTTCAAAATCAACGGCAGCCGAGTCTGAGCCCAAAATATCAAAATCGCATTGCAAAAATTCGCGATAACGCCCGGCCTGAGGCTTCTCGCCTCGCCATACCTTTCCGATATGATAGCGTTTAAACGGAAAATAAACTTCAGACTTATGTTCCGCAACAAAGCGTGCTAAGGGGACGGTTAGATCAAAGCGCATAGCCACATCCCTTCCGCCGTTGTCGTTAAACCGGAAAACCTGCTTTTCGGTTTCCCCTCCGCTCTTTCTCAATAGAATCTCGGAATATTCCAAGGCCGGAGTATCGATGGGCACAAAGCCGTAATCCCTAAAAACTTTTACCAACCTTTCCATAAGAAGAGCTCTTTCAATCTCATCCGCAGGAAGAAAATCCCTAAATCCTTTTAAAACTTTTGGTTGTATTAAATCACTCATAGGTCTATTTTACAATATTTTTTTAGATTGGGCAAGGGTTATACTACACCGCCAATATTTATCTCTCCTTATAATTTTTTTCTATCCAATTACGGTACTCACCGGAGCGGACATTTTCTATCCAATCTTTATTATTTAAATACCAGTCAACAGTATTTTCAAGCCCTGTTTCAAAATCAAAATTGCGTTTCCAGTTAAGTTCTTTTTTTATTTTTGTACAGTCAATGGCATATCGGCGGTCATGTCCAAGCCTGTCAGTTACATGGGTAATAGTTTTTTTGACACTCTCTTCATTAAGACCTGCTTTTTTGCAAACAATTTGGATGAGCTTATTTAAAAGTTTTATATTTTCCCATTCATTTTCTCCGCCGATATTATAGGTTTCACCGGTCTTTCCTTTTTTTAAGATGAGCCTGACAGCCTCATTATGATCTTCGACATGAATCCAATCTCTAATCTGTTTGCCGTCACCGTAAACGGGAAGATTTTTACCTTCAAGCATATTTAAAATCATCAACGGAATCAACTTTTCCGGGAACTGAAAAGGTCCGTAATTATTGGAGCAATTTGAAATTGTAACAGGAAGTCCGTAAGTATGGAAGTAAGCCTTTACCAAGTGATCACTGGATGCCTTACTTGCAGAATAAGGAGAGCGAGGATCATAGGCTGTTGTTTCTTCAAAAAGACCTTGATGTCCCAATGAACCGTAAACCTCATCAGTACTTATATGATGAAAAAGAACATCATCACGCATTGTCCCGTCAGTTTTTTTCCAAAATTGCTTGGCTGTTTCCAAAAGGTTAAAGGTTCCTAAAACATTCGTCTTTAAAAAAACCTCAGGACCCAAAATAGAACGGTCAACATGACTTTCGGCTGCAAAATGAACAACAGTATCTATATTATATTCGGCAAAAATCTTATTTATAATTTCTTTATCGCAGATATTTCCATGAATAAAAAAATAGCGGGAACCTCCGAATTCGGCTTCAATATCGGCAAGACTTGCGGCATTGCCTGCATAGGTAAGAGCATCAAGGTTGATGACCCGTCCTTTAAAATCAACTTCTTTTTTTAATAAGGTTCTGATAAAATTAGAACCGATAAAGCCCGCACCGCCAGTTACCAGTATATTTTGTAGATTTCGCATTTAGATTAACTCCTTAACCTAACAATTCTCTGCAATGTATTTTAGATAATCTCCATACTCATTATTATAAGACGAAGATAAATTTAAAAGCTGAGTCTTTGAAATCCATTTTTGTAAATATGCTATTTCTTCTATACATGAGACATACATTCCCTGCCTCTTCTGAATTGTTGCAATAAAATTTGAGGCTTCTAAAAGACCGTCATAAGTTCCCGTATCGAGCCATGCCATACCTCGGCCTAGTTTTTCCACTCTCAATTTACCCATATCCAGATAAGCTTTATTTACGGATGTAATTTCAATCTCGCCTCTGGCCGAAGGTTTTACCGATTTTGCAATCTTGATTACTTCATTATCATAAAAATACAAGCCCGGAATTGCATAATTTGATTTTGGATTTTGAGGTTTCTCTTCGATAGTCAAAACATTTCCTTCATCATCAAAATCAACCACGCCGTAAGCTCTCGGGTCCTTAACATAATAACCGAAAATTAAGGCTCCGCCGTTGTCTTTTATGGATAAAACAGCATCCGTCAAGGTACTGCTAAAACCTCGCCCATAAAAGATATTATCGCCCAAAACTAGGGCACAAGAATCGGAACCGATGAATTTTTCACCGACTATAAAGGCATCAGCAAGACCTCGAGGTCTATCTTGGACGGCATACTCAAACTTCATACCCAGCCAATTTCCATCACCGAAAAGCTCCTTAAAAAGCCCTATGTCTCTAGGTGTAGAGATAATTAAGACCTCGCGTATACCGGCAAGCATCATAACCGACAAGGGATAATAAATCATTGGTTTATCATACATTGGTAAAATTTGTTTTGAAACAGCCTTGGTAAGCGGATACAAACGGGTTCCTGCACCGCCTGCTAAAATTATAGCTTTCATAAATACCCCCTATCAAAAAATTGATGATATAGGAACATATAACACGTTTCTACTCGGTATGAAAAACATGATCTTGAACCTTATCAATAAATTCATACCTTACTGTGTTACTTAGACCATCAGCCAAGGAAACCGGAGGCTTAAACCCGGTTTTTAAAATATTTACAGAATCAAAAAGAGTATCGGCACAGAATTTTTTTACCCTGATTGAGCTTATCGATAACTTTTTTCCTGTTATTTTTGCAAGTAAGTCAAAGCAAAGCCCGCCGAAATAGCCCAACCAATAAGGCCAGTGGAAAATTTTATGATTAGGACTTCCTAGAATTTTATAAACTTCATTAGTAAGAGAGTTCATATCAAAGTCAGGTTTATCGATATAATTAAATAAGTGTTCACCGCTTCCATTAGCTAAACAAAACTCGATAAAAGCTGCCACATTTTCAACATAGGCCATTGATTTTTTATTTTTTCCTTTACCCACAAAGGGAAAAAAACCTGAACTGATTTGCCTTAATAGATTGTAAACATTTCCTCTATTCTGCTCTCCGAAAACAACAGTCGGTCTGATTATGGTAAGCGAGTTTCCTTTACCGGTTTCAAGCCATTCACGGTATTTTCCTTCGGCAAGCCACTTGGTTCTGCCGTAATCATTAAAATAATTTATCTCACCCATTTCATTTGTATTAAGAGGAGCAAATCCATAAACGGCAACGGAACTTGTAAAAATAATTTTTTTGATCCCCAACTCAGAGCAAACCTTGCATACATTTTCGGCACCGGCAACATTTACTTCATCATAGAGGCTCTTAGGCTCAACATCATCCCTATGCTCGGCTGCTAAATTAATAACACAATCAAAATCGGAAGATAATTCTTTTTTTAAAAAATCAACATCTCTTACATCAGCAAAGACTCTAAATTCAGGGTAATACTTACTATCCTGCTTATCGAGAATTTTAATTTTATGACCGGAGAATAAAAGTCTCTTTGTCAATCTTGTTCCTATAAAACCGGAACCGCCTATTATTGCTATGTGCATTTATTTTAACCCTTTGCTATTTCTTTGTATAAATTACGATAATTTTTCCACATAATATCTAAAGTAAAAAAATTCGAAAACTTCTCAAATGAAGCTCTTTCCATTTTAGACTTCTTTTCATTATCTTGCAAGATATTACTTATTGCCTTAACGGCATCTTCATCAGTTTCAATCAATAATCCGTTTGTATTATCTACAAGCTCAGGAATTCCGCCAACATTAGATGCAACAATAGCTTTTTTTTGAGCCATAGCTTCAATAATAGTCATTGGAAGACCTTCATAGTTGCTAAATAAGACAAAAAGATCACAGTACGGCAAAAGGCCTGATGCATTAGGACAATCTCCAAGCAATAAAACATTGGAAGGGATTGAAAACTCTTTTTTTATCTCTTCCATCGATTTTTCGGCAGAACCGCCTGCCCAAACAAAAAGATAATCCTTCATGGCAGGATCTGAAGCAACAGATAAAAAGCTTTGAAACTTTTTTGGGTATGCGATACGAGCAATGGTTATAACGACTTTTTTATATTTGCCAATATCAAACGGAATAGCCGCCTCTTCTTCAGGTTTTACAATTCCATTTCGAATTGTCTTTACTTTGTGTGTTATTTTTTCCTTAAGCAAATTTTGTTTATCATAATGAGAAACAGCTACTATTGCACCGCAATATTTCTGTAAAAATCTCTCCAAAGGCAAAAAAAATCTATGCTTCAGACGTATAGAATCAAAACCATGAACAGTATAAATTATACTTTTCTTGTATTTTCTCCCTGCAAGACGACCAAGAACACCAGCCTTACTGGAATGAAGATGAATGATATCCGGAGAAAATTTATTAATTTCATTCTTTAATTCAAAATAACATTTTAAATCAGGTAACAAACTAATAGGTTTTACCATATTTTTTATCTTAAATCGTATAACTGAAGAATCTAAATTATCCCAAAGATACCCGCCTTCCATTGAAGCTACAGCAACGGTATTTCCTTCATTAGAAGCCATATTTGCCAACGAAATACATACGGTTTGAGCTCCGCCGAGTTCTGTATTAGTAATTATGTGTAAGATTTTCATGGTTACATCTATTTATTTTTTTTATATCTAATAAATCTATTAAAAAATCCAAATACGCCTACTTCTTGAATAATACATACTATATGCAATGGAGCAAAAATAATATGTGTCAGTATACTACCAATTTTAGGAATAAAATATTGACAGTATCTTATATATTTTTTTCTTAAAGGAGGTGTCCAACTAGCATCAAAATGATGAATCGTATGTGTATTAGAAGTAATCGTAATTTTACCGGTTCTGGCATCCTTAGGATTAAAATAATCAGGAGTGTATATGTGAATATTTTTAACTATTTGAATATTATTCTTTTTAGTTAATCCATATTGCCTTAGTATATCCGTCACACGTATCACTACAGTAGTAAGATCCATTTTACCATTTGGTTTTATAAAAAAAGATTTTCGATAGGATTCTAATATTTCAAAATATAAAGGTTCGTTAGGAGGAGCAGCTATACCCAATCCACTTGCTACATCACCTATTTTTTCCATGCCAAAAAAAGCTCCGGTTTCAATAATTTTATCAATGGGTTTAATAATTTCAACATCAGTATCAAAATAAATTCCGCCATAAGTATATAAAATATCGAATCTAGCATAATCACTTACAAAAGCATACTTTTTTGCTTGATAAGCTTGAGCCGTATACGGTATTTTATTTACATCATAATTATCTTCATTCCATTCTCTAATCTCATATTCTGGACAGAATTTTTTCCATGATTCAATACACTTGAGAGCCTTTTGAGGTAAGGGATTCCCTCCAAACCAGCAATAATGAATTACCTTTGGAATCATTTTATCTATCCGTTTTTCCTGTAAATAATTCATTTCGACTCCTAATGACTCCAATTATTAGGATCGTAGACATCATCTTTAACAAAAGCCCAATCATGCTCAGAAACTTTAAACTTAGTCATCTCAAGCTCCTTATCAGCCTGCCAGCCTCCGCTTATCATAATCTTTGCAGGGGTCTTCATTTCACTATCTTTAAAAGATATTCCTGTAAAAGGATTTTTTTGTAATTTTTCATCTAAATCTTTAACCGTTAAAAAAGGTATATCAGCTAAAGTCATAAAAGCATTATTTACTCTAAGTTCTCCTTCTAAGTTAAAATCTTTTACCATTAAAAGAGGAATAAGTTCTTCAGGCCTAAATCCCGTACCGTCAAAATCTTTTAAAAAAAACATATCCTTTGTTTTCATAGAATATCTGCCATGATCACCCACAATTATTATACGACTGTTATCATAGCAATCATTTTCTTTTAAAAACCTAAAAAACTTTGCACACTCTTCATGGGCTAAATAATTTGCATAAAAATGTTCAGAAGTATATTCATTTAAACAATATTTATCTGCAAGAGGTATTAAAAATTCTTTTTCCAATATTTTAATATCGGATTGTTTAGGAGGTTCATGTGTTATATTATTTACAATTATATTTATACAATTTGTATTTTCAACAAATTCGATCTCTTCTTTTACATTTTGTAGAGCTGAATAAGAATCAATAAAGGCCATTTTAATATACTGAGGCAGCATAGCATTTGCATAGTTACCGGTAGAATAAAAAACTCTTCGTATTTCCGATGGTAAGACTCTAAAAAATGAAAAAAATAACATGTTACGACGTATTCCATGTAATATTTCATGGCTATCATAAAAATGTAAATTCTTTAATAAAGTTTGGCTATACTTTCCAGGATAGTCAATATTTTTTGCTATCATATCATATTTATCAAAGACAGATAAATCAGGAATCCAAGAATAATTAAGCCAAGGAGGATCAGTAAAGCTTACATTCCAGCCATTTTCACTAAAAAGTTTAGGGAGCACGCTTAAAGCTTCATTATGCTTATCTACCAGTAACTCTTTATCTCTCTTATTAATATTATCCGGAGTATATTCATAGCCGCCAAACAATGAAGGGGCACTTAAATTTGTACTGCCTCCAAAGGCAATAGCATTTTTGAACAAAGTAAAACCGGTATATTCCTTTTTTACAAGAGCATTATTTTCAAAAATAGGATCAATAAAAAAATTCATTGAGCGATCTAACATAAGGATAAAAATATTTTTTCCGGTTCTACTTACTTTGTACGCTTTATTATTTATAACCTTATTATTTATAACAGGCTTTAAATCCGTCTTTTGCAAGCGACGGTATTCTTTATAAATACTTATACCTGAAAATCCGGCTATTGTTAAAAAACTTATAACAATGATAGTCAGAACTGAAGGCAAAAATTTTACGAATTTTGAGTATAAAAAACATGAAACTATAACTATACTTATAAATAAGGTTAAAATATTCAATATAAAATATTTTGCTCCATGATGTAACAGCACAAAGTTTTCAAAAACAAGAAATTTATTGATGTCTCCATAATTACCGGTAAAAATAAAGGTATTTATTAAAGCTCCTATTAAAATAAAAATAGCAATATATGAAAAATATTTTTGAACTGTCTTTGAAAATAGTTTATACAAACATAAAACCCAAACAAATATACCAAAAGTCTGTATAAATGTAAAATAAAGAATCCCCAAGGGATTTGTAAAATTATCAAAATTAGCAAATTCCTGTGGAGAACTGGCAATTGTTGTGGAGGGAATCACAAGCCCTATAAAAATAAGAAAAGCAGAAACAGCCGATATAAAAATATAAAATCTTTTTTTATCATTATCAAAAATAGATATCTTTTGTTTACTTTCAAAATATAAAAGTAACCTTTTTACAAAGGGAAATATCAAAAGAAGAGTTGTAAAACCAACAGCTATAAATATAGGTTTTCTTTGAGTAGCTGTTAAAGCAATTACTATAGTTAAAACTACTGCAACTACAATAGCAATAATGAACCAAGTCTTTTTACTTAACTTTATCTTATAAAAAATATTTTTAAATAATGAAAAAATATTATTAAGCGTCCAATATAAAACCAATCCCGATGGTGAATCATATAGTAATATCAAAAATAAAAAAGCCGTCACATACAGGGTAAGCTTATCTTTTAACTCCAATCCTCTTGTATACACGGCAGAGGCAGCAAGATTTATTACCGTCATTAATATAGGCAAAAGATTCAATGAAACAGCACCTACATTAACCAATCTATCAGGAGAACCTAAATCATTTAAAAATAAAAAAGAAGATTCTTTTAATGCAGGCAGCTCCGATAAAAGTTGATATGCTGCTATAAAAAAGGGGATCTGTATAAATAGGGCAAAAAGACTCCTTAGTGCATACAAGGGATGATAACTATTTTGTCTATAATATGCTGACAATATCATGTACTGCTCATCACCTTTAAACACAGACTTGATATCCTTTACCTTAGGTTTCATTCTTTTTTGAATAAGGCGCTCTTTTCCCTGCCACTTCTCTGCTACATTATAGATGGGCAAGGTTATTAAATTGATACCTAGACTCAAAATAATTATTGATAAACCTATATGATCTTGAGTTATATTATTCGCTATAAACAATATAAACTCTACAAACATGTATACAGGATAAATAAATATTGTATATAAAAAATCTAACATGTTCTTTTAATCTCCATTAAAAACTCATATACTTTCTGTCCTGCAAGTCCTCTATTTTGCCATGCAGTATCTTTAGCTTTTAATCTGTTTTCTTTTAAGCTAGAACTTTCGCAAGTTTCTTGAATAATTTTTCTTATATCAGTAAAATCCGTAGATTTTAACTCCCTTCCTATTTCTTTCAATATAGAAAACTTCCATGGCAGCTCTTTTAAATCTCCTGAATCATAAGGGCGATGATCAAATTCGTTATTACAGTATAAGAATGGTTTATCAAATAAAAAGGAATAATCAAATATAACGCTCGAAAAATCGGAAATCATTATATCGGCTTTTGAAAGAGAGGCAATATTTTCAGGTTCATAATCCCAAGAAAGGTTATCATTTATTTTGTATTTTTCTTCTAATTTTTTTAGCATGCCGGCCTCGGTAGTCTTACTTTGAGGATGGGGACGGACAATAATATTCCAACCGGTTTCTACAAGAGGTGTAAGAAGTTGCTCTCCATATTTTGACAAAATACCGTTTGCACCCCATGAAGGAGCAATCAAAACGGTAAAACCCTCATTTTTTTGAGGCAATTTTTTTAATTTTTCATTAAGCACATCCAAGTAAGGACAGCCTACTACACATAGTTCTTTTTTCTTTATACCTCGCAAGTCTTCAAGCTCTCTTATTCCCTTCATCTGATATTCACCGGATAAAAGAACGGAATCAAAATAATCCAGCCCGAAAAGCCTGTAGCTTGTAGCATCATCAAGGGCATGAAGAATATGGCTGTAATGCTTTACTTTTTTAGATCTCTTTAATTGATATACATCCAATCCCGGCGTAGTCATTAAACAGATATCAGCCTCTAACATATTAAGGCGGGCAAAGGCCTTATTCCCCTTTCCTATATACTCAGGTTTTATATATTCGTAATTCTGCAAAAAAACAGGATCATCTTCAGATGAGGTGTAAAAAATCACCTTTACCTTATTCTTTTCAAATTCATTACATATAGGAGCAAATACATTCCAGTATTGTTTGCCCTCAGAGTAAAAAACAAAATCGGTTTTGCTTTCATTAACTTTCGTTTTATCCTTGTAGATTAAGACTTTTAATCTTATTATAGCCGTTTTTGTCAAAAAATATAGAGTCGTAATTAACCCTATCACAATAGAAAAAAGAATACTGCCCGTACCCGGATCAATATATAACAATGGAAGCATAAAATAAATTCTCCTATTCCTTATTAAAATTTGTTTTACTCCAATTATTAGGATCGTAGACATTATCTTTAACAAAGGCCCACTTACCCTCAGAGTCTTTAAATTTCGTCATTTCAAGCTGATAATAAGCCTGCCAATCACCGCCTGTCATAATCTTTGCAGGACTTTTACATTGACTATCTTTAAAAGATATTCCTGTAAAAGGATTTTTTTGTAATTTTTCATCTAAACCTTTAACTGTCAAAAAAGGAATATCCGCTAAGGTCATAAAACTATTATTTACTCTAAGTTCTCCTTTCATGTTAAAGTCTTTTATCATTAGTAAAGGGATAAAATATGATATAGATTCAAAATCCGATTTATCAAAATCTTTTAAAAAGTCCATAAATATTGTTTGTATTTAATGTTTCCCATGATAACCGGCAATTATTATACGACTGTTATCATAGCAATCATTTTCTTTTAAAAAACTAAAAAACTTTGCACATTCTTCATGGGCTAAATAATTTGCATAAAAATGTTCAGAAGTATATTCATTATGAACATGTATACAGGATAGATAAAAATTGTATACAAAAAATCCAGCATATTATCCAACCATCACAATTTAATAGAATTTATTTTTTTATCTTCATCCAATTGGACTCAACAAAAATATTTTTTTCTTTAAGATAAATATTTAAAATATCATCTTCTAAGAAATTACCAATCACAATTTCTGTTTTTTCTTTGGTTTCCTTAAATGTCTTTCCTGTAAAAGGATTTTTTGTAAGCAAAGTAATATTCTCAAAACCGCTTGTTGCCATTATCGGAACATCAGCATTGGTCATAAAATCCATATTAAGATTCAGTTCACCGGAAGCATTAAAGTCCTTCATCATTAAAATAGGCATATAATAAGTCTGCTGAAGTGTTTTATCCTTAAAATCAGTATCAAATATAGAATTATTTAAAATTAAATTTCCATATCCATGATCGGCAACAAAAATAATTCTTGTATTATCATATACACCATTTTCTTTTAAGATTTTCATCATATCACCAAGAATCAAAAAAAGATAAGCATCCGATATATAATGATTTAAAGTAACCTCATTTGCGGACCTCTCTTCACATTTTTTTATAAAGTCATCCGAACAAAATAGACGAGCCTGTGAAGCAGATATTGGCGTATGAGAAACATTATTAACAATTAAGTTAAAACAATCCTTATCATATCCCGTACTTATATCACGCTTAATAAATTCAAGAGGGGCAATTTTTGCAACAAAATCAAATAAACCGTATGCAGATGGTTTACTTTGCAAATACCTGCCATTATTATAAAGCCGTTTACGTAAAAAATAAGGAGAGGCTTTTAAAAAAGAGAATCTTATTGTGTTCCGCAATGTTTCCGAAAATGGAAGAACTTTATGCTGAACGCCGATTTTATGCTTTTGAATCCACTCCCCTACATATTTTCCTTCCATATTCAAAGCTTTAACACCATCATAAGGTTCGAATATGGAATTATCGGGTATCCAACTATGGTTGGCAAGCGAGGCATCGGTAATAACCGTATTCCAACCTGATTCCGAAAAAAGACGGGGCATAACACAAAGAGATTCATTATACATATCACGATTCGAATCCGTATTTTTTCTAAAAGACGCAGGAGTGTATTCATACCCACCGTATAGAGCAGGCGCACCGATATAAGTATGACCGCCAAAAGAAATTGTATTGGGATACAGGGTAAAGCCCGTAAAATTCTCTGAAATTTTAGGAAAGTCATCAAAAATAGACGGAATAAAAATACCGGGCATCCTGTCAAGCATAAAAACTAATACATTTTTACCGGTTTTAGTAAAACCGTAAACTTTTTCGATATGTCCTATAGATTTATTCTTTTTATCTATCTTGATAAGTTTTGTAACATTTTTATAGCCCGAATATATCTTTACTGCATTAATACAAGAGAGGGTCAAAAAAGAAACAAGTAAAATCTTCGACACAAAAATAGATTTTTGAGAAAGTTTATACTTAAGAAGAACTACTATGAGTGCAATGCTCAAAAAAAGAGAAAGTAAGTTAATCACATTCTCCTGTAATGAATGAATCAGAACTTCATCAGTCGCAAAAGAGAGAAAACCTGTAAGCGAGCCGTAATTACCTTGAAATATAAAAACATTAATTACAGAACAAACCAAAAAAATAAAAGCGATAAATGAAAAAAACGGCTTAACCCTCACATTTGCCAAGCGATAAAGTATTGCGGGCCAAATAAAAAGAAAGCCGCAACCTTGCAATAAGGTAATCCAAAGCAAATAAAAAGGATTTTGATACTGAATTGTATAGGAAAATTCTTGAACGGAAGAAGCAACCAAAGAGGAAGGAATTACGGCACCTAAAAGAACAGTTATTGAAACTATAGAAAAATAAAAAAGAGAATTAACGGCTTTTATATCCTTAAAAAATGTTATTGAATTTATAAAGTACTTTAAAAGTTTAATAAAAAACGGAATTAAAATATACATTATCATTATTCCTATAATAAGAATAACAACAATTGGTTTTTGAGCTCGAGTTATAAAAAAAACACCTCCCGTTACAATGAAAATAAGCCCTAACAAGTACCATATTTTTTTATTATACTTAAATTTTGCAAAAATATTTTTTCCTAATGAAAATATGTTATTAAGAGTCCAATAGAAAACCAAACCCGAAGGAGAATCATAAAGCAAAAAAAGAAAAATTAAGGCCATAATATATAGCTGTATTTTTTCTTTTATCGAAAAGTCCTTGGTGTATATCATAACAGATAAAAGATTGACCAAGGTCATTAAAATCGGCAAAAAGTTTATCTTATATGATAAGATATTGAGCAAGGCATCAGGCTTTCCTAAATTACGCAAAAAAAGAAAATCAGATCCTTGCAATAATGCAAGTTCCGATAGAAAATGATATGCTGCAATAAAAAAAGGAATTTGAAACACCAGTCCCAGCATGCCACGCAAAGAATATAGGGGATGATAATTATTTTGGCGATAATACGCAGAAAGAATCATATATCTTTCATCACCCTTAAATACCTCATTTATATCTTTAATTTTATTCTTTAATTTTTTTTGTAATAATCTCTCCTTATTTTGCCATTCTTCTGCAGCAGCATAAATGGGTAAGGTAACAATATTTACAAATAAGCTTACTATAATTATTGCGCCGCCTACATTCTCATTAAAAATTTTAAATGCAACCAAAAAAATCAATTCGATAATCGATTCAAGCGGATATATAAAAAGCGTATATAAAAAAATCATCATTTTACAACTCACATAGTTAATATTTTTTAGGTTGACTTTGAATGACGTAAATCATCACCAATTTCAGAAGTAAAAACTTCGTTAACTCCTACAATTGAGGGAGATATAAGCCATATTTGAGAAAATCTGCGATAATATTTCCAGTTATCGGCTACAGTAAACACTTTTTCATTACTATAGTATATTTTTTTTGCAGCATCTAATCCAATAACATATCCATATGTTCCGCCATAACTGTTTAAGACAAGATACATTGAATAATTATTAAATAATTTTTTTTTCCACAACTTTTTCATAGGTTTTTTAGCTGTAGTTCCCAATAAAACTACTTTATTCCCAACATTAATTTGAGAAATAGCCGTATAAACTTCAAAAAAATTAGGTAAAATGGCAATATCATCTTCCAATATCAATGCTTGACTGATATCCTCATCAATCATTTTTTTATAAATAGCTTTATGACTTAAAGCACAACCTATCTCACCTAAGCTCAACTGTCTTTTAGTTATTTTTTGTGATAATTGCGAATTATAAATTTCATCTATATTTTTTATATTACGACCGTAAACAGCAGGAAAGAATTCATAATCAATTGGTAGATCCTTAAGGAGTTCCTGCATATATTTTTTTCTTTCAATATTATGTTCTAAATTAAGCACAAAAGTTCGCATAAAGATCCTTTATAATTTTTTTTAGTCTGTATGGCATAAGCTGCCTAAGAAATATATTTATTTTATATTTAATAAGTTCAAGATATAAACTTAATTGGGTTTTGTTTATCTTTTTTTCATAAGGTAAAAGTGTATCTTCACTAAAACAGCCGGATAATAAATTTAAAGAAACACGCCAATCTTTTTTTTGAGTATTCATTAAAATCTGTATATAAAAAATATACTTTAAATATTGTCTTTCAATATACAAAACCGCATCGGTATTCTCTCCGGCATGAGTATTAAAAAAAAAGCTAAAAGCATCAAGATTAGCTTTTATAGAGTCTAAACTTTTTTTTACTGAAGATAAATCATTTTTTTTATTTGAAATTCCGCTTTCATCGTTGTACAAAACTAAGGGCGCATTTATAAAAGTATAACTTTTTGCATAATAAGCGATTATAACCGATTCATATAGATCTTCGCCCATTACCGAGTAAAAGCTTTGCATTTTTGAAAAAGCTTTTTGCAATAATTCCTTTTTATACACCTTATTCCAAACAGTACCCGCCCTCGGATTTTTAAAATGTACCAAACTATCAAAAAGATTATTTATCGTAATAAAAGGAACAGGCAAAGATACGGTTTTTGCCTTCTTATGCTTATAAGCAAATTCCAAAACATCATAATCCGTTTCTGAGAGTATACTATGCAAGGATGAACAGGCAAAAACTTCAAGAGCATCATCACAGTCCAAAAAAAGAATATAATCGCCCGAAGCATTACTTACACCTGTTTGTCTTGCACAATGAGGTCCAAGATTTTTTGAATGAGAGATTACCTTTATTCTATTGTCTTTTACTGCATATGATTCTATCTTTTGTAAACTTTCATCCGTAGAGCAATCATCAACACAAATTATCTCAATATCGGTATAGGTTTGATTCAAAATACCGGATAATGTTTCATCTATAAAAAAACTGCGATTATATATCGGAATTATTATACTGAATTTCATTTTTATGTTTTTATATTAACTTCAATTTTCAAAATTAAGGTAAAAATATATAAAAAAAATCTCTAAAGCACCAAAATATTATTTTAAATAAACTATACGTTTTTCTAAAAAAAACATATAGAAGACAGTATGATTCATTACGAAAGTTTCTTGCACGGTTTTCAGTTTTATCAATTATTGATGCGATCTCATCTTGACAATTTATAACATTTGGAATAACAACCGATATATTTATAATCTTCCACCATTTACCCCATTGATCAATAGGTCGTATAATAGGGAAACTTTGAGTATATATTTTCTCAGCCGTTTTTTTACAAATTATATATCCATATGTACCATAACCGGAATTAAATATTTTTTTTAGTTTATAATGTTGAGCAATGTTCTGAAAATATATTTTAGTTTTTAGTTTTTTGTCTGACTGTCCAAGAAGAATAATTCCATTGTTATCAAGTTTTAATATTTCAGAAAAAACTTTATTAAAATCATTTGAAATAATAATATCATCTTCAAAAATCAAAGCCTGTTCTATATCTTCTTCTATCATTTTTTTAAAAATTAAAAGATGACTCATTGCACAACCGATTTCGCCTAATTTTAATTCTCGGCCATATTCTTTGATTGCGCTCTCTTTATCATAAACCTCTTCTATATTTTTTATATCCTTACCGTTTACTGCATCAAAAAACTCATATTGAAGATTTGTTTTTTTCATCTCTTCAATCATATGTTGACGGCGATCTGTAGATTCTTTTAGATTGACTATAAAAACTCTCATATCTTTATTACTATAATAATATAAAATTATTTACTATATAAAATTTTAACAAGACCAATCATTTATTTTTTCAATAACATACTTTACCTGCTCATCTGTCAACACAGGACTCATAGGAAGACTAACCACTTCCGCATGTATTTTTTCTGTTATAGGCAGATTAAGATGCGAGTATTCGTTATATGCAATTTGCTTATGAGGAGGAGTAGGATAATGAATGGCTGTTTCAATTCCGAAATCTTTTAAATAGTCAATAAAAGCTTTTCTGTTTTGAACTCGAACAGAATAAATATGCCAGACATGTTCTTCCATTTTATGGATAAGGGGTAAAATTACTTCTTTATTTTTAATACCGTCATTATACATTTCGGCAATTCGTCTTCGTCCGGAATTATCTGCATCCAACCGCTTTAATTTTACTGAAAGAACTGCAGCCTGTATTTCATCAAGGCGGGAATTTTCACCTTTTAACTCATGTACATATTTAATTGAAGAACCATAGTTTGCAAGTTTACGTATAATAACCGCCAATTCATCATCATTTGTAGTTACACAGCCGCCGTCTCCTAAACAACCCAGATTTTTACCCGGATAAAAACTAAAACCAGCTGCATGACCAAAGCTGCCGCTTCGTTTGCCGTCTGTTTGTGCACCATGAGCTTGAGCGGCATCTTCAATTATTTTAAAATTATGTCTTACAGCAATTTCAGAAATAACTTTCATATTACACAAGCGGCCGTATAAATGTACGGGTATAATAGCTTTCGTTTTAGAACTTATCTTATCTTCTATTTTTTTTACATCAATTAAATAATCATCAATATTCGGCTCAACAAAGACAGGCATCAAATTTTCTGCACTCACAGCAAGAATGGTAGCTATAAAAGTATTTGCCGGAACAATAATTTCATCACCTTCGTTAAACACACCTAAAATTTTATATGCACGTAAAATAAGCTTTAGAGCTTCTAGGCCGTTTCCTACACCAATACAATGCTTAACACCGCAATACTCAGCAAAGTTTTTTTCAAAGGCAGAACATTCTTCTCCATGAATGTACCAACCCTTTTTGACAACTTCATTTATTTTTTGAGAGAGAATCGGTTCAAAGCTTTCAGAGATTTTTTTTAACGATAAAAAAGGGATTTGCATAAAAAGCCTCTATATCTATAACTTTTTATAAAAAGTTTTATTCAAAGAATATGTACTGCCGTAAGATTCTTTATTCTTTAATAAACCTTGATTCAAAGTAAGCCCAAAATTCTCAGTTGAAATTCCCCATGAGATTTTTTTGTAATTTATTTTTTTTGCTTCAATTATCATAGAGTAGTACATAAAACTCATAGGACTTAATTTTGCAAATTCTTCTTTTGAACATAAATATTGAGTATGCATTGTTTTTGTTTTTGGAAAATAAAATACTACAGACCCTGCAATTATATCATTATTTAACATACATTTGAAAAAAGAAATATTATCAATAATGTATTTTTCTTTTAATGTAATAAACTCATTTAACGAATGAACCGGAGCAACTCCATACTTTTGTAAATTTAAAGTTATAAGATTATGTAATATTCTTATCTCATTATTTGATTCTATTTTTTTATATTTTAGATCTTTTTTCAAACAATTATTTATATTTGTTCTTTTCCCTTGAGAAAAATTAGAAAGTACATCTTCATCATACTTTTCTAAATCAATATATGTATTTAGTTCAGAATATTGCTGATATTTTTTATAATATAAAAGATATTCCAAAAGTGCGGGACTTTCAATAGATAAAATATCCGGTGTTATTTTTAAATAAACCGAAGTAAAATTATTTTCCTTTAAATACTGTTCGAAAGTTTCGATTATTTCCAATAAAGCAGCGCCGCAATAGTGTTTTTTGTCTATAATTATGCCGCCATACGTTGAACCTTTGTGTGAAAAAAAACAAGATACATCTTTTGGATCTTTACAAGCAGGAATGACTGCTGCCAAGTTATTTTTTTGATTAAAAATTAAAAGAGAACAATCTTCAAACCGCTCTTTCGGATGATAATTTAAAAATTTTCGGCTTTGTAAAAAAATTCCATTTACGGACTTATTTAACACAAAATCATCCCACAGAGATTCATAACTACTATCATAACGTATAATTTTAAACATTTTTCTGCCTGTATTTTAAAAACTCATCATAACTGCGGATATAATCGTCCTCGATATAATATTCCGAAGCAAGAACAAGGGCAACAGAACCGAATGAAAATTCCATAAGATTTCTCCAAATACCCGGAACAATAAGCAAACCATTTGACGGGTTATTTAAAAAGAATTTTTTTTTATTTGAGCCGTCACCAAGTTCAACCTTAAAAGATCCCGAAGCAGCAAGAAGAAGTTGAAATAATTCTTTATGAGCATGAGCTCCCCTATCCTGATTTTCAGGAATTCCATAAAGATAGTATATACGTTTAACATCAAATGGTAAGAGAGTTCTATTATCAAGACGAGTAAGATTAGGTACAGTTCCTTTAGTTAAGTTTAAAATTTTGCAATCTTCAATGGAATACGGCATTAAATCTTCCTCACATTAAATTCTTCAGTTGAAGATATAATCAATACCACAGTATTTTCTGCAAATCCTGATAATATAAAATCAGTATTTTTAGCGATGTATACTCCCTTATTTGCATTCTGCAAAAATATACCATTTATAAAATTATCAGCATTGCTATTTTTAAATAGAAAAGACCCCGAAAGTGCAACAAAAAAGAAACTAGAACTCTTATTATCCGTAAATTTATATTGATCATCAGTATTATATATGTTGAGAAGTCTTACACCCTTAATTTTAAAGGGTATACTTCTTTCACTTTCAAAAAAAGAAAGATTTCCACGATCGTCTGTAACCTTAGGAAGTTCTATTTCTTTCATATTCATATCCAACTATCAGTTAAAACAATTAATGTAATCCGAACATTTTTTTTATCAATACTTTTACATCATTATATAGCTTTTCTTTATGATTTTTACCGATAACATTTTTTGAATTTATTTTATATAAGTCAATATAATCTTTGTACTGAAAATCAAATTCATTAGTATTAAAAAAATCTTTATTATTTTCAAGACAGCTAACAAGACGTTCAAAAGCCCAAGAGCTTAAACGCACCTGTTTATTTTTACAAGCATCAATAAGAAATCTAAATTTTATTTCTTTACGATTACAGGCTTCTAAGTGCGGGAAAATTTTTTTCATGTCATCATAGCCTAAGCTTAAATAATTATCAAGAACAAATTTGCTTTCAATAGAAAGGCACATATCAAGCCATTTTGTTTTACCGCTTAAATTTATTATAGGATTTGAAAATCTTCTATAATAAACAGTAGGTTCATCAACCACAGCTATTTTTCCGTGTATTAAACAGCGTACATTTAAATCATAGTCATGCATCATAATCAGATTCCGATTATAAGCGGCAGTTTTTTTAAATAAAGATTTTTTAAATGACACACCGGGAGAAGGGATATCATTTCCTGCATAAAAAAGGTGGTTAAGCATCTTATATTTATCAAAAAAAGGCTGTTCAATAACTTCATTTAAATCATTGCCGTTTTCATCGATTACTTTAAGTTTTGGAAAAACCGTTTCAACTAAATCATCTTTTTTAAATTGCAACATTACTTGTTCAAGATGATTCGGAAGCAAAATATCATCACTAGCAATTAAAGTAACATACTCCGTATTTGCTTTTTCAATTCCATCATTAAAAGTTGCTCCCGGCCCCCAATTTCGTAAATGCTTAAAATAACGAATTCTATCCGACAAGTATTCTTGTACAACAAGTTCAGTATCATCTTGTGAGCAATCATCAACGATAACAATTTCAAAATCCTGATAAGTTTGTTTTAAAACACTTTCTATTGTTTGAGAAATATATGCGGCTTTATTATATGTAGGAATTACGACCGTAATTTCAGCATTCATATCAAAATCTAATCCCTTTTAAATAAGTCTCTCGTATAAATCTTATCCTTAACATCGTCAAGACATGAATCATACCTATTAGCAATTATGACACTACTCATTTTTTTAAATTTTGCAAGATCATTTACAACAAGACGTCCAAAAAAAGTTTTTCCGTCATTTAAAGTAGGTTCATAAATAATAACATCAGCGCCCTTGGCTTTTATCCTTTTCATAATTCCTTGAATGGAACTTTGACGGAAATTATCGCTATTTGATTTCATAATAAGACGATACACACCAACAACTATCTTTTTCTCATTATTTGCATTAAACGATATGGAATCAGAATAATCATAATAGCCGGCTTTTTGCAAAACCCTATCGGCAATAAAATCTTTGCGTGTTCTATTTGATTCTACTATTGCCTGAATAAGATTTTGAGGAACATCCTGATAATTAGCTAAAAGCTGTTTTGTATCTTTCGGGAGACAGTATCCTCCATATCCAAACGATGGATTGTTATAAAAAGAGCCTATTCGCGGATCAAGACAAACACCTTCTATTATAGACTGAGTATTCAAGCCCTTAAGTTCTGCATAGGTATCAAGCTCATTAAAAAAGCTTACTCTTAAGGCAAGATAGGTATTTGCAAACAATTTTACAGCTTCAGCTTCAGTAAAATCCATAAGCAGGGTATCAATGTTCTCTTTTATGGCTCCTTCCTTCAATAATCTTGCAAAATCTTCAGCAGCTTCCGTAAGTCTCTTGTCTTTTAAATCGGTTCCTACAATGATTCTGCTTGGATAAAGATTATCATAAAGAGCATTACTTTCCCTTAAAAATTCCGGACTGAATATTATATTTTTACTTCCGGTTTTTTCCCGTATTGTTTTTGTAAAGCCGACCGGAATAGTAGATTTTATTACCATAACAGCATTAGGATTATAAGTCATAACAAGCTTTATTACAGCTTCAACAGCACTCGTATCAAAAAAATTTTTTTGCGGATCATAATTAGTAGGAGTCGCAATAATAACAAAATCTGCATTGGAATATGCAAATGCAGCATCAAGCGTAGCTTTAAGATTAAGAGGTTTCGTTAAAAGATAGTCTTCAATCTCTTTATCTTGAATAGGAGATTTTTTATTATTTATAAGATTAACCCTATCAGGTACTATATCTACGGCATAAACTTCATTATGCTGTGAAAGGAGAACAGCAATGCTTAAGCCTACATAGCCGGTTCCGGCTACCGCAATTTTATATTTTTTCATTTTTTATTTTTATCTCCGCGACTGTAAAAATCTAACCAAACCATAGGGAAGCAGATATTTAATAAGTTTTTTCACAGTAAATTTATATTCTACATTCTTTTTGTTTACTTTACATTTATATTTTTCGGTCTCGGATAATAAGGCAAATAATTGATTCATATCGCCTATATCGGCCGTTTGAGTAAAACTATTACTATCAATTGATATTTTTAAGTATTCAAAACATTGTTTTGCATAAGAATTAGAGACTTTGATAAAATACTCAGGATACTTATATTCAAAATACCGAAAATAATCATAAAATGCCTGAGCATGGAGGAGATTATGATGAAATTTATTTGTATTGGTCCATATACCATCTTGATGCATTCTATAAACAGCAGCAAATTCATTTTTAAAATAAGCTTTACCCTTATGCAAATGAAAAATATATCTTTCAGTATCTGCCCGAAAAGAAGATTCGCTATATGTTCCTATTGCATTTTTTATAATTTCAGGGATACCATTATTATATACAACATTTCTAAAAATACTTCCGGCTGTTTGCGTTATGATAACCTTATCTTGCAATAAATCATTAAAAGAAAAAACACTGTCTTGTACTTGAGTTTTGATATAAGGCTCATGTGAGCCATCATCATACAACATCATACAGTTAGAACTATAAATTGTAAACTCTTTATGAGTATCAAGAAAATCGACAGCTTTTTGTAAAAAAAACTCATCCGTATAATAGTCATCAGGATCCAACACACAAAAATATTCGGTTTCAACCCTCATTTGAGCTTTTAAAATGTTGGAAAGTAATCTCTCATTTTTGCCCGACAAAATAATTTCAATGTTATCGGGATGGGTTTTATGAAAATCTTTTATTTTTTCAACAGAACCGTCTGTCGAACAATCATCTGTAATAATGAGCTTTACACCAAATTTTGTTTTTTGATTTAAAACTGAATTTACAGCTTCGGTAATATACCGTCCCCGATTATACGAAGGCATTAATACGGTTATTTTATTCATAAGCACACCAATTAATATATCTTATTTAAACTCAATAACAGTATCTTGAGTTTTATTTTGGTAATTTTTAATACTAATTAAAAAATATATAAATTCGAATAGGAGGATAAAAAGTCCTATTGTTATTTTTATCAAACCTTTTACTTTCGAAACAATTGATATTCTATTTTTCATCCCTGTAAAATTTGAATAGAAGGTTGAAAATACAAGAGAACCTTTTAAAAGCGAAAAAGGAAGGTTTCCTGTTTTTGAAAAGCACAAACATTTTTTCTTATATCTTCCAGCGATAATCTATTAGGATTCTTACATTCAGAATGGAAATATCTAATTTGACTTTCTGAATAATCATAGCAGAATTCAGGAAGTTCTTTTTCTATCTTTTTTATATCATCAAAATACTTAGGATATCTTCGAAACATTTGCGTATTTTGAATCGATTTTTCAGGAATAAAAATTTGACCTTTTTTAACATGGTCTTCATCGGATAGATCTAAAAAATTTTTTATTTTTGATAAGCTGTCTTCATAATCGTATATCAAATTTTCAAATTGAATATGAAGTATATTGTCTTTGTTATTTTCTTTTTGAGGCTTAATGCATTGTCTTCTATGTTTATAGTATTTAATCCAAGCATCAACATCCCATGTAGGAATAAACCATTCTCCATATATTTCCTTGTTCATTACGTAAAGGTCTCGAGGATCTCGATTCGCAATCAAGGCCTTAGAATTTTTATAATACATAAGCTCATTAGGTGTAGTAGAGGTCGCAGTATAAATAGCATCTGCTAATAAATATCTTTTATTTTGCATATATGATGGTGAAAATACTTTTTCGATATAAGCTTGAGTTTTTTGGTAAAAATCATCTGTAAAATCGGCATAATATACTTTTCCAAAAGGAGCAAAAGACGGCTCCCAGTGATATGGTTCATACGCTGCATACTCACGGCTTCCATACAGATACTTATAAAGCTTACCGGCATTTTTAAACATTTTACTTTCGTTTTTATCAAGAAAACTATAGTCATAATCCTTATGAACGGCACCTAAATACCAGTCAGAAATAGAATCTATATATGCTACAGCACAATCATAAAAAGTATCACCAAAATTATTTTGATATAGTGGATCTAAAGAAGCAATTTTTGCATTAAATAAAAAAGATTTTATAGCATTATCTATGCCATACCTTGTTTTAAGGGCAATTTCCAGCGGCAAAATATTATCAGTAAAAAATTTACATTCAAATTGGCCTCTATCCGCAATCGAATATATGCTTTCAAATTCTTCCAATACATTTGTTAATGCAGAACCTCCTGATTGAGCAAAACTTGATGTTCCGATTATTGTTGGTGTGGGCATAGTAAACTCCTATTACTTATAGAGGCACCTATAAAAACCTATTTTTCAGTACCGATTTATTACTCGCCAATGTTTTTATAAACTGCCTAGTGCAAAAATTAGATTCTTTATCTTGGGTCTTCTTATTTTTCATTTTTTATACCTACTATTCTCCATAATTTTATTTCTTAAAACAGCCAATATCAGCATAAGGCATATGTTAAGTTCATCATTATTAGCGAGAATATTGCACAAACTTTGTTTATTTGATATTCTGTTTGATCATCACTTATGTTGTATAATCTTTGTAAGATTGTTATTTTAAACATCATTACATAATCGCATGCATATTTTCCGCCTAAATCTTTTGCTTCTTTGTTTAATGCTTTTTAAATATTGGTTTAAATATTTCCCAATTTATTCTTCATTAAGTTTCTCAAGACTATTTCATAGCTTGTTTAAGACTCTTAAACTATCTCCTCATAAAATAATCATCTTTGCTTCATACTTCAATTTATCATCTTTTTTATTTTTTAAGGCAGGATGGGGAAAAAAGGGAAAGAAGTCCTTTAATCAATAATATCGCCTATGGAATTTAAACCATAATAACATGGCAAACCTGATTTAAATTTTTCAGATAAATCAAATCTATCTGATAATAAAGAATTGGTTTTATGATCTATAATATGTTCATTTCTTATTATTTCAGCCCAATATAATATTTCATCTATTGTTTTCACCGTTATACATAATTTTTCTGCAATCCACTTTGCAATACAAACCCCATAATAAATATCATCCATAAAAAATCGATGTTCTTTATCTAATTCCCACAACCCATTATGATTTTGTATCACAGGTGTTTGAATAGTTGTTAATGTTGGGGAATTAACAAATGATTGTTTTATATCAGTATTGTTTGATTGGTATGATAATCTTTCAAGTGTCAAATAGTCAAGCATATATGTATAATCATTTTTTGGATATAGTTTTATAATTTCCTTTCTAATTTTAGTATAGTCATTATCAAGAGCTGATAATGTATCAGCAGAGACTTTATCATAATCACGATAGAACATCGGAACATCATCTTTATGCTTCCAAGTTTTTCCATATACTTTATATAATCCAAAACATCTGGAAGTATGTATAATTTGATTATCAACGGAAAGTGTTAATGAAATAAAATTTTTGCATTGCAGTACTTTACCTTGTTTAAACCATTTATAACAGATATTATTGAATAACTCATTATTCAGTTTTTCAAAATATAAATCAGGAAAAACAGTTGCAATATTTACAGCTTTACTGCCATATGTTACAGCATTTTTACCATAGTTTTTTACTCTACAAACCCAAGGTATCAAACCAAACGCAAATGTAACAATATTGGTTAATGAATATTTTTTCTTAATTTCATCAACCATCCAATTAAAACCGCCTTGACCATATATTGTCCCGATAAATACAGTTTTTTTATTATTTATGTATTTGGCTATTTGATTTAAAGCAAATCGGTATTTATGTACCGGCATACACAATATTATATAATCAGCTGCTGGAATTATTTCTTCTGGATTTTTTGATGCTTTTGTGAGTCTACCTGAAAATGTATTAATAATTTCTCCAGTAGCATTTTGATATTCTAAGCTGACAACATCATTCCAGCATTCTGGTTTTGAAGTAAGAACAGAAACATCAAAATCTGAATCATCCAAAAGCGGAATAAGAGTATGCGCACTACTTCCACCACCAAATATTACCAATTTTTGTCTCATATATAACTCTATGTTCTATTATAATTCTATACTTAAATCAATTTGTGATTCAGTATTACTATATAGATTACTTTCGGTGCCTCCTGTTGGTAAAAAAGTGAGCTCACCAAAATAAATTCGATTTTGTTCACTGTATAAATCAACACGCACAAATGGAAAAGGTACAGCTAAACGCTCTGCAAAATGTATCATCTTGTTTATATTTTCTGGTAATACCGTTTTATCGACATCTTTATCATTTTGATAATATTCACGTACATAATTAAGATTCTTATCAAAAAAATAAAATTTAGGATTTCCGCTTGAGCGTTCAGCACAAAACATTAAAACTTCAAATTTACCATTTACACAATATATTTTATAATCTTCCGGTAAGTCATTGTGTTTCGTTTCTATAAGTTTTTCACAAATAATCTTTTTCTTTATAAATTTATATTGAGTTTCAGCATATAACCTCCAATAATCTTCACATAACCACTCCTTTAAAATTAAACGAGTTTTCGTAACATCTAATTTTGATTTATCATTTACAATAATATTATACCCGCAACCATGATTACATTTTAAAACAAACTTATTAGGTAATTTATCAAAATCAATTTCATCAGGACTATTCCATACACCAATTAACTCGTTTAATATCTCACCACATTCACAACTTTTAACATAATCTCGCACGCGATACTTATCGCAACACTCAGTTATTAATGGATGATTATAATATGTATGCAGTTTTAACCACATACACTTTTCATTTAAAGTTTTAGGATTTTTCAAATCAAGTTTTTTACTAAAAGCTTTTTTGTATAAGTATTTACTCGCGTATACAGGAGAAAATGTTGAGAGTAATATTCTTAACCATGTTCTATCCTTGTACAGCCAGTTTTTTATTAAGTGATATGGAGGTAATAAAATAGGTTTTAAAATTTTTTTTAGTGCTTTGTTCATAATAAATTCCTTATTTGTAAAAAAATTATTTATACAATAAGTTCTACAAGAATTAAGTTTTTGCTCACTAATTTCATAACTGTTTCAGAGGCTGTTTCTAATGTTATATGAGGCTGCTCAGTCCGACGAACATATACGCTACAATCTTTTGGGATAAAATATTTTTTTAACAAAGGTATTCTTCTTAAAACAAATGATATACATCGCCACGGAAAGAATACAATTGTATAAAAAAAAGCTAGTATTCTATTTTTTCTATTAATAGATATAACTTTCTTTTTTATTCGCTCCAGTTTTAAATTATTTATATTCAAAAATTCTAAAAAATAGTCATATTTATTTGAATTTATAAAATCAGTTGTATTTAGCTGTATGTAAGCATTGGCTACCATATTTTCTATTATTCTTTTTGAAAGTAATTTTGTTTGTGTTCTCCGGTTAAAATCGGAGAGTGTCAGTAAAGCCCCCCAAAAATATATTGGCATAAAGCCCAATCTGTAATTTCCACAGCAAGAATGCAATTTAATATTTTTGATAAAATCATCAGACCTTCTAAGAACTTTAGGAGATGTTCCAACCCAACCAAGAGGTATTTCCGAATATAAAAATCTTTTTTCCATACTGACACTTATAGCCGCCATGTTAGCATCAGATATTCCGTACGTCAAGAATTTCGCATTTTGCATTTGCCGCATTTGATCAATTAATGTTTTATGAAATAGCGAAGTTGTATACATTTGAGGCAAATTAAAATAATCATCCTTTGAATATAGACATCTATACATTTCTTTTTTTGAAGATTTAACTCTATACTTTTTCGTTACACTATATGAAACCGCAACATCACCATAATCAGATTGACATCCATTCCAAAAAAAATAAGCACGTCTACTTGCAATTGTTCTGATATTTTTTTTTGCTGCGATTTCTGTTAACATATCTGCAAGCTGAAAAAAATACGGTTGCAATCCGTCATCGCCGCCGACAAACATCTGCCATTGACCGGATGCATGTGTTTGAGCCCAATCAAAATGTGCTGCCATTGTAAGGCGGCTTATTGTATGCAGAACTTTTATATTAGGATGATTGAGAGAATCGATATATTCAGCTGTTCCGTCCGTAGAATTATCATCACTTATAATTAATTCATAATCAGTATAATTTTGAGAAATTATAGACTCTATTGTAGCAGGTAAATAATTTATAACATTATTTACAGGTATTATTATTGAATATTTAGGCTTATTCATCATAACTCCATTATCATTTCATTCACATCAGGTATTTCCAATCTTGAACATAAATTCATATTAGTTCTAAGGGTTCTGTCTATTTTTTCAGGATAAGCTTCACAAATATTTAATTTCAGATTATACTTATTATTAAAGAGATGAAGTAAATCATATTTTGTAACATCGTTAGAAGCAAAAATATGATACAATCCTTTTTGATATAAATCACCGTTTATTATTTTTTCACAGCATTTAGCGTATTCCAAAGTGGTCAACCCGTTCCAGTGATGAGTTTTATAACCGTCAACACTTTTACCTTTTTGTGATTTGGTCCATGAAATTAAGCTTGCATAACTATGTATCTCTTCACCTATAATACTTGTTCGCAGGACCATTGCTTCCGAGCATATCTCGCCGAGTGATTTTGATTTTCCATATATATCCAGTGCATCATGGGGATCTGTTTCAACATATTTACCTTTTTGACCGGAATATACACAATCGGTTGTAATATGTATTATTTTGCAACTATTTAAATTTGCCCACCGAGATAATTCCCATGGAAATAAAGAATTTATTTTGATTGTTGTTTCAATATTTTGGAAAACAAAAGGTTTTATCACTCCTATGCAATTGATAACATAATCTATATTTCGCGGAAGAATATTAAGGCTGTCGTGCAAAAGATCGTACTTAATTGAATTACAACTTAATTTATATTGATCATTTCGATGTGTCGGTATTATATTCAACAAGGAATTTTTAGAAAGGTATCGAGTTACGGCATTACCGAGCATACCTGTACTGCCGAGAACAAGAACACTTATTTTTTTCATTTTATTGCCTCGATATATAAAGATACTTCAGGAACAGTGGTATCAAATAAAACGGTATTTCGTAATATAGGTGAAATACTTTTTCCATATGCAGAAGGTATTATATGTTCAAAATTAGATGAACGTAGAACGTCGATTAATTTATTTTTATTAAACCAATTTATATGATATTCCGGGTGGTTATAATCAAAAGAACAAAGAGAAGAAAAATAATTTAGGGTATTTATATAGTCATTTGAATCCATCAAGCGTTTAAATTCCGATGAAACAATTTTTAGATGATTATCCGAAACAATAGGAGATAAACTTCTAAAACAATATAAAAGAAACATATCTTCAAGACTGGCCTTTTCCAATACATTCATAGGAACTCCAAACCACTGTTCTTCCCACAGTTTTGTTTCGATTGTCTTAGGATATTTCCCAAAAAAAACACAATCTTCACGCTTATAAGCATCATAATAATAATCAATATCCGGCTGGACAATTCTTAATAATCCTTTTGGCTTTAAGATTCGATAACATTCCGATAAAATATTCTTTGCTGCGGCATCGGTTATATGCTCTAAGACATGGCTGATATATATAATTTCCGCACATTTGTCCGGTAGCGGTAATTGTTCCTTTTTCATTAAATCATACTCAATATTAACAATATGCTGATTTTGATCATAAAAATCATTATGATAATCAATATTTGTCCAATACGGATGAAAAAAACTACCGGCACCAATATTATAGAATCTCCGATTTTCAATAGATTCTTCAGAATAAAGCATCCTATATAATCCAGATTCTTCAGTGCTAATTTGAGGATATATACATTCATCTTCTTTAAAACTCTTCTTTGAAATTTCCAGCCCCAGAAGGTTAAAGATTTTTTTAATTATTTTTTTTATATAGCCGAACATAATTTATCCTCTATTTTTTTGAGTTTTCAATTCATTTTGAACATAGTCAAGATTTAACAACATATCTTTTAATTCTTGAACACTTAAACGCTTTGTATTATCCGAGTTATATTCTTCATGTGAGATTTTCGAACCGTATTTTTGTACATATTTTGTATAATTTAAATCTCTAAAGTCGGCAGGAATTCTAAAATAATTTCCCAAGTCTTCAGCTTTAGTCATTTCTTCTTTACTGCAAAGCGTTTCATACATTTTTTCACCGTGCCTGGAACCGATAATTTTTATTTCGTTATCGGCATTAAAAATTTGTTTTACGGCATTTGCCAAATCCATTATAGTTGCCGCGGGAGCTTTTTGTATAAAAAGATCTCCGGAATTGGCATTTTCAAAAGCATACATTACAAGTTCTATAGCACTCGGTAAAGACATCATAAAGCGTGTCATTTCGGGTTCCGTTACAGTTAAGGGTAAACCGTCTTTTATTTGTTGGATAAATAGGGGAATAATAGATCCTCTGGAGCACATAACATTCCCATATCTGGTTGCACAAATAACCGCATTATTATTTTTGATACGTGAATCGCGGGCCTTTGAAATTGCAAGTTTTTCCATTAAGGCTTTTGTCATGCCCATCGTATTAATAGGGTAGACCGCCTTATCCGTACTTAAAACTATAACTTTTTCAACTCCATTTTGGGCAGCCGCCTCCAAGAGATTTTCAGACCCCAGAATATTTGTTTTAATTGCTTCGTAAGGATAAAATTCACACGAAGGAACCTGTTTTAATGCAGCTGCTTGAAAAACATAATTTACATCACGCATTGCCGAATTAATACTCTTAAAATCCCTTATATCACCGATAATAAAATTCAGCTTATCGCTTTTATATTGGATACGCATTTCTTCCTGTTTTTTTTCGTCACGGCTGAATATTCTGATTTCTTTTAAATCGGAGTTTAAAAATTGTTTTAATGCTTCTCCGCCGAAAGAACCCGTTCCACCCGTAATCATCAGTACCTTATTCTTGTAAATATCCGATTTAAATGTATTCATGTATATGTTCCTTCTCCGTATAATTTATACTTTGTATACTATTTTTTTATAATCTTCTGTACCTTACTTTTAAATTTCTGTTTTATAGTTTTTAACTTATATTTCACGGTTCTATGCTCATAAGGAGTTCCGCCCATCTTAATCCAGTGTCTGTAATTTTTTTCCCATGTTTCGTTGTATAATCCGTTCCAAAACTTGGGCTGACCATAGGCATGAAGAATTTTAACAGCAGAAGGCTTAAAAGAATCAGAAGGATGCACACTATATATTTTATCTATAATTCTTGTTACTCCTGCTTTGATATCGAATTCTTGCAATAATAAATTTACGACTGCCTGTTCCGGAAGCAATAGGTATTGTGCGAGTCTTTTTGTATACTCTATACACCATGCATATAAATCCTTATAATCTCTAAGAGTGTCACAAAGAACAAAAAGGGACATACAAAGCCCCTCTCGTTCCAAATCATATTTTTTTAGAAAATTTAGGTTCGAATAATTTCCTTGAAATGCATTATATATATGGCCGCTTGTTGAAATCATAATTTCAATACCTGAAGATGATTTTTCCTTTAACTCAGATAAATCATCTACTATCACTACATCATAATCTGTCCAAATAACACATTCATAATCCTCAAGCAGCTTAAAACATTCGTATTTGCAAAATACCATTGGGCTAAAATACTTCGTTACCACATCTCCAAAATCTGTTACATCATTAAATGGCGATTCATATAAAATAAACCGTGTAGGAAAAATACTATTTATCAACTTCTGATCTTTTTCTGAAATGCCGTCATGAAAAATAACTATTTCATCTGCAAGAGTAGGATTAGTATCCTTTATATTCATTACAAGGCAAGCCATTGCAGGGACATCATTAGATGTTCCGCCTGTTACTATTGCCGTATTTTTTTTCATTGCATATTACTCCACTGTAACATAGGCAAAACACAACCACTCCTTACATCATCGCCAAAATCTGTCCCAATTGATCCTGAAACATCAAAGCTAATAAACGGTTCACATCCAGGATTTATTATATAAGAAACATGATGCAAACCACCCGACATCAAAGCTTTATATTTACCTATATTTAACCAACTATTCGGAATTTGAAACAAGAATTTACTTTTACCTAATTGAAAACTGGTATCCATATTTATATCTCGCACCCACGTGGTAAACACGACCTGACCGCCACTATTTATAAAAGATATACCAAAGTTTAACAAAGGATTGTTTTCTTTTATATCAGCCTCTATGACAAACCTAATGTTTTTTTCATCCCTTGTAAACGAGTTTACTTTCTCACCGTTACTATTTATTATATACATTTTTTCAGGAGTAAAAAAAATACTTTTTAAATCACCATTGTTTATCCATTCACTTTGTCTTGTATCAACAGAACCTGCAGTTTGGTACTCCTCAATAACCTTATCAATACTGTTATTCTCAAATTTTAATCTACCCTTCTCAAGAATAACCCCCTTATTACAAAGAGATTTAACCGCTGCCATATTATGGCTGACAAAAAGAACCGTTCTCCCCTGTCCTGTCGAAAGTTCACTCATCTTCCCAATAGCTTTCTTTTGAAACTCTGCATCACCTACAGCCAGCACTTCATCGGCTATCAGTATATCGCTATCCAAATGAGCGGCAACTGCAAAGGCGAGACGGACATACATACCGCTTGAATAACGTTTAACCGGTGTATCGATGTGTTTTTCAATACCGGAAAAGTCTATAATCTCATCAAGTTTACGGTCAATCTCAGACTTTTTCATACCCAGTATTGCACCGTTAAGATAAATGTTCTCGCGGCCTGTTAACTCTCCATGAAAACCCGTTCCTACTTCCAATAGGCTTGAAACCTTGCCTTTTATCTTAACGAGTCCTTCAGTAGGAGTTGTTATACGGGAAAGAACTTTTAAAAGAGTTGACTTCCCTGCTCCATTCTTTCCTATTATACCGACCCTATCTCCCTGCTTAATATCAAAAGTTAAATCCTTTAATGCCCAAAATTCGGTATCTGAACCTAAGTATTTATCTTCACCAATTTGCGAATGAGGGTCTTCTTTTCCCCTTTTTAAAGCCCACCAGCTTTGAATGTCTCTAAAAAGAGCTCCATTGTTTATTATTCCCAGTTTATACATCTTAGAAAGATGTTCTATTTTTATTACAGTATTTGACATTTTACATTACACCACATCAATAAAGTTACGCTCATTTTGATTAAACATAATAAGCCCTAAAAATAAAAAGAAAAAAGTCAGCAAAATACTCGAAATAATTGCTTGCATTGGAATCCCACCGGCCCCATAAAACAAAACCCTAAAAAGTTCAATAGGAGCATTCATGGGGTTAGCATATAAGACCCAATGGAACCTTTGAGGAATTTGAGATACAGGATAAACTACAGCCGTAGCATACATTGCAAGATTTAAGGCAAAATTTACTAGGAGTCTTAAATCTTTATACTTAGTTGTTAAAGCCGAGATAACCATCCCCATGCCTGTTGCAACAGCTGCAATCCAAATCAAAATAAGAGGAAAAAGAAGAGCTAACAAAGAAGGTCTTAAAATATCTGAAGTTACTAAATAATAAACAAAAAAGCCCATTAAACACAAAAATTGCACCAATATTCTTGTTACATTACCGGCAATATTACTTATAGGAACGGTAAGACGAGGAAAATAAACCTTTCCAAATAAAGATGCATTATTTACAAAAATATTCGTTGCATCGGTGAAACAACCTGCAAAAAAAGACCATAACATAGTTCCGGCATAATAAAATAAAATATGCGGAACGCCGTCAGTACTTAACTTTGCCAAATTACCGAATACAAAGGCATACATGACCGTCGAAATAAGCGGATTGATAATAAACCATAAGGGGCCCAAAATAGTCTGCTTATACTGTGTAACAAAATCTCTCTTTATAAAAAGAGCAATCAAGTCCCTATATCTTATTACATCTCGTATAGGTATATCCAAGAGTTTTCGTTTGGGTTCAATAATTAAATCCCACGATTCTTCCGCTTTTGTTATAGCCATAAATTATTCCTTAAAAATTATTCAAAATATTCCCATGCAGGCATGATTTCAACTCTTTTGTCTTCCTGCACAAAAACATCATGCGAATTTTCCGTAAGGATTATTCCTTTTTTCAATTTGAAAAAATCCATTGCAGATAACAAGCCTTTTATTTCCCGCTCCGTGTTATCATGCTCCAATTTTAAGCACACTTGAATACACATAGGGGTAGTATACGGATTGATAACAAAATCACATTCACAATTACCTTCGTTATAATAATAAATTTGCTTATCGTCAAAACTGCCGTATTTTCTACGCAACTCGTTAAATACGAAGTTTTCTAAAATATGCCCGGCATTTTCACTAAACGCAAAACCGGCGGTGCGTATAAAACCTATATCCGTAAAATAAACTTTTTTCGGTGCAAGGCTTTGCGCTTTTTGCGACCATGCAAATTTTTGAACCAAACTCAATAAATACGAGTTTTCAAAGTACGAAAAATATTCCAAAATTGTCGTATGAGATTTTACACCGGCAACATTTTTTAGTTTGCTGGGAGAAATCAAAGAACCTGCATGTGAAGCTAAAAAAATATAGAGTCTTTGTAAAGAGCGTTCATCCCATACATTGTACCTGACAGCTATATCCCTGTATAAAATATCTTTTTGAAGCTGTGTTAAAATTTCGGGGTTTTTTAATTTTAAATACTCAGGAAAACCGCCCATTTGAAAATATTTCTTAAAAGAATTATATCCTCTTTTTGTCTTTGAAAAAGTTAAGTATTCGGAATATGAAAAAGGAAAAAGTTCTTTAACAATATGTCTTCCTGTCAGTTTTGTCCCCAGCTCCCTGCTTAAAAGTGAAGCATTGGAACCCGTAAGTACCACTTTAAAACCTTGATCAAGTTTTTGGCGTACATACAGTTCCCAGTTTACTGCAGTTTGAATTTCATCAAAAAAGATGAGTTTTATACCGGTTTCATCTATTATTTCGTCTAAGATTCCATAGTCCGAAACGGAAAATTCAAGCAGACGCAAATCATCAAAATTTAAATAGAAAAACGGTTTTCCGGCCTTTTTTATAAATTGACGCAATAAAGTGCTTTTACCGCACCTTCTTACACCGCTTATAACAAGAGCATGATTTTTTATATCAGGAAGAAAATTTAAAGCAAATCGAAAAACACCGTCATCGGTATTCTTTATACTTTCAGCCTGACTTAAATATATCTCTTTTAATTTCGCCTTTTGCATATATAAAAGTATACACAAAAATTAAAATATGTCAATAGCAATGGCATAAATACGTCGATACCATCAACATATTTATACCATTATAAATGGAATATTATACCCCAACTCCAATACCTTTCATATACTCTTCAAGTTTTACGGTAAATCTGCGCATTTCCTTCGGCTGAATATCGCCTATATTGGCAATGCGGAAAGTATTGATATTGCCTAGTTTTCCCGGGTAGATAGTAAAGCTATTTTCCGAAGCAAAGTCATGCAAGGCTTCAAAACTGTATTTGGGAGTTTCGGGTTCCAAGATTGCCGTTATAAACCTGCTTTGATGTTCTTCTTTTACCAGCATTTTAAGTCCGAGCTTTTTAACGGCTGCAACCAAAATATTCCAACATTCGCTGTAACGCTCATACCGCTTTTGAACCGTTTCCTGTTTTGTTTCTAGCACAGCCTGACGCAGGGCATACATGGTTTGTACGGGAGGTGTAAAGCGGGTTTGGTGTGTTTTTGCAAAATAGGCGTATTGGTCATAAAGATTTAAATAATAATTCCGCATAGGATAATCTTTTGTTTTTTCAAGCTCTGTCTTATTGCAGATAACAAAACCTACGCCTGCCATTCCTTGAATGTTTTTGTTGCTGGTAGAAGCCATAAAATCGATACCAAGCGTTTTTAAGTCCATAGGCATTCCGCAATAGGCACTTACGGCATCTACCAAGGTTACCATACCGTATTTTTTTGCAATAGGGCAGATAATATGCAAGGGGTTTAAAAGTCCAGTCGTTGTTTCATGGTAAACACAGGCAATGTGGGTATATTTTTTTGTTGCAAATTCGGCTTCAAGTTTTTGTAAATCCAAAGGCTCATATGTCGAGCTTTTAAAAACATCCATATGAATTTTATAAATCTCGGCAATTTTAGCCATTCTGGCGCCGTAAGATCCGTTATCTATTACCAAAAGTCTACCCGTATCGGGTACACATGATGAAACCATAACCTCATCGGCACCCGTACCGGAACAGCCGAACATAACGGTTTCATAATCAGCGGGATTGGTTTCAGGCGAAAGAGCAAAAAGTTTTAGCTCATCACAGAGCCATTGCATTAAGTCGCCGAAAACTTTTTCACGCGGACAAATATCGGCTGCAACTTGGGCATATTTTACGCTGTCGGTAGTAGTTGCAGGACCGGGATTAAGCAGCACCTCTCGGCGTACGGCACGCAGCTGCTCATTTTCGATTATACGCGGATAAACATTTTTTACAGCCATCTCTAAGTGGTCTTCATTATCTATTTCACGCCAAGCCAGATATTCTATCTTTTTTATTGCAAGAGTTTCGGTTTTAGCAACTTCTAAAAGAGCATGCTCATATTCCATCTTAGGTAAGTCGTTGTGATGGGCTTTTGCAAATTCACACATCTTATTCAATGTGCTTTTGGTCAGCTTTGTAATGCCGACAAGCTCTCCGAAAATATTTTTTAAAACGTCTTTATTTTTTGAAAGCCCTGTAAGACAAGCATTCCCGTCAGCTTCTAGATAAACCTCATCACCGGACCGGGTAGCACCGCTTGCCAGTATAAGATTTTTCCGAGCATCGTTTATAAGAGAAAATAAACCTATGGAATCATAAATAAGATCGGACTCCAAAACTAAAAAACTTTCGTCTACAAAGGGAGCACAAACTTCAAGGGTTCCCATACTGCCGGTATTTGCATAATTTTCATTTTTTACCGTTATAATTGCAGGATATTTTTCGGCAAGCCTCTCATAGTACTCACTGCAATGTCCCGTTCCGATAACAATCTTCTCAATTCCGTGAGCAAGAAGTTTTTTTACAGATTGCTCGACAATTGCAGTACCGCCTATTTCTAAAAAACCCTTAGGCATGGTTTTGGTTTTATCTTTTAAACGGGAGCCTAAACCTCCGGCTAAAATTACAGCTTGTTTAATCATGTTTCCCCTCCAAAAACTCCATAAAAGCTTTTTTATTCTCGATAGGAGTAGACTTAGGCCGTCCTAGATCAGATCTTGAACCTTTTGATACCAAGACTTCAATAAGAAAGGTTCCTTCCGCTGAAGACAAGTCTTTTAATTGAGCTTCAAGTTCCTCAAGAGTTTTAACGGTTACAACCTTAGTATACCCACAGGCAAAGGCAATACCGCAAAGATTTATTTTTCTACCTACAGTAGGCTGACCACCGACCGAATCGTGTGCTCCGTTATTTAAAGCTATGTGTATCATGTTTTTAGGTTTTTGTGAACCGATTGAAGTCAAACCGCCTAGGTGCATAATGGCAGCCCCGTCTCCGTCTATACAAAAAACCTTTTTACCGGGCTTACTTAAAGCAATTCCTAGAGCAATTTGAGAGGCATGACCCATTGAGCCGACAGTTAAAAAATCTTTGGCATGACCTTGGCCATGCTTATCACGCAGTTCATATAATTCCCTTGAGATCATTCCCGTTGTAGAAACAAAACAAGAACTTGAAGGAGCACTTAAAACTATTTTTTCGATTGCTTCCTCGCGGCTCATCTCGGCAGGAACAACCTCATTCGCTTTTAATTTATACGAATCAAAAATTCCTTTACGTACGATAATCGCATAGGGAGAGCTTGATTCCTTTATACGGGAGTAAGCCTTTTCAACTTGAACCTTTGCTTCACCCTCCTCATCCGAAAGAATACAATAGGGTATCTCCATCGCATCAAGGATAGAGCAAGTAACCCTACCCTGCTTTATATGCTGAGGTTCATCATGCACATTAGGCTCCCCGCGCCAACCTATTACCAGCAGCATCGGCACTGAATATACTTCCTTATCCGCAAGAGAAAGAAGAGGATTGACCGTATTTCCCAAACCCGAATTTTGCATATAGACGAGAGGAACGGTTCCTGTTGCAAAATAATGCCCCGCAGCAAGCCCTACGGCACACCCCTCATTGGCTGCAATAATATGGTTTTTACCTTCTACATTATCCGTAATATAGGCACAAAAGCTTTTTAAAAGGGAATCAGGAACACCCGTAAAAAAGCCGGTTCTATTTTCTTTTAATAGTTCATAAAAAAATTGAGGTCTTATCATTTATTTAGTCCCCGGAATAAGTTCCAAAATTTGTTTAATCGAAAGGCACAGGTCATTCACTTCCAGTGAACGCTCTGCCTCTAAGATGGTCTGAGCAACTTTTAACATAGCAGGATAAGAAGCTCTTAACATGTGATTGGCATAGATGATTATATTTGCTCCCCACGCAGCCAATTCCTTTTCGGTAAACTGATTATAGGTAGTAGGCACCAAAACTATGGGAACCTTTTCGTATTCCTTTCTAAAGCGCTCACAAAACTCTTTTATATCGTTTCCGTGCTTTTCCTTACTGTGAATCATAACGCCGTCGGTACCTGCCTTTACATAGGCAAAGGCCCGTTCCAAGGCTTCATCGACAGAATGACCTGCTATAAGAGACTCAAGACGGGCTATTATCATAAAGTCCTTTGTAACTTGTGCCTTTTTTCCTTCGGAAATTTTATGACAAAAATCGCCTACATCAGCCAATTCCTGTTTTGCCTCAGTTCCAAAAAGGCTGTTCTTCTTTAACCCTGCCTTGTCTTCGATTATGATGGCAGAAACTCCGTTACGCTCAAGGGTCCGAACAGTAAAAACAAAGTGCTCTGTTTTGCCTCCTGTGTCCCCATCGTAAATAATAGGTTTAGTGGTACATTCAAGAATATCGGTTAAACTTTGTAAACGTGTTGTAAGGTCAACAGCTTCTATATCGGGCTTTCCCTTGCTGGTTGAATCAGTTAAACTCGAAGACCACATGCCGTCATAGCGGTGTACACCGTCATCTTTTTGCACTTCAAGATTTTCTATTATAAGTCCGGAAAGACCTGAATGAGCTTCCATTATACGGACAATAGGCTTAGCCTCGATAAGACGGCGGAGTGTTTTCATTCTTATTTCGGGAGTAGTGCCTATGCTGTGCATGTTTGAAGCAAGCGCACTTGAATTGATTCCCTTTGTGTACGGAACTTCAATAACCTTGCCGCCCCACTCTTTCATTACTTCGATGACTTCATCCCGAATCTTGCTTAAAGAGCCGATTTTCCAATCATCGCCGTGAATAATAAAATCGGGCTTAAGCTTTTTTAAATTCGGAATATAAGACCAATCTTCCTGAGGAATAACCTCGCCTACACCCTTGATATTTTCAATAACCTGCTTACGCTGCTCATAAGTGAGATACGGAAGTCTTTTATGCGAAACAATAGCAGTATCTGTTAATAAGCCTATTATAAGATGCCCATGCTTTGCACCTTCGGTAATGATGTTAATAATCCCCGGGTGAATGATATCACCGGTAAGTCCCAAATATACTTTCTTTTGCATATATAAATACCTCAATAAAACTTAAATTTCTTTTGTTATAAACTCCATTCCTACCCTATCAATATGCTCCTTCAAGGCAGGGTTGGTAATTTCCTCATAAATCAGTATATCAGCTAAGTAAGGAAAATCCGATTCAGCTATTTCGTCAATCAAATCGCCGAGCGAATAAGGTGAAAAAAATTCAACACTCTTCAGTGCTATATCTATATCGCTTCTTTCGGTATTGGTACCCATTGCACGAGAACCGAAAACTATTGTCTCTCCGCTTTTAATGTGTTTTTTTAAAATACCAATCAATATTTTTTCTTGAGTTTCCGTTAGCCCAAACTTCATAACACACACCGGTCTTTAGAGCGCCCCGGCTATATTTCACTCTTAAAATAATCGTACATTTTTAACATTTCAGGATAAAAAGCTTCCTTTATGTTTTTTAATATTTCGAGGAGCTTTAAAGAATCGTATGTATGACTCATCAAATTTCTGCTGTTAGTCATTTCAATCCAAACATCAATTTCATCTACATATTTACTTTTATAAGCATCCTTAAAAACATACTTAGGTGATATACGCTCAAAACTAATGCCGTCAAACTCCATCTTATCCTTTAGAGTTTTCCAGAGAAGTTCAAAAGTATATTCAAACCGCTGTACAATACCTTCCTGAACAATAGCCTCATATTCGGATAAATTATCTTTTGACTCGACAATTTCCCTTAAGAGCAAAAAAGCTTTTTCGAAATTTTGAAAGCGCTGTTTCCAGCGGATATTTTCGATATGGTTCATCATATTAACTCTTAAAAACTTTAAATAGATTAATCACTCTCCCGCAGGCAGCTTAACAAGATTTCACGCATAAAAAAAGCTCTTTTTTTCAAAAGAGCATAAGAAACCTTTGCTTTTTTATAATTTTTATAAAAAAGCTCATCTTAAAAAAAATGACCAGCTGCCTGCAAAAGATCGCCGAAACAGATTCCAATGCCGGAAAAACTTTAATACACTGTGATAATACTACAAAAAACAAAGATTTTCAATAGGTTACACCTACTTAAAATAAAAAACAAAACACCAGCTTTTACTCCTGATCATAGTCGTTTTTATGCAATTCTATTATTTTTCTGTGCAAAAAATGATCTACGGTATCTTTTTCAGCCATACCAATAGGTTCTCCATTATCGCCGACTATAGGAACAGCATAGATATCTTTTTCGGTATAAAGCTCATATAAATCTTTTAGGCCTGTTTTTTCCGAGCAAACGATATCGGCAGGCTGCATGATATCCATGGCAAAAACACAGTCATAAATAGCAGTCATTGTTAAGGTTTCCTTCAGGTGTTCCAAACTTATCATACCGGCAAGAGTGCCGTCACTGCTTCGAACGGCATAATTTAGGTTAGGACTGCGGCTAAATGAACCTATTATAGCACTTAAGGGAACATTTTCAGGAATAACTGCAGGAGAATCGGGAGAACAAATTGTTTTTCCGTTTAGCATAACGTCCCCAACCGATAAGGTCTTCATTAAATCCTCTTCGGTAACATCAAGACCGCATTCTCCGGATCTTTTTACCCCGTATTTTACACAAATAGGACCTACAAGCTGAACTATAAAGGTTGTCGCAGTAATTATAAGAAGGATTGTAGGACCTATCGTATCTGAAAAATCATGTCCCGCCGAAATAGAAAGACCGATGGCAACACCTGCCTGACTTAAAAGACAAAACGGCAGATATTTTCTAACAGTTTCGGGAGCCTTTGTAATCCATGAACCCAAAATAGAACCTATTGTCTTTCCTAAGGTACGCAAAACAACATATAAAAGAGCCAAAAAACCGACAAAGGGTGTTACATTCCAAATGTTCAATTTAGCCCCGACTAAAACGAAAAAAAGCACATAAATGGGAGGCGTAAAATTTTCTACCAAGGTAAAGGTGGAACGAGTTTTTGCAGGAGCAAAATTAACCATAAAAAAGCCTAAGGCCATTGCAGCTAAGATGGTATCCAGACTAAGAAGATAAGCAATACCTGTGGAAAGAAGAAGACAGCCCAATGAAAAGCCCAAAATTCTTCCTGAATCCGTCATCATATTTCTTATAATCAAACTTAACAAAAAGCCTATCAGGCTTCCCAAACAGATAGAACCAAAAATATTGTATAAGAGCAAAAGAATCCGGTTTCCAAAGCTTGCAGTTTGAGCTCCCAAAAGAGAAGCCGCTATTGAAGAAGCAAGGGCGTATAACACAAGGGCTACGGCATCATCCATGGCGACAATGCCTAGGACGGTAGTTGTTAAGGGTCCTCTTGTCCTGTTTTCGCGCAAGACATCAGTAGTTGCAGCAGGAGCTGTCGCAGAAGATATGGAACCCAAAATTAAACCTAAAGAAATAGAGGCGGCAAAATTCTTTGTAACAAAATATGCAGCAAGAGAAATTACTATAGAAACCGTTATAAAAGGAACTATGGATTCAAAAATCAATATACCGACAAACTGCGTTCCGTATTTTTTGATTACCTTTGTTTTTAATTCCCCACCGATTAAAAAACCGATAAGAGCTAAGGCAATGCTTGACAAGGGATCCAAGGCAGTAATTACTTGTGCCGACAAAATTTGGAAACCGGACTGCCCTATTATTATACCGATTACAATATAACCTACAACCTGAGGAATCTTTATTTTTTTAAAAACGGTTCCTCCAAGAGCACCTAAAAGCAATATTATGCCCAAAAGTAAAATAAGATTTGTATTTTCAAGCCGTGAAAACTGCATAAAAGCGGGAAGGAATTCAGCCAATTTATTCATAATCATAAATATTATCCCTTTCAAAAAAAAATGTAAATACGATTATGTAAGAAAAGCTCGAATTTTTTAATATTTGTTTTTTATCGGATAGTGTTTTTATTCGGATAGATTGAAACAAAAGTTTTCGCTAAATTGACAAGGACTTAAAAAGAGTGTAAACTCCTCCTATGACCCTGTATGAATATTATATAATTTACCCTGATGGAGAAAAACAAGAAATAGGAGGCCCGGTATCCATAGGAGCCTTTTTAGACATTAACGGAAACGAGCTGCCTCAGAGACTTCCTACAAATAAGATGATAGTTTATCAGGTACAAAGTAAACGCACTATCGAAAATCGCGGAATAGTTCAAATTATATATGTTGTAGAACAGCTTGATGCCGAAGAGCTTTTAGATTATGTCTAAAGACTCACAATCATCTATAACCAAATGATAAATACCTATAACGAAAGTGACTTGCATAAAAGCCTAAAAGAATACTTTTGTCCAAAAAACGGAAAAATGGAGCAGCCTCTTTTAGGCAGCATCTGCGATATTCTTTGCGATACAGGACGTGTAATAGAAATACAAACCGCAAATTTAAGCGCTTTAAGATTAAAGTTAGAAAAATTTTTACCGGCTCACAAGGTTTTAATCATCTACCCCATAGCAATCGATTCATATATACAAGTTTTAAATGAGGACGGTTCAACACGGCATAGGAGAAAAAGCCCTAAACACGGATCCTTTTTTCAAATCTTTAAAGAACTTTCAGGTCTTTATCATTTGATAGACAATAAAAACTTAAGCTTTAAACTTGTATATATAAGCGCTGAGATTATAAAAACTGATACGGGAGCTAAAAAAAGAAGAGCTTACCGCCCCGGAGTCATAAATAAAAAACTTATAAAAATACACAGCACCGAAGACTACAAGAATATGAAGGCTATATGCAAAAAAGTCCTGGGTCTTCTCCCTGAAGAATTTACAAACCAAGATATAAAAAAAATTGGAGCAAAAAAATATGCTTCTTATACAAGCTGGTTTTTAAGCAAGGCGGAACTTGTACAAGCAGAGGGCAAAAGAGAAAGGCTTAAGCTTTATAAGAAGATATAAAAAAAAGGTTAAAAACATCCATAGGAGTTTTTAACCTTTTTCTATGATAAAACTTAAAGTTTCAAGGAAAATTTTTACCAGTTATCCGACATATCGTCCTTATCGCGCATATCAACTTCATATAAGTCGCTTACAACGCGAAGATCATCAAAGTAGATGTAATAATGACCATAAGCTTCTTCAGGATCACATTCAACTCGGAAACCTACAATCTTAAGTCCCATGCTTGTGCCGTAGTGATAGTCCTTTTGGATGATACCTGTCTTTCCGGCAGAATTCTGCGGGGGAATAGCGACAGTCATCAGCTTCCAACCGGAATGATTGAGTTTTCCTACATAAAGCTCAAATCTCTTTCCCCAAAAGTCTTCTACTATCAATTTCATTGTGTGGGGATAACTTCGGCCTACAACCCAAACACTTGCAGTCTTTGCAATTCCCTCCACAGGGAGAGCCTTTGTTGCATGAACTTCAAAGGAGTTATAACCGCGTCGATAAAAAGAAACTTTTACACCAAGAACTTTTTCATCGGTAAGCTCAAGCCCTTCTTCTGCAGGAATAGGCTTCTTATTCATGGGATTACCGTTAAAGAGTCTGGAGCGGATTACACCTTCATCAGCCGACATCTTTGCATACCAAGTACCTTCACTTTCAAACTTTTCAATAGAAACTTCTTTAATCCTCTGCTCGGCAGAATCAATACCGATTTTATTGGGATCAGCAGCATCTATTGTAGAAAAATCATTTTGCTGGGCAAAAGAAAATGCAACAAAACCTACCAAAAACAAAATTATAGCTATACTCTTTTTCATTATCTAACCTCCACGCTGAGCCTATTCGGTTTTTTCACCGTCAAAAGATTGATCAGCCAATTCGTAGCCGTCATAAGAATCGACATAGACATCCGTCAAGGCTTTAAATTCATCAAAAAATATCTTAAATGAATCAACTCTTTCAAAAGGAGCAGTTCTGATTCTAAAAGCTACAAAAGTCATCTTATTTTTATTTCCAAGATATCTGGATGCCTGAGGTATGCTTGTAGGAACTGTCACATGCATATTCTTCCAGCCTTTAAAGTTAACATAACCTAGGGGTAATGTATGAGTTCTTCCTTCACAGTCCCGGACAAGGATTTCTATGTTATAATAATAACCGGCACCCCAAACCCACATATCCAATCGGTGAACATTTCCTTTAAAGGGCATTTCATAGGGTTTACCGTCTTTGGTGGGAACAATATCTACCCAGTTATCGCCTTTTCGGTTAAATTTAAACTCGAGCCCAAGAAATTTAGCATTTTCAGCATCATCATTCATTACCTTTACTGCATGAGGCATTCCGTTAAGATATTGAACCTTGGGATAACCTTCAGTAATAAATTTACTTCCAACAGCCTGATAAGCCCAACCCTGGCCGTCAGGATTATCGAATGTATCGACCATATAAGTTTGATAATTAATCGAACCTTGCTGCGCCGTTAAAGGTGCAAATGCGAACAACAACATTAAAGCAATGCCCGCAAAAACTAAACCGCCATGTTTCATGTATAACTCCTTTTGTTTCGTTTCAAACTCTGTGTTGTATTATATTGTAAAAAACATTATTTGTCAAACAAAAAACAATATTTTCTACAAAATAAGTACACATAGTGAGTATCGGCAAATTCAATCCGTTTCTACAGGGGTATTCAAACATAAAATCCCTGTTATCGACATTATATCAAATTTATGTTAGAATATCAATTACCTTATGACCGAATTAAACGATTTTTCGAAACCCATCCGCGATCCTATATGGAAGCACATATGGATGAATGATGAATTATATGCCGTAACAAAGACAGCCCCCTTTATGCGCTTATATAATATAAAACAGCTGGGCCCGGCAGAGCTTGTTTATCCCGGTGCAAGCCATACAAGGGCCGGGCACAGTATCGGAGTTTACAATATAGCCCTAAAAATGCTCAATATTTTGTTAAAAAAAGGAGCTGATGTCTGGGTTTCAAAGGAAGGTGCTATGTCCTTTTTAGCGGCCGCCCTCCTCCACGACCTCGGCCATTTTCCTTTTACCCATTCCCTTAAAGAATTAAAGCTAAAAGAGCATGAGGAACTTACGGGAGAGCTTATTTTAAAAGAACCTCTGCGTTCTGAAGTAACCAAAACAGGAGCAGCCCCCGAGCGGACAGCAGCTATAATAACCGGTGAGGGCAAAGATGATGCCGAAACCGCTTTTTTTCAAAAGCTGCTCTCAGGTGTCTTAGATCCCGATAAACTTGATTATCTTAATAGGGATGCCTTTTATTGCGGAGTACCTTACGGAATTCAGGATACGGATTTTATCCTTTCACAGCTCATTCCCGACAAAAAAAACGGCATAAAGATAGAATCAAAGGCAATATTAAGCGTAGAAAGTATCCTCTTTTCAAAATATCTTATGTATAAGTCGGTTTACTGGCACAAGGATGTGCGTATAGCAACGGCTATGATGAAAAAAGCCATATTTACAGGAATCGAAAGGGAAAAATTTTCTCCCGAAGACCTATATCATCAAGATGATGAGGGGATTTTCAGACTTTTGGAAAAGACTAACTATCCCGAAAAAAAGCCGGCCCAAGATTTAAGGCTCGGTAAAATCTATCATATTATAGCCGAGGAAGCCTTTCAAGGTGAGAATCCGAAGCACAGAAATTTGGAAGACTTGTACAAACGCCGAACGGCAGAAGAAACCTTAGCAGAATATTTTTCAAATAAAACCGGAATTAAAATAGGCAGTGAGGAGATTGTTATAGATATACCTGAACAAATTTCTTTTGAATCGGACTTATTTATAGAGGATGAAAAGAAGGTATTCAGCGAAAGTTCTACCGTGTTTTCAAAGGAATTTATCAAAACCCTTGTTCCTTCTTTGAGAAAAATAAGGATAGCCGTTTCGGATAAAATTCATAAAAAAACCTCAAATCTTAAGCAAACAATCTTGCCGATTTTTTAAATATCGGGTAGAATAAATCAAATCGTCGATATTGAAAAAAAGATGAGCCGATTAACCTAAGGAGAGTATTTATGATCATTCATAATGTTATGGAAGACTTGGTATATACCGAAGTCAACAAACTATTTGATGAAGCCGAAGAAAAAAAAGAAAGCTGGCTTACATGCAGTTGTATGCAATGCAGAGTTGACACCATGTGCTATGTACTCAACCGGGTTAAACCCCGCTATATCAAATCCGGGAGAGGCCTTGCTCACTTTTTAAAATTTGAAAAAACGGAAAAGGTCCAGATCATGGCCGATATTACAAGTTTGGTAATTGAGGGTATGCACAGGGTACTTTCTACAAAAAGGCCTCATGACCATGAGCCCATAATCGAAGACGAAAATACTCCGGTTTTTAATTTTCCTGCCATAACAGGAAATATCTTAGACGGAAGCAACTTTAATCCTATGGAAGATGCTGTGGTCAGTCTTAAAATGAACGGAGAACTTGTACCCCAGATGAGTATTCTGTGGGACAACCCTTATACAATATCTAATAAGACTCCGGGAGCTTATACATTTTGTCCGAAATCCATACCGGCCGAAAAGGCAGGAGATGTACAAAAATTCATTTTTGTTCTTAGGGCCGAAAAAGAAGGTTTTGATCCGACCAATTTTTCATTTGATATTGAAGTAAAGGCTGATGATAAGATAAAGTCTCCTTTGGACTCTTCAAACTTTTATAAAGTTAAAAATTTATTTTTATGCGAACACAGTGAGGAAGAATAATGATGAAACCTAAAGCCTTAGTATTACACGCAACAGGTACAAATAGGGATGGAGATGCGTCAAGAGCCTTAGAACTTGCCGGAGCAGAACCTGAGATTGTACATATAAACAAACTTAAAGCAAAAGAAAAAAAATGGAAGGATTATGCAATTCTTGTAATTCCGGGCGGCTTTTCTTATGCAGATGCCCTTGGAGCAGGTAAGCTTTTTGCCCTCGATTTAAGCAATTACTTTTTTGATGAGGTAAGCGAATTCGTAATAACGGGAAAGCCGGTCATAGGCATTTGTAACGGTTTTCAGGTTTTGGTAAAGTCAGGCATCCTCCCCGGAAAAGAAAAAGACGGAAAGGTTATTTTGGATAAGGACGGCTATAAAAACAGACAAGCTACCCTAACCTATAATAAACAGGGAAGATTTGAATGCTGCTTTACAACTATGATTCCTCAAAAATCAAACTGTATTTGGACAAAGGACCTAAAAGGCAATATACACTGCCCAATAGCCCACGGCGAAGGACGCTTTTTGACCGATTCTCAAAAAACTCTTGATGATTTATTTGAAAAAGGACAGGTTGCGCTGGTTTACGGAGGAAGGGATGCCGAAAAAGGCCTTCCTGCAAACGGAGAGTACCCTTTTAATCCTAACGGATCTCTTGCAGATATAGCCGGCATATGCAATACACGAGGAAATGTGCTCGGCCTCATGCCCCATCCCGAAAATAATGTAGTTATAAGAGAAAGGGATTCGGAAAAAGAAAAGGAACGCACAAGACTCTGCCTTGATATGTGGAAGGCCGGAGTCAATTATGTTCTATAAAAAAAGAAATATTTTGAGGTATTTGCATGAATAATTTTTTTCGAAAATGGAAACTGCTTGTTTTTATTTTAGTATCTGCTATAGCATCGTCTGTTTTTTTCGGCTCGTGTTCAAAAAAGCTTGGTTACGGTGTAGTAAACTGGTCAATTCCCGAATATAACCTTACTGCAGGAGATATAATACCTGTTTATGTAAAATCTAATATTGAAAAGGTTTACATTGTAGGCCTAAACGAAAAAACATCGCTAAGAGTAGAGATTCCCCTTTGGCAGCTTACCTTTTTTGAGTCAAAAAAAGATGCAGGTAAATTTCAGGCAAGGTTAACCGATCATAAACATGCTTATGCAAGGGTTAAGTTAGACGGCCTTCCGATGCGCTCAAACCCCGACAATACCTCAAATCAGGTTTACCGCTTAAAATTAGGACAACTTGTAAAGATTCTTTGGTTCGGAGAAGGGGTTCCGGTTTTGAAAGGCGGAAAACCTATGGACGGCCAGTGGTATGAGGTTCTAACCGAGGATGGAGTAAGAGGATGGTGTTTTTCATATAATCTAAATATCTATGATGAAAGAGAAACTGAGTCATCCGAAAACTCGAATTTAGCCCAAGAAAAAGATGCAGAACTTGATGCTGTTCTAAACGAATTTTGGTATCCCGAACATTACAGAAAGATGATAAACAACAGGCAGGTTGATCTCGATAAAATAAGCCTGACATGGGGCTTTTTTCCGGGTTTACGCTCAGGTATTGCAAGAGTCGAGCTTGAAAACACAAGGCTTTCTTTTCCATATACCAAGGTTATCAAAATCGGAAACAAGTATCTCTTTGAAGGCTCTAATCTTTCGATGCAGATAAGAGGTAAGGATATCATCACTCTCGAATTTTCCGATAAGAACGGAAAACTCAGGCTGGAAAACTTTATCACCCTAAATGCCACACCTGAAAATATTATCAATAAAGAAATAAAAAGAAGAGAAGCGGTAATAGAAAAAATAGCAAAAACTTCATCCGAATTTACATCGGAAAATTTCGGTTCTTTGAAAATATTGTCTGACGGTCAATTTATTTGGAGCGGTTACAACCTTCTCTCTCCCTCTATTATACCTTCGGGGGCAGGTTCTTCCGGCAAGATTAGTTTAAAGCATTTTTTGGACAAAAAGCTTTTATCGGACTATGAGGGAGCTTTGAGTTTTCGGTTTGAAAAAACATCCGAGCCCGTTGTCTTTATGTACAGTATTTCATCCAAGGGGCTCCGCCTTGAAGCAGTAGAGTCTTCAAGTATACAGGATAATATTGTAACACGCAGAAGTTTAGATCCGGTGATCTTGTTCTTTGCAGCAAACTAAAGCCATGCCCTTTATACAGCTTTCAAAGATTTCCCTTGCCTTTGGGGACAGAGACATTTTAAAAGACGTTACCCTAATTTTAACGGCCGGAACAAAGGCTGCCCTTACGGGAGCAAACGGCTGCGGCAAATCTACCTTAATGAAGATTGTTGCAGGTCAGATGAAAGCCGACTCTGGGGAGATAGCCTCGGAAAAATATACATCAATAGCCTACTTACCCCAGTCCGGAATCGTCCACAAGGGAAAAACCTTGGCAGAAGAAGCCGAAACGGCCTTTGCTTACGGCTACGATATTATCAAAGCCATGGATGAGACAGGCGAAAAGATGAAAACAGAAAAGGACGAGCAAAAGCTCCTAGCCTTGGCAAACGATTATCACGCCTTGCAAACAAGGCTTGAAAATTCGGGCTGGAATGCAAAAAAGGGCCTTATCGATGAAACCTTACGCGGCTTGGGCTTTTCTTCTTCCGATTTTAATAAGAACACAGAAGAATTTTCAGGCGGCCGGCAAATGCGCATAGCCCTTGCAAAGGTTCTTTTACAAAATGCAGATATAATTGTTCTTGACGAGCCCACGAACTACCTCGATATCGAAGCCCGCTCTTGGCTTGAGCTTTGGCTTAAAAAATTTAAGGGAGGCTTTTTACTTGTAAGCCATGACCGCTACTTTTTGGATCAAACCGTAAACGAAACTTACGAGCTTTTTAAGGGAAACTTAAAAAAATATAAGGGAACCTACAGCGATTATGAAAGAATAAGGACTGTAGAACTTGAAGGCCTTATCAAAGCTTATGAGCAGCAGCAAGAAGAAATTGCCAAAACCGAAGACTTTATCCGAAAATTCAGGTATACGGAAAGCCGAGCCGCCTTGGTTCAGGACAGAATAAGGCGGCTCGAAAAGATGGAAAGGATAGAGCTTCCCGAGCACCTAAAAAAAATACGCTTCAGCTTTCCTCCGGCCCCTCATTCGGGTAAAATTGTCTTACAGGCAGAAGGAATAAGCAGGGCCTACGTAACGGCATCCGGTACTCACAGGGTAATCGAAAATTTGGATTTGACAGTCGAAAAGGGAGAACGCCTTGTTTTAGCCGGAAAAAACGGAGCAGGCAAGTCAACTCTCTTGCGTATTCTGGCAGGAGAGGATAAGGATTTTACGGGCAGCTTAAAAGAAGGAGCCGGGGTTAGAATGGGCTATTTTTCTCAAGACGAATCGGAGACCATTACGGGAAGCGAAAGCATAATAGATCTCCTCGAACGCTCGGCCCCTACCGAACTTGTTCCTAAACTATACGATATGCTTGCAGCCTTTTTGTTCCGAGGGGACGATATCTATAAAAGCCTTTCGGTACTATCCGGAGGAGAAAAATCGAGGCTAGCCCTCCTCCTTCTTCTTTTAAAACCATTGAACCTTTTAATCTTGGACGAACCCACAAACCACTTGGACCTTCACTCCAAGGATGTGCTCTTGGATGCCTTAAAACGCTTTGAGGGAACCGTAATCTTTGTGTCTCACGACAAGGGTTTTATACAAGACCTTGCAACGCGAGTCTTGGAACTCAAGGCCGATGAAGAAGGATTACAGCCTTCAAGGGTAAGGAATTTTCCGGGAACCTATGATTATTACCTTTACCGCATTGAACAAGAAGAAGCCGATGACGACTCCAAAACTTCCATAAATGGAACAAAACCTCAAGCAGCAACTCAGCCGATAAGCTCGGCCGCACTTTCCTATGAGGAGCAAAAAAAGCTCCGCTCGGAAAGAAGAAAATTAGAAAAAGAAGAAGAGCGGCTATTAAACGAAATAGAAAAATGCGAAGCGGAAATAGCCGAAAATGAAGCCCTCCTAGCCGAACCCGAAGTCTATTCCAACGGCGAAAAAAGCAGGGCCGTGCAGAAAAAAATAGAGGAGCTGAGAACAAGGGCTGAAGAACTTTCGGAAAGCTGGGCAGACGCAGCTGCCAAGTTGGAAGCCTATGGCTAAATCGGAATAAGCTTATTTTTTTTCTTGGTCGAGTTTTTTGTCGGCAAACTGAAAGAGCTTTCCGGAACTGACAAGATAGGCACCGGCTGCCAAGAATAGGGCAAACATTACGATTCCGAATATCTTCATAAAATCGCCGCCCTTACTTCCAAAAAAGTAAACCAGACTGTATAATACGGTAATATTGCATACTGCAGCAATTGAATCATAGATCAGGAATTTATAAAATGGGTATTTTACAAAACCGCTCGTCATAGATACGGCATTCCGAACTCCGAAAGGGATAAAGCGGCAAACTATAAAGGTAAACACGCCGTGTTTTTGAAGAGCCTTTAAAAGACGGTAAGTGTTTTCCTTTGTTATAATCTTTGAAAAAAGGCCCATCGATATGGAACCCTTAGCAATAAGCCTCCCCCAGCCATATACCATACAATCACTTATAATGGCACCAAAGTACAGAGCAGACAAAAAATGGGGAATTGAAGCCTTTTCACCTTGTGAAAGAATAGCTGACATTGCAACAAGAACGTCTTCCGAAATAGGTATATTAAAGCCTCCAAGGAAGAGGCCGATAAAAACTACCAAGGGAAAATAAGTTATATAGTTACCTATCCAATTCAAAAAAGCTGCCAGCATATCGGTATGTTACATTATTTTAACTAAAAATTCAAGCTCTTTTTGCCATATTTTTACCGAGATTTCGGAGGGCATAAGCCAAGCTCCTCTGGGAGAAAGAGAAAAACCGGTAACGGAGGCTCCTTCGGGACTGCATGATCTTTTAAACTGCTGAGAGAAAAATCTCTTATAAAAAATATTCAGCCATTTTAAAATTTCGGTCTCAGAATAAGCGTCATCCTTAAAGGTTTCAAGGGCAAGAAAATAAACCTTTTTAGGAGAAAAACCGTTCCCTATTGCATGATAAATAAAAAAATCGTGAAGCTGATATGGGCCTATTATATCCTCGGTCTTTTGTGAAATTTCTCCGTTTTTAGGCGGAAGAAGCTCAGGGCTTACAGGCGTATTTATAATATTTGATAGAAGCTCAAAAAAGGCTGCGTTTTTCTTTTCATCTTCAAAGAAAATCTTATTTTCGGCAAAGGCAAGGATGCAATCTTTTAAAAGGGTCTTTGGAATTGAAGAATTGACCTCATACATAGACATCTGGTCGCCCCCGTATGTCATCCAGCCCAGGGCTGCCTCAGAGAGGTCTCCTGACCCAACCATAATTCCGCCGATTTGGTTCGCCTTATCCATCAAAATTTGGGTCCTTTCACGGGCCTGGGCATTTTCATAAGCAATATCATGATTATCCATATCCTGCCCTATATCTGAAAAGTGCTGAACCATAGCCTTCCCGATAGGAATTTCCAAAAGAGTACAGCCTAAAATTTCTGCCAGAGCCGAAGCATTGTTCTTTGTTTTTTCGGTTGTCCCAAAGCCGGGCATTGTAACAGCATAGAGGTTTTTTAAATCAATGTTTAAAAGTTTAAGGGAATATGCAGATGCAAGGAGGGCTAAAGAAGAATCCAAGCCTCCTGAAATGCCTACCACGCATTTTGAGCAGCCTATAAACTGAAGGCGGCTTGCGAGGGCAGAGCCTTGGAAAAAAATAAGCTCCGAAAAGAAATTCTTATATATAAAATTTTTATGAAGATCATCGCAATAAGGTAAAAAAGGATTTTTTTGTACATAATAATCTAAAGTCTTTTTAGTATTCAACTTTTCTTTTTCTATTAAAATTTCCCAATCGGAAGCAGGCTTTTTTGAAAACTTCAAACCTAGTTTTTGCCCCTTTAAAAATTCCATATCGATATCGGAAGATATGTAAGGTTCTTCTTTTGAAGTAAGAGACAGCTTTTTCAAAAGCGGGTCTTTTAAACCTTGAGTAAACCTTAGTTCCTTTCCGTTTTCAAATATGCCGCACTCTCCTGCAAAAATATAATCCGAAACAGACTCCCCGATTCCGCAGTTTACAAAGGCAAGGGCCGATTTTTTTGCGGCAGAAAAGGCCTTATACCCTTGCCTCATAGCAGACGCACCAAGAGGTTTTGAAGGCTCAGCAAGCGGAGCTAAAATAAGATCCGAATAAGAAGAAGCATCAAAAGAAAACGAAAAACCCTTGCCAAGATTATAAGAATCCTTATGGCTTACAATAAATTTAAAATCTTTTCCAAAAGGAATATTTTCTCCGCAAAATGGAACCAGACAAGGTTCATCTTCAAAATCGTAAAAATGAGGACTTAAAAATTCTGAAGGAAGATGCGGCACAAGGGCTATAAGCCTTCCGCTCCCGATTACCGCCGAGCAAGAATAAAGTTTATTACTATACAAAAAAGGAAGGCCCACAACGGACAAAATAGAAAATTGCTTAGTCTTTTCGGCTATAAGTCTTACTGCATCAAAGGCTTTTTCGATTAAAAGAGACTGTTTAAAAACTGAACCTAATGATGCCCCTGTAATCGAAAGTTGGGGAAAAAGAATCAGGTTTGCACCATCTTTCTCGGCTTTTTTAATCTCCTGAAGATGGAGATTTAAATTTTCGTCTATGTCTGCAAGAGAAATTTTAGGCGAAGAAACTGAAACACGGTAAAAGCCCAGCTCTTCAATACAAAAATTAAGGCCCTTCTTTTTATCCATTGTTTTTCCCTTTTTTCTCTTTTACATTTTTATCCTGCAAATACAGAATAAACATCGCAGCAAGAGAGCCCAAAATCATCAAGCTGCATAGTATTTGCCCTGTAGATATGTTTTTCCAAGATTCATAAACATAGATATTTGCAGCCCCGAATCCTAAAGATATGGGATAGCCCTTGTTGGCATCCGGCTGGCGGAAATATTCGATAAAAAATCTAAAAAAGCCGTAGCCCAGAGTATAAATACAAACCAAAAAACCATCAAAGGGCTTTTTTTTGCGAAGAAGCCATAAGATAAGCCAAAGCACAATTCCTTCAAAAAAAGCCTCGTATAGCTGACTTGGATGACGAGGCAAGTTTATCATTAAAGCTCCCTCCTGAATTGCAAGACCGGCTTTTTCGGCAAAGTCTCTTACCCAGCCTTCGGCCAAATAAAACCGGTCCGAAACAGGCGCTTGAGGAAAAATCATTCCTATTTTAGCTGTTGTTATTCTTCCGTAGAGCTCGCCGTTTGCAAAGTTACCCAGACGGCCGAAGGTGTAGCCTAGAGGAATTGAAACGGCCATAAGATCTGCAACGGCGGCAAATTTAAATTTAGATTTTTTTGTCCAAAGCACAGTTCCCAAAAAACCGCCTATAAAACCTCCGTGGTAAGACATACCTTGAAGTCCGACAAAAATGAGTTTTCCGGCCCCATCCCTTGCAAAGGGCCAAAAAATCAGCCAAGGGGCTTTTAAATAGGTTTCAGGATTGTAGACAAGGGTTCCGAAAATTCTTGCGCCCAAAATAAGCCCAAAGATTCCCCATATAAAAAGGTCTGCTATGTCATCTTTTGTCATAGCCTTTTGGCTGAGCGAATATCTTTCAAATTCCCCTTTGTTTACCTGATAAGAAAACAAAAAATATGCAACACCAAAGGCAACAAGATACATAAGACCGTACCATCTAAAAAAGGGCAGTCCCGGAATAATTTCGGGATGAAGCCATGAAGGATATTGTATAGCTAAAAGCATCGTCAAACCCCTTATTTTTCTAATTCAACTTCTTTAATAGGCAAACATATAATTTGTCCGTTTTTTTCATCGAACTCAAAAAAGACATTGTGATGAGTTTCCATAACTTCAAAATAGCGGCCGTGACTTTCAAGAACGACACCGGGATAAACAGAGCCTGTAACCTTTATTTTTGAAGGAATGTGAAATTCAAAATTTTCTTTTAGGTTAAATATGCGGACTGTAAGAGCACTGTTTCTTTTTAAGAGCTTAACCTTTTTTTGTCTTAGAGCATCAATATTCGGAGGATTTGTTTGTAATTCTTTTTCAATTTTTGCAAGCTCGGCGTTATTATCTTCTATTTCTTTTTCACGGACTTCAATTTCATCCTTTATTAAATAGTCCTGCCCGAACGAGATAATGGTTCTTATGGTTTTTTCGGCTCCCAGATCATGAACCGACACACCCTTTGCAGCATGGATACTTCCGCCGAGCAATACACCCGGGCTGCCCGTCAAATGCACGGTCCCGTTTGTTTTTACCAAGCACTTAAAACAGTAAGAAGCAATGCTTATATCGCCGCCCGAAAAAACTCTTGCATTTTCTGCATATTGTAAAGTGGTTTTATCCTTAGCCCAAACAGTACCCCTGCCCTTTCCGTTTATGCCTCCGTTTAAAATAAGGGAGTCTTCCGAATAAATCAGGGCCTTTTCTACAGTACCGGTAATTGTCAATTTTCCCTTTGATTTTACCTTTACATCATCTTTAATATCGCCCGTAATAATCAGGTTGCCGGGAAAACTTACATCTCCGAATTTGGTATCTATATCGCTTTGAATGGTTTTAAGCGATGAAATTGAAAGGGCATTATTGAATAAGGAAAGCTCTCCCGATTCTGCCGCAAGAAATTTAATTACGTGTTTTTCTTCGGTAACTTTTATGGTTTCGTCATTAGCCGGTATATCTGTAGGTTCGGCATTTTTCGGATCAATAGGTTCACCGAAAACATTTTTTCCCTTTTCGCCCTTAGGTAAAAGGCGGGCCGTTAAAATCAGAGCATCTTTTTCGACAGTTGCCGTACTAAGTTCTTCATTAAATTTAACCGACCATTCAAGCCGATAAGAGCCGGGAGCAATAGGGGGAGTTCCGCTTAAGATTACAAACTCACATTCATCGTTTGCCTTTCTAGCCGATTCGATAATCTCGTTTATTCTTGTCTCCGAAATTGAATCAAGCAGATTAACTTCATTTAAGGCAGTTTTTACCCCTATTACCGAAAGCCTTTCTCCGGCACCAAGTCCCGACTGCAAAATAAGAGAGGCTTCCATCTTATCACGGCTTATTACGGCTCTCACCTTAGCATCCCTATACGGAACTATACGTATCTTCAAGCCTCGTTCGGTATTCGCTATTAAAAGAAGACCGGTAACTCCTGCACGCAGCTCGGAATGGTTTTGTACTATATTTCGTAAATCCAAGAAAAAAGGATCATTGCCGGGAAGGCCCGGAATAGATTGACCGTATACGTCAACACCGGCTTCTCCCAATCCTGCATCTTCCACCTCATAAATAAGGTCTCCCTTTTCTACAACGGTAAGGGTTTCGGCCTCGGAAAGAGGATAATCCTGGTCTGTTGTGGGATTTTCTACATCAGGGGTACGTAAATCGGGTCTTTTTAAACGGTCTGCCAGACGTTGTACCTCATGGTCAGGTATTTGCTCAAAATGAGTGATAAGTTTTTTATCGGGTCCTCTTTTTGGAGGAGCTCCTTCAGCAATCTGCATGGAAAATTCCATCTCTGAAGAATTTATAAAATCGCTTAAACCCTCTTTTACCTTTGCCGTATCGATATTTGCAATATTACTTCTTTGCAGAAGTCTGCTTATAGTGGACATATCCACTTCGTTAGCGGAATCGGCGGCTTTTCGTACATAAAGATAGGCCGCAGTTTTATCGTTATTTGCCGTAATCCTCGCATCAAAGTTGGGATCAAGTTCAAGCGGCAGAGGAATCGGTTCTATGCCTGAGCCGGTATGTTTTTTTAAATAGTCTTCAATAGTTTTTTTACTAACAAGGGATGAACTTTTTATTCCGTTTCTTTTTGCCTCAAGATGGATATCATCAGCTGAGGGGCAATTTTCATGCTCAAGTAAGGCTGTAAAGGTTAAAAACCACTTCCCGCTGTTATTTTTCTTTAATGTCCACAACTTATTTTCCATAAACTTTTTTCCTATACTTTAAAGCCCTGCTTAAGAGCCTTTGCTATTTTTGTTTTTAACAATAAATTTTCATTCCTTAGCACATTTATCTCAAATTGCTGAGATTTTATAATTTCGCTCATTTCACCCGAAGACAAGACCTCTCCTCCTATCAAGTCATCCAAATATTCCATCTTAGACTTAAAATCCGTTTCAGCCTCAGCTTCAGCCGACATAAAAGAATAATCTGAAAATTCTTGAAAGTCTTCTCCACTATAATTTTCGGCTTCAGATTGAATAAGTTTATCGGCTATTCGGTATATAGCCTGAGAAATCATGGACTGAGGTTTGTACCTGAGTACCGGAAGTCTTGAAGAAAGAGCCTTATCCTGAACGGCATCCGTGTATATTACCCCAAGATGCTCAAGGTCAATATTAAGGTACTGCTTTGCAGAACGGCGTATCTTCATAGCTTTTTCAGCATCCTTTGGATCATCCATCATGTTCATTATAATGCGCGGCTTAAAATGTGAAAATTTATTTAAAAATTTATTAGTATTTTCGGGGTCCAAGGACATCAATTCTTGGGTTATTGAAGGAATATAAAGGCGCTGCATACCGGGAACATCATTTTTTAGTTTTTCAAAAAATATACCGCCCTTAGATTTTGCAGGGAATGAAGAACACATCATTCTAAACACAATATTTTTTAAAAAAACATAGGCATCGAGGGTTGAGGTTACTGAAGGAGAGGTAATTATGATTCCCTGAGGGGATAGTAAAAAAAAGTCTAAGATACCCAGGTGAGTACCTGCTCCTAAATCCAAAACCAAAAAATCGGCTTCAAGCTTTAACAGCTCTTTTACCAAAGAGTTTCGCTGATATATTTTTAAGGCGGCAAATCCGGGAATTTCGGAATCGCCCGGGATAAACCTTACATTTTCATACTCTGTTTCGATTATTATATCTTTAAATTCGGCAGCCTTTGTTAAAAAAGTACCTATGCCGTTTTTGCGTCCTTGAATACCTAAAACCAAGTGAAGGTTTGAAGCTCCTAAATCAAGGTCTGCCAACACTACCCTCTTACCTGCCTGCCCCAATGCAATTGCAAGATTTGCAGCTATAAGACTCTTACCTACACCGCCCTTTCCGCTGGCAATAGGAATTATTTGCATAAAGACCTCTCCCTTTTTAAGCATAAAATTAATATCACAGTATCAATATACAAAAATAACCTTGTTGTCCGTGTCTGTAAAATAAACATATCGGCTGTCCAATCCGTCAGACTTACAAAATGCGCAGTTTTTATCAAAAAAAACCATGCCGCAATGATGGACAAAAATTTAATGACGGCAATCATCCTTAAAAGTTGATGAAAATCCTTTTCTTGATGCAATAATAAAAAGAAAAACACGGCCAGTATACATAAGAGCACAAAACAAACCCAGTCAACAATACTCAAAGGCCAAGGCAATGTCTTTTCAATATAGGCAAATAAGAGAACCCTGACTATTTCAATTGCCAATGCTAATATGTAAAGTATATAAGGCAAAACGCGTCTCATACTTACAGTTTACGTAAGTAAAGCCTTGCGGTCAAGAGGGATAGAGGGCTTTATTTTTCTTTTCCCGATTTTTTTGCATCCACTTTAAAGAAAAGAAGCTTTTCCGTTTCAAATCCGGAATTTAAATCGACCTTCCAAAAAAACAGATTTCTTATTCCCATAATAGGATTTTTTGCCTCAGGAATTTTTTCGTATATGGGAAGAATAATACACTCTGCAGCCTCATTCGATTCTATTGTGAAGACTGTTTTTCCTTCAGGTTCGTTTATTTGAATCCAAGATACCTTTGAAAAGGTATTTTTTTCTTGAGAGGCCTCATATTTTTGATCATCTGCATAAACAGAAACATTCGGAAGTTTTTTTTCAACAGGGCTCACAGAGAGATCTATCTCCACCATAAAATAAGCCGAAAGATTAAAGGGGCTTTCATTTTTTAAAATATATTGAACTTGCACTCCCTGATCATTAAAGCTGTATTGTTTACGCAAGGATACTAACTGATTAAAGCTGCGGAAACTTCCTTCAGTTTTCATTAAAAGTTCAAATTTAACCCTGTCGAATTTCACATCCTGATAAAGATTTTCGCAAAAAACAGGCTTGGCAACGGCAGTCTTAAAATCACCCTTTTTAATTATCTCAAGCTCATCCGAAGATATAAGATGATCTACAAACAGGCCGGTCTCTTCGGAACAAATATCTGCATAATTTTTATAGGCGGAAAATACATCCATCTCAAAAATCTTCCCGCCCATGGCGTGAATATACATATTAAGATGCTCCCGCTGAGATATAAACTCTTTGACACCATCCAGATCAAAATCCAAACTGGTTAAAGAATCTGCAAAAACACCGGGAATTCGTGTCTGTTTTTCGGCTAAAAGCAAATTTCGGTAGCAGTACTGCCTTAAATCCCTATTATATTTTTTATGCTTACAATCCAAATTAAAAAGTATTCCGCTTTCAGCCTTCCACAAATCCAATGAGGAGTTGTTTTTACGGGCCTTATCGCCCCGGACCTGATTTACAAGACTATGCACATAGATCATCTTTGCGTACATGGCATAGACGTTGGGCTTATTTGCTAAAAGCTGCTTTACGGAAGTGTTTACAAGCTGATTTGAAAATATTGCATTTGAGGATATAAAACCTTTTTGATATATCCTTTTGTTTTTAAGTATTTGCCCGGTATGAGTGAGCGAGATAACGGAGTCGGGAGAAGAAACACGTTCAAAAAATTCCTCCATCCACGATTTTTTATCCTTTGATTTATCCAAAAATCTAACAGCCGTTTCCCTTGATAAGAATACTACAACGCTTGTCTCGGTAACCACACTTGCATAATTGCATAAAAAGTCATAAAAGGCAGCCGGCTGTAAATCGGTATTTTCAAATTCATAGGTAGAAGGAATACCGAATAATATTTTTCCGCCGTCTTCCATACAAACCGGAGCAAAGGCATTTAAACCGGCCTTAATAAAAAAACGGGAATCAAGCAGGCAATACTCCATTCCGCATTTTTGTAAATTGGAAAGAACATTGGGATTCCATGCAAAATAGGGCAGATACATGCCGCGGGGTCTTTTGTAAGAATGTTTGCGCAAAGTATCCGTCATGTACTCTATCTGACCTATGAGGTCCGATGAGGGAATCATCGAAATAAAGGGCTCATAAAAGGCATTTCCCAGAATTTCGACTTGTTTTCTATTGTGCATTTCGTAAATAACATCGAAAAAAGAGGGATTTTTACGCTGTATCCATTCCAAAAATCTGCCGCTAAAGACAAGGGTAAAGGGAATAGACGGAGAAGAATATAAGTTTGAAAAAAAATCTTTGTAGTCTTGAGTATAATCTTCTTTTGAAAACTCATCAATTACGTTATAGTCTGCATGAACGGCAAAACATATCTCCAACTTTTTTTTACTGTTCTTTTCCACAAAAACCCCTTTACACTTTTACAATGTTTCAATTATAAATTATAAGCAAAGCCTTGTCAATCCTGCATCGTTTTTCAAAAACTGCTCAAAATTAAAAAAAAGGCGATAGATCAGTAAGATAAAAGGCTGTCAACATTAGACCCATGCTTATCAAAAAAAGAGAAGCTTTTTTCCATTCGGTAAAAGTCTCATTATCCGCTGTTTTTTGCTTTATTGCATTTAGAACAAACAAAAATACAAAAAGACTAAAAAAGCCCGAAAAAATCAAGGCAAGACACTCTAGGTAAGTAGAGGCCTGATAAAGACAAAAAAATACCAGCCCCCAACTAAAAATCTTTTCTTCAGGTTTCAAACAGATAAACTTAGGCCATATAAGCTTAAAAATCAAATTCAAAGATTCTAAAAAACTTATAGCTAAAACGGGAAGCAAAAAGCCGACTCCCAGAGGGTTTAAAACATAGCGGCATAGCCCCCAAATCAGACTGACCGATATAAAAACTGCTATGACATTTTTAATAAAAAATGAGTATATTTTTTTTGGGCTTTCAAGATAAACATAGAGAAATTCCAAGCCTATTCCATATACAAAAACAATTGAAGATACAAAGGTATAAAATATAATCAGACTCATTCTTCTTCTCCAATCTTAATAGTCGGCAATTCTTTTGTAGCGGAAAAATAAATCCAGATTATCAAACCGAGGATGATAAAGGCTCCGGCAGTGGTTCCTAGAAAACGGAACGGAGGGTGATTTGAAAAATAAGGCAGACGAAGCGATAAAAAGCCCGATGAAACAGGAAAAGAAATTGAGCCGAAAGCAAAAAATTCCCTTAAAGCGGATAAAATTAAAATCAAGACGGAATACCATATAGGTATATCCAATGATTCCGAGTCTTCATAATATTGTTTTAAACCCAAAAAGATAATGTACGAAAATGTCAGTATGTAAGTATATACTTTAAGGGGACCGTGTATTATAGGTAATATGCCTTCCAGCAAGGCATTGACCAAGGCCGTACCTGTAATCATAAATATACTTACAAACAGGTAGTTAAAACGGTTAATATCCATCAGCTTTCCGGCGTAGTTTCCTAAAAGTCCCAAAAAAAATATAACCCACAATGAAACAGCTAAAACAATTCCGTAAGCAAAATTTGAGGCTGCAGGAATTATGGGACATAGGCCGAAAACAAAGACTATCAACTTTTTATTTGCAGCCATTTATTTTTCCTCCTTATTCTTTATCTCAAGCCGTTCAAAGGCAGATTCTAGTTTTTGTTCTGAAACTTTTATAGTAAGAGAAGTTATGCCGTAATACATAGCCGGTTTATCGGCAATCCCGCCTCCTAAGCCGCAAAAAAAGCATTTTTCTGTGAAATACAAAAACATTCCTTGACAAATTCCGTATTTACCGCTCATATTTACAAAGGCGGCATAGCCTTTTTTCTCCTTCATTCTTACTTCAAAAACCGCATTACAAAAATTCATATTCAAAGAGGAGGGATTTAAGGCTTTTATAAATTCTACATCTTGATATTCCGAACAAAGCGGAGATTTTTTTAGAATATAGTCGGCGTCTTGTAAATAAACATCGCTTTTAAGCCCTGAAATTATATAACCGCTTCCCCACAATATAAGTCCTGCAGCAATAAAAAAAGCAAAAAGGAGAAGGTATTTTTTTATCTGTTCAATATTAGAATTATTCATAAAGGCTCCTTTTTTTTGCCTGTATTTTTATCTCAAGCCTTTCGATAAGAGGAGAAATAATATTGCCTAGAATTATGGCAAAGAAAATTCCTGCAGGCGATGCTCCATGGGCACATATAAAAAAGGCAAAAACGCCTGTAAAAAATCCGCTCATAGCCTTTCCGTATTTGGTTTTGGGAGAAGATGCGGGTTCCGTCATAACAAAAAATGCTGCAAATAAAACACCGCCAGTTAAAACGGCAGACAATATATCTCCGGTAAAATAAATATTTAAAACGGGCACCATACCGAAGATCCAAACTAAAAGAGCATAGGCTGCCAAAAAAAACGCCGGGAGAATATAATCTGCGGCCCTGATAGAAAACAATATTATCGACGACATCAGTGTAACTATATTGTAACGGAAAGCGGGTATTGATGATGTAGAATTTAAAAAGAGGCTTATATAGCCTTCAGGAAGGGTTACGCCTACCCCGTGTAATAAGAGGGAATTAAGAGCAGAGGTAACCGTAAAATCCGTTTTAAGTTTTATAAGGCCGTTTGCTTCCATCACTGCAAAAAAACTGCCTTTTTCACTTAAGAGTGAAAAGTCTGAGATCAGCGGAGGAAAGGCCTCCGGTCTGGAAATATATGCAGCGCATACCGCAAAGGCAACCGGATTTAACCAATTTCGCCCCGTTCCTCCAAACATGGTTTTTACAATAAAAACAGAAAAAGCACTTAAAATAAAAACAAAGATAAAGCCTATACCTGTAGGCATAAAAAAACCTATCAACAAGCCGGAAATTATCATATCGAGGGATAAGCTTAGTTTAGAGGAAGCTAAGTATCTAAGTAAATTTTCTACAAATAATACGCCCATAACGGCAGTGACAATATTTAAAAGAGCATAAAAGTCGGCAGTCAGAGCTAAAATTAAAATTTGGATACCTAAAAGAGATAAAACGGCAATATTAATTCTAAAAACCGGAAGACGCGTATACACAAAGGGAGCAGCCGTCAAAGACAGGTTAGAATAAGATTTCATAGAATACTTCCTTTTTTAATTTTTTTTGACATCTCTAAAATAATGGAGCAAAGGGGAATTCTTGAAGGACAGCAGGCGGAACAACAAGCACAGCCGCTGCAAATCTTTATTTGCTTTACAATATCCTCGTTTAAGTCCTCAGCTTCAATGGATTTGACTATTTTTTTAGGTTCCAAATAAAGAGGACAAGAACTAAAACATAAACCGCAATTTATACACTCTTCTATGGAGTGTTTTTTTATACTATCCTTCCCCGGTATATGAATCGATTTTAAGGTACTTGTTACGGGTATATCCAAAGTATCGGCAGATAAACCGCCGATAAGCCCGTTCAATATAATTTGTGCCGGCATGGTCTTAAAGCCTCCGCACTCTTCTATAAGATTTCCTATAGGCGTACCGATCTTAACCTTTAAGACCTTGGGCTCATTGATAGCCTTACCTGTTACAAGAACATAAACGGAGGTAATAGGGTTGTTTGTTCTTACAACCTCGTATGTATACATAGCTGTAGGAATATCTATCAAAAAAGGATTTTCCTTATTTGCAAAATAATTATTTTGAACAAAGGGATAATCATTAGATGCATTTATAAATTTTACCTTACAAAAAGGTTCACAAGTTTCCGAAATTTTTTCCAACTTAAAAAGATCTTTTTTCATCAGCTTATGAATACAGGTTACCGAAGCTGCATTGAGAATCTTAGCCATTATACCCAGCCCCTCTGCAACCTCTTCAAAAAAACTATCAAACAGGATTGAGTCGATACCCGAAGATGGATCTTTATCGAAGAGGTTTATATAGATATCGGCATTTCCCTTTTTTAAAGCATTTCTTACCTGATAAATAAGGGGCAATGCCGAAAGATCGGCCGTATTTAAAATTCCCGAATAACCTATTGCCCTTATAATTTCGGAATGAGAAGAAGTTCTCCACGGATAATCGGCAGAGGGCCGGCCGAGAATATCAAAAGCCCCTTCAAGTTTTACGGCTGCAGCATGAATGAGCTTTCCGTCAGGAAGGGTGAAGTCAACAAAGTCATACAAGATTCCGGGAATAGAAGAGTATATGCCTACCGAAAAAGGTTCCTCGGTACGGGCGATAATTTGACCTTCTTTTACGGTCTCCCCCCTCATAACAAGGGTTTCCGGCGGCTTTTTAGAATCAAAGGCTATAGGTATAAAGGCCCTTTGAGGCAAAAAGGCATTTCCTTCAAACGAGGCAGGCAGCTTAGGGTATTCTAAAACTTCTTTACCCCGTTTAAATCTTAAAAATTCCGTCATTTTTCAAACACTCTCAATAATATAATCATTAACGGCATTATAGCCGAAACAAGGGCAACAAGCAATGCTGCACTATTATAACGGTTAAGCGGAAATTTCTTAGGCGCATAAGAAGCCGTGATAAACCTTCCCTGACTGTAAAGCAGATCTTCGATAGAAGGGCTGGTCCTAAATGAAATAACGCTCTTTATAAACTCATCGTCAAAATTGAATACAAGGCCGTCTTTTTCCGTTACTACTCCTTTTTCGTCTACAGAAAAATCGTTAAAACTAACCTTTTCCTGAGGAGAAAGGTCAAGGCGGGTAAAGGGGATAACCTTTGCATTCCATGTATCCGAAATAAGGTTTCCAAGGTCAGGAAGCTCATCTCCTGTCCTTATCTTTTTTAATTCATCAAAAGCCTCTTTTGAAAAACCCGAAAGGCCTACCGAGGTCTCAGGCATGGGCAGATATAGGGTATTTTGATATGCCTTTATGGTTTTATTAAAGTTGAAATATAAAAACAAGGCCGAAAAGACAATAAAAAAAAGGGCACAAGAAGAAACGATATATAAATGCCTTGTATTCCAAAATTTTGCAACCGATTTGGGATTCATTACATAGGCTCTTATTGTCTTATGAATTTTTTGTGTATCTATTTTCTCTTCAATAAAAAAGCTTAATCTTTCTATGATGTATGTAAAAGAGGCTGAAATCGATATTGCAAAAATAAAAAGAACAAGCGAAATATTACTGTTGAATTTTGCGATTATCAAGGCAACAAAGGGGAAAAAGACCAAGAGAGGATTCTTTTTGACTCTGGATAAAAGCTGCTCCCTTGTAAATTTTAACGAGGCGCCTATAGCTTCCATCCAAAATGCAAGGGTATACATGATTAGAATGGCAGAAGAAAGAGCTAAAATCCCCCGCTGAAAGGCCGCATAAAGGACAAAGGGAAAGGCTGCGGAAAAATAATTTTTTTTGCGGCTTGTATAAAAAAAAGATACTGCAAAAAATATTAAAGCAATACAAAACTGAAACATTGAAAAAGGAGAATCGTTTTCTATAAAAAAATATGCCGTATTGTGCTTTAAAAACCTAAAAAAGTCCTTAGTTATGTGCTTATCGGATGGAATATACATATACCTGATATTTTCCTGATCATTTATAAACCATTGGGTATAACGTTCCTTATCGGTAAACGGGTATCCGGTATAACCTTGTTCCTCCAAATCGGAAAAACGGTTTTCTATTGTTTGAGAAGAAATTATCCCTGTAATACCGTTTTCTTCGGCTGCCTGCAAAATAGCAGGCTCATTTACCTCCATAGGTAAAAAAAGGATACGGTAATCCTTCCACAACGTAGACCTTGAGCTCATCGGAACAAAGATTAACAAGAAAAAAGAGAAAATCAATAAAAAACCTGCAATAATATCAAGGCCGAAGATGTATTTTTTAGGCTGATCCATGACTCTTATCCAAAATAAGCAAATAATATTGATGTGATTATACCAAGAATAATGCCGGCAACTGCTTCAACGGGCTTGAGGCCTTGGATTTCTCTTACGGCCCTAAAGTGATACCCCTCATTGTTTTCGGCAAATTTTGAACCTAGATCGTTTAAGGCCTTAGCCTGCAAACCGCTGGATCTTCTTACGCCCACGGCATCCCGTATAACTATAATTGCCATGAACAAAGCAAAAATAAACAGATCCGAGTCAAATCCCTGCCTTATACCTATGCTTACCGTTAAAGACGCTACAAGAGCGGAATGGCTTGAAGGCATGCCTCCAGTACGCCAAAGCACCAGTTCTACAAAATCAATAGGGGTTTTTATTGAGGCATTGAATAATGCAAAAATAGTCTTTATAACCTGACTCATCATCCAGCTTGTTATAGCCGACAAAAAAATCGGATTAGAAAAAAAGAGGCTCCATTGCGTTTTATACATCGTTTCCAACATATCTTTAATTCTCTACAAAATAGCTCTTTTGTCAAGTCTGTAAATGGTATATAATATAGAAATGAGCAAAGAAAATAAGATTTTTTATATAGGTGAAGACGATTCAGGCCGGAGATTGGACCGCGTAATACGGAAATTTTTAGGAAAGATGCCTCTCTCTGGTGTATATTCGGCAATGCGCAGAGGAAAGATAAGAGTCAACGGTAAAAAAGAAAACGGAGCCTACTTAACTCAAAAAGGCGATGAAATAACTATGGATTTAAGCCTATTTGATCTAACGGACAACCCTGCCATGGCTGAAATAAATTCTTCAACTTTATGTAAAAATAAATCCCTAAAAGGGACTGAAAAACCGGATGTCCTATTAAAAACCGATGACCTGCTCTTTATAAATAAAAGAAGAGGAGAGCTTGTACATGGAGAAAAAAGCCTTTGTGAGTCCGTCACAAAATATTTTCCGCCTAAAGAAAAAAGCCTCTCGTTTAAAACAGGTGCACTGCATAGACTGGATAAGGGTACAAGCGGAATCCTAACCTTTTCGCAAAGCCTAAGGGGAGCTCAAGCCTTTTCAAAGGCCCTGCAAGAAGGGAAGATAGGTAAATTCTACTTAGGAATAACGGAGGGCAAACCGGCCTTAAACGAATTTAAAAGCAAAATCGACGGAAAAGAATGTCTTTGCCTCATAAAAATCCTTGATTTTTCACAAGAAGAAAATTTAAGCCTTGTACTCTTTAATCTTATAACCGGAAGGAAGCACCAAATAAGAATACAATGCTCCCAATTCGGCACTCCCCTTTTAAACGATAAAAAATACGGCTCAAAACAAAAAAAAGTATTTTCCGAAGATTTGTCGAAAAATACCTACTTTTTACACGCTTATAAATTGAGTTTTAAAGAAGCTTTTTTTGATGACTTGCCTAAAGAGATTACCGCCCCCCTTCCCGAAAACTTTAGGAGGGCGGTTAAAACTTTATTTAAGGCAGATTTGACAAACTTAAAAACTTAACTTAGACAGGTACTTCATAACCTTGGCGACGGCCTCCTTGTTTTTTCCGCTTATTTCGCTTACCTGAGTTATAATTTCATTTATTTGTCCGGTATCGCTTCCTATACCGCTCATTCCTTGGTCTATCATTTGAGAAATTTCTACCAGCTTTGCAATTTCTTTGCTGACCTCGGTATTCCCTTTCAGTATCTCCAAGGAGCCGTTTTTTACGTCATAAGTTATATCGCTTATCTCTTTTACGGCATCCAAGACTTGGCTGCTTCCCGAACTTTGCTCTGTCATAGCATGCATTATAGAGCTGCTTCCGTCATTTACCGTCGAAAGTATTTTCATTATTTCGGCAAATTGAATCTCAGTAGTCTCGGCGGCTGAGTTAAGCTCTTCAATCTTGGCTTTGAGATTATTTAATACGGTTGTAATCGTTTTACCCTGCACACTGGACTCTTCAGCCAGCTTTCTGATTTCATCGGCAACTACGGCAAAACCCTTTCCGGACTCTCCCGCATGAGCCGCCTCAATAGCCGCATTCATTGCGAGAAGGTTTGTTTGACTTGCGATATGCTGAATAACATTGGAAGCCTCCAAAAGGCCTTCGGAATCATCGGTAATATTTTTTGCTATCGTGTGTGCTGTCGAAACGGCTTGATTTCCGGATTCGGCAGAAGCGTTTAATTTTTCGATGGAGTCGACATTCTCTTTTACGGTTCTTGTTACGGACTGAATATTGGAAACCATTTCTTCTATTGTTGCAACAGATTCAGTAACGGCTGCAGATTGGCTTTCGATATTTTTTCCTAATTTTTCTATACCTGAGGCCATTTGTTTTAAGGTTCCCTGCATCTTTACAACACCTGAAGATTGATCTTGGATATGATGTCTGGCAGAAGAAATATTATCGGTTATCTTTCTGACAGCCTCAGAGGTTTTATCCATGTTTTCAGAAAGAAACTCGGCCGTGTCCCCTGAAAGGCCTACGCTTTCATTAAGATCCCTTATAAAAGTTTTGTTAAAACTCAAAAGCTTACCGATATCTACCAGTAAAAGAGCTATCTCATCCCTGTTCCAGCTTGCAACAGGGTCCCTCTTATAATTTCCGTCAGCCAAATCCTTTACTATTCTTTGAATCAAAAAAATTCGAACTTCAATAGATTTTACTATTATTCCCAAACTTAGCACCGATAAAACCAAACTGTAAATAAACAGGGGTAAAACGGAACTTATAAGCCTTTCATAAATATTTTGATTTTCATAACGGACAATGGGAGCAAGTACAAGGAGGATGACCGCGATAATACAGGTTATACTTGCAATAGTAATTTTTTTTATCATCGAAAACGATAAGAATTCTTCTTCAACGGGAATAAAGGAAACCCATCTTTCAAAAGCTCTAATGGTACTTGATGAAAATATAGTACCCAGCAAGAATATATTCCCTATGGTACTAAAAAGAGAGGACAAAAACAAACCGGTTTCGCCAATAATTCCAACCTCCAAAGAGATAAGCGGCACGGAAGCGGTAAACAGCAAGGGGATAACTAATAAAAAGGTTTCATACCTTAATATATTTTTTTTTGCTTTTTCGGGATTTTCTTCCCAATTTATAATCGCAGGAAAAAACAGTTTTTGTTTTATGATAGGACTTAAAACGGCAATCAGCATACCGATTATAAAGGCCTTTGAGCTTACAACAGCCCTCAAATTAGTAGAACTTCCTACAAAAATAGAAGTAAAAAAATTACCGGCAATCCACCCGAGGTTGGTAAATAGATCAAACACTAAAATCTTTTTTGGCGGAGGGGGAATAATTGCATTAACTTTTTCCATAAATAATCTCCTTATTAGGTATATCGTAATTTTAAACCTTTTCTTTATATTCTGCAAGGATAAAAATTTGATTTATCATAACTACAATTAAAATAATTTAAAATTTTATCTTGCAGTATAAAAATTTTTATTGGGCACCTCTAAAAACCTATTTTTTAGTGTACCTATTTATTATTTTAGTAGCTTTTTTATAAATTGTCTAGTGTAAAACTTGGATTCTTTATCTTAGTTCCCTTACTTTTCATTTTATTACCTATATGCTCCCTCATTTTATTTCTTTAGATAGCAATATCGGCATAAGTTGTATGTTAAGTTCATCATTATTATCGAAAATGTTGCACGAGCTAATCCTATCGTTCTTACATATATACCTTTCATTGAGTTTGTCATAAAGCCAAATACATGTTCGACTCTCGCCCGTATTTTTGATTTTTTTCTGTTACCGATTTTTTGTTTTTTACTAAGAGGTTTCCCTCTTGCTCCTCTTTCACAAATTTGCCCTTCTATTCCTTTCGCTTTTAAAATCCTGTCTATTTCTTCTCCTATATAGGCACTATCTGCGTATAATCTTTCATCTTCCCTTTCAATCAAATTTTTTAACTCTCTACTATCATGAACATTGGCTGCTGTTACCGTCGCTTTCAATATAAGCTTACTTTTTTTATCTATTTTTATATGATCTTTATAACCGTAATAATTACGTTTATGCTTCTTTGTCCACCTCGCATCACAGTCTTTTTGCGATAATTTTGCCTTATTTTGTTTTTCTTGCCATTGTTCAGGAATTTTTCCGTTTTTAATTTGTTCATTTTCATCTTTGCTGTTATGCTGTATCGGAGCTTCTACTATTGTCGCATCTATTATCGTTCCCTCTTTTCCTATTAAGTTATTCCTAGCTAATTCTTTTCCAAACTTTTCAAATAACTTTTTTGATACTCTCGCTTCAATGAGTTTTTCTTTAAAAAGCCATATTGTTTTTGAATCGGGTACTTTATCTTTTAATTCCAATCCTAAAAATCTCATAAAGGATAGCCGATCGTTTATTTGATATTCCGTTTGATCATCACTTATGTTGTATAATTTTTGTAAGATTATTATTTTAAACATCATTACATAATCGTATGCAGGTCTTCCGCCTAAACCTTTTGACTCTTTGGTTAATGCTTTTTTTAATAGGGGTTTGAATATTTCCCAATTTATTTTTTCGTTTAATTTTTCAAGACTATCTCCTAACTTGCTTAATACTCTTAAACGATCTTCTTCATCAAATAATCCTTTTTGTTTCATACCTCATTTTATCATCTTTTTAATCTTTTTTAAAGGGGGTTTTTAGAGGTGCCCTATTGTATAATTTATCTGCGGTGGGGTGATCTTTTAGGAGGAAAAAGATGGAAAATAGAAAAGTATCGTGTATGTATGCCATCCCCTGTACCCCTTTTCAAACCGAACAAGGACCGGAGGAAATCGATTTAATTAAAAATAAGCTGCAGCATAATAATAGTTTTAAAATTTTAGATTTTGAAAAAACAAAAAACAAACTGCATATTAAAATTTTTTATAAAGAAAATGAATATAGTCTTTCAATAAGCATTACCGAGTTTTCATCGGAAAATTTAAAAGATTTTATGTACAGTCATATTTTTACGGAAAAAGAAAAAGAACATATAAGGGACACAAAGACTGCTGTTTTGACTGAACTGCTCTGCAATGGTACACCTCTTAATTCTTATCACCTTCAAATAAAAATTATAGCGGAAATTTTAAATAAAAACCTTCTTGCAGTTTATGATTCCGATTCTATAAATGTTCTTTCAGGAAAATGGGTTGAACAAGCAGCAAAATCTTCCGTCACACCTTGTCCCCTATACATTTTTTCTATCCATGCCGTACCCGATAAAAAGGGAGATTTTATTTGGCTTCATACTCACGGATTATCCAGATATGGTTTAAATGAACTTGATATTTTAGATTCCAAGCCAGATTTTTGTATAGAGCACTCCCTCTTACTTCAAAATTTAGCCTTAAACTTACTAGGAGGAGCCGATAAAAATTGTGCATACATAGGTATATTGGAAGATCACACGCCCATTATCTGTTCTATTATTACTTATAATGACGCATTAAATTACTATCAAAAAAACAATATCGGAATTCCGGAGGCTCTTTCTCCCGATAATAAACATACGGATGACAGTCATCTTGCCGTCTTTGTATTTACTTCAATAGCCGAATACAAGGAAAAAAATTACCGTCATATAAGCGTTTTTGAAAAGAAAAAACTTGAAAATCCCATTTATTTTATTTCGGATATAGAAATGCAAAGGAAAAAGATTTTAGCTGAAGAGCGTTTCGCATTTGTAAAATCACATTTTAAAAACAAAGCATCATCCGTTCTTGTAAAAATATCCATTCCTGTGGATAAGGAATTTTACTCTGCGGAAAATGAAATAGAATATATTTGGTTTGAACTTCAAAAAATTTCCGATACAGAGCTTACCGTAAAATCTATTCAAGATGCCTATTATGTAAAAGGGATAAAGAAAGATACTATAACAAAATACAATATAGAATATATGAGCGATTGGATTATTTATACAGGAACAGAAATGATAACCCCTGATGATGTATACCGTTTATGATAATCTTTTATAAAAATAAACCGGCTCGGAAATTTAAATATAAAACCGAGCCGGAATCTTTTTACACTTTTTTAAATAAACTTATCTTTTTGCTCTTAGAGAATTAAATACAGCCAAAAGAGCAACTCCGACATCTGCAAAGACAGCGGCCCAAAGATTAGTAAGACCTAAGGCACCCAAGGTTAAGAAACCTATTTTTATACCGAAGGCTAAGGCTATGTTTTGCCAAACGATTTTTCGGGTAAACCTCGCCTGTTTTACGGCAGCTGCAACAAGACGGGGATTATCATTCATAAGAACAACATCAGCCGCCTCAATAGCGGCATCGCTGCCTATGCCGCCCATAGCTATACCGACATCGGCACGGGCCAGAACCGGAGCATCGTTTATACCGTCCCCGACAAAGACGACAGAGGCTTTTTTATTCTTAGCCTTAACCTCATCCGAAATTTCCTCAAACCGTGATACTTTTTCATGGGGTAAAAGCATTGAGGTGTAGTTTTTTATACCTAAATCTTCTGCAATTTTTTTAGCCGCCTTTTCGTTATCACCTGTGAGTATTTCTATTCTTGAAAGTCCCAGCTTGTTTAAGTCTGAGACGGCTTCTTTTGATTCGTTTTTAAGAGTATCGGTTAGGATGAGGCAGCCCATGTATCGGCCGTCATAGGCAACATAGACTTGGGTTCCTCCTATTTCGTCTCCGTATAAAGAAATGTCGCTTCCTATAGATTCGCTTATAAAAGAGTTTTTGCCGGCTAAAAGATTCTTGCCCCTGTAATTTACCGAAATACCCTTTCCGGCTTTTTCGTAATAATCAATAAGTTCTGCATTCGCAAAAGTCTTTGTTTCTTCTTCAGGCAAATTAACAAGAGCACAATCCTGCACAGCCTTAGCTATCGGGTGATGAGAATTAAATTCCGCAAGGGCGGCTAATTTTAAAAGCTCATCCTTTTCTACTTTATCTGCAGGCATTAGAGCTAAGACCTTTAAAACACCCTTAGTGAGGGTTCCCGTTTTATCGAAGACTACACTATCAGCCTTTGAAAGAGCATCAATATAGTCCGCCCCCTTAATCAAAACACCTTTCTTTGCAGCTCCTCCTATTCCGCCGAAATAGCCTAGAGGAACGGAAATTACAAAGGCACAGGGACAAGAAATAACCAAAAATACAAGACCGCGCGAAACCCAAGGCGCAAAGCTTTCCCAACCTGCTAAAGGAATAGAAAAAATAAGAGCATTTACTATGGGCGGTAAAACAGAAAGGAGAACAGCTCCTATTGTAACTATCGGAGTGTAAACCTTTGCAAAGGAGGTAATAAAGCGCTCTACCCTAGCCTTTCTGTTTTGTGCAGACTCAATGAGTTCAAGCATCTTTGAGGCGGCTGTATTTTCTAAAGAAGCGGTTGTCTTTACCGTTATAACTCCTGTTAAGTTTACAAAGCCTGCAAGGACCCGGCTGCCTTTTTCTGCAGTACGCGGAAGACTTTCACCGGTCATAGAAGAAGTATCAAGCTCGGCGCTTCCTTCATAGATGATTCCGTCCAAGGGAATTTTTTCTCCGGCTTTTACAAGCACAAGGGAACCAACCTCTACTTTTGAAGGATCTACAAGTTTTTCTTCTTCACCCGGTTTATAAATACGGGCAAAGTCGGGGCGGAGATCCATGAGGTCGACAATTGACCGCCTCGATTTTTCGACAGCAGAGTGCTGTACCACCTCACCCAAATTGTAAAAGAGCATAACGGCGGCACCCTCGGTCCAATCGCCTAAAATAAAGGCGCCTATGGTGGCAACCGTCATTAAAAAGTTTTCGTCAAAAACCTGCCCCTTTAAAATATTTTTTACCGAGGTCAGTAATACCTTGTAACCTGCAGTAAGCCAAGCCGCTGCAAATAAAAGAATCGAAAAGGCAAGATAGAAATTTTGAATTTTTATTCCGGCTTCCGGAAAAAGAACACGGGTAAAAATACCTGATGCAAACAAAAGGGCTGAAATACCGAATTGAACTATCATCTCTTTTGAAGAGCCGTGATGATGCTCACAGCCGCAGCCTGAATGATCGTGATGGTCGTGTCCGTGATGGTCATGCCCGCGCATACCGTAATCTTTTGCATTGTGCTCATGCCCGCAACCACAGTGCTCATTGTGACTGTGGTGTTCATGCTCGTGATGATCATGTTGACAGGCACAATGCTCATCGTGACTATGTCCGTGTTCATTGTGATTGTGTTCGTGATGATCATGTGAGTGATGATCGTGAGAACAACCGCAGTTATTATGATGCTCATCGTGGCTGTGGTGTTCATTCTCGTGATGGTCATCATTGCAGTACCCATGACGGCCGTGCTCGTGGTGCTCATGCCCACGCATACTGTAATCTTTTGCATTGTGCTCATGTCTATAAGAACAATGTTCATCATGATTGTGTTCGTTTTCTTTTTTATAATCCATAATTATCTACCCTCCCTTATATGTTCCAAGCCGACGGAATAGAGGATTCCGACGTGGTTATCGTCTATTGTGTAATAAACCTGTTTTCCGTTACGGCGGCTTTTTACTATTTTAGCCTGCCTTAAAATTCTAAGCTGATGAGAAACAGCCGAAGCGGACATTTCCAAAACCTCTGCAAGGTCTGCCACACAAAGTTCCCCCGAAATAAGAGCGGAAACTATCTTAATCCTTGTGGAATCGCCGAAGTTTTTAAAAAAATCGCTTAAATCGCTCATAGTTTGCTCATCAGGCATCTTAGCCCTCGCATGAGATACCGTTTCTTCATCAGAAACACCTATTTCATCATCTTCTATCATATTACCTCATCTATTCATATGAACAAATGTTCATATGTTCATCTATCATTATAATAAATTTAAAAAAATTGTCAAGTCCTATCTTGCTAAGAATTACTTTTTCTGTTACAATGTTGAAAGCATAACTTTGTTAAGGAGAAATATATGGAAGTTCAATTGCAAGAGCTTGTTGATAAGATAAAAAAAGACGGAGTTGCTGCTGCAGATGAAAAAGCAGCTGAAATTATCAGAGCAGCAGAGGAAAAAGCAAAAAGTATTATCGAAAAAGCAGAGGCAGAAGCACAAGAAAGCGTAAAAAAGGCAGAAGCTGAAGCTCTCAGATTCCAAAAAGCTGCAGAATCTTCAATAGATCAAGCCAGCCGAAATACTCTTATTTCGTTTCGACAGGGTCTTTTAAATGAACTTAATGCCATTATCAAGGCTGAAACATCCAAAAATTATGACTCATCTGTTCTTAAAAACTTAATTCCCGAAGCAGTCAAGGGCTGGGTAAAGGCTGACAATACGGAAGACTTATCCGTAATTCTTTCAGACAAGGATCTTAAAGAACTTGAATCCTCTTTAGGTGCAGCCTTAAAAGAGCACATTGCTAAGGGTCTTGAACTTAAAGCCGACAGCAAGACCGCAGGCGGATTTAAAATAGGTACTAAGGATGGAGCCGCTTATTATGACTTTTCGGCAGAAGCTGTTGCAGATTTGTTCTCGTCATACCTAAGCCCAAAAACAGCTGAAATTTTAAAGAATGCGGCAAAGGAGCTTTAAAAGGTGGCAACTTATTATTATTTGACGGCCCAACTGCCTTCAATATTTCCTAATCTCCAGCCTCCTATGAGCTTTAAGGCTTTTAAAGAACTTGCCTTGCACTCTCTTTCAAAAAAGGATGCTCAAATTTTGGAAAATTTGTCCCTTGAACCGCCTAGGGAAGACACCTGTACAGGCTCAGCCTATTTGGATAAGTGGTATGAGTTTGAACGCTCCCTTAGAATAGCCCTTGAGCAGGTACGCTCGGCAAAACTAAAATGGGAAGTTCCTATTTCCTATGATGAGAGGATCTTGCTTTCTTCAGCTTTTACACCGGTACAAATTGCAAGAACGGCAGCGGCAATACAAAACCCTCTTGAAGCCGAAACCTTTTTGGATAATGCAAGGTTTCAGGCAGCCGATACGGTAAGAGGTGCAGACAACTTCTCATCTGACGGCGTGTTTTCCTATGCCATTAAACTCCTTTTGAGGGAAAGAGCTTCCAAATTCGAGGCAGTAAAGGGTAAGGAAGAGTATTCTTCAATATACAATACCATTCTTGATGAAGAAAAATAAGCGTATATCCGGGCCTAAAAAATAGACCGGATTATACGCCGATAGGTTGATTATGCCCGGCCGCTTAAAAGACTTGAGATTTAAAATATGGATAGCCTTTTTAACCCTCTTATCGGGTTTTATAAATGTGGGGGCTCTTCTAAGCTTTTCTTTGCCTGTAAGCCATCATACGGGAAACGTGAGTCATCTCGCCCTTTCAATCGGAAATAAAAACATTGAAGAAGCTTTAGCCCTTATTTTCATTATTCTTGCCTTTTTTGCAGGAGCTTTTTTGTCGGGCCTCTTGTTCCACGAAAGAAAATTTGCATTAAAAAAAAGATACGGCATCTTATTGATGAGTCTTGCCTTAATTTTTTTAAGCTTGGCCTTGTTCAAAACCCAAGTGCCCAAAAACCTTAAAACATCAGCCCTAAGCTTTGCTGCCGGAGTTCAAAATGCCATGTTTATCTTTTATGGAGACATCCTTGTAAGAACCACCCACATAACGGGCTACCTCACAGATGCAGCCTTTGCATTGGCTATGTGCCTCCGAGGCAAAAAAGACAAATTCCGGTTTTTTTTATTTTACAGCCTTAACATTCTTTTTTTCTTAAGCGGAGGAATTATAGCAAGCCTTATCAAAACCGACTCGTTTTTTCTAATCGCAGCCGGGCTTTATTTTATTGCAGGCCTTTACTATTTTGTGATGAGGAAAAAAGGGAAAGCATCTTAAACCATTTTAATCCCATTGGCTCTTACGGTATTATATTCTATCTATTTTTTCCTTTAAGGCCTTTTCGACTATGGGAGGAACCATCCCGGAAAGATTTCCCTTGAAAGCTGCCAATTCCTTTATGGAGCTTGAACGCAGTACAAAGTACTTTGTATCGGGAACCATAAAAACGGTTTCTATCTTTTGATTTAAACCCTTATTCATCACGGCAAGATCGAATTCGTAGGAAAAATCGGAAACATTCCGCACTCCGCGGATTAAAACATTTGCCCCAATTTTTTCGGCATAGTTTACTATCAGCGAATTCCAAGTATTTACAAAAACATTATCCCATTTTTGGGTAAGTTCTTCCATCATATTTTTACGCTCTTCGCCCGAAAACAAATAGTTTTTGTTGTTATTTACGGCGATTACTACATGCACCTCGGTGAATATCTTTTGAGCTCTTTCAATTACATTTAAATGCCCGAAGGTGGGCGGATCAAAGGACCCTGCAAAAACAGCTTTTACCATTAGTCTACTCTAACATATTATGGGGGCTTTAATCAACAGGTTATATCTTTTACCAAACAGTTTTTACATCATATAAAGGAATATTTTCGTCAGCAGTTACTATTGTTAAATCATTTTCAATTGCTTGTGCGATTAAAATTCTATCAAACAGGTCATTATGTCTTATATTTTCTTGAAAAGGAAGATTTCGAATTCTATTGAAATCATCAAGAGTAATAGGAAGTTTTATAAATCCGGCACGTCTGCACATGTCATCTATTTCATATACAGTACGAGTAAATTCCAATTTCTTTTTACTTTGTTTTATTGAAATCTCCCAAAACGAAGCATAACTGTAAAAACAAACATTAGATTCAATTCTATCTTTAGCACTTTTCGGCAATCGGGCATCTCCAAATAAATACCAAAGAACTGTATGGGTATCGAGTAAATACTTCATTACATATACTCCGAAAAATCTTCGAGGGGCTCATCAAAATCCGGAGACATATAAAAAGGTTCATTTTTCCAAACGCCAAAAAGAGATTTTTTTTCAGAAACTGCATTTTCTTCAGGAAATTTCAATTTTATCAAACGGATAAAATCAACAACCTCACTTATTGCGGCATGAGGAAGCGTTGCAATTTCTTTTTCTAAAACTGTATAAGGCATATATTACCTCCCATATACTCCTAATTATATAATAAATTCATAAAATTTTCCAGATATCGTTATTGAATTTTTCCTTGTGTTAAATATGAAATTGGGAACAAAATCAGCAGAAAAATATGGAAAGATAAGCTCTTATTTTACATTGAATTTTATGAAAAATTAAAAGACCAGCTAAAAATAAGTGAGAATATATTTTAACCGGTAAAGCATATCGGAAGAAAACCTTTTATAGAGGTGTCCCAAAATCTTGCTAAAAATCCTATATTGTGCTATTATATGCAAATGATGAAAAGAAAATTTATACAAAAACTTTGTTGTTTTATTCTCATTTTAATATTTTCTCAAGGCAACGCCCCGGTTTTTGCCCAAGAAAATGACAAATCAATTAAAGAAATAAGATCCGATGCCATGGATTTTTATAGAAACGAAATCGCAGCAGCCTCACTAAACGAAATATCTGCAGAAAATTTAGGTGTTTGGCAGGAGGTGCTCAATGCCTCTCTTTTTATGCTCATAAGGAATAATGAGCTTTACCGAGGAAGGATGCGCCTCATTATCGAAGAAAGTCAGATAATCAAATGTAAAATTTACCCTGACGGAACTATCCTGGTAAGTACAGGCTTATTGGACTATATTGAAGCAAAAATTGCAGAAAATTTGGTTGCCTCGCCAAGAAGAATAAAAAACTTAAACATTGAAAGAGAAAAAATGCTTTCCGCCTTTTTAGCCCATGCAGCGGCATCTTTTGCCCTTGACAATAAATTAGTTTATTTTTCGGATGCCAGAAGAGGCGAAGATAAAAACAAGGAACTTTTAAAAAGCTATAACTTAGCGGCCGACAATTTCGCCTTAATTCTTTTAAAACTTGCAGGTTACGATTCAAACATTTTTTATAACCATCTTGAAGAACTAAAAAGAATTCAAACAGATCCCAATTACGCAAAAAGATTTGAAACTTTTTTTACCGATAACTTTTTACCGCAACAGCGGATAAGTAATTTACTTAAACACAAGGATGAGGCCGAAGCCATTGCAGACGAAATTTACTACATACTAGATGCTATTCGAAATGATAATGAAAACGCAATTGAAGATGCAAAACAAAGAGTTTCAGCCTTAAGAACAGCCTTTCCCAACAATATATATTTTAAAAGATTGGCAGCCATAATAACGCATAAAAAATGGGAATCGAGTATTATACAAAAAACACTTTTGACGGCTTACCCTGCAGCTGCACAAAATTCTAAAGTTGTAGATAAAAACTATGAAATTCTAAATTTCGATCCTAAAATCCTTTTGATAGACCAAAAAAAAGAAGAGGAGCCGGATATTCCCGGAAATATAAACGATTATGATGAAGCGGTCAGAGCTTATAATAGTTATCTTAATTCCATTCAAGAGTCGGGAATGGAATCGGCTTATGCAGTTCTTATTTTTTATTCCACTCATTCAAAAGATAAAACTTATGCACTGTCTCTTGCCGAAAAAGCATATTTGAGCGAAAGCGGAACAGGAAGCCTTGTTGCATCGGCAAATTATGCTTCTCTTTTATACCTTTCGCAAAAAGACTATACAAAATCAAAAATAATTTTAGAGTCAATGATAAAAAATAATTCAAGTAAAAACATGAATTCTCTATTTTTAATTACAGGAAGCATGATAGATCAAAGGCTTATAATGTTTAATTATGCAAGAGTTCTTTACGGATTGGGAGAAACAAATAAGGCACTAAAGGCGAGGGCACAATTACGGAATTTAATTTTCTCTATGGAAAAATACAGCCCCATAATTTTAAAAAAAATTAAGCTTGAAGACACCACAGATGATTTAATCGAATATTGGGGAAAACCTTCAGGAATAAAATACAATTATTTTTCCGAAAAATGGTATTATGATTTTTTAAATGCCGAAGTTTCGATTTCGACTGCAACAAACAACAATATAGAAAAAATTTCAATTTTTGCAGGCTCTAATTTGTCGTTACCGAATGACTTAAGAATAGGTGAAAGCAGAAAATCTTTTGAAAGTTTTTTCGGCCCCTCTCTTTATATGTCAGGAGATTTGGAAAACTATTTTTATAAAGCAAATAAAATTCAGGTTTTCTATTTAAACGGTTTTATAAGACAGATTTTTATCACAAAACTTGAATCATAATATTTGCCATAGTTTATTGTAAGGAATAAAAATGAATACAAATGCAATCGTCTTATATAAAAACCGTCCGGCACTAATAAAAGGACAGACCGACGGTAAATTTGAAATAGAAACGGAAGCAGGAATCAAAAAGGTACGCGAAAAAGATTTTTCTCTTTTAACCACGAATAATTCCGCATCCTTAAAAACCGTTTTAACAGCAGCCTGCCAGGCTCCGGATTTTACGGAAGCAGCCGAGTTTTTTGAAGAAGGCTCTGCCCTCTTTTCGGAGATAGCCGAACTGGTTTGGGAAGATTTAAAACCCGAACAGATGTGGGCGGCGTGGCTTTTGGTATCGGCCTCTCCTCTTTTTATTGCAGAAAGCCCTGACCTTCCGATTAAGATAAGAACAAAGGAAGAAGCCGAGGCAATCGCCGCTGCCGCAATAAAAAAAGAAACCGAAAAACAAGCGGAAGAGCAAGAAAGAAAAGACTTTATAAACGATCTATCCAAATTTATAAAGGAAAAAAAGGGAGAAACTTTCGACTTAAAAAAATATTCTCACTTTTTGCAGGAAATAGAAGCCCTCGCCTTGGAAAAAACCGACAAGTCAAAGCTCTTAAATGAAGCTCACTTAAAAGAAACTCCGGAATCGGCTCATAAGATTTTAATCCGGACAGGCTATTGGAAGATCGAAAAAAATCCTTACCCCACCCGCTTTAAGCATCCTTTAAATTCTCCAAAGCTGGACCTGCCTCCTATCGAGCATAACGAAAAATACGAAGACCTCACACATCTTACAGCCTATGCAATCGACAACGAGGGCAGCACCGATCCCGACGATGCCGTCTGCTTTGACGGAGAACACTTATGGATTCATATTGCGAACCCGGCCGACATAATTACCCCCGATTCCAAAAGCGATATGGATGCAAGAAAACGGGGAGCCACCCTCTACATTCCTGAAGGAGTGTCCCGAATGTTGGGAGAATCGGCAGTAGATGCCTTTGCCCTCGGTCTCCACCCCGATTCCTATGCCCTGTCGTTTAAACTAAAATTAAACGAGGCAGCGGAAATTCTCGACGTAGATATTTTGCGTACCAAGATAAGGGTGAGCTGTATAAGTTTTGAAAAGGCTGATGAAGAAAAGACGAGTGCAAGCCTAAAGCCTCTTTTTGAAATAGCGGAAAAAAACAGAAAAAAACGGGAAACGGCCGGAGCAGTTTCGATCGATATGCCCGAAGTTCAAATAAAGGTAGAAACCGAAAATGAAACTCAAAAGGTTTTTATAAACCCCTATAATTTTACCGAATCTTTTTTGATGATAAAGGAAATGATGCTCCTTGCAGGAGAGGCAGCTGCCCGCTTTGCCTTTAAAAACAATATTCCCTTTCAATTTGTAAGTCAGGAAGCTCCCGAACTTCCTAAAAAACTTCCCGATGGGCTTGCAGGCGAATACCGAAAAAGAAAGGCGATGCGGCCGAGAAATGTAGGTACAATTCCTGCAATGCACTCGGCTCTCGGAATTGCAATGTACAGCCAAATTACGAGCCCCCTCCGCCGCTACGGCGACTTGGTCGCACACCAACAGCTTTTAAAATTTATCGACGGAAAAGAGGTGATGAAAACCGATGACCTTCTTATGCGTATAGCGGCAGGAGACATTGCAGGCAGAAATTGTTCCTATGCCGAAAGAGCATCCCGCCAACACTGGACCTTGATCTATCTTTTACAAAATCCTGACTGGCAGGGAGAAGCCGTAATCCTCGAAACAATAAAAAACACGGCCCGCATTTCAATTCCTTCTATCGGCTACGAAACCGAGATGAGATTAAAAAAAGAATTATCGATTAACGAGCGCATAAATGTAAAAGCGGAGGATATAGATATTCCGAATCTGACTGTAAGATTTGTGCAAGTGTAAAAGGACAAGACCTATGCAAAATGTTTTTTATTCTTTAAGAGAACTGGATAAAAGAGCCGAAGAAGATTTTAATTTAAAAAACGGAATCTTAATGGAAAATGCCGCCCGCGGTTCCGCAGAAAAAATTAAAAATCTTTTTCCCCTAAAAAAAGGAGAAGCAAAAAAAACTTTACAGATTCTTTGCGGTTCAGGCGACAACGGCGGGGACGGTTTAGCCCTTGCAAGAATCTTGGCCGATGATTTTAATCTTCATGTCGTACTTTTAAAAGAACCTAAGTCGGAACTGTGTAAGCTGCAATACGAAAGATTAAAAGCCTTGAATATCAAAACAGCAAAAAATATCCTGCCCGAATCTGATCTTCTTTTTGATGCATTTTTAGGAACGGGCTTAAAAGGATTTTTAAAAGAAGAGGATAAAAAAACAATAGAAAAGCTAAATAAGGTCAAGGCTTTTAAGATTGCCTGCGATATACCGAGCGGCTTAAACCTTGATGGAGAAGCAAGTCCCGATGCTGTTGTATGTAACATGACCTTTTCGATGGGAGCCTTAAAGGAAGCCTTTTACTCCGATGAGGCAAAGGATATTACGGGAAAAATAGAGGTGATAGACCTTGGCCTCCCCCGCTCCTCCTACGAGCAAAAACAAAGATCCGATGTTTTTTTACTCGAAAAAGAAGACTTAAAGCTCCCTTCAAGGAAAAAACAAAACACCCATAAGGGAACTTTTGGGCATGCAGGAATAATTATGGGAGAAAAAAGCGGAGCCTCTCTTTTGGCTGCCTCTGCTGCCTTGGAGTTCGGCTCAGGCCTTGTAACATTGATAGGGGAAAATCCGGAAAGTCCTAAAAACCTAAAAGCAGATTTTATGTATGACGGCAAATTTGAAGTCTGCAAATCAGGCATAAATAAATTTACAAGCCTTGCCATAGGTCAAGGCCTTGGAAGAAAAAGCGATGAGCTTTTTTCCGTTCTAAAAATAAAAGAATCACAATCTATTCCAATGGTTCTTGATGCAGATGTTTTTTATTATAACGAATTAAAAGAAATTTTACCGAAACTAAGCTCGGCAGTTTTAACTCCTCACCCAAAAGAATTTTCCTCACTTTTAAATATCGCAAATCTTGGAAATTTAAGCATTGAAGAAATACAAAAAAAACGCTTTCCCTTAGCCTTAACTTTTTCAAAAAAATTCCCTAAACTTGTCCTCGTATTAAAGGGGGCTAATACCTTAATCGCTCATAACGGAAAAATATTTATCAACACGCTGGGTTCTCCGGCTCTTTCAAAGGCGGGCTCGGGCGATGTGCTCACAGGTCTTATATGTTCCCTCTTAGCCCAAGGGTACAGACCCCTCGATGCCGCAATTACAGGAAGCCTCGCCCACAGCCTTGCTTCTCAAAATACAAAAGCAAGCTACAGCTTAACGGCAAGCAAGCTCATCAAAAATTTGGAAAAATTGGAAGGTGAGCAATTAGAAGAAAACAAAATAATCGGATCAGGTAAAATAAAATGAAACAGTTTAAACTTATTTCGGATTATAACCCTTCAGGAGATCAGGGAAAAGCCATCAAGGCTCTTTCAGAAGGGATAATTGCAGGCGATAAATTTCAAACCCTTAAAGGAGTTACGGGCTCGGGGAAAACTTTTACAATGGCAAATATAATTCAAGCCGTGCAAAAACCGACCCTCATCATAAGCCACAACAAAACCTTAGCAGCCCAGCTGTACAGAGAATTTAAAACCTTTTTCCCGGAAAATGCCGTCGAATACTTTGTCTCTTATTACGACTACTATCAGCCGGAAGCCTATGTTCCTGCCCGCGACCTTTATATAGAAAAGGACGCTTCAATAAACGACGAGATTGACCGCCTCCGTCTTTCGGCAACTTTCAGCCTTATGGAAAGAAAGGACGTTATAGTCGTTTCTACAGTTTCATGTATTTACGGTTTAGGCCTTCCCGAATCGTGGAGGGATTTACGCATAACCATAGAAAAGGGCGTGAACACCGAAATCGAAAAATTAAAAAAACAGCTTATAAGTTTGCAGTACGAAAGAAACGATGCAGTCCTCGAGCGAGGCCGCTTCCGCGTAAAAGGCGACGTTATGGAAATTTTTCCTGCCTACATGGAAGATGCCTACAGGGTCGAATTCGATTGGGAAGAAATCGTACGCATAAGAAAATTTAATCCGATTTCCGGAGAGGTGCTTCAAGAATATGAGGAGCTTTCCATTTATCCTGCAAAGCACTTTGTAATGCCCGAAGATGCCATTCCCAATGCCCTTGAAAGAATAAAAAAAGAATTGGAAGAAAGGCTGAACGTTTTACACAAAGAAGGAAAGCTCCTGGAAGCTGAAAGATTAAAAACCAGAACCGAGTACGATATAGAAATGCTTTCGGAGATGGGCTATTGCCCCGGCATCGAAAACTACTCGGCTCCTATAGCAAACCGAAAACCCGGAGAGCCTCCCGCAACCCTCTTTCATTATTTTCCCGAGGACTTTTTATTGTTCATGGATGAAAGCCATGTTACCTTTCCGCAGGTAGGAGCCATGTATGAGGGAGACCGGAGCAGAAAACAAAACCTTGTCGACTTCGGCTTCCGTCTTCCCTGCGCCTTAGATAACCGGCCTTTAAAAATCGGCGAGTTTGAAAAGATGCTCAATCAGGCAGTCTTTGTTTCCGCAACGCCTGGCCCAAAAGAAATAAAATATTCTACACGCATTGTCGAACAAGTAATACGCCCCACAGGCCTTTTGGATCCTATCATCGAAATTCATAAAAGCGAAGGACAGATGGAACATATCTATGATGAGGTTATGAAGCGCATTGCAAAAAAAGAAAGGAGCTTGATTTTGACCCTCACAAAAAAAATGGCTGAAGACCTCACCGATTATTTAACCGGCCTTGCCTTAAAGGTAAAATATATTCACAGCGAGGTTGAAACAATAGAGAGGGTCGAAATCTTAAAGGGACTGCGTGCAGGGGAATTCGATGTGCTTATAGGAATCAACCTTTTAAGAGAGGGTATCGACCTACCCGAAGTTTCTTTTATAGGAATTCTCGATGCGGATAAGATAGGTTTTTTGCGCTCCACTACGAGTCTTATTCAGATTGTAGGACGGGCCGCCCGAAACGAAAACGGCAAGGTTGTTATGTATGCCGACAGAATAAGCGATGCGATGAAAGAAACAATTGAAGAAACAAACCGCCGCCGCTCAATTCAGGAAGCCTATAACAAGGAACACGGTATAACACCAAAGACAATAAAGAAAGCCATCGAAGATATTTTAACCAGAGAAAACGAAATCAAAAAAGAAGCAGCCCTTGCAGAAGCCGGCCCCCTTATCAGCAGTCTAAATATTTTAAACCCTGCCGACAGAAAAAAACTTATCAAAAAACTCGAAGCCCAAATGGCAGAATACGCCGACATGCTCATGTTTGAAGAGGCTGCCGTTATAAGAGATAAGATAGAAGAAGTAAGAAGAATAGGAAGCTAGGAAGCCGGGGGGGGAATTTATGGATATAAAAATTTTAAATGTAGGGAAACAATACGGCACATCGCATATTACAAAGGCGCTTGACTCTGTAAGCTTTACAGTAAAAAGCGGTGAGTTTATTGCGATTATGGGGCCGTCGGGTTCCGGAAAAACCAGTCTTTTAAACATCATTGCCGCAATCGACACGGCTACGGAAGGGAGCGTTCTTTTCGGAGATTTTGAGCTTACCAAAGCTTCAGCCGCAAAACTTGCCGAATTTAGAAAAGACAACCTTGGCTTTGTCTTTCAAAATTACAATCTCCTTGACACCCTAACCTTAGAAGAAAACATCCTGCTTGCCTTGAGCCTTAATAAGCAAAGCAAAAAAGAAATGTTGGAGCGGGCAAAGGAATTGCAAGAGAATTTCGGGATTTACGGACTTCGCAACAAATATCCGCATGAGGTTTCAGGCGGAGAAAAACAGCGCTGTGCCTGTGCGCGGGCTATTGCAAATAAGCCTGCCTTAGTTTTGGCAGATGAGCCGACCGGAGCCTTAGATTCTCATTCTGCACAAATTCTTTTGGAAACCTTTCAAAAAATGAACAGCGAAATGCACACCAGCATTTTGATGGTAACACATGACGTATTTTCCGCTTTTTATGCTAATTATCATTTATAATAAAGCGGCTTATTATTCTTTTGGCGAGTATATTAAGCTGATTGAAAAAAAATTAACTATAACCGAAAGAATTACGCACACGATTTACACCGATGGTCAATCGGCTTTACCTCTCTTTTTAAAAAAAGAAATGGAAATGTCCGATACGGGATATAAAAGATATTATTACCCGACCCACACCTTTTTGCTTTTAAGCGATTATAATGAACTCCGCTCGTCCTTAGACTTAAAACCTGTAAATATAGCACAAGGAGAATATATTCTTCACACCAAAAAAGTACTTTTAAAATTTTTAGATAGCTTTGATAAAGATAACAGCATATCACTGAATGGAAACTTTTTAAAATGCAAGACCGTTTATGATGAAGGCATTTCGCAAAACGGACACTACGGAAGCGACTACATTCTTGTAGTTGCCGATTCGTATAAAAAAGATTTAAACCCATTTTATTCCGTTACGGCTTTGCGTTTTGATAATGAACTTTCCGATTCATTATTAAAGGAACTGAAAAACCCGGATAAAACGGACGGAGAAGGTTATGCACCGGGTGATGATAAAATAATGACGATGGCCGATGATTATTTGGTAAGCCGCCGATTTCTTTTTACTGAGGTACTCCCGATTATCACCATGATTTCCTTTGTGCTTTTTTACATTGCGGCAAGTTTTATGTGTGCAGTTTTAACCGTGCTTTCCATACAACAACTTTCGGATGCAGTAAAATACCGCTTCCGCTACACAATCCTTTTTCAATTAGGACTTTCGCCTTCAGACTTAAAAAAATTGATTTTAAAACAGCTCGCCTTTTATTTTTGTATTCCGGCACTTTTGGGTATTCTATTAAGCGGAATGATTACCGTTTTTGTAGGCAACTTCTTTTGGTTTCATACAGGCCTTCTTGCCTCAGGTTTTATTCATTTTATATTCACCCTCATTCCGTTTTTTGTCATATACGGAAGTTATTTTTGTATAACTTATAGGCTCTTTATAAAAGACATACAACTAAATTTTTAGAAACTCTCAAGTGCTTGAAAAATTAAAACTTATAATATAAAATATCGAAAAAGAGAGGATATGATAAACAGTTCGGCAGAAATTCAACCTCACTATTTATCTATATTTATAGGATATTAATATGGCAAAATTACAAAAAGAACCGGTCCCGGTAAATCAAAAAATAATTAAAGAAAAAATTTACACTATACGAGGACAAAAGGTAATGCTTGATCTCCACCTTGCTGAAATATATGGCTATGAAACAAAAACTTTTAATCAACAAGTCAAAAGAAATATCGAGAAATTCGAAGACGATTTTATGTTTCAATTAACCGATGAAGAGGTGCAAATACTTTCAAGGTCACATTTTGTGACCTTGAATAAAATTACAAGTATTTTGAAGATTGATGACGCGGTACTTTATCATCCGATGTTTGATGAGTTATTATTAAATCCGGCATTAAAAATATAGGCAATATTTAAATAAAAGGAATTATTATGTTAAAAACAGGTATTAACGGAAAAGAAGAAATTATCGTAAATGAAAATCATTCAGCTGAAAGTTTGGAAAGCGGAACACTGAAAGTATTCGGCACTCCTGCGATGATTGCATTGATGGAAAAAACTGCATGGAAAAGTGTGCAGGATTATTTGGAAGAAGGACAGGGAACCGTCGGCACCTTATTGGAAATAAAACATGTTTCCGCAACGCCGCTCGGCATGAAAGTTTATTGCGAAAGCGAACTTACCGGCATAGACGGAAAAAAGCTTATCTTTTCGGTAAAGGCCTATGACGAAACAGGTTTGATCGGAGAAGGAATACACGAGCGCTTTATCGTCAACAATGAAAAATTTCAAAAAAAGACAAATCAAAAGATGAAGTAAAATATTGAGGATAAACATTTGGATATAAGAAAATTTTGGGATGCTATTGCAGAACAAGATGCCGAAATGATACGCACTTTTTTTAATAAAAAGGTAATTATAAGATGGCATAATACAAATGAGCAATTTACCTTAGAAGAATTTATCAGAGCGAACTGTGAATATCCGGGTAAATGGGAAGCGGAAATTGAAAGGATAGAAAAAACGGATAATCTATTCATTACGGCAGTAAAAGTATTCAATAAAGATGCATCTTTTCATGCTGTATCTTTTATAAAAATTGAAGATGATAAGATTGTTTTAATAGATGAATACTGGGGAGATGACGGCCTACCTCCGCAATGGAGAATTGATATGAAAATAGGAACTAAGATTATATAAATGATGATAATTTATGAAGGAGAAAATAAATGAAAAAAACGGCTTTATTAATTTATGAAACCTATTGTAACTTTGAGATTAGTGTTGCTCTTGAAGGTTTAGCTTTAAAAAATAAAGAGGTAGTAGTATTTGCCAAATATAAAGATTTAATTAAAAGTGAAGAAGGTTTAACTGTATTACCAGATAGATCAATTGATGAAATAATTATTGATGAATATGATAGCCTTCTATTGCCTGGTGCAGCCGATATTAGATCTGCAATAGAAGATAAAGATATTTTAAATTTTATAAAAAAATTTAAAGATAAAATAATTGGCGCAATATCAATTGCTCCTATCTTACTAGTAAAAACCGAAATGCTTAATGGAAAACCGTTTATGGCAGGAGTAAATAAAGAAGATTTATTTGAAGAAGGATTTACAAACGAAGATCTTAATAAAATGAAAGGATGGGACGATTGTATAAAAAATCCTATAGAAGATGGATATATTGTAACAGATAAGATAGTTACATCTATTGCATTTAATTTTGCAAAGTTTGGACTTCAATTTTGTAAAATGCTTGGCCTTGACATACCACCCAAAATCTTTGGGCTGTAGTAAATCTTTTATATATCAATTGGTCTTAACTCAATCATCTAATGCCCTAAGATATAGTATAAAACAACACAGCAACATTCTTTATTCCTTTACCTGAATAGCTGTATAAAATTTTCAGGCGAACATACGCGTAATTGAGTCGCTTTATAGTCGGTAGTATTTCTCGTTATAATGTATGCCTGTATCTCTATAAACACTTTTTTTATCATAAATACTTATCCGATAAGGCTTCAGTTAAAATCTCATTATAGGGCTTTCCATTATCAGTGAACATACCGGATAATGACTCAGTCAAGGGAGCATTTAAGCTATTACCTGTAAGAAAAGTTTTTTTTGCACCGGAAATATGTTCTAGATACTCACTTACAAGTTTGGAAATACTGCGGTTTTCTTTTTTTGCGTATCGTTTTGCACTTTCCACTATATCCTTATCTATCGTCAGTGTCAATTTTGTAAGCATTAAAAACCTCCACATATGTAGTATATACCAAAAAACACATATCCGTCAAGATTTCCGGTTATTAATTTTTCCCATATATAAGGTATCATAAAAATTATTTTAAAAATAATATAGTAAAAGTATTGACAATACCTAAAAGGTATGTTACTATAAGATATATAGAAAATCGATAGGTGTCTTATGGATAAAATAATTTTAGGAATTTTACTGCTACGCAGGATGACTGCATACGAAATTAAAAATGTTATCAAAAATAATTTTAAGTCTATGTGCAGTGATAGCCTTGGAAGCATTCAGGCAGCTCTTAAAAAATTGCTTGAACTGAATATGGTTAGTTTTGAAGAACTGGTCGAAAAAGGAGTAAATAAAAAAAGATACTCAATAACCGACATCGGGCAAAAGGCATTAATAGATTGGATAAAGGTGCCGCTTAATACTTCAAAAACTAAGAATATGGATTTTGCAAAACTTCTTTTTATGGGTTATGTTCCGAAGGAAAACCGGAAATATTTGATCAATCAAATTATTGTCTCCTTAGAAAAAGACTATGCAGCATTAAAATCCGTAAAAGAGTCAATAAATGTTGAAGATGAAAGAGCTGCTTTAAAGAATTATTTACTTACCGATAAAGAGTATCAAAAAAGAATTAAAGCATTGCATAAAAAAAATATATCCGAAAGCATCGAAGACATCGGTACATTCACGATGGCTGCCTTGGACTATGGAATCGACATCGCTGCTTTTAATATAGAATGGTTTAAAAAATTAAAAAAAAGAATATAAAGAACAAACAGGCATTAAAGGAATTCCGTATGAAAAAAATAAGACAAGCACAAGAATCTGATAGAAACAAAATTGTCGATTGCATTCTCGATGCATTTCAAAAAGATTTTTCCGAATTTATAAATAAAGTCGGAAAGAATAAAGTAGAAAGTTTTCTTAAAGAATGCATAAGAATAAATTGTTTTTATCTGATAGAAACTGAACAGGAAATTATCGGAGTTTTAGCACTTTCAGATATTAAAGGAAGAGCTATAAATGGAGCAAAAAAAGCAGCTCAAAAATATTTCGGAGCCTTTGTCGGCCGGATTTTATACATGGCAAATTTCAAAGACTTTGAAATTAATTACTGTAAATCGGAAACTATAGGCTTTATAGAATTTGCAGCTGTCAGACAAAAATTTCAAGGCCGAGGTATCGCTTCTTTTTTGATAACAAAAGTAATATCCGAAACAAGTTATACAAACTATCTTTTGGATGTGGTAGATACAAATTATGCAGCAATTAATTGCTATACTAAATTAGGTTTTATCGAAATAAAACGAGATAAAGTTATGTTTGGCAAGCAAAAAGGATTTAAAGAAAAAATATTTATGGAGTATAAAAAAGAAGATGAATAACACAAATAGAACTAAACGAAATATAATTATTTTTACAATTTTCAGTACCCTTTGCGGCTGGATAGGATATTTTGTCGATAAATTGACAGGTCAAGCTCATTATAAAAATATCGGTACAATGGCAGGCGAAGAGCCCTTGGGAATGCTTATTTGGTTAGTATCGCCATTAATTTGTACAATGGTTCTGCGCACTTTTGGCGGAGACGGCTGGAAAAATGCAGGATTCGCATTTAATTTTAAAAATAATAAAATATTATATTTAATAAGTTTTTTGGTATATCCGGTCGTTACTATAATTGTTATTTTACTGGGCGTAATAACAAAAGGTATCAGATTTTCCAATATGAGTATAGGTCTTACGGCCTATTTCGGAATTTTGTTTACACAGATTACAATTCAATTTATAAAAAATATATTTGAAGAATCCGTGTGGAGAGCTTATCTTACAAATCAATTATTAAAGTTAAAATTATCCGATTTAAAAATATATTTGCTTATCGGATTTATATGGTGGCTTTGGCATTTGCCTTATATTATGATATTTCTTTCCGAAAGTGAAATACAAAATACTTTACCTGTTGGAAGATTGACATTTTTTTTGATAGGAACAATCGTAGTTACAGTTTGGACGATAATGTATACGGAAATTTTCAGAATTACAAAATCCGTATGGCCGTTGGTTATTGCTCATACCATGGAAGATGCGGTAATAAATCCGTTACTTTTATTGGGTATTGTCTCTATAGAAAAAAATCAAGCATTTCTTTTTTCTCTTTCAGTTGGTTTGATTCCGACAATTCTTTATCTGATAGTGGGATTATCCATTCGAAAATGGAGAACTAACCCAAAATTTTTCTATCAATCAGCAAAAATTGGTAACCGGTTTTAAAGATTGTTTTAACACTACAATAAATGAATACACTCAAAAAATAAGAATGACTAAGGCTCTTGAATTACTTTATAACCATGAGTTATCTATTGTAGAAATAGCACAGACGGTAGGCTATTAGGGCGACGGCTATTTTCAAAAAGCGTTTAAAGAAACCTACGGAATCAGCCCGTCCCGGATGCGGAAAGATTTGTAAGACACCTTTTAAAAATCTATACCTAATTTTTTAGAAGGGACTTTATATATTTAGCCCCCATAAGCGGAATATTTTTTTAAGCCTTTTTTCCATACTATTGCACAAAAAACACTTAATACCGCTATCCAACAAGCGGCTTTAAGCAAATAAAGGAAAGCTCCATAAAACGGTTCGTTATCAAGCAAAAAACTTACGGGGATATGGGAAATAAAGGCAAAGGGTAAGTTTTTTAAAACCTTAAATACCGATTCGGGCAAAAAGACAAGAGGAAAAATAATACCGGCAGAAATATTTTTAAGTACCCTTATCGAAGTGTAAAGTGAAGAAACACGCGAAAAGTAAAAGCTGTATAGAGCTATCAAAAAATCGATTAAAAAATTGATAAGATAACCTGCAAATAAAAAGAGCGTAAAAAACACAATCTTCCATGTAAAAAAATTAAACACAAAATAAGGCGACAGTAAAAAATATAAAATCAAAATAGGAAGAGCATTCATCGTAATAAAAACAAAACGATGCGGTAAATCGGAAGCAAGTTGGTAAAGTGCATAATTATACGGTTTTATAAGATAGGTATTTAAGGTACCGAGCCTTATGTCGTCCGAAACTTTAAATATAGAAACGGTTGAGGTGATATTGTATGTTATTAAGGTTAAAAAATAATAAGAAACAATTCCGCCTGCTTCAAGAGGCATATCCGTACTTTGATAACTGACGGCAAGCCATAAAAGCACATTAACGGTAAAAGGAAAAAGCGAAAATAAAAATCCCGAAATAAAATTAACCCTGTACTCCAATTGATTAGCTAAACTTGTCTTAAAAACTTTATAATAGATATTCATAATCTTTCCCTTAAAATAATTAAATAAAAAATCAGCCGGCCGCCGTATATAATTTTCTGATAACATCTTCCATCGATATATTTTCAATGGTAATATCGCTTAACTCTTCGATAAAATCATTGGAAATACTTTTTAATATATCCAAGCTATCTGAAGCATCGGCAGAAATTTTAACGGTATCTTCTCCTCTTTTTTCTGCAAAAAGCCCTTCCCTTTCGTGCAAGATTTTTATAATTTTTTCAGCGTTTGGGAATTTTAATTTTAGTATAAAGTATTTTTTATTTAAAAACTCGTTTTTAAAATGAACAAATGAATCGGAATATATTTTTTCTCCGTTGTTTATTAAAATCAATTCGCTGCAAAGAGAAACAATGTCGTTAAAATTATGACTTGTCAATATAAGCGTGGAATGATATGTACTGCAATACTGTTTTAAAAAATCCCGTATAGCATATTGTGTAATGATGTCGAGTCCTATTGTCGGCTCATCAAGAAAAATAAGTTTCGGTTTATGAATGAGGGCTGCTATCAATTCCATCTTCATCCGCTCTCCCAAAGAAAGACGCCTCACTTGAACATTCAGCTGTTTTTCGACACCGAGTATTTCGATCATCGTGTTAAGCGCTTTTTTATAATCGGCATCTTCAAGTTCGTAAATAGTTTTATTGAGTTCAAAAGAATCCACAGCCGGCAAGTCCCACCAAAGCTGACTCTTATTTCCCATCACCATTGAAATTTGACGCAAATATTCTTTTTTCTTTTCAAAAGGATTGAAATTCAATGCGGAAATCTTTCCTTCCGTCGGAAATATTAAACCCGACAGCATTTTAAGCGTTGTCGTTTTTCCTGCACCGTTTAAACCGATTAAACCCGTTATCGAACCTTGATGAATTTGAAAAGAAAGATTTTTAACGGCAGACTTATAAAGTTTTTCCCGCTTAAATATATTTTTAATGCTTCCTTTAAGACCTGCATCTTTTTTATAATAAGCATAAGTCTTGCAAATATTTTCTGCAACAATACTGTTCACATTATTAACTGCCTGATCCGACATAGTGCTTTACTCCTCTTTTAAAAATAAAATTTGACAATATAAAAAAGAAAAAACTCGAAACAAAAGAAACCCCGATGTAGTACCTCGGTAATTTTTCTACGGCAAATAAAATCGGAAAATTAAAACAAATAAAAAGCGGAACAACAAATATGAGTATTTTTTGAATCAAGCCGGGATATATCTGCATGGGTTTATTTCCGATTGTAATAAGTTCCGAACCTATTCCCATAACAATATCCATTCTCATAAACCAAAAAGCTAAGCTCATCAATATAAACATAATCGAATAAATTAAAAAAAAGCCGTTAAGCGAAAGCAAAATATAAAGCGATAATTTTAATGGCGTCATTTCTATATCGAGTTTGATAAAACAATAAATTAAACCTGCAATATTTATGAAGATATTTTTTATTTGAGGAATATCGAATTCGTTAAACGAAATAGTAAAACGCGGCGGCAATGGCTTTAGTAAGATAAAATCCAAGGTACCGGTATTTATCATTTCGGGTAATCTTTTTAATCCCGGTACTATCAAAAAAGTAAAAAGTGAATCCATAAGTCCGCCTTGAAAGGTAAGCATCAGCATTCGGTACTTATCCCAACCGTTCACCGTTTTTGTGTGAATAAAAATAGTGTTTATAAAAATTAGATACATCAGCATCCATACAAGTTCAAAGGTTCCGCCGCTTATAAAATTGAATTTATATTCCATTAAATTCATAAGGGAACCTTTAAAATATGCTTTCGATATTAAAAAATATTTTTTCATCGCACTCTACTCGTCTAAAATTTATAACGAATACTATCACAAGAGAGCGACAGCTATATGTCGTAATTGGATAAAAAAGTTTTAAATTTTACCTAGAGTAAACACTCCATCAGCTATGCTGTCATAGGAGGAGCGGTGTGTTATCATTAAAATAAGTTTTTGCGTTTTAAGTTCGGATAAAAGAGAGCTTAATGCGAGGTTTGTTTCAGAATCGAGGGCATTTTCCACCTCATCGAATAAGATAACCTCGCCGGTTTGCAAAAAACAGCGGCTTAAGGCAAGACGCTGAATTTGCCCCTGCGAAAGGATATGTTCTTTTCCGCCCAATTGTGTATCAAGCCCCTTGTCCAGCGCATCGATAACCTTATTTAATTTTGTTTTTGTCAACACATCGTTTATTGTAAGCGTATCGGCTTTTTTACCGAATAAGAGATTTTCTTTTATAGTACCGGAAAAAATAAAAGGATTTTGACTTATATACGAAAGCCTTGAAGCAAGATTACAAAAAATAATCCTACCTTCTAATACCGATTCAGTTTTAAGACTAATATTTCCCGAAATAATATTAAAAAGACTAGTTTTGCCTGAACCGTTCTCTCCCTTAATAAGATAAAGACCTGGGAATTTAAACTCGGTATTTAGATTTTTAAAAAGAAAATTATTTTTTTTATAAGCAAAAGTTACATTTTCTATTTTGATTTTTTTTATGTTTGAAGTATCTTTTTCTTCTTTTATGAGCGAAAAAAAATTTTGTCTTTCATCAAAAATACTTTTTAAGCGCTCTACCGAAACAAAGGAAACTATAATTCCCTTATAAGTTTCGGCACATGAAGAAACAAGGCTTCTAAATTTTTGAGAATACATGAGGGCTGCGGTAATAGTGCCGACGGTGTTTTTTCCTTCAAGGACGGTTAAACCGATAATGGCAAATAAAGAAATGTTTATGGTAAAATTAGTAAAAAAAGAAGAGGAAGAGGACTGCATTCCGATAATCGTAGATTCCTTAACATGTATAAAAATATATTTTAAAATATTTTTAAACTTATAAATAAAAAACTTTTGCGAAGAATAATTTTTTATCTCCTGTAGGCCCCTTATCGTTTCGTCAATATAGGCAGTATATTCGTCCTGTCTTTTACGCTGAATCTCATTGACGGCAGCCTGCTTTGTTCCAAAATATTTTGCCAAAAAAACGGGAATAACCGAAACTATGAGCGTAAGACAAAAAATAAAAATATCTATTTTAAAGAGTCTAAAACCTATTATACCCATCATAATAATGGAGGTAATTATCGAAGGGATTTGAGAAGTATAGATACCCGTCATTATCCCTAAATCGGATAAAAAAAGATTTAAAAGTTTACCCGAATCCTGCTCGGAACTTCCCTTAGGCGGTAAATGTAAGAGGTTTAAATAAAGACGGCTTTCGGTATAAACGGTCATTTTACGCTGAAGCAAAAACTGAAACCAAGAACTTAAAAGCGAAAAAACAAGCCCTGCAATTTGAAAAAGAATAATGATCTTTAAAAAGGAAAAAAAAGCAGTCCTATCCTTTAAGGTTAAAGCATCGATTATCTTCCCTGTAAATAGAGGTTCAAAGGTGGATGCATAATTACCGATAAGAGAAAAACAAAGGAGAAAAAACAAGGCCGAAAAAAACGGCTTTATAAATGAGGCAGCCCAGCGAGATAATTTTGTATTCATTCCATTTTAAGTTATTCTTCTTTTTTCAAAATAATAACGGGGACATTTTATATCCGCCGTAACCGTATCGCCGGTATGTTCGTAAATAAAACGTAAACAACGGCTGTACACTTTATGACATTCGTTATAGTATTCTTCGGGGCAGGTTTTGCACGGCGAGTTTTCGGCAAAAATATTCCGCTCGGGCGGATTAAGCCATTTTTGCATAAGTTCCCCGTTCCAACATTCTGCAAGGCTTTGCGTTTTTAAATCTCCCAATACATACCGCTTATCGTAAGGAAGCTGTTCACAAATAAAAACTTCTCCATTCGGCATAAGAGTCAACGAAAAACGCCCCGCATTACAAATTGCTCTTTTTTCAAAAATGTTTTCTTTTGTAACCTGCTCGACTATGACAGGCTCATCATAAGCTTTTTCAAATCCGCCTGCCGTAAGCTCCACATCCTTATGTGCTTCTTTAAATTTCCGCACAACTTCACTTGCTCTTTTCATTTGCTCATCACTCGGATAAAGATCATCGGTATGCCTCGTGCCGCTTCTTCCGTATTGAACAACCTGCATCCGTTTAATTCCCAAATCGTTAAGAAGGTTTAAGTAATCGGCTAAACCGTCCGCATTATACGAAGTTAAAACAGCCTTTACACGCACTTCAATACCGTGTTTTTGTAAGTTTTTTATCATTTGAATTGCTTTTGAAAAATACTCATCATCGGTGACACCTAAAATATTTTTAACTATTTTACCGTCGGCGGCATCAAGGCTTATCTGCATTCCCCTTAAGCCCGCCTTTTCACGCAATTTTTTTATTCTGTCTTCACTTATAATCGATTTAGTTGAAAGAGAATATAAAAGCCCGTGCTCGTATAAACTTTGCATAAGCTCATCTATGTCGGGGCGGAGCATGGGGTCTCCCCCTGTGAGCATAAAACTTTCGCATCCGGTTTCTTTTAGTTCTTTAAAAATAATATTTAAACGTTCAAGGGGAATTAATTCTTTTACAGGCACAAGAGGATGGTAACAGTACTTGCACTTAAAGCCGCAGGAGGTCATCACGTTATAATTTACCGAAAGAGGAGCTGAAAGCCGTAAATCACGCGGATCAAAAATAATTTTTTCTTTAGGAATTATAAAGGCTGACGGATCGGGATAACGGTTTTGAGTTTGTTTTAAAATAGCAGGTTTTACTTCGGAAATATCCATAACCAAGGGCTGAATATTGGTACGTTTTTCGAGAGCTTCAAGCGAATTAAAAAGTAGTTTTTTATAATCAACATCATCATTTGATTCCATTCCAAAAACATAGGCCATGTTATTTGCAACTTCGCCGAAGGTATGTTCACCGTCAAAGAGTAAGAGCATAATAACTTCTTGCGGAAGCAAAATACTTACCTTATCGGGAGAATAAAAAAAGTCATCTATTGTATATGCAACACAGCGGTGTTCTTCTTTTCTAAAGCGAAGTTCGGGGTTATAGATTAGTTTTTGATTCGGGTTGAAGTTTTGCATGGAATCTTTTTATTTTAAAATAAACCTATGGTTTTCCCGTTAGAGCAGCCGTAAAAACATTTCGATGCACAAGATGAAGCAGCACAGCCTTCCGCACATGCGGATGCTATACCGCATGGTTTGTTGTCTTTTACTGTACTGCTTACAGAACATCCCGGCTGACATTTTAGGGAACAATAACTAAAAACAAAGAATTTCAAAACCGAATCCATAGCCGTATCTTCAGGTTTATAATCAAGTTCACCGTTTTTTATTTTTTGTTTCAGATCGGATAAATTCATAATCACCCTCCGGTGTTTTATAGATTATTTTCTAACTGATTAAAAATTTCATATAATTCAGCAGAATATTTTTTTATCAATTCATAATCATCGGAATTTATTTGAGATTTTATTTCGTTAAGCCAGCCTACGGTTTGCTTATCGTTTTCTTTTTGCTCTTGGGTACGTTCTTCATTTGAAATTTCTGCAAGAGTTTTTTCGATTGTATCGGCAACTATTCCATATTGTAAAACGGCAAGCTGTAAATGCCCCAGTTTAGGATTGAGACCGTTTTGCTTAAAAATCTTTTGTATTTTTTTGGGAGGCGTTTTTTTACATATAGACTTAAAAAGATCAGACATACTTATTTCGTTGTCAACTGCTATCCAAGCCTTTATATCGGCTGCCGTTATTTCGGCAAAAAGCCTTTCATGATTTTCAATAAAACTTTTTACATTGTCTTCGCTTAAAACGGCTTTATCATAATTAGTTACCGTACACGACAAAATAAGAATATGCAGAATAAAAAAGAAGAAGCTGCAATCAATAATTTTTTTCAATTTATTTTCCTCCAAAGTATTTATTTTAAATAAATTTTATTTAACCTAAAGCCATACTTATGGGGCAGGATAAAGTACATGTCGCACAAGAAACAACCGCACAAGACGGGGCACAGGAAACACCGCAATTTTTAAAGTCAGACAACCTAATCGTTCCGTTTATTGTATTTGATGAACAGCCGTTGCTGCAAGATTTTCTACATACACCAGTTAAAAAATAAGAATTAAAATAAGATGCAAAACCCGAATTCATCAAAACTTCATTCCACTCGGAAGCTTCAAGGTTCCCGTCTTTGATACCCTGTTTTAGTTTAGATAACTGCATTTACACCTCCATTACTTAGCACACAAAAATTATATTTATAAAACCGTTTGTTTACTACTCGCACAGCAATCCATACAACCATGAGAACAGCCTTCCATACAGCTGGGTATACACTTGTCCCCAAGTCTTAAAGTTTCAAATATCGATAAAAAACAATACCTAGCATTGTAGAATCCAAGTTTTCCATATAAAATATCAATATTTTTAATATCGGATAAATCAAGCGAGCCCGATTTGATATCTTTTCTTAGTTTATCCAAATTCATAGCTTCCTCCACTTACATAGTAGACCACATTTTTACCTTTGTCAAGGGTAAATTTATGAAAAAAAGCATTTTTTTCAAATTTTCAAACTTTTTCTCATCTTTACGTATTTGCCAATATCAATTATCAAGATTATGAGGGCTATAATAAAAACTATAAAATAAATAACTATTAAAAAATAAAAATATACATACCGAAATAAAAATATAAAAAAATTATTAATTGAATGAATAAGAATAGGGACATAAATATTATTGGTTTTTTCATAACAATAAGCCAATAAAATACCGTCAAGCACAAGAGAAAACATTTTTATATTAAATCCATAACCCGGTATATGTAAAAAAGCAAAAAGTATTGAAGAAATAAATACAGCAATAAATACATTGCTTATTTCTTTTAATTTATTATACAGAAGTCCTCTATAAAATATTTCTTCAAAAACAGGACCAATGATTACGGTACTTATAAGCATAAAAGGTTCAAAACGAGGTCTTTGTAATTTTTCTAAAATCAAAATATCATATACAGTAATATTTTTTTTACCCGTTAAAATATCATTAAAATATTTAAAAAAATTAAAAAGAAAAGAATTATCAAAGATAAAGGATATTATATAATATATCATCGTGATTGATGACAGATAAATCATCCCTTTTATAATAACAGAGAAATTTAATTTTTTATAAGTAAATATTATCTTTAAATCTTTTGAATAAAATAAATAGAAAATGATTATAAATAGTAAAAACAATAAACTACCGAAAATCCCATTATATTTAACGAATAAGGTATAATAGTAATTATAAAAATTTTTGAAAAGAAATTTACCGGTGTAAGAAATTATCAAAAAAACAAAAATATACAATACAAAAAGAATGCACAGATCTTTTATTACTTTTTTATTCATATAATTACTCCATAAGTTTATACTCAATGTCTAACTTAAGCCTACCATACGAAATTTCATCTGTCAAGCGTAAATTTACGAAAATATTTACTCATAGGATAAAAAACCATGTTTTTTATTTATTTTCACTAAAATAAAAACTTTCAATAGAGCTCTATATTTTATTCTTTAGCTGCATCTAAGATTTGTTCAATCTTATAATAATTTTTTTCTACTAATCTAAAATCCTGTATACTTATTGCTTTTCTTATTTCGGAGATTATTGAAGGTTGATCGGTTTCTTTTATTTTATCTCCAAACATTTTCTCACATTTTAGTACAAAAAAACAATATTGTAATACAGCCAATTGTAAAGCTGTCTTTTTTACATCAAGGTTTAATTCCGAAAAAACAGATGTAACCTCAGCCGGAAGCGAATCATTTTCCAATGTTCGCAAAATATCTTCAATTTTCTTATTTTTAAAAAATAAAGACCAGTCGGTTTTATTCAATTTTGAAGTTAATTCATGGTAATTTTTTAGAATATTATTAATACTACCCAAAGATAATTTCATATTTTTTTGAGCTTCTGCCTCGCTAACGGCTTTTGCAAATTCTTGTTCTGCACGTTTTTTTTCTGCCTCTGCTTTTTTAAATTCTTGCTCGGCGCGTTGTTTCTCCGACTTTGCTTTACTCAATTCACGCTCTGCACGTTTCTTTTCTGCCTCCGCTTTCTCAAATTCCGTTTTTGCTTTCATATACGGTTCTAACCAGTTTTCAGTAATATCTTTATACAAATTCTCATATAAATTAAATAAATTGACATCACTAGAATCATGATACAGTACAAGAGATTGTTCTTCAGCATTCAAATTTACACAAAAAGATGTAAAGAATAAAATTATTACAAATATTAGTGTTATATTTTTTTTCATATTTTCCTCCCATAAAAAATAAAAAATGTAGTTTTTACGGTAAGTCTCTACCATAAAATAAAAGAATTAAGTATTTTCACTTATTATAAGTATCTCATGGTTTCCGACGCATGTCAAGATAAATTTGTAAAAAACATTTTTTTATTTATTTTCATTAAATCAAATGCTTCCAAGAAGGTTTTTGTCGTAATTGGATAAAAAACTTTTTGCGGTTTTTATGAGTTCTTCTTGGTAATCTTTTGGAGAGACAACCTTTACCTTATCTCCGAAGCTGAGGAGGAGAGCCTTCCATAAGCGTTCTTTTGCAGGAACACGAATATGGGTTTTGTATTTTTGAAAAGATTTTTTCTCGATTACGGAATCGGGGAAGTATTCTTCGATAAGAGGAATTTCTTTTTTGTCAAAGACGATTTCTATATCGATGCAGGTTTTATAATAGGCAAGCTCGGCTTCTTTCATTTTTTGTTGTATGTCGCCGTGTTTTATAAAAGACCTTTCTTTTGAGAGAACAAGATTTTGCATCCGTGCAACCTTAAAGGTTCTATATTCTTTTTTTTCTTTGATGTATGAAAATAAATACCATGCATACCATTTATAATGAATGGCAAGAGGCTCCGCGCAAACATGGGAGCTTTTCCCTTCGGAATTGCGGTAATCGAAAACTATATAGTTTTTTCCGCTGATAGCCTCTTCTAAAAGCATATTGGAACCCTGCACTTTTTTATTTTCTTTTGTAACGCTAAAATCCCAAAATACTTTTTGCCCACCTTCTTTTTCGATAATTGCATTGTATTTTTGAATTAAAGAATTTAGCTTATCGTTTGTGTATGAGGTCGCAAGACTTTCCAAAGCGTTTATAATAATCTGCTGTTCGCTGTTTTTGATGTTGATGTTTTTTATTTTATAATTTTCCAAGACGGCATAGCCGCCGTATCTTCCGCCCAGCGTATACACAGGGATTCCGGCTTCTGCTATGCTTGCCATATCCCTCTGAATAGTACGCACCGACACATTAAAATATTCAGCTAAATATTTTGCAGAAACCTTTTCGTGGTTTAGTAAGTATATAATTATTTCGAGAATGCGTTCAAGTTTCATTTTTTTAATAAGCAACTTTGCGTTCTTTGCACCCCTTGCGGTTTAAAAAGAGTTCATTATCCCCTGCTTACATTCCCTGTAAATAGCCTTTAAGTTTTTCGATACGGCGTAAAAATTCTGTAAGCTTTTCTTTTTCGCCTTCGAGGACTTCGCTCGGAGCGTTTTTGACAAAATTCTCGTTTTTGAGTTTTAAATCTATCTTTGAAGCATTTTGCTCATTTTTTTCAAGCTCTTTTTCAAACCTCTTTTTTAGCTGTTCGATATCGATTGAGTCTCCCGTTATCAAAAAGGCTTCAAAGCCCGCTCCCACTACACCGATTGAGGAAGCCGGTTTTTCAGTAAGAGAAGAAATAAAATCCAAATCGGAAAGTCCTGAAAGCATTTTAATTAGTTCGGCATTTTCACGGGCGGCTTCGGCAGGAGAATCTTTTTCAATATAAATAGAAACTTTAAGCTTAACTTGAGGGTCTATGCCGCATTCGGCGCGTAAAGCCCTGATGTTGCGGACTATTTCCTGCATGGTTCTAAAGCGGATGGAAGCAGCCTCGTCTATGCGCTCTTTTTTTTCTTCAGGGTAATCCGATGTCATTAAAATTTCGGCACGGGCTAAGGCGCCTTCAGCACAATTTTTAGGCAGCTTGGAATAAATCTCTTCTGTAACAAAGGCTAAAAAGGGGTGAAGGAGGCGTAAGGATTCTTCCAAGACGGCAAGGAGCACCGAGGCTGCCCTATCCTTCTCTTTTTCGTCCCCGTATTTAAACGAAAGCTTGGTTCCTTCAACATACCAATCGCAAAAATTATTCCAAAAGAATTCGTAAACCTTTTGAGCCGCCTCATTGTAGCGGTAAGAATCAAGGCTTGTCCTTACAACTTGGGCAGCCTCGTTAAGCTCGTGATAAATCCAGCGGTCAAGTTCTTTTAAAGCATCTCGGCTTACAGGCACAATGGTTCTTCCTGCAAGGTTTCCTAAAATATAGCGCGAAGCATTCCAAACCTTGTTTGCAAATTTCGAGCCGAGTTTAAAACTTTCCATGTCGATTAAAAAATCCTGACTTTGGGAGCCGCACATAAAGGTAAGAGTAAACTTCATGGCATCAGCCCCGAACTCTTCGATGGCTACAAGGGGATCAATTCCGTTCCCTAAGCTCTTACTCATCTTGCGGCCCTGTTTATCCCTAACCAAGCCGTGGATAAAAATATCTTTAAACGGAGCCTTCCCGGTAAACTGTAAGGAAGCCATTATCATTCTCGCGACCCAAAAGAAGATTATATCGTGTCCCGTAACAAGGGCAGATGTAGGGAAAAAGCGTTCAAGGTCTTCCGTTTTTTCAGGCCAGCCGAGGGTCGAAAAGGGCCAAAGCCAGCTTGAAAACCAAGTGTCTAAAACGTCTTCATCTTGTTTTATGTTTTTTGACTTACAGTGAGGACATTCCGTAATATCTGTGCGGCTTACTATTGTTTTGCCGCAATCGGCGCAATACCAAACAGGAATACGGTGTCCCCACCAAAGCTGACGGGAAATACACCAGTCACGGATATTGTTCATCCAGTGAGCGTAAGTGTTTTCCCATTTTTGAGGATAAAAAACCACCTCGCCTTTTTTCCATGCATCTAGGGCTTTTTCGGCCAGGGGCTGCATCTTTACAAACCATTGTTTTGAAACATAGGGCTCTATAGTTGTGTGACAGCGGTAGCAGCAGCCTACAGCGTGCTTTATTTTTTCTTCATTTTTAAAAAGCCCCAAGGCTTCCAAATCTTCGATAACGGCCTTGCGGGCTTTTTCAGGTGAAAGGCCGCGGTATTTTTCCGGAACAGCCTCGTTCAAGGTTCCGTCAGGGTTTAAGATATTGAGAACCGGAAGATTATGTCTCCTGCCTACTTCCCAGTCATTGGGGTCATGGGCAGGAGTTATCTTTACAACACCGGTTCCGAATTCCCTGTCAACATAAGAATCGGCAATAACAGGAATCTTTCTATTTGCGAGAGGAAGAATTACTTCCTTCCCTATGATGGAAGCATAGCGGGGATCTTCGGGGTGAACTGCAACGGCTGTATCTCCCAAGAGGGTTTCGGGGCGGGTGGTCGCAATTTCGATTCTTGTTATTTTTTCGCCTTCTTCATTTTGTAAAACTGCCCCGTCAGCCAATTCGTAATAAATATGGTACATGCCGCCCTTTCTGTCTTCATGTTCAACCTCATCATCGGAAATTGCCGTACCGCATGAGGGGCACCAGTTTACAAGGTAGTTTCCCTGATAGATGAGCCCCTTTTCATAAAGAGAAACAAAGACTTCCCTTACAGCCTGAGAGAGGCCTTCATCCAATGTAAAGCGTTCTCTTTCCCAGTCAACCGAAACGCCCATTTTGCGGAGCTGTTTTGTTATTATCGAGTGATGCTCATTTTTAACTTCCCAAACCTTTTCTACAAAGGCTTCCCTTCCTAGATCGTGCCTCGTCTTGCCTTCAGCCTTCAATTTTTTTTCTACAACGGATTGGGTTGCGATACCTGCATGATCGGTTCCGGGAATCCAAAGAGTTTCATCCCCCTTCATGCGGTGATAGCGGACAATTACATCCTGCAAGGTTTCATCGAGGGCATGGCCTACATGGAGAACGCCCGTAACATTGGGAGGCGGAATGACGACCGTAAAGGTATTTTTGCCTGTTTTCTTTTTTACCGGCCTAAAGCACTTATTGGCTTCCCAAAAGGAATAAATACGCTCTTCAAATTCTTTAGGATTATAAGATTTTTCCAATTCAATCGCCTGCAATTTTTCGCTCATTGTTTTCTCCGGTTGTTTTTAAAATACTTAGAATTTAACAAAAAATCTTAACATGAAGATTACAAATAAGATCCAGGTAATAAGAGGTATTTCCTTGAATTTACCCTTAATTGATTTTAAGATAACATAGGCCAAAACGCCGTATACGATACCTTCAGCAACGCTATAGGTAAAGGGCATCATAATCATTGTTAAGAATGCGGGTATACCCTCTGTAGGATCCTTATAATTGATTTCACCGGCCTGTGTCATCATCAAAAAGCCTACCATTATCAAGGCAGGAGCAGTAGCCGCAGCAGGAATCAACAAGAAAATCGGAGAAAACAACAAGGCAACGATGAACATAAGGGCTGTAACCACAGAGGTTAAACCTGTTTTTCCTCCGGCAGCAACACCGGCGGTACTTTCTACATAACTTGTTACTGTTGAGGTTCCAAGGGCGGCGCCTACTACCGTTCCGATAGCATCAGATAAAAAGGCTTGTTTAATCTTAGGAATATTTCCATCCTTATCTACAAGGTTTGCCTGAGTTGCAACACCGACGAGGGTTCCGACCGTATCAAAAATATCTACAAAGAGGAATGAAACAAATACAATAAAGAATTTAAAAGAAAGCACATTTGAAAATTCAAAATTGAACATTGCAGGAGCTGCAGGCAGACTTAAAGGAGACCAGCCTTCCCAGCCTCCGAAGGGAACGGTAATCTTTAAGGGAATACCTATTATGGTTGTAACTAAAATACCTATTAAGATCGCTCCCGGTACCCTTAAAATAAAAAGAGCACAGGTTATAATTAAACCGATAAGAGCTAAAACTGCAGGGGAGCCCCAAGTGAATTCACCAAGTCCTACGAGGGTTGCAGGATTATCAACAATTATGCCTGAATTTTGAAAGGCAATAAAGGTAATAAAGATACCGATACCTGCAGCAACAGCCTTTTTAAGATTAATCGGTATGGATTTTACAATGGCTTCACGGACGTTTACAAGCGAAAGCAAAATAAAAAGAACGCCTTCTAAAAAAACGGCAGTTAATGCCGTAGACGGGGAATAACCTAAACCTATAACAACTCCATATGTGAAAAAGGCATTTAACCCCATTCCTGAAGCGAGGGCTACAGGCAGATTAGCTAAAAAGCCCATGGCGAGGGTTGCAATAGCGGCGGACAGAGCGGTTGCAGTAAAAACGGCACCTCTATCCATTCCGGCTTCACTTAAAATTCCCGGATTTACGGCCAAAATATAAGCCATTGCCAAAAAGGTAGTAATACCTGCAATGACTTCGGTGCGCACGGTAGTATTGTGCTCTTTAAGTTTAAAAAATCTTTCCATAACTAAGAAATTCTCCTTGGCGCATTGTAGCATAATTTTTTATTTACAGCAATATACAAATTTTATTTTTTTAGACAATTTTTATATAAAATAAATTTTAAAAATTAGTATTAAATACAAAAAAAAACTATATATAGGTATGAAGACAAAAAATATTTTTATTAAATCCTTTAGGATTTGCTCAATGATGATGCTATGCAGTATCATTTTAAATGCGGAAATACCTGTAGAAAAAGCCGCTTTTTCTATTACACAGAGTATTGATCTTAACCTTGACTACAGCCTGACAGCAGAGGCAAAAAGTCCTTTTTTTGAGGTTTATACGGCAGTAAAAATTCGGGACCATCGGCCTAAATTCGCCCTCATACCCCAAGGCTTTAGTTTAAAATTCAGCCACCTCCTATACAGGGAAAAGAAAAAGCTTTATCCTGCCCTATCTTTTTTTTACGGGGGAATCACAAAATCAAGTTTTTTAAACAGGATGCTTTTTAAAGACGGTTTTGAAAAAAAGCCTTTTTATGAAGGAATAGGCCTTCCTCCCAAATATTTGATAGAAATCTCAAAATCAAAATTTGATGCGAGCTTGGGAACGGAATTTGCAATAAAAAATTTCAATCTGGTATTTTTTTCCGAACAAAAACAAAAAGAACTGTGGCCGAATCTTTCTTTTTGTGCAGCCTACAAAAATGATAATGAAGACTACCTGGTAAACTTCAGCATTCTTTCCTCCTTAACAAATTCAGCCTACTCTCAATTTAATATCATAAAACCGAATTATGATCAATTTTATTCATTAGAATGTATCCTAGGAGAAAAAAGGAGCTTCACCGCTTCCATATTTTCAGCGGCAGGCGGAATCAAACTTCCTTACCGGGCTCTGCATGGAAACAATAAAAGTCTCTTAAATTCCAATTTAAATTTTTTAGGAAGAGCCGAGTACAATTTTCAAAGCGAGTATTTTATGCTGAATACGGGAACCTTATTTGAAAGAGACGGTTCATTAAAGGCCTTCGTTCAGCCTAAAATTGAAACCGGAGTTTTAGATATCGGCCTTTCATATAATTTTTTACGCAAATATTTTAAAAAGAAAAAATTATATGAAAATTCCCATGCGGGAGGAATGGGCGTGGACATCATCCTTACAAATTTTAAATTTAAGGGAGAGGTTTATTATGAGGATGCCGAATGGGACCTTAAAGGACAAATAAAAATTCCTATAAAACTTTTTGTTAATACAGCTTTTTCAATAAAAGGAAATACAAAACTGGAAGACAAATCCAAAAATCCGTTTATAGTAAAAAACTATTCTTTTTCGTCGGATATTAAAATAAAATTTAACAAGGCCTTCAATATAAATTTTTCTTCTTCCTTTATGCAAAAAAATAGAATAATAAAAATAAATAAGACTCCGTATATAGCTTGGGAAGAAGGGGTCTTTAAATTTTCAACCCAGGCAGAATTTATAAAAAAGACAAAGCTGACATTAAATTCTTTTAAGGGAGAAATAATATTGGAAAGCGCCAAGCCTTTTATAAAAGGAAGCCTTTCATACAAAATAAATTTTTAAAATGCAAAATGCCAAAGAGTCTCGTGTTTATAAGCCTCACCGGGTTTAATTACGGTATTGGGAAAGTGAGGCTGATGTACCGAATCCGGGAAGGCTTGACTTTCGAGGCAAATACCTGAAAATTTATTGTAGACATCTCCGTTCTTACCGGGCTCATTGTCCAAAAACCCGCCTGTATACATTATAAGACCGGGTTGTGTCGAATAAACGGTTAAGGTCCTTTTGGTAACGGGCTCTTTTACTATTGCAGCCAAGGTCTTATGATCACTGACTTCTTTTTTGATAACCCATGTATTGTCAAAACTTCCGCCTATTTCTTGTACCCCCTCGCTCAAAAGCCTCGGTTTTCTAAAATCATAGCCCGTATTTTCTACATTTAAAAACTTTCCCGTCGGAATAAGCTCTTGATTGGTTTCAAGATATTGCTCTGAAAATATTTGAACCTCATGATTTAAAACCGAAACATAGGAACCGTTAGACTGCATTCCGGCCGGATTTAAGTTAAAATAACTGTGATTGGTAAAATTGACAGGTGTTGTTTTATCCGAAACAGCCTTATATCTTATAATAATCTCATTATCGGGGGTAAGAGAATAACTTACTTCCGTTTGCAAATTTCCGGGAAAGCCCTGTTCTCCATCGGGAGAGGTGCGGGAAAAAACAACTCCTGCTTCCTGTCTGTTTTTAAAGGTCTTTGCCTCATACAGCATCTTATCGTAAAAAGGATACCCTCCGTGAAGACAGTGCTTACCCCTGTCATTCGGCGTCAAAAGATATTGCTGATTTCCTAAAGTAAATTCGGCATTCGATATTCGGCCTGCATATCGGCCTATAAAGGAGCCGAAACGGGGGAAATTATTTACATAGCCGATAAAACTTGAGTATCCTAAAACAACATCATCAAAACCTCCGTTTTTTGACGGCAAAAGGATTCCGGTAATGCAGCTTCCGTAATTAGTGGCGCATAGCATCATTTTTCCGTTAAAAATAGTAAATAATAAAGCCTTATTTCCGCTTGAAAATGATCCGAATTCGGTTGTCGTTATCTTCATACCTATCCTCCCAAGATATACAATAAGTATAGCATATTATCGCATTATATGATAGAATGCGGCACGGAGAATTTTATGAAACACAAAATTATATTACTTTTGGCAGCTATCTGCCTATTTTTCGGTTGTGCTAAAGAAAAGACACAAAAACCTATTACCATGGTATTTTTACCTAATGAATCAAGCGATGCCATGAAGGATGCAAGGCTGGCTTTTATGGAAATAATAAGCGAAGCGGTGGGCCGTCCGGTCGAAATCAAAACTACAACGGATTATAATATTGCTTTGGAAGCAATTATATCCGGAAATGCAGATATAGCCTACATAGGTGCCGAGGGTTATATAAATGCCCATAAAAGAAATCCGGCCATCGTACCTGCGGCCACCAATTCAGGCCCAAGCGGAACCTTAGAAGACGCTTTATACTATAGCCTTATAGCAGTAAGAACGGAAGATGCCCCTCAATACAAAAATGGGAACGATTATGATTTGACCCTTTTAAAAGGAAAAAATATTTCATTTGTTTCCACGAGTTCTACATCGGGATTTGTAATTCCTGCAAGCCTTCTTGTAAAAAAATTCGGATTAAACAGTACCGACGAGCTTATTCATGACACATCGGTTTTTTCTAAGGTGCTGTTTGCAGGCTCCCATCAAGGCTCTCAAGTTAACCTTTTTAGAAAGGATGCAGATGCTGCAGCCTTTGCAATTCCTCAAACAATAGGTGTCTATGATTTAATTGCAGGAGAAGCCTATCAAACAGGAGCAGCTTACAAGGTTGTTAAAGGAGCTGTAGACCCCTTCGGAAAATTCCCCGGAAGCGAAATTACCGTAATCCAATCGATTCCGGTTTTAAATGCACCCATTGTTATGAACACAAAAACCCTGACTCCCGAAGAACAGGAAAAAATACAGGAAGCCCTTATATCCGAAAAAACGGCAAACAACCCCGGCATTTTTAAAATAAAGGGAGCCGATAAACAGGGAATGTACCCCAAATACACGGAAAAAACAAAGCTTGTCAAAACCACAGATGCTTGGTACGATAAAATCAGAAATTTAACAAAATAAGTTAAAAAAAGGCTTGACATAATGATGCTTATATGCTATACTCTGCCCCACGTCGCAGGGTAGAGCAGTTGGCAGCTCGTCGGGCTCATAACCCGGAGGTCGGAGGTTCGAGTCCTCTCCCTGCTAACCAAATTAAAAGGCACTCAAAAGAGTGCCTTTTTTTATTTTTAAGTCTTTTTCTACAATTGCCGCAAGTTTATTCCGATAACGACGCCGACTGAAATCATGGCTGTCCAAAGAGAGGAGCCGCCGTAAGATAAAAACAAGAGGGGGATACCTGTGATGGGCATTATACCCATGACCATACCTACGTTTACAAAGAAATGGAAAAAGAACATGGATAAGATGCCTGAAACAATAAGTTTACCAAAAAGGTCATCGCAGCGCTTAATCGAAAGAAAAAATCTAAAAAAAACTATGCTATAAAGGGAAAAAACAAAAAGACCTCCTAAAAATCCCCATTCTTCCGATAAAATACTGAAAATAAAGTCGGTACTTTGCTCGGGCAAATACCGGTAGTGGCTTTGAGTTCCCATAAGATAGCCCCGTCCGGTTAAACCTCCTGAACCGATAGCCGTGATGGACTGGATTATATTCCACCCGTGCTTTAGCGGGTCTACTTCGGGATCCAAGAAAATAATTAAACGCATCATCTGATACTCTTTTAAAGCCCTCACCCCGGCTATGGACCCTGCAAAAGCAATAGTGATAAGCGAAAGAACATAGGCTATCCAATAATAATATCTTCTTTTTAGTAAAACATTACCTATCATAGCAATAACGGTTGAGATACCCATCGCAAACAAAATAATAATAGAAACTTGAGAATTTTTTAAAATATTTGTCATAATATGACTTGTCTTTAAAATTACTTCTTCCCAAAGAGGCATAAGGGTAAACACTATTGTTAATACCCCAAGAAAAAAGACATAGAGGATAAAACGCAGCGGTATACCTGCAATAAAACACATTATCAAAAAAATCGGAATATATACGCTTGCGGTTCCAAGGTCGGGCTGTTTTAAAATAAGGGCAACAGGCACAAACATTATTGCCATGGCCTTTATAAAACGTTTCAAAGGTTCTTCATTTTGAGATTTTTCCAAATAATAAGCTAAAAAAAGAATAAAAATAAGCTTAATAAATTCGGAAGGCTGGATGCCGAGATTTTTTAAACCTATCCAGCTCCTTGCATTATGCCTTACAGTTCCAAAAATCCCTGTATACAAAAGCAAAAGCATTCCCAATAAATAAATTAAAAAGGTTCTGTCCTTTATACGCCTATAATCATAAATACATGAAAGCAAGAGTAAAGCAATACCGGTACAAGCCCATAAAATCTGCTTTTTATATTCCTTAGAAACAAGCTCACCGCTTGAGTTTACACCTGAAGAATAAATAAAAAGTATGCCTATAAACGACAAAAGAACAACAGCCAAAAATAATAAATAATCAAAGTTTGTAATTTTGCGTATGTTCATTCGCTTCTCCTTACGACTGCAGGGAGTTGTCTAAATCCGAGATAGTCTATAGTTTCATCATAGGTTTGATTTGCAAGAGTTCCATGCAGTATTATATTGGCAGCATATGGGGCCCACCATTCCCATCCGTTTACAGCCTCGACAATAACACTGACAACTACCATATCCTTAGGAGGCGCATCATAGGGACCGTAAGCGACCATCCATGAATGCCAACTATCATCTAAACCGACTTCAGCAGTTCCCGTTTTTCCTGCAAGGCGGAACATGGGATTTTTCATGGGAAAGCGGGCCTCTCCCTGTATCGTAACAAGATTCATGGCCTGTCTGACTTGTTGAAAGATCTCCTGTCCTATATTTTCTTGATGAAGAATTTCAGGTTGAATAGTTTTTATAACCTCACCGCTTGAAGGATCCCTTATTTCTTTTAAAAGGTGGGGTTTATAAATTATTCCGTTATTTATAACCATGCAGGCCATATTTGCTACCTGAAGCGGGGAAGCAAGAGTAAAGCCTTGACCTATCGACATATTCATTGTGTCTCCGTTAAGCCATTTTTCATGGAAACGGCGCTCCTTCCACTTAGGTGATGGAAGCACACCATGAGTTTCATTAGGTAAGTCTATCTCGGTAGATTGACCTAAACCAAAACGTTTCGCATAATCGACGATTTTTTCGATACCCAAGTAATCGCGGCACACAGTCCAATAATAAACGTCACAAGATTTTGCCAAGGCTTCGTTTAAGGCCAATTTTCCATGACCGGGTTTCCTTATATGACATCTGAATACACGGTTTCCATATTCAATTTCTCCCAAACAAGGAACCGTGTTTTCAGCCGGAAAAGCTTTTTCATTTAAAATGGCTGTGTTCATTATAACTTTAAAAGTAGAAGCAGGAGGATAATTAGCCCCTATTGCCCTGTTCAAAAGCGGATTATTAGGATTTTCAAACAATTCTTTTGCAAGAGAACTTGTAATTTCCTTACCGAAGATATTTTGATCAAAAAAAGGATAAGAAACCATTGCCAAAACCTCTCCTGTTGTAGGTTTCAAGACTATGGCAGCCCCTATTCTGGGACCTAATGCATCTTCCGCCAGTTTTTGAATCCTCTTGTCAATGGTAAGCACAAGGTTATTCCCCATCTTAGGAGGTGTTACAACCGTAGTATTTTCTATGTATCTTCCCTTGGCATCTACCGTCCGATATTCCACCCCATCGGTACCGCGCAAAATTTCATCATATTGCTTTTCTATTCCGGCCTTGCCTATAATACTGTTTGATGTATATCCTTTATTATAAAAACGGGTCAATTCGTCCGTGGTAATATCTCCTACATATCCTATTATGTGGGAAAAAGAGCGGGTATCTACATAGTTTCTGACAGGCTTCGAGTGCCATGAAACCCCCGGAAGAGAATCTATACTTTCTGCAACCTGTACAATAGTAGAATAATCGACATTCGATTTTATTTCTATCGATCTAAAATCTCTTCTGACACTTACCGGTAATTTTTTTTCTATTTGCGAAACCGGAATTTTTAATATCGAACTTAGCCTGTTTATTACGGTATCAAATTCCTGACGAGGAACCTCGCCCGGAACAATATCAACCGCAAAGGAGTCAATATTTAAAACCATAGGAGTATTTGCTTCCCTGTCAAAAATCTCGCCTCTTTGAGCAGGTATAACGGTTGTCCTTTTCGAAATATTTTGAGATTTTTTCTTAAATTGATCCCCATGAATAATCTGCATAGAAAACAGTTTATAGGAATAAGCTATCAAAATAAAAAAAACGAAGATTGAAAATAACCTAAGCCGTGAATTTAAACTGTCTTCGGTATTTTTCATATTGTGCTATACTCCTTCGATATAAAGGCTTGAGGAAAGAGATTAAAAAATAAAAATACCAAGGGAGTAAAAAAAACATTTACCGCTGCTTCTATGACAAAGTTTATCGAAAAAACGTCATAGGTATGAATGTTTTGCCCAAAGAGTATCTTTAAAACAAATAAAAGTATAACCTTAAGTATAAAGCCTAGACTGCCTAAAACACAGGGAAAAATTACCTTGTTTAAGTTATAAAGCCCGTAAAATTTTCCTATTAAGTATCCTGTCAGAGTAAAAATAAATGAATGTAACCCTATGGGAGCTGCCGACAAAAAATCGGCTAAAAGACCTGCAATAAACCCGCAAATCAAACCTGTAAGAGATCCGTTGGAAATTGCAATGTAGATAACGGTAAGCAAAACCAAATCAGGCAGCACAGTAAAAAAAGATATATGAGAAAAAATAGCCGTTTGAAGCAAGGTTATAAAAAAAACGCTTAAAGAAGTCCACAAAATAACTTTTTTCAATTTATTAAAACTCCTTTTCTATTTTTGAAGTATCAAGCACAAATACATATTCCAAACAAGAAAAATCTATTATAGGATTTACATATAGCTCAAGCGAGGTTTCATAATCAAGGGCCTTAATTTTAGAAACATAACCTATAGGAATATTTTTTGGGAAAATCGAAGCATCATCAAATCCGGAGGTAATTATTTTATCGCCTATTTTAATATCATCTCCTGCCCTCTTTTTTATATACTTCATAACTAGGGGCGAATCTTCCGAGCCTTGTCCGCTTACCACCCCGCGATGTTTTACCAAGTCAACTTTTGCTGCAACATGACACTGATAATCATAGATAGGTATAACCATGGACGCCCCCCTTCCTACCTGTAAAATTTTTCCTACAAGGGCCATATTTCCGTTTTGGAAGGCTATAACAGGCATGTCTTTTCTGACACCGTGCTTTACCCCCCTGTTAATAATCATCCCGGAATACAGAGCGTTAGGATCATAACCTATTATTTCGGCAGGAATGTTTGCTATTTGGATGGTGTCGGTAAATTTAAGAAGGGTACGCAGCTCATTATTCTCTCTTTTTACATCGGCATTAGAGCGTTCCAAAAGTTCATATTTTTCAAGCTGCTTTGTAAGCTCATTATACTTTGCTTTTAAATCCCATAATTCCCTAACCGAAGAAACACTTTCCCCCACAAAGGAGGAAACATTGTAAACAGCTTTTTCCGTTCCGGCACTTACCGAAAAAGCCAATCTTTTAAAATCCAAAATAAAAGAACCGCCGGAAAAAGCCATAAGAACGGATGAGATTAAAAGGAATAAAATTAAAAGAAAAACTTCAAGATTTAGTTTAAACGAAAGTTTTTTCTTCATAGGGTCTAATTATTTAAGCTGTCATAAAGACTGCGGTCAACAGTCATATCCCTAAACACTTCATAATATCTTCCGGCACCTATTGCAACGCAGTCCATAGGATTTTCAGCCAAGATTACAGGAACACGGGCTTCTTTAGCTATAAGTTTAGGAAGACCCTTCAATAAAGAACCTCCTCCGGTCATTACAATTCCTCTTTCAACAATATCGGCAGTAAGTTCAGGCGGTGTCTGGGCTAGGGTTCTTTTAATCTCTTCAACAATCTGTGTAACAGGTTCTTTTAGAGCTTCCCTGACCTCAACAGAGTCTATTTCCAATCGGCGGGGAAGTCCCGTGATGGCATCGGTACCTTTAATTTCGACTTTTTCGATTGTTTTTTCGGGAGAAGCGTTGCCTATGCTTATCTTTACTCTTTCCGCTGTCTGCTCTCCGATTATAAGATTATCAACCGAGCGGACATGCTTAATTATGGCTTGATCGAACTCATCGCCTCCTACACGGATAGCATTTGTTACAACCATGCCGCAAAGAGAAATAACCGAAACTTCGGTAGTACCTCCTCCGATATCGCAAACCATATTTCCGGCAGGCTCGTGAATAGGAATATTTGCACCGATGGCTGCAACCAAAGATTCCTCCAAAACCTTAACCTCTCCGGCCCCTGCCTTCATGGCACTTTCATAAACAGCATTACTTTCAACATCCGTAATACAACTTGGAATACCTATAACCATTCTGGGTTTAACAAAACGGTGCTTAGGTAAAATTTTAGAAACAAAGTAGCGGATCATCTTTTCGGTAGTGTCCATGTCGGCAATAACCCCATCCTTTAATGGCCTAATAGCCACAATATTTCCCGGAGTTTTCCAAAGCATTCTTTTAGCTTCGGAGCCTACGGCGACCACCCTCTTTGTACCCCTTTCAACGGCAACAACGGAGGGCTCATTCACTACTATGCCCTTTCCGTTCACATAGATAATAGTATTGCATGTTCCCAAATCTATTCCTATATCTGTTGAAAATCTTTTAAAAAAGCCCATTTCATCCCCCAAAATTTTTATAAATTTAGTTTAGCCCGTGTTTTTACATGGAGCGGATCGAATTTAAGAGCTTTCCGCCATTCTGCACGGGCCTTTATCATATCTCCTTGAAGTTCATATACAACACCCAAGCCGTAATGAGCATCGGCTGAGGTCATATCCTTTTCAAGAATGGTATTAAATTCCTTTACAGCATCATCTATCTTATTCTCTTCGATAAATAAACTACCCAATAAATATCGGCATTTTAATTCTAAAAGTGTATCCTTCGTTTTATCTATTGTTTCAAATAAGTACAACTTCGCATTTTGTTTATCCGAAATCTTAATATAGTTTTCGGCAAGAGCAAAAAACAATAAGTCTGAAGGGCTATTTGCAAGGGCATCCGAAAAAGCATCGATAGCTCTTTCAGGCTCCCCTAAAAGAGATGCCGACATGCCTCTGAATTCCGATAAATCTGCAAATTTTTCTCCGGAATTATATGCAATATCCAAGTATTTTAGAGCAAGGTCTGCATAATAATATCCCTTTTGATAATAAGCCTTTCCCAATACATAGGCAATTTTTGACTGTTGGGATTTTGAAACGCAGTACATCGCCTGTCTTAAATTCAAGATAGAATCATTTAGATAAGCATAGCTTACCGAAAAATCGGTTTGCTCGGCAAATATATAATAGGCTGCAAAGCCCCTCATAGCCAAGGCCTCACCGTCATATGCCCTTCTTTTTAAAATACTCTCTGTTTTTTGATATACGCTCTCGTAATTTTTTTCGGCCCAATCGGCATAAACCTCTTTCATAGAAGGTATGCCTGCATAGTTTTTATTATAGATATATAAAAAATAGACGGCAGAAGCCGCACACAAGAGAAAAAGCAAAATTATAAAAAATCTTTTTGAACTTCTTTTTTTGTTTGAGAAATTTTTATGTGATCTTCCTTTTGAAAATTCCATTTTTATAATACCTAAAAAAAGGGATTAATAAGCCGGATTCTGTTTCTGTAAAACAGACGGAACCATCTTTCTTAAATCTGCTTTACAGCAGACCTTTATCGCGGTTAACCCGTAAATTAAGAATCGGAGATTCTTTACTGCTTAACCTTGCTCCCGATGAGGTTTACATTGCCGTTTTCGTTGCCGAAAACGCGGTGGGCTCTTACCCCGCCCTTTCACCCTTACCGCAAAATGCGGCGGTTTACTTTCTGTTGCACTGTCTGTAAACGGAAACTTTCATTTCCGTTCCCCGGCCGTTAGCCGGCATCGTTTCCGAAGGAGTCCGGACTTTCCTCTGCAAATGCAGCGGTTCCCTTAATCCCAAAATTATTTAATCTTCGTCTTTACCGTCTTCAAAGCTTGAAAGGAAATCCTCATTTGCAGAATCACCAATATCAAGCAGCCCTTCCATATCGGAATCATTAAAATATGCGTCCTGATCGGTCGTTAATTCGGATTCCTCATAGAATAGAATACGGCTGCAGTAGGGGCAGAATTTTATATCCTGACCTGACCTGACTTCATTTACAAACTGAGCGGGAAGAATCATGTGGCAGCCCATACAAACATTTCCTTGAACGGAAACAATACCGACGCCATGTTTATTCTTTATAATTCTGTCGAATTTAAACATTGTTTCATCGCTCAAACCCGGAGAAAGTTTTTTTTCTTCCTGCTTCAACTGTTCTACCTTATTTTGTTTTTCGGAAACCTCCGAGTCCAAGAGCTGTTTATGTTCTTCAAGTTCTTTCTCGGTTTGTGTAATAAGCTCTTCTTCCTGCTTAATGTTTGCATCTAAAATTTTAAACTGACTTTCAAGCCTTAGAAGATCTTTTCTTATAGTTTCGGCCTTTGTAGTAGAATCATCGATTTCCTTTTGCAAGATTTCATACTCGCGCTGAGTTTCGATATTATCCATCGCTTTTTCGGCCTTTTCTCTCTTTTGTTCAGCTTCAAAAAGATCAGCCTTCAAAACGGCAATACCTTTACGCAGCTCTTCATACTCGCTGTTCATTTGGATATAACCGGACTTTAACTTTTCCAAAAGCTCTTCCTGCTGTGTAAGAGCCTTTGGGGCATCCAAAATCTCCGTTTCAAGTTCATTTTTTCGAGCAAGAATATCCTGTAAAGCTCTCAATTTTTCCAATACATCATTATCCATAAATTACACCCCTTTAATTATCAAGATAAACGATTATCAATTATCAAGATAATCTTTTAATTTTCTGCTGCGTTTAGGATGGCGCAGGCGCCTTAGTCCCTTTGCTTCTATTTGCCTTATTCTTTCGCGTGTTACATCAAAGTATAAGCCTACTTCTTCAAGGGTAAGAGGATAGCCTCCCTCAATACCGAAGCGCATTTTTAAAACTTCCTGCTCACGCTCAGGCAAACTTGAAAGCACCATTTCAAGCTGCTCCTGTAAAAGGGTAAGCTCGGTTCGGTTTGAAGGATTTTCAACACCCTTGTCTTCAATTAAATCTCCTAAGAGGGTATCTTCTTCTTCACCTATAGGCGTTTCAAGAGAGATCGGCTCCCTTGCGACATTTTTAACCTGCTTAACCTTTTCGATTGACCAGCCTAACTGCAAGGCTATCTCATCATCATTGGGTTCACGGCCTAGTTTTTGCATAAGCTGGCGGGACTCTCTGTTTACCTTGTTTATCTGTTCAATCATGTGAACAGGAACACGGATTGTACGTGCCTGATCCGATATTGAGCGGGTAATAGCCTGACGGATCCACCATGTAGCATAGGTAGAAAATTTATATCCCTTCCTGTACTCAAACTTTTCAACAGCCTTTATAAGCCCTATATTTCCCTCTTGTACAAGATCAAAGAACTGTAGTCCCCTGTTTATGTACTTCTTGGCAATCGAAACGACAAGACGCAAGTTTGCATTTATGAGCTTATCTTTTGCATTTTTAAGCATCCTCTGGCCGTTTTTTATTTCTGAAGTGAGCTCAATAACCTCATCTACCGTAGCTTCAAAATCGTACTCAACCTTGCGTATCTTACGGGTCAGCACCTGAATTTGAGTATATATATCCTTTACTTCATTGGCCGAAATATTAAGCTCTTTTTCGAGTTTTTCTCTTTCTCTAGGAATTGCGAGCCGTTTACCCAATTTTCTTAAATCGGCATAGCTTTTAATGCCAAGCTGTTTTTCTTTTCTTTCTTTTTTATTTTGATAGTCTTGAACCTTTTCGGTAGCTTCAATAAAGCGGTCTGAAATTTTTTCTATTTCTTCCGATTCAATGTGAATACGTTTAAGGCTGTTAAAAATCTTCTTCCGCAAAGCTTGAAGCTCAGGGCTTTCCAAAAAGCTTTCCAAGGTTTCTCTGTCATAACAGTGCTTTTTTAAGGACATATATTGCTTAATTTCGGAATATATGTTCCGTAAACTGTCGCCGTAAACCTGCTTGAGACGCTTTTTCTCGGCCATTTCTTCACTTAACTCTTTGCGCGGCTTATTGGACTCAGCGGGATCTAGCTTTGAAAAGGCCTTTTGTCCGATTACAAAAAATTCGGGAATTAAGATACCGGAATTTTTTATAACCTTTTTGATAATGGACTCTCCGTCTTCCATGCTTTTTGAAAGAGAAACTTCCTCGTCGGCAGTTAAAAGATCTTCCTTGCCTATCTCCTGAAGATAAAGCTTAATCGGATCGTCAACTCCGGCTTCGTGAGAAGTTCTAACCAGTTTTTTTGCCGTCTCATGCCTGGGCTTTTCTTTTTCGATATACGGAGTTTCGACGTCATCCGAATAAGGACTTTTTATATCGTCATCATCGTCTTCTTCATATGCATCATCCAATAAACGATAGTCCTCATCATTGCCGCCCTGAAAATCGGAGTCGGTTTCCGAATTAGTTTCGGATACCCCTTCATTTTTTATTTGAATACCGGCGCCTTCCAAAATATCCAGAATATCGGGTATAGTTTCCGGAGACATTAAGTCTTCGGGCAGTAGATCATCAAGATCACTCAATCCTATTGTGCGCTTCCTTTTGGCATATCCCAAAAGTTTAATAATCGCAGGATTCTTTTCGAGATCAGTCATACACCTTTCCCTTTAATTTTTTTAGTTGAATGTCGATACTTTTTTTTTCTTCCATTAGTTCTTTTGTCAAGTTTACCGTATCGACATTCTTTTCTCCATGTAATAACCTTAATCTGCCTATGATTTTGTCTTTTTGTTTTTGTAGAACATTTTGTTTTATAAAATTTATGCCGTCATCGACTACCTTTTCAGAGTTGTCGGCGAATTCACCCTTAGAAATTGTCTGAGAAACAATATCCTTTAATTTTTCTTCCCCGCATCTGTGCATTAGATTTGCATAAGTATAGGCACCATCTCTATAACATTCTTCTAAAACAATAAACAAATGTCTGGCATAAAAATCCTCAAAATCATCAGGGCTCAACTCGGAACGCAAACGGGAAAACAGATCAGTATTTGCCGCAACGGCAAGCACCAATCGTAACTCGGCATTCATTCTTATATTTACCGGCTTTTGTTTTACCTCGTCAACTATATGCCTTAGAGCCTTTTTTTCGCGGTTTTCATAATCGCCGAAAATTGCTTGTTGACTGACACCAAAGGCCGATGAAAGTTTAGAAATTGCAGACTCCCTTTGAATATCGGATTCCAGGACCTCAATATACGGAAACAAAAAGGCTATAGCTCCGGCCTTTCCTTCCGGACTGCTTATATCAAATCTCATGGACGCAATTTGTATAAGATAATCGTCGTCTACTATAGCACATTCCAAAAGAAATTTCAAGCCTTCTTTTCCTTTTTTTTGTAGAATTTCGGCAGGGTCCTTTCCGTCCTTCATATACAAAACGCGTACATTTACCCCCAGCCCCCTGCAAATTTTTATAGCCTTGTAAGAAGCTTCCTGTCCGGCCGAGTCCGAATCAAAGGCAAGATAAAATGTATCTGCAAAGGATTTTAAAAGTTTTACCTGATCTTCGGTAAGGGCCGTTCCCAAGGGAGCCACGGCATTTTCGATTCCGGCCTGAAAAAAGGCTAGAACATCCATGTAGCCCTCGCATAATATTACCGACTTCAATTTTCGGATCTCGGGCAGAGCATGATGAAAGGCAAAAACGGTTTCTCCTTTTTTATATTGAGGCATATCCGAGGAGTTTAGATACTTAGGTCCCTCTCCTTCCAAAATACGGCCTCCGAATGCTATTGTTTTTCCGTGACGATCGCAAATCGGGAACATAAGCCTATCGGAAAAAAAAGCTATATTTTTATAGTTTTTAGAAAAAAGTCCTGTTTTTTCCAGCAGGGATTCGGAGTAATTTTTTGACAACAAAAACTTATGAAGCCAGTACCGGTCTTTAGGAGAATAACCCAGATTGAATTTTTCGATTATTTCGGGAGAAACATTTCGGGAAAGAAGGTAATCGAGGGCTTTTTTCCCCAAAGGATTTTGAGTTAAAAGAAAATGAAAGCTGCCTGCAACCTTGCCGTAAAGTTCTAAGATTTCGTCTTTAAGTTTTGCCCCTTCATCGGGAACATAGGAGCCGCCCTCATAGATGACCTCAATACCTGCATTTTTTGCAAGCCGCTCTACTGCTTCAGTAAAGGAAAGCTTTTCCATCTCCATCAAAAAGTTGATGGTTCCGCCGCCCTTGTGGCAACCGAAACAATAATACATCCTTTTATCGGGAACAACATTAAACGACGGAGTTTTTTCATTATGGAAGGGACAGCAGCCCCACCAGTTAGCCCCCCGCTTTTCCAAGCGGGTATAGTTCTCGACAAGGGATACAATATCGGTCATTTCGGTTACTGCATCGACTGTTTTTGAACTTATCTTAGGCATTTATCACTCCTTAAGTTTTTTAGGTAAGTGATTTTACTATAAAGAGGCTTAAAAATCAAGCACAGAGGTTTGGTTGGTTTTTATACAACCGCAAGGAACGCAAAGGAATTTTTAAAAGTTTTAATAATAAATATTTTATCCGGAAATTTTAGTATTTTTTTCAAATAAATCCTACAAATATAATGAGGAGGAGAAATATGAAAAAATTAGGAGAAAACAAATGGTAAAAAGATTTGAAGATTTGACATTACAGGATGATTTTATGTTTTGTAAGGTTATGCAAAACCAAAAGCTATGTAAAAAACTTATTGAAATGATACTATTTGATACAATAGGTAAAATTGCGTATGTTTCGGTGCAGCATAGTATTAACACCTATGAACAGGCAAAATCCGTAAGGTTTGATGTTTTGGTGCAAGCAGAAAACGGTAAATTTTATGATGTGGAAATGCAGGTAAGCAATGAAAGGAATATCCCAAAAAGAATGCGATTTTACCAAGCAGCCCTAGATATTTCTTTTTTGGATAAAGGCAATTTCTATAACAACTTAAATGACAGCTTTATAATTTTTATCTGTTTATTTGATGTTATAGGCAAAATAGGCCTGTTTATACCTTTGAAAATCTTTGTATGGAGGACAAAAATGCCTCTTTACAAGACGGAACAAAAAAAGTTATAATAAATGCGGAAGCTTTTAAAAACACTGAGGACAAAGAACTAAAGGAATTTTTAACATACCTTAAAACAGGTAAAACAAATAATGAATTTACAAGGGGGATAGAAGAAATGATACAAACAGTAAAACAAAACGAACAGGCAAGACAAGAATACAGATTATTATCTACTTTTGAAATGGATATTAAGGATAGTACCGAATATAGAGTTAAAAAGGAAACAGCAAAACTTATGAAAAAGAGAGGATATCCAGTGTCTGAAATTTTAATAATGACGGGGCTTTCCGAATCCGAAATAGAAAAATTGTAGTTTTATAAGTTTTTTTATTAAGCCCTTCTTTAAAAGTCTTAATAACAAATTTAGTAACGCCCTCCCCTAGCCCGACCTCTGAATTTGCTTAAATCGTCTGTCTTTTATCTCAATTAAAAAATTAGCTCAAAACTTGCCTGAAATCGGGGTTCTTAGGGGCAGAGCCCCTAAGCAGCCGTTGAAGGGAGAGGGGGTCACAGGGGGAGAGGGAAACTTGCGTCTGAACAAGTTTCCCTTTCCTCCTCTATTTATCTATCCTCAAAAATTTTCCCTTTAAATCGAATTTAAGCTCAATATCATTATCAAGTTCTACTTCTTGTGCCTTTTTTTCAAGGTGCCAATCCGTGATATAATTATCGGGATAATTCTTTTTGACATAGTCTAAAATTTCTTTTGGTATAACTGAATCAGGAAGCTCTGAGTTACCGTCAATTCCGGTTATTTCGCCTTTAGAGTTAAAGTCCAAGTCAATCTTGTTGTCAAGCTCTACTTCATACTTAACCGATAAGCCGTCCTTTTCTTTTTCAATTTTTAAAGGTTTTGCATCAGGAAAGTGAGTTTTAATATAGGTTTGAGCTTTTTCGGGTAAATTGCTAAACTCTATAAACTTACTTTTTCCATAGAGCATACAGGAAGAAAAGAGCAAAAATACGGCAAACAAAAAAACATGCCTTCTAAAGATCACAGATTGTTTTTTCATAAACACCTCCACGTGTAAACGGTATGAATAATATAATCAAATAAGAGGAAAGCGGCAAATCAAATTTTACCTTGACAATCAATCAATTATCTTTAATAATATAACTATGATAAAAAAATATTTTGTGCTTTTTTTTGTGTTTAGTATTTCGTTATTTTCTTGTTCAAATTATTCAAAGGGCGATAAAGAGCGTTTTATCCCATTAAAAGAAATGAAAACCGATTACGAATATTTTTGGGACTTTATCGAGAAGGGCTATCCCAATAAAAATACATGTATAAGAAACGGAGCCGATTTAAAATCAATAAAAAAATATTATGCCGAAAAATTAAAAAACTTAAAAACCGAAATCGATTATATGAAATTTTACGGTATAATATGCTCCGGAATTACAGACAAGCATTTTTTTGGTCATCTGGGAATTGTAGATTACGGCTCATATAAAAACGATATTGAAACAATTTCTTTAGAAAATAAAAGAGATGAAGATTTTCACTATATAAAAAAAGATAAAAGAGTCGAGGCCTTTTATACAAAAGGTTTAGGTTCTAACGCCGAATATATGACTGCCGTACAAAGATATAAAAAACAAAAGAAAGATATAGCGAAATTCGTATTTAAAAAAATAAAAGACGATATTTTTTATATAAAAATACCGGCATTTTTACCTACAGAAAATTTTGATTGGAATGATTTTGAAAAGTATCAAAAAGAAATAACAAAAAACAAATATAAACATTTAATAATAGATTTAAGGGATAACGGAGGAGGCTATACCTTTTTATGGAAGAAATTTTTAGTTTCTCCTCTGATAAAAGAAGCAAAGACTTTTAAGATGATTGCTTTTTATAACCCTTCGGAATTTTCCGACCGCTACCTTCCATTTTTCTTAAAAGGAGATCGATGGACTTTCCCTGCAAAAATTTCAAAAAGAAAGAATTTGCCGCACTTGGAAAATTTAAATAAAGAAGAGGCAGCTTCTTTTAAAGAAGCCTATGATTTAGAATATACCGTAGAGCCTGAAAGAAGCGATTTTCAATTTGACGGAAAAATATGGGTGCTTGTAAATAGAAAATGCTATTCTGCCTCAGATGCCTTTGCTGCCTTTTGTAAGCAAACAGGCTTTGCAAGTCTTGTCGGCGAAAATACAGGGGGATCGGGCTTGTTACCCCTTCATCCAGTATATTTAAAATTACCCAAAAGCGGCATGCTTATAAAATACGATATGTTCTACACCTTAAACCCGGACGGTTCAAATAATGCGGAAACAGGCACTGACCCCGATTATCCTGTAAAACAAAAATATGCCTTAGAAACCTGTCTTGAAATAATCGAAAAAACTAATTAATACAAAGCTTTTAAAAGAAAAGCGGATTATCGAGGTAGGCACTTAAAACCATAAAGCTGTCCATGTAACCGGCCTTAACCTTTTTTGTATAGATATTCACATGAATAATCTCTTCATTGTCTTCATCCCATCTTTTTCCGTTAATCTCGATATAGTCATTTACACCAAAGGCATTTTCCGATGCAAAGCTTCCCGGGATAACCTCAGAAACCCTATAAGAATTTCTTTTACCCACCGATTCAAGTTTAAACCCAAAAACGGGAAGCATAGATCTTGCTATGCTGTCCTTTCTAAAAACCGAAATGCCCGGATATAAAGGCCGCTCGGCACATAAAACAGGCCAAGTTTTTTCTTCATAAATACCGGCCTCATTTTTTTGAAAACCTTTAATTAGTACTATAGTTTCGGGAGCAATCGATAATAAATTTGCCTGTATTTCTTCCACCGAATTTACAGGAACACCGTTAAATTCTTTTATTACGCTGCCCTCATTTATGCCCGAGATCGAAAAAGGACCGTCAGGAAGAACATAGTTTACAAGAACCCCGGCGGGAACTCCAGCAGCTGCATTGGAGCCTTTTTGGTTTTGGCCATGACAGCCCAGCCAAGAATGTCTTACTTCTCCGCCCTTATATAGATCGGGAAGAATAGCCTTTAAAAGCTCAACAGGGATTGCAAAATTAAGGCCCTCGTTTCTTTCAAGGCCGGCAAAGACTACGGCTTGAACAAGGCCCTTATCGTCCACTATAGGGCCGCCTGAGTTTCCGTGATTAACGGCAGCATCTATCTGCATTATATCTACCATAGAAAAAAGTCTGCGGTATTTTGCCGATATTATACCTGAGGTGAGCGTTTTTTCCAAACCGGCCGGAGAGCCTATTGCATAAATTCGGCTTCCTACACCTAAATCCTTTGAAGAACCAAGGTTAAAAATAAACTGAGGTGTGTACTCGGTCTTTACCAAGGCCAAATCAAACAGGGGATCCCAGCCTACAACCCTTGCAGGAATTTTCACATTGGGATTATCAGGCGACTTAATATAAAGCCTAGAATAGCCGTTATATTTTTTATCAACCTCGCTTTGGATAACATGATAATTAGTAATAAAATAACCGCGGGAATCTATAAAAAAACCTGAACCTATAACAATGTCGGGCGAGGCATAACCTCTTTGAATACGTGCCCCCCTATCTACCCAAACGGTAAGAGAGCCCTTTATCATTTCATCTATATTTTGAGGAAAAGAAGATGATTGGCCGGACAGAGGATTTTTTTTATTTTGCAAGTTTAAAAGAGGAAGATCGGCATTTTTTTTCCATAAGATATTCCTTTCTTCAAAGATACGCTCTTCAGTCCACCCGGCAGGGCGTTTTCCGATTGCAGTAAGAGACCTAAAGTAGCGGACAGCCTCATCCCATTTTTTTTCATCTATGCTTTTTAAAAATGCGGCTTCAGTTTTTTCTATCGATTTTAAGTTAATCTTGTCCACTTCTTCAAAATTTTTTGTGTTAAGATGCAGAATCTGAGATCTGATTAGTGCATCAGCTATCTTACCCGATTTAAGGAGTCTTTCGGCGTAGTCAACCTGATATAATACACTGGATCTATCCGAATAATCGACATATTCGGTATGTTCGGTTGAAGTACAAGAAAAAATCAATAAAAAGAGAAGAGAAAAAATAAGTTTACTCATTGATGATTTCAGCAAAAACAAACCCTCCGGAGCGTACGGCAAAAACTTCGATATTATTTATACTAAACATATAGGAAACAACCGGCAGGGTTGTTTGGTTAAATATTTCAGTAATTTTTTCGTTTACTTTTTCGATATTTACAGGACTTCTATTAAGCCAAAATACGTTTCCTTTATCCGAAGGAATAAGAATAAGATTTTCTTTTCCGTCAAACAATTGGACGGGAATTCCGTTTTTATAATTAACACGGATTGTTTTATTCAATTTGGGATGAATCCATTCGGTTTGAGAGTCCCCGTTTTCATATTGTGTATATGTAATTTCAGAGGAGCCGTCCTCATCACTGTCCCAAACCTTTGTAACAACACCGTCTTTTTCATAATATTCGGAATATTCATAGAGTTTGTTTTTATTTAAATCTATATCCATTCTTTTTAATATACCGTTTCGATCATACTCAATTCTTGTTTCAAAATAACCGTCCCCATTCTTATCTGCATTTTCAAAGACAGGTAAGCCGCTTCTGTAATTCGTTTGAGAGTACAGCGCTCCTGCAACACTTACCTCGGCTTTTATCGGGATACCCTTATCAAAGAATATTTTTTTTATGCCTCCGTCTATGTACGGGGTATTTTCTTCAGAAAAGGCCGAGGAGTAAATCAAGGAGCCTTCATGTATACTTCTTATACTTTTATCGACTTTTAAAGAAAAGAAAGCCTGTTGTTTTTGATGCATACCATGAAGCTTTAGATTTAATTCTTTTAATTCTATAGGAGCCCATTTTAGGTCAAGGGGGCGCATGGTATACTTCTTACCGTTTTTTATAAAATTTTTCACGGAAGGATATGAATCATAGGACAGCGAATACTCTCGTTTTTTTCCGTGAATTACAGATGGAACACCGAAATTACATTCTACAGTGTATTCGGGATAACCTGTTTGGAGAGGATCGAATTCCGCACACCAAGGTCTGCCGTTTTTATAATAAATTTTAGAATCTATAATTAAATCCCCGTTTTCGTCATCAACAATCAAACCTTCGTAGACAGATAAAAAATTTTTAAGTTCATTTCTCAATTCATTGTTTATAACCAAGCGTAAGAGCTCAACCAAATGAGATTCATACATAGCCTGAGTAAGAATGTACTCCTTCAAAATCGGATTAAAATAATAAACCTTAGCCGACAAAAATTCGTTTACAGCCGTTTGCTCGTCTATTATACCGTACCTTAGACAAAGTAAGGTAGAATATGAGCGGTTATATAAGTCATTAAGATCATGAGATTCGGTAAAAGGTAAGTACATACAGCGGTACAATTTTAACCGCCTGATATTATCTTCCGATTTTGTTTCAAAGGGACTTGCAAGCAAAAGAAGGGATGGGTCCTCATCCTGCCACGCATAAAGCCGGGAAATTATATGTCCGGCCAATTTTTTACCGAAAAAACTCACTTTTTTTCCGCGCTCTCTCAGAAAAAACAATTTTGCAAAACGGGAATCAAATGCCCAGCGGTCTAAGGTTTCGGATATCAGCTGCTTGGCTTCATCATATCGCCCCAAGCCGTAGAGGGCATCAGCTTTTACATAGTCAGCCTCAGCCGACTCAAAGGGTAAGAGCTTGACGAGTTCCAAAGCTTCCCTGTATTTTAACATTCTTGTATTGACTTGAGCAGCCAATAAACGGGCGGCATTTATATCGTATAAGCGCCAGATCATTCCGTCGGCACAAGCGGCATCGGCTTTTTGCAATATATCTTCGTTGGGTTGATTTAATTTTAAACCGCATATTGCCTGAATATATAAAAAATCGGCAGTTTTAGGATCATACACTTCACCAAGCTGAGCTTCAAATAAGGCTTCCTTCCATTTTTCTTCGGTAAAGAGCTTAGCAGAATTCTGTAAACATGATAGGGCAGCCGATAAATTTACCCCCTCACTTTGATCGGCATAAAGCCCCATAAAAATCAAAAGAAAAAAGGCTAAAATCTTATATTTGAGTTTAAAATCATAAAATTTACAAGATGTCATCTTTTACCCCTATAAAAACTTTTTGCCGAAAACGGCTCCGTATATTCCTTTAACTACCCCGCCCTCTTCGATTATCGGCAAAATATTTCTATTTTCGTAGTCTATATTCCACTCATTTATAATCTTTTTTACCGATTTTTTTGAACCGTAAGAGGTCTCTATCTCATCACCGAAAAGGCGTGAGCGCACACAAAAAGGAGGCTTAAAGGGACCTATACCGCAAGTTTTATCGCTCTCGTGCACTATAAAAAATCCGTTTTCTTTTTCTACAGCCCTAAAAGTTCCGGCGGGCGTATTAAAGGTGCAAGGCTTATCGATCCAAATAGAATAAAAGACGTCTCCCGGCTTTTCCTCATTTTCATCCTTAAAAAGCAAGACCGAATCTCCTTCTTTTTTTATACAAAAGCCGCCCGAAAAAATTATATTTTTTGTATCTGAAAGCTTCATTAAATCTTCAAAGACCGAGTAAGGGATTCTTCTTTTCCCTTTTAAAAGAATGAGACCTTCTTGAAGAAATTTAAGTTTTAAGGCTTCTTCAAGGCTTACAAAAAAAAGAAATTTACACCGGCAGCAGGCGACCCCTTTTTTGTTCTTATCCAATATCCATGCTTCTTTCTTTGTTCTATAAGAGTCAGTAATAAAATCGTTTTGAGCCCTGATTTTTGCTAAACTTTTATCCAAGCCGCTTTGCCAGCCGTCAAAACAAACGGTCAAAGCAGGAATAAGATTATGCCTGACCTTGTTCCTAAGATAGGAGGTCTCAAAATTAGTAGCATCTTCTCTCCACGGGATATTTTTTTCTTTTAAATATTCTTCTATTTCTGACCGGCTAATATTAAGAAGCGGGCGGATAAATCTGCCCCGTCTTGGAGAAATCCCCATAAGGGCTTCAGGACCGGCACCTTGAAAGAGCCTCATCAAAACTGTTTCATAATTATCGTTTTTGTTGTGGGCCGTCAAAATATAATCGGCATTTAAGGAATCCGCCGTCTTTTCAAACTCATTGTACCTCAAAAAGCGGGCAGCATCTTCAATTCCCGTTTTTCTGCTTCGGGCTTCATCGAATACCCTATTTTTGGGAATTTCAGTTAAGATACAGGGGCACTTATTTTTACAAAAGTCTAAAACAAATTGGGCATCGCCTAGGGTTTCATTTTCAGGCCTTATATTGTGGTTTACGGTTATGACAAAAATTTCGGCGTTTATATCGCTCTTTAATTCCAAGAAGGCTGAAAGCATGGCCATAGAATCGGCTCCTCCGGAAACGGCAAGCAGGAGTCTTACAGGAGCGGCATCTCGGCCGATCTTTTTATCGGATAGGGAGGAAAAGCCAAGAAGCACTTCTTTTAAAAACGATTTTACCATATGATAGATTTTACATAATTTATAAAAATGGTCAACAGTTATGAAAGGGGAAAAAATCAGTTTTTTAAAATACAGAATAAACAAAAAAACCTTCCGTTCTTTAACTTAAGGAAGCGGAAGGTTTTTATTCATAAAAATAAGACTTATTTAGCCTCTTCTGCAGCAGGGGCAGCTTCAGTAGAAGCAGCTTCTTCGCCTTCGGCCTCAGCAGCAGGAGTTGAAGTCTCGGCTGCAGCAAACTTGATGGCTGCAACAGTTATATCATCGCTTGTTAAAACGGTAACAGCCTCAGGAAGTTTAATATCCCTGACATGGAGCGACTGATTTACATCAAGGGCTGAAACATCAACAACGATTCTGGGAGGCAGATCCTTAGGCAGACACTCAAGTTCAAGCTCGGTTATACCTGTCTCAAGAATACCGCCATGGCGTACACCTTCGGGAGAACCTTCAAGTCTGATCTTAACCTTTGTACGTAAGGTCTTTCCTCTTTCTACCTCGTAAAAGTCGATATGTTTAATCTTATCCGTAACAATATCATGCTGAAAATCTTTAATAAAAACTTCGTAATCCTTTCCCGCTGCATTTAATGTTACAATAGTACTTTCGGTAACAAGTTTAAAAAGTTTCATAAATTCTCTTTCATCAACATCAAGAGAAACGGATTTGCCGTGCCTATCATACATTACTGCAGGAATTCTTCCCGCTCTTCTCATTTTTACAGCGGCATTTTTACCGTATGTAGATCTTTCATTTGCATTTAACAGTCTCTGTTCCATAACCCCAGAACTCCTCTACTACCAATTATTTAGTTTGCAAAAAGGACCGCCGATAAAAGCGGTCTCAAAACTGGGACGGTAGGATTCGAACCTACGGAATGACGGCACCAAAAGCCGTTGGCTTACCACTTGCCGACGTCCCAAATATATACAAAAAGCTAAAAGCTAAATTGTATCCAAAAACAGAAAAAACTATTATTACATCGCAAATTGACTGCTAAAGCTAGATTCCAGCCTCAGCATCTTGCCCGGGCATAACAGGTGTTTTTTCGTAAACCTCCAAAACAGCCTTTGTCATTTTTTCCCTGAACTCGGCAGTGATAGGATGAGCTATATTTTTAAACTCACCGTTACTCAGCTTCCGGCTCGGCATTCCAATGTACAAACCGTCATTACCCTCAATCACTCTTACATTATGAAGGACAAAGCAATCATCGAACGTAATATTAGCATAAGCCTTTAAACTACTCCCCGGACTCACTTTCTGAACACGGACTTCTGTAATTTCCATACTGTCCTCCTTGCATAAAATATTGGTAACATCTTTACCTACCAATATTTTACTACGCTTTCTATCAGAACGCAAGTAACAAGAAGAAAAAACATCGGCCATATTCAGCAAAAAGCTTGGAATAAGCATTTTTGACTGCTTTTTCATCTTTAAAAAGTCCAAAAACCGAAGAACCGGCACCGCTCATAAGAGCAAAGTCGGCCCCGTAAGTTAAAAGGTCTAGTTTTGCCTTTTTTATTGCAGGATATTCAATAAAAAGAACATCTTCAAAGCTGTTAAAAAAAGGCCATTCACGGCAGTCTTTGCCGCAAAAAAGCTCAGGATTAAAAGCAGGATTCAGTATCTCCGATTCTTTACGGCCTAAAAGGCTGTAAGCCCTGGGCGTAGCGCTTTTTATTTCGGGATAAATCAAAATCCCAAAATAATCTGAAGAAACGGAAACTCTTTTTATTTCTTCTCCGCGGCCTCTTACAACCGCAGCTCCATCTCCCAAAAAAAACGGAACATCGCTTCCTATTTTCAAAGCTATAGCTCTTAAGTCTTCTTCCCGTAAACGAGTAGAAAACATCTCATTAAGCCCCCGCAAAACCGAAGCGGCATCGGAAGATCCGCCTCCCAATCCGGCGCCTTCAGGGATTCTTTTTAGGATCCTCACGGTAACACCTTCAGAAATACCGGTAAAGCTTTTAAACTCTTCATAAGCTCTTGTAATGGTGTTCTCTGCCGGCAATTCAGCCAATGGAGACAGCACCTTACATTCTTTTTTATCCGGTTTTCTTTGCATTAAAAGATCGTCGGCAAGAGAAATCGGAGCAAAAACACTTACAAGGTCATGGAACCCGTCACTTCTCTTTCCTAAAACTTCCAAATGCAGATTAATTTTTGCATGAGCTTTAAGGCTAATCGCACTTTTAATCATGTCCTAAGCATTATATCCAATTATAAAGTTTTGTCAATACAAAATAAAGGAAATTAACGGCAAAATTATGATTTTTTAAGGCTTGCAGGGTTCCAGATCCCAATCCTTATAAAGAAGCTCCAAAAATGAACTCATAATATATTCTCCGCCGGAAATAGTATAATGATGCCCGTCATCCTTCATGAGCCTTATTTTTTTACCTTCGGCGTTTTTAAGGGTATCGGTATAAGGGACACCATCCCCCGGAACTATACTGCTTAGAGAGAATTTTTTAAGAATAATCTCGGAGTATTCAGATGCTATTTTTTTATGTAAGTCTTCGATATAAAGTAATTGGGCATTGTATATCTTATCCCGGACAACAGGCATTCCGAGCCAATATACTTTTTTTGTATTTGCAAACAAAACGTCCAAATGAGTTTTTATCTTATCCCTATAAGCCGTTTCCCAGTTCTCGGTTTCTTTTACGAGGACCTTGCCGTTGTCTGCATAAAAATTTTGATAATCATTCATTCCTAAAAAAATTACGGCAATATCATAGGGTTCATTCTTACTTTCTTCAAACACATTCTTTAATTTTTTAGGCCAGTTATAGTAATCGCTTCTTATAAAACCTGAGGAGTGAACGGAAATTTCTTTTACCTTTATCGAAGAATTTTGACCCGTAAGCCTTAAAAAACCTGCAGCAATGCTGTGCATTTGAGAATCTCCTATCATTAGGATACGCAAGGGTTTTTCGGTATTATAGGTATAAACCTTTTTAGGTTCATCAGCCTTTTCTGCCTCTCCTTCTTTGGAGGCAGTTTCGGATATATCTTCTTTTTTTAGCTCTAATGCTTTTTGCTCAAGCCTCAGCTTTTCAAGTTCTGCAATTCTAAGCTGTTCGAGAATTTTTAGCTTATCTAAAAGAATATTTAAATTTTCGAGTTTTACTTCAAGCTCATCTACCATTTTTTTTACGGCTGCGGTATCTTCCGGTTTTGATTCCTCGGATAAACCGTTTCTTGCAGTTTCCAAGTCTTTTTGCAGACTGTCTATGGGAGATTTTTCATTTTGAGGTTTATCGATATTCTCTCCTATGTTCTCTAAGACTAAAAGCTTTTCCCTGCGGATTAATTCTTCCGAATCCATATAATAAAAAGAATCCCAATCACTTAGCCCTTCAAGACCTGCATAGCGCAAAAACAGAATCCTTGCAGAAGGAATAATATTATCCAGTTTCAGTTGTTGCGACAAACCAGAAACAGGTTTCACAACAGTCTTAAACACTTCTGCAGCATAAGGATTTTTTATTTTAGATGAAAAATCGTCTAAGGATTTACCTAGGAGCAGCATAAAGAAAAAAATACAAAGTAAAAAAAACAAAAGAGCCTTGTTGGCAGAATAAAAGAAAGATTTTTTATTTTTAGGTTTTATTTTAAGAGAAAAAACATCATTTATTTTTTTTATTGTATCTTTTAGCTTCATATGTTAACCCTCACCTAAAACGCAAAATAGATAAACGGGGGGATGCCCGAAGTTGAAACCGCATAAACGGCAGCTAAAAAACTTACGGTGATAACAACTTTGAAAATCATCGGAAGACGGCTATATATCGTAAAAGCTTTTTTTCTTAAACTTTCCGAAGGAAGCTGTAAAATAAGACCTGCAAAAAAGATTAAAAGAATAAAGGGACTTATAATTTGAAAGGGCTGAGACACATTTCCCAAGGATCGTAAATATAAATTCAGTTCCGATAGAGATGACGAAAAAAACACAAGCCAGCTGATATTTATAAATATAAAGACCGGTATAATTTTCAAAAAATCAAAACCTTTTTTTACATTTTGTTTTTCACCTAAAGGCTCTCCTCCTAAGGCTTTCTTTTTTTTCACTTCTGAAAAAATTCTCTCGATACAAAGCATTGTTCCCTGCATCGCTCCCCAAATCAAAAAGGTCCATGAAGCTCCATGCCAAAGACCTGCAATGAGCATCGTAAAAAAAAGCGCAAAAAGAGCCCGAGCAAGGCCAAAACGGGAGCCGCCTAAGCCGAAATAAAGGTAGTCGCGAAGCCATGAAGAAAAGCTTATATGCCACCTTCTCCAAAATTCGGTGATTGACTTTGAAACATAGGGGCGGTTAAAGTTTGCAGGGGTATTAAAGCCTAAAAGAATGCCTATACCTATCGCCATGTCGCTGTATCCCGAAAAATCGGCATAGATAATAATCGTATAACATAGCACCCCAAAAATGAGCTCCCATGTATTATAAAATGAAGGATTTGCAAAAATTTTATCTGTCACAAGGATGGTTAAAAAATTTGAAATTATCATTTTTTTATAAAGACCTGAAATTAAAAGCACAATTGCATTGTCGAAGGCTATGGGCCTTGCTCCTTTTTCATTGTCACAGTTAAGAGCTCTCGGAAGGTCCTTAAAAAAATATTCGGCCTGAACAATGGGGCCTGAGGACAGCTGGGGGAAAAACGATACATAGAGTAAAAAATCCCAAAAAGACTTGACATGCCTTATCTTACAAAGATAGATATCAAAGACATAGCTCATGCATCGGAAGGTATAATAAGAAATACCTACAGGAAGTAAAAGAGACCAAGAGCGTACATGGCTTAAAAAAGGCGATACTGAGTACATATCGGGAAAAAAGGTATTTAAATACGAAAGCAGTCCGTAAAGGTATTTAAAAAATCCCAAATACAAAATATCGAGAATGCAGATAATGATTACGATAGCCTTTCTGGGTACGTAATTTTTTTCTTTATCGATAAGAAAGCCGTAAAAATAATTTATAAGGGTAAAAACAAAAAGCAGGATACAAAAACGCCAATCCCACATCGCATAGAAAAAATAAGAGGCGGCCGTCAAAAGTATTTTCCGTTCTTTTTCCTGCCTAAAAATATACCAGTATAAAAAAAACACTGAGAGAAAAAATACGGCAAACGAAATCGTAGGAAAAAACATTGGTTTAAGTCTAAATTACCTATTACGGGAAGGTAACAGGCTTATTTGCCATCTTACGCTGAATCTCTGCAGCCCTGGAAGCAGGCATCAAAGAAAACCAATAAGCAACCGAAGAGTTTTTACCTTCCTCTATTGCCATCTTTTCTACGGCTCTAAGCACATCTATTACATCCTGATCATCCATCGAAAGGAGGTTGGCAACAGCCTTTTCAGGAGGCATACCGTTAATATATTTTGCTATTTGAACTATATTGGCTTCACGGGAATCCCGCTCCACCATTAAAAGGTTAAAATTCTTTTCTTTTTCTTCTATAGCCAGCCTGCGGTCATCCAGTTCCTCGGCAACCTGTTTATTTTCATTTTCTTTCGATTGAACATCTTCTTCCCGTTTATCCAGTTCCTGCGATCGGACTTCCAAAGCCAAAAGACGTTTTTCGTAGCGGTCATTTTCCAAATCAGCCATCTCATCGGCATCTAATGGAGCAATACCTTCAGCAGTTTTTAAGCCGAAAAGGGAGTAAACAGGAGAAAACAAAGTCCGTGAGCTGATTAGACCTAAATAGTCAAACCACAATAGGCCTCCGAACACGAGTAAAATAATCAATATTAAAAGAACAATAATTCGTCCTATAGTTCCGCTTCTTCTCAAAACTTTTACCTCCCATAAAAATTTTTTAAAACTCGTCAGATAAACAGAGAGGCACCATTTGTGCCGAACTGTTTATCAAACCTCCTATACAATATCGGAAAAACTTTTTCTAAGGTTAATGCTTATACAGATACTGAAAATATTCCATGTCGGTTGAAAGAATTTTTTCGGTCTCGGGCAAGGAATTTTTATAAATTTCCATGCTCTTCCAAAAGCTGTAAAATTCGGGAGACTTGCCGTAGCTTTCGGCATAGATTGCAACAGCCTTTGCATCCGCATCGCCCTTTATCCTTTCAGCTTCGGCATAGGCCTGAGACAAGATAGTCCGTTTTTCGTTTTCCAATTCCCCTAAGATTTTAAGTTTTTCGCCGTCACCCGTAGACCTAAAAGTTCCTGCAATCTGGTTTCTTTCCTTTATCATTCGGCTGAACACGGAATTTTCAAGCTCATCCGAATACTTAATTCCTTTAAAAATAAGGTCAACCACTTCCAAACCGAATTCTCCAAGCTGGCTGTTTGCCCTCTTTAAAATCTCATCTGCAAGAGCTTCCCGGCCTTTTTTTATCACAGGAAAGCCAACCTTTTCGGTTTTTATCGAGCCTAGATCAACTTCGGCATTTTCAAGGTTAAACTCTTCATTGTTTTTGCTTTCATTTATAATATTGGAACTTCGAACAACGTCGGCAAGACTGTTCACCGAAATAATGTCTCTAACCGATGAATCTACAATATCCGAAAGGCGGGAATAAGCACTTTCATAGGTGGTAAGAGATTCATAAAACTTTTTTACGTCAACTATACGCCATCGGCTGGTGGTATCTACTTTGAGATATTGTTTTTCTAAAGTAAGAATTTTTTGAGGATCACCGTCCAAGCGCAGGAGCTTAGCCGTATACTTGTTTACGGTATGAATTAAGGGCATTTTAAAATGAAGGCCGGCTTCTTTTTCGGTCTTTACAACAGCACCGAATTTTGTGATGATGGCAACATTTCCCTCATTTAAAATATAAAAAGGCTTTAAGAATAAAAATAAAACAATTATAATAACTGCAAAGAAAAACCATCCGAGTCCTTTTTTATCTTTTTTTGTTTTTTCGGGCTTTATCTTATTTTTGGAAGAAGATTTTTCATATTGAACATCTTCAGCATTTACATTTTCATAGTTTTCCATAAAATCAATTTCCTCCCTTATTTAAATCTTTTAAAGGTAAAAAGCTTTTTAAGTTTTTATCTATGAGCGTAACGTTTTCATTATTTTTAAAAATAGAATCCAAAGTCTCAAGGTAGAGCCTTCTTCTCGTAATGTCGGGAGCCTTTACATATTCGGAATAAACGGCATTAAATCGGGCAACATCACCCTTAGCCTTGTTTATCCTTTCGGAAGCATAACCTCTTGCTTCTTCAATCATCTTTTGAGCTTCACCCTTTGCCTTAGGAATTTCCTTATTATAGGCTTCTTTTCCTTCGTTTATTAGCCTATTCATATCTTGAATTGCGATGTTTACGTCCTCGAAGGCAGCTTGAACTTCCTCAGGCGGAACAATGTTTTGCAGCTGAACCGATGAAACGGAAATCCCAAGTCCCATCTGCTTATATTTTTCATTCATTTTTTCTTGAGCCAAAACTGCGATGCTGTCGCGGTCCAAGCTGATTATGTCCATAATAGCCCTGTCGCCCACCAAACTGTTGACAACGGATTTTGAAACATCTCTGACTGTTTTATTTCTTTGAGATTCTTCTACATTAAAAAGCCAGGCCTTAGGATCAACTATTTTATACTGAATAACCCATTCAACATTTATAATGTTTAGGTCTCCTGTAAGCATCGAAGATTCGTGAAGCATTGAATTTTGATATTCGCTTCTTTCTCCCGACCGCGATGTTCTAAATCCGAATTCTTCCTTTTGAACGGTCTTAATAGGAACCTTATAAACTTGATCTACAAAGGGAATTACAAAGTTAAGCCCCGGAGCAAGGGTCCTTGTATATTTACCGAAACGGGTAACAACTCCGTTATCTGTTGTAGGGATAACCTTTATCCCCGAAAAGGCTATAAGAGCTATAACTATCAATACTATTATTGTACGTAAAGCTCCAAAAACCCTTGAAGGGTCAACCTTTTTTTGCTTCATTTTTTTCCTCCATGAAGAATTTATTTTTTTTCTTTCTAAAAACCTTAATTTTTAGAAACCGTACTTAACACTTCAGATTTTTCTTTTTCAAGTTCAGCCAATTTTAATTCAAGCTTCGCCTGTTTTTCACGCTTGCAATAAGGGCACTCAAAATGCTCGCCCTCAAGATAGCCGTGAATTGGGCATATCGAAAATGTCGGCGAAATTGAAAAATAAGGAATACGGTAATTGTTAGC